>NZ_WNIJ01000001.1 GCF_009725755.1 Bombella sp. ESL0385
ATCCCTTCCAGTCTCTACTTATTAACCAATATTCAATTCTCAATGACCACCCAAACAACCCCAGAACTCCCGCCCCAGCGCCGCCGGTAGAGCGCCTTATACCCACACCACAAAACCCACGCAACCCCAAAAAATAGGAAAATGAAAAAAACTTTTCATTCCTCTCATAAAGGTGAGTTTTGCATGAACCACGCACCAAAACTCTGTACGCCATCCTCCAGCGAGGTCCGAGCGCGCCATGGAACAGTTTGCTGAAGCAATGTTGTATCAGCCCATGTTTTTAAAACATCTTCGAATGGTTTTGGAGCTCTCTGCACAATAGCCTTTTGACCCAAAGCTACCTCTAGCCCCTTGATAAGCTCCGCCACAGGGCGTGGCTGACCATAGCCAACATTAAATACGCGGCTTGTGCCCCGCTGAGGTGGTGTATCCATCAATAAGAGAATCGCCTCTACAACATCATCAATATAGGTGAAGTCCCGTGCGAGGCCGGCTTCGTCCCACAATGTCAGGGGAATACCATCCCGAATCGCGCGGGCAAAACCATAACACGCCATATCGGGTCGCCCCATTGGGCCATAGACTGTAAAAAACCGTAAGCCTGTTTGCGCAAACCCGTAAAGATGACTGTATGTCTGCGCAGTAAGTTCGTTCATCCGTTTAGTTGCTGCATAAAAGGATGCCTGCCCTTCTAAAGGCACGGATTCGGAAAATGGCAACGGAGTCGCTGGTCCGTAAACCGAAGACGAAGACGCATAAAGGCTGTGCCTTAAATGCGGTAAAACACGGCATGCTTCTAATAAGGACACCTGCCCTGCTATATTATCCTTAATATAGGCATGAGGATTCAGGCGCGATTGCCGCACGCCTGCTCGCGCCGCGAAATGCAACACCGTATCAATTTCTGTATGTTTGGCGAGGAGCGTTGTGAGAGCGTCTTGGTCGCATACATCCATTTTAACATATTGAAACCGCGCCATCCCCCGTAAGGAAGCAAGCCTTAAAGGGGCTAGGGCGGGGGCTGATTGCTCTGTGTCGATTCCTAAAACGCTCCAGCCCTGTGTACATAGAGCCCGTGCGACATAAGAGCCAATAAAGCCTGCAACGCCCGTTATGAACGCTACCCGTGAATTACTCACTCTACGGAGCCTGACAAAGCAAAACTTGTAACGCGATCCCCAACAACAATCCCTAAAGTTTCGGTCGTACCCGCAGGTAGTTCTAACACAGCACGAACAGGACCATGACTACTAATAATGCCTTCACTCAAAGGGGTTGTGCGCTCTTCTATCGCATGAATACGATTCTGATCATCTATAAAGACCATATCAAGCGATACATAAGTGTTCTTCATCCACATGGCGGTGTTTTGCGCGACCGGCCAAATGAATAACATGCCTTGATTGGCAGGAATCTGCTTGCGAAACATCTCCCCAACCTCTTGCTCATGTGGGGTCTTGGCGAGCTCTACCGTAAAAGGATGTTTTTGTCCTTTTTGGTCGGTAATCGTTAAAGAAACGGACGGTAAAGGAGGTTGTGCTTGTGTTATGGGCTCTGCCGCCTGCGTACTATAAAATCCCCCACAGCAGCCTCCAAGAATAAGGATACAATACCCTATTATCTTTCCTAATTTCACAGCTCTCTCCTCCTTAAAGCCCTACCGTTGGAAGGCTGGATTATGGCGACGTTCCTCACCTATTGTGGTGGGTAAGCCATGCCCGGGCAAAACGACTGTCTCATCTGGCAAGCAAAACAGCCGCTCCCAAATGCCTTCTAACAACTGACGCCCATCCCCATAAGGGAAGTCCGTCCGCCCCACAGTGCCACGAAAGAGCGTATCCCCCGTTAAAGCAAGCTTTTCCTCATGCCATAAAAACACAACATGCCCCGGTGTATGACCGGGAATATGTGCGACTTCTATCTTGCACCCTAAGAAAGACAGAATCTCCCCATCACGCAGAAAGCGATCGGGCTCTACACTTTTCATCCCCTCTAACCCCAATGTGGCGGCTTGTTCTTCAATCCTTTGTAGAAGAAACGAATCCTCCTTGAGGGGCCCAAGAATCGGAAACTCGCTTTTTTGCCGCGCCTCCACTATTTTTTTGAGGTCTGCCGCACCACCTGCATGGTCTAAATGCCCATGAGTGAGCAGAATCGCCTCTAACTGTAGCCCCTCCAGCTCTTGGGCTAAGCGCACGCTCTCCCCACCGGGATCAACAATAACTGCACGACCCAACTGGTCTGACAGGATAGTGCAATTTTGCCGAATCGGTGTAACGGTTACTTTTCGCAGCGTTAATGTCATGAAAAAACCTATAATCCATGTTATATTGCCCCTATAATTTATAGGCTCTCATGACATTCAACAAGAAATGACCCCTTATCACGGCAAAGAGCCTTATTTTTGACAAAATATTCTTTAAAATAAAAGTTAAATGAAGCGAGCTTAATATATGCACCATCTTTACAATCGAAGATTATGTCTCTCTTTCTATATTGTTGGTAAATATTTAGTTAAGGTCTTTTTTATTCTTCTCAAAAATCTTTCTTTATTATTTATGTTTACCAATGTTAAATCTTGTTTAGATTATATGCTCATGAAAAGCTGATATTTAACTTGTCATAAAGATAGAGTCTCTGGTATATCCCTCCCCATCGTCGGGTAAAACGACATTCATTTCGGTTTGGATTTGTAAGACGGGAAGATGCACCATGCGCCGTACCGGTAATCGGTTGTTTTTATCATGCTTGATTTTTTCTGCAGCGGCCTGTTGTACCCCTAACGCAGAAGCACGTCATTATACGCGTCACGCAAGCCGATTGATAAAAACAGGTCATGGAAGCCATAGAACATCCCGTCATCACGGGCATATTCTCCAGTGTGTTGCTTTCGTCCGTCAAAATACAGATTTCAATATTCGTGGGAATGCACGTGACTGGTGGAGCCATGCTGAAGGGATTTATGCCCGTGGTACACAACCAGAGGCGGGAGCTGTGCTAAGCTTCCGTCCCACACGCCACATGCCTCTCGGCCATGTCGCTGTGGTCCGCAAACAGATTGATAGCCGCACCATCCTCATTGACCAATCCCATTGGAGCTCCAACGGCGTCAGCCGTAATGTGCGTGTTGTGGATGTCTCTCCTGCCAATGATTGGTCAGCTGTTCGCGTGGCTCTTGCTGGTAATGATGGCCGCTTGGGAAGCATCTACCCAACACATGGCTTTATTTATGCGCGCAGCGAAGGGAGCCAGCCTGTCAATGCACCTATTCGTAACGTATTGGCAGAAAACACCCACCTAGAGACGGCCTCTGTTCCTTCCGATATTTTTGGCGAGGAAGCCCCGAGCCGCTCTCTCCAATAAGACCTCTGTAGAAAAAACTTCCTTAAAAGCCGCCCCCCTAGGGACGCCCGGCTTTATGATATGGATGCCCCGTTTGAATCGCTTGCGCTCGGAAAAGCTGCTCTGCGAGCATCACACGCACAAGCATATGAGGCCATGTCAGCTTGCCTAGTGAGAAAAGAGCATCGGCGCGCTGAATAATAGCGGCATCTAGCCCTTCTGCCCCGCCAATCATGAAGCACACAAGTCGGCCTGTTTCCTGCCATTGCTGTAACTTTGCAGCAAAAACGGGACTATCCATCAGCGGGCCACCTTCATCCAATACAATAACAAACGCATTATCGGGACAGGCCGCTAAAAGGGCGTCAGCCTCTCGCCGTTTTTGTTCAGTAGGGGAGCCACGCCCTTGAGCAACCTCAACAACTTCAAGCTTGGGCCGCAGCCGTGCCCTATAACGTGCGAGTAACTCTTGCTCTGGCCCAGCTTTTAACTTCCCAACGGCGATGAGCTTCATCCCATATGCCCCACGCCTTGTTGTCTCTTACTCAACGGCGATTTCTTCATCCGCATGGTCAAAATCGCCGCCCCACATGCGCTCTAACGCGTAAAGCTCCCGGCTTTCTGGCATAAAGAGATGTACTACAACATCGCCAGCATCCAACAAAACCCAATCGCTCCCTTGTTCCCCTTCAATCTGCGGGCGAGCTAGCGACTCTTCTTTTAAACGGGTTTCTAAATGGTGGGCCATAGCGGAAATCTGACGCTCAGACATACCAGAGGCAATAACCATGCGCTCCGCAAAACCGGCGCGGCCTGTCAGGTCCAATGTAATGATATTCTCAGCTTTATCCTCATCCAAACTCTCGGTAATGACGGATAAAAGACGGGCCAACCGTGCCTCATGAGACGAAGGGGAGGAGGATTTAGTCATGGTGATAATCGTTTTTACTCCTAATGGCGCGCAAAGCCGTTGATGAAATAGCGTTTTGAGGGGCTAGTAAAAAGGTCCAGCCCGGCCCCCCTTCTGCTTTTAGCAAAAGAGACGCTGCCCTGCCATCATGACGATACCGCCGCAAAACAGAACTCGCGCGCCCTTTTAGCGCAGGGATGACACTTCCAGGCCGCGGTAATACCGCTATGGGGACCAAATGAGCCAGCTTCCGCCAACCACGCCAGCGGGAGAACTGCGCTAGGCCATCCGACCCCATAAGCCATATAAAACGACAATGAGGGAAACGCTGCTTGAGCAACGCCACTGTCTTAACCGTAAAATGCTGGCCTAATTGATGCTCAATATCCACAGCGATGATGCGCCGCCCATCAGCAAGATGCCGCGCACTAGCTAAACGCTGCGCAAAAGGGGCCATCCCTATGCGGGATTTTAGCGGATTCCCCGGCGAGACCATCAGCCAAACTTGGTCGAGCTGCAAATGTGCCAAAGCTTTACGGGCAAGTTGAATATGCCCTTCATGCGCTGGATTAAACGACCCCCCAAGGAGACCGATACGCATATGCCGCCCATCGCCGAATCGCGACATTGCTGCCCCTAAAGGACGCTTACGCGATGAGCGATGAACGGTCTGTGCCTTCATCAATAACAATCACACATTAAAGCGGAAGAGCAGCACATCGCCATCTTGTACGACATAATTCTTGCCCTCTACGCGCAATTTACCAGCCTCACGCGCACCAGCCTCGCCTTTATAGGTGACATAATCATCATAAGCGATGGTCTCACACGCAATGAAGCCACGCTCAAAATCATTATGAATCACGGCCGCGGCTTGGGGAGCTTTAGTGCCCGCGGTGATTGTCCAAGCGCGTGTCTCTTTTGGCCCAACAGTAAAATAGGTTTGCAGGCCCAAAAGCCGATAGCCAGCAGCAATTACGCGGTCCAATCCGCTATCTTTCAGCCCCAAACCATCGAGGAACTCAATGCGCTCCTCCTCCTCAAGCTGACTGACTTCTGCCTCAATCGCCGCAGAAACAATCACAACGCCCGCCCCTTCTGCCTCGGCGCGTTTTTTCACCTTTTCTGAAAGGGCATTACCGGTAGAAGCCGCGGCCTCCTCCACATTACAGACATAAAGAACAGGCTTTGTTGTCATAAGCTGAAGGCGCGCAACTTCAACCTCCTTCCCCGCAGGGATGGCCGTGCGAGCTGGTTTGCCTGCTTGCAACGCCGCTAATAGAGGCTCCATAAGCTCTAGCTGCTCTTTCGCCTCACGGTCATTGCCACGGGCGCGCTTTTCCAAACCTGTTTTGCGGCGTTCTAAGCTTTCTAAATCCGCCAGCATTAATTCTGTCTCGATGATGTCAGCATCACGCACAGGGTCCACACCACCCTCTACATGGGTAATGTCATCATCTTCAAAACAACGCAGCACATGGATGATGGCGTCCACCTCACGAATATTCGCAAGGAACTGATTACCAAGTCCTTCCCCTTTGGAGGCCCCCCGCACCAGACCAGCAATATCCACAAACTCTAGGCTCGTGGGTAAAATACGCTGGGACTGCCCCACTTTAGCAAGGACCTCTAGCCGCTCATCAGGCACAGCCACGCGGCCCGTATTAGGCTCGATCGTGCAGAAAGGATAATTTGCCGATTGCGCCGAGGCCGTTTGCGTCAACGCATTAAACAAGGTGGATTTGCCAACATTGGGGAGGCCCACGATCCCACAATTGAACCCCATGCACTCTCTCCCATTTTCCTAAAATGCCGCTGTTTTATGGTCTGCCTTTATCCCATAGCAACGCGCATATTACAATTTACCTTAGCTCCGCCACAGAGCTGTCTTTGTCATAAAGGCTTCTGGCTCATCCTGCGCGAGTAATGAAGTCGCATCGGCCAGCTCATCTAACCATCGCTCTAAATCTGGCCGCTCCGTGCTAGAGAAGTCCCCCAACACATGGCCATGCACCCGCTCCCGGCTACCGGGATGGCCAATGCCTAGACGCACCCGCCAATAATTAGGGCTAGGCAATGCTTTATCCATAGAGCGCAACCCATTATGGCCCGCTGCACCGCCCCCTTGCTTGACGCGCATTCTCCCAAAAGCGAGGTCCAACTCGTCATGAAAAACAGTCATATCCTCAAGGGGGATTTTATAAAAATGCGCGGCTTGCTGCACGCTCTCGCCAGAGAGATTCATGTAGGTCAGCGGCTTGAGGAGAAGAATCTTCTGCCGCCCGACCATACCTTCTGCCGTCTCCCCGCGAAAACGCTTACGCCACGGGCTAAAACCGTGGCGTAGCGCAATCGCATCAACGGCCATAAAGCCGATATTATGCCGGTTGCGGCTCATTGACGCCCCCGGATTACCGAGTCCGATCCAGAGCTTCACAACCGCATAACCTCTTTATTTGGACTCAGCAGGAGCCGCTGCGCCTTCAGCCTCAGCACCGGCCTCAGGCTCCTCCTCCACTGTTGGCGGAGCGATAGAGGCAATCACAAAGTTGGGGATATGCAGCGTTGGTGTTGCATGCTCCGTGCCTTGGAGGTCATCCCAACGCACATTGTCGTTGATGTCTAGCTTGCTGAGGTCCACAGTGAAATGCTCTGGAATATTCTCAACAGGCACTTCCACATCCACAGAGTGACGAGCAATATTCAGCACACCACCGCGCCTAATGCCGGGGGCGTCTTCCTCACCGGTAAAGGTGATGCCAACCTGCACATGCACGCTCTGGCCGGGGACCAAACGCAGGAAGTCGATATGAATCGGCGCATCAGACACCGGATGGAACTGAATATCACGAATCAGCGCGTGAACTTGCTCACCACCAATATTGAACTGATAAAGGCGAGACTGCCAGCTACCGCGATGCAGCTCCTTCATGATGATGCGGGGGTCGATGGAGACGAGGGCCGGCTCCTTCTTACCACCATATACCACGCCAGGGACGAGCCCTTCACGTCGTGTAGCGCGCGCTGCCCCCTTACCTGCTTTGGCGCGCTGGGAGATCTCCAGTGTCGTTATTTTCGCCACGTTATACGCTCCTGCGTTCTAAAAATGAATATAACCGTACGGCCTCCAGGGGTGCCTACGGCTGCTCTGCCCTAACCGAAAAACACGCAAAAGACAATTTTTTTATCACGATGATGGTGTAATTGCTCGAATAATAGAAAGCTGCCGCCCTGTCCGCCCATCACCTCTCAGCGTAGCTCGGCGATGGCTGAAGAAGCATGATTCCGCTGCGGTATCACGCCCTACCCACTCTGCGCGCACATGAAGAGCCTCTAACCGCGCACGACAAAATGCGGGAAGGTCGAACTGGTAATGCCCAGTGCGTGCAGCCGGTGTAAAGAACCTCTCCCCAGAGGACTCATGAGCCAATACAGCGCACCGCATATCCTCACCGACCTCGTAAGAAGCAGGCGCAATGCACGGACCAATCACGGCGCGAATCCCCTCGGCCCCCAAAGCGCGCATCTGCTGTACCGTAGCTTCCAACACACCGGCTACAGCCCCGCGCCACCCCGCATGAGCAGCCCCAACAACACGCCCATCATGCGAGGCAAATAACACAGGCGCGCAATCTGCTGTGGCAATCCCTAGTGCAATGGTGGGGCAGTCCGTCACCAGGCCGTCCCCTTCTGGTAAAGCACCACAAGAGAAGGACGGCACATCTTCAGAGCCTCGCAACGTCACGACCTCTGCCCCATGCACTTGTTGGAGGGCGGCGAGATGCACCTCCTCCACCCCTACAAGTGCGGCAATACGCCGTCTATTTTCCTGCACATAGGTAGGGTCATCCTGCGTATTGACCCCGCCATTCAAACTCTCATAAGGCGCGCGGGACACACCGCCTTGCCGCAAGCAAAAGCCATGCGGGACAGGCAATAAAGATGAATGAATGACCGGCGGCAAACTCATGACGTTACCCAATCACGCTCCCGCGCAGGACGGCGGAAGGCATAGACCATCAGCGCAATCCCCGCGATGGCCATAGGCACACAGAGCAACTGCCCCATTGTGGTGCCCCCAGCAAGGAAGCCGATATTATCATCAGGCTGGCGGAACAGCTCACAAAAGGCGCGTGCGAACGCATAGCCAAAAAGGAACAAGCCAGAGAGAAAGCCCGCCCGCGCCCGCAAAACAGGCCGCCCCACGGCCATCAACATAATGATGAATAATAAAAGCCCCTCTGTTAGGGCCTCATATAACTCAGAAGGATGGCGCGGCTCTGGCCCAACGGCTGGGAAAATCATCGCCCATGGCACCGCATGGACTACAGGCCGGCCCCATAATTCCCCATTGATGAAATTAGCACAACGGCCTAGCCCCAACCCAATAGGCACCACCACGACAATCCGGTCCGCAAAGGCAAGGAAGTTCAGACGCCGCCGCCACGTAAACCAAGCCAGCGCGATAATGACCCCTGCTGCCCCACCATGAAAGGACATACCGCCCCGCCATGTTGCAAAAATCTGCAACGGATGAGCTAGGAAGAAAAGAGGACGATAAAAAAGGACATAACCTAAACGCCCCCCCACCAATACGCCAAGCACGGCATAGACGAGAAAGTCATCCACAGCGAGACGAGTGGCAACCTTCGGCCCTAATTGAACCAACTTCCGTGCGATAGGCAGGGCTATGAGAAATGCCGTTATATAAGCAAGCGCATACCAACGGACCACCAATGGCCCTAGATGAAACGCCACCGGGTCCAACCCCGGAAAGATAAGCGGTTGTGTCACAAATACGGCCTTCCTGATGCCAGATAATCTTTAATATAAAAGCGGATACCATCTTCTAAGCTGGTAAAGGGTGCATCATACCCCGCTTTACGCAGTGCCTTCATATCCGCCTGCGTAAAGGATTGATACTGCCCCTGTAAGCTTTCTGGCATAGGAATATACTCGATATTTACCCTTTTCCCTGCCGCATCGCATACAGCCCGCGCAAGGGATTCATAAGAGCGTGCCTGCCCTGTCCCGCAGTTAAACAACCCACTGACTGTAGGATGCTCCAACAGCCAGAGCAGCACCTTCACCACATCCCCAACCCAGATGAAATCCCGCTTCTGCTCGCCATCGGCTAAGCCGGGTTTATCTGATTGAAAGAGCCGCACAGGGTTGCCAGCCATGAGCTCATCATATTTTACCTTAATGACCGAAATCATCCGCCCTTTATGATATTCATTCGGCCCATAGACGTTAAAGAACTTCAACCCCGCCCATTGCGGGGGAGTAGGCTCACCTGCCTCTATCGTCCGCTTTACCCAGAGGTCGAACGCGTGCTTAGACCAGCCATATAAATTGAGTGGTTGGAGCGCCTCGATAGACTCCAACCCATCTTGAAAGAGGGCGGGTTGGTCTGCCGCGCCATAGGTCGCTGCGGAAGACGCGTAGAGAAATGGGACCTCCTGCTCTGCACACCATCGCCATAGCTGCTGAGAGAGGGCAACATTACTCTGCCATACGAGGTCACCATCCCGCGCTGTAGTCTCGCTAATGGCCCCCATATGAATGACAGCCTCCACCCCCTTCGCCTCTGCCAAAAACGCCGTTAAGCCCTCTGGCGGCACGATAAGATGAGGGGGGTGCGTGGCAAGGTTACGCCACTTCCCTTGGTCGTGAAGATAATCCACAATAACAGTCCGCCGCCCCTGCTGAAACAGAGCGTGATGCAGACAAGACCCAATAAATCCGGCTCCACCGGTGACGATAATCATTCTTCCTGTATAGTCTGGTAGGAAGCGGTATCCAACATAAGAACGCACAGAAATGAGGGAGAATTGGTTGACAGACCTACCTTTGCTTCTGAAAGAATTGCGACAGACAGATAGGTCCGTTTTGGAAGACCACCTATAAAGGAGTTGATAATATGGCCATACGCCCCCGTTTCTTCGATGATATAGCCGGCTTTGCTGGAACGGCGTTCTCTGCCGCGACTGGTGTACGCGAGGAGATTCATACGCTTATTCGCAGCCAGATTAACGAGATTCTTTTCTCCCTTCATCTTGTCCGCCGTGATGAGTTTGAGGCCGTGCAAGAGATGGCAAGCCACGCTCGCCTCGCTCAAGAAAAGGCCGAGCATCGCCTCGCTGCGCTAGAAGCCCGTTTAGACGAGCTAGAGCAAAGCCTTACTGCTCCTTCCTCACAGCGTTAATCCCTTTTTGGAGTTTCCTCATGACCATCCCTGCACTTCTTCTCGTTGGTTGCGGCAAAATGGGCGGGGCCCTTATGCGTGGGTGGGTAAGCAGCCCAACCCCGCCGCGCATCTTTATCCTAGACCGTAAGCTCCAAGACGCCCCGGCAGGATGCACCATCTTCCGCACGCCAGAGGAGATTACGCCTGACGTAAAACCCGATATTATCGTGCTGGCCGTTAAACCTGCGGGGGCAGAGGCGATGCTCTCATCCCTTAAAACCGTTTTGGGCGAGCGGATGAATCATACAGCTCTCCTCTCTGTCATGGCTGGTAAGAGCTGCGAAAAACTAGCAAGCTGGTGTGGCCGTGCGGATATGCCTGTCATCCGCACCATGCCCAATACGCCATCCTGCGTTGGGGCCGGGGCGACGGGGCTTTATGCCTCCCCCCATGTCAGCCAAGCGCAAAAGGACCTCGCCATCCGCTTGATGGAACAAGTAGGTACCGTTGTTTCCGTCCCGCATGAGGAGGACCTCCGTACCGTCATTGCCATTGCTGGCTCTGCCCCGGCTTATGTATTCTACCTTGCTGAATTGCTGGAGAAAGTCGGGCAAGATTTCGGCTTAGACGCTCATGCTTCACGCGCTCTTGTCCGTGGCATGATTTATGGTGTTGGCAAGATGCTCCATGAACTTCCTGAAGATGCAGAAACACTCCGCAAAAACGTCACCAGCCCCAACGGCACAACCGCTGCGGCTTTGAGCGTCTTTATGAAGGAAGAACATTGGCCACGCCTCATCCCTGAAGCGGCCAAAGCTGCGATTAAACGCTCACGCGAGCTTGATGATTAACCATCCCATCGGACCGGTGGAACATAACCCGCTCTATCGGTCCATCTCACACGCTTAGGCATAAAACGCATAATGATGACCAATTCCCCCCACGACCCTTCTTTTGACAGGGCGATGATTGATGCCACGTTACAGCTTGCTCAGCAGCATGGTTGGCAGCGTACCTCCCTCGTAGAGGCAGCGCGCGAAGCAGGCTTGCCCCTCGCCCGTGTACGCCAACGCTTCCCCTTTAAAGCGATGATTTTATTACACCTGAATCGCCACATTGATGAAGCGGCCCTCTGTGGGGAACGCTATGGCACCACCGTGCGCGAGCGGCTTTTTGACCTCCTCATGCGCCGCTTTGATGCAATGCAAGATTATCGTGCAGGACTATGCGCTGTCATGCACACTCTCCCCCGTGACCCAGCCCTAGCGGCCTTCCTCGCTGCAACGACAATGGAAAGCCTACGCTGGATTGCCGATGCAGCCGGGCTAGAGTGTCGCGGCTTGGGAGGCATCATCCGCCAAAATGCTCTGCTCGCCTTATGGTCGCGTACCATTGTCAGTTGGGAGAAAGACAGCTCACCAGACCTCACTACGACCATGCAAACACTTGACCAAGCCCTTACTCGTGCGGAGCGGCTGGGTTTGCTCAAAGCGGCATCCTCTCATCACCTCTCCGATTCTCCCTTACAGGATGAAGGCGGACTGCCCGACTATGTCGCCCCCAAAGATGAGGACGAGATTTTATAACATCTTATGTAAAAAAAACGCTTACGCACCCTTTACCCATTCGTCTGTTCGGGATATTAAGGAGCCAGCGTTGGGGCGTAGCCAAGCGGTAAGGCAGCGGATTTTGATTCCGCCATGCGGAGGTTCGAATCCTCCCGCCCCAGCCAATGACTCTCCCAAAAATTAAGATAAAAAATACCGCCCCATCGGGACGGCATTCTTGTACGCTCTGTATACAGCTCATAAAAAATCACCCCTCCGAAGAGGGGTGAGTATCTATTAGAAGCTATGGAAATCTTTAGGATGCAACTGCTGTTGGTCTAAGAAGGTAATCTGACCTTGGTCGTTTGGCAAATCAACCGTCACATTACCACCAGTGATTGACTGATGCTCAAGCATCTGACCAATCTCCTGCTGAGTTGCTTTAAGCCCAACCTGATTGCCTGCAGCCTTCCCGAAATCGGCGATGGTATAATGCCCGCCCTTATTATTCAGGAACTGGAAGAGATTAGCAGACCCACTACCGCCGCTTAATGTCGCGCCAGCATTGGTCCCGTTAACCGTGTTCTGAACCGAAATCGTATCAGAGGCATCACCACCTTTGATGGTGTCCCCAAGGCCAGCAAGCGCATCCAAAGACTGATGGGAGTTCGAAGCATCAAACAGAATATTATCTGCGCCCGGTGCTGCCCCATAAAATTCTGGACGGAACACGCTGCTCCCATCCGTTGCCTGCTGAGCGTAATGATACACGCTATTAGCGGTGCCAAAGATGGTGGCATTATCCCCGACCGAACGCGTCCCGGAGCCAACACCACCGAGGAAGCTTAGCGTCCCCCCGAGAGAAAGCTGGCTAGAGCTCCCGTTGGTCCCATCTCCTGCAGCAGAAATTGTATCCTGCCCGCCAAGAAAACTTGCCTGAGAATCGTCATCGGAATCCAAAGACTGCCGAAGGTCAAGTCCGTCATTACCCACACCAGAGGAGAGGGATGACATCCCACCTTCGTCATCGTCAAAACCGGAACGGTTCATTAGCGACTGGAAGGAGTTTGCAAATAAAGCACCGAGATCCTGCGCCCCCTGACTAGGAAGCCCAAAGAAATACTGTTGCCGCAAACCTGATACTGTTGGAATTGCCAAGAGACTACACCTTACACAACATAATCATACGACCCAAACTGACAAGCTGCTCTTATTCCGGCCCCTTCTTGCCCTCTGATGACAGAGAGAAGATTGCCTACCTTCGTGGCTCCCTCACGTCAGAAGTGAGAAAACTTTATGGCAACCTACAAAGAGCCCCTCCTAAGAGACGCTGTCGGAATTAGGTCGAAATGACCCGCAACCTGTTAACAACAGATAACAGATTAACCAATGGCTTACAAATGTTTTGTGTGTAATTTCTATTCGATTTCAAAATTGATAATGAGAATGTATACGCAATTTTTTGATACATTTTTGATAGAAATCACACAAATATACTGAAACGATAGAGAGGAATAACAAAAAAATTTTCTTATATATTTGTTTGATAAAAATAAATCTTATTTATTTCCAGATAAAGAAAATTATTTTCTCTTTATTTTAGTAGATTTTTTGTATGACTATCCTTGCGGCATTATATGGCCACACAAAAAAATTAACTTTATCATAATGATTTCTGCATCATCGCTCAAATAAGGGGCGCACAGTTATCACGACCTTGCCTTCGCAGAACCCCCTTATAAGGAATTGTCATCTCACAGTTTATACGATTCGATGTCATCCAAATCGGCCAACCATAGAGTCGCCGTACCGTCCGATGGCGCGCGCCAATCGCCCCGAGGCGATAAGCTCCCCCCTGCAACAACTTTCGGGCCGTTAGGCATGGCCGACCGCTTAAATTGGCTTGTGCCAAAGAATCGCTTTAGAAAAACGCGACTCCAATGGATGATTGTTGGCAGATCATAAGCAATACGGTCTTGCTCTGGGTAATTAAGGGGCCACTCACCCTTTTTTGCATCGCCCCACGCATGTAATTGCAAGAAGGCAATCTTCTTAGGTGCGAATCCATAACGCAGAACATAATAAAGCGTGAAATCTTGCAACGCGTATGGGCCAATCATTTGTTGGGTACTTTGCACACCCTGCCCCTGATTCGGCACAAGCTCTGGGCTAATCTCTGCTGCGACAATCGACTCCAACACCGCACGCGCTGCCGGGGATACGCTCTTATCATGACCCGAGGCCCAGCGAATCACATGCTGGATGAGCGTCTTAGGCAGGCCCGCATTAACATTATAATGAGCCATCTGGTCACCGACTCCATAGGTACACCAGCCCAAAGCTAGCTCGGACATATCGCCCGTACCGATGACCAACCCTTGATGATGATTGGCTAGACGGAAAAGAAAATCCGTCCTTAACCCTGCCTGTACATTCTCAAAGGTAATGTCATATACAGCTTCGCCACGCCCATAAGGGTGATCAATCGCTGCCAACATGGCCTGCGCGGTCGGCCTGATATCCAGCTCTCCAGCACGCACACCCAAACTCTCCATCAAGCCATGCGCCAACGCGAGGGACTCGCCGCCTGTGGCAAAGCCGGGCATGGTCCGGGCGATAATTTGCGTCCGCTCCCAGCCAAGACAATCCGCCGCTTTGACCGCCACCAAGAGGGCCAGCGCACTATCTAACCCACCTGACACGCCAATAATCATTGTTTTGGCATGAGCGGCTTTTAACCGCTGGCACAAAGCATGGACCTGAATATTCCATGCTTCCCGGCAATCTTGCTCACATAAGGCAAGGCGCAAAGGCACAAAGGGGAAGCGTGGCACCTCACGCTTTAACCCCCAATCCTGAAGAGGAGGATTTACGGCAAAACGAATCCGGCGAAAGTTTTTCGCGTGAGTTGATGCGAAATACCCCGTCTGGAGTCGCTCCTGCCGCAAACGGTCGAGGTCTATATCAGCGACCACCATATCCCCTTTCGGGGCAAAACGGTCTGATTGGGCAAGGCACTCCCCGGCCTCATAAATCAAAAGCTGCCCATCCCATGCGAGGTCCGTTGTCGATTCCCCCACCGTGGCAGCGGCATAAAGATACGCACTACTCGTCCGCATAGACTGTGCAGCACATAATAAAGCGCGATGCTCGGCGCGCCCAACCGTTACGGGAGAGGCAGAAAGATTCGCAATAACGGTCGCCCCAGCCACCGCCAAAGCCCCGCTTGGTGGTTGCGGTGCCCAGAGGTCCTCACAAATCTCCACCCCGAGGGTTAAACCGGCAATATCCTCTGCCTCAAAAAGCAAATCGGCCCCAAAAGGCACCTCTTGCGTACCAAGCCTGATCGTACCAGAACAACCCGCCCCGCTGGTGAAATGCCGTGCTTCGTAAAACTCGCGATAACGTGGGAGCATAATCTTCGGCACAACGCCCAAAATACGGCCTTTATGAAAGATGACCGCGCAATTATAGAGGCTATCCCCCCAACGCAATGGCATCCCAACAATGCCAACGCTCATGAGGTGAGCCGTGCGCTCCACCAAGGCTAACAAAGCCTCTTGGCTGCGCTCTAACATCAGTTGCTGGAAGAACAAATCCTCCAACGTATAGCCTGTCAGCCCTAATTCTGGGAAAACCGCAATCGCAACCGCTTGCTCATGGCACCGCTCTAACCATTGCTGAAACACTATGGCGTTATGATGAGGCTCGCCCAGCGCAATCGGCGTTGTACATGCAGCAACCCGTGCAAAGCCTTGCCGGTATAAGCATAAGAACTCATCTAAAGCCATAACCGCCCTCCCGCGCTTTCTATCTATAATCTCATGCGTCCACTTGTTGCCGCACAAAGCGGAATAACCGCCATGTTTCCCACAGTGCGAGAACAAACACACCAAACGCATAAAGAGCCGCAAGACTCGTCAGTGACACAGGCAAACCCAACGGGTAATCGGGCTGGTCGCAAGGTTTAGTCGGATGAGCGGGTAAATGTGCCATCCAGTCTTTAAAATCATGCGCTTCGACAGGGGTCACGTGGCATTCCGCCGCGGGGCTGGGCCAAAGCCCATGCTCTACGCCCACATGCAAAATACCTAACCCCACACTCACCAACAAACACACCAACCCTATACAAGCGAGCCAACGCGCATAACGCGGGGAAAAGACCAGAACCAACACGCCAATCCCTATCAGCACCCGCCACGGCCCACGCTCCCACAAGCACAGCTCACAAGGGACCATATGCAAGAAATTTTCCGCAATGAAGGCAATAAGAAGAGCAAAGAGGGCGGATAGAATATAAAGCCCTCCGACACGCCATACAGCACGTATCTGTTGTTTATCCGTAAACAGCATGTCCCTCTCCTTCTTTTATAAACATCACGATGCTTCCATCCACCATACCCCTATGGGGTGGAAAAAGCACTTCATCCCCTCACACCATCCCCTTAGGGCTGCGTCCCTTCACCCTGCCCAGCCTGCGGTGCTGGGGCAGGTGTTGGCGGTAATAAAGAGACGGGCCCAGATGCCCCATTATCCCCTTGATGAACATTCTGCCCTGCCGTGGGAGAGGAGGACTTGCCCTCGCCATCGGCCTCCACATGTGGGGCCCCTGCTGTTGCAACCGACGGTACAGATGGATGGGGCAACGGCCCTACCATAGGGGCCACAGCATCACCATCGCATGAGACGACCTGCACATCATACAACGCCCCAGCATAAGCCCCTAAAGCGGGGTCATTGGTAAACATCCATCCCTCAAATGTAGGGCTGCCAGCCTCTTGGTTTTCCTCAATCTTTACCTGCGCTGCGGCTTGGGCGGGAAGGCCTTCAGGTTTTTGCAAGCAACGCTCTAACGTTAAGGACAAAGTGCCATATTGCACCACCTCCCCAACATGCAGCGAGACAAGCCCGACATGAGAATCCAACCGCCGCATAATGCGCATCACCGCCTGATTACGCCCCTGCCAACTTGTTGCGGGATACGTCGCAGGAGGGGCTACAGCACGCACACCCTCAGCATGCAAGGAGGATAATACCGCCCCACCCAGCATAGAGCCTAACAAACAGACCACCAGCCCCCTAAAACGCCGCTTTTTTACGCCCATAACCCTCATCCTTCCCCCTGTTCCATCGCATCAGCACCATTGGTACTTTTTGTGCCCTCTATGGCCTCTGCGACTATCGCAGCCATAAGCTGCTCCATATGTTGGCGCAAATAAGCAGGGGCTACATCCATCAATAAGGCATCCGCACAAGCCTCTTTAATAACTTGCCGTAACTCCTCCTCATTCTCCCGCAAAACACGCAATTTACCTGTACAATGTATCGGCTGCCCTGCACTATCGAGCCAGTCTTGCTCTGCCATAAAAATGGTCTCACGGGGTCAGTTGAGCAGGGGCTTGTGCTGAGGAAGGATTTGGCTCGGTAGGCGGCGTGGCGGGAGGAGCCTTCTTTTGTAATGAATCCGTGACGGAGAAAATAAACTTGCTCAAAAGTTGCTCTAAACTAATCGCCCCCTGCGTTTCCCCAATCACACCATCTGCTTTTAACATGGTCGCATCCCCGCCAGGGGTGAGGGCAATATATTTCCCCCCTAAGAGAGAATCAGAAGTAATAATCGCACCGCTATCAGCCGGGAGCTGAATATTCGGCGCAACACTGAAAGTTACCTCTGCTTGAAAATTATGCGGGTCCACCTGCAAATGCCGCACATGCCCCACTGTCACACCAGCAAGGCGGACATCCGACCCCACGCCAAGCCCATCAATATGACTAAATGCCGCATGGAGAGGGTAGCCCCGGTCTTGTGGATGCTGCCGCCCGATAAAGGCAATGACAATTAACACCGCTAGAACACCTGCTGCAACAAGCCCTACAGCGAGTTCTAAGCGGTCCTTTCCAGCTCGTCTTACGGCCATATCCCCCACATTGCCCGTAACCATCGCTCTATCCTTTTTACCGTCACAAAACCATCACATGCGTGAATGTCCTTAACGCTCTAGCGGACTCCACGCGTTACGTCCAATCCCCTGCCACACTCACCAGCATTTTTCTCTTTTACGGGCTGATAAAAAGTTATCCACTATATCCCCGTTTTCCTGAACGCTTATGCCCGTTATCCCCCTCTAAGGATGGTTTCCTCCTCACTGCTTCATGACTAGACTCGTCATCATGAAAGCGCATCTTCACTGGAATGGCGTTCATATGAGAACGCTTCAAATAAGCATAGACTCGGACAGCTCTAACCTGCGTTCGGTGACCGTTCCCTCTGTGTGGAGTGATGATGCCGCTCAGGCACTCATCCAGCTCACCCCGGCAGAAGGCGGGCCTATCCGCCTCGCAAGTGAAGCCGCGCGCTGGGTGGACCTTATTGATTCTACACCGCTCTTACCCCACACCCCCCAAGGGACCCCACCGGCGGGGCGGAGCTTATCGTATCTGCTTTTAATGCAGCAAATGGCCCCCAATGCTGCCCTATGGCGCAATGACCCTGACGGACAACCGGGCTTTATTGTAAGGCTCTCCGGCTTTGTGCAGGATGGTCTTTTTGCAACTGAACATTTTGCCGCTTGCCTTAAATTAGCCTGCGATAGCTTGCGCCGGTTAGACGCAGCGCAGCGGCCTTATCGCAGTGGGGAACTTCCCCTCTTTGATGATCCTGCCCCTGCTCACCATGATGATGGGCCTGTCGGGCTAATCTTATTGAGCGACCTTGATGCCTGCCTTGCCGCCCTTGGTATGGAATATGACAGCACAGAAGGGCGTGATTTTGCCAAAGCGATAAGCCATCTTACGCAGCTCATTGCCCGTGCTGGCACAGCAAAACCGGCTAAGGCCTTCCACTGCCCTCATCATCCAGAAATTGAGAAGACCGCTATCGCCATCACTAGCGCACTACAGAGCGTAACCACCCTCAGCCCTATCGAGACGGGCTTTTCTAGCCCCGGCATGGTTGATGCTCTACTTGATGTCGAAGCCTGCGGCTTAGGGCCAATTTTCTCCCTTGTTACGCAACACGGCACATTGCGAGCCTCAACTCTCAACCGCCTCGCCCATAAGGGCCTCTCCCCAGAGGCCGCTTTAGCCCTCACATTGGAGGGACAAAGCCCACTTCATCCCGCCGGTGCGGAAGCTCATGCACAGATGCATGAAGCTGTTATGCCTTTTTGCGATTATCTTCCTGCTCTGCCTGAGCCAGAAATAGATGACCTAAAAGACAAGCTAGGCCGTGGCGTCCGCCGCCCCTTACCCATGCGGCAAGGCGGCTTTAGCCAGCGCACCTCCATTGGCGGGCATCGCCTTTTTATGCGGACCAGCGAGTTTGAAGATGGCAGCCTCGCCGCCCTATCCCTCGCTCCCCCACGGGAAAGCCCCATGGCACGCGGCCTGATGGAGTGCTTCAGCCAAGCCGTGAGTATTGGCCTGCAATGCGGTGTACCTTTAGAAATGTTTGTCGAGCAATTTGCTTATTCTCGCTTCGGTGCGTGCGGTACCGTTGAAGGCGATGATGTGGCCCGCTATGCGACCTCTATGCTAGATTATGCCTTCCGTGCGTTATCGGATGCGTATCTTGGTCATCATATGCCTGATGCTCCAGCGGACTCTAACGATAAACAACAAGAGCCGCCCATGCTTCCTTTTGGGCCAGATGAGCATAAAACATCCTCTCGCACAAAAAACCAAAGGTTGCGACTTGTTAGCTAAGGGTTGTTTTTTCACTATAATTTAGTAGCCCTTCGCTCAGTGGGCAGGAGGGATGCGCTCAGGTCGTTGACATCAGCCTCATGCCCTGTCTAGCTACTTTGTGTCCATCGCAATGATGCAGGACATTTTGGGGTATTGTAGCGTGAGCAACCACGACACAACCAGATACAGCCAGTTCAATGAGCGTCTTGCTCATATGGAGCAAAAGCTGACCCCAAAAAATACCCCCCGAAAAACTGCCGCCTTGTCCGAAGATTCTGCATTAGGAATGGCCTTCCGTATTGCAAGTGATCTCGTGGCTGGTGTTGCCGTTGGTCTGGGCATTGGTTATGAACTTGACCGATGGACAGGATGTAAGCCTGCGTTTATGATTGGCTTTGCTATGCTTGGCATGGCAGCCGGCTTGCGGAATGTCTGGCGTGTTGTGAATGTTACAGATGCCCCTCAGAATAGGGCACAAGAAAACGGGAGAGACCAGCGTGGCCAGCGGATCGAAGATTGACGCGCTCGGACAGTTTGAACTGCATCCGATTTTGGGTTCTTTCGGTGAGGCACTGCGGTTATCCCAGTCCCCGCTATTTATGGTAATCTCCGCCGCTGTGGTGCTTACGTTCCTCTATGTTGGGATGAAGCCAAAAGCCGTGGTGCCTGGTCGCCTACAAGCCGCCGCAGAGGTGAGTTACGACTTCATCCACGGTTTGGCCGTTGATACTATCGGGGAGGCGGGAACGCGCTTTTTCCCCTTTGTGTTTGCCTTATTCTTCTTCATTCTGACGGGGAATTACATCGGCCTACTGCCGTTCTCCTTTACCTTCACCAGCCATATTGTTGTTACGCTGGCTATGGCAATGGCGGTGTTTATCCTTTGCATCATCACATCTTTGCGTGTGCAGGGGCTAAACTTCTTCAAGCACTTCATGCCGGAGGGTGCGCCCATTGCCCTCTCCCCTTTGCTTGTACCGATTGAGATTCTCTCCTACATCTCCCGGCCCATCAGCCTGTCCATTCGTCTTTTTGCGAATATGGTAGCAGGGCATGTGCTGTTGGAGGTTTTTGCAAGTTTTACGATCATGCTTGCCGGTCTTGGCGTTGTCGGCGATGTGCTGGCAATTACCCCTGTTGTTCTCAACATCGCTTTGACGGCACTTGAGCTGCTGGTAGGGCTTCTACAGGCTTATGTTTTTGCCATCCTTACCTGCATTTACCTGCGTGAGGCTGTCGCCCATTAATGGGCTGGCAGTGCCTGCGTTTCTCTTTGTCCTGTCCTTATAAAGGAAGCTGAACCATGGATCTTCTTCATCCCGCTCGTGAGATTGGTGCTGGTCTTGCCGTGATTGCTCTTGCCGGTGTTGGTGCTGGTATCGGTAACATCTTTGCTGCGCTGGTAAACTCTATCGCTCGCAACCCGGCGTCTCGCCCGCATGTGTTTGGCCTGGGTATGCTTGGCTTTGCCTTGACAGAGGCTATTGCCCTCTTTGCCCTGCTGATCGCCTTCCTTATCCTTTTCGTCTGAGGGCAAGACCGATGCGCCTTACGCCTCGTTTCCTCCTGTCTGCCGCCGCCCCCCTTGCGGCCTTACCGGGCCGGGCCGTGGCGGAAGGCATGCCCCAGCTCCACTTTAACGACCCTTATGTGCAGGGCCAGGTGCTCTGGGGTGCCATCATCTTCTTCATCTTCTATCTGCTTCTAAGCCGCT
Organism: Bombella sp. ESL0385; assembly: GCF_009725755.1. Taxonomy (GTDB): domain Bacteria; phylum Pseudomonadota; class Alphaproteobacteria; order Acetobacterales; family Acetobacteraceae; genus Bombella; species Bombella pollinis. The sequence continues at coordinate 21,390 of NZ_WNIJ01000001.1, forward strand.
CTGCTTTGCCACGGGTTGCTAATGTGCTGAAGGCGCGTGACCAACGCATCAAGAGCGATCTTGACCTTGCCCGCCGCGCTAAGCAAGATGCTGACAAAGCCCAAAAAGAGCTCCATGAAGCACGCGATAAAGCTTTTGATGATGCTCACGCTATCATTCAAGAGATTCGCGATACAGCTAAGAAGAACATTCAGCATGAGGTTAGCGAGACACTTGCTCGCCTTAATACTGAAATCCGTGATGCGGAGACCCGCATTGCACAATCGCGCACCAAGGCCCTCAATCATGTTAGTGGCATCGCTACAAATACCGCCACAACTCTTATTGAACGCCTCATTGGTAAAGCCGATCATCACTCTGTAGCCTCTGCTATAGAGCGCGCTCATACTGCAGGAGGTGAGCATGTTTCATGAACCCCGTTTTTGGTCATCTCTCGCTTTCGTTCTGTTCTTCGTCATCTTTGGGCGTAAGCTCTGGAAAACCATAGCCTCTAAGCTTGATGAACGCGCAGATGAGATCCGCAAGGATTTGGATGAGGCAACACGCCTCCGCCGTGAAGCTGAGCAAATGCTTGAGGATTCCAAACGCGACCTAAAGCACGCTCAAGAGGAAGCCCAACAGCTCATCACATCCTCCAAGCTAGAGGCACAGCGTCTGCGCGCCCAAGCTGAGCGTGATGTTGATGATATGGTGGCCCGCCATGAGAAACTTGCTCGCGAGCGCATTCATATTGCAGAGCAAGCCGCCCTGCGTGACATTCGTGAGCAAGCCGCGGCCCTCGCGCTTGCTGCTGCAAAGGATGTCCTCCAAAAAGACCTCGCGGCAGATTCCTCCCTTGCTCATAAACTCATCACTGATGGGCTAAAGCAACTGCCGCAAGCCCTTAATGACAAGGCTGCATGACCAGCACACTGACAGCCAGTAAGCCACATAATCCCTTGCTGGCTGTCGTCATTACCGTTTTTAACGAGAGCGATAATATCCTCCCCGTATGTGAGGAACTCTGCACAGTTTTAACGGACCTCCCTCCAGCGGAGGTTATCATTGTTGATGACGGTAGCACCGATACAACACAGCAAAAGCTGCTAGAGGCTAAAGTACACCTCCTCCCCCAGTTGCGGATTATCGTTCATCCCACGCGTATGGGAAAATCCGCCGCACTCCGCTCCGCTATTCGTGCCGCGCATGCGCCGTGGATTGCCACAATGGATGGTGATGGGCAGGACAATCCCGCTTTCATCCAAACCATGCTGGCTGCGCGCCACACTTATGAGACAACCCATGGGGTGAAAAGCCCAGCCCCGCTCATTGTTGGGGTCCGCCGGAAAAGGCGTGATTCCTTCTCTCGCCGCTTTGCGACCCGGCTTGCAAACACCCTTCGTCAACATCTTCTACACGACCATTGCCCCGATACCGGCGGGCCGCTAAAGCTCTTTCAACGCGACCTTTTCCTTACCCTTCCCCATTTTGAGGGGCTTCATCGTTTTTTACCTGCTTTAATGCAAAGCTATGGTGCCCCGCTCATTTGTATAGAAACACAACATCGCGCAAGACTGCATGGGCACTCTAAATATAATAATATGAATCGTGCCCTCGTTGGTATTTTCGACCTTTTGGGTGTTCTCTGGCTGCAAAAACGGACACGCCCTCTCCCACCGTTAAGCGAGCGATAAGCCTCTCTCTGTATCCTTCCCCCTTTGCAAGCCTGCCTTTTATGACCCTCTCATCCCGTCATTATATTGTGCTTGGCTTGTTAGCCTTTTTACTCGCTCTGCCAGGGCGGCTTAGCCTCCCCCCGCTAGACCGGGACGAGCCACGCTATATGCAAGCTACCGCGCAGATGCTGGCAACGGGTAACTTCCTCGATATTCGCTTCCAAGACCAGCCTCGCTATCATCAGCCTGCTGGCATCTATTGGTTAGAGGCCGGTGCTGTTAAAATCACAGAGTTCATCACGCATGATACAACCCTGCGCCATCACACTTGGCCGTATCGTCTGCCCAGCCTCGTAGCATCTATTTTAAGTACACTCCTCACCGCATGGATTGGCGCGCGCCTCTTTGGGCCAAAAACGGGGCTGCTCGCTGCTGGCTTTCTATTGGTGACGCCTCTCTTTGCCGCAGAAAGCCGAATGGCCACGATTGATAGCGTCCTTTTGCTAGATATTCTGTGCTTGCAAGCCCTCCTCCTCCGGCATTTTGAAGATGCACGCGCCCATATAAAAACACCTTGCGGCTACAGCATCCTTTATTGGTGCGCCCTTGGCATGGGGTTGATGCTCAAAGGCCCCATCGTTCTCATCCCTAGCTTTGGGACACTCCTCGCCCTTTGTTTGGCCACACGCACCCTTACCCTCTGGCGGCATTTACGGCCCGCTTGGGGATGGATAATCAGTGCGTTAATCGTTTTGCCATGGTGTATAAGCATTGCTTTTGTCAGCCATGGGGAGTTCTTCCGCCGTGCTGTAGGCCATAATCTGCTCGGTAAAATCACCAGTGGACAAGAAGCACATGGCTTTCCTCCCGGCTATTACCTTCTGCTTGTCTCGCTCGCATGCTGGCCATGTGCCCTTTATGCCCTCCGCGCCTTACCCACCCTTTGGCAGAAACGAAAAGAGCCGGAGCTTCTCTTCCTCCTCTGCTGGATTGTCCCTCATTGGCTGTTTTTTGAGTGCCTCGCGACTAAACTCCCCCATTATGTTCTGCCCACCTATCCCGCCATTGCCATTCTCACAGCCGCTAGCTTGCTCAACTGGCCATGCACCCCACTGCGTACCCTCTGGGCCAAAATAGGGGTCGGGATTTATGCAACCCTTTGGTTAAGTATAGGGCTGCTGCTCTCTGCTGCGGTGCCTTTGCTCCTTTACGCTATGGAAGGGCACTTCTTTACCGATAGCTTCATCCCCCTTTATGGTAGCCTCCCGCTCCTCATCGCCACGGGGTGGTTTATCTACCAACAAAAATGGCGAGAAGGGGCCTTTTGCTCCCTTGGTGCCGCGTTGTTAAGTGAGATGGGGCTTTTCTTATGCCTAATCCCCTACCTTACCAGCATCCAACTTTCGCCTCGTATAGCCCATAGTTTTGAGCAACTTCGCCCCTGCCAAGAAAGCCCCCTGCTCTCCCCATCCTATAAAGAGCCAAGTCTCATCTTTTTAACTGGCGGGGCGACACGCATCCTACCCACCATAGCCGCTGCTCAAGCCTTACATGAAGATGCACATTGTGCCCTCGCCCTGATAGACCAACGCGATGAAGCAGAGTTTCTGCACGCTTTAAAACAGCAAGGAGAAAGCGCAATTCTTTATGATCAATTTGAGGGGCTGAATTACTCTAATGGCCGGAAAATGCATCTGCGACTTTATGCCGCACATGAGTAATTCCCTTTCTAAAAACCTCTTGAAATATAGAAATAATCTTACAGCATACCCTCTCCCGCCCCCTCGCTTTTCTTACATTTATGTTATAGGGTTTTCATTATGAGACGCTTTATTGGCATAACGATGTCGCATCCTACCCAACGCCCCACAGTAAGGGCACAGCAAGGACTGGCCTTATGCCTGTGACGGAAATGCGAGCCGCTACCTCATCTCCTGCACCCTCTTGGGCCCTCCAAGAGAGCAAGGGGCGTTTGTGCCTCGCCCTCAAGGGCACATGGAACATCCAAACGCAGAATGGCATAAACTTCCCACAAGATAGCTTCGCCTCTGTTGCCTCTATTGCAGATAAGACAGTAACGGTTGATGTCACGGGCCTCCAGAATTGGGATGTCAGCCTCATCGCCTTTTTATGGGACGTTAAAAAAGCGGCGTGTCAGGCCTCTCTTACCTTGGATGAGCAAACACTCCCAGATTCCGCACAGCGTTTGCTCGCTTTATTGCCAGATAAACCCGCTGAGGTTACCCCTCATCAAGAGCATCATGAGGGCTTCCTCTCTCGTGTCGGGGGTAAATGCCTGAACAATCTTAATGAGATTGGCACAATGGCGACCCTTACGATGGATGTCTTCCGGGGGGCCATGCAGGCCTTCCGCGGTAAGAGTGCCATGCGCCTAAAAGACCTCCTCGTTGATGTCTGGAATGCCGGTCCCTCCGCTTTGTTAATTGTCAGCATCGTTAACTTCCTTGTTGGGGCTATTTTAGCCTTTGTTGGGCTGATTGAACTGCGTAAGTTCGCTGCGGAGATTTATGTCACCAACCTCGTAGGGATTGCCTCCGCACGTGAGATTTCCGCCATCATGACGGCCATCATCATGGCAGGGCGTACCGGCGGGGCTTATGCGGCACGCATCTCTACCATGTTGGGGAATGAGGAGATCGATGCTCTCCAAGTGACGGGCATCCCCGTTTCGGGCTATATTTTACTGCCCTCCATCCTCTCGCTCGTCATTATGATGCCGCTGCTTTACCTCTATGGTACGATGGTCTCCATCTTTGGCGGCTTTGTTGTCGCTATGGGCATGATGGATATTTCCCCCATTGGGTACTGGCTCGCGACATTCGATGGTGTTGAGATTAGCCAGTTTGTTTTTGGGTTCATCAAATCTCTTTTCTTTGCCGCTTTTATCGCTCTTGCCGCTTGCCGTGTCGGCCTTAAAGCAGGCCGTAGCGCGGCTGATGTTGGTATCGCCGCCACACGCGCTGTTGTGATTGGGATTGTGGGCATCATCGCCTTGGATGCTGTATTCGCCGTTATTGCTAATGCTGTCGGGATTTGATTGATGTCTGAGCAAGAAACACTTATCTCCGTCCGCGATTTGCAATTATCCTTCGGCCCAAAGATCATCCAACAGAATGTTTCGTTCGACCTTAAACGCGGATCTATCTTTGCGGTTATGGGTGGATCCGGTTGCGGCAAGAGCACACTTCTCCGCAGTATTGTAGGCTTGCTCCGCCCTACAGCAGGGCAGATCATGGTTGGAGGAGAAGATTACTGGGCTCAGCCTGATGACCGCCGTACAGCGATTAACCGCCGCTATGGTGTTCTCTTCCAAAGTGGTGCGCTATGGAGCTCCATGACAGTGGGCGAAAATGTTGCCCTCCCGTTAGAAATGTTTACATCCCTCAGCCAAGCCGAAATTACCGAGCTTGTCAGGCTCAAGCTCGGCCTTGTTGGGATGGAACATGCGATAGACCTTTTCCCTTATGAAATATCAGGCGGTATGTGCAAGCGTGCAGGCCTTGCTCGTGCTATCGCCTTAGAGCCTGATATTTTATTCTTTGACGAGCCCTCAGCAGGGTTAGACCCCATCACATCGGCGCGTTTGGATGACCTCATCCTCAGCCTCCGTGATGGGCTTGGTGCGACAATCGTCATTGTAAGTCACGAGCTACCCAGCCTTCTTACAATTGCTGATGACGGCATCTTCTTAGATGCAAAAACGCATAGGCCCATCACCCATGGCTCGCCGCGTGCGCTCCTTGATTGTACTATTCCGGAGGTGACAGCCTTCATGCATCGCTCTGCCACCATCCCCTCCCAGACAGAACAGAAGGCCGAACAGCATGTCTGATACCACAAACAAAAAAACCCAAATCGGCGCGTTTGTGATCCTTGGCAGCGTGCTGCTTATCTTTATCATTATGGCGTTTGGCCATATGCGCTTATTTTCCTCTACAAAGGAGGTCGCGCTGGTCTTCCAAAACTCCATCTCTGGTCTCTCTGTCGGTGCCCCTGTAAACTTCCGTGGGGTGAAGGTTGGGTCGGTGAAAAGCATCACCCTCCATTTCGACCCACAGGATAAGAAGGCCTATATCCCTGTTATTATCACGTTAGAGCCTAGCCAAATGCATGTTGTCCACGATATGCCGGACCATACCCGCATTAGGTTCCAAGAGATGATTGATAATGGGCTACGCGCTGGGTTGAATCTGCAAAGTTTAGTTACTGGGCAGTCCGATATTGAGTTGGATTTTGATAAATCTGTCCCGGCTGTATTTCATCCTCGGATTACAAATCTACCGGAAATCCCCGTGCGTCTATCAGCTATGGAGAAGCTGAAAAACACATTAGAGCAGATTCCCATCAAGGATATTAGCGAGCATGCTGATACGGCCATTCTGTCCATCACCGCACTGAGCGACACTCTGCGCCAGAAACTACCGCCCTTGATTGATAGCGTCAAAACAACCTCCGACCATGCACAAGATACCGTTCTCGCTGCCACTGAGACCATCAAGGACCTTCATGCGCGCCTTGATGATACCTTGCTGAAGATGAACCAGCTCCTTGATGCGGGCACAGGTGAACTTAACCAGCGCGGGAAGGACCTTCATATGACGCTCGTCTCAGCCACTAAGACGCTGGATTCCCTGCAAGATATCCTCTCCGAACGCTCTGCTGATCGTGCTAATTTGGATGCCGCCCTGCGTGATATTGCTGTCACAGCGGCCTCGCTGCGCGGTTTTGCAAGCGATGTAGAACGCAACCCGCAACTCCTACTGATGGGACGCAAGCCATGATGTTTCCTTTCCGCCGCACTGCTCTTGCTCTCTTGGGGGGCTGCGCTCTCCTTACTGGCTGCGCTTCTCCTGCTTTGCGCCTCTACACATTGGGGATTCCTGCTCATAGTGACGATAAGTCATTTCGGGTTCCCCCTAATGCAACTATCGTGGCGATTGATCGCGTGGTCATACCCGATTATTTGGACTGCCAAGATATTATCTCCCGTAATGGAGAAGAAATTCGCCGCAGCCAAAACGCCCGCTGGGTTACGCGCCTTTCCCTTGGGGTGACCGACCTCATCACAAACGAGATCGCCGCAACCCAACCGCATATGCTCTTTACAGATCAACCTTTGATCGAAGCAGCTAATATGCGCGTGATGGTTGCGATTTCGGAGTTTGATGTCGATGTGAATCATCACGCCGTATTAAACGCCCATTGGGCGATTGTCCCTCATGATTCAACAAAACCCATCACACAGAATATTGTCCATCTCTCCGCAGAAGGCCCCGCGAATACTGATGCCGATATCGCAGCCCTGATGCGTAACCTTGTGGTGCAGTTAGCGGATCATATTTCTCGCTCTATCCCCACAACACCATAATAGTTTTATCCCCCCTTCTCATGCGTGCTTTGCCCATATGCACAATATAAGAAGGGGGGTTTTTACACCCTGATATCCTCTTAAACACACAGCTTTTAAAGGGGGAAATCATGGTGGAGCTAAGGGGATTCGAACCCCTGGCCTCCTCATTGCGAACGAGGCGCTCTCCCAACTGAGCTATAGCCCCATGATGTCTGCCCTATAAACACCATGTAGGCTCTTACCTGTCAAGGTAAAAGCGTATAAATAAGCCACACGGTTATAGAAACCCCGCCTTTCATTCGCTTTCATATCGTCAGACTTAGCAAAGCCTGCTACATAGGGGATTATACCTAATTCGTATCAGGGACATCACCTTTTATGACTGCTGCTAATCTTTATATGTTTATCGTCAATCTTATTTTGATGGTGCTGGATATTTATACATGGATCATCCTTGCTTATTGCTTCGCCACAATGGCCATCAACTTTGACGTTATTGACCCCCGCTCCAACCGATTTATACAAGCCCTTACCGAGATGCTTGCACGTTTGGTGGAGCCTGTATTACAACCCATTCGTAATATCCTCCCCCCTACAGGGATAATGGATTTCTCACCGTTAGTGCTATTACTTACTATCCAATATGCTCCCCACTTTATCTTTAAAACGATCTTCAAATTAGTATTCTTAACACATGCCTAATACAAAAAACCCCTCGTCCCTTTAAAGGGACGAGGGGAAAAAAGCCCGCTCTAACAAACTTAGCTCTTAGAAGACGGCGAACACCGCAACCTGTGGGGAAATAGAACGAGACGTATTATGCCCTGCCACCGGTAAAATCACACCAACGATTCCCCCGATGCTTGACGTCCAGTTATATTCAATACCCGGGCCTACGTTAAATGCACCGGACCAACCTGTCCGATAATGGATATTTTTATTCGTATAACGGTTATATCCATTTACCGAATTAGACGTGGACCAAACATGGTAAAGGTCTAAAGCAAAGACCCATTTTTTTGTAATCCCCAGCTCTACAGAGCCACCTTCATTCCCATATGGGCCAGCATGGCCGCGGCCTGTAAAGCCTTTCTCTGTCCCATAGCTCGTAATGTTCCGCAATTTTGTACTGGCCACGGGGTGACGCACCTGCGCCCAAAGACGCACACGCATCGCATGCTTAAAGAAGGGGAGCGCAAACTGGCTATGCACACCGTAACGCAACGCCCAAACACCTTGCCCCACACCCTCTGATGCATTGGAGAGGTTTTTATAATCCCCTGTTGGAGTATTCACACCAAAATAAAGCGTGATAGATGGCGTATAATGTGGCGTTAAACGGTACTGAAACTCCACCGGCAGGTCATTAAACTTCAAACCGGAATGTTTCTGGTGGTCACCCCAGCTATAGCTATAAGTCGGCAATAAATAGAGCGACAGATGGTCGGTAATCCCGTATTTTGCCAAGGAGAACTGACTAATAGAGTGCTGTCCCCCCGCCCCTTTGCGGGTATTTAAGTGACCATTGGAATCAAACGCACCAGCAGGCAAACCAGCCGCCACATACGGCTCCACCGCAATCATCCCCGGGGCAGGCAAAGCGGGAGAAGGGGAGTAAAGCGAGCCCGTATACCACTGCTCTGGCAATGGTTTAGAGGCTGGTTTTTCAGCAACCTGCACAACGGGCGGCTTGGGCGTTGCGGCTTGTGTCGCCACTGTAGGCGTTGATGTTGACGCTGTTTTGTCTGCTTTTTTAACAGACTTCACCTTCGCTTTATCATCAGACATGGTGCTAACACTATTAGTCCCCGCTGCATCTGCAGCATAGAGTTGCGCAGTGGCACCATAGGTACCTGCAACGAGGCTGGAGAGAAGGGCTGCGTAACGCACGGACTTCTTCATAGCGATGCACCATCAAAAATTGTTGATGCGAAAACATTACGACAGCAAAAAGATACTTTGCAATAGTGTAATGAGAAATATTTATATCTGAAACATATTCCATTTGTTTTATCTATGCCCCCTTAAAAAGAAGAGCACACAGAATAACACACCGTAATATACTGTTTTTAAAAGATTCTAAGTGGCCGTCCCGCCGATGGTCAGCCCGCTCACTTTTATCATCGGCTGCCCCACACCAACAGGCACACCCTGCCCCGCCTTACCGCATGTTCCTATACCGGGGTCTAATGCCATCTCTGGCCCAATCATGCTGATTTGCTGCATGACATCGGCACCACTACCAATCAAAGTAGCACCACGCACAGGGGCTGTAATGCGCCCCTCCTCAATCATATAAGCCTCTGATGCCGCAAAGACGAACTTGCCGGAGGTAATATCAACCTGCCCACCGCCAAAATTACGCGCATAAAGCCCTCTTTTAGTGGAGCGAATCATCTCCTCCTCCGAGGCCTGACCGCCTGCCATGATGGTGTTGGTCATACGCGGCATAGGCGCATGCGCATAAGATTGACGCCGCCCATTGCCCGTCGGGGCAACACCCGTCAAACGAGCATTAAGCCGATCCTGCATATAACCTTGCAGAATACCATCCTCAATCAACATAGTGCGCCTTGTCGGGGTGCCTTCATCATCCATCATTAACGACCCCCGGCGTTCTGGCAATGTCCCATCATCCAACACCGTAACGCCTGGCGCGGCAATGCGCTGGCCCACACAGCCGGAGAAAACGGATGTCCCTTTCCGGTTGAAATCCCCTTCCAACCCATGGCCTACGGCCTCATGCAACAAAATACCGGGCCAGCCCGCCCCTAACACTACGGGCATCTCCCCCGCTGGGGCTGCAACGGCCTCCAGATTCACCAAAGCCTCCCGCAAGGCTTCTTGCGTCATCGCTTGCCAACAAGATGGTGCCATCAAACGGGCCAGTGCATAACGGCCACCTTGGCCCATACGCCCACTTTCTCGCCGTCCTCCTTGCTCCACCATCACAGAAATATCCAACCGCACAAGCGGGCGAATATCCACCAGCGGACCAGTCTCCCCACGGCACAAAGCCTCAGGACGAAGAATCCGTACGACCTGCCATTGCGTGTTCAATGTGGCATTGACCTGCACGACCCGGCCATCTAGCCCACGGCCATACGCGTCAATCTCGCGCAATAAATCCGCCCGCTGGGCAAAGCGGCTCCCCTCTAGCGGATGTGTCCCGCTATACAGGGCTATTGCATGCCATCTATCCGCCCCTGATACAGTGCCTTGCGGAGCAGAGTTGGTAGGTAGTAACGCCGCAACCTCTATATGACGGAACCCTTCTGCCGCGCGTTGTAATGAATCCATCCCCAAAAGGTCCGAGTGGGAAAAAAGGGTCTGACTCCCCACAACGCCACGCAACCCAAAGCCTGAGGACTGATTGAAACTAACAGTCCGTAGCAGGCCATTCTCCAGCCCAAGCGTTTCATCCTCACGATATTCGAGGAACAATTCCCCATCATCCATGCTGGCAAGACTATGGGTGAGTTGTTTGTTCACGTCATCGTGATTCCATGAAGAACCATCATGAAAAAACAAAGTGTCGGATATTTGTAGGGGTGAGATGATAGACATGACCACCAGATGGGCTTTTTAGCCCGAAAATGCAAATCCTATCAGAAAAAGGAGCCAACTCGTCTTATAAAAGGAAGTTTATGTGCAAGCACTCGACAGATGGCTCATTGTCCCGTAATCGTTTTGGTATCAGTCCAAAATATGCGAGGCACGCAGCCATGGCAAAAAAATCAGCATCTACTCCTTCTGCACAACGCCCTTCCCCTCAAAAAGCCGCTATCCAGCGCGTTTTTGAGTTGATTGAGGAGCATGGCATTGAATTTGTCGATCTCCGCTTTACCGACACAAAGGGCAAATGGCAGCACACCACGCAGACTGTCCGCACCATTGAAGAAGATACATTTACAGATGGCTTCATGTTTGATGGCTCCTCCATCCAAGGGTGGAAGGCCATCAATGAGTCCGACATGGTCCTCCTCCCTGACCCTGAGACCGCTGTGGTGGACCCTTTCTCTGCCCGCCCTCAGCTCATTCTCATCTGCGATATTATCGACCCTAAAACCAACGGCTATTACAACCGCGACCCACGCGCGACAGCAAAACAAGCGGAAGAATACCTCAAAAAAAGCGGCCTTGGGGATACCGCCTTCTTTGGCCCGGAGGCAGAGTTCTTCATCTTTGATAGTGTCCGCTTTGGTACGGGGGAGAATTACGGCTCCTACCACCTCGACAGCATCGAGGGGCCAGAAGCTTCCATGAAAGATTATCCTGAAGGGAATATGGGCCATCGCCCTGCCCGTAAAGGCGGTTATTTCCCTGTTCCGCCTGTGGATAATGAGAGCGACCTGCGCGCCGAAATGCTCGCTACAATGGGTGAGATGGGCTTACCGATTGAAAAGCATCATCACGAAGTCGCCCGCAGCCAGCATGAATTAGGCACGGCTTTTGCAACGCTTGTTAAATCTGCTGACTTTATGCAGATTTACAAATATTGCGTGCATAATGTGGCTCATTCCTACGGCAAAACAGCAACCTTTATGCCAAAGCCTATCTATGGTGATAACGGCACAGGTATGCATGTTCATCAATCCGTTTGGAAAGATGGTAAGCCGCTTTTTGCTGGTAACCGCTATGCTGACCTCTCTGATGAAGCTTTGTATTACATCGGTGGGATTATCAAACATGCCAAGGCTCTTAATGCCTTTACCAATCCTTCCACCAACTCTTACAAGCGCCTGATCCCGGGCTTTGAGGCCCCTGTGCTGCTGGCTTATTCCTCTGCTAACCGTTCGGCTTCTTGTCGTATCCCTTATGCGACAAGCCCCAAAGCAAAACGTGTGGAGGTTCGCTTCCCCGACCCAACAGCGAACCCTTACCTCGCCTTTAGTGCCATGCTGATGGCAGGCTTGGATGGTATCCGCAATAAAATCCATCCGGGTGAAGCGATGGATAAAGACCTCTACGAGCTTCCCCCTGAGGAGCTGAACATGATCCCAACGGTCTGCGGCTCCCTGCGTGAAGCTTTGGAAGCCTTGAAGACCGACCACGCCTTCTTGCTGGAAGGGGATGTCTTCACCAAAGATCAGATTGAGAGCTACATCACCCTCAAGATGCAAGATGTGTATCGCTTTGAGCATACACCTCACCCTGTTGAGTTTGAGATGTATTACTCCGTCTAATATAACGAACGTACTGCTCTGCCACCTCTGGCAGAGCAAGCTCATAAAAAACCGCCCGCTCTATAACAGAACGGGCGGTTTTTATAAAATGACGCTGGTACGTTTAGTCCGACTTACTATGTATGCGTCACGCCACTCTCACTCACATCCCACAGCCATGCCGCACCGCGCACGCCAGAGCTATCACCATGGCGGTTCTGCACAATTGGGGTTGTGCAAGGTGACGTAATAACATGACGCGGCAGCAATTTCGGCACACGCTCATAAATGCAGGCTAAGTTAGACACCCCACCACCCAACACAATTACATCTGGGTCTAGGAAGTTCACAGCCTGTGCACAGGCCCGCGCAAAACGGTCCATATAGAGGTCTAATGCGCGAATCGCGGCCTCATCACCATTACGCGCGGCTTCCTCAATCCCATTAGGGGAGCGATTGCCTTCGCCTTTCCACTCCGCCCCAAGGACCGGGCCACAAAGATAACGCTCCTGACACCCCTCATTCCCGCAGAAGCATTTCCGCATCGGGAAATCTTCTTGCTTAGCCCATGGCAGAGGAATATGGCCCCATTCCCCAGCAATATGATGCCGCCCGGGGAGAATACGGCCATTAGCAACAATGCCCCCACCCATGCCGGTGCCAATAATTACACCCAGCACTGTAGCATAGCCTTCTCCCGCGCCATCGGCCGCTTCGGAAAGGGCAAAACAATTCGCATCATTTTCCACCCGCACAGGGCGGCCAAGGCTTTCCTCCACATCCCGCTTAAAGGGATGGTTGTTCAGCCATGTTGCGTTGGAGTTCCGCACAAGCCCTGTCTCTGGGGACATCGAGCCGGGGATACCAATGCCCAACGTGGAGGTTAGTTGCGTCCCCGTAATACGATGAGCAGGAACACAACCAATCTGCTCATCCGCTTTACGAACTAAATCCCGGATGGCCTCAATGGCCTTATCATAGACGCCGGGATTAGGAATACGCTCGCGCAATACCTCCTGCCCTTTGCGGTCCAACGCCAGGATCTCGATTTTCGTGCCACCAAAATCAATGCCCAAACGATAATCAGCCATTAAGTTACACTCCTTATTCTGCCGTTTATGCGGCGGGATGCAGCGGTACTTGGCGGATGACTTCCAGCTCTGCACCATGTTCCTTAGCGAAAGCCGCTAACACGCCGAAATGCTCTGTCGCGAGATGCGCCTCGAAGCCTTCTTGGCTGGCCCAAATCTCGCTCACAGTAAAGCGACCTTCATTCTCAGCATCACGCGCAATTTCGTAACGCTTGCAGGCTTTCTCTTGCAGGGAGTGCTTCGCACATTCCTGCACAACTTTTTCCAGATCTGCCGCTTTGCCCTTATCAATTGTCGCTAATGCCAGAATATGAACAGCCTCGCTCATACCACATCTCCTTAACCATCTTATAAACTCCCAAGCCGGATGCTTAGGGCCGCAGCAGGGCCGGAGAGACCCCTCCCCGCCTGCTATTGCCGAGCCTCACCCAAAAAAGGCATGGCGTAAAGCCCTATTAAGGAAAAGGAGCTAGATTTAATACGGCTAGAGGGTCACCGCTCCGCAAGGGGGACAAAAGGCAGAGCCGCCACTGTGATAGGCTGCATGGTACCATCATCCATTTTGGCAAAAATCTGACTACCCACCTCAACATGAGCCGGTGTGACATAGCCCATGCCAATCATGACCCGTAATGTCGGGCTTAAACAGCTTGAGGTAACACGGCCAATACGATCCTGCCCTTCAGCATCAGAGAAAATCTCCGCCCCATTAGGGAGGGATGTTTCATCACTCGGCTTTAACCCTACGCGCTGGCGATAAATCCCATGCTCTAATTGCCCTGCGATAGTCTCCGCACCGGGGTAGCCTCCTGCGCGCTCACCACCGGGCCTACGACATTGTGCAATATTATTGGCAAGTGCGGCCTCTACCGGAGAGGTCGTTTTATCAATATCCGTCCCATAGAGGCATAACCCTGCCTCCAAACGTAACGTATTACGCGCCAGCATACCGGCAGGCTCTAGCTCTGGATGCTCCAAAAGACGGCGTGCAAAAGCTTCTGCGAGATTTGCTGGCAGACAAATATCAAACCCATCCATCCCCGTATAGCCAAAGCGCGCAACCGTAATGGTCCCATTTTCCCACGGCATATCATGGCAATCACGATACTTCATGGCAGTAATGGCACTTACCCCTAGAACAGCCCCCAACACATCTGCTGCTTTTGGGCCTTGTAGGCTCACCATCGCCCGGTCGAACTCACGGCTTACTTTGCAATCCTCACCAAGGGCATTCTCAATATAATCCGCATTGCTTTCACGATTGCGCCCATTGAGGATGAGTAAAAAATCATCCTCTTGCCGGGAGATAACAAGGTCATCTCGGATGCCGCCTTGGTCTGTTGTGAGGAGACCATAGAGCATCCGGCCTTTTTCCATCCCTATAACATTGGTTGGCAAAAGCTGCTCTAAGGCCTCAGCCACAATGGCGAGATTCCCCTCCTTAGAGCGCACACGCAACTGCCCCAAAAAGGAAATATCAAACAAACTAGCCTGTTTGCGCGTATGGAGGTGCTCTACCTCAGCCCCGGAGGGATATTGTGCTGGCAATTCGTACCCATCAAACCCATCCATCTGAGCTTTAAGCTCCTCATGGAGTGCCCGAAGGGGGCTAGGTTGTATTGTCTCATCCATCATGTCTATCTTTATTCCTGCAAGACAGGGAAAAGCGGCACTTTGCCAGCTTCCCCCCTCTCTGACAATCTCACTCCGCTGTAAGAGCGGCCAAAATATCGGGGGCCATACTGACACTCTGCGCCTTTGTGGGGAAGGAGCCTTCCTCCACCTGCTTTACATAATGAGATAAAGCCCCAACCATCTGCGCCCCAATTTCTGCAAAACGATGCGCATGACGAGGCGATTTCCCCTCGAATAGCCCTAGCACATCATGCCAGACTTGGACCTGCCCATCGCACCCCGCACCAGCCCCAATGCCGATTGTGGGAATACGCACCTCTTTAGAGACTAAAGCCGCTAAATCTGCCGGGATAACCTCCAGCACAATCCCAAAAGCACCAGCCTCCTCTAACGCACGCGCATCATCAAGTAATTTACGCGCCGCCTGCACCTCTTTTGCCTGAGCACGCAAGCCGATTTGATGTTGCGCTTGTGGCGTAAGCCCCAAATGGCCCATCACCGGCACGCCCATTGCTGTTAAACGCCGCACTATCGGGGCAATCTCACGCCCGCCCTCCAATTTAAGGGCTTGGCCGCCCCCCTCTTGCATAACGCGCCGTGCTGCATCCACCGCATCTTGCTCTGTCGCGTAAGACAGAAAAGGCAAATCCACCACCACAAGGGCTTTACGGCTCCCGCGCATGACCATGCGGGCATGATAAATCATATCCTCTACACGCACAGGTAAGGTTGTGTCCTGCCCTTGCATAACCATGCCGAGGGAATCCCCTACCAAAATAGCCGGCACGCCCGCTTGCTCCGCAATTAAAGCCGAGGCGTAATCATAGGCCGTCACCATGGCGATGGGCCGGCCTTCATCCTTCATCTTCTGGAAGTCCGCAAGTGTCATCCGGCGCATGGTAGGGGTCCTTCTCTATACCATTATGAGCGTGGGAGGTTTTGGGCGATATAAGGCGGAAGGCTGAAAGAGGCAATATGCACCTCTGGCGTCCAATACTGGCAGCTTTCCGCAATCTCGCTTTCTTGCGCTCTTTTTTGTAACGTCGCTAGCTCTAACTTATGCGGTGCGGTGCCCTTTTTCGCCATCCCAAGGGTCATAAAACCACCAACATAAGTCGGCACTGCCGCAAGATAGGCCGTTACATGCGGGAAGAACTTCGCCCGCCGTGCTGTGGTCTCCCGCAGCTCATCCGCCTGTTGGAAGGGCACACCGCATTGATTCACGATAATCCCTTCATCTGAGAGGATGCGCGCGCAATTCTTATAAAAATCATCCGTAAAGAGTACATCACCCACGCCGATAGGGTCTGTACTATCAACGATGATGACATCAAACGCCCCATCATCAGCTTTTTTGACGTAATCAATCCCATCCCCCACGATGACATCAGCCCGCGGGTCATCCCACGCATCCTTGCCGAACATCGGCAGGTGCTGTTTGGAAAGTTCGATCACATCGCCATCAATCTCCACCATGACGGCTTTTTCCACCGTTTTATGTTGGAGGACACGGCGCAACACCCCGCCATCACCTGCGCCGATGATTAAAACGCGCTTAGGGTACGGATGCATGAAAAGTGGCACATGAGCCAACATTTCCTGATAAATAAACTCGTCACGCTCGGTAATTTGGATGATGCCATCCAACACCAAAACACGGCCGTGGCTGCTGCTCTCAAAGATACGAATATCTTGGAAAGGCGAGCGTTTATGCACAAGCTCTTTCACCACTTTAAAGCGTTGGCCCCAATCAGGATATAAAGCCTCGTTAAACCACGCCTCGGAAGATATGCCAGAAGACACGGCCCATCCTTTCATCATGTCATCACCTAGCCATGGATGCGTGCCCACAATAAGTACGCTCATAGCCAGCTATGCCCCGCTGCCTTACAAAATGCAGGGGCCTATAACCTTTTATTATAGGGAAATTGGGAAGACGCCTAAACCCCTTCCCCGCTCGGCTTACCGCCCTGTATGCCTTGTCGCACTGACACGCCCACGCTTGAACGCGTCTATCTCCACACGGCCAGCTTGAAAAAGCTCCTGCATAACAGGGACCGACCGGTTAGGGTCGCACACACCACACATGAAGATATCCACCGCTGCGAAGTGACGCTCCGGCCATGTATGGATGGAAATATGGCTCTCAGCCAAAACAATCACGCCAGAAACCCCACCATTTGGCGTAAAATGATGGAAATGTCCATGAAGAATCGTTGCCCCTGCTGCCTTTGCAGCCCGCCTTAACGTAGCGTCTATTTGTTCGGGGTCGTCCAGATTTCTGGCATTCCAGAAATCAACAAGCAGATGATTACCTGCATAGGTCTCACCACCTTGCTTGATAAAAAAGTCCTTACAGTCTTCGACTGCGTGAATTGCCTCAGTGTTCTGGATATCTCTCGGAAGGTCCGATTCCATCCCCAGTCGAGCAAGTGCGTCCATAACGTACTCCTGAACCAGCAGATTATCGCCCCCCTTCCCGAATGAAGGAGCGTCGAACTCGTTTTCTAAGAAAATATAACGCTAAACGCAACTTTTTTTTAAAAATCTGCTAAATGGACGCAATAATACTCCATAAAAATGGGGAGGAAAATCCTCCCCATTAAGCCATAACCACTCTGTGATTATAAAACCGCAACCTTTATTAGTTACGTGTTTTATCAACCAGCTTGTTCTTGGCAATCCACGGCATCATCTCACGCAATTTTGCCCCGACCTTCTCAATCTGATGTTGTTCATCACGGGCACGGGATGCCTTAAAGCCAACATTGCCGGACTGATTCTCCAAGATGAAGTTCCGCACGAATGTCCCATCCTGAATATCCTTCAGCACAGCACGCATGGCATCTTTTGCCGCAGGGGTCACAACGCGCGGCCCGCTGACATATTCCCCATATTCCGCCGTGTTGGAGATGGAGTAATTGACGTTGGAGATACCACCTTCATAAAGCAGATCCACAATCAATTTCATCTCATGCAGACACTCAAAATACGCCATCTCTGGGGCATAGCCTGCCTCAACCAGCGTCTCAAACCCGGCTTTGATAAGCTCAATCGTCCCACCGCACAGCACGGCTTGCTCACCAAACAAGTCTGTCTCCACTTCCTCACGGAAGCTCGTCTCAATCACGCCAGCGCGCCCACCACCAACGGCAGAGGCGTAGGACAGAGCAATATCCTTCGCATGGCCAGAAGCATCCTGATGCACAGCCACCAAGCATGGGACACCACCACCACGCTGATATTCAGAGCGCACCGTATGGCCGGGGCCTTTCGGAGCAATCAAGAACACATCCATCTCGGCAGTTGGCTCAATCAGGCGGAAATGGATAGCCAGACCATGCGCAAACACCAGAGCCGTGCCGGGTTTTAAATGCGGGGCCAGATGCTCTTTATACAGAGCGGCCTGACCTTCATCTGGTGTCAAAATCATCACAACATCGGCCCAAGCGGCGGCCTCGGCGGGTGTTACAACGCGGAAGCCCGCTGCCTCTGCCTTTGCGCGCGCCTTAGATTCTGGCCGCAGAGCGACAACAATATCCTTCACCCCGCTATCACGCAGATTGTTGGCATGGGCATGGCCTTGGCTACCATAACCGATGATGGCAACCTTCTTGCCACAAATCAGATTAATATCCGCATCGCGATCATAATAAACACGCATTGTACTCATCCTTCCTTTCCAAAACACACAATAGCGACCCGCCGCTTAGGCAGCCCGTAAAACCCATCTCTCAAACGAGGCGTTTGCCTTCTTCTGTCAGCTTCGCCCCGCCAAACACACGCCCCGGCCCTAGGAGCATCTGGTCATGGCTGGCCCCAGAGGGAATCATGGGGAAGCAACATTCCTCTTGCGCTACATGGACATCCACCAACACCGGCCCATCATGCGCCAACATAGTGGTAATGGCCTCATCCAACCCGCCCAGCGTCTCAACCCGCAACCCACGGATGCCAAACGACTCCGCCAGCTTCACAAAATCCGGCAAAGCTGCACTGTAAGACTGAGAATAGCGGGATTCATGCACTAACTCCTGCCATTGGCGTACCATCCCCATATAATGATTATTGAGGATGAAGATTTTCACCGGCAGGCGATATTGGGCGATTGTTCCTAACTCCTGAATATTCATCAGGGTAGAGGCCTCACCGGCAATATCAATCACTAAAGCATCAGGATGAGCAATCTGCGCGCCTTCTGCTGCTGGCAGGCCATAGCCCATTGTACCTAGCCCACCGGAGGTCAACCAATGGTTAGGCTCATCAAAACCGAAATATTGCGCCGCCCACATTTGATGCTGCCCAACCTCGGTCGTAACAAAACAATCCCGCCCGCTAGCCTTCACCTTTTCATACAAGCGGCTTAACGCATATTGCGGCTTAATAATGGCTGTATCGGCTTTATCTTGCTCAAAGCCAAAGCCCTCAACAGCGCGCCATTGGGCAATCTCCTGCCACCAGCTGGAAAGATCCGCTGCTTGCGTATCCCCCCATTCTGCCAGCAAGGCCTTTAAAGTCGCCTTGAGGTCCCCCTGCAAAGCGACATCAACCTTTACAATCTTACCAAACTCACGCGGGTCAATATCCGCCTGAATCTTGAAGGAATGAGGGGAGAACCCATCCACACGGCCCGTTACCCGGTCATCAAACCGTGCCCCAAGGGCTACCAGCACGTCACAATCATGCGCGGCCATATTCGCTTCAACCGCCCCATGCATCCCCAGCATGCCTAAAAACGGCTCACTAGAGGACGGATACGCCCCTAAACCCATCAGAGTAGAGGTCACGGGGAAGCCCGTTTTCTCCGCTAACTGACGTAGCAATTTTGCGGCTTCCGGCCCGGCATTAATAACGCCACCCCCCACATAAAGCAGCGGCTTACGGGCGTTCTTCATCGCCTCAATCGCACGCTTTACCGCATGCCCCTCCAGAGATGGACCCGCCTCTTTACAAGCAGGTTGTGCCGGGCGCGGCGGCAAGGGGGCTTCCGAGACTGTGATATTCTTAGGTAAATCCACCAAAACCGGGCCGGGCCTGCCAGAACGCGCTACGGCAAAGGCCTCGCGAATCGTAGGGGCTAAAGCCGCAGCCTCACGCACTTGGACGCTCTGCTTCGTAGCGGGGCGCGTAATGCTCACCATATCCGCCTCTTGGAAGGCATCCTTCCCGATTAAGGGAACAGGCACCTGCCCAGCCAAACAAACAAGCGGGATGGAATCCATCTTCGCATCCATCAGACCTGTTACGGCATTGGTTGCACCGGGGCCGGATGTCACCAACACCACACCCACTTTACCTGTGGAGCGTGCATAAGCTTCCGCCGCATGGGTTGCCGCTTGCTCATGCCGGACGAGAATATGACGGATCGCCTTTTGCTTAAAAAGCGCATCATAGATAGGGAGGACCGCACCACCGGGATAGCCGAAAATGACATCCACGCCTTCTTCTTCAAGAACGCGTAAAATGACCTCAGCACCTGTTGCCATCATCGGAGCTGTCTCGCTGGCAGGCATGGCGTATATCCTCTCGCCGGTTAACGCAACGCTTCTGCTCTATCGCTCTAAACCGGCTCCGTCAATTCTAGATGATATAAAATATTCAATTTCGCGCATTTTTTTACTCGAAAAGAACTCTTTTCCGCTCGTTCTGTGAAATATTATTTCGCCATCTCCATCTTTGCTAAGAGCATGATGGCGGAACCATGTCGCTTGGCGGCGCGTATAACGGCCAATGGCGCGGGTCGCTTGTAGGCGAGCTTCATCAAGGCTCCATTGTTCCTCTAGCACTTGTCCTAACTCTGGCACACCATGCGCCCGCATAGCAGGGAGGCTCTCAGGGAGGTTCTGCCGTCGTAGCGCGGCGACTTCCTCCATCGCCCCAGCCTCCAGCATGGCATCAAAGCGTTGAGCAATGGCAGAACGTAACTCATCACGCGGAGGATCCAGCATGAGGGATATAAACCGGTAAGGTGCTGCCGGTAGGCCCTCCGCCGCCCTCCATGAGGCTAAACCCCGGCCTGTTCCCATCAGCACTTCCCAAGCCCGACTCACACGTTGAGAATCTTGTGGGTGAAGATGAGAGGCTGTTTGAGGGTCTGCCTTCATCAATTTTTCGTGTAACGCTTCAGGCCCAATCTCCATAAGCAGGGCGCGGGCTTGTTGGCGTGCCTCTGCCCCAGGGTCGGGGACTTCCACAAGGCCATCGGTCAAGGCGCGTAGATACATACCCGTCCCCCCGCAGAGGATAGGCAACCGCCCTGCGGCGCGGCATTCTGCCATTATAGCGAGGGCCTGCTTACGCCACCATGCAACACTACCTGCTGTAGCCGCAGGCAAAACCCCATATAAACGATGCGGAATCGCCTCCTCCTCCGCCTCACTTGGGCGGGCAGTAAGGATGCGTAACTCCCGGTAAACCTGCATAGAATCCGCATTAATGACCGTACCACAATACAGGTCTGCCAAATGAAAGGCCAAAGCTGACTTGCCCGAACAGGTTGGTCCGGCCACAATAAGGGCGTTTTCAGAAGAGCTCATACACTTATTCTGCCATATCTTCTGATGTTTTAGCGAGAGATGTCATGTCCCTACCTTGTGTTCTGACTCTTGTTGCCAATCGCCGCAATGGGACCCTTCCCAAAGAGGCGATCGACATTGCCCGCAATCTTGTCAAAGGTGAACCGCCGGTCGTGCTGTCCGAGGGTGAAGCCGTTGATATTTTTTGCCCGCCTCCCGGCCCCGGTGATGCCACGCCTGCAACAATCCGTGCCGCCCTTGCCCCTTATAAGGTCGATGCTATCCTCACCAAGACGCGGGGCCGCCGTAAGGCTGTCCTCGTCTCCGATATGGATAGCACCATCTTTGATGGCGAAACGCTGGATGACCTTGCCAAGGCCACCGGCACAGGTGACTATGTCGCCGAGATTACCAAACGCGCGATGAATGGCGAGATGGAGTTTGATGAATCCCTCCGCAAACGGACCATCGGGCTAAAAGGCCATCCTGAATCCTTGCTAAAGGACGTGCTAGAGAAGCTCCCCTTCACCGATGGGATTAAAGAGCTTGTCCAGACCATGAAGGCCAATGGCGCACGCACGGCTCTCATCTCCGGTGGGTTTGACTGGTTCACCGAGCGTGCGGCTAAAAAACTCGGCTTTGATGAGCATTACGGCAATCTCCTTGAGATTAAAGACGGAATCATCACAGGTCAGCTCATTGGCGATATTCTCGGCCCAGATGCTAAGAAGAAACATCTTGAGCAAATTTGTGCCGAGCGTGGTGTTCAGCTCTCTGCCAGCATCACAACTGGTGATGGGGCTAATGACATCCCCATGCTCCAAGCCGCGGGGCTTGGCATTGCCTATCATGCAAAGCCAAATGTCCGCCAAGTGGTGGAGCAACAAGTCAACTTCACAGGGATGCGGACGCATCTCTTTGCCCAAGGCTATAAAGCCTCCGACATTGTCGGCGGGGAGTAACCTTCCCCTCACCCCTATGCCTTCGGCATCTCCATAACGGAGAGCCGGGGTCTAGGGCCTCTCCTTATGCATCTTATATTTTAGGCAAACCTAAAAACGCCTCTCGCGTTTCACACCTTGTTTTTTTGCCAAAACATGGCTGCCCAGACGCTCCAACACTTCTTTAAGTGATTCATCATCTATACCCTCCACTGCGACAGACGCCCCATTGCATTGCTTAGGGCGAGGGGAGGATTTTCTCTTTGGTTGGACCGGGCGATCCTGCAATAATTTAATCTGCGTTAGAGCATCTGCCCCCGATAAACCACAAGCTGTATTAATATTGGCCAAAATACGCGGGGCTGCATATTGCATCTCCACCGCTGCGGGGCCACAACATCGTATCGTCAATACACCCGGCCGCAAACGGCATGGCTCGCTCACCTCTGCCAAGGCTGTCCCTACAAGCGTCTCCCACTCCATAAGCAGACGCACATAAAGGGGCGATTTTTTACGGAAGATTGGCTGGGTTAATCGTGGTAAAAGCGCACCTATCATCCGCCCCCCAACCCGACGATACTCTGTCTTATCCGCTTTCTTTGTCTTTTTTTCCGATGAATCTTCCGTCATATACTGCCCCATTATTCCCCCCTCATCATAGCGTACTAAGCCCATCGTGACACCTAATTCCGCCCAACTTCTCCAATGGTATGACCGCCACCGCCGTAACCTCCCATGGCGTGCAGCCCCCGGCCAGCAAGCAGAGCCTTACCATGTCTGGCTCAGTGAAATCATGCTCCAGCAGACTGTCGCACAAACAGTCATCCCTTATTATGAGCGTTTTTTAGAGCATTTCCCCACAATTGATGCTCTCGCCGCTGCCCCCTTAGAGACAGTCCTCCAACTTTGGGCGGGGCTTGGTTATTATGCACGGGCCCGTAACTTACATGCATGTGCCAAAGCAGTTCACGAGATAGGAGGATTTCCCCGTAATATTGAAGCCCTACAAAAACTCCCCGGCATTGGGGCTTATACCTCCCGTGCAATTGCGGCCATTGCTTTTAATATTCCCACCGTGCCTGTTGATGGCAATGTGGAGCGCATCACAGCACGGCTCAATGCTGTGGAGGAACCTTTACCCGCCTCGCGCCCGCTTTTAGCTCAGCTTGCCAGCCATCTAAATGATGACCCCGCCGCACAAGCGCGCCCTTCCGATTTTGCACAAGCTTTGTTCGACCTCGGGGCTAGCCTATGCTCTCCCCGTTCGCCCTCCTGCTTAACCTGCCCATGGCATGAAGAGTGCCTCGCCCGAATACGCAATCTAGCCCCCCTGCTCCCTGCACGGGAGAAGAAAAAACCACGCCCCACGCGCCATGCCATTCTTTTTCGCATCATTGATGCCCAAGGCCGCGTCTTACTCCGCCCCCGTCCTCCATCAGGCTTATTAGGTGGCACAGATGAACTCCCCGGCACGCCATGGGCGGATGACAAAATAACCCCCTCCCTTACACAGCTTAAAAAAACAGCTTTTACGCATGATGCGCCCTTCCCCACCCAATGGGAGCATTGCGGGGAGGTGAAGCATATTTTCAGCCATTTCACCTTAATGGTCCATATTTACGGTTGCACCTTACCGGCTAAGAGCAACTACCCTATCCCTGCCTCTTATGGTCGTTTTCTCCCCTTTAAAGAGGCCATTCTCTCTAGCGTGATGAGGAAGTGCCTCCTCATCGGGACACAGCATAAACCTGTTATGCGCTAAATTGTTTCACATGAAACATAGAGACATAAAAAGGGAGGCTAGACCCCAGCCTCCCTTCCCTCATAAGGTCACATGCCAGCAAAATTAGGCAAGCTTCTTTACCAGCCCTGCCACATGCTGCCCGAGGAAGCGCGCACCCTCTAGCTCTGTCTCACTTGGCTGACGAGAGCCATCACCCGAGGCAATTGTCGTTGCCCCATAAGGTGCACCACCGGTAATCTCATCATTACGCATCTGCCCTTGGAAGCTATAAGGTAGCCCACTAATCACTAAGCCATGATGCAACAAGTTAGACATCAAAGAATAAAGCGTTGTCTCCTGCCCACCATGCTGGGTCGCTGTGGAGGTAAAAACAGCACCGACCTTACCAATCAATGCCCCTTTTGCCCAAAGACCACCCGTTTGGTCCCAGAAATTGGCCATCTGTGCTGGTAAACGCCCAAAGCGCGTAGGTGCCCCAACAATAATACCATCATAATGAACCAAATCATCAGGCGAGGCGATTGGGGCTTTTTGATCCACTTTAAAATGATGCGCCTTCGCCGCCTCTTCGGGCACTAATTCCGGCACACGTTTTACATCTACCTCTAGCCCAGCTTTGCGCACACCCTCTGCAATATTATAGGCCATTGTCTCTACATGACCATAAGAGGAATAATAAAGAACAAGAATCTTCGACATATTACGCCACCTTTTCCGCGTGACCTTCTCTATCAAAAGGTCACTTCACCCCATACGCTAATGGTCAGATCATGAGGCGCATAGAACAAAAATAGAAAGGGAGCTTTTCACGTTTCTATAGCCTTACCCTTCCGCCATGCAGGAGCTTCAAAATGGCGTATGAGATGCTCCATCAACAACGTAACGCGTTGTGGGCGCAAAGCCCGCCCCGTTGTGACAAGATACAACCCTACATCCTCCACATGCCAACCGGGGAGAAGCCCCACCAATCGCCCTGCCTCCAGCGCGTCACTTACTAAAAACTCTGGTAAAAGACTAAAGCCTAACCCCGCTTCTAAAGCCGGAAGAAAACCCTCTACATTATCTGATTGAAGGCGCGCCTTTTGGGAAAGCATATAAACCTCCCCTTTATGCACCCCCTCCCCCATAAGGCGAATCATCCCCGGTGCCACACCATTGCTATAAATAAAGCTCTTTTGGCCTTCTAAATCCCGTGGGTGTGTTATCCCCCCTAAAGAGGCCGCATAGGAAGGGGCTGCAACAAGCAACCGCCGCACGGTACACAACTTCCGCGCAGTTAGTGCGGAATCAGCTAGCCGCGTAATACGAATTACAAGGTCATAACCTTCGGCAATCAGATCCACAAAAGAATCACTAAAATTAACCATAAGGTCAATCTCTGGATAATTTTCCAAAAATGAAGGGAGAATAGGCGAGATATGCCGAATACCGAAAATCGTAGGGGCTGCTATTTTAATAAGACCAGAAGGCTGAACCTTCCCCCCACGCGCCTCAGCCTCTGCTAGCTCCGCTTCTAAAAAGATACGATTTGCCCGCTCCAACACCATATGCCCAGCTTGTGTGATGGACATATGCCGAGAATTACGGCTGAATAACGACACACCTAAAGACTGCTCTAAACGACTCACCGCTTTAGAGACAGTCGGCGGGGAGAGTTGCAGTTCCTTCGCTGCCTGCGAGAAAGAGCCATATTCAGCCACTTTGGCAAAAATAGCCCATGCTTCAAAGTCTGGTAATTTCATGGCGTCTCATAGCCTCCCGATAAGGAAGTTAATTTTATATTAACAAAATGGTGCAAAATTAAGACGATGATAGTTTTAGAACAAATAGCTTTCTTTTCTTTCTATACACTATCTATCTCTTAGATTTTAGACTCCTCCTATCACCTTATGAAGGAGTTCTTCTATCATGATAGACATCCGTCCCTTTGCAACATTGGGCCATGCGCATCATGGGTGGCTGGACGCTCATCATCATTTTTCCTTTGCTCATTATATGGACCCTAAGCGTATGAATTGGGGCCATCTCCGCGTATGGAATGATGATATCATCGCCCCCGGTACAGGGTTTGACACCCACCCTCATCGGGATATGGAAATCATCACCTATGTGCGTGAAGGGGCTATTACCCATAAAGATAGCCTCGGCAATAGCGGGCGGACGGAAGCTGGTGATGTACAAGTGATGTCTGCTGGGACGGGGATATTCCACAGCGAATATAATCTTGAGGCCATCCCTACCAAAA
This sequence comes from Bombella sp. ESL0385, assembly GCF_009725755.1. Classification (GTDB taxonomy): domain Bacteria; phylum Pseudomonadota; class Alphaproteobacteria; order Acetobacterales; family Acetobacteraceae; genus Bombella; species Bombella pollinis. Next base: position 47,752 of record NZ_WNIJ01000001.1, read on the forward strand.
TATTCCAAATATGGATCATCCCCACATCCAAAGGTCATGCGCCCTCCTGGGGGACGCGTCATTTTCCCAAAAATGACCAAACAAGCCAAATGAGCATCCTCGCCTCCGGCTATGCTGAGGACGAGGGGGCTTTACCTATCCACGCAGATGCCCGTGTGGTTGGCTTCAATTTACAAAAAGGTCACGATATCCGCTATCAATTAGGGAAAGACCGGCTGGGCTATCTCGTCCCCGCTAAGGGCAGCCTCCTCCTTAATGGGCAAAGCATCACATCCCGCGCTGGGGCCGCCATCGCCCAACAAGAAGCTCTAACACTAAAAGCCCTAGAGGATACGGAAGTGGTTTTAGTCGATGTAACAGCCTAACCCCAAACCTACCGGGGTGCAATTTTATGGTTTCAACTAGAATGTTTCCCGTGAAACCTATATGCCACCTATATGCCTATGAGACACCCCGGTAGGATTTTTATGCCTCTTTCTTCCCCTTTTGAGCATATGACAGCAGCAAACGCCCATCATCTCTGGCTATTAGATGCAACAGGCCAAATGATGAGCCATGATAGCCTTGCTGATGCAATTATCCTCCAACCCTTTACAGCACATCAGCTCCCCGGCCTTGCCCTTTATCTAAAGGCTCCTCTCACCTCTTATGAGGATAACCCCCCTCTCAAGGCACGGTTTCATAAACGCATCTCCCTCCCCTTCCCTCTGCCAGAGAGTGACATCATCCCCACATCACGCGGTTTGATAACCCTCCGCAATGCAGAAACAAACCGTCATTGGCTTACCTTTAGGTCGGAGGATAATACGCTTGATTTCACTGCCGAGAGCCAAGATGAAGCAAGCTCTTTCCTCCCCTTAACACTAGAGGGCTATAAAGGGCTTGCACGCCTCATCGACCAAAACCACGCTGAACTCCGCGCGTTAAATCAGCATGTTATTGGCCCAGCTCATGTTTCATCAGAGGTGCCCTTCCATCTCCATATTGGAGAGATTGACGTCCCCCTCCCTGAAAATCTTTCTGAATTAACACGCCTTGGGCAACTCCCCGCCGGACAACAAGATGTCATCACCCTACAACATGGTGATGATCCCTCCCTTGCCTCTACCTTCATCATCCATATCAACACATAAAAAAGCCCTCTGCGCCTATAACGCAGAGGGCTTTTCCTTAGTTTAGCGTAGATGCTTAAACCAGCTTAGCAGCCTTTTAGAGCCTTACGGACCCCTTCGGCATAGGCAGGGTCAACCTTCTCAAACAAAGCAAGCTGACGGTCGATGATATTTTGCGGCACACCAGCCATAGCCCCTGCGATATTGTTGAACAGACGCTGCTTCTGCCCTGCATCAAACAGATGGAACAAAGCACGCGGCTGAGCGAAGTCGTCACCATCCTTACGATGCTCGTAATAGGTGGCATCCCCACTAACACGCAGCGGCGGCTCCATCGCTGCTAAATCCTCTACCGGGCCACCAAAGGAGTTTGGCTCATAATAATCGCCATCGCCACGCTTTGGCACATCATGAAGCATCGGCCCATCAAGATGATAATTCTTCACCTTGATTTTAGGACGGTTAATCGGCAATGCCTCATAATGCGTCCCAACACGGTAGCGATGCGCATCTGCATAGGCGAAGATACGCCCCTGCAACATACGGTCAGGAGAGAAACCAATACCCGGCACAATATTGGATGGAGAGAACGAAGCCTGCTCAACCTCAGCGAAGTAATTCTCTGGGTTGCGGTTAAGCTCTAGCTCACCAACCTCAATCAACGGATAATCCTTATGAGACCAAACCTTGGTTACATCAAACGGATTAAAGTTGACGCGCTCGGCTTCTTCTTCTTCCATTACCTGGATATAGAACGTCCATTTGGGGAAGTTCCCCTTCTCGATGTTCTCATACAGGTCTTCTTGTGTGGATTCACGGGTCTTAGCAACAACCTCGGCCGCTTCCTCAGTTGTGTAGAACTCATGACCTTGCTGGGTCTTGAAGTGGAACTTCACCCAGAAGCGCTCACCTTTCGCATTCCACATGGAGTAGGTATGGCTGCCATACCCGTTCATGTTACGGATGCCTTTAGGGATACCACGATCAGACATCAGGATAGTGACCTGATGCAAGCTCTCTGGGCTAAGAGACCAGAAGTCCCACATCGCCGTAGCAGAACGCAGATTAGTGCGTGGATGACGCTTTTGCGTATGGATGAAGTCCGGGAACTTGATCGGATCACGGATGAAGAAGACCGGCGTGTTATTACCCACCAAATCCCAGTTACCGTCATCGGTGTAGAACTTCAACGCCCAACCGCGCACGTCACGTTCAGCATCGGCAGCCCCGCGCTCACCAGCAACGGTGGAAGCCCGCAAGAACATCTCCGTCTTCTTCCCAACCTTGGAGAAAAGAGACGCACATGTATATTTCGTGATGTCCTTTGTGACAGTCAATGTCCCATGGGCACCAACACCCTTAGCATGGACAGTACGCTCTGGGATACGCTCACGGTTCTGGTGAGCCAGCTTTTCAATTAGCTGATAATTCTCCAGCAGCAACGGACCACGAGGACCAGCAGATTTACTGTCCTGATTGCTCACCCAAGGGGCACCGGCTGTTGTACGAATGATGTTTTTATCAGACATTTAAAGGACTCCTTCCTTACTATCTGATGTCAGAAAATAGGTAGTACCTACGCGAAAAGGAAGATGATTAATCCTGTTTCTCTAATAAACAGTTCCAATCCACTCCGGTATTAACCTTCAATGGGGGAGGATAAGCAGGTTTGCGGATGCTGTCCATCCCCTTTTTCTTTAAAAGAATGACATAATCGTCTCTCATAATTAGTACCGATATAAGACTGTAAGTATTTATTATGATAATAATTTGCAACAACGCTCTGTGCTACTGTTTCCTTCCTTTATTTGTCTAAAAAAGCCGTGCCATCTTCATAAAGATGAAGGTCACAATCATGGCCGCGACACACAACCCTCCCGCAAAGATGGTGCCTAACCCGCCAGAGGCTAGGAACATACCGCCGGTATTCATCCCAAAGAAGCCCGTTACTAATGTGGCAGGGAGCATAAGGGTCGTCACAATAGAGACAATGCATAGGCGGCGGTTTGTTTCTTCAGCTTGGCTAGAGGCAAGCTCATCTTGCAGCGAACGCGCGCGGTCTTGTAAAGCGATGAGGTCATCCAACGCAGCATGAATCTGTCGCTCGGCACGGTCACGCAAATCATCCTCCGCCCAATCGGGGAGGTCGAGATCTTCATCACGCAATACACGGTCAATCGGCATGACAACGCGCCGCAGCTCTGTCGCACGGCGGCGCACTTTACCTACAATCCCACCAAGATGCCCAAGGTCGGAGCCATGCTCAATAGCTAAGAGGACATCTTCCGCGCGGTCTAATTCATCATCAAGCTGGCCCAGTTGGCGGCGTACCGTCCCGGTAAAGTCCCTCAAAACACGGTCTATAACCCCAGCGGGATTACGCGGGACACCTTGTGTCTGCAAGGAGCGATAAGCCGAGCCTAAAACAGGGATGGGCGTGCGGCGCGTGGTGATGAGCAAATTTTGCCGCATCGCAAACCGCCATGCACAAATCTCGCGATCTTCCTCCGCTAACGCATCATCAAAAGCCGGTAAAGCCCCCCAAACCGTATCATCCGCGGCTTCCAACGCAATGCCGTAATCCGTCTCTGCTAACATCATGCCAACATCTTCTGGCATACCGGGCAAACGCCCTACATGGCTGCGTGCAGAGCGATGAACCGTATCAAAATGCAGCCAACACCATGAGTTCGCCTCTAACAACACATCATTTTCTGGGTCTTCCACAGCGGGAGATTGCAAAATACGTTGGACCTCATCGGCTTCCAACGGGGTGATGCCCTTCCCCGGCACAGCCTCAATCGCCCAAACAAGCCCTTTAATGCGTGGGACGGAATGAGCCTCCTTTAAAGCAGGGTCCAGCACTGTAAAAGAGAAAGTCGGAACAGTATTGTCGGGCATAACCACCCCCATTACAGTTTTTAACCCGGACCGAAGGCACGGCCATCCCTCCCTCTGGGAGGTATAACGCCCCTTATTTAAAAGCGCGCTTTGTTCTCTGGCACGTTGCTAAATAGGACGCAATATAGGGAGGCTTATTTTCTGCTGGAAACTCTTAACCTCCTCTCCTTCCCACCGACTATGCAAGGCTCTATAGTTATGAGGTCCAAAAACAGCAAAAAGCTGAGGAACAATAAATGAGTAAACAGGATTACAAAGTCCGCGATATGTCCCTTGCCGATTGGGGCCGTAAGGAAATCTCCATCGCAGAAGGGGAAATGCCGGGCCTGATGGCTCTGCGTGCCGAATATGGCAAAAGCCAGCCGCTTAAAGGCGCGCGGATTGCTGGCTGCCTGCATATGACCATTCAAACCGCTGTCCTTATTGAGACACTCATCGCCCTTGGGGCAACGGTCCGTTGGTCCTCTTGCAATGTCTTCTCCACCCAAGACCAAGCCGCCGCAGCCATTGCTGCAGCAAATATCCCCGTTTTCGCGTGGAAGGGGATGAATGAGGAGGAGTTCATTTGGTGTATTGAGCAGACCATCAAAGGCCCTGATGGCTGGACACCTAATATGATCCTTGATGATGGGGGGGACCTTACAACCCTCATGCACGAAAAATACCCCGACCTTCTCAAAGAGGTTCGCGGTATCTCTGAAGAAACCACAACAGGCGTGCATCGCCTTTGGGAGATGGAACGCAAAGGGCTGCTGAAAGTCCCTGCTATCAATGTTAATGATAGCGTGACGAAATCGAAGTTCGATAACCTTTATGGGTGCCGCGAGAGCTTGGTTGATGCCATCCGCCGCGGGACTGATGTTATGATGGCTGGCAAAGTCGCTGTCGTGGCTGGTTATGGTGATGTGGGTAAAGGCTCTGCCGCCTCTCTGCGGAGTGCTGGCTGCCGTGTGCTGGTCACAGAGGTAGACCCAATCTGCGCCCTTCAAGCTGCTATGGAAGGGTATGAAGTCGTCACGATGGAAAATGCCGCTCCGCGTGGGGATATTTTCGTCACCTGCACCGGTAATGAGGACATCATCACCATTGAGCATATGCGTGAGATGAAAGACCGGGCCATTGTCTGCAATATCGGGCATTTTGATAGTGAGATTCAGGTCTCTGCCCTGCGCAACCATAAATGGACCAACATTAAACCACAGGTTGATGAGATTGAGCTTGCCCCTAACCGCCGCTTAATCCTCCTCTCTGAAGGGCGTTTGGTGAATCTTGGTAATGCAACAGGTCATCCCTCTTTTGTGATGTCTGCCTCCTTTACCAACCAAACCCTTGCACAGATTGAACTTTGGAACGCTAAACCCGGCCAATATGAGGCGGGGAAAGTGTACACATTGCCAAAGATTCTTGATGAAAAAGTCGCTGCCTTGCATCTCGCAAAGGTCGGAGCCACTCTCTCTAAGATGACGCAAGCGCAAGCTGATTATATCGGTGTTTCCCCAACAGGGCCGTTTAAGCACGACCTGTACCGATATTAATCACTACTATCAGTCATGCTCCTTGCTTTCATATAAAAATGAAGGCAAAGAGCATGGCCCAACCTTTTCACTCCTATTTGAAGGAAGGACTACATCATGGGTCTTTTTAACGACATCGTCTCCAAAGTCTCGCACTTTGCCAAAAGCCTGCTTGGCACGTCCCCTGCGGAAGCCGCTGACAATGCTGCACCATCTGCCACGCCTTCTGTTGCGCAAGTCGATGTAGATGCTGTTCTAAAAGAGCTGGCTGCTAAGGCAGGACAACCTTTGAACTATAAAGAATCGATTGTTGATCTTCTCAAGCTCCTAGGGCTCGACAGCTCCTTACAGGCTCGTCAATCCCTAGCTGATGAGCTGCATTATACAGGCGATAAAAACGATACCGCCACGATGAATGTATGGCTCATTAAGCAAGTTTACACCGAGCTTGCTAACAATGGTGGCAAAATCCCCGCTGGTTGGGGCCATTGATAATCAACACCCCCTTATAACCTTACCTCTTTAACAAAACCCCCTCTATCCAATCAGAATAGAGGGGGTTTTCTGTACCAATTAGCTTAGGGTCAAATATCCAAAAGCAAACGGCGTGGGTCTTCAATCAACTCTTTTAACCGCACGAGGAAGCTTACCGCCTCACGTCCATCAACAAGCCGATGATCGTAAGAGAGGGCCACATACATCATAGGCCGGATGACCACCTGCCCATTGCGGGCAACAGGCCGCTCCTGAATTGCATGCATACCCAACACCCCAGATTGCGGGGCATTAAGAATGGGCGTGGAGAGCAACGAACCAAAGATTCCACCATTCGTGATGGTAAAGCTCCCCCCTTCTAACTCTTTAAGAGCAAGGCCACCTTTACGGGCCCGTTTCCCATAATCGGCAATGCGTTTCTCTAGCTCCGCAAAGCTCAACGTCTCTGCATGACGCAGAACAGGCACCACCAAGCCGCGCTCTGTTCCCACAGCAATGCCAAGATTAACATGATCCCGATAGACAATCTCTTGGCCGTCAATCTGTGCATTTAGGATAGGATAATCCTTTAAAGCCCCTATAACAGCGCGAGCAAAAAAGGACATAAAGCCCAATCGGGCACCTTCATGCTTCTTCTCAAACAAATCCCGATATTGAGCGCGCAATTCCTTCACCGCGCTCATATCAACCTCATTAAAGGTTGTAAGAATAGCCGCGTTATTTTGCGCCGCCTTTAAATTACGGGCGATGGTTTGGCGAAGGCGGCTCATCGGTACGCGCCGTTCTCCTTCATTCCCCTCAGCCACATGCTCTATGAAAGGTTCTTTCTCTTGCCTATCATCTTTCACAGATACAGCCTCTTGAGGGGCGGGAGAGGCCGGTGGGGCATCATCAACCACCGCAAGCGCAGGCTCTGGGGCGTGTTCATCCACCGTCTCTTTTGGAGCAACGCGCGGCGGTGGTGCTGTCTCATCAATAAGAGCAACAACCTGCCCAACATCAGCATCAATGCCCTCAGCAAGGTCATATGTTAATTGCCCTGCCGCTGGTGCGGGGACATCTAGGGTCACTTTATCCGTCTCTAGTTCTAAAATCGTTTCCCCAGCCTGTACATATGTACCAGACTGCTTGAGCCAACGTGCCACGGTTGCCTGATTTAGGCTCTCCCCAAGCACAGGGACTTTAATTTCAACCGTCACCTTATGTCTCCTGCTTTTTTAGAACTTGAAAAACGGGTTTTACCCCCCACTTGCCAGAAAAGGCCTCGCATTTCATTCCCTTATATCTCCTGATGAGACAATAGGGTAAAGCCTTCTCTTACTTTTTTCATCTTTCTTATAGGAAAAGACCATGCCACGCACACCCCCTGATTTCCTTCAATCAGACCATATATCAGCCCGCACGCGCTCTGCGCTGTTACAACGTATGGAGGATGAACAAGGCAAGAGAGAGCATCTCTCTGCATCATCTTTCGATTGTTTAGAGCAAGTTTGCGATGATATTTTGCCACAAAGCTCTCTGCTTGGTGATGTTCACCTTAACCTTGCTGTTATGATTGATAAAACCCTCGCCGGGCCGGGTGATGGGTGGCGTTTTGCCGACCTCCCAACTGACTTAAAAGCTTGGGAGATGGGCCTAGCTTCTCTTAATGATTACGCTCAGCATCTTTTTAGCACCTCTTATACAGCCTTAAAGGCTGAAGATCGTGGCTCTCTGCTTGATGATGCTTTTGCAGGCACATTACCAGCTTGCTCTTCCGCTGCTTTTTCCCCTGCCCAGATGGCTTTGTGGAGTGGGGATATGCGCACGGCGATTGTATCGTCTTTTCTGGCGCATCCTATAGCGCAAGATAAGCTTGGTATTTCTGCCAATATGACCGGTGGAGATAAGGAAATACAAGGATTTTCGGCTCATAGCTTAGAGCAAAAAGAAGCGTTTGAGCCTGAAAATGAACGCCGTTTTTTGAATCGGAATCATCCATAAAACATGGTGGGATAAAGGGCTATATGTGAGAGAAAAGTTCCATCCGTAGAGGGTTCAGCTTTAAAGCGAAAATGACGTGAAATCATAGCGTGCGTGAGAAGAAAGACCGACAACACAACATTTTAATTTATAAAATTATAAATTGATGATGTGGTTAAACCCTGTGAAAACTGGGGTACCCGGCTTTCTAAAAATGTACCCCAGCTTACTCACACTGTGTACAACTTCATTGAGCAAGAAGACTCAAGGCCTCCAGGATGTTATCCTTCTTTTTCCACAATGGGCCTGTGTACAATCCCCTTTTTATAAGGGGGTACAGTACCGTCCCCAGTACTCGGTACCTCTCTCATAAAAGCCCGTACAATCCCCATGTACCCCAACCTAAACCACTTTATCCATAAGGTGATGGACATAGTTTGATGACGCAGAACATGATGAATGATGTTTCACAACAAATTGCTGATGTTGTTGTTATCGGTACAGGGGCCGGTGGTGCCCCTCTTATAGCGCGGCTGGCCCAAGCAGGGCGAAAGGTCGTAGCGTTGGAAGCAGGACCGGCTTTTCAAGCGCGGTCCCATACGCCTGATGAGCCAACCGCGCAGGAGCTTTATTGGCTGCATGAGCGGCTCTCCGGTGGGAAGACCCCACAAGCCTTTGGTGGCAATAATAGCGGGACGGGCCTTGGGGGCTCTTTGCTTCATTACGGGGCATTTTTACCACGAATGGATAAGCGGGAGTTTCATCTCCATAGTGAGACCGGCCAAGGGGTTGATTGGCCCTTCGGTGCTGAGGAGATTCAACCTTATATAGAGGAGGTTGAACGTTTTATCGGGGTTAGCGGCCCAGCGCATTATCCGTGGGATGAAAGCCGCCATTATGCCTATCCTCCTTTGGCCCCTAATGCAGCAGCCCTTAAAATGCGGAAAGCGTGCGATAATGTAGGGTTACGCCATGCGGATGGGCCTGTAGCTGTGATTTCGCAAGGGCGTGAGCAGCCTCATTTTGGTCATCGTGAAGGGTGTGTTAATTGCGGGGCCTGCCATCAAGGTTGCCGCAATGGGGCGAAATCAGGTGTTGATAATACCTATCTACCGCTAGCTTGCGCTCATGGGGCGGAGCTGCGTCCCGGCTGTATGGCAACAGCTTTTGAGCGTGATAGTCAGGGGCGGATTACAGCTGTCATTTATGTAAAAGATGGGCGAGAAGAACGGCAAAAATGTAAGGCTGTTGTTCTTGCCGCTGGGGCGGTGGAGACGGCTCGCTTATTACTGCATAATGGTCTGGCCAATAGCTCCGGCCAAGTGGGGCGGAATTACATGACACATGTCTCCACCCAAGTGTGGGGCGTGTTTGATGAGGAAATCCGGCCGAATAAAGGATACCCATCCCTTACGATTACTGAGGATATGCTCCGGCCTAAGGATGCGGATTTTGCGGGGGGCTATTTGCTACAATCCCTCGGTATGATGCCTCTGACATGGGCGGCAAATCTTGTGCGTGCTGATGGGCGGCGTGGTAAAGCTTTAAGCCAAACTTTGGCCGCCTATAATTATAGTGCCGGTATCGGGATGCACGGGGAGAGCCTCCCACGGGAGGAAAACCGCGTAACCCTCTCGGAGGAGAAAGATGCTTTTGGCCTGCCAAAACCGCGCATTGATTATAGTTATGGCCCTAATGAGGAGGCCATGCACCGCCATGCTACCCGTCTGATGGTGAAGATGTGGGAGTCGATCGGGGCGAAGGATATACGGGTTATTAGCCGTGCTGCCCATATGATTGGCACATGCCGTATGGGTAAAGATGCAGGCTCTGCGGTGGTTAATCCCTATGGCCGTAGTTTTGATATTGAGAATCTATGGATAAGCGATCACTCTACCTTCCCTAGCTCTGGGGCGGCTAATCCTGCTTTGACCATTATGGCACTTTCCTTACGAACAGCGGATGCGCTGCTAAAGGTTGTGTAAGTATGATGATGTTAAGTGAGAGGGGGCGTCTTGACAGTATCGGCTCCTTTCACTTAATGAGGGGTCGAACCTTATGGAGGCGGCGTCCTGCCCAGCCTGCCGGGTCATTCCCTTCGCACCGGAAGGCAGTTTTGCCAGTCTTTCTTTAGAGAAACGTCATTTTGCTTGTCTCTATTGATTGGTAGTATTTGGGGGCCTTTATCAGCCCTTAGTCTGGACTTCCGTTTTCTTTCCTATTTTCACCCTTCGTGAGAGGGGCTTACCAAGGCGCATCATTTCATGCATCTCGCCGAATTGAAGAAGAAATCTCCCGCTGATCTATTGGCTTTTGCTGAAGAATTGGAGGTTGAGAATGCCTCATCCCTGCGGAAGCAGGATATGATGTTCGCTATTCTCAAAACTCTTGCCGAGCGTGAACAGGCTATTTACGGCGAGGGCACTCTTGAGATTTTGCCGGATGGTTTTGGCTTCCTTCGTAGCCCAGAGGCAAACTACCTTCCCGGCCCTGATGATATTTACGTCTCCCCTGCGCAAGTGCGGCGTTTTGCCTTGCGGCCGGGTGATACGGTGGAAGGGGAAATCCGCGCCCCACGGGATGGCGAGCGTTATTTCGCCCTGCAAAATGTCAATACGATCAATTTTGAAGCTCCGGAGCAAGTTCGCACGCGGATTAATTTTGATAATCTAACACCGCTCTTTCCTGAGCGTCCTTTGCGGATGGAGACAGAGCAGCAAGATGCTGTTAATGCCGCCCCTGCCCCAGCAAAAAGCAAGGGACGGGACCGTAAAGACCAAAAAGATTATACCTCCCGCGTGATTGACCTTGTCGCTCCTATTGGGATGGGCCAGCGTGCGTTGATTGTCGCCCCCCCGCGGACGGGTAAGACGGTCATGCTGCAAAGCATTGCGGCCTCTATCTCGGCAAATCATCCTGATGTGTTCCTCATTGTTCTGCTTATTGATGAGCGACCTGAGGAAGTGACAGACATGGCCCGCTCTGTGCGTGGTGAGGTTGTGTCCTCCACCTTTGATGAACCCGCTCATCGTCATGTGCAGGTGACGGAAATGGTGTTGGAGAAAGCCAAACGTCTTGTTGAGCATAAGCGCGATGTGGTCATCTTGTTAGATTCCATCACACGTCTTGCGCGTGCCTATAACACGGTTGTGCCGTCATCTGGTAAGGTGTTGACCGGTGGTGTGGATGCTAATGCCCTCCAACGGCCTAAACGCTTCTTCGGTGCGGCGCGTAATATTGAGGAAGGCGGCTCCCTTACCATTATCGCTACAGCCTTGATTGATACAGGCTCCCGTATGGATGAGGTCATCTTCGAAGAGTTTAAGGGTACAGGTAACTCCGAGCTGATGTTGGATCGTAAATTGGCTGATAAGCGGACCTTCCCCGCTATCGACATCACCAAGTCCGGCACGCGTAAGGAGGAGCTATTGGTGGATCGTGCCTCCCTCTCCAAAATGTGGGTCCTTCGCCGTATCTTGGCTCCCATGGGCACGATGGATGCTATGGACTTCCTGCTTGATAAGCTGCGCTATAGCAAGACAAATCAGGATTTCTTCGATGCGATGAATAACTAGATTATTATAGTTAGTAAGTTGCTGCAAAAAAGGCAGGCCCTCATTAAGGGACCTGCCTTTTTTATAACGGGTCTATGTTAGTGGGCTGTCCTTCAATGAGGGATCAACATATGGAGCAGGCTGGCCACCAGAATAATGGTGACCGTGCCCGCTATCCAGAGGCTGAGGAACCAGCCTAGACGCTTACAAAAAGAAGTGGGAACCTTCTTTGCATCATATGTGATGAATTTAGTGATATCCATCGGCTTTGGTGACCTTTCCACGGAAGAGATAGTAAGAATAAATTGAGTATCCTGTGATGATAGGGAGCAAGATAACGGTCCCAACAAGTTGGAAGAGCTGGCTAGGAACAGGTGATGCTACATCCCACAGGGTTAATGTTGGGGGAACAGCGTAGGGCCAGATGGTGATAGCTAGCCCCACCAAACTTAGTAGGAACCATCCTATAGTGCAGAGGAAGGGTGTAATAGTGTGGTCTTTATCCAAACTGTGCCACATCATAAACCCAAATAGGGCTACGAGTAGCGGGACAGGCAGGCCGAATAGAATGTTCGGGAAAGCAAGCCAGTGATGAAGATAGGGCGCATGGAGGAAAGGCGTCCAACAGCTAACGGCAATGATGCAAAGAAGCATTAGGATAGATAGCCGTTTAGACCAACGGCGGCATTGTGCTTCTAGCTCATCGGATGTGCGCCAGACCAACCATGTTGTGCCTAAAAGGGCATAGCCGATGATGACAGAGAGGCCACAGAGAACACTAAAGGGTGTTAGCCAATCCATTGGGCCACCGGCAAAAGCACCGTCATGAGTGTGGATTCCTTGGACATAGCCCCCAAGAATACATCCTTGGCAAAAGGATGCGAGCATGGAGCCTGCCATGAAGCCCTTGTTCCAGAATGTCCGGTAACCGGGGGAGTGCGCCATGATGCGGAACTCAAAGGCAACACCACGGAAGATTAGGGCACCCAGCATGATGATGATGGGAATATAAAAAGCGGGTAGTAATGTACTGTAAGCACCGGGGAAAACACCAAATAATGTAGCACCCCCTAAAACCATCCATGTCTCATTACCATCCCAGACAGGGGCAATGGTGTTGATCATAACATCGCGGTGCTCTGGCTTTTTCTCAAAAGCAAAGAGCATACCAATGCCTAAGTCAAAACCATCCAGAATGACATAGATAGAGATGGCTAGAATGACGATGAAAGCCCAGATGAAGGGCAAATAATAAGCAAGACCGGACATGTCAGGGCACCTCTTTGTTATGAGAGACCGTATGGTGATGACTACCTAGAATCATGGTGTCATCATGAGTGTTATCGGTGGCTTCTGGGGCGGTTCTGAGCAGACGGACGAGCATGAGAAGGCCAGAGCCAAAGACAAAAACATAAATCACGACAAAAAAGAGCATGGAGAAAGACAGGCTAGAGAGAGCAAGGGGTGAAGCACTGTCTTCTGTGCGAAGTAAGCCGTACACAGTCCATGGTTGGCGGCCTACCTCGGTGGTGACCCAGCCGCAGAGCAATGCAACAAAGCCGGCCGGGGCCATGATGAGCATTACCCGCAAGAAGAGTGGATGTGTAAAAAACCGTCCCCTATGGCGTAGCCAGAGTGACCATAAACCACAGAGCAGCATAATCCCTCCCAAGGCAACCATGATGCGGAAGGAGAAGAATACAATTGGCGAGGGGGCCCGTTGGTCTGCTGGATAATCTTTTAACCCGGGGACCTTGCCATTAATGTCATGGGTAAGGATGAGAGAGCCAAGTAGTGGGACACTTATGGCATAATCTGTATGCTCGGTCTTCATGTTCGGGATGCCAAAGAGCAGTTCGGGAGCCCGTCTCTCACTTATCCAGTCTCCTTCTATCGCTGCAATCTTAGCGGGTTGATATTTCAGGGTATTTAGCCCGTGCATATCACCTGCCAAGATTTGGAGCGGGGCTGTGGCGACAATCATCCAAAGGGAGAGGGAGAACATAAGGCGGACTGTACTATCAGCCTGTGTTTTGTTCTTTTTTGCTTTGAGTAGATGCCACGCTCCAGCCGCCGCTACAGTAAAGGCGACAGAGAGCATAGCGGCCAGTCCCATATGGATGATCCGATAAGGGAATGACGGATTAAAAATAATGGCCAGCCAATCTTTTGGTAAAAAATGGCCGGTTTTAGGGTCGATGATATAGCCTTGCGGGGTTTGCATCCATGAGTTTGACGCAAGGATCCATGTCATGGAGATGAGTGTTCCCGTGGTGACAGCACAAGTGGCAAAGAAGTGCATTTTGCGCCCAACTCGGTTTAGCCCGAAAAGCATAACACCAAGGAAGCCTGCCTCCATGAAGAAGGCTGTCATAACCTCATAGGAGAGTAGAACACCGGTGATCGGTCCTGCTTTGGCAGAGAATCTAGCCCAGTTTGTGCCGAATTCGTAAGCCATAACGATCCCGGAGACGACACCCATCCCAAAGACGATTGAAAAGACCTTCAACCAATATTTAAAGAGATTTAAATAACGATTATCAGTCGTTTTTAACCACATCCCTTCAAGGAATGTGAGAAAAACAGATAGTCCGATTGAAAATGCAGGAAATATTATATGTACGCCAACGGTAAGTGCAAATTGTATTCGTGCGATTATCAGGGGTATATTATGGTCGGTAACCATAAATAATCGTTCCTTTCCGTTAAATTAGGAAGACTTCATATTTTTCGTTATTGGACTTATGAGACATTATAAAATTGGTTTTATTTTTTCTGTGATAGGTATTGTTTATGTAAAGGATATCGGTACTTGTTAAATGCCTGTTTTTGGCGGATGAGGCAGGTACGAAAAAGCTATTATTACAATTTTGTATGGAGCTTATAGGGTATGTTTTATAATAGCCCGTTTTTACGGGGTGAGTATCTCACGCTCTAAGTCGAGCAGGAAGGCTTTGCTCTCGGCTCCGTCAAAGCCGCTGTAATCGCCGTAGTTTTTGCCATGAGAGGGCAATACGCGATGGCAGGGGATGAGGATAAGCAACGGGTTGCGCGCCACGGCTTGGCCGATGGATTGCGGGCTACCGCCGATGCTGCGGGCTAGCTCGGCATAGCTGCGGGTTTGGCCATGGGGAATTGTGCGTAAGGCAGCCCATACGCGCTCTTGATAGGCTGTGCCACACAGCATGAGCGGGATGGATTGGAAATCCACCGCTTTGCCATCAAAATAATCCTGCATCATGTCTCGTACCTGAAGCAGGAGCGGGGTCTCACTCTGGTCGCGTCCCCAGCCTTCATCAAGGGAGACGATGCGCCCGTCCTCTTCGCTAAGAGTGAGGGCACCTAGGGGGGAATGAAAAGAAAGCTGTGGCATAAGTTCTAAGCTGCCTGTTTTAGCGATGAGCGTCAATTCTTTCTACAAAACGCTGCTTTTCTGGCAGGAGTGCTGTATGAAAGGCGGCATGAACATATCTGGCGCATCCACTCATACAATTTTTGCTATAGCGACAGGCCCCGTGCAGGGGGCGATTGCGGTTATGCGGGTAAGCGGGCCGGAGAGTGGTAAGATTTTGAAGGCATTATGCGGGGCTTTACCGCCGCCGCGTCACGCTAGCGTGCGGGCCTTAACATATGAGGGGGATGTGTTAGACCATGCCCTTATCTTATGGTTGCCGGGGCCGCGCTCTTATACAGGGGAAGATAGTTTTGAGCTGCACCTCCATGCTGGCCCGGCGATTATAGAGGCCGTAGCGCAGGCTCTTGTGCATCTTGGTGGCCGCCCTGCTGAGCCGGGGGAGTTTACCCGCAGGGCTGTCCAAGCGGGGCGGATGGATATTCTCCAAGCGGAAGCGATTGCGGATTTAATTGAGGCGGAAACACAAGCGCAGCGTCATCAAGCCTTGCGGCAAGCTGATGGGGCATTAAGCCAGCTTTATACAGGATGGGCAGCGCGATTGCGGCAGATTTTAGCCCAACAGGAAGCGTTGATTGACTTCCCCGATGAGGAGCTTCCCCCAGAGGTGGAGGGTGCCCTTATAGAAGAGTGTCGGGCTTTAGCGCAGGAGATGCAGGCTCATCTTGCTGATGAGCGGGGCGAGATTGTGCGGGACGGGTTGAAGATTGTTCTCGCTGGGGCCCCAAATGTCGGGAAGTCAAGTTTGCTTAATGCTCTTAGTGGGCAGGATGCAGCCATCGTGACGCAAAAAGCTGGCACAACGCGGGATGCGATAAGTGTTGAGTGGATGATTGAGGGGATTCGGGTTCGCTTGATTGATACAGCAGGGCTACGCGAGACAGAGGATGAGATTGAGGCTGAAGGCATCCGCCGGACCATGCAGCATGTGGAGAAGGCGGATGTATTGTTTCATCTCGTCGGGCCGGGGGATGAGACGCCTTTGCTCGCCCCTCATGCTGTAAAATTACGCACCAAAACAGACCTGACGCCGACTCAGGGAGGTGAACTTGGGGTGCATACGCAGGATGAGGCCGGTTTAACCCCCTTGCGTGAATGGCTAAAAGCACATCTTGCCACGCTTATGGCACAACGTGGCACACCGCCTTTAACGCGGGCGCGCCATCGTGCAGGGTTGCAGGAGGCGCAGCAGCATCTTACCCATGCGTTGGAGGCCTCATGGCCGGAGGTACGCGGGGAGGAGTTGCGCTTAGCAATGCAGGCTATAGGGCGGCTGACAGGCCATGTGGATGTAGAGGCCCTGCTCGATACAATTTTCGGCCAGTTTTGTATAGGAAAGTAACATTACGGCATGAGTACATCACATACGCAACGCTATGATGTTATCGTCGTGGGGGGCGGCCATGCAGGGACGGAAGCCGCCGCCGCCGCGGCCCGTTTTGGGGCAGACACATTGCTTTTAACCCATAAGCTGGACACGATAGGCAGCATGTCGTGCAACCCAGCGATTGGGGGCATTGGTAAAGGCCATCTCGTGCGGGAGATTGATGCCTTTGATGGCCTGATGGGCAAAGCAGCGGACCAAGCGGGAATTCATTTTAAGCTGCTTAATCGCTCCAAAGGGCCGGCGGTGCATGGCCCGCGTGCGCAGGCGGATCGGTCCTTATACCGGGCGGCGATTCAGGGGCTTTTGGCCCAAACCCCTCATCTGACCATACTTGCCGGGGCTGTGGGGGATGTGATTGTCGAGCAAGGTCATGTGCGCGGTGTGGTGTGTGAGGATGGCCGCCGCTTTATGGCGGGGGCTGTTGTGTTGACGAGCGGGACCTTCCTGCGGGGGGTGATTCATACAGGGCGGGTGAGCCGACCAGCGGGGCGTATTGGGGATGCCCCTGCGACGATGCTCGGTGAGCGGTTGGAGGCTCTGGGGTTGAAGATGGGGCGGTTAAAAACGGGCACCCCCCCGCGCCTTGCCCGCGAGAGTATCGACTGGGAGGCCCTGCCTGCTGATGAGGGAGACGTGCAGCCAGAGGCATTTAGTACACTCACCACCTCTTTGCCGAATAAGCAGATTTCGTGCCGTATTACCCAAACAACGCCACAAACCCATAAGATTATTGAGGAAAATCTCCATCTCTCTGCCATGTATGGGGGGGAGATTACCGGGCGGGGGCCGCGTTATTGCCCGTCTATTGAGGATAAAATTGTTCGTTTTGCTGGGCGCGATAGTCATCAAATCTTTTTGGAGCCAGAGGCCCTACCGGGCAATCCGGGTGGGGATTTAGTGTATCCTAATGGCATTAGCACCTCTCTCCCAGCGGAGGTCCAAGAGCTGATGATTGCCTCTATGCCGGGGTTGGAGCAAGCGCGCATCGTCACACCCGGCTATGCGGTGGAGTATGATTATGTGGACCCGCGAGAGCTGAGGCCTTCTTTGGAGTTACGAGCCCTTCCCGGTTTGTATTTGGCTGGGCAGATTAACGGGACAACAGGGTATGAGGAAGCCGGGGCGCAAGGGTTGCTCGCTGGGCTGAATGCGGCCCGCGCTGTAGGGGGGAAGGAGCCGCTTACATTAGGGCGGGAGGAATCGTATCTTGGTGTGTTGATTGATGACCTCACCCTCCATGGCATTAGCGAGCCTTATCGGATGTTCACCTCACGGGCGGAATATCGTTTGTTATTGCGGGCAGATAATGCGGATTTACGCCTCACTCCGAGGGCGATTGAGGCTGGCTGTGTTGGGCCAGAGCGTGAGGCTGCGTTTAAGGATACGGTGTGTCAGATTGAGGCGGCGATGGAGCAGGCGCGTCAGCCGGTTTTTCTGCCCCAAGATTTGCGCGCACATGGGATTGAGGTCTCCCAAGATGGGCGGCGGCGCAGCTTGCTGGATGTATTAGCCACACAAGCTGATGAAGCACAGCTTGCTCAGCTTGCCCCGTGGTTTGCGGCTTTGCCGTTGCGCATTGGGCGGCATGTGCAAACAGAGGCCCGCTATGGGGGGTATCTGCGCCGGCAAGAGCGGGAGATTCAGCAACTTAAAAGTGAGGCTTCCCTTCGTTTGCCGGAGGATTTGGATTACGGGGCGATTGGGGGGCTAAGCCAAGAGATGCAAGAGCGATTAAGTGCAGCCCGCCCGGTTGATTTTGCAGCCGCTGGGCGTGTGCGTGGTGTTACCCCTGCGGCTTTGATTGCGCTGCTGGCTTATATGAGGAGCCGTCCCTAATGCACCATGTTTCACATGAAACTGAAGCGAAGCTCGCTCACTTCACCCAGCTTTTAACGCGCTGGAATGAGAAAATTAACCTTGTAAGCCCTAAAGATATTGCCCATCTTCGCCAGCGGCATATTGAAGATAGTCTCCAACTTGTGCCGTATGTGCCTGAAGGGGCAAGGATAACTGACCTTGGCTCAGGCGGGGGCTTTCCCGGTTTGATTGTCGCTATAGCAACGGGTAATCCTGTTACGCTAATTGAGTCTGACCAACGCAAATGCGCCTTTTTACGCGAGGCCGCGCGGGAATGTGGGGCGCGTGTTAGTGTGCTGGCAAAACGGATCGAGCAAGCTGTGCTAGAGCCTGCCGATATTATCACCGCTCGTGCCCTTGCCCCCCTGCCCCAACTTTTAACGTGGGCGCGGCCTTTGTTAAAAGAGGATGGCTATTGTTTGTTTTTAAAGGGAAGAAAAACGCCAGATGAGTTGACCAAAGCCCGCTCTGACTGGCACATGCTATATAATAGCTTCCCTAGCCATACAGACCCCGATGGGGTCCTTCTCAAGATTAGTGATTTTAGACGTGTCTAAGCCTTCCTCTCACACTGTGCATATTATCGCCATTGCCAACCAAAAAGGTGGCGTGGGCAAAACAACAACCAGCCTGAACTTGGCAGCTGCCCTTGCGCGGCGTAAGCGTGTCTTGTTGGTGGACCTTGATCCCCAAGGCAATGCCTCAACAGGCCTTGGCTTAGAGTATGATAAGCGTGGCCGTGGCACATATGGTGCCTTGTTGGAGGATGAGCCCGCAGAGACGCTCCTCCGCAAAAGCGTGGTGCCAAAGCTGGATGTCATGCCCGCAAATGCCGACCTTGCTGGGGCCGAGCTGGAGATGATCGACCAAGACCGGCGGGAATATCGGTTACGGGATGCACTACAACCATTACTACATCGTTACGATATTATCTTAATTGATTGCCCCCCAAGCCTTGGGTTGCTGACATTAAACGCCCTTGTTGTGGCGCAAAGTGTGTTAGTGCCTTTGCAATGTGAGTTCTTTGCTTTGGAGGGGATTAGTCAGCTTGTACGTTCGATTGAGCGTGTGCGTTTGGCTTTTAACGCGGACCTTCATTTAGAAGGGATTGTACTGACGATGTTTGATACGCGTAATAATCTCTCCACCCTTGTGGCAGAAGATGCGCGCGGCTTTTTTGGGGAGCAAGTCTTTAAGACGGTCATCCCGCGCAATATTCGTATTTCCGAGGCGCAAAGCCATGGTCAGCCTGTGTTGGATTATGCCCGCTCATCTACCGGGGCGCAGGCTTATGAAGCTTTAGGGGATGAGCTGCTAAAACGGCTGAAGAAGAAAGGCTGAGCATCATGGCAAAAAAAGCATCACCATCATCGCGTAAGTTAGGGCGTGGGCTTGCTGCATTGCTGGGAGACCAAGCTCCTGATTTAGCGCGTGCGGGGGCCCCGCAAACAGAGGCCCGTGCACCATCTCAGCCGGGGAGTTTGGGGGTGGACCTTCTCTCCCCTAGCCCGTTTCAGCCGCGGCGGGATATGAATGAGGAGCGTTTGGCCGAGCTTGCGGATTCCATTCGCTCACGCGGGGTGATTCAGCCTATTTTGGTGCGACCAGACCCAGAGCATAAGGGGCGGTATCAAATCATCGCGGGGGAACGCCGTTGGCGGGCCTCACAAAAGGCGGGTCTGCATGAGGTGCCCGTTTATATTCGTCAGCTTGATGATACCGATGCTATGGCCGCGGCCATGGTGGAGAATCTCCAACGCTCGGACCTAAACCCGGTGGAAGAAGCCATGGGATTGCAGCGTTTGTTGCAGGATTATAGCCTGACTCAAGAGGAGCTTGCTGGGGCGATTGGGAAGTCTCGCTCGCATATTACAAACACAATGCGCTTGCTTAATTTGCCCGAGCCTGTGTTGGTTCAGTTGCGCGAGGGGGCTTTAAGTGCTGGCCATGCACGGGCTTTATTAAGCCATCCTGAGCCTGTAGCGGGTATGGCGGAGGTGCTGTCCAAGGGGCTGAATGTTCGGCAAACGGAGGATATGGTTGCGCGGTTGAATAAGGCAGAGTCGGCCGCGGTTAAAGCAGCGCACCCCGCCCCAGAGATCACACGTTTGGAGGAGGATTTATCAGCGCGCTTTGGCCTGAAAACGCAGATACGGTTTAATGGCAAAAGTGGCTCTTTGAAGATTAATTATTCCTCGTTAGAGCAATTTGAGGCCTTGATGGCGCATCTTACACGCTAAAATGTAATCTTTTTGTCAGGAATGGCGTAAAAGCCCTTGCTCGCTTAGCAGTGGTCTGATAGAGGAAGGGCATCGGTTAGCGATTGTGGGCACATAGCTCAGTTGGTAGAGCAGCTGACTCTTAATCAGCGGGTCCTAGGTTCGAGCCCTAGTGTGCCCACCACAATCGGCCATTTTCTCCTGCATGATGAAGGATGTTTATGGCTCCGTTCCTCCTTAAAACAATTCTTTCCGCTATCTTGATAGCGTCTATTGCTACAGTTGGGCGGCGTCTGCCTGCTTTTGGTGCGTTGATTGCTTCACTCCCGCTTGTTTCTGTTTTGGGGATGATGTTTCTGTGGGTAGAAAAGCCTGACCGGGCGATGATGGAAACCCATAGTGAGGCCACCTTTTGGTACGTCCTGCCCTCTCTCCCCATGTTTTTGCTTATTCCGGCGTTATTGAGGCGTGATTGGCCTTTTTGGGGCAGCTTGGCTGTGGGATGTGTTATGACTATCGTACTTTATACGGTAATGGTGTGGTGCGCGCGGCGTTATGGGATTGCTTTATAAAATAAATAAAAACAGTTATGAGGTCTTGGTAGAAGTAGGACCGTAGGGCGTATAACCATTTGTTAAAAAAGCCTATTTATTATGAGGCACTTTATGCGGGCGAGTTTATCATAAGCCTGTTATGGAGGAGCAAGACAGGCTATGATAGACGCATTAAAAACGATGAGAGTGCTATGCGTGTAAGCGAGTTCATGCCCCAACCAGTTGAGGGACGGCACCAGCCAGTGATAGCCTTGGTTGGGTGTGATGGAAGTGGGAAATCCACAATAGGGGAGGCTTTGCTGGCGCAGTTAAGGGCAGAGCGGCCAACAGCCTTTTGTCATTTAGGCAAACAGGCTGGTAATTTTGGCCGTGCTCTGGATTCTGTACCCTTTCTTGGCCCTTATGTAAGGGGTAAGTCCAAGAAGGAAACCGCAAGAACGCAGTCTGGCAAGCAAGCAAGCGCATTAGCGGCGATCTGCAGTTTTATATTCTCTATGCGGCGTATTGTGCGTTTTGGGTGCATGCGTGTTAAGCATGAGCGTGGCTTGGCTATTTTGACGGACCGTTACCCACAAAATGTCGTTCCCGGCCCTATGGATGGCCCTTCCCTCGCGGCATTGAACCGGGATGGTATGGGGATGCGCTTATTTAGCAAGATAGAGCGAGCCCTTTATGGCCGTATGGCGCGCTTTCGGCCTGATGTGGTGATTCGTTTAAATGTGGATTTGGCTACAGCGTTGCAGCGTAAACCGGACCATGTGCCTTATAAGCTTGCGCGCAAGATTGAGGATTTGAGCCAAGTTGAGTTTGCCGGTGCGCCGATTGTGGATATTGATGCCACCGCCCCTTTGGCAGAGGTACTCACCCAAGCGAAGGAGACTGTAAGGAAGGTGCTAGCCCTTTACCCTGCTCCCGCCACGCAGCGAGTAGATAGGTCGAGCCATAAAAATGGCCGGCGGGCAGGCATATTGGTGGCTTTGGTAGGGTGTGATGGCTCTGGCAAATCGAGCATTAGTGAATATTTGGTGGAACATTTCGCCACTGAAAAACCAATGCGCTATGGCTATCTTGGCTTAGGCTCTGGGGATTTAGGCCGCCGGATTGGTCGTTTGCCACTTATTGGCCCTGCTGTGGAGAAGAAGCTGAATAGCAAGGCTAAAAAAGCGCGCACAAAGGGGGAGAAAATCCCCGGTATGCTAACCGCGATTGTGATGTTTACCTTCTCTGCGATCCGGTATCGGCGGTTTTTGCGGGTAAAGCGGGCGGTGGAGGCTGGGTTCTTCGTGGTAACGGACCGGTACCCTCAAGCGGAGATTTCCGGTCATCAATGTGATGGGCCGGGTCTTTCTACTGCATATAGCCATAATCCTTTTATTCGACTCCTCGCATGGTTGGAGCGCGGGCTTTATCGCAAAATTGCACAATTTAAGCCGGATCTTGTGATTTTACTGGATGTGGATGCGGAGACGGCCTTTCAGCGCAAGCCAGACCATGACAAAGAGGCCATGCAGGCAAAAGCAACACTCATGCCGCAGATTACCTTTAATCATGCTCAGCTAGAGGTGATTGATGCACGGCAATCATACGAAGCCGTGCAGGAGCAAGTGGTCACTCTGCTACGTAAGCATAACCTTATCTAAAGGCTCTTATTGGGGGGAACGGCTGAGAAAAGCGCGGATGCGCTGGGGAATCTCTTGTGGAGATTGGAAGCGGTCGCGCTTATAATTTTGCGTACCGTCTAGTTTTTTCTCGATGAGATGGTCATGCAGGTCGCCCATCATGCCGTTGATTGTCGCTAAATACTCGGAGAGTTGGTCTAGCTCATGCGAGGGGCGAATGGTGCGTAGCGTATCATTAAAGGCGACACGGCGGCTGATGATTTTGCGGACGACATGGAACTCATGGCCCGTTGTGGCCTCTAATTTTGCAACCATCTTAGCGAGGCGGGTATTTTCTCGTTTTTGATACGCTTGGATGCCAGTAGCACTATCCTCCCGCCATGAGGTAAGTGGGGCTGCGATGAGCCAATAATAGGCTGGTGATAACGCAATCCAGAGGATAAGACCAAGGATTAAGGTCGAGCGGCGTTGGTGGTTTTTAAAAGCGTCCTGCATATTGCCCATAATGATGGTGACGATGTGGAGCAATAAGGGATAGCGGTGCTTGCGTGTAAAATTAGCACATGCAAACCGCATATGCTTAAACTTAGCACGCTCATATTTGAAAGAGAGGCGTTCTTCCTCATCAGCTTGGCCGGAGAAAGCGATTTTGAGGATTAAACGGCGGAAGGCTTTACGGTCCACCCCATCCTCAAGCAATTGCCAGCAGAGGTTATAACCCTCGGTTACTTCTTGTGCTGTACAAAGGGGAAGGACATCCTTTGGGAGTGGCGTTGTAGGGTGGGGGACATCATCTAAGAGGATATGCTCAAAGACGGTATCGAACATATTTTGTGGAAAAGCGGGGTAATGGCGTGGGCTTGCCTTACGGGAGAAGGGGAAGAAGGGCACAAATAATTCCTTAGGGGGTTGGTTATGCGTGAGGCGGGGGTGATGCAGTGGAGGCCTGCCGGATTTCGCGCTCATGGGGGAGGATGATTTTATGCCGGCGGAGATAGGTAACCCCCATAATGGCGAATGTAATGAGTGTAGCGAGGAACATTCCCAGCGCATAGGCCAGCCCTGCCCCATTAAGCCCGTAATGATTGCCTAGATAAATGAGTAAGGGGACGTAGCATATTACAGAGCAAAGCTGGGCGAGCATGATGTAATGAGAGCGGCCCGCGGTATAGAGGACGCCTTCCATCGGCAGCCCTGCGGTAAAAAAGACAAGGGAGGGGGACATCCACATCATCAAGGTTGCAGCATCGCCAAAACGATGGCCGAAGATGCTGATAACAGGTTTGCCGCCAAGATAAACAATGAGCATAGCGACAAGGCCAAAAACGGCGGAGAGGGCACTTGTACGCAGGGCAAGCTTCCACGGGGCGGGGGTGCGTGGGTCCATCAGCACGACTTCAGGGTAATAGCTTTTCTCAAGGAGTTTGGCTGGGCGTTGGACAGCGTCTAAAAACTCCATTGCGAGGGAATAAAGCCCCGCTGCGGAGGTGCTGACAATGCGTCCGACAAGCAATTTGCTGATAGGCTCCCATACGGTTTCTAAAAGTGTGGTGATGCTGGCTGTCCAGACAAAGCCCCATAGCCCTTTGGGCATTTGGCGGGAGGCTTTAATGATGCTGGGTCTTAAAGTAGCGAGCAAATCATGGCGTTTTAGCTCAAGGAGAGCTGTCCCCCATAGGTAAAGCTGCCCCGCTAATGTGGCGCAATACCAAGCAATGACAAAGCCTGTTAATTTTGTGCCACTTAACCACGCTAAGAGACAACCTAACGCGCGAACCGCAGGGGTGATGAGCTGCTGACGGGAGACAAGGTCGATACGGTCGAATAAGCGGAGGATACCATAAGGGGCAGTGCTGCCAAGGCCGGGGATTAAGGTACAATAAAGCAGAACAAGGGCTGTGTGTTGGTCATGAACATCTAACATCTTCCCAAAAAAGAGGAAGGCTAACGCTCCTAGGACCATGGAGAGTAACCCGGCGCATATATCAAGCCCAATAGCGAGGTTAATGCTGTTTTGCACCATGGTCCGTTCCCCTTTCTTCCAAGGGATGGCTGAATAATGCAACACAATTTGCCAGCTTTGGAATTGCCCCATTGCGGCGATAGTTTCGATATAAGAGGCGATAAGGGTGAGGACACCAAAATCATGCGGGTGCAAGGTACGCCCGGTGCTGACAAGGGCGAGTAGTCCGATGATGGCCCCAATTAATTTGGTAGAGCCGAGTTTACCTGCGTTTTTAAGAACAACACGAAAGAGATCATCGCTAAATAGACCCTTCATGCTGCGTTGGTCCCGAAATCTGGTAGTTCATTGATCGTAACAACGCGCCATTGTCCGGCAATATGCTCGATGATGGTGAGAGAAAGATTTTGGATGCAAAAGCGCAAAGCTGTCTCAGCAGGGATGGCAAGGCAATGCGATAAGGCCATACGAATAGCCCCCCCATGGCTGAGGATAATCATGTCTCGCCCCGCATATTGTTGGGCGAGTTTATTAAGCGCATGGCCAACACGGTGGCGGACATCAAGCATGGTTTCGCCCTCTGGGGGGCATTCATCAGCGGCGATAGACCAAAAGGGACCGGTGGGCTTGCTGAGCAAGGCAGGGAAGTCTTTATGAGGGGTCCCGTTCCATTGTCCGATAGATTGTTCGGCAAAGGCGGGGTCAATGGTAAGGGGGATCGATAATTTCCCGGCTTTTTGGATGGTATGGCCTGTTTGCTGAGCCCGCTTTAGAGGGGAGGAAAACCATAGGGCCTGATGTGGTAGGCGGCGTGCTAAGGCATGGTAGGCAGCCTTTTGGCTGGTAAGGTGGTGCGTACAAAGGGGGACATCAAGCGAGCCATACATGGTCTTGCGTGCGTTGGCTTCAACAATCGCATGGCGGACCAACCAGAAGCGCGTAACCCCAGAGGGAAGCTCTGGCCCATCCAGAAAATGCTCTTGGGGGTCTGGCATGGCAGGCTGCGGCACGTAAACCTCATTGGCTCAATGAACATACAACGACCCCCGTATGGATATTGCCCACGGGTAAATCGCTACCTTACGATAAGGGCGCATAGCCGGGAACGGAACAAGCCTCAAGAAGAAGTTGCATAAATTGCGTAAATGTTAGCATTTTTATGGGCCGGAAGGGAGATGAATCACCTTTTGCTTTTAGAGATGATTTATAAAGTAGGATGAATCTGTTAAGGTCAGAGTACGAGCTAGGATTAAGGATAAAGAGCGATGAAAGCCACAGCAGGGCCCGTTAATCTAACACGTTTGGGCAGGTTCGTCCGTACTGTGTGGCCTAAGGGCAATAATGAGGTGTTTGTCATAGATGGCAAATGCTTGATTTTATTCCATGTCGTTATCGTTATGCTCCTTATCGTCTTCCATTGGAAATTGATGGGTCTGCAAGATTTCTAAAACGAGCGTTTGAGAAAGCTGGCTAGAGCATAAAGCCCAACCCCGCCCAAGCTTATCCAAAAAGGGAGGGGAATATCGCTATACCAAGAGAGGATCAGCCCTCCCCAAGAGAGGAGTAAGGCCCCGAGGATAGAGCAGAGAATCCCCTTAAAGGGGGAAAGCCCTAGTTTTAAGGACGCCGCTGCTGGGCCGATCATGAGGCTAAAACAGAGCAACGCCCCGGCAATTTCAGCACAGGCGGCAGAGGCTAAGGCGGCGAGGAGGAGGAAAAGCTGCCCAAGCCGAGAGGCGGAGAGGCCTTGTGCCTGCGCTAGGCTGGGGGCCATGCTGATAAAGAGCAAGGGCCGCCAGAGGAGTGCCAGCCCTCCAAGGCAGAGAAGGGTGAGGAGAGCAAGGATGCCCAAGCTTGGGAGGTCCAAGCCTAAAACATCCCCAAAGAGGAGTGTGGTCGCTTGGGAGGAAGCCCCGTTAGCCTCATGCAAGCATAGCACCCCTATACCGAGGCTTGCTGCGAGGATAAGCCCTGTCATCATATCGCGCTGGGCGGGATGATGTTTGCTGCGTCCCTCATGGCCCATAAAGGCCCCGCCTAACATGCTGGTGGCAATCATTCCCCATAAAGGGGAGATATGGAGCCACACAGCCGCTGCGGCCCCGCTAAAGCCGATATGGGGTAGGGCATGGGCTGCAAAAGCTTGCCGCCGGAGGAGGAGGCACCACCCTAAGCTCCCTGCGAGGAGCGAGACGAGAAAACAGCCAATAAAAGCATGTTGCATAAAGGGGAAGGCGAGAAAGGATGGCTCAACCATGGATGTGCCCTCTTGCTAACGTCACCTCACGCACAGGCAGGGGGAGAGAGGCTGTCTCTAAAGGGCCATGAGCGGTGATGAGGATATTGACCCCTCGCTGTTGGTATAATTGCCCAAAAAGCTGGAGCAACGCCTTATGGTTTTGTGTGTCCAAAGCGGCGAAAGGCTCATCAAGGATGAGGAGTTTAGGGTTATTAGCGAGGGCTTGGGCGAGGGCGATGCGTTGCCTCTCCCCGCCAGAGAGGCAGCCTAGCGGGCGATGGGCGAGGGGGAGCGCATTAACATCTCTTAGGAGGGTCTCGGCGTGATGGCGGGTGGTTTTGCTAGAGAAGGGAAAGCCCCAATGCGCGCCGTTAAGGCAGGCCTTCACATGGCTGATGACGGGGAGCATCGGGGCCGTTTGGTCCGCTTTTTGGGGCATATAACCACATTGATGCCGTGCAACGTCTGGTGGGTGGCCAAGGAGGAGGAGCGTGCCGCTTTGGTGGGGGAGTATGCCCAATAAGGCGCGGAGGACGCATGTTTTCCCCGCCCCATTATGGCCCCGGAGGATGGTTAGGCCCGTTAAGGGGAGGTCGAATGTAGCGTGGTTGAGAATAGACTGGGAGCCCACACGCAGGCTGACATCCTGAGCAGAGAGATGAGCCTCCTTCATGGTGTGGCCTGTTGGGTGAGGGTGGTTTCTATAATGGTGAGGATGTGGCCTAGCCAGTCCTGCCAATGCAGCCCAGCGGGGAGGCTCTCGCCGATCGTGATGATGGGGATGTGCGCTTGTTGGGTGAGGGCTTCCACCGCGTGGGCTTGGGGGGCCTCAAGGGCGGGGTTGCGTACAAGGAAGCGAATCTCTTTGTGTTGAATTGCGGTTTCAAGCTGGGCTGTATCGCGCGGGGAGAGGCCGGATTCGTTCATCAAGGCTCTAGCCCAGCCTTCATCAATCATATGCAGCCCCGCAGCGTAAAGGAGGCGTTCCCCTGCCGGTTCGGTCATGGCGAAGGGGGCGTTAGGGACGACATGGCGAAGTCGCTCTAGCTGAGTGGAGAGGCGAGCCACATCACGCTCAAAACGAGCAAGATTTTGGCTGATGTCTGCGCGCGCTTGGGGCCTGTTTGTGCTGAGCCATTCCGCAATGCGCTGCGCTGTTTTGTGGACCGTGGGGAGGTCGAAAAAGAGATGTGGGTCATCACCTATATGCCAGTCAGCATAATCGGCGGCGATAAAAAGCTTGGATGAGGCCGCATGTAATGGCTTGGCCCAATCATCATACGTAGCCCCATTGAGCAAGATAGCATCACTTTGCGCGAGCTGCTGGGCCATAAGGGGGGAGGGCTGTAGATGGTGCGGGTCTAGCCCTTCACTATGGATGAGTGCGTAAGTTTGCACCGTAGAGCCGCCAACTTGCTGGGCAATATCACACCATACAGCTTCCACACAGCTTAGCCGCAGGGCGGGGGCGGCGTTTGAGGGCTGTTGGGCATAGGCGGGGATGGCAAGGAGGCTAAGGATTAGGCGTAAAAAACGCGGTATATGCGCTAAAAGACGCAGAACAAACATACAGGACATCCAAGCCGAGACCGTAGGTAATGTTATATAATAACATTTTCTTAGCAAAAAGAAACGTCTGCATAAGGCGAACCGATCATCAATAGGATGGCAGCACGGTAAGGCTTCGGAGAAGTGTCTTATTTTAAGAGGAAAATGGTGGAGCCAATCGGGATCGAACCGACGACCTCTTGAATGCCATTCAAGCGCTCTCCCAACTGAGCTATGGCCCCACATTTATATCAGAACGCACATAATGCGCCTGTGGGGAGGGATATACCCCCCTCATTGGAGAAAAGGCAAGAGGGAAAGTTATTTTTTCCGTAAAATATTATTGTTAGGAGGGAAGAATCTTCCGCTCCCGCAGGGCATGGAGAAGGGGCAGTAATGGTAAGCCTGCAATGGCATCATGCCCTCCCTCAATGAGATGAAAGAGCTGAATCCCCATTCCTTCAATCCGATAACAGCCAACACAGGCTAATAAGGCGGTGCCTTCTTTATGGAGGTAGGCGTCCAAAAAGGCGGGGGAGAAAGACCGCATAGTTAAGCGGGGGCTTTCGCTATGCGCCCACGATTCTTGGCCGTCCTTCCATAGGGTTAAAGCGGTATGGAGGGCGTGGGTTTTGCCCCGAAGGGTGAGGAGATGGGAGCGGGCTTCCTCCATTGTGCGGGCTTTGGCAAAGGCTGTGCCCTCTAGGTCTAAAAGCTGGTCTGCTGCGAGGATGTAGCGATGAGGGAAGGCAGAGCTTGCCGCGCGGGCTTTGGCACGGGCGAGGATGAGGGCTGTCTCGCGGAGGGAAAGCCCTTCCTGTTCGGCGTGTTGACGTAGGGCGTCCTCATCCACCGCAACGGGATGTGTGGTTATAGGCACGCCCGCCTCTTGGAGGAGTTGGCGGCGTATGGCGGAACCACTGGCAAGGATGAGCATGAAGGCACCTTTGGTTGGGGGATGTGAGGCTATAATATCATAGCCTTATAAGCGTTGCTTTAAGGAAAGTCCGGTTATTCCAGAGTTGACGCTTGCCGCCTCTCCAAGGCAAGGATAAGCAACATATTAGGATATGAGAGCAGGATAAGCAGCATGACGCAGCAGCAAAGCGGAAGCCTAGCGACGCAGACAATACGCCACAAACCGCTTTTGCGCGCGTTAAAGGGGGAGGCTGTATGGCCCCCGCCTGTATGGCTGATGCGCCAAGCGGGGCGATATTTGCCGGAGTTCCGCGCGATGCGAGAGCAGGCGGATTTTCTCACACGCTGTATGACGCCGGAGATTGCTGTCGAGCTGACCATACAACCCATCCGCCGTTATGGGATGGATGGGGCGATTTTATTCTCCGATATTCTTATCCTCCCTTGGGCGATGGGGCAGGACCTTCGCTTTGAGGAAGGGCGCGGCCCCGTCATGACGCCCATCCGTGATGAAGCTGACCTCGCTCGGCTGGATGAAGGCCGCGTGATGGAGGCTGTAGCCCCTGTGCGGGAGGCGTTGCGCCGCTTGCGGGTGGAGTTGCCAGCAGAGACAACCTTGCTCGGTTTTGCGGGCAGCCCCTTTACGGTGGCGTGTTATATGGTGGAGGGTGGTAGCTCTCGTGATTTTGCCCATATTCGGGCGATGATGCAGCAGAACCCGGCTTTGTTTGATAAGCTTATGGCGTTGCTGACCCGCAGCACGGCGGAGATGCTCTGTGGGCAGATTGAGGCCGGGGCGGAAGCGGTCATGTTGTTTGATTCATGGGCGGGGATTCTCCCACCAGAGGCTTTCCGCCGTTATGTGATTGAGCCAACAAAGCAGATTGTTGCCCATATTCGCGCACGTTACCCTGATGTTCCGTTGATTGGTTTCCCTCGCCTTGGGGGTGTTATGGTTGCGGAATATGCCGAGAAAACGGGCATTAACACCTTAGCGTTAGACACGGTGGCCGATATGGCCAAAGTGGCGGAGATGGTCCCCCCAAGCGTGACCTTACAAGGTAATCTCGACCCTATGATTTTGCTAAATGGTGGTGAGGCGTTGCAGGAAGAAGCGCGCCGTATTCGTGATAGTCTAAAAGGGCGGCCACATGTGTTTAATCTGGGCCATGGGGTGATAAAAACCACACCGCCAGAGCATGTTGCTACATTAGTTGAGACAATAAGGAGCGTCTAAAACATGAAGGACGCCTTAAGAGCGGGCATTAAGCTTGTCATTTTTGATTGTGATGGCGTGCTGATTGATAGTGAAGCCCCTGCTTGCCGTGGCACGGCGCGTTTTGCGCGCTCGGTCGGGCTGGATATTTCGGATGAGGAGGGCATAGCGCGCTTTGCAGGGAAGGCCTTGCCGCAGGTTATTGCGGAGATGGAGGCAGAGCTTGGCCATCCCCTCCCCCCTGATACACATGCCACAATGCATGCGAATTTGGTGGCCTTGATGAAGCAGGGGGTTGAGCCCATAGCGGGGGCTATTACGCTTTTAGAAGCGTTAAAGAAACGCCATATCCCTGTGCGTGTTGGCTCTAACTCCTCTGTGATGGAGATGGAGGCTAAGTTTGGCCATACAGGGATGGACCGCCTGCTCGCACCGGAGCGGATTCATTCAGCAGCGGATATGGGGGCCCCCAAGCCGGACCCGGCTGTCTATCTCCATGGCGCGGCTGAGGAAGGTGTCAGGCCAGAGCAAACCGTGGTGATTGAGGACAGCGATACTGGGGCTGAGGCCGCACGCCGGGCGGGGATGTCGTGCATTTTACTGCGCCCTGCCAGCCATCCGCTGCCGCCCTTTTGGCCAGTGGAGGGGTTTGTGCGGGTAGAGCATTTGGATGAGGTGCTTCCCCTTTTAGAGCCAGCTTTGGCTCCAGAACTACAACAATAACGTTGGGGAGGGGTGGTAATGCAGCTATTTTTACTGACACATCTTAGCTGGTTTGTCGCACTGCATATTATGGCGTTTGTCTCATGGATGGCAGGGCTGTTTTATTTGCCGCGTTTATTTGTCTATCACACGCAAATGGCCCCGAACTCTGAAGAATATGCGCGCTTTTGCCTGATGGAACGGCGTCTGCAACGTCAGATTATGGCCCCTGCGATGGTGGTGACGTTTTTTACCGGGGCTTTGATGGCCTCCCTCCCCGGTGTGGTGGATTGGTCGGCTTTATGGTGGTGGGTGAAGATAGTCTGCCTCTTTGGGATGTTCGCTTTCCATGGGGCTTGTGCGGTATGGCGGCGTGGCTTTGCCGAAGGGCACAACCACCATCGCGAGCGGTTTTACCGCATCGCTAATGAAGTCCCCACCATTTTGATGATTGTGATTGTAATTATGATTGTGGTGCGGCCTTAATAGGGGGAAGGGAAGCCTCCCCCTATTGTGCTGTTAGGCTAACGGGGCCGGGCCGTAGTCATTATCGTGGGGTTGGCTTTTTAAGCAGAAGAAAATAAAGAGCGGAATAGTCCCAACAACCGTAAGGGTTAGTAGCAACCACCAACCAGACCGGCCTACATCATGCAGCCGCCTTACGCTTGTAGTAACGATAGGAAGCGTAAGGGAGAAGAGGAGAATATAGAAGAGAAAGACAAAGTACGCATAGAGGGATAGTGTAATAATACAATCAGCTCCTAATCTAGCATCTATCGACTGTGTGATGGATAAGATTTTAGATATTTCATAAAAATGAAGTGCAATTATTATCATAATAGAAGCGCAAAACAATTTAAGAAGGAACGTAAAGAGGCATAGAAACCAGAAGTCCCCACGTGTTGCACGGCCTGTAAATTTAGCATAGTTGTTAAAGACATTATGCAGGCTTTGTAAAAAGAACGATCTTTTCTTGACCATATTAGTCATCATTATCCTCGAAAATGAGCAAGGGAGAGGGATTCTCCCCTTTAATGGCCCAGAAACATAAAGGGCGTGTTAATGTGATGCAACGGCTATTTATCGGCACGGGGCCGCCGTGTTTTAGGGGGGGCGTACTTCTTTTTAATATAGCTTGCCGTATTTTCGAGTTCGGGGAATAAGGTCATATCGTTAATCCCGATAAAATCGAGCTCTCTACGAAGATTTTCCTTTGCGTTAGCGGGAATGATGATTTTTATAAGTTTCATACCTAATGGGATGGTTTTATAAAGAGGAATGTCTTTCTTTGGGGCTTTAAGACCAAATAAAATAAAGGCCCCTTGTTGGGCAATGAGCCGTTTATTGGTATTGGGTGGGATGACAATAATAGGTTCATCAAGAATTGCTAAATCTATATGCGGTTCAAAAAAAGGTTTATCGTGTCTAATATGTTGTAACAAGGATGGGAAAGGGTATTTTTTATTATATTTGTTTGAGAGACTTTTCATATTCCCTGGGAAATCGTCCTTAATATAAGATTGTTTTTCATGAATTTCCATCCAATAATCCTCAAAACAGATAAACATGAAGGTTTTTTCATGTATATTTATTAATGATATATTTGAATGTATGGTCGTTCTATTGCTTGATAATGTTTTTTTTACTGAGGAGGTGAATTGATCTATTAAAGCGTTTGTTCACGTTTCTATGAAATATTTCATGCGAAAACAATTCTTTGTTAGAGATTCTATTGGCAAGGCTAATGGCTTTTTCGAAGATAATTTCATTATCAATATATTGAGGAACAGGATCAATATAGTCTTCACAATATACAAAAATAGTACAGTCTTTATCAGGTTCAGAGTTTACAGCAAAGTAAAGGGCAACAAGCGGATTTTTTGTAATATCAAGCAATCGGGTGGGTATGCCGAAATGCTGCATACGGACGAGTTTTTCAAAGGTTGTTTTATCAAAGCGAAACTCATCCGCTTGGTTGGCTAAGACTTCATGGATGATGTTATCCTCATTTTCTTCGAGTTCGTAAGTTCTAAAAATACCGGGGAGTGGCAGCCATTCTGTATTGGCTTGGCCACGGAAAAAGGGGGTGGTTCCCGGTGATTGAAGGGGCTGTAATTTTTCCAATACCTTCACGAAATCAGAGAGATGAATATCTTCTGGGGCTTTATCAGCGTTATCGAGAAGCTTTTGTATCCAATATTCTGCTACTTCGGGTAGGTTATTGGAGACATCTTCTGGTTGGTCTGTATGTGACATAAGTTATTTCGTAACATTATAATCGGTAAGGTGCTTTACTTCCGCTGCTTTGGGACGGGGCCGTAGCGATTAGCGGTTGGTTGGCTTTTTTGGCAGAGGAAGATGATTAACGGGATATAGCCGATGATGGTAAAGCTGATGCACAGCCACCAGCCGGAGCGGCCTGTATCATGCAGGCGGCGGATGAGGGCGGTGATGGTGGGGATGGTGATGACAGCCCCGCTTATTAGCAAAATAAAGTAAAGTATAATCCCTAATATAAGATATAATCCGTTATTGCTGCTGCTGTAAAGATAAAATAGAAATATCAATAAAGAAAATAATGAACAAAGGAGCGTAAACTCCATAATAAAGCAGGGCCAATATTCAGCACGTGTTGTTCGTTTGCGGATATTAAACGGGTGATTGCAATAATGGTTCAGGCTGCTCTTAAAGAGGGAAAATAGGGATTGTACTGTCATTTAGAGGAATCCTTCCGTAAAGAAGGGCGTTTGCGTGATTTTTTGGCCTTGAGGCGTTTTTCATCAATAAGAGCCCTGCGGATGAGGGTCTTTTCATGATGGCGGAGAAGGAAGAAGGAGCCGACAAGTAGGCTCAGCATAAAGGCGGCAAAGCCAAGTCCGACCGGGCCGGTGAAGCTATCAATCTGGCTACCAAGCTCATAGGGGATGAGGACATAGCACAACCCCCAAAGGGTGCCCCCCAAGGCGTTATAGAAGGTAAAGCTATGCCACGGCATGCGCGAGGCCCCTGCTAAAAGGGCGATGAGAATACGCAGGAAGGCCACAAACCGCCCGACCAACACACCAATCCCCCCATAACGACGAAAGAGATACCGGCCTAAAACGATGCGGTCATAATGCAGGCCGACTTTATGGCCGTGCTTTTCCATCAAGCGATAACCGAGCTGATAGCCAATCAGATAGCCGATATTATCGCCGATAACAGCCCCGCTAATGGCCGCGATGATGAGGTTTTCCGGCGTGAGGTGATGGGTATGGGAAGCATAAAGGGACGCAAAGATGAGCAAGCTCTCCGCCGGGAGGGGGACGCCCGTGCTTTCCAGTAAAATAATGCCACCGAGTGCTAGATACGCATAAAGGGGGGGCAGATGTTCTAGAAAGGAGGAGAGATGCTGTATCAGGGCAAGGGCTTCCTGTAAGAGGGATGTGCATTTGCTTTGTGGTAGCACGATAAGGGGGGAGCTCACAGCAAGGCAAGAGCGTTTTATGCAGGAGAGATATTATGACAGCGCGGTGTTCTTCAGGCTCATCTCGTGTGGTGCATCCATGGGTAACCCCAGCATTGATGACGCGTAAAACCCGCAATTTTGCCGAGATTCGTGCTGTAGAAGGCTGGGTCTTATGGCAAGAGAGCCGGCCTGATGAGCAAGGGCGTAGCGTGATTGTCGGGCGTGCGCCAGATGGCAGCCTGCATGACCTCACCCCACCAGACGCCCAGCCGGGGACGGAGATGCATGTTTATGGCGGGGGCGCGTGGGCCGCTATGTATGATGGGACGGCGATTCATGTGGTGTTTAGCGATAAGAAGCGAGGCGGGTTATGGCGCAGCGTGCAAGGGGGAGAGGCGCAGCCCGTATGTGGTGCGGCTTATGGTGAGGGAGGCATTGCTTATTCTTATGCGGACCTAGCCTTCCAAGGGGAGCGGTTGGTCTGTGTGCGGGAGGCGGAACATCCTGATGGGGTGATTCATGCTGAACTTGTGGAGGTTATGCCCTCTGGGGTGGTGTGTTCCCTGCAAAGCGGGGCGGATTTTTACATGGCCCCGCGTTTATCGCCAGATGGGCGGTTTTTAGCCTTTATTGCGTGGCAGAACCCTCATATGCCGTGGACGGAAACCGGGCTGTATGTGCAGGACCTCACTGGCGCGCAAGGGACAATGTGCCTCGCCGGTGGGGCGGGGCAGGCCTGTAGCGTGATGGGCCCGTTTTGGGCGGGGGAGCGGCTTTATGCGCTTTCTGATGGGGTGCCAGAGCATGCAGCCGCGGATTATAACCGGCATTGGACGCCCATTGCCTTTGAGGCCAAAGCTGACGCCGCAGGGGAGGAGGTGACATGGCAGCCTCAGCCCTTACCCCCCGCCCCGGCAGAGATAGGCTTGCCAGCATGGGTGTTTGGGCAATCATGTTGCGCTGCGTTGCCGGAGGGGCAATTATTAGCGCGTGGGGTGCGTCATGGTGTGCCTGTGACGTTGCTTTATCACCCGCAAACAGGCTGGAAGGATGTGCTGATAGGGGCTGTCCCCGATGATGTGCCCGTGCCTGTGGAGGGGGGGAGAGATTT
The DNA here is from genome assembly GCF_009725755.1 of Bombella sp. ESL0385. GTDB lineage: Bacteria > Pseudomonadota > Alphaproteobacteria > Acetobacterales > Acetobacteraceae > Bombella > Bombella pollinis. The sequence continues at coordinate 83,483 of NZ_WNIJ01000001.1, forward strand.
TGCGTGGCTAAATAGCCCTCCAGATGCCCCGCCTTGTGTGATGATGGGCTCTTTAGAGAGTGAGATAGAGGGGCGTATATGTGTGCGGCAGGCCTGGGCGTTGCCTGATGGTGTAACCCCGGCTGATATTGCCGTGCCAGAGACGGTGAGCTTCCCTGTAGAGGAAGGGCCGGGGCCGCTTTATGCACAATTTTACCGCCCTGCCCAAGGGCCACATTGTGAGGCGGTACAGGGTAAGCCCCCGCTGGTGGTGATTGTCCATGGCGGGCCAACAGGGCAAGCACGGACGGACCTCTCCTTTAAGGTGCAATGGTGGACATGCCGTGGCTTTGCCGTGCTGGATGTAAATTATCGTGGCTCTACAGGATTTGGGCGCGCTTATCGTGCGGCTTTAGATGGCCGCTGGGGCGTGCTGGATGTGCAAGATTGTTGTCGCGCGGTGCAAGGGGTGGTGGATAAAGGCTGGGTGGACCCGCAACGCTGTGTCATTCGGGGGAGTAGTGCAGGGGGGCTAACGGTCCTTTCCGCCCTTGCGCATTCATCTCTTTTTGTAGCAGGGACATCGCTTTATGGCGTGACGGATTTGCGCGGCTTAGTGGCAGAGACGCACCGTTTTGAGGCCTGTTATTTAGATGGATTAATTGCCCCTTGGCCAGAGGGCGAGGCGGTTTATCGGGCGCGTTCGCCCCTTTCATGGCCGGAGGCTATCACCGCGCCGGTGTTGTTCCTCCATGGGGATGCGGACCGCGTCGTACCGCTCTCTCAAGCAGAGGCGTTGCAGAGCCAGCTTTCTGCCTCATCGCTGCATATTTACCAAGGGGAGGGGCATGGCTTTCGCTCGGCAGAGGTTATAGCGGAGTCTTTGGAGCGAGAATTGGCGTTCTACCGGGATGTTTTTGCGCAAGCAGCGGCCTAATGGGCTTTGCGTTTTGTATGGCTCTTGCGTGTTGGTCGTTGGGGGCGTTGGGGGAGACGGCGAATCACTGTTAATGCCGTGATGAGCGCGCAAGAGCCGATGAGTGTTACGCCAAGGGCTTGGCCGACCATGACCCCCCGCGGGCCGTAATGGACGCCTATCGCGACAAAGGGAATGGTCCCAATTGTGGCACGCGCCCAATTAAACATGGTCGAATAAAGCGGGTGGCCTAGATTATTAAAGGCGGTGTTAGAGACAAAAAGCAGCCCGACAAACATATAGCTCGCCACGGCCCAATGGCAGAAAAGCTTTACAAGCCCGACTGCATCACCTTGGACGTGGAAGAGATGGAGAATAAGCGGCTCCCCCAGCGCGAAGAAGAGCCAATCCAACCCTACGCAGAGGGCGGTGAGTTTGAGGGCGGCAAGGAAGGTCTCTTGGACGCGCTGAGGCAGGCATGCTCCCAGATTTTGCGCCATGATGGGGCCAACTGAGCCTGTAAGGGCAAAGACAAAGGCAAAGGCGACAGGGACCATGCGGTCCACCACCGCTTGGCCAGAGACAGCCTCCAACCCAAAGCGGGACATCGCATGGGTGACGATGAGATTGCCGATGGGTGTTGCCATATTCGTGCCGATAGCGGGCAGGGCGATGCTGCCAATATCGCGGCTAGCATGGGGGATAATTTTTAGGCGGGGGCGTTCGAGCATGTCATGCCCGCGGAGATTAAGGAACCCGCTTAGTGAAATCACACAACGGGAGAGGACGGTGCTAATAGCTGCCCCTTCTAAGCCTAAATGGAAGCCGAAGATTAAGATGGGGTCGATAATCACCGTACAAGCGGCCCCTGTGAGGGTAACGCGCATTGCCCGCCCTGCATCCCCAACAGCGCGGAGAAGGGAGGATAGAGCCATCCCTAAGCAGACGAGGGGTAAAGCAGGGGAGGTGATATACATGAAGTGGGAGGCGTGTTTTAGGGCCTCCCCACGGGCCCCAAGGAGGACGAGGAGGGGGTGAGCGAGTAACGCCGTTGTGACCCCTAGGGCGGTCGTAACAACCAGCATGAGGACGAGAAAGGCCGAGGCGTGACGCCGCGCACGGAAATGGCGGCATGCCCCAATGAGCCGCCCCGTATTGGCCCCAAGGCCGATGGACATACCGAGCGAGACAGCGACTTGGACAAAACCAAGTGAGGTCGCAAAGGCAATAGCGGCGGTGAGGGTAGGGTCATGCAGATGTGAAATATAGAAGAAATTGAGCAGATCGACAAAAAAGACGGCCATCAGCCCAATAGCCCCCGTCCCGGCCATGGTGATGACATGGCGCATAATATTGCCATGGACAAACCGAGCGTGCCGCCGTTGATGCTGCGCTTTTGCGCAGGGCGAGCGGTCCTTCACGGGGGAAGGAGAGGGGGCAGACGGGGCATGGCGGGCATGATGCGGCATCGTGGCCTATTGTGCCTTGTTTATAGAAGAAGGGCCAGTGCTGAATTATACGCCACGTTATTGCATGTTGTGTTAGGCGGGCTCAAAACCAGCTTGCCGGATGAGGGCATTAATCTCTGCCTGTGGGAGTGGGGCAGCCTGAAAGAGAATACGCGCTTGTGGCGGCTCTAGCGTGACAGTTGCTTGTTTGATGGCGGGGGAGGCCTCTAACACGCGGGTGAGCGCACGCACGCAGCCTTCGCATGTCATGCCAGCAACGGGGATGGTTAGAGGAGTCGTCATGAGGGATGGTCCTTTTTTAGAGTGCGATTAAGGGAATGTCTTTCCAAAAAGGAAGAACCTTTCTAATCTGGTGTCGTCTGTAAAAGGAGAAAAGGCGTCTCATGCCTATGTGGTCATTTTGGCGGGTGATAATGGGGGTGGTGTTGTGTCTGCTGATGCAGCTGCCAGCTTTTATCATGCCCTCTGCAATGGCCGATGGGATGGAGCCGCCTATGATGAGGATGGAGCGCGCAGCGGTGATGAGGGCGGGGCCTGTCTTAGCTCATGAAGGGCGGGAGACAGGGGCTATGCCTGCCTGTTGTCAGGGTCATCATAGCGTGTGTGATGCAGGTTTATGGCCTGCTGGCCAGGGGCTTCATCCTATGTCCTTTAGTGGCACAAGGCTGCTTGTTTATCAGGATTGTATCAAAGCGCGTTCATTATTGGCCGCGCCGTGGCGTCCTCCGGCTTTATTACCTGTTTGACTGCGTTTTATGGCGAAGCTGGGAAGGCTTAGCCGTTCATGATGTGTCTTTTTAGGTAATATATAATGTCATCTTATCATGTGCCACGCCGTCAGTTTTTGGCGGGGTTGGGTGCGGCTGGGTCGGGCCTAGTCACGCCGTTAGGTGCGCGGGCAAAGGGGCGGCAAGCCGCTTCAGCTGCGCCTTTGCTACCACCTTTGGAGTTTGAGCTTCACATCACGCGCCGGACGATGCATATCGCAGGGCAGCATGGTGTGGGTTATTGCGTGAATGGGCACATGCCCGGCCCGCTTTTGCGCTGGCAAGAAGGGCGGGAGGTTATCATCCATGTTTATAATCATATGGATGAGCCGACTGCTCTGCACTGGCATGGGGTCCGTCTGCCGAGTGCGCAAGATGGTGTGCCGGGGCTAAGCTTTGCTGGGATTCCACCGCGGGGGCGTTATACATATCGCTTTCCTGTTCAGCAGAGTGGGACATATTGGTACCATAGCCATATGGGCCATCAGGAATCCGCAGGGCTTTACGGGGCATTGATTATCGAGCCTGCGGGGGCCTCTCTCCTGCCTAAAGCGGAGCGTGATTATACAATTCTCCTCTCTGATTGGTCTGATGTTTCAGCCGCGCAGATTGTTGCTAATCTGAAGATGCAGGATGATTATTATAATTTCCGCCAACGGAGTATAGCTTCCCTGCCGCAGGAGAGCCGTGCTGCTGGGGGATTAGGGGCTGCGTTAAAGAGCCGCTTGCAATGGTCGCATATGCGGATGAGCGCGACTGACATCTCCGATGTAAGTGGTGTGTTGTATCGTTATTTAATGAATGGCAAGCCCGCGCAGGAGGGGTGGAGTGGGTTATTCACCCCCGGTGAGCGCATCTGCTTACGGGTGATTAACGCTGCGGCGATGACGTTATTTGATGTCCGCATCCCCGGCCTTACCATGCAGCTGGTGGAGGCCGATGGGAATCCGGTTGTTCCGGTTAATCTTGATGAGTTCCGCATTGGGCCGGGTGAGACATATGCGGTGTTACTCACCCCACAAGAGGGTAAGCCCTATACAATCTTTGCCCAAAGTGAGGACCGTACTGGCTATGCGCGTGGGACATTAACACCGCATGCGGGGCTTTTAGGCTCGCTCCCTGCGATGGACCCCAGGCCTGTGCGGGGTATGGTGGATATGGGCATGGCCATGCCTATGAAAAACGGGGCCGCGAAGATGGCGATGCCCCCCACCATTGCCCGCGCCCCGGCTGATGAGATTGATGACCCCGGCCCGCCCCCTGTGAATGTGGAGAATCAAAATGTTGCAGCTCACCCGATAGAGCGCGTCACAAGCCCCGGTGATGGGTTGGAAGGGCTGGGCCGCCGCGTCCTTGCTTATAGCGACCTCATCGCCCTGCGTCCTCCGCCGGACCAACGCCCGCCCTCACGCGAGATTATCTTACATCTGACAGGCAATATGGAGCGGTATATATGGGGCTTTAACGGGCGGAAATATTCCGAATCCGGGCCGATTCACCTCGCTTATGGGGAGCGTGTTCGCTTTACCATCATTAATGATACGATGATGGAACATCCGCTTCATCTTCATGGTCTGTGGAGCGAGTTGGAGACTGGGGCGGATGACCAGCATCGCCCGCTCAAACATACGGTTATTTCCCAACCCGGCTCCCGCATGAGTGTGCTTGTAACGGCGGATATTCGTGGGGTTTGGGCGTATCATTGCCATCTTATGTATCACATGCAGACGGGGATGTTCCGTGAGGTGGTGGTGTCATGAAACACATCACAATGATAGGGGCTGCTCTTGTGGTGGGCCTCGCTGTCACGCCGCTTCATGCTGAAGATATGGGGGATATGGATATGTCTGGCATGGATATGGCGGATATGACCATGCCCGCTAAGAAGCCGAACCCAAAAGCACCGCCTCAACAGGGGCCTCAGCAGGATAAGACGCAAGCCGCCCCGCTTGCGCCTGTAAAAAAGACGCCGCGCCTTGTGCATAAAGCGGTAGATGCGCCCGGTGAGCCGGTGGTGGATATTGGCCATCATCTACAGGGGATGGATCAAGGGCGGTGGTTTCATGGTGTGTTGGATGAGTTTGAAGGCCGCTATCAAGCGGGTGGGCGGTCATCTTTGCGGTGGGATGGTGAGGCTTGGTATGGTGGTGATTATAACCGCCTCTGGCTTAAAACAGAGGGCACTATGACGAAAGGGCGGGTGCGCGATGGCGACCAAGAGCTTCTTTATAGCCGGGCGATTTCCACCTATTTCAACCTTCAAGGTGGCGTAAGGTTAGACCTTGATAGCGGCCCAACACGTGCGTGGGGAGCTGTTGGGATAGAGGGGCTGGCCTTGTATCAGTTTGAGGTCCAAGCGACAGGGTATTTTAGTGACCGAGGCGTGGCTGGGCGGTTTGAAGGCTCTTATGATATTCTTCTTACCAATCGTCTCATTCTTCAACCGCAGGTGGAGTTAAATTTGTATAGCCGAGCGGATAAACAACGGCGGATTGGCTCTGGCCTTGCGGATATCGATACCGGGTTGCGTCTGCGCTATGAGTTATGGCGCAAAATGGCCCCTTATGTGGCCGTGACGTATGATTCCCCCCTGACCCAAGGGCGGCATATGGCCCGCCGCCGTGGGGATAAAGCGAGCGAGGCGCGCTTTACATTCGGGATTCGGAGTTGGTTCTAAGGTAGGGAAGGTTGTATCATGGTTGTCACGTTCGGAAAGGGAGTATGAAGATGGCAGATGCGAGACATGTATTAGTCACAGGGGGTACGTCCGGCATTGGGCTTGCCATCGCACAGGCCTTTGCGAAGGAGGGAGACCATCTCATCCTGATAGGCAGCAGCCCGGAGCGTGACTACACAAAGGCCGTACAAGCTGTTGAGGCCGCAGGTAAAGCCGCTGGGCATGATGTGCGCGTCTGCGCTCATGGGGTGAATATTACGGACTTCCCAGCGGTAAAAGCCCTATTGGCAGAGATTGCCGCAAAGGTAGGGACGTTGGATGTCGTGGTTCATTCCGCCGGGGTGTTTTTTGAGACACCCATTACGGATGAAACACCTGAAGCCTTTGATAAAATGATGAGCATTAATGTCAGCGGCATGTGGCATGTTGTGCAGGCCTCCCTCCCTTATATTCGGCGTAAGAAAGGCCATGTTCATGGGGGGAAGATTGTGGCGATTTCCTCCATTTGTGGCTTTTACAGCTTTGCCGGTTATGCCGCTTATGCTGCCAGTAAGGCCGCGGCTACCGCCCTTGTGCGTAGCCTTGCTTTAGAGCTTGGGCCGCTAGGTATTAACATTAATGCCGTTGAGCCGGGCCGGGTTAAGACCTCCATGCATGATGCGTTGATAAACGACCCCACAAAGGCAGAGGCGTTGCAGGCTGTGGCAGAGGCCAACCCCAGCAAGCGGACTTTCTCCACCCCTGAGGATATTGCGGCGGTTGTGCTGTTCCTTGCTGGCCCCGGGGCTGTGGCGATGCATGGCTCGGCCATTGTGGTGGATGAGGGGACATCTCTCGGCCTCGTCTAAGGCGGTTGGTCTGCCCCCATAATGAGGCTGGAGGCCTTTCACGCTGCCAAGAATGCTTGAAAGCGGGGGAGGCCTCTCCCATATCTGCTCCATCTTTTTGCGGTAGAGCAGGCGGCCGCCGAAGATGAAGCCTGTTTGGAGTCTGCCATTTTGGAGGAGTGCAACGCATCATGAGTGATGGCAAAAATGCAGCGGAGATGAAGCAGCATAGTTTTAGTGCTGAGGTCGGGCAGCTGCTTGATTTGGTTGTTCATTCTTTATATTCCGACCGGGAAATCTTCCTGCGTGAGCTTGTGGCGAATGCGGCTGATGCGATGGATAAACGCCGCTTTGAGGCTTTAACGAGCCCTGCATTATCCCTGCCAGAGGCCCCGTCTATCCATATCAAGGCGGATAAAAAGGCCAAAACCATCACGCTCTCTGATGACGGATTGGGGATGAGCCCGGAGGAGTTGACCCAAAATCTGGGGACGATTGCCCGCTCTGGCACCAAAGCGTTTGGAGAGAAGCTGAGCAACGCCAAGCCGGAGGACCGCCCTAATCTGATTGGTCAGTTTGGCGTGGGATTCTATTCGGCCTTTATGGTGGCTGATAAGGTGGATGTGATTTCCCGCCGGGCGGGGGAGGATGTGGCTGCCCGCTGGGTGTCGGAAGGTAAAGGCTCTTACAGCCTTGGCCCTGCTGAGCGCGCGCATGCGGGGACAGATATTACCCTCCATATTAAAGATGATGCGGAGGAGTTTTTAGACCCGTGGCGTTTGCGCAGCATTATCCGTAAATGGGCTGACCATATCGCATGGCCAGTCGTGCTGCATGAGCCGGATGAGGATGGTAAGGAGAAGGAAGAAACCATCAATGAGGGCAAGGCCCTCTGGTTGCGTCCAAAATCCGAGATTACGTCTGAGGATTATACTGAGTTCTACCGCCATACAGCCCGCGCTTTTGATGAGCCTTATGCGACCCTGCATTGGAAGGCCGAAGGCACGGTGGAGTTTGCTTCTCTGTTGTTCCTCCCCGGTGCGCGCCCGTTCGATTTTATGGAGCAGAGTAGCCGGGAGAGCCGGATTCACCTGCATGTAAGGCGTATGTTCATCACGGATGAGGCCAATTTGGTGCCGAACTGGCTGCGCTTTGTCCAAGGTGTGGTTGATACGGATGACCTCCCCTTGAATGTCTCGCGTGAGATGCTGCAATCCACCCCTGTATTGGCACGCATCCGCAAGGCGGTGACCAAACGTGTTATCAGCGAGGTTAAAAAACGCGCGCAGGAAGGTGGTGAGGCCTTTACTGGCTTTTGGAATAATTTTGGCCTCGTGATTAAGGAAGGGCTATGGGAGGATTCCGAACATCGGCAGGAGATTGCGGAGTTTGCTCGCTTCCATTCCACTCATGATGATGAACTGACAACGCTGGATGATTATATCAGCCGGATGAAGCCAGAGCAGGAGACCATCTATTATCTCGTTGGGGATAATCTGAATGCTCTCAAGGCCTCCGCCCAGCTAGAGGGCTTCCGTGCTCGTGGGTTGGAGGTGCTGTTGCTCTCTGATGCTGTGGATAGCTTCTGGCCAGACCGCCTTCATTCTTACAAAGACAAGACCTTCCGCTCTGTCGCGCAGGCTCATGGTGAGTTGGAGAAGTTCGCTCTAGAGGCGGAGGAGCAAGGGGATGCAGCTAATGTTGAAAAACTAACCCCCGCTCTGAAGGATGCTCTTGGTGAGGCTGTGAAGGAGGTACGCAGCACTGTACGCCTGACAGGGAGTGCGGTGGTATTGGCCAGCGAAGGCGGGCCGGATTTAGCCATGCAACGCCTTATGCGTCGCTCTGGGCAGGAAATGCCCGCCCTGCCCCCGGTCTTGGAGATTAACCCCCGTCATCCTCTCATTCGCGCTCTGGCAGAGCGTGCGGAGAAGGGCGAGAGCGTTGCAGAACATGCCCGTATTCTGCTGGACCTCGCTCGTGTGCAGGAAGGTGAGGCCCTCCCCGACCCCAGTGGCTTCGCCCGTACACTCGCAGGCCTGCTCGCTGGGACTGTGACGGCCTAACGATTAAGGCCGTATGATACGGAGAAAGGCACGTCTTTTGGGGCGTGCCTTTTCTTTATGGTTCATCCAAAAGGGCAGGCAGAACCTCTTTGAGACTGCGGGAAGCGTTCTGGCTGTTATGGCGGAGTTGTGTGAGGATGGCCGCATCCTCGGCCAAGGAGAGCTTCTCAGCTAAGAGTAAGAGCAGGGCGAGGGATGTTCTTAGGCGGGCGAGATAGCCTGCAATATCAAGCATGACCCCTAATAGATGCGTTGCCTGTTCCCCTGTGGGGAAGCAGGTCACCACTGTATCAAGCAGACCCGATAATGTATCGGACTCGTTGCGTGGTTTCTCCCCATGTTGGCGGAGGCGATGGCTGATTTGCCGTTCTTGCTCCTTATTTTGCTCCAAAATGGTGGTGATCCAATGTTGCAAGGTCGGTGGGGCAGCGGGGCGGCTTAGTAATTCGAGCAAGTATTCCCGTACAATAGATGTCAGGCTGAGATGCTCATGGAGACGTTCTATATAAAGAGCAGCAATGGGGGAGGATTTAGCAAAAGAGCGCGGCACTGTGACCTCTATTGGGGGCGGTTAGCGTAATGGCGGGCGAGAACAGTACAGATAAATAATTGTATTTGATGAAAAATCATCAAAGGCAGGACAACAATACCTGCCCCGCTAGGGAAAATAACATTCGCCATCGGCACCCCTGAGGCGAGCGATTTTTTAGACCCGCAAAATTGCAGGGCGATATTATCCTCAATGGATTGCTTCATACCGTGGCCTAAGAGGAAGGTGAGGGTAAGGGTAAGGGCGAGGAGGAGTGTATCGACCAACCCAACCCCCAATAAGGTGAGGAGCGGGACGCGATGCCACAAGCCTTGCAGCACGGCAACACTAAACGCCGCATAGACCATCACGATGATGGAGCCTCTATCTGAAAAAGAGAGAAGAATCTTATGGCGGCGCACGATGGGACCAACCCATGGTTGTAGAATCTGCCCTGCAATAAAGGGCAGAAGAAGCTCTTGGGCGACATTAAGGACAGTCTGCACGCCAGAGCCGCCATGGCTGCGATGGAGGAGGAGGCTCGTTAATAACGGTGTGAAAAGAATCCCCAAGATATTGGAGACAGTCGCAGCACAAATAGCGGCAGGGACATTACCGCGCGCAATAGAGGTAAGGGCAATGGAGGATTGTACAGTCGAAGGTAAGCAGCATAAAAAGAGGACCCCTATCCAGAGGTCAGGGCCTAAAAATCCCGTGGGGGAGAGTAGATGGCAGAGCGCATAAAGCCCCACACCAAGGAGGGGGAACAGCGCAAAGCTCACGAGGAGCGTGCTGCCTTGTAACCTCCAATTACGGATACTCTCAACTAAAGCAGAGCGTTGCAGCTTTGCTCCCTGGAAGAAGAACATCAAAATAACAAGCAGTGATGTTAAGCGGGAGAGCCAAGGTTGCCATGTGGGAGGGCAGGGGAGAAAGGAGGCTAACAGGACAGCGGCGATGAGGCTCATTAAAAAAGGGTCGGGACGTCTCATAAGGCTGGCTCCTGCAAAGCAACGAGGCGAATTGCGGTGAGAAAGACGGTAGAGCAGATTAGCCGCGCTGCCAATGTGTAGAGCAAAAAGGGGAGACCATCTGTCTAAAGATTCATCCACAGGGATGCGTAAACAACTTGCAAGAAGGGGCCTTAAAAGGGCATTTTCCCTTCGAGCTTAAAGATGGGTCATGCCCTAATAAAGCGAGGGAGAGGTCAAAGAATGACCGTTAATCGACGTATGGTTTTAGGATCATTTCTGGCAGCAGGGGCTTTTATGGGCGGTAAAGTGCGCGCAGCAGAGGGGGGCGGGTCTAACGCTGCACCGGCTCAGCCTAATAACGCCCATGCGGAGCCGGGTAATGCAACGGCACCTGTCCCTCAGCATGTGCATGAGACGGTGGCGGACCAACAATATCGGCCTAAGATCCATTTCTCCCCTCCAAAGGGTTTTATGAATGACCCTAATGGGCTGATTTTTGATGGGCGATATTACCATCTCTATTATCAGCATAACCCCTTTGGGCCTTATGCTGGGCATGTGCATTGGGGTCATGCTGTGAGTACGGACCTCTATACGTGGCAGGACCTCCCGATTGCGATTCATGAGACAGAAGCCGGGGAGGCTTATAGCGGGTGTGCGATTTTAGATAGGGATAATCGCTCTGGCCTTTTTCCTGCACGAACGCAGGATAAACCACAGCCCGGCTCTGTCGAGACAGCCGCACAAAAAGCCGCGCGTCTTCTGGAGGGTAAGGGAGAGCAAGACCAACGAGAGATTGATCGCCTCGCTGTAGGGCCTCTGCAGGGGCATCAAAAGTCTGAGTATTTAGCCGCCCTAAGGGATGATCCTGTGGCAGGGAAGGATGTTCCTGTCCCGATGGCACCGGCTTTGCCGCCTATGGCTGGTGGGTTAGTGGCAATTTACACGCGGGCAACGCCACAAAGACAGACGCAATATCTCGCATGGAGCCCTGATGGCGGGCAGACCTTGAAGGATTATGAAGGCAATCCCGTGCTGGATATTGGGCATAATTCCTTCCGCGACCCGAAAGTGTTTTGGCACGGTCCGACTGAAAAATGGGTTATGGTCGTGGTCCGCTCCCGCGAGCATAAGGTCTCCTTTTATGGTTCCTTTGACCTAAAACATTGGATGCATTTGAGCGACTTTGGTCCTTCCGGCATTACCGGGGTGGATTATGAATGTCCGGCCCTGGCGGAGGTCGAGGTTGAGGGTGAAGCCCCCGGTGAGAAACGCTGGGTGTTGTTTGTGTCTATCAACCCCGGTGGGCCACAAGGGGGGAGCATAACACAATATTTTGTCGGGCAGTTTGATGGCGAGCGTTTCATCCCAGATGATACGATTGTGGACCTTACGGATTTCGGCAAAGATAGTTACGCGCTTCAGACCTATGAGAACATGCCGGGGAAGCAAACTGTCTATATCGCTTGGCTAGATAATTGGCAGTATTGCGAGGAACTGCCCAATAAAAGCTGGCGCGGTATTATGACCCTGCCGCGGAAAGTGGTGTTACGGCGGGATACGGCTGGGTGGCTGCGTATCGCCCAAAACCCGTATAAGTTGGAAGCCTTGCGTAAGGCGGCGATCCCTTTCCCGCTCTCACGGCTAGAGGCGCAGAGCAGTCGGCAAGTGGCCATCCCTGCTGGGGAGGCGATAGAGTTGGTTTTAGATGCAGCGTTGGAGGAACGTCATAACAGCAATCTGCCCGATGGTGAGCAAGGGCGCGCAGGGCGTTTTGTTGTGGTGTTCTCTAACCGGCAAGGGGAGAGTTTAAGCATTGGGTTTGATGGCTTCTCCTGCCAATTATGGCTTGATAGAAGTAATCTACATGGCTTTAGCCATCCCTTCTTTACCGGGACGTTCTCCTCTGCACTCGTGCCCGGTAGTCGGCGGTTTAAGCTGCGGATTGTGTTGGATGCTAGCACGCTAGAAGTCTTTGCGAATGAGGGCATGTCCGTTGGCACAGCCCTCATCTATCCCGCTAACCCACTTGAGACACTCAGTGTGCAGGTCACTAACGCCGCAGCGGTGATTCACAAGCTAGAGCTTTACCCATTACGCCAAACGGTCAGCCGATTGGAGCAAAATTAAAGACTTAAATAACAGCGAGCGGTATCTTGCGGTGTGGTGGGGGGAAAGCGGCATCAAGAGCCTGTAAATCTGCGTGGGTGAGGATAATCTCCTGCGCAGTGAGGTTAAGGGCTTGGTGATGTGGTGTGCCTGCTTTGGGGATGGCGATCATATTTTGGCGGCGTAACACCCATGCAAGGGCAATTTGCGCGGGGGTAGCGGGGCCGTGTGTGGTCTCATGTCGTTGGGCAATCTCATGGAGGAGCGGGTGTTTTAACAAGGCTCCCCCCTGCCCGATAGGGCAATAAGCCATTGAGACGATATGCGCTGTCTCATTATGGGGGAGGAGGTCATATTCCGTCCCTCGATAGTCGAGACTATAGAGAATCTGATTAACTGCGGGGCGGAACTTATGAGCAAGGAGGGGCTTCATATCCTCCGTATCGAAGTTTGAGACACCCCATCCCCCAATGAGACCGCGTTTTTTAAGGGTCTCGAAAGCGCGATGTGTTTCCTCAAAAGGGATGGCACTGGGCCAATGGAGGAGATAGAGGTCCAAATAATCGGTATTCAGATGGCGTAGGGAGCGTTCGCACGCTTCTTGCGTACCTTTGTAAGAGGCGTGGCTGGGGAGAACTTTGCTGATGAGGAAGGCCTTATCACGCCGCCCATTTATAGCCTCGCCAATAACAGCTTCCGCACGGCCTTGGCCGTACATTTCTGCGGTATCAATAATATTTAGGCCTGCCTCTAACCCCATTTGCAAGCTGCGAATCTCATCTGCTCGGTGGGCAGGGTTGTCGCCCATGCGCCATGTGCCCATCCCTAGAGCAGGGAGGGAGGTGCCATTAAGGGTAATAGTGGGGGCTGAAGGCGTTGTCATAAGGGGCATCTCCTAAAGCGTGGAGAGGCGAATCCTCATAGACACGCTTTGATGGAGATAGGTAAGCGCAGCATGAGGACAGGGGAAAGAGAAAGCCCAGCATGTCTGTTATGCCCATCCTGCGGCACATAAAGCACTAGAACAAGATTTTTAAGGGGAATTAAATGGTGCCCAAGGGCGGGATCGAACCACCGACACTGCGATTTTCAGTCGCATGCTCTACCAACTGAGCTACTTGGGCACCGGGCCGAGCAGGAATCCCGCTCGGCTATGGGAAGGGGTTTACCCTATGGATGAGGGGGGATCAACCCTCTTTGGTGAAGAAAGTGTGATGAGCATGAGGCCAAGCCGCAGGGCTTATTGAGGGGAAGGCTCTTGGGCGAGGCGTATGGCTGCGACTTCTGCCTCGGTGAGGTCGGCAGGGTCATTATCTTGGCGGAAGGAAGGGGTACGATACGCGCCTTTAAACCAGCGTCCTAAATCGACATCAGCACAACGCTGGGAGCAAAAGGGGCGGAAGCGGGTTTGGGTTGGTTTATGGCAGATAGGGCAGCTCATGAAAGGCTCCAGCATGATGATGGAGGGAGAGGACGGCTATGGAGTGTAAGGCGTTGGCCAGTAGCATGGAAGAGGTCATCCAAAGCGATGGGGTCGGCTTTTAGCGCATGGATAATGGCTGGTGGGGCAAAAAGCTGCTCGCCTTTAAGACCCTCTGTCAGGATGCGTTGGAGGATGGCAAGGCCTTGCCCGTGCGGGGAGTGGTGGAGCTCATGCAATGGGGCACGGCGGCGGGGGCGGGTGATCTCTAGTAAGCCGCTGGGGGTTATGCCGGTAATGCGCGGGGAGAGTGGGTCATGCTCCTGCGTGGCCGCTTTGTGGAGGAAGGGCACTAAGGCGGGGCGTTTGGCACTGCGTACACCGGCGGGGTCGATGAGAATCGGGCCAGAGAGGGTACGCAGTTTAATCTCCCGGAGTAGGGCGGGGAAGCAGGCTAGATTCGCTGCAAAATCGGGCTGTTGTTGGGCGTCTAAATCGATCGCTGTGAGGGCAGGGGTGGGGGTGATATGTGCGATGAGGGGGCCAAGAAGGGCCGTGGGAGCGTATAAAGCGGCCCAATCGGCCTCTAACACATCATCAAAACTACGGCGAACACGCTCTAAACGCGGGTGCAGAGTGGCAGGCAGGCGTGCGGCCAAGGCGGCATTATCGACTAAAATAGGGCAGTCCGCCGGGGTATGTTGGAGAATATCCTCTAAAGGGGTGGGGCCGCGTTTTAAAAGGCGCGGTGTATGGCCTGGTGTCATCCCAGTTGGTAGGGGGGCGACTTTAAGGCGGAGGCCTTTCCCATTTTGGGCGGCGCGCGTAATCTGCCCGCAGAGGAGGCTCCCTTCTGGGGGAAGTTTACGTCCCTTTATAAAGCCTGTTTGCGTGGTAGCAGGCCCAGCCTCCCCGGCGAGTTCAACAAAAGCACCGTCAAGGGCAGGTGCATGGGCGGTAATGCGGACAAGATGCACATCCCCCCAGCCATCTGGCGCGCCGGGCCGCCAAAGAGCGGCATCCTGGAGAATGTCGTCTTTAAGGAAGGCGATTCGGATTTCCCCGGGGGAGCTTGCTAGGCGGAGTTCCATAACGGGATTAATCCACCCATTTTTGCCCCGCAGGGAGGGGTTGGCCCCGCAGGAGTTGCACCATCTCAAATAAAGGAAGGCCAATGACGCCAGAGGGGCTACCGCCAACTTGTCGAATAAAAGCCGCCGCTTGCCCTTGGAGGGCATATCCCCCCGCTTTGCCTTGCCAATCCCCCCTGTGAATGAGGGCTTCGATCTGCTGAGGGGTGAGGCGGTTGAAGGTCACAGAGCTCTCGACCACGCGTTCGCAATAATGGCCTTCTGGCCATTCTGGCGTAGGCTGGCAGACGATGGCGGTAAAGACTTTATGGCGGCGGCCAGAAAGGAGAGTGAGGCAGCGGCGGGCTGTCTCTTCATCCTCGGCTTTGGGGAGGATGCGCCGCCCAGCGGCCACAACCGTATCAGCCCCAATGATAAGGGCTGGTTTTCCATATTGATGGGCATGATGAGTGGCTTTTGTGCGGGCAAGCCTGAGCGCATAGGGGCGGGGGAGCTCGCCCTTATGGGGGGTCTCATCCAGATTGGCTGGGCAGATGGCATCTGGCTCTACCCCGATTTGGCGGAGGAGAGCGATACGGCGCGGGGAGGCGGAGGCCAGCACAAGGGCAGGCCGAGATGACGCAGCCATGAAAACGCTTATTTAAAGCGGAAGGTGATGCGGCCTTTGCTGAGGTCGTACGGGGTCATCTCAACATTAACGCGGTCCCCGGCCAAAACACGGATGCGATTCTTGCGCATTTTACCGCTCGTATGGGCGAGGATGGTATGCTCGTTATCCAGCGTGACGCGGAACATGGCATTGGGTAGGAGCTCTGTCACTGTACCGGTAAACTCGATCAAATCTTCTTTAGGCATGAATATCCCTTGCAGGAAGGAGGTCAACAAAATGCAGGCTTTTTTAAAAGCCCAGCAATGGCGGCGCATTATGTGCGAGCAAGGGGGGAGGACGTCAAGGTTTTTTGCTATTGAGGCGGGGATTCGCTGTTAGCTGATGGTGGCTGATGGTGAAGGAGGGAGCCTTTCCTTAGCTTGCCAGCAATACCACGCTAAAGTGGAGCGATGAGGGCTAAAGGCTATCGTGGCTGCTTTTAATGCCTTTGGGGTGAGGCGTTTAGGCTGCTTTTGTAATCGCCGCCAGCCTTCTTGCACGCCTAAATCCCCCGCTGGCAGAATATCAGGCCGGCGGAGATGGAACATCAACATCATTTCCGCTGTCCAGCGGCCCACACCGCGCAGGGTGGTTAATTGGGTGATGAGTGTTTCATCATCCATTTTATGAGCCTCGGTAAGGCTTGGGACAATCCCGTCTAACCGTCCTTGGGCAATCGCGCGGAGGCTCGCAATTTTAGCACCAGAGAGGCCACATTGGCGGAGGGTTGCGTCATCTAAAGTAAGCAAAATCTCTGGCGTGGGTGGTGGGCCGTTTTTATCACGCTGCGGACCGAGGGTGCAGAGGCGGCCAAAGATGGTGCGTGCTGCGGTATTATGAAGCTGCTGGCCCGTTACGGCTTTGATGAGCGAGGCGTAAGGGTCCTGCGTTTGTGGGTCGGGGCGTGTTTGTTCAGCAAGGCGGCAGGGGCCAATCTGTGCGATGAAGGCAGCAAGGGCACGATCTTGCTCAAAACAGGCGGGCAGAGTGGGAGGAGACATAGCTTGCTTTTACTAAAGGTTACAGAAAAGTAGGGCTAGAGGGTGTTTCCGGTGATGACAATATGGGTTGTTCTGAGGCACAAGGGAAAGGTTATGATGATAGCCGCTTTCTGTCCCTCTTGCTGCCAACGGGTTTTAGCCCTGTGACGATGCCGGATGCCTCTTTGCAGACGCGTCGGGAGCGGCTGAGTGATTATGCTGCTCCTGCTATGGGATTGCGGACAGAGGCGCGCACGCCTATGCGGCGCACGCAAGTGCTGGTGGACCCCCCTCTTATTGGCCCGTTGCTTTTGGCGGCTAGTGTTCATGGGCTTATCTTTTGGCTAGTCACCATGACGGATGCTGGCAAGCATGGGACGATGAACGGGGCGGAGCAACCGCAGGTGGAAATGGTGTTTGATGCCCCACCTGTTAAACATAGTATGCAAGGCCCGCCAACGCATGAGGTTGGTGGGGCGGCCAGTGCGCCCCCGCCCAGTAGTCAGGAAGAAGCCACCCCCGCACCGATGGAGCCTGTGCCACATGCGCCCTCCTCTCCATCGTTGACGACATCGCCTACGGGGGAGCTGACGAATGCAGAATCGGCACAGCATCCGCTCTCCAAAGCGGCTCCGCGTTTGCCACGTCATAATCGGGCCACGCCAAGCCATCATCCTGTGACCCGGCAGAGTGACGCCAACCCCTTTGCCCGGCCTATGAATCTCTCTTTTGATGGCGAGCCAACACCGCAGCCTCGTAGGCGGGGCCGCCGTGGGGGCACGGGGGGACCGGTTGATTTCTCCCTTGGCCCGCTCAGCATGAATGGCGAGATCAACGCCCCCTATAAGACGCGCAGCAGCGTTAAAGGGGTTAGCTCTGATTATGGGAGTGAGGTGGATCGTTGGATTCGCAACCATATGTTCTACCCTGATGAAGCTGCGCAGAATGGGGAGGAAGGGCCATCTTCTGTCCATGTTGTGATTGATCGAAGTGGGAAGGTTATTCGTGTGCGTTTGACGGATTCGTCTAATTCTTATTCGCTTGATGCGGCAACGGCTGGGATGTTCCAAGGGGCGCAGTTACCGCCTGTCCCGCCTGATATGCAGGGCGATCATTTCGACCTAGATGTGACGATTAATTACATCCTCATCCGCCATTAGAATATCCCTCTTTCGCCTGTAGTCAGGGGGGAAAAAGGGCGTTAAGTTGCAGCCGCATCTCTCATTGGGGGACGTGGGGTTTGTCCAAAAATTGTAGGGAAAGTGGGTTATCCATGCGCTTTTGTCGTGCGCTGTTTATGTCTGGGTTATGTGTGCCTCTCCTAGGGTTAGGCGGTTGTTTGAGTGTTTATAAGCCTTTTGAGCATAATCCCGGTGGCCAAGCGCAACGTCTTGTGCAAGCGAACTTGCCGCCTGCTCGTTTGGCGGTGCCTGTCCCTGTGCCAGGGAATGCGCCATGGCGGGCTGCAACGGCGATGTGGGCGCGGGATATGGTTATTGCGCTTGTTGGGCAGTCCATCCCAGCCGTAGCAAAAATGCCGCAACCGGGGGATTGGTGGGTGCGCCTCGGTGCTGTGAAGGCCGATAATGGCGGTATTCGCCCTCGTTATGCGATTGTTGGGCCAGATGGCAAAGTAAGGGCTAGAGGCTATGGCGCGGTTATTGATGAAGCGGGCTGGCGCGGTGCGGACCCTGATGCATTAAATACAGTGGCCCTCCAAATGGCCCCAGAAATTGCTCATCAACTAACGGAAATCCAAACACGGATGATGATGGATAACCCGCAGAGCTTGATGAATCGCCCTGCACGTATTTGCTTTGATGGCGTCCAAGGTGCGCCGGGGGATGGCAATACGGTGCTTGGCCAAGCCTTTTATACCATGTTGCCTGATGCACATAATAAAGTGCAAACAAAGCATGAGGGGGCGGATTATATTGTTAAAACAACCGTTAGCCTAAAGGATTCGCCTGATGCAGGCCCTCCCAGTGCGGGGCCGCAACAGCAAGTGACGATTATTTGGCATGTCCTTACGCCTGATGGACAAGAGGCCGGTGCGGCAACGCAGATTCATGACGTGCCAGCACATTCTTTGGATAAATCATGGGCAGATGTTGCCGAGGCCGCCGCGCAAGAAGCCGCAGGAGCGGTGCGGACGATTATCACCAATTATTCCGGCCGGGAGCGTAAAGCCCCCCCGGCGCAATCTGATGTAGGAGGGGATGCCTCTAAAGAGAAAGACGGGATGAAGCGGTTCATCGCGGGGGAGGCAAAGAAGTAGCAGAAGGGTTACGGTAGCGTATCTATCTCCTTACGGAATGACATGAGGGCATGATATTAATGTGATGCGCTGTGCCTGTTGTGAGGGGGGATGAGGCTTTATGGGGCAGCCATGTTGCCATCACACCAATGAAGGGCCGTGCAGGTGGCTGCCCTACGCCGTAAGCTCATGACATTGACTAGGCAAGCTGATAAAAGGGGCTGTCCCGTTCCTTCTGCTTTCCTATGAAAAGTATCTATCATGAAGATCGTCGCCTGCAACAGTAACATGCCCTTGGCTCAAGCCGTGGCTGATGAGCTTGAAATCCCCTTGTGCAAGACCTCTATCCGCCGCTTTGCTGACGGGGAAGTGTTTGTCGAGATTCAGGAGAATGTGCGTGGGGAGGATATGTTTGTCCTCCAAAGTACATGCACCCCAACGAACGATCATCTGATGGAGCTGCTCGTCGTGTTGGATGCGCTACGGCGCGGCTCGGCACGGCGTGTTACGGCGGTGATGCCGTATTTCGGCTATGCCCGGCAGGATCGTAAGTCTGGCCCGCGTACGCCAATTAGTGCTAAGTTAGTGGCTAATTTGCTGACAGAAGCCGGGGCTAATCGTATTTTAACGATGGATTTGCATGCGATGCAGATTCAGGGCTTTTTCGATATTCCAACGGATAATCTATATGCAGCCCCGCTTTTTGTGCGGGATTTGTTAAGTCGTCATCCTAATATGGATAACCTCATCGTTGTCTCTCCCGATGTTGGAGGCGTGGTGCGGGCACGGCAGTTAGCACGCCGTTTGAATGTTGACCTTGCCATTATTGATAAACGCCGCGAGCGGGCTGGCGTCTCTGAGGTGATGAATGTCATCGGGGATGTGTCTGGACGTTTTTGCGTGTTGGTCGATGATATTATTGATAGCGGCGGCTCACTCTGCAATGCGGCTGAGGCGTTGATGAAATATGGGGCCGCGGGGGTAGAAGCCTATGTGACCCATGGGGTGCTCACAAGCAATGCCTGTGAGCGTGTGCAAAAGAGTCCGCTCTCTATGCTGACATTAACCGATAGCATCCCCGCCACAGAGATATTGAAGGCAACGCCTAACATCCGTCAGATTTCAACAGCGAATCTTTTAGGGCGGGCTGTGCGGGCCGTGGCGGATGAGAGTTCTGTTTCCACCTTGTTTGATTAAGATTGCTGCGGGAGAGGGGTTAAGTAATGACACAGCTTTGTACAAAGCCGTTCTGGTTTCTTCGGCATGGGGAGACGGAGTGGAATGCTCGCCACCTCTCCCAAGGGCGGACAGATATTCCCTTAAATGAGACTGGCTTAGAGCAAGCTCGGCGTGCGGGCCATCAACTTGCTGACCTTTTTGAGAAAGGGGAGCGGCCTTTTACCCATATTGTCTCCTCCCCGTTAAAGCGCGCTTTTGTCACAGCCGAGCATGTGCGCGAGGCGATTGCTCAGCGAACAGGGATTACCCTCCCATTAAGTGATGATGCTGATTTGCAAGAGGTGAGCTTTGGTGTGCAGGAAGGCAAGCCGATGGGCGATTGGTACAATACATGGATCAATGGCACATTTGTCCCTGAGCAAGGGGAACGGTTTGTAACGCTCAAGGCACGCGGTATAGCCGCCCTTAATCGCGCGCATGATCGTGGCACTGGCGCACCCTTGATTGTAGCGCATGGGGCTCTCTTTCGTGGGTTGCGGGCAGCGATGGGGTTGGAAATTAACGTCCGTTTGCCTAATGCCGTCCCCCTAAAAGCAACCCCGAGTGAGGAGAACTGGGTGCTGGAGATGCTCTCTGCGTAAGTGCGAGGGCCGTTTATCTAGTCCCCCTAGGCCCGTTCCAAAGGGCGATAGGGGGGTAGAGATGTGAGGTGTTTACCAAGGCACCAATGTTGTGGAGAGGTGATCGGCCTCTTTGCGGCTGACGCCAAGGTCATTGCGGTTCCACCATCCCCCGCCGAGGGATTGGAAAAGCCCGACCGTGTCAGAAAGGCGCGTCACCTTATCTTGCGCTACGGAGAGTTCATCTTGGGCGACTTCCATCCGTGCTTGGGCAAGGTCAATTTTGCTGTTATCGCCTAATCTATGCTGGGTTTCTGCAATGCGTAGGGCTTGCGTTGCAGCCTCTAAACCGGATTGATCAGCCATGAGGGTTTTGCTGTCGAGGTCCACCGCGTGCAAACTATCAGCAACATCTCCCACAGCGGAGAGAATAGCGGCTTGATAATACTCTTTGGCTTGTGTGTAGTTTGCTTTGGCTTCGCGCTGTGCATGGAGGAGTGACCCCCCTTGGAAGATAGGCTGAGTGACGGTAGCGGCCAACATCCAGTTGCCCATACCGGGTTTGAATAATTGGCTCATGCTATTAACAGCCTCACCCGGTAGCGCACTAAGCTGCACATTGGGCAGGCGGTTTGCAATAGCAATGCCCAGCTGCGCCCCGGCAGAGCGGATTTGCGCTTGCGCTGCGGCTACATCAGGGCGTTGAAGAATCAGCTGCGCGGGTAAGGAGAGCGGTAGCTCCTCCGGCAGGGTGAAATCTTTTAGCTCAAATGTAGGAAGGTCCGCATTGGGGGTGAGGCCCGCCAAGGTGGCAAGCTGGTCCCGTGTTTGAGCGAGTTGAGTTTGCAGCGGTGGTAAATCCGCTTGAAGTTGGGCAAGAGAATCCCGCAGCAAAAGATGGCTCTGTCGGGATTGGTCGCCAAGGCCAACTTGATTGCCATTAATGGTGAGCATGGCCGTTTGCTGGGCGATCAACATCTCTTTGGCGCGGATTTGAGCGCGTAAGCCAGCCTCAGTAATGGCGGTATTGACGAGGTTAGAGATTAAGGTCAGCGTTGTGGCTTCTAGTTGAAAACGCTGAATATCCGCCTGTGCCTTAGCATTACGGATGGCCAGTCGCGATCCCCCCCAGAGGTCAGGGACATAGCCGATATTGAGCTGAGCCGTATGTAAGTTATAGAGCCACTCATTATTGTTTGGCACAGGGGAGAGGGCTTTGGAAGTCTTGTTACGCGTGGGGAGGAACTGCGCGGACACACTCGGATAAAGCGAAGCCCCTTCCACACGCCGTTGCTCCCATGCAGCCTTTAGGCCTGCCTGTTGGGCTTTAAGCGTTGGGCTGTTAGCAAGAGCTTGCTCAATAAGCTGGTTGAGTTGTGGGTTTTGGAACGCTTCCCACCATTTACCTGCAACATCAGCCCCAGCCGTAAAATGCTGCCGCCGCAGGAGGCTATCTTTTGCCGCATTATTTCCGCCTGCCGTTTGGGTAATTGGCTTTTTTGTATAATCGGTTTTGTCTGGCAGAGGGGGGATGTCTTTAGGGGATGGCCCTACAATGCACCCGCCCAGCCCCATGGCAAGTAAAGCGAGGGTACTACAAGCCCGCAAAAGAGGATTGCGCTGGCCTTTATGAGGGCGTTGAGATTGATGCAAAGGCGTGGTCATTTAACCATCCTCCCCATTGCGTAGGGCACGACGTTTGACCTGCTCCTCCAATCGGCAGAAGCAGACAGGTAGAATGAAAAGGGTGAGCAAGGTTGCAATACCAAGCCCGCCAACAACAACCGTGGCGAGGCCGCGTTGTACGTCTGTTCCTACCCCGGTAGCCATAGCCGCAGGGAGCATGCCGACACTAGCCACTGTAGCGGTCATCAAAACGGGACGGAAACGCTCCGCAGCTCCAAGCTGGGTGGCATCACGCAGGCCCATTCCTTCTTTAATATGACGATTGATGTTGGAGACCATAATGATCCCATTTTGAATGGCCACACCAAAGAGAGCAATAAAGCCCACAGCGGTTGCAATATTAAGAGTTTCCGCACGGGCATGCAGCGCGATTAGCCCACCAAGCGCAGCTAATGGAACAATGCCGAGGATGAGCACTGCATGGCGTAGCTTTTGGAACTCCGCATAAAGCAAGCCCAACATTACAGCGAACATAACCCCCAATGCGGCAACGAGGCGGACTTGCGCGCGTTGGGCCTGTTGGAATGTCCCTGCCCATTCGATACGGAACTTTTGAGGGTCGTAATGGACATTCTGGTCGATGAGTTTTTGGGCATCCGCGAGATATTGGGACATGGGGCGGCTGCCATTATCCACTTGGAGGGTAATTTGCCGTTGGCCCATTTCATGAGCGATGCTGCTCTCCCCCATTTGGAGGCGAATACGCGCGACATCCGCTAAGGGGACGGCACTGCCATCACTCGTGATCAAGGGTAATTGCCCTAGGAGCTGAAGGTTAGAGCGTTGGGCATTATCAACACGCAGCGTTGCGTTATAAAAACGGTCACCTTCAATCACGCTGGTGAGGGGTTCATCACCAATGGCACTATTAATGAGGTCGCTGATATCATTAATGCTAATGCCATAACGGGCGGCTTTGAGGCGGTCTGGCGTGATTTCTATTTGAGGGATTTTAGGCTCTTGGAAGATATCCGCCTGCACTGTGCCCTGTACTTGCCATAAGATATTGACAATCTGCTGACCAAGAACGCGTAAACCGGTGAGGTCATCACCATAGATGCGCATCACAAGTGGACTATGCGCCCCGCCGAGCTGGTCGCTCAGATTATCTTCAATCGGTTGACTGATAGAGAAGGAAATACCGGGGATTTTGTTCAGCCGTGCCCGTAATTTGGTGATGAATTGTGCCTTCGTCTCTCCATTTGCCCACTGATTATAAGGGGTTAGGCCAACAGGCATCTCAATATGAGACGGTGTCCACGGGTCTGTCCCATCATCAGAGCGGCCAAGTTGAGTAATGGCATAGGATGTCTCTGGGAACTCACGCACAGCACGGCGTACCTCGGAGGCTTTTTCTTGCCCTTGTTCTAGTGAGATACCGGTAGGCATTTGTATTTGCAGCCAGAGCGCGCCTTCATCCAGGTCGGGGAGGAACTCCCGCCCTGTAGTGATACCAAGGGCGATAACGGCGACTAAGGCCACGCCTGCACTGATGAAAGGAATGGTCGGGTGATGGAGGAAGTACCCTAGCAATCTATCATATTTTTTATGCAGCCATGCGAGTGGCTTATTATGCCAGATGGGCCGTGGCTTCCGCAGGGCAAGAAAGGACATTGTCGGGGTGAGTGAGAGGGCACAAAGCAAGGCCCCAAGGAGGGCGAAGCTAACAGTCCATGCCATAGGGCGGAAGATTTTGGCCTCACTCCCAACAAAGGCAAAGAGAGGGCTATAAGCTACAACAATGATGAGCGTGGAGGCAAAAATAGCGCGTCCCGCTCGGCGGGTAATGTCCAAAATATCGGAAGGGTCGAGCGGCCTTGTATGATAATCTTCACGATGGCGGAGGATGACCTCTGTGACAACAATCGCGCCATCAACAATCACGCCGAAATCCACTGCGCCAAGGGAGAACAGGTTAGCGGCCATCCCACATGCACGCATAAGGATGAAGGCGAAAGCGAGCGCAAAGGGAATGGTTACCGCTGTGATAGCCGCACTACGCGGAGAACCAAGGAAGAAGGTCAAGATGACCAATACAAGGCCGATCCCCTCTAAAATGGTCTCGCTGACTTTATCGGTTGTGGACTTAACGAGATTATCGCGGTCGAGATAAGGAACAATGCGGATATGCCGTGGGGCGAGTTGTTTTTGGAGCTTATCAACCTCTGCATGGAGGTCATCCAACACTTGGGAGGGATTGGCCCCGCGGAGCATGGTCACGACCCCTTCAATCGTATCGGGGTTACCGTTTTTGCCCAACATCCCTTCACGCACTTGATGGCCAAACTCGATATGACCAAGCTCGGAGAGAAGGACTGGCACACCATCATGATGGCCGATGACGGTATTGCGCATATCATCAAGGGAGTGAATCTGCCCCACACCACGGATGATGTAAGATTGCTCCCCACGGGTTACACGCCCACCCCCAGCATTGACATTGCTATTACGGATGGCGTTCATCACATCGCTGATGCTAATGCCGTAACGAATAAGGGCATGCGGGTCTAAAATGAGCTGATATTCCCGCGTAAAGCCGCCGAAATTATCAATATTCACTACGCCGGGGACGCGCTGTAAGGCAGGGATAATCTCCCAGCGTTGCACGTCCGAAATGGTCATGAGGTCGCGATCGTCCGATTCCACCGTGTAGCGGTAAATCTCCCCACTAGGGCCGGAGATAGGGCCGAGAGAGGGTTGCGCCCCACCGGTGAGCTGTAGGCCATCTAGTTGGCTTTGGACTAATTGACGTGCGCGGTAAATATCGGCGTTATCATCAAAAATAAGCGTGATGAGCGAGAGGCCGAAGGTGGTGCTAGAACGACTCTCCACCACACCGGGGACGGCGGCCAGCTCGCGCTCTACCGGGGTGGTGACTTGATGTTCCATCTCCTCAGCAGCAAGGCCATTCACTTGGGTGGTGACAAGCACGCTTGCAGGACCGAGGTCGGGATAAGCTTCCACGGGGAGTTGCTTCCACGCGATCATCCCTGTTGCGAACATGGCAAAGGTGAGGAAGGCTATCGCCTTACTATGGTAAAAGCACCATGAGATGAATTTTTCGATAAACATACTGCTCAGCGGCCCTTAATAATCATTGAGCAGAATAGCTCCGTGGGTGATGACGCGTTCACCCGTAGTCAGGCCGGAGAGAATACGGACAGAATCACTTTCTTCATAGCTGATGGTAACATAACGCCTGCGATATGTTTTTGGTGCGACCTCAATAAAGACAGAGATTTGGTCATTATCCATCAAAAGGGCTGTTTTAGGCAGCAAGGGTTGGGCCTTTTGGGTGATGTTTAGTGTGGCCGTGGTAAATTGGCCGGGATGGAGCCGCTCTTGGGGATTGTTGCACCGTAAATAGAGGTTCATCCGCCGTGTATCGGTGCGGAAGGCCGGGTCTTGCGCTGTGACGGGGCCGCTACAGGTTTGGCCGGGGAAGGGGGCCTCTAGCGTCATGGTTGTGCCCAGCATGGGTAAGAGAGACTCTGGCAAACTTGCCTGAACCCACACTGTATCAATGTTAGAAATGGTCATGAGGGCGGCTGTCATATCCGTGACATTTTGTCCTACCCCGGTGGAAATTGCCGTAACAACACCGGAGAAAGGAGCAATAAGAGGCTGGGAACCTTCATCTCCATTGGTCCCAAGGGCTTGTAGCCTTTGTTGGGCGCGGTGGGCTTCGGCTTCAGCTTGTTTAAGGTCATTCTGGGCGGATTGCATATCTTTGACAGCGTTCCCCCCGGCGGCCAAAACACCTACCGCACGGCGATACGCATTGCGCGCTAGGGTCAGGGCGGATTGAGCTTTGCGGGAATCTGACCAAGCTTGGGCTAAATCGCCAGAATACAGGGTCGCAAGGCTATCGCCCGCTTGGACATGCTGGCCTGTCTGGACATGCAAACTCGCCACGCGCCCAACAACAGGGGAGTGAATATCTATCGTTTGGCCCGGTGCTGCAATAATTTGTGCAGGCAAAGCAACTTGATGAGGGGTAAGAGCTGTACCAATAGGCTCTACAGTTAAGCGGCCATCAAGCGGGCCACCGGCACGGATGCGCAACAATTCGCCATCATGCGTAACGGCTGGTGGAAGGCTGCTCTCAATTACGCGATGAGGCGTGAGAGCCCACAACCCTAAAAAGATGATAAAGACAAGCAGGGAAGTGCCGATAATTACAAAGTTACGCGAGACACGCATTATCAGAAGGTTCTCCGCTCATCTGATGGCTAAGGTAATATGAGAAATATTCTCGCATAGCTGGAGCTGTTTGTCACGACAGAGCCGGTTTAAAAAGGGATTTAGTAATCATAAATGAGAGATTAATGTCAGCTATTGGTTGCTGACAAAACATAATAAGACGGGCCGCAGAATGACCACGGCCCGTTTTAATTAAGAAGATACTCTATTATAGAGTGCCTTAGAAGCGGTATTCGATACCAGCACCAACAACAGTTGGGTTTACGTCATCATGAACACGGACGCGCCCACCTGTAATGGGATTGCCGCGCTTGCTGAGATGGACGCTCTGATTAAGCAGCAGGATTTGTTTGATGTCGAAGTTGAAGAACCAGTTGCCAACCAGCTGATAATCAAAGCCGAGATTGAAGCTTGGGCCGACATTGGTCTTCATGTGCATCGCATCAAAGACGGCACCATTGCCAATACCATTGAGGTTTTTAGCGGCGTGCATATTGTGGAAGATAGCCACTGTGATGCCAAGCCCAGCATAGGGGTTAAAGCGTTTATGTGGGCGGAAATGGTAAGCTGCTGTCAGCGTTGGGGGGAGAATCCAGAAGCTACCAGCATCCAGCTTGCCGAGCTTACCTACATGGGCTGCAGCCTCATGACGGGTGGAAGATGCGATGAGATCTAATGATAAATGATCCGTCAGGAAATATTCGAGCGTTAGCTCTGGCATAGCCTGATTGGTAACAGATGTATTGTGACGGAACACATTACCACCTGCGAGCGTTGCAGCGGGAGAGCCTTCTGCCAGACGCACGCGGGAACCTGTATTATTTGTAATCACCCCAAGAGCGGAGAGACGTACAACGAAATCGCCCTTCCCAAAGCCGATTTTTGTGCTAGCGCATGTCTTAAAGAGGCCACAATGCTCATTTGCCGGCGGCTGAAGATGAATCGAGGCATCCGGAGCCGCTTGCATGGTTGTGGTGGTCGTTACAGGAGCTCTAGCAGATGGAGCAGCTGCTTTAGCAACCCCGAAAGAAGTGGCTCCAAATGTCACTAGCGCGGCTGCGGCCATCCGGGTGAAGGTGCGGCTCATGGTTGGATAAGACCCTCAATATGGTTTAAGACGATAAGACGGAAGATGGATAAAAGTTAATCGTTCCTCTCTGTCTCCTAAAACGCTTTTTTTGCTATGGCAAGAGGAAAGTTATAACTGTAATAGATTTAAAAGAATAAACTATTAAAGCTTTAATTTTCAATAGAGATAGCTTTTTCCAATAACTGTTATCGGAAGAGTTGCTTTTCCATCTTGAGATTGCATCGCCTATGCCGTAACGGAGTGCCAAAATCAGCGGGCAAAGGATTGGCTATGGAGCGTGACTTGATGGAGGCTGTAAAGGAGCGTTGCAGCAACTGCCCGGGTCGGATTGTAAGTATATGCAATGTTATAAATGATAGTGACCTGCCTGCATTAGTTGCTGAATCCTCTAGGGTTATTATCCCTCCGGGGCGTTGTTTTATAGAAGAGGGAACGCCAGCGCGTTATTTTTATGTCCTCACGAGCGGGCGAGTAAAGCTTTTTAATTTGATGGTGGATGGTCGCCGGCAGATTATTGGATTTGCAGATTTAGGTAATTTTTTGGGCCTTGCGTCCTCCGAGACATATGAGTTCACCGCTGAGGCTCTTGGTGAGGCTGTGTTATGCCGTTTCTCCCATTCTTCTATCGATCGCTTAATAGAGCGTTTCCCTCGTTTGCGTGGGCGGTTGCAAAAGGAGGCCTCAAGCGAGCTTGTTAAGATGCAGTCGCGTCTTATGCTGTTGGGGCGTAAAACAGCACGGGAGCGACTTGCGACCTTCCTTATGGAGCAGGCCCGCCCTTGTTGTGTCTATGGGAAGGTATGGTGCAATGAGGATGGCCCTGTTACCTTGTCTTTGCCTATGTCCCGGACAGATATTGCCGATTATTTAGGTCTGACTATTGAGACGGTTAGCCGGACCTTCAGCACCTTTAAGAAGGAAGGGCTGATTAGCATAAAAGGGGCCAGCTCTGTTACATTGCTTGCTGTAGGTAGCTTGAATAATTTGGCGAATGGGATGTTATAAGAGGCGTGTCAAGCCTTGGTGAATGGCCTTTTTGTAACTTTATTAAAGGCCGTTCTGTGGTGTAAGGACAGTGACACGTCTTTGCGTATTCATGAGGAGTTTAGCATGAAAAACCGTATTCTTTTTTCCACGATGCTGCTGGCATCTTCTTTCGCTCTCATTCCGCAGGCTCATGCTTATGATCCGAATGACCCGCTCTCTGTTCAGAGCAGCTTGGATAGCGTCTCCAAATCTATCCAGAATGAAGAAGGGAAGATCAAAGCCCTTCAAGACAAATACGCTGGGGCTCCTGCTCGTGAGCGTGCTAAGCTGCAAAGGCGCATTGATGCGATGAAGTCTGACCTTAAGCAGCGTCAGGAGAAACTTCAGAACTTGCGTGATAAGTACAAGAACTTAGCATCCGATAAAAAAGCTGAGTTACAGAAAAACATTGATGATCGTAAGCAGCAGATCAAAGACCTGCGTGATAAGTATAAGAATGCTCCTGCTGAGCAGAAGCAGAAGATTAAGGACCAGGTTGATGCTCAGAAGAAGAGCTGGGATGATCAAAAACAGAGCCTGAAGGATATGCACGATAGCAACGTGCAGGCTGGTAAGGACTTTGTACATTCCTTAAAGGGTGGGTTCTAATCGACACCCTTGTATAAAGGTTAGTCTTATCAGGCTGATAGCAGGGGGTCGCTCTTAGGGCGGCCCCTTGTTCTTTTGGTATAACCCCTCCATATAGAGGGCGATAATAGAGACAGACGTTCTCGGGGCAGGGTGTAATTCCCTACCGGCGGTGTTGGTGGCCCTAGGCTACCTCAGCCCGCGAGCGTCCTACCCTTCGGGGTAGGAGACAAGCAGACTCGGTGTGATTCCGGGGCCGACGGTGATAGTCCGGATGAGAGAGAATGCGTTTTTCTGCTTCTGCTATGGTGTTATGCCCATCATGGCGGGGGGAGAAGGCGTGACGTCGCCGCGAACGTCCCTGAGATGATTGGGGACTGATGATGACTATTGTGTCGGATAAGGCACAGCAGATAGGTGAGACCTCCCCGTCCCTAACGGCGGTACGGGCTGGGTTTCAGCAGGCTATTAAGGAAGCCGTGCAGACGATGGGAGCAACAGCTCCTAATCCATCCGTTGGTTGTGCGCTGCTGGATGGTGAGGGGCGGCTCCTCGCGGTTGGGGCGCATCCCGCAGCAGGCCAAGCTCATGCAGAGATTATGGCACTAGAGCAAGCGCGTATGCGTGGGGTGCTGGAGCAAGCCCGCATTGCCCTTGTAACGCTGGAGCCCTGTAATCATCATGGGCGTACCCCGCCTTGTAGCGAGGCATTAAAGCAAAGCCCTGTGCAAACCATTTGGATTGGTACACGCGATCCTAACCCAATGGCGGCAGGTGGGGCGGCTCATTTAGCGGCTGGGCCTGCACCCAAAGAGGTGCGGTTTGTAGCAGAGGAACCTGCTTTAGCCACATTTGCGCGGGAATGTCAGGCATTAAATGCGCCATTTACCCAGCGCGTAACACAAGGCCGCCCGTGGTTGAGTGTGAAGCAAGCGTTGGATGAACAAGGGAGTATGATTCCTCCCAAAGGGCAGAAAACCTTTACCTCCCCGGCATCGTTGCGGTTGGCGCATCAGCTCCGTCGTGCCTGTGATGCACTTGTAACAGGGGTGGGGACAGTCTTAGCCGATACGCCCTCTTTTACCGTGCGGCATGTCGCAGACCATAAAGCGCGCGCTTCTCGGCCTTTGATTGTGTTGGATAGGCACAACCGCCTTCCTCGTGCGTGGGTTTATGCGCGAGAGGCGGAGGGGTTTCATGTGGAACAATGCCGCGACCTTTCAGCCATGCCCGCTCTATTGGGCGAGATGGGGGTGAATTGGGCCTTGATAGAGGCTGGCCCTACTTTGTTGGAGAGTGTGAAGGCCGCTGGTTTATGGGATGATTGGCTGACCATTCATCATTGGGGCGGTGGTGAAGCAGATCATTACACTATGACGCTACGGCACGGGGAGGATGGGGCGATAAGCCCAATCCAACTGCTGCGTATCTATGGGGGATGAAAGATGTTTTCTGGCATTATTGAGCATGTAGGTGAGGTGCAGTCCGTCTCTTTGCGGGATAAAGCGATGGATATGCGCATCGCTACGCATTTTACGGACCTTACCGAAGGGGAAAGCATCGCAACCAATGGTGTGTGCTTAACCGTTACCCATTTTACGCCGGAGGGTGTGGCGGACTTCCATTTAAGTGGGGAGACATTAGCCCGTACCTCTCTTGGTGCGTTAACCGCTGGGGCCCGTGTGAATCTAGAGCGTGCGGTGAGCTTACATACCCGCCTCTCCGGCCATATTGTGCAAGGCCATGTTGATGGGGTGGGGGTTCTAACCCATAAGGAAGCAGCGGGGGACTCGCATCATTTACGCATCTTTATGCCAGCGGCGTTACGCCGTTATGTCATTGAGAAAGGCTCCATTACCATCAATGGGATTAGCCTGACAGTGAATGAGATTTACGAGGCGATTCAGCATGATGGGCAACAGGGCTTCGAAATCGGCCTGATGATTATCCCTCATACATGGATTCATACCGACCTCTCGACACTCAAAAACGGCGCACGCGTGAATCTGGAGGTCGATATGATGGCGAAATATATTGAGACACTCCTTCGCCATAGCCCAGAGGAAGCTTTACTTTATAAAGGGAGCCAGCCGTGACACGCGCAGAGCTTGCAGAGATGTCCCCTACATTAAGGGCGGCGATTCAGGCGGTGCGGGAAGGCCGCATGGTCGTGATGGTGGATGATGAAGACCGGGAGAATGAGGGCGATTTGATTCTTCCGGCACAATTTGCCACAGCAGAGGCCATTACCTTTATGGCGCGGCAGGCTTGTGGGTTGATTTGCCTCTCCTTAGAGGCAGAGCAGATTGAGCGGTTGGGCCTCCCCCCGATGGTGGCAGAAAATCGTGACCCACGCGGCACGGCTTTTACGGTGTCGATTGAGGCGGCACATGGTGTGACCACTGGCATTTCCGCTGCTGAGCGTGCCCATACGATTCAGGTTGCTTCTGCCCCAGATGCAGGGCCAGAGGATATTATCTCACCGGGCCATATGTTCCCTTTACGGGCGAACCCAGACGGTGTGATGGCGCGGGAAGGCCATACAGAGGGGGCTGTGGACCTCATGCGCTTGGCGGGGCTGCGTCCTGCTGGGGTGATTTGTGAGATTATGGCTGAGGATGGCACGATGATGCGCCTGCCAGAGCTACGGCTTTACGCGCATCGCCATGGCTTGCCGTTAGTCTCCATTGCCGAGATGCGCCGTTGGATTGCGGCCCATGGTCGTGCCGATGTTGGAGAGATTGGCTCAGTAGAGCAGCTCCCTCCTGAAGCGGTTGATTGCGCTGTTGCAGATTTACCGACTTGGTGCGGTGGGGAGGGGATGCGCGCTCATGCATTTCGTGGTGCTGATGGGGTGGAGCATCTCGCTCTTGTTAAAGGGGATGTAACGCAACATACCCCTCTAGTGCGTTTACATTCCGAATGTGTAACGGGGGATGCGTTAGGTTCGCTGCGGTGCGATTGTGGCCAACAGTTGCAAGAAGCCCTCAAGCGCATTTCTATCGCTGAAGCGGGTATTTTGCTGTATATGCGCGGGCATGAAGGGCGCGGTATTGGTCTTGTGAACAAAATCCGCGCTTATGAGTTGCAGGAGCAAGGGATGGACACTATTGCGGCGAATGAAGCCCTTGGCCTCCCTGCGGATGCACGGCGGTGGGACATGGCCGCCCAAATGTTAGCCGCATTAGGGGTGACGCGTTTGCGGCTTTTGACTAATAACCCGGAGAAAGAGCGCGGCTTAAAAGAGGCTGGCTTGGTTGTAGAAGGGGTAGAACGCCTCGTCATCCCGGCAAACCCGTTTAATCGCCATTATCTTGAGACAAAACGGACCCGTATGGGTCACGCTCTATAGGAGATTGTTTGATGAGCAAACATATTGCTACAGCCCCTGCCAATTTGCAGCTTACTCCCGCCCCGAAGCTTGCTCTTTTGGTAAGTCGTTTTAATCCTGATGTTACTGGTGGGTTACGCGATGGCGCGTTAGAGTGGTTGAAAGAACGTGGCATTGATGAGAGCGTTGATATATACGAGGCTCCCGGTGCATTTGAGCTACCTATTATGGCCCAACATCTTGCCCGTAAAGGCATTTATGAGGGCGTCATCTGCCTTGGCTGTGTCATTAAGGGAGATACGGCTCATTTTGAGTTCATTTCTCTAGGGGCGACCATTGGCATTATGCAAGCGCAGCTGGAGACGAATGTACCGGTCTCTTTTGGTATCCTAACAACCTATACAGAGGACCAAGCCGTTACACGCTCCCGCAGCGATGAGCATAATAAAGGCCGCGAAGCCGCCGCTGCCTGTGTAGAAACGGTCGCCTTCCTACGAAAGTAAGGAGATGCAGGGGCGGATATAGCTCCGCCCCCTGTCTCATGGTTGGTGTGGACATTCACGGTGAAAGTCCACCACAATATGGTTATCGCGTTTATATAGATTATAAAAACGCCTTTTAATAATTGCATCATAAGAGCAAGAGGCACGTATATTTAAGGCTTCTTGTTTAGAAAATTCACTATTTTCAAGTAGTTCTGGTATAAATGCAGCATTATCTTGTAGTCCTTTCATCTTCATTAAGAAATATGAAAAATCCCACTCTCTAAACAAGAAATCTCTTTCGGCAATGGCACGTCGGTGGTGTAGAATAGATTTTGCGATAGGTGGAACAGGTGTATCAATTATGCCAGTAGAGTCCTGAAAATGAATCATTGAGTTGAATGAGTAATCTATATCGTGTGGTGTCTTATATCCTAATGGTGGTTGATGGTGCGTTAGATTGCGTATAATAACAGGCCGACCGTCAGAAATAGAATATACATCCTCAACAATTTTTGAAGCTATGTCCATATTCATCTCTTGAATATCATGTAGAGCATTCCCCCATAGATAGGAGAATATAAAGGGGATAAAAAGAGTATAAGTTGCAATAGCTATAGATATTTTATTTTTGTATAAGGTTGGTTGTGGACCTATATTGAAGAAAATAGCGATAGATAATAAAACCCCATTAGCCATTAAAGTGCGCATACTATATACGGGGTGATATAGAAGAATAAGGGGGCCTGTCAAAGAGAAAAAGGCGAATACCAAAAAACCAAACGCCATCATCATAGAGTTTGTGCCACGGTTTTTATAAAAAATATGCAACATTCTTATAAAACTAATGGTCAATATTATACCGAGAATTTCTTCAAGATGTCCTCCTTTTATGCCAAATTCAGAAAGTGCATTTTCAGATAAATGGAAAAGGTTTTTTATTATATAAAGAGGTTTAAATATCGTACGTGCATGCTCCTGAGCATATATCTGCAAGTGAATTATCTTTGATTCAATTTTATAAAGCAGTAAAGAAGAAATAATAAATATCATATTACGATTGAAATATGAAAAAGTTATTCTAGGTGATGAGTTATATAATTTTATAAGAGAGGAAAAGGCAATAAGACTCAAAATAACATTGGCAGAAGATTGATAGAAATTAAGTGCGCATAAGCTCCAGAATATTTTATAAAGGGTCGTTTTAGCTGACCAATTCTCATCTTTAACGGCTATACTCAGTATAGCACATGATAGTGCAGACCCCATAGTAAGACTATCAAATCGATAGGATAAGTTCTGCAAAAAATATGGTGAGCATACAATAAAAGAAAGGGATAAAATTGCTGATATAGTGTTCATTTTCCATTTTGCGGAGAGGATAGTTAAACTAAAAGATAGTATTAATATAGACAATAGTTGCGTTAAGGGAGATATATCATAAATAGATTGAGAGGCATCGAGGAGGATATATAATAATTCAGATAGTATTCTACCATCATGGATGAAATAGATTTTGTGCCTGATTTCTCGGGGTATATCGTCAAAGTAAAAAATATTTCCATGCAGAATAGAGTATACAAAAATAAAAAAAATCACAAAAAACGTTAAAAATCTCTGAATAAATATTTTATTATCTTGGAGGGAAGAAAACATGGTTGCTATCCTTGTTTAAATATGAAAAGCTAATCTAGCTGCTTAGAAAATTACCGTCAAGACAATAGTTATTCCTTATGGTTTGGTGGTGTAGTATAAACCTAATGGCGTTTACGGATGATATATACAGGACGTTGTTTAGTTTCCATGTAAATTCTTCCAATATATTCTCCAAGTATTCCAACGGTTGTCATTTGAATGCTTCCAAAGAAAAGAATAGCGAAGAAGATGGATGTATACCCTTGTGTTCCATTTCCATAAAGTAATTTATGGAAAACAACAAAAAAACCATAAATGATAGATAAAATAGCACCTATAGTGCCGAGATAGGTCCATATTCGGAGTGGAATGGTAGAAAAGCTCGTGAAGCCTTCTAATGCAAGGTTCCATAAGGAAAATGGAGTGAATTTGCTCTCTCCTGTTTCTCGTGCTTGCCTTTTATAGGTAAGTGTCTCTGTCTTAAAGCCAACGTAAGCAAAAAGACCCTTCATGAAGCGTTGGCGTTCTGGTAAAAGTTTCAGTGCATCAATGACACAGCGGTCTATAAGGCGAAAGTCACCAACATTTTCTGGTATTTTCAAAGGAGAAAGCGCATTATGAGTCCGGTAGAATAGGCTTGCGGTGAAACGTTTGAGAACATGGTCTGTCGTCCGGTCGGAACGTTTTGCTAAAACGACCTCTGCCCCCGCCTCCCATTTTTTCACCATTTGAGGGATAAGAGAGGGGTTGTCCTGTAAGTCTGCGTCAATAATGATAGCAGCGTCTCCTGTGGCTTCATCAAGGCCGGCGGTCATAGCAGCTTCTTTACCAAAATTTCTGGAGAACTCAATGATTTTAAGTCGATTATCTTGTTCTTGTAAACTGGTAGCAATTTCAACAGTTTTGTCTGAGCTTCCATCATCAATTAAAAGAACTTCCCATGTGATATGGGGAATATTGTCAAGGATGTTGTTTAGGGCGTGTAAAGACTTAATAATATTTTTTTCCTCATTGTGGCATGGGATTATTACTGAAATGACGCGAGAAATCATTTGGGTATCACACTCCAGAGAGGAACGCTCTTGGTTGCTTTTAGAAAGGGGATCATCTTTTTTCAAGAGAAATATGTATCTTATAGACACAGAGATTAAAATGTATTACAAAAGCCTCGCTCTCTCTAAGAATAAGGTAATGAGTTATGGAAAAGGTAAAAAAAAGCAGTATATTACCTATTATTTTAATAATTTATGGAGTATTTGTTGCGTATAGGGAGGTCTTCTCTCTTTGGAAAGTTGATAGCGATATAGCTGTTTTTCCTGTCATGATTAGATACTTTCTAACGGAGGGATGGAGTGCCCTTAAAACATTTCATTTTCCAATAGATAATTGGTTTTTTTCGATTATTATTCCGTATGGAATTGTATTTCATTTTTTTGGTGAACAATCAACGCTTCTCCTTGTGTTGGGTGCTGTTGTTTTTTGTCTTACGGCTTTTTTTGCCGGACTTTTGGTTTTTAAGCTTTCTAGTCTAAATCAAGGACTTTGGTGTGGGGCTTTAATATTAGCTGCACCACAAATTGCGTTAGGGCGTGGTGGGTTCTTGTTATACTCAGTAGCACACAATGCTTCGATGCTTTGGGGATTGTTTGGAGTTTTATTGTGCTTGCTTTCGATTAGAAAACAAAATATTTTTTTTCTTATTCTTTCTGGAGTTGTTTTCTCTCTTTCATCTTTTTCTGATCCGTGGATGTTGCCAGTATTTGTTCTTCCAATAATCATTTCGTCATTTATAATGTTCTTTTTAGAATCTGGTCGGAAAAGGTTGTTCTATACAGTATGGTTTTTTATAGGACTTTTTGTAATTATTTTTTCTGAAACGCATTGTTTGGGATTGTTCCCTATAAGTGCAATATACAAAAAAGGTTTTACAAGTGTTAATCTTTCGTGGAAGTCTATTATTTTTACCTCAGCTTCTGTGTCTTATTATTTTAACTTTATTCCGCTTCTTAATTTTAATAATTTTTACGGTGTGTTGTTGAGTGAAGAAAAAAGAAATGCTTTGTTGTATTATATAGCGATGGTTGTAAACTTTTTAATTTTCTTTTTCATAATCTATACACTCATAAAGTCGATAAAAAGAAAGTATCTTTTTCCTGAAAGAGAGAATTTATTTACTTTTATGTTGTTTATTTTGTCAATTTTAGGCATTTTTTCAGCCTCCGTTGTGTTTAAAGGTGTTAATAACATCCGTCTGGCAAGATACATTGTCAATATATACTATGCTTTGATTATATGTGTATGCTTGTTGCCGTGGAAGTCAATGGATCCGAGTATCCGTAAGAAGTTTTATGCTTTGGGTTTTTTATTTCTATCAGCTAGTATTTTGAGCAATAAAAGCGTTTGGAAGGGGCCTGCTCTTTTATCATCCTTTGATGTAGAGAATGAAGTGATTTCATTTTTAAATAATGAACAGATTCAGTATGCTTACGGAGACTATTGGGGGTTGGAAGCGCATACTATCACATGGAAAAGTCATTATGAGAAAGTTGTGCGTCCTCTTCTTTATACGATGGATTATCATGGATTCTTACCGACGATTTGGACGTCTCCAAATTGGTATCACGTGCCGTCTTCACAGAAGTGGGTTTTTGTTCTGACTAACCTAGGTGATGATAGAGTCTGTCCTCCATATCCATCATGTAGAGAAGCTGTTCTGAATCAGTTTGGTTCACCACTCTACATAAAGCAAAAACATCAGGTTACATTTTTTGTATATGCAGGGAACAAAATGAATCTGCCATATGATATTAATGTTGAAAATTGGAAGAAACCTCTGAGTATATCTTATGATTCGGTGTTGTCGTGGAAAGATTTTTATCCAGAAATAGAGCTGAATGGTAATAACCTTATTTCGGTTGATGGTTGGGAGTGGGCCAAGCATGGAGTGGTGACTACGGAGGAATATGCAACTGTCTATGTGCCGGTTTTAGATAGGTCTTCCACTCTAGTGAGAATGTGGGTGCATCTTTCTTCAAATAAAATGGATCAATTACCTGTAGATGTTCTTTATAGAGGTAAGGTAGTAGCGCAGTGGGTGGTGCCATCACATGAATCTATTTATTATTTAGAGCTTCCCATTGAGCCAGGTCAAAATAATTTGGATTGTCAATTTCATATTCTTAATTACAGGGCAAAACAAAAGCCGATTAATGGGATAAGGATGTATCGGGTTAAAGTTTTGGACCATGGAGGATAAGGTTATGGTATATTGTTTTTATGAGGTTAGTATTTTCATGAAGGTAGTGGTTGTTTAATACTTATATGATAATTATAATTTCTGCTTGTGAGAGATGTTTGTAGAGGGTGATATATGAAGAGCTGGGATGACGTGAAAATTGCTATTCTAATACCGTGTTATAATGAAGAAATGGCTATAGGGCGGGTTGTTCGTTCATTTCGGGATATTATGGGTGATGTTCCGATTTATGTTTATGATAATAATTCTACCGATAACACTATAGAGGTTGCCCGGGATGCGGGAGCGATTGTGCGCACCGAGGCCTTGCAGGGGAAGGGGTATGTTGTCCGGCGCATGTTTTCGGACATAGAGGCGGATTTTTATATACTTGTTGATGGTGATGCAACTTACGAGGTTGAGGCGGCTCCTAAGCTTTTAAAGATGGCGTATGAGCAGGGGCTGGACATGGTAAATGGGGCACGTGTGACAACGCAAAAGGCTGCTTATCGGCGAGGTCATGTTCTGGGCAACAAATTGTTAACGGGGTTAGTGACGTTGATATTTGGACGGCGCCTTACGGATATGTTGTCAGGGTATCGTGTTTTTTCGAGACGTTTTGTTAAGTCATTTCCTTCTTTATCGAGGGGATTCGAGATTGAAACGGAGTTTACAATTCATGCGTTAGAGCTTTGTTTACCTATAGGGGAGGTAGAAACAAAGTATGTAGAGAGGCCTCAAGGGAGTATGTCAAAATTAAAGACATATCAAGATGGTATAAGAATATTGGGAGCAATTGCTAATATTGTAAGGCTTGAAAAGCCCTTTTTCCTTTTCTCAGTTATTGCATTCTTTCTTTTTGTAACTGGTATTGCTTTAGGTTGGTCTATAGTGTCCTTTTATTTGGAGAAGGGGACAGTTCCAAGGCTTCCAACTGCAATATTGGCGGTTTCGTTTATAATATTATCCTTTTTGAGTTTTGTGTGTGGTTTAATATTAGATACGGTAGCAATTGCCCGAAAAGAGCAAAAATATTTATCTTATCTTTCATATCCGATACGTTTCTTGGATAAAGTCTGAAATAAAGAGGTAATGAAAATGATGAAAACGAGGAATATGGTATCGCTCATTTGGATTTTTTCTGCTCTTTGGAGCATTATGGGTGTTCTGAGTTGGTCACATTTGCCAGTGGGGTATAAAGATGATGGTCTTAGATTAACGTTTAATAGTATGATGGAACATATGCTGCATGGGCAGTTTGATGTTGCACCATGGAGTGTAGGACAAGAGGGATTTTTACGAGACGGGAAGGTATACGCTTATTGGGGTATTTTCCCTGCGCTTTTAAGATTACCCATTTTACTGCTTCCTAATGGACTTCATCTGGATGTAACGCGTTTTTCGTCTATTATTGCTCTTCTGGTTATATTGTTCTTTCATTACAAAATTTGGGATTTTCTTTCGCGGCGTTTTTTTCAGGAGACAAAATGGGCTTCTGTAAGTTTGGCTGTTGTGCTTGCCTTTTCTGGCCAGCAGGTTTGTTTTTTTGAACATAATTTATATCAAGAGGTTTGTTTTTGGGCGTTGGCCTTCGCAGCATGGTTTGTATATTCTGCTATACGTACAATATTTGATGAAACATATTGGCGAAAGGCTGGGCTTTCTATGGCGATTGCCGCTAGTTGTGCCTTGTTGACGCGTGTTTCTATGGGGATTGGGTTATATGCGGCATTATTTTGTTTTTTCGTATATTTTTCTTATAAAGCTTATGTAGTTTCAGATAAGCACGCCTTAATGGAGTGTGTAAAATCACTTATAGGGCCTGTTATTGTATCAGGGTTGGGGCTGCTCATTACAGCATATGTAAATTATGAGAGATGGGGTAATCCGTTAACTTTTGCAAATTATAGCTTATATTTATATAATATCGAGTATCCTGATCGTATTCTAAGAACGAACTTATACGGTTTGTTTAATATTCATAGATTCTATTTAGGGCTTGTATATTTCTTCTTTCCCATTTGGATTTTCCAAAAACATGATGGGACATTTTTGCTTCAACAAGATTTTACCAAATTGATTGATGCGAATGAGTTGCCTGCAAGTAGTTTCTTTTTGACAGATGGGTTCATGATGCTCTGTGGGGGCATTTTCCTATGGACTCTTTTATTTAATAGGAGGAAGGATATATTCCCTTTTCATCGATTGTTGGTTGGAGCAGTCATTATATCATTAGGTATCCCTGCTTTTTTGATGATGATAGCGATTAGTATGAATTACCGGTATCGGGCGGAGTTTTATCCGGACATTATTCTATTGGGAGCGTTGGGGCTTATTTATATTGTTAGGTATAAGAGTGACGTTCCATATCTTAAGAAAATATTGATGGCACTTATTGTAGTTAGTGTTTTAGTATCTAATTTTAATTCTCTTTTATATGGATTCTCTGAGTTGGGACCATGTTATCCATACATGCCGCATGGGGTTGGATATTATTACTACCACAAAATCTTTAAGTGAGAATGAAGCCTAGAGGAGCAGTCCCATAATGTAAGGGGCTGCTCCTTTTATATGGGGTCTATTCGTTACATTTATGGGAGAAGTCAACGAGGATATAGCTCCCTTTTTTATAGATATTGTAATACCTATTGGCACGCATGGCCTCATATGAACAATGCTCATATATGCTTTGGGCTAGAGCAAAAGGAAATTGGGGGCTCTCATCAATAGAGCGGAAATACGTGGCATTGCTCTGGAGGTCATGCTTTTTCAGGATGAACTCTCCAAGTGGATCATAAATTACATTATGGTCAAATATAGCGCGCCGTGCATGCCATATTTTTTTAGTAATAAATGGAACAGGGACATCAAGAATACCATCATCCGTCTGGGTAGCGATTGTCGTGATGTTATTGACTGTTTTATGTTGGGCTTCAATACGGATGAAAACAGGACGTTGTTTGGAAAGGATATAAATATCATTGACAATATTGCTGGCTATAGCTTCGTTAAGTTCAGTTTGAGCTGCAATGGCATTTCCCCATTGTGTTGAAAATGTCATTTGGATGAGGAGTACCCAGCTGGTTAGGAGGATTTTAATGGGGGTTTTCTGAAATGAGGCTCCTCTCCCTATAAAGAATAGCATGAAAATAGAAAGGAATGCACCATTTGCTATGAAAACGCGCATATCAAAGACAGGATATCTTAAAAGTGAGAGAAATCCTGCTAAGGAACAAATAGAAAGAATAATATAAAATAGAGATAAGGAGAGATATGGAAGTTTACCCTTTTTGTAGAAAGTATAAAGAAGGTTCGTCAAGCCAATTATCAAGAAGATTCCTAAAAGGATTTCTAGTCCTCCGCCATGGATACCAAATTCTAGGAAGGCATATTCCAATAACTTTCGAATATTGTTTAGGATTATGAATGAATTATGTGTGAATTGAGCGTGAAGTGATGCGTAACTCTCGTCTTTTCTAAAGATTACTTCACATTTGTAAATAATAAGCGGGATGGGGAGATATAATATATTCGCTACAAGGGAGCGAATGGAATATCTAGCATTTTTATCATACAATATAAATAATGACTCAGTTATTGAAAATATTAAAAATGTATTCAATGTCGGTTGATAAAGATTAAGTGCAGCTAACAATAATATTGATTTAAATAATATTTTTTATAGGAAGAGGTAAATGTTTTTTCTAAAATAAAAAACCATATTATGCATGATAATGCCATGCTTATAGTGAGGCTATCGAAGCGATAGGATAAGTCTTGAAGAAAGAAAGGTGTACAGACAGTAAGTCTTAAAGCTAAAGATGAAGATGTACGATTTAATTTCCATTTTAATGATAGAGACGCAAGAGAAAAGGAGAGAAAGATAATTGCTAATACTTGGAGGAGTGGAGATAAATCATATGCTATATTGCTTGCATTTATAGTAATAAAGATAAGTTGGGCAAGAAAGCGGCCTGTTTGTGTGCATGAAATATCCCTAGTGGCAGAGCGATAATAGTCATCTGGATAATAAAAATTGCCGTGGAGGATAGGGTATAAGAATAGTCCCAAGATAGCTAGAAAGATAAGAAAACGTACGGATGCTTCAGACTGTTCTTTGGAGATTGAATGCATAGCAATGCCTCATTTGCGATTATTGGATATGTTTCTATTGTAAAGTATCATAGAGGTCAAAAGATAAGGTGTTTGGCTTGAAAAAAATTTATTTATTAAATATATATATTAATAATATTGTGAAATGAGCACTTCGCGAAATAAAAAATTCTTTTTGTTTTCTTGTAATATGAATTTCATATTGAGTGGTGTGGGTTGACCGCATAAAATTGATTATTGTTGTAAGTTGATGATTTTTTAAGTGTATAACTTCATTAAATAATGAAATTTATTTATGTTTATAAATAATAATATTGTCTAAATTTTCATTTATTCTGTGTCTGTATATTTCTTTGTATGATTTATTTATTATTCCCAAAATAAATTTTTCTGTTTCAGGGTTGATATTATCATCATATGGGTCTCTATCCATAAGAATGTATAAAGGGCTCTGTGAGAGAATATGCTTTATCTCTGGAAGAGGATCCATAGGGAGGGCATTTTTTTCTATTGTGGTGCCTAGCTGATTGGAAAAAGGCAAACGTGTTAATGGACAATAGGGAATTATGTCCAAAAGAATGTCAGGGGCCCGCATATTAAAAATACACCCTGGATCAGAAGATAGTAATTGAGAAATTATCATAAAATCATGAGGACTTCCTTGTTTACGGATAGATTTAACACCTTTTTTTGTCTCAAAAACACCGACGATAAGTAGTGCGATGATGATGAGTTGCCCTATTTTAAAATGACGAGGAGAGGAAGAACGTGTTGTCGTTGTATTTATAAAGGAAACAACACATATAATGGCACTTCCCCATAGTGGGGCAGCATTAATAAAAAGAGGTGCAAAGAGAGGGAGGGCATAATGTTTGTCAAAACAGCCAAACACCAAATAGCCACCTAAAGCAGCAATACCCCACCCCGCAAGAAAATAATTAGAGGCAGAAAGAATTTTTCTGTCTGTTAGAAGGAGGCGCAAACAGAAAGTTCCCAAGTAAAGAACGAAGATAAGGAGCGCGTTATGGATCGGGCCCCTTAAAAGAGATGCATTATTGTAAAAGGTATTACTTTTTAGAAAAATAGAATTAACATTTGCGAACCACCATTCATGAAGGTGATGAATGGAAGTGTAAAAGGTGATAACAGCAAGTGTGGGTAGTAAAGCTATGAGACACCACGCAATAGCGTGAGCACAGATAGAAAACCAGTTCTTTGTTTGTTCTTTGTACAAAATCCATAGAAGATAAAGGCCAGCAAAAACGCCTTCAAAAACAACAGTTGGTTTGATTTGAATAGCCAGCCCGAAAAGAATCATAACCCAGCAGGCAGTAGAATCGAGTCTATTAAGGCTCTTCTCGTTAATGTACTTTACAATAAGCAGTACCGCCCCTGTGACGAGGGTATTATAGAAAATAGGCGTTTGTCCTCCCGCACCACCGAAGCCAACAATCCATGTAAGGTAAAGGCAGCCTGCACAGAAGGCTCCACCAATTGGGGCGATGGAGCGGGCAATTTTAAAGCAAAAAATAGAGGTCAGCCACGCGCTAAGGAGTGCGCCTATTTGGTAAGCCCAGATGCGATAGGGACCAAAAAGATGAAAGAACTCATAGATAAGGAAAATGCCGATGGGTTTTCTATCCCAGATATCGACATAAGGGAGATCGCCATGGAGCATGCGTCCCCCAACGAAAAGGTAGAACTCTTCATCAGAAAATATAAAAGGGTTACCCAAAACGGCAGCGCGGGATAAATATGCAACGAGGAGCAAACAAAAATAGAGAAAATACCAATTATCTAAAGTTTTTTTTAGGGGGGACGCATTTAAAAAGGAGCGCATAAAGGTCTGATTCTTTAAGAGGGTATGTTATACATCGAAAAATGTAGCGGGTGATGTGTATATCATGTAGAGAGGGCATGATAAAGCTTAAAATTAGGAATATGAGGATAGTAGGTAGAGATTTAATGTCTAGCACAGCAAGAAAAAAAGTTATTTTAGGACTATGGAGCTTGATGTGGTGCGTAGTGTTTTTACTCACCTGTTTACGCACAGGGGCTGTGATGTTCCATCATGTTGCGCTGGATTATAATGAGGGGTGGAATGCCCTGTTAGCGGGCTGGGGGATAGGGGTAGGCGGGCATCAGCTATATTCGTCTGAAACGGGATTTATATTTAATAATTATCCTCCATTATCCTTTTTTATCTTTGGGTGGGTGATAAAATTAGGCGGGGATGCCATCATTGTAGGGCGTATAATTTCCTGTTTGTCCATAATTTTATCATCTATTCTTATACAACGTTTAATAAATATTATGACGAGGAGTGCGCTATCTGGTTGGGCGGGATCTCTTATATTTCTGGCAACCATGAATACAGCATTTTATAATTATTTTGGGATGAATGACCCTCAATGGTTGGCGCAATGTCTTATGTTGGTTGGAGTTTATATTTTATTTTCGTCTGGGCGCGTTAGTTTTGTATGGTGGCGTCTCTTATTAAGTGTTCTGTTTATTGTATTGGGTGGATTTACTAAACATAATTTAGTAGCTTTGCCGTTAGCTTTATGTGTATGGATGTTTTTTTTAGATAAGGAAAAGGCATTTTTATGGGCGAGTATGTTGGTTATATGCCTCGGGATAGGGTTTTCTATTTGTTATCAAGCATATGGGATGTTTTTTTTCCATGATGTGTTTTTGCATAAGCGGACGGTGCGGCTAGGGCATATTGTGCATGGGATGAAAGCGCTCTTATTGATGGTGGGTATTGTTGTATCTGGTATTGGGGTAGCGATTTATTACAGAAAAAAAATAAAAATACATGATAATATTGTATTTGCATTGTTGTTTTTGATGTTCGCTCTCTTTTTTGGGTTAATGGGATCAATGGGGGCGGGTGTAGATTATAATAGCATGTTTGATGTGCTTGTGGCGGGGACGCTTTTATGTGGGATAGGGCTTGCGACATTATTAAATGATGCGCGATGTGGAAGCGTGATGTCTTATATGTGCGCCACTATGTCGCTATCATTAGTGTTTCTTGTGCCTAT
The DNA here is from genome assembly GCF_009725755.1 of Bombella sp. ESL0385. Lineage (GTDB taxonomy): Bacteria > Pseudomonadota > Alphaproteobacteria > Acetobacterales > Acetobacteraceae > Bombella > Bombella pollinis. Next base: position 128,428 of record NZ_WNIJ01000001.1, read on the forward strand.
ACGGGGCATGAGCTTTTATCATGATATTGTATCTATTCATGACAAAGAGGCATCATGGGCTGAGAATATCCGGCTGATGCAGGCTCATAAAGACGATACATTATGCACGGATATGGCGTTATGTTATTGGGCGCATGCGACTTATCCGGTTGATATGTTTAATCTGGCAGAGGCTTTAAAGGTCGGAGGGGGACTTTACCCGGTACAGGCGTTCATCATGAATCATAAGGTTGCGTTTGTGCAGCTTTATGGGGCACCTGATGCTTATCGTACAAAAAGCACTTATTTTGATGGATGGTTGCAAAAAGCAGGCTATCGCCCCGTCTTCACAGGGCAAGGCCATATGCTGTTGCTTAGTTATAAGCCCCTATAGCCATTAGGGTGGGCAAGCCGCCAGCGGAAGGCAGTTTCTATAATATCTTCAATTTTGGTGTAACGGGGTTGCCAGCCAAGCTCTGTACGGATGCGCGTGGGGTCGGTGACCAAAATGGCAGGGTCCCCCTCACGGCGAGGGGCCCAATCCCAGGGTAACTCTCTTCCCGTTACTGTTTCGATTGCTTTGAGGATATTCAAATTACTAAAGCCCTGCCCTGTACCGAGATTGTAGGTTACTGAACCAGTATCAAGGCGATTGAGAGTGAGGATATGTGCTTCGGCTAAATCGCTAACATGAACGTAATCGCGGATGCAGGTGCCATCTGGTGTTGGGTAGTCATTGCCAAAAAGCTTGAGAGGCGGACGGCGGCCTAAAGCAGAATCTAGCGCGAGGGGGATGAGATGGGTTTCGGGCTGATGGTCCTCACCGAGGCGGCCTTTGGCATCTGCCCCGGCAGCGTTGAAGTAACGTAGGCAGCCATAGCGGAGGCCGTGTATTCTCTCGGCCCAGTTAAGGGCGCGCTCGATGAGGAATTTGCTTTCCCCATAGGGGGAGCCGGGATTAATGGGTGAGTCTTCAGAGAGAGGGGTGTTACCTTGATTATTAAATAAGGCCGCTGTGGAGGAGAATAGGAAGCGCGGGACGTTATAGCGGACGCAGCCTTCAATTAAATTAAGGGATGTTAGCATATTTTGGCGCAGGTAATGGTACGGTGTCGTCATAGAGGCTCCGACCAAAGAAAGTGCTGCAAAATGTAATACGCCATCCCAAGGGCCGTTTGCTAGGATGGTGTTAAGACGATTCGTGTCTAGAAGATCAACCTCGTGGAATTGAGCTCCAGTTGGGATGGCGGCGCGGTGGCCGGTGCTAAGATTATCTAAAATGGTGACGTGGTGGCCATGCTCTATGAGAGCGAGAGCCACATGGCTACCGACAAAACCGGCTCCACCTGTAACAAGATAACGCATAGCGGGGAGGCTTCCTTTGCATTGTTAAGCTGTGGGGGAAGGGTATGGTGTTACGATGGAAAAAGAAAGAGGGTGCTTGTTGTGTGACAATACGCTATTGCAGCGATAAGCTGTTAAGGTCTGGTCAGTAATGTGAGATATGCTTCTCCTAAGTTAATGAGGGATGTAGGAAAGGGACGGAATGAAGATTGTTGTAACGGGAGGATGTGGTTTCATTGGGTCTGCTGTGATACGGCATCTCTTGAGAAAGACATCTCATCAGGTTCTGAATATTGATTGTATGACGTATGCTGCCTCTGAAGAGACAGTGGCAGAGGTGGCGACGCAGCCGCGTTATAGGCATGAAGCCATCTCGATTAACAATCAAAATGCGGTGGAGCGTGCGTTAGCGGCGTTTCAGCCAGATGCGATTATGCATTTGGCGGCGGAAAGCCATGTGGACCGTTCGATTGATGGGCCGGGGGCTTTTATTCAGACTAATATTGTCGGCACTTATTGTTTATTAGAGGCGGCGCGCCAGTATTGGTTAGGGTTAGAGGGTGCTAAAAAGGCGGGGTTCCGTTTCCTTCATATTTCAACAGATGAAGTGTTTGGCCATCTGGAGCCTGAGGCCCCTCCTTTTACGGAGGAGACAGCCTATGATCCACGTAGCCCCTATTCGGCCAGCAAGGCGGCATCGGATCATTTAGTGCGGGCATGGTATCATACTTATGGCTTCCCAGCTTTTGTGACCAATACGACCAATAATTACGGGCCATGGCACTTTCCAGAGAAGCTCATCCCCTTGATGATTATTAATGCATTAGAGGGGCGGCCTTTGCCGGTTTATGGCAAGGGGGAGAATATTCGGGATTGGTTATTTGTGGAGGACCACGCTGCGGCGTTGGTGCGGGCTGTGGAGCGTGGTAAACCGGGGGAGACTTACGCTATTGGTGCCCGTCAGCCGCGTAAGAATCTCGATGTTGTGCGGCAAATATGCGCTATTTTGGATGAGCTTGCGCCAGACCCAGCCGGGCCACGAGAACGGTTGATTTCTTTTGTTAGTGACCGGCCGGGGCACGATTTCCGTTATGAGATTGACCCAAGCCATGCCGAGACCTGTTTGGAGTGGAAGGCCGAGCATGATTTTGAGACCGGGCTGCGTCGGACAATCCAGTGGTATTTAGAGCATAAAGCCTGGTGGCAGCGTTTGCGCGAGCAGCGTTATGACGGGCAGCGGCTGGGAGTACAGAAATGAGACATACACAGGCTAACCCTAAAAAGCAGCATGTTACAAAAGGGATTTTGCTTTCTGGTGGTTCTGGGACGCGCTTATACCCAATGACTTTGGCGGCCTCCAAGCAGCTCTTGCCTGTTTATGATAAGCCGATGATTTACTACCCGCTTACGACCCTGATTTTGGCAGGGATACGGGAGATTATGATCATCACAACGCCGGAGGACCAAGCGCAGTTTCAGCGTTTATTGGGCAGTGGTGAGCAATTTGGGGTGAGCTTTACCTATCGTATTCAGCCTAAGCCGGAAGGGATCGCACAGGCATTTCAGATTGCTGAGGATTGGATTGCAGGCTCACCTTGTGCGTTGATTCTTGGTGATAATCTGATTTTTGCAGATGGGTTGGAGCATATGTTGCGGGATGCGGCGTGCCGTTCGCATGGGGCAACGGTGTTTTCTTATCAAGTACGGGACCCAGAGCGGTATGGCGTTGTCTCCTTTGATGAGACAGGCCGTGCGGTGGATATTGTAGAAAAGCCGATTCATCCGCCATCTCATTGGGCGGTGACGGGGCTTTATTTCTATGATGAGCGGGTTTGTGAGTTTGCACGTCAGGTGAAACCAAGTGCCCGTGGTGAGTTGGAAATTACGGACCTGAACCGCATCTATCTAGCAGAAGGGACGCTAGAGGTGGACCGGCTAGCCCGTGGTTGTGCGTGGTTGGATGCGGGAACGCCTGATAGTTTGATGCAAGCGGGGACGTTTGTGCAGGCGATTCAATCCCGCCAAGGATTACTGGTGGGCTCGCCAACAGAGGCGGCTTATCGGATGGGTTTCATCCCGCGTGAGAGATTGATCGCCACAGGGCAGAAAATGGCTAAGACGCCCTTAGGGCAAACGTTGCTGCATGTTGCGGCAGAATATGGACCATCAACCCTTTAAGGGTGGCATGAATAAGGTAAATGAGGAGCAATGTGATGAAGGTTGAGGCATTATCCCTCCCCGGTATTTTGAAAGTAACCCCCGCGCGCTTTGGGGATCATCGAGGGTTTTTCTCGGAGACATATAACCAAAAGGCTATGGCAGAGGCGGGGATTCCTGAGGTTTTTGTGCAGGATAATCAGAGCCTTTCGCGCCAGAAAGGCGTCGTGCGGGGGTTGCATTGTCAATTAGAGCCTTATGGGCAGGGTAAATTAGTGCGTGTAACGCGCGGGGCGATTTGGGATGTCGCGGTGGATGCACGCACAGGCTCGCCGACTTATGGGCAATGGGTCGGGGCGGAGCTTTCCGCTGAGAATTGGGCACAGCTTTGGTTGCCCGTTGGGTTTTTGCATGGTTTTGTTACGCTTGAGGAGAATACAGAGGTGCAATATAAATGCACCGGCTTTTACGATAAGGCCTCTGAGCGGTCTGTTCGGTGGGATTGTGAGCAGATTGGTATTGAATGGCCGGTAGAGCGTGGGGCGGCTGTATTGTCCGAAAAGGATGAGCAAGCCCCGGCGTTTGAAGCCGCAAAGGGCTGGTTTTCCTACAAATAATGGCAGCGGAGGAGCGGATTATGGCTAAGCCTTCTATTCTTGTCATTGGTCGTACGGGCCAGTTGGCGACCTCTTTGCAGAAGCTGGGAGGAGAGCGTGTTGTTGCGGTGGGTCGGCCAGAGGCGGATTTGCAACAGCCAGAGAGCCTAGCGCAGGTAATTGACGCGCATAAACCGGCCTTCATCGTCAATGCAGCGGCGTGGACGGCGGTGGACCTTGCCGAGAGTGAGCAAGAGGCGGCTAAGCAGGGCAACCATACAGGGCCTGCGCGTTTGGCCGAGGAGGCTGCAAAACGGGGTATCCCGTTGATTCATGTTTCAACGGATTATGTGTTTGATGGCACAAAAGGGGCCCCGTATAAAGAGAGTGATCCGATTCATCCTGTAACGGCTTATGGGAGGACCAAGGCCGAGGGAGAGGCTGCCGTGTTGCAGGCCCAACCGCGTAGCATTATTTTGCGGACGGCATGGGTGTATTCCGACCATGGGAAGAACTTTGTAAAAACGATGCTCAATGCGGGTGCAAAGGCTCCTCATCTGCGCGTTGTGGGGGACCAGAGGGGGAATCCAACATCATCGGATGATTTAGCGGCCGTTATTTTAGAGATTCTGCGCAAAATTGAAGAGACAGGTTGGCAGGATGCTTATGCGGGTATCTTCCATGCGAGTGGGGCTGGTGAGGCCACATGGTATGAGCTGGCTCATTATGCGCTAGAGCAAGCGGTACAATATGGTCAGCCTATGCCGGGGATGGAGGCTATCACAACAGCAGATTGGCCAACTCCGGCGGCACGTCCTGCGGATTCCCGGCTGGATAATAGCAAGCTTCAGCGTGTTTTTGGGGTGCGTTTGCCGCATTGGCAGGAGAGCGTGGCGCGCGTGGTGAAGGCGTTGTTGCATAAACCCGCCTAAGCGCGTGGTTGGTTTATGAGGATGATGAATGGCGGCAGCGGGTGCATAGAGCTTTAAGCCCCACTGCTATGCCAAGCCCAGCTAAGCCTACGGCCCCATAAGCGAGGGCGGGGCGGCGGCGGAAGCTATTCTTAGCCAGATTTTGCGCAAAAATGAACATGACGCTGGAATCTAGCTTGCTCTCCCCATGAGCGCGATTGCGGAATGTCATGGGGACTTCATGGATGCGAAGCGGCTCCTTCCGCGCAATCATGAGGTCCAGCAGGATTTTAAAGCCATGGCCATCGAGGAAAGGGGCACGTTGTGTAAAGACCGTGCGCTTGACGGCGAAAAAGCCGCTCATCGGGTCGGTGAGGGGGACGTTTAGGAGCCATTGTGCTGCCCAGATGCCCGCATTGGAGAGGAAACGCCGCCACCCGTTGGAGAGGCCCTCATTACTTCCCCCTTTGATATGACGGCTTGCAACCGCAATGTCGGCACGGTCGGTTTGGAGGGCCGTGATCATCTCACGCAAGCAGGTTTCATCATGCTGGAGGTCACCATCCATCACAGCGATGATGGGGGCGGAGGCACTTAAAGCCCCTTCAATCACAGCGGAGGATAGCCCACGCCGCCCAATGCGCAGGATGCCACGCACATAAGGTTTCGTTTCTGCCAGCTTGCGAACGGCCTTCATCGTGCCATCGGGGGAGTTATCATCAACAAAAACAACTTCCCACGCCACATCTGTTAGAACGCCCTCAAGAGCCTCTACCAGAGGAGCGACATTCTCGATCTCATTATAGCAGGGGATGATGATGCTGATATCTGGGGCGTTCATGCTGGGGTCCATAAAGGGGGAGATGCCCCCTCTTAGGGAGTCTATCTGGGGAGTGCAAGGTTAGGGGCGTGTTTTCTGCAAAGAGGCAGCCCCCATGCGGCGGTACATAAAGTGTTGAGTGTCGGTTTTTTCGGCTTCGGCAATGGCGTCATCAATGAGATGACGGTGGGGGGAGAGGGTGCAAACAGGGTCGGTTTGTGTGGCATCGCCGAGCAGGGCGAGGGCTTGGCAGCGGCAGCCGCCCCAGTCAATCTCTTTGCGTGCGCAAGAGGCGCAGGGCTCTGGCATCCATGCTGTGCCACGAAAGAGGGTAAAAGCGCGGGAGTGATACCAAATATCGCTAAGGGACCGCTCCCGCACGGAGTCAAAGTGGAGGGCGGGGATGGTCTCTGCTGCATGGCAGGGCAGAACATGGCCAGAGGGTGAAATATTGAGGAAGCGTTGCCCCCAACCGCCCATGCAGGGTTTGGGGCGGTCGGCATAATAATCGGGTGTGACGTAGTCAATGGCTAAGCCGCCTTTGGCCTCCTCCTGCGCGACATAATGTGCGGCTTCCTCTAGCTGTGCGCGGGAGGGGAGCAAGGCAGCGCGGTTTTTGAGAGCCCAACCGTAATATTGCGTATGAGCCATCTCCACCCGTTGGGCATCAAGCTGGCGGGCAAGGGCAAACATGGCAGGAATACGGGAAATATTAGCTTTTTGGAGGACGAAGTTCAGCGTAAGGGGAATCCCCGCCGCCCTGATAAGTTGGGCGGCTTCCAGTTTACGGGGTTGGACTTGGGGGAAGTCACTGAGCCGGTCGGCCTCTGCATGGTCGGTGTCTTGGAAGGAGAGTTGGACATGGTCTAGCCCACTTTCATCAAGCTGCTTCATGCTTTGAGCGGTGATGAGGACGCCAGAGGTAATGAGGTTGGTATAGAGATTAAGCTTATGCGCATGGGCGATGAGCGTATAAAGGTCTGGGCGGGCCATAGGCTCCCCGCCAGAAAAATGGACCTGCAACACCCCCATAGCGGCGGCTTCTTCCAAAACGCGGAGCCAGTCTTGCGTCTCAAGCTCTTGCGCTTTGCGTTCAAGCTCGAGGGGGTTGGAACAATAAGGGCAGGAGAGCGGGCAGCGATGGGTCAGCTCTGCCAGTAAGCTCATCGGGGCAGGGGGGCGAGGTGTACTCACAGGCGGAGAATCCGCTTTTCAGTTAGGTCGGATAAAAGGGCGAGAACATCGGCTGCAATCTGCGCGCGTGGGGCTTGATAGCGTTCGGCGAGGCGGTCGATGATGGTGCTGATGGAGGTATGGCCATCAAGCTCTTGGAGGATGGCCACAGCGATTGCATCGGCAAGGAAGGCCCGCTCTGGGGCCTGAATGACCCATTGCTCCCGCACTTTATCATGTTGGAGGCGATACCCACGGCTGAAACCGGGGCACGAGTCTTCAGTCACGATGGGGGGAGATGCGGGGCTGGGCATAGGGGTCTTTCAGGCGGTTGGGGATGTTAGGGGATGTCTGGCACAAAGGCACCGGGGGGGATGTTGCCTTCTACATAAGCGTGGTCCAGCGCATCCAGAAGTTGCCAGAGGATAGCGCATTTAAACTCTAATGCGTGAAGAACTTCTTGCTGTTGCTCTGGCGTGCGGGCATGGGTTTTGACGTAATTAAGCGCGAAGGTGGAATCCTGCGGGGCTTGGGTGAGACGCGGCTTGAAATAGGCCAAAGTCTCCTCCGAGATATAAGAATAATTACGGAGCATCCCCTCCATACGCTCTCCAATGATGGTGGGGGAGAAAAGCTCCGTTAAGGAGGAGGCAATGGCAGCGAGTATGGAGCGGTCGCGCACAAAGGCTACATAAGCATCTACCGCAAAGAGTGTTGCTGGTAGGAGGCCCTCAAGGCTTTCTACATAAGCATCATCCAGCCCTAATCCGCTCGTCAGCTTTAGCCAGCGTGCAATCCCGCCGGGGCTGGAGGCGGTGCCGTCATGGTCTTCAATACGGCGTCGCCATTCCCGGCGGAGTTCAGTCGTGGGGAGGCGAGCGAGGAGGGTTGCGTCTTTTTTGGGAATCTGCGCTTGGTAGTAATAGCGGTTTAAGGCCCAGGCTTGGAGCTGCCCTTTGGTCAGCTTGCCTTCATACATCGCTTTATGGAGCGGATGTTGGCGGTGATAGCGTTCTGCCCCGATGGCACGGAGGCGGGCTTCAAGTTCATCTGGTGTGAGGAGAGTGCTCATGATTCGGCCTTTAGTTGAAAGCGCATCCCATCTTCCCCCACAATCCAGCCAGCTTGTTTAGCAGCGTGATGTTGGGGGCTATCATCTAGTAAGATGGGGTTGGAGTTATTGATATGGATGAAGACCTTCTGCGGCTTCGTGCAATGGGCAAATTGCGCGAGGGGGCCATCGGCTTCATTTACAGAGACATGGCCCATGCGATGCCCGCTTTTGGGGCTTAGCCCGGCGCGAATCATCTCATCATCATGCCAGAGTGTGCCATCAAAAAAGAGAAGGTCTGCATGGCTGACACGCTCTTTAAGGGCGGGGGTGATTTCCGCACAGCCGGGGATGAAAAGCATCGTTTTCTGCCCATCAGAGAGGGCAAGGCCAAGCGTATCATCGGGTTTTGTGCCTTCATGCTCCACATAAAGCGGGGCTTTGCCCGGCACGGTAAAGACTTCCAGCATCAAACCAGAAGGAGAACCATCTTTAAGCAAGAGCGGCACAGGCGCACCCTCGGTGAGGGGGAGGCGGGGGATGATGCTGCGATCTAGGGCTTCAAAAATGGGGTTGCGGTCGAGTTGAGCGAGAGTGGAAGGGCTGCCCATAAGGGTGAAAGGTTCACGCTCGCGGAGGGTGAGCAGCCCGGTAATGGCATCAATTTCCGCCCCAGCAAGGATGACCCCCTGGATGGGGGTACCGCGCATAGCCCCTGTTTGATGTAAAGCCGGGGTAGCGAGAATCTGCTGGCGGAGGTCTGGTGAGGCATTGAGGAGGAACCAATGCTGCCCATCCCCGCTTACGGCGAGGGAGGCTTGCGTGCGGGCTTTGGCCTTTTTGCCCTCTCTGGCGAGGAGGCAGCCTTTTGCGGCGGAGTTCCATTGTGGGAAGCCTCCCCCCGCACCGGCCCCTAAAATAATGACATCAAGCATGAGGATGGCCTCTTATGGTTGTGTCTGGCTGATGCGCCGATACCGTTTTGAGCGTGTATGACTACGCAGCTTTGGGGAGGCGCATGGATAGGGTGGCAGGCTGTAAAAAGGGGCCTACCACCCTAAACGCATGGTTGCGGAGAGGTTATTTCGTCTCGCCGCAGACATAAGAGTTGATTTCGCCGCCCAAGGGGATTTCGGTTACTTTCGGTGTGTTCCATGCCATGATGGTACTCCTTATGTAGCGTGACTTGTGCAAGGCTGCACAAGGGTGAGCGTGTCCCTTCTTTAGGGAAGCTCCCCATTGGGAGGATAAAGCAAACTTAACCAAAAAGGCCAGTAGAAACCGCAGCGTAACGTAAAACTATCGTGTTTAGCCTGATAAAGGGGTTGCTGGTCATGGGGCTTTTTTTCTGGCACATGAGGCGGATTATAAAATATCAAGCGAGGGGATGTTATGGCAAAGCCATCACGGCGGGGTGTGTGTTTGGTTATTTCTGCGCCTTCAGGGGCGGGAAAATCCACCATAGCGCAAGCTCTGCGTGAGGCCGATCCGACCATCTTTACCTCTATTTCTGTCACAACGCGCGCACCTCGCCCCGGTGAGGAAGAAGGGGTGCATTATTACTTCCGCGATATGCCAACCTTCCGCCGTATGGCCGAAGCGGGGGAGTTGCTGGAATGGGCAGAAGTGTTTGGCCGTGGCTATGGCACCCCCCGTGCCCCGTTAGAAGCTGCTCTTGCCGCTGGGCGGGATGTGATTTTGGATATTGATTGGCAAGGCCATCGTCTGATGCGTCAGGCCATGGCAGATGATGTAGTGGGGTTGTTTGTTCTACCGCCCTCTTTGGAGGAATTAGAAGCCCGTTTACGGGGGCGTAAGACCGATGGCGATGCGGAAATTGCCTCCCGCATGAAGGCCGCTATGGGCGAGATGTCTCATTGGCCAGAGTTTGATTATGTGTTGGTCAATGATGATTTGGATAAAGCGGTTGCGGAGGCACGGTCTGTCCTTGTGGCGAATCGGCTAGCCCGTGCCCGCAGGAAGGACCTAGAGGCTCTCTGGCCTGTAGCGGGGTAGGCTGGGCTTTGCTAAGCTGGGGAGGTTATGTGAGCAGGAGCGTAAATGATGAGTGAAACGCAGGTAAAAACGCCGCTTATTCTGGCCCTCCCAAAGGGGCGGATTCTTAAAGCTTTGCGCCCTGTGTTGCATCATACAGGCTTTGAACCAGCACAAGATTGCCTTGATGAGAGCAGCCGCCGTTTGCGTTTTCCGACCTCTAGCCCGGATTTGGACGTCGTGCGGGTGCGGTCTTTTGATGTTGCTACCTTTGTGGCTTATGGCGGGGCGGACATTGGCGTCTGCGGGGCTGATGTGCTGATGGAGTTTGACTACCCCGACCTTTATGCCCCGCTAGACCTTGGGATAGGCGGGTGTCGTATCGCTGTTGCGCGGCCTAAAGGGAGTGGGGAGGATGAGCCGCCAGAGGGGCGGTCCCGCTTGCGTGTGGCCACAAAATATCCGGCCATTGCGCGGCGTCATTTTGCCTCGCGCGCGGTGAATGCGGAGATTGTGCATCTCCATGGGGCGATGGAGCTTGCCCCAGCCCTTGATATGGCCGATGTGATTGTGGACCTTGTCGATACCGGCTCGACCTTGCGGGCTAATGGGTTGGAGGAGGTTGAGACGATTGCGCATATTACAAGCCGGTTGATTGTAAATCGTATCGCCTTAAAGACGCGACCGGAGGAAGTCGGGCTTTTGATTGAGCGTTTCCGGGCGGCTGTGGCGCAATCTATGCAGCAAGGGGAGTGTGCTTGATGAAGCGTCTTGATACCGCATCGCCAGAGTTTAAGGCGCATTTAAAGGCGGTTTTGGCTCGCCGGGGAGAGCAAAGCGGCTCTGTCGCAGAGCCTGTGCGTGCGATTCTGGCAGATGTGCAAAAGCGGGGTGATGAGGCCCTTTGTGCTTATACAGCGCGGTTTGACCGCCTCACATTGGAGGCAGGGCAGCTACGCATTAGTGAGGCAGAGATTGCCGAAACCGCTGCGCGTGTTGCGCCGGAGACAAAGGAGGCTCTGGCCTTTGCAGCAAAGCGGATTCGGGCCTTTCATGAAGCGCAGCTCCCTAAAGACCTTGATTATACGGATGAGGCAGGCTTGCGTTTGGGGATGCGCTGGACACCGCTCGATGCGGCAGGGCTTTATGTCCCCGGTGGGAAGGCGGCTTATCCCTCCTCTGTGTTGATGAATGCTCTACCAGCGCATGTTGCGGGGGTGAAGCGGTTGGCGATGTGCGTGCCAACGCCAGATGGCGTGCTGAATCCGCTCGTGATGGAGGCCGCGCGCCTTTGTGGTGTGACGGAGATTTACCGTGTTGGCGGGGCGCAAGCGGTAGGGGCTTTGGCCTATGGCACGCAGAGCATCGCCCCGGTGGACCGTATCGTAGGGCCGGGTAATGCGTTTGTAGCAGAGGCGAAGCGGCAAGTTTTTGGCCATGTGGGGATTGATAGCATCGCCGGGCCATCCGAGGTTGTGGTGGTCGCGGATGGGAAGAATGACCCGCGCCTTGTCGCGATTGACCTCCTCGCCCAAGCTGAACATGATGAGCAGGCACAATCAGTGCTGATTACGCAGGATGAAGCCTTTGCTGATAAGGTCATCGCTGCGGTTGAGGCGGAGTTAAAGACCCTTCCCCGTGCAGATATTACGCGGAAAAGTTGGGCAGATTGCGGGGCTGTGGTGATTGTTCATAGCGAAGATGAGGCTGCTGATGTGGTGAATGAGTTCGCCCCAGAGCATTTGGAGGTGCTGTTGGATGAACCACGGGCCTTTAGCCAGAAGGTCCGCCATGCAGGGGCTATCTTTATGGGGCGGTTCTGCCCAGAGGCCGTAGGGGATTATGTTGGTGGGCCGAATCATGTTCTGCCGACAAGCCGCACAGCCCGTTTTGCCTCTGGCCTTTCGGTTTATGACTTCCTGAAACGGACAACCTCTATCGAGACAGATATGGAAGGGTTGAGACAGGTCGGCCCTGCTGGGGTGATTTTGGCACGGGAGGAAGGGTTAGATGCCCACGCCCTCAGCCTCTCTGAGCGTTTAAAGAAGGGCTGATGTTAAAAAGGGCCGCTCCTTTGGAGGGCGGCCTTTTTTGATGGGGTTACCCGCGGAAGAAGTCCAACATCATAGCGTTAAAGCTGGGGGCATCTTCCACATGCAGCCAATGGCCGGTATTGGGGATGGTCTTGACCTCCGCTTTGGGGAAGTAATCCTGAATGACAGCATGATGATGGGGCTTGATGTAAGGTGAATCCCCGCCACGGATAAAGAGGGCAGGGCCGTCCCATGTTTTGCCGCTAAAGGCTTCGACTGGCCATTCCTGAATCACGGGGAAGCTAGCGACAATATCTGTCACACCGATATTCCATTGGGCAGGGTCACCGGGGGTGATGTGCTGGGCAATGAGCTCGCCTACGGAGGGGTCATCGGTGAGGTCATGAAGGAACTTGCGGATTTCGGCATGGCTGCTGAGGGCAGGAAGCGGCGTATGATAAAGCTGTTGGGCAAGGTCATGCTGGCCATGAATCATCGTATCGGGGGCGATGTCGGCGATGAGCAGCTTTTCAATACGTTCCGGGGCGGTCAGCGTGGTGGCCATGGCTGTTTTCCCGCCCATGGAATGGCCTACGAGATGGGCTTTCTCAATACCGAGTGCATCCATGCTCTCAAGCACATCTTTGGCCATTTCCGGGTAGGAGATGGGGGCGTGGTCGCTCTCGCCATGGCAACGGAGGTCAAAAGCAACCGTGTTAAAATAAGGGCTAAGGGCCCGTTGTAGGATGCCCAAGTTACGCGCCCGCCCAAAAACACCATGAAGCAGAACGACCGTTGGCGCATTATCAAGGCCTGTTTCATTGCGAATAAGGGAAGCGAGCTGCATGACTGTAACCCTCTAACGGACTGAAATTATGAGAAGAACCGCCGCTTATAGAGTTATTACGGATAAAATCAATCCTATATTCCCTATGAGAGCTATTACAACGAGTTTAGGTTTTGGAGATTATTTTAAAAAGGTAACATATTAAGTGTTCTTATGTGTTTCAAAGAGGTTCATCGGTAGGGGGTAGTTGTGTTGATGGGGTATAATATGTCCTAAAGGGATAAAGTCCGTTTTGCTTGTTCGTCTTATGGATGAGATATTACCGAGGAGGCCCCATGGCACGCACTACATATCATCCCGAAACATTAGCCCTGCATGCTGGTTGGCGGGCTGACCCGGGGACGGGGTCTGTCGTGCCACCTATCCATCAGACGACCTCTTATCAATTTGAGAGCAGCCAACAAGCGGCGGACCGGTTTGCGCTGAAGGATGTGGGGATGATTTATTCCCGCCTGACAAACCCAACAGTTGATGTGTTTGAAAAACGCATGGCCGCGTTAGAGGGGGCGGCAGCGGCTGTAGCGGTGGCGTCTGGTCAGGCGGCATCGGCTGTAGCGGTGCAAAATCTCGCGGAGGTTGGGGATAATATCGTCAGCGGGACGGACCTATATGGGGGGACGTGGAATCTCTTTGCCCATACCCTCAAGATGATGGGTATAGAGGTGCGTTTTGTGGACCCATCCGACCCGGCAGCCTTTGAAGCGGCAAGTGATGAGCGGACGCGGGCATGGTATGTAGAAACTTTGCCGAACCCGAAATTGATTGTCGCTCCCATGGCAGCGATTGCCAAAGCGGGACGCGCCTTGGGGATCCCTCTGATTGTTGATAATACGGCCACCCCGTTATTGGCACGTCCCTTAGCGCATGGTGCGGCGATTGTGGTGTATTCGGCGACCAAATATATTGGCGGGCATGGGACCTCTATTGGTGGGTTAGTGATTGATGGTGGGCAGTTTGAATGGGGGCAGCGTCACCCGTTGCTCACACAGCCAGACCCAAGCTATCATGGGGCGATTTGGACGGAGGCTGCTCGTCCTTTAGGGCCAGTTGCATATGCGCTGCGGGCAAGAGCGGTATTGCTGCGCGATGGTGGGGCGGCTCTTTCGCCCTTTAATGCCTTCCAGCTTTTGCAAGGGGTGGAGACCTTACCACTGCGGATGCCGCGCCATTGCGAGAATGCGCTAAAAGTGGCGCAGTTTTTGCAGGGGCGTCCTGACGTGCAGCGCGTTATCTACCCCGCCTTGCAGGAGGGTGAGGCACGGCAGCGTGCGGAAGCTGTTTTGCAGGGGGGCTTTGGCGGGCTTGTCGGCTTTGAGCTTTCTGGCGGGCGTGAGGCAGGCCAACGTTTTATTGATGCGTTGGAGCTGTTTTATCATGTCGCTAATATTGGCGATGCGCGGAGCCTTGCGATCCATCCTGCCTCTACAACCCATGCGCAGTTGAGCGAGGCGGAGCAAAAGGCGGCAGGGGTCTCCCCCGGCTATGTGCGGTTGTCGATTGGATTGGAGCATCCAGAGGATATTTTGGCAGACTTAACGCAGGCTTTGGGGCGTGCTGCTGGGTAAGGGGGGGATTTCTTGCTCGGGGCCCCTTGGCAAGAGAGGCTTTACAGCGCAGGGTGTGCAGGGTTTGACCCCATTGGGAGAAAAAGGGAGAAGATTATGTCCACACCAGAAAGTCGTCTCGCTGCGTTAAATATTGAGCTTCCCGTTGCCGCTGCCCCTGTGGCGAATTACCTCCCTGTTGTGCGGACGGGTAATTTATTGGTTGTCTCTGGGCAGTTGCCATTAGTGGATGGTAAATTGCTGATTACTGGTAAGTTGGGTGGTGAAGTCTCCAATCAAGCAGGGACAGCATGCGCACGAGCATGTTTTATCAATATTCTGGCCCAGCTTAATACGGCTTTGGGGGGTGATCTTTCCCGTGTGCGGCGGGTTGTGCGTCTTGGTGGTTTTATGGCCTGCACGCCTGATTTTACCGATCATGCTGCTGTGATGAATGGGGCTTCTGACCTTGCTGCTGCGGTGTTTGTTGGGGAGGTTGGCCAACATGCTCGCTCGACCGTTGGTGTGCCGAGCTTACCGCTGAATGCCCCGGTAGAAGTTGAAGCGATGTTTGAAGTCGCTTAAAGAGGGCTTCTTTTTGGTAGGTTGGTTGTTATGGAAGGGCAGCCTGCCAGAATCATCTGCCAGATTTTAATGAAAGGATGACTGATTCGATGAGTGATACATTACCTGATCGCCTCTCCATCTACCCTGATAGCCCTTATTATAATGAGGAGATATTGGGCCGCGGCATTGGTGTGCGCTTTAAAGGGGAAGAAAAGACCAATGTTGAGGAATATTGCGTGAGTGAGGGGTGGATTCGTGTCTCTGTAGGGCGGTCTTTAGACCGGCGGGGCCGGCCGATGACGTTAAAGCTGAATGGCCCTGTTGAAGTCTGGTTTAAAGGTGAGGCGGCGTCCTGATTGGCCCCTCTAACATAAAGGATTAAAGCGTGCCTGAGGCAGACTATATGCCTGTTGAGGATGCGGCGCGTGGTGCTGTGGCTGTACCGGCGCGGGCAAGCTTCTGGCTGAGGCGGTTTTTAGCCTTTATTGGCCCCGGCTATATGGTTGCCGTGGGGTATATGGACCCCGGTAATTGGGCCACAGACCTACAAGGTGGGGCACGGTTTGGGTATCGTTTACTATCGGTCATTCTGCTGGCCAATATTATGGCGGTCCTGCTCCAAGCCCTTGCGGCACGGTTGGGGATTGTAACAGGGCGTGACCTTGCCCAAGCCTGCCGCGACTGGTTACCACGTTGGGCAAATATCCCCCTGTGGCTGACTTGTGAAGTCGCCATCATTGCGTGTGATTTGGCCGAAGTTATCGGCACGGCTGTTGCGCTGAACTTATTGTTTGGCCTTTCTATTATGGTCGGGACGTTAATTTCCGTTTTGGATGTTTTTCTCGTCTTATTGCTCATGCAACGTGGGATGCGCGCGCTGGAAGCTTTTGTGATAACCCTTTTGGGGATTATCGCTGTGTGCTTTGGCATACAGCTTGTGGCGGCATCCCCGTCTATTGGGGGGATTTTAAAAGGCTTTGTGCCATCGCCACATATTTTGACGAACCCCGATATGCTGTATGTGGCGATTGGGATTATTGGGGCTACGGTTATGCCTCATAATCTTTATCTCCATTCCTCTTTGGTAAAAAGCCGCTCCTACCCGCGTACGGTGGAAGGGCGGCGGGATGCGCTGCGCTGGGCGACATGGGATAGCACATTGGCTTTAACGCTGGCTTTGTTCATCAATGCTGCGATTTTAATTGTGGCTGCGGCGGCGTTCCATGGCACGAAATATCAAAATGTGGCTGAGATTAGCGATGCGTGGCGGCTGCTTTCGCCCGTGTTGGGCTTTGGGCTGGCCTCGACCTTATTTGCCGTAGCGTTGCTTGCGGCGGGCACAAACTCCACCGTTACAGGGACGTTAGCAGGGCAAATCGTGATGGAGGGCTTCCTTCACTTACGGTTGCCCTATTGGGTGCGGCGACTCATCACCCGTGGCATAGCTGTGTTGCCCGTTATTGTTATTGTTGCTCTTTATGGGCAGGGGAAGGTGGGGGATTTGCTCGTATTGAGCCAGATTGTCCTTTCCATGCAGTTGCCCTTTGCGATGATTCCGCTTGTTTGGTTTGTCTCAAGCCGGCAGAAGATGGGGGCGTTTCGTCTTACGCCCTTATGGGCTGTTTTAGCGTGGTTTGTGGTGCTGGTGATTGTTGGGTTGAATGTAAAATTACTAAGCGATGCCCTGTTTTAGGCGCGTGTTGGTAGGTGATGGAAGGCCCGGTCAAACCATGTTAGCCCGTGGCGTGTCCCATCATCTATTGTAATGGCATGCACCCGGCAGATGAGGACGTCATGCGTGCCGATGGTGTGTGTATTCTCTATCGTACAATCAAGCGTGGCCAGCGCGCCGTCTAATAAGGGGGAGCCGAGCGGGCCGGGGTGCCATTGCCCGCATGTGAAGCGTTCTGTCGCGGTGAGTTGGTTATTAGCAAAGGCGCAGGCGAGATCATCATGGCCTTTACCGAGGATGTTAATGCCGAGTTTTTTGTTGGTCAAAAAGGCCTCATGCGATGCGTTAGCACGATTAAAGCAGACCAATATTGTGGGCGGGGTATCGGTAACACTCGTTATGGCGGAGACTGTTAAGCCATAACGCCCCGCAGGGCCATCAGTGGTAACGAGTGTAACAGGTGAGCCAAGGCGACTCATAGCATTGCGAAAGATAGCCTGCATGGGGGAAGACTTTCAGGGCAGAATAAATAGGACTAAAGAAGGACGGATAAGGGGTTTATCAAGGCTTTTTTGTAAATCCAAGAGTGAAAACAGCTATTAGTCTTTTAAGGTGAGGGGGAAAGGGGCATTTCTGCCCCTATCAAGGTTAGTAAGTGAGGGTGAGGGAGGATTGGTAATAGGTTGCATCATGTGCGCCAGCTTGGTGCATGGCGTGGGATGTAAGGAAGCGGACGACATGATGATCCCAGGTTAAATGAGGGCCAAGGCGTAAGCTTGCTGCCATTTGTGGGGCAATCCCGACAAAGGAGTCGTAGTTATAAGCATTATATCTCCCGGAGGTGAATTGCCGTTGGAAGATGTTACGCCCATAGATGGAGTATGTGTCATCCCCCGTATTGTAACGCCAATAAATGGGTAGTTTGAGTTGGAAGGTTAGATAGTTGGTGGGGGAGAAGCTCGCCTTTGGGGCAAAGTCGATCAAGTTTTGCCCGGTGAGGTAATTGGTGGGGTCCAGATAATTCGTGTTTACACCGAAGGGTTCGATATAGGTGTTCACACTGCCTGTCGTCCCGCGTGCGCCACCGCCGGAATAAGCATCGCCCTGCACACCGATGGTAGGATGCCACATAACATGGCGGAAATGGTAATCCACCGTGCCATTCATGGACCACGCATTTACATGGCGGTTCATTTTATCATAATGGTTTGCGGCGTTATAAGATTGATAGAACCGCCCCTGCTGATACGCTCCCCCAAAGGAGAAGCTGATAGGCCCGGCCTCCCCATGCCACCGCATGCCAAAGTTATTGCGTTTGGTGTGGCCTAATGCGGAGGCATTATACATCACTGTTTGCTGGGCAGGCCCGCCGTTAAGCTCATAGCCATAATAGAAGATGTTGATGAAGGAATATCCTGCCTCCCCAAGGAAGTGGAAATCCGGCGGCGCATAGGTGATGTTAGCCCCATAAAGGCGGGTTTTATAATCAAGTGTGTCGTGGAAAAGGGAGTTCCCCCCACGGAAGCTATCTGTATGGTTGTTCTTTGTATTGATGAAATAAAAACCATCAAACCGGACGCGGTTCCAATGCTCGTAAATGCGGAACCCATCCCAGCTGAGTGGGACGTTCAGCACATCGCGATTACCGATCATATAGTCAGGCGCATCAAGGAATTGCTGCCGCCCAAAGATGAAGCCGCCATGCCCTCCAACAGCATTGCCGCTAAGCTCTACAAACGCTTGTTGAAGGTCTAAGTTTTTACGGAAGGTGCCATCATAGCTATAGCCGCGCCACCCACCAGCATCAGCGTTAATAAGTTGGCCAAAGAAGCGTACATGCTGGCCAAAATGGAGGTCCGCACTCCAAAGATTACGGACAGCAAAGCGGCCAGAGTTAAAGGGGCGGGCCTTCATGGAGGTGGTAGGGTCAATCGCTGCACCAAAGACAGGCCGCCTATCGTACCAGTTATTCAGCCGCGTTTCCCCAGCAAGGCTAAGCCAGATGGAGCCGCTATCATTAAGCTTCATGTGCTTATAGCTATCAAAAGGGTCGCCACGGTCACAAAGGCCGGTTTTAGGCTGGCTGATGCTATCCATCCCCGCTGGGGTACCATATTGGGAGACGGGGCCGAAGCCTGTCTCACTCCCATCCCCACGAGCCCAAATGCCATAAGGGTTAGATTGGGGGGCTTCAGCCGGACAGCCGCCCGGTGCTGTGTGCATGATGCGGTCGAGGATGCTGCGTTTTGGCTGTGAAGAATCGGTACTAGCGGGAGTTGTGCTGCTTGCTTCAGCATGAGCAGGTGACAGTGTGGTGCCCAGGCCAGCTGTCAGGAGCGTGGTGTAAAGGACGATATGGGGAAAGGGTCTTTTGGGCATTACATGGGACCTTGTTATGGTTTTTACGGCCCCAGAAGATGATTAAAATGAGGTTAGAACATTGATTTAACGCAAAAGTTCTTCAAAGAGACTCATCAAATAAACCTCTTACAGAGATATGAATTACCTATTAATAAAGGGGCTTATGAAAAACCCCTTATAATCAGCCAGTTTTCTCAAAAGAGGTTTATTTTAAGTCCTCTTTTTCCCCCGGTAAGAGGGCGGGGATAAAGACAAGTGAGCAGATGAGCGTGCAGGTGAGGGAGAGAAGTAAAAGCCGCCCCATACTAGCGGTGCCCGGATGGATAGAGGCTGCTAAAGAGCCAAAGGCGGAACCAGTTGTCAGGGCAGAGAATAAAACCGCTCGTGCTGTGGGGGAGGAAAGGGGATTATGCAACCCTGCACGCCAGTTCATGACGAAATAGATGTTAAAGGACACCCCGACCCCTAGCAAAAGGGGTAAGGCGATGATGTTCGCGTAATTGAGTTGCTCTGGCACTGTGATGACGAGAATCACCGTGAGAAGTGAGGAGAGGAGTAAGGGCAGCAGCACGAGGAGGCTATCGAGCACGCGGCGCAATGTGATGAGTAAAATCAGCGCAATGGCGATAATGGCGCAGATAGCTGCGGTAATAAAGGCGTGTGTGATGGTCTGGGCACTGGCGATAATCTCCAAAGCTGGGCCGGAAATATCAGGGGTGACCGTCTCTAGCTCATTGACGAAGCGATGGAGCGTCTTGGTCTCGGACATTTGTCCTTTAGGGTGAATGACCAAACGATAGGCCCCGTTAGAGGCAATATAGTCGGCACGGATATGGGCCGGGATGCTCTGCATCGTAATGGACGGTGGGGGGACTAGGAGCGTTTTAAGTTGGTTAAGCTCTGCGGGGAGGAAGTGGGTGAGGGCCTCATTGGTGGAGAGCAATGTGGCATCAGGGGCGGTAGAGAGGCGTAAAAGCGCATTATGTAAAGCAGCGAGGGCGGGGGTTAATTTACCGTCTAACCCATCAAAAGAATGAGCGGCTTTAAGGGCTGCTTGGCGGAGTTCCGCAGCGGAAGGGGGTGGGGCTGGGTGGTTAACATCTAAGGTAGGGAGGATGATGTCGCCTGCATCATGGATGAGCTGGATTTTAGCGTCTTGGTCATCGGGGACGAGGGCCCCAAGCCAGAGGACATCATGTACGCTTTCGAGCTTGTTAAAGGCCGCCGCTTGGCGTGCAGCGGTAGCGATGTCTGGGGTGAGGACTTGGGCATTATACGGGGTTGTGAGGGGGTTTTCCTCCAGCAGATTAAGGGCCTTCATGCCCTCTGTGTCAGGCTTTTTGGTATGGAGGGGGTCGGCATCAAAGCTTAGGCGTGGGATGAGGCAAAGCCCGATAAGGCCGAGCACCCCAAAAATGCTCAGAACAGGGGTGCGATAACGCTGTAAAGCGCGGTCTATCGGCAGGAGGGATGTAAAGCCCGTGCTGCTCGCCCCCGGTTTGGCGCGGAAGGCCATCAGCAAAGCGGGTAGAAGAGTCAGGGTGCAGAAGAAGGCGATAATCATCCCGCCCCCAGCAATAAGCCCTAATTGGGCAACCCCTACAAAATTCGTGGGTGTGAAAGCGAGGAAGCCCGCCGCTGTTGCTAGGGAGGCAACAAAGATTTGCGGGCCACTCTCTTTGCCGGTGCGCTCTAAGGCTGCAAGGGGGGCGAGGGGTTGGTTCTGCTCATCCTTTTGGCAGCGGAAGCGCACACCAAATTGAATGGCGAAATCGACCGCAATCCCAACGAATAAGATGGCAAAGGCGACCGAAATCATATTCAAGGTGCCGACAATTAAGGCTGCAAACCCTGTTGTGAGCAACAAGCCAATGATGAGCGTCAGGAGGATGGGGATAGCAACGCGCAATGTCCGCACGGCAAGGATGAGCCAAAGCGCAACAAGGGCGAAAGAAATGATAAGGCCGATGACCATCCCTTGGGCAACGGTGGAGAACTCCTCATCACTGAGTTTCGCTTCCCCGGTGATGAGCGCATGGGTCCGTCCTGCTTTGACGCTGGGCAGTGTGTTTAAGGCCGCACGCATGGCTTTTGTGGCGGCCTCTGAGGGCTCAAAGGAGGAGAAATCAGGCCGTGGATGGGTGACGACAAATTGGTAATGCCCGCCAAGGTCGCTCAAACCACCGGAGAGTAATTTCTCCCAAGAGAGGGGGGCGGCTTGGCCTGTCATGCCTTGCTCTAATGTATGGGTTAGGCCATCAAGAGCGGTATTGAAGCTAGCAGGGATGGGTTGGCCAGTTTTAAGGGCTGTTGCCATAAGGCCGAAGGTGCCAAAGAGGCCGCGCGCAGAAGGGTCGGCAGCTAAGGTACCGAGGAATGGTTGTGCGGCGATGATGGAATCGAGCAGGGGTTCTAGCTCTTTTGTATCGATAAAGAGGAAGGCATTACGGGTATAGAAAGGGTCAGCATCAGGTTGGCTGACTTTATCGAAATGCTCATGGTCTTGTGCGAGGATGGCGGCAAGATCGTGCGCTGCCTCGCGCCCTTCTTCAGGCGTAGCGGAGCTGATGATGGCGACGAGGGTGTTCTTCTCGCCGGGGAAAAGTTCTTCTAATTGATGGTTTTTTTGCTTCCAAGGGAGGGTATCGGCAAAGAGCTTATCGGTCTCGGTTGTGATGCCGAGATGGTTAAGGCTAAGCCATACCGAGCCAGCGCATAACAAGGTAAAAATGGTCAATACAAGGGCGACATGGCGGCCACAAAACGCATTGAGACGGTTTGTCAGCGTGGAAAGCATGGCAGTGTGATCCTCTTTTACCCTTGTGTAATAGGCTGGATATTGGCCCATTCTAGCCTTGTGGATGAAGGCAGTAGTAGCGCGATAGGGCGGGATTTTCCATAGCGTGCGGTTTCCCCTTTTAGGAGAAAGGCTTCATCTAAGGTAAGATGATTGCAAAAGGAGTGTGCGGTGTGGCTTGGCGGGCACAGCCTTTCTAGGGCAGAATGAGCGTATGACTTGGACATTAGACGGCATAGCCGAGCATGAAACGATTATTCGCCATAGTGTGTTCCGCACTATGGCCGCCCCTGTGGAGGATGAAGCCGGAGCGATGGCCTTTCTGGCCCAAGTGGCTGTGCCAGAGGCAACGCATAATTGCTGGGCGTTTCGTGTTGGGGGGCGGTACCGTGTTTATGATGATGGGGAACCCTCTGGCACGGCAGGGCGGCCTATTCTCTCTGCGATAGAAGGGCAGGATTTTGAGGGGGTTATGGTCGTTGTCACCCGCTGGTTTGGGGGGGTGAAGCTTGGGGCCGGGGGGCTGGTGCGGGCCTATGGTGGGGCAGCAGCAGCTTGTTTGCGTGAGGCAGCAAAGAGTGAGTGGGTCGAGCGGGTTCGGCTAGGCTTCCACTGTCCTTTCCCGATTTATGCGGAGGTAGAGGCCAAATTACCGGGATGGCGCGTGGAGGTGCGCGAGTGTACTTTTGGTGCGGCAGGGGCCGTGATGGAGCTGGCTGTCCCCGTGCAAGCGCGTGAGGAGGTTGAGGCATGGCTGAGGGACCTCACACGCGGGCAAGAGCCTATCCGTGTATTGGATGATGAGCCGGACTAAGGGGTGTCTTGTTGAGCCGCTTCTTTTTTATCCTCACGTTTTAACTCGTCAGGTGAAGGGCCTTTGGCCTCCGGGGCGGAATAGCGGGGTACGCGGCCATGATGGCCAAAATTGACGATGCGCGCTTCCCGCAGGCCATGATGAGAGACGAGGAAGCGGGCGAGTTGCAACGCAATAGCCGCCCCCATAAAAGGCCCGACAAGATATATCCATATCCCATGGAGGTTATGGGCTAAGGTATCGGGGGCTAAGGTCCGCATAAAATTGGTGCTATTGCCAGAAAAGCCGGAGATAAACGGGTTAGTAATCGCAAAATAAAGCGCGCACATCCATGTGGTAAAATGCTGAAGGCGTGGGCGTGATGCGGTGAAATAAATGACGAGAATCAACCCTGCGGTGGCGATGCCTTCCATCAAAGCGACAAAGCCAAGGCTATAATGGGAAGCGGGGAAGGTCCCTGCATAATGGATTTGTGTCACAAGAGGCTGCCAGAAGGGCAGGAGGATGCTCAGCCCAAGGCTTGCGAGGAGCGTCCCTGTAAAAGCCCCAATAAGCTGGGCAAATATGTAACCCAGAGCATCTAACCAACGGATTTTCTTGCTTAGGAAGAATGCCAACGTCACAGAGGGGTTGAGATGCGCCCCGCTGACTTTCCCAAAGGGGGAGAGTGTGGCAATCGTCCCCGCTAGGCCGAAGAAGAGGCCAATAAGGGCAGAGCGAAGAATGGGGTAAGGGGCCAGAAAAGCCGCCACAGGGGAGCCATCGGCGGCTAAAATTGTGGTGACGGTAATGCCAAGAAGCAGCATGATGGCCGTAGCGATGGCCTCCATGGCATAGAGCTTCCAATGGAAGGGTTGGTCTGGGTGGGGTTTGCCTTCTAGGGGGCGGTCTGTCAGCTCTCTGCGGGAAAAGCGAATATGCGGCAGACGAATATGAGGGTAGCGAACATGCCGGGCTGTGTAGGTTTTCTTGCGGTCAGTCATGGGAGAATGAACCCAGTGTTAAGACAAGATCATATTGTGGTGGGCATTAGTGTTTCGGGAAGATTGGGGAAAGGTCAAGGGCTGTAAGAGGTTTTTAATGTTTCCCGATTTCATGACCCCGCAGCGGGGGAGAAGCGGCGGACAAGGTCGCTGAGATGGCCTGTTTCGGCAATGGTGAGGGTGGCTGGACCTTTGGGGCGGGCTGTGGCTGTACCTACATGGCGCGGTATGACAGCTTGTTTGAAGCCGAGTTTGGAGATTTCTTTCAGCCGGACTGCTGTTTGGCTGACCTGCCGCACTTCGCCAGAGAGGCCAATCTCCCCAAAATAAGCCTCATGTGGGGCGGTTGGTTGGCCTGTTGCGGCAGAGATGAGGGCTGCTGCAACGGCGAGGTCGGCAGCGGGCTCGTTAATCTTCAGCCCGCCTGTGATGTTGAGATGGACGTCCATACTCCCAAGCTTTAACCCGCAGCGTGCCTCTAACACAGCGAGAATCATACTCAGGCGGGAGCTATCCCAGCCTAGCACGGCCCGCCGTGGGGCCCCATCGCTGCTTTTGGCGGAGAGAAGGACTTGTACCTCCAGCAAAATAGGGCGTGTGCCTTCTAACCCAGCAAAGACGGCAGAGCCTGCGATATTGCCATGCCGCTCCGCAAGGAAAAGGGCGGAGGGGTTGGGGACTTCCCGCAAGCCTGTATCGGTCATGGCGAATACGCCGATTTCATCCGTTGCACCAAAGCGGTTTTTAGCCGCACGGAGAATACGGAATTGATGGCCGCGATCCCCCTCAAAATACAGCACCGCATCAACCATATGTTCCAAAACGCGCGGGCCGGCTAAGGCTCCCTCTTTTGTCACATGCCCAATGAGGATGAGGGCAAAGCCAAGCGTTTTAGCAAGGCGGATAAGCTCAAAAGCACAATTACGCACTTGGGAGACCGAGCCGGGCGCGCTGGCGACACTCTCTAGCCACATGGTTTGGATGGAGTCGATGACTACGACATGGAGGCTGCGATTCTCCTCCAAGGTTGTGACGATGTCATTGACATTGATAGAGGCTGCAAGGTCTAGCTGGTCTAGGGCTTTAGGGTCTTTATCCAGCTCTAACCGTTGGGCACGGAGGCGGATTTGGTCTATCGCCTCCTCCCCGGAGACATAAAGAACATTATGGTGCGCTTTGGCTAAAGCGCAGGTCATTTGGAGCATGAGGGTGGATTTGCCAATGCCGGGGTCCCCCCCCACCAGCACGACCGATCCGGGGACAAGCCCACCACCAAGGACGCGGTTTAATTCTGCCATGCTGGTATTAAGGCGCGGTGGGGGCGTTGCTGTGCCATCAAGCCGCGTGGTTTTTAGCCCCGTACCGCGTTTGCCCGGTTGGGCTTTGCTGGGGGTTGGGGTGCTGGCTTCTTCCTCTAGGCTATTCCATTCCCCGCATTGGTCGCATCGGCCTGTCCATTTTGGATAACGGGCATGGCAATTTTGGCAGATAAAGATGCTAGTGGGCTTTTTGGCCATATTAGCCCCCTATTGCTGGTTGGTCCGTCATCGTGGTGGTGATGGGGCCTTCCCGCCGTCCATGCGTGAATTGGTCAACAATCGGGTTGCCACTATTCATGAGGTCCGAGGCGGGGCCTTGCCAGATAATCTTTCCCCCATACAGCATGGCGGTATGGTCCCCAATGCGGCGGGCGGAGGTCATATCATGGGTGATGGTTAGGGCTGTGGAGCCTCGTTGGGTCACACAATCGCTGATTAAACCATCAATCACGGCGGACATGATGGGGTCTAGCCCTGTGGTGGGTTCATCAAAAAAGAGAATATCGGGCTGTCCTGCTAAGGCACGAGCAAGACCAACGCGCTTTTGCATCCCGCCGGAGAGTTCTGCCGGGTTGAGGGGGGCGACATTGGGGCCAAGACCGACTTGAGCTAGGAGGTGGAAGGCCTCTTGCTCCAACTCTGTACGGTGGGGGAGGGCAGTACGGCCATGACGTTTGGCTTTGAGGCCAAAGAGGATATTTTCCATCACACTCATACTATCAAAGAGCGCAGCGTTTTGGAAAAGCATCCCAATGCGTCTTAGCAGCGCATCGCGGCGTTTGGTGGAAGCCCGGAGGATGTCCTCGCCATCAATCTCGATGATGCCTTCATCAGGCTCAATCAAGCCGAGGATGCAGCGCAGCATGAGGGACTTCCCGTTGCCAGAGCCGCCAATAATGACGGTAGAGGCCCCAGCGGGGATGTCTAGGTCAATCCCATTGAGAATGGTGCGGTTGCCGAAGGATTTCTTTAAGCCACGGATGCGGATGCAAGGCTGTTGGGTCATCATGTCCTGTCGGGGCGGGGGTGAGGTAAGGCGCGTCATGCGGTGAAAAAGAGGTCGGTTAAGAGGTAATCAAAAGCGAGGATGAGGATGGAGGCTGCCACAACCGTTGCGGTTGCAGCCCGGCCCACACCTTCTGCCCCGCCGCGGCTATTATACCCCTCGTAGCAGCCCAGCAGAGCGATGAGAAACCCAAAGACAGCCGCTTTTAAAAGCCCGACTAAGACATCATGCGCATGGAGGGCATTATAGGCTGTGTTGATAAAGAGGGCCGGGCTGAAATCCAGCTTGCCTACAGCGACAATAAACCCGCCAGAGACGCCTAAAATATCGGCAATCAATACCAGAAAGGGCAGAGCCAACAAACCTGCGAGCAAGCGGGGTGTGACGAGATATTTGATAGGGTTTGTTGCTAATGTGCTGAGGGCATCTATTTGGTCGGTCACGCGCATCGCCCCGATTTGGGCGGCAATGGCGGCCCCGATGCGCCCAGCAACCATAAGCCCCGCTAAGACTGGACCCAACTCCCGCGTGATGGAGAGGACGACGATCCCCGCAATGGCGTTTTGAGCATGATATTGGCTAAAGCCACTATAAGATTGCAGTGCAATAACCGCACCGGAGAAAATCGCCGTTAAGGCCACAACAGGGAGGGAGAGAAAGCCAATCTCTAACAAACAGGAGAGGATAATCCGCCCATAAAAAGGTGGACGAAACACCCCAGCGAGGCCACGCAGAGCAAATAAGCTCAAGGCCCCAGCATGGTGCAATGCTTTTAAAATATAACGCCCAAGGAAGATGAAAGGGAGGGTGAATAGTCTCACAAAATTGCCTCTATATTATGCCGACCCTGTGGAGGGGGCGGGTCATTTCGCTATTTGCCCTTGTGGCGTTGGTGTTGGTGTCGCTTGTGGGGCTGTTTGTGGTTGTGTGCCGTTATCAGCCGGTGTTGTGGGAGACGTCATTTTGGGTGGTGTCGCGGGGGGCTGTGCTGCGTTGATAGGCTGTGCCGATGTAGTGCTGGGAGGTATGGCCTCGTGGGGGGAGAGCGATGCTTTTGGTGTAGCTGTAGGCGTAGGGGCAGGCGTTACATGCGGTAGGGCAGGATTATTCAGCCCCTGAGCTTGGCCATCGGGCTGTAGTGTTGGTGTTGGTTTGGGAGATGGTTGTGTTGCAGGCTCTGCCGGTGTGGTGTGGGAGATGTGTTTTGTTCCCCCATCTTGCACAGTGCCCGTTACTTTATTGAGAGTAACATGAGCGGCATCATTCGTTATAATATTGGCATTATTGACAGTCGCCATGATGGAGGCTTCCGCCTGTTGAGAGCTTGTCAGCGTTACGTTATCAATTTGCCCCTGCGCGATGGAAAGCTGGCTATTATCGGAGAGCTGGGCCGATAGGGCTGAGAGAAGCGCGTTATCAACATCTAGCCGCGCAGCCCCTGTAGCGTTGATTTGCGCGGCACGAGCAAGCTGGAAAATATGGGCCTGCGTTGTGCCGGAGATGGAGAGGTCTAGGGATTCGACATGATCAACATCCAGGGAGGCATCATCTAGATTGCTCTCCAGCGTTGTGAGAGTCCCGCTGATGGTAATGTGCGCTTGAGGGCTGTCATGGAGGGTAAGAGCCGTATCACCAGAGAGGCGCAAGGCCATAACCCCGCCTTTTTGGCAGGCTTTAAGAGCAATATGGAGGTGGCTTTCTGTCCCATCTTTAACGGTTTGGATGGCAGGGGAGAGGCCAGAAGCTGTCTCTAATACCATGCTGTTTTTAAGAGAGGGGTCCACCTTGATATGCACTTGCGCACAAGGGACGCTGAGGTCCAGCTCATCAGCACGGAGAACGGTATGGGTCGCTTCTGTTGCAAAGCTGCTAGCGGCAAAGAGGCTACCGCCCAGCACAGCTCCAACGCAAAGAGCGCGTTTTAGGAACAGAGATAAACAAACCCGGACGTTATGCGTACTCACACAGGGACTCCCGATTGGTAAAATAGCGGCACCGGCCACTTAAAATAGCTGAGCAGATGATAGGGCAATATAGGCCCATCCGTCACCTTTTATCCTGCTGTATTATAAGCAGCCCTTTTGTATGAAGATAGCCTCGTTTAAAAAAGAGGTAAGATTTGCCCGTGGGACCCCTGCGCGATAGGGGTCATCGTGGCTCTTCTGCCATTTTATAGCCAAGCCCATGATAGTTGAATCCTGCCTTTTGCCAGTCATTTTGGTGCCATATCTGCCGATAATCCACAATGAGCCTCCCTTTCATGGTGGGGGCAATATCGGCAGGGCTAAGGGCTGCAAACTCTGGCCATTCTGTTAGGATAAGCAGCATATCGGCTCCCTCTGCGGCGTGGAGGGCGTTACGCGCGTAGCTGATATCGTGGGGGAGGAGCGGGCGTGCGGCGTTCATCGCGTGGGGGTCATAAACGCGGAGTGTTGCGCCAGCTTCATGCAATAAAGGGAGGATGGTTAAAGCGGGGGCTTGGCGTATATCATCAGTATGGGCCTTAAAGCTTAGGCCAAGCACGGCGATTGTGTAATGGGTGATGTTATGGCCTGCGAGGGCGATGATGCGCTCTGCAAGGCGGCGTTTGCGGGCCTCATTAGCGGCGATGGTGGTCTCGATAAGCTGAGTGGGGGCCCCCGCTTGGCGGGCCGATGTGGCCAAAGCTTGCGTATCTTTGGGAAAGCACGAGCCTCCATAGCCGGGCCCCGGTGTTAAAAAAGCAGGGCCAATGCGGGGGTCTAGCCCCATGCCGCGTGTTACATCGGCAATATGACCACCTGTGGCCTCGCAGAGATCGGCCATTTCATTAGCGAAGGTCACCTTCATCGCGAGGAAGGCATTGGCTGCATATTTTGTGAGTTCTGCACTTTCAATGCCCATAAAAATGAGGCGATTTTGCGGGGTGTGTAAGGGGGCGTAGAGGGCCTCTAGCAGGGTGCGGGCATGGGAGGCGGTTTGTGCCTCATCTTCTAATCCGATGATGACGCGATCAGGCTGCATGAAGTCGTTAATCGCATGGCCTTCGCGGAGGAACTCTGGGTTGGAGGCGATATGAAACGTAAGGTCAGGCCGGGTGGTGCGGAGGACATGCGCGACCTGCCGCCCTGTCCCCACCGGCACGGTGGATTTGGTGACGACAAGTAGATTATCGGGCGCATTAGCTGCAATCATGCGCGCTGCGGCATAAACATAGCTTAAATCAGCATGGCCACTCCCCCGCCGTGTGGGGGTGCCCACGGCAATAAACACCGCCTGACTGTCGCGTAGGGTCGGGGCTAAATCCTGTGTGAAGGTGAGCCGCCCGGCTTGTTGCTGTTGGGTAATGAGGGCCTCTAACCCCGGCTCATAAAGTGGGACTTGCCCAGCTTGGAGACAGTCTAGCCGTTGGGTGTCACGCTCTATGATGGTTACATTCGCCCCAAAGGCCGCCAAACACGCCCCTGATACAAGCCCGACATACCCGCCGCCAATCATGGTAATGTGCATGGGGGGGTATTCGAGGGATGCATAGGGAAGAATGGATGGCGAAGTCATGCTATACTAAAATTTGTCAGGGTATTTCGTTTTTAATGATTTTGCTTTATTATGTCCATAATATGTTTTCTGGGGGTAGAGATGGCTGCTATTGAGTCAAGAGACGTAAGTATCAAAGATCTTTTTCAAAATTTTTATGTTATTCCAAAATATCAACGCGAGTATGTTTGGACAAAAGTTCAGGTGTCGCAGTTTCTTGATGATATCAGGTCTGAGCAATTAGATGGGGATAGTTCAGAGTATTTCATTGGCTCAATAGTTGTTTGTCCAAGCCAGACCAGGGAGGGTGCTAGTGATTTAATAGATGGTCAACAACGTGTTACAACGCTTTTTATTATGCTTTGTGCTATTAGGGATAAACTTCAGAGTCTTGGAGACCTGAATCTTGAGAGTATAAAAAAATGTATAGTTGATGTTGATACGGATCAATATGGTAATGATTGTCGTCGTGCCCATTTAGAACCTCAGTATAAGGACGCAGGAGACGCGTTTCATGAGTTAATTGAAGGGAAAAAGATAGGGAAGAAGACGACTAGGTCTATAACGAATATAGCAAATGCCTATAATGTTGTGAGTGAGTTTTTAACCACTGATTTATGTTCTTCTCAAGAAGAAATTAGAAGATTCTTTGGTTATGTGATGAGAAGTGTGAAGATTATTAAAATATATACAGATAGTTTTGGAAGAGCCCTAAAAATATTTGAAACGATAAATGATCGTGGAATTGGACTAAATGCCATGGATTTATTAAAAAATCTTTTATTTATGAATGCGTATGAAGAAAATTTTGAATTATTACAGGATAGGTGGAAATTTATTGTAGATAAGCTTCATTCTATAGGGGAGAATCCACAACGCTTCTTAAGATATTTTATATTTTCTACCTGGGGTGTGCCAAGGCTCGCGCAGGATGAATTATATGAATGGTTTATGAAAAATGATGAAAAAGCAGGTTTGAGAGATAGACCAATTGAGTTTACTGAGAGACTGAGTGAAGCTTTGGAAGCATATGCTTATTTTATAGATAAAAAGGATGGAAGAGGCGATAGTAATAATATATTAGAAAATATATCGTTGCTTTATAAAAGAAGAAATTCTGGGAAACAGTATTTAGTTATTCTACTTGCTGGTCGCAAATTGCCCTCTGATATTTTTTCGGCGTTGTGTCGTGATGTAGAGTCATTTTTATTTGTTTGTGTGTTGGTGAAGGAAGAGATAAGAACATTTGAAGCGTTGTTTGCTCGTTGGTCTATTCGTTTGAGAGAAGTACGGACCATGGAGGATTATAGGGCCTTTGCGCGAGAAACGTTTTTTGAGCAGAAAAAGAAGCACGCTTCTAAGTTTTATGTGATGTTTAAGGAGATGGATGACCGGTCATTGCCAAGATATCAACTTGATTATGCATTAGGGAAGTTGACGCAAGCAGTGGATAAAGAAGCGTATGGGGGAGAACATTCTCTTTCATATTATTGTAATTCAAAAGAAGTTCATTTGGAGCATATTTTACCTCTTCATCCTAATGGGGAGGTTTGTAAAGAATTTGGGCTTGGTGCTGATGACCCAAGATTGATTTGGTCTATTGGCAATCTGGCCTTGGTTGAAAAATCGATTAACATGTCTTTAGGTAATAAACCATTTTCTTATAAAAAACGTATTTATTCTGAATCCCGTTATTTGTTGACGAAGCTTATTTCTGGGAGACCTGACATTGGGCATACAGCTATTGATCGTGCTGTAGTAGGGTTGGGTATGCATCCATTTGAGGAGTGGAACCGTAGTGCTGTTCAGCGACGTGCTAGGTGGTTAGCTGATTTGGCTTGTACGGTGTGGGACGTACCTGTTGATAGCCATGGGCGGGGTTTTGAAAGTGATGTTTGAATGCACGCTCCTTAGTTAAAAGGTTGGTAGCGAAGGGACATAAAGACCATATCGGCATCGCTTTTGGGTTTGCCGCCAAGGCCGGAGAAGGCCTGTACATGGGTGTGCGAATATTGCCCGCCGACAAGGAGTGTGCCGTAATCGCCCTTCGCAGCTGTGTACCAAAAGCCCCCTGTTGCTTGGGCGACTGTGTGGATATTGCCTGAGGCGGCGCAATTTGTTGCGAGTTCGGTAGAGCAGCCGCGCATGTCAAAGTTGCGATTACCATAGCCGTAATGGTTGCTGCCTTCATCAAAAGCATGGCGGCTTAGGACGCTCTCCGCCCCAGCATAGGAGTAGAGCTTGAGGTTCTTCATAGGGTTGCCATAAAGGCCCAGGAGGATACTGGCCTCTGGTAAGGCGGTTACACCACCTGTGCGGTTATAGGTATAATCGGGCATATTGGTTGAGCCATAACGGCCCAGCCCTGTTCCGACTAAGCCAGAAGCTTGGAAATAGAGTTTTTTATCAATAAGAGGTAGGACCATCCCCCCACCACCGCCCCCGGCGATTGTGGTGTGGTTGGAGCCAGAGCCAACCGTGCTATTGCGGTCTCGGAAGAAGCGCATCACCCCTGTGAGTTCATAATGCCCCCAACCGGGGTCAGCTGCGACTTTGGCAATGAGGTCTGGTGCGGGGTCGCTGGTATAATAGGTGGAAGGGTTGTTGACATTTGTACCGGTGAGGCGGTCAGTCGTGGTGCAATGGTGAGCCGCTGTGGAGCAAGGTGAGACACCAGCGGGGACAGAGCTTGGATTCTCGATGGAGAGACCAGCGGCGTAGCGTTCATGCGGACCAAAGGTTTTCACAACGCGGAATTGGGCGTTACGCGTCCAATTAAAGCCGGGGACATATTGGGCTTCGATCACCATAGGGGTTTGTTCATCACGGGCGAACATGCCTTTGTTAAAGAGTGTGATGAGCGACCAGCTTTGACCGCCGAGGATATACCAGCCATCAGCACTATCTTTTAGCTCCCCATACACAACGCGGGCACGCAGAACGTAAGAGTTGGATTGCCGCGAGTTGGAGGATGACCCCGCCCCTTGGAAGTCCGTCTCCACATACGCATCAGCTTCAAGCTTTTTGGTAAGCATCCCCTCCACTAAGGCAGCGAGACGGCTTTGCCGCTCTGTTTGGTGGAACTCGCTCATATGCGATGTAGGCTGATTATGCCAAGGGATGGCATTATACGCACTGGCAATATCAGCCGCACTATTGCGGGACCGCCAAACCCCGGCGGCCTCCAAATACCCGCCTAATGTGAGACGAACGCCACCAATTTGTAATTGCCCCCGGCGCAGTGGGCTATAGAGGTCTGGGTGAGCAGGAGGGATAGCGGTCAGCTCCCCATAGGGAGTGCTGGCTGTGCGCGATGGTGTGATGATGGCGGAGGAGGCAAGGCCAAAAACATCATCATGGCCGGTCCCATTATGGGGGGCGACCCCGTAAGGACCGGTTGTGTTCTGCCCAAGGAGATGCGCGCGAGAGGCGTAAGGGTCAGCCTCGATTAATTCCCGCTGGCGGGCTAGCTCGGCACGGATACGCCGATTCTCCGCTGCTTGCTTTTGCTTCATAGTGTTAAGTTGGGCCTGCATGGCATGTATCTGCTGCTCCATTAGTGCAATGGCATCATTGGTGCCTGCGGCGTGAGCAGAGGATATAGCGTGAGGAGCAATATATGACAGAAATGTTACTGTCATAAAACTGTAATAAAGAGAATATATACTATGCTTTGATTTTCTATTCACGCTAAAAGCCTCTCTCTGACATCATCTATTGGGATTTCTTGCGTATTTTTTCTTATTTTAAAAGTCTTTTTTGCTCTTTTGGTTATATTTTTATTGTTTGCTGTGCTGGCGTGGTTATAACGATAAAAGGATTATTGTGTGACCTTGAGGGGCTATATGCGTCTGACCATCAAATCCCTGCCACGCTTGGGAGTGTGTGCGTATGTGCAAGCTATTATGTTGCTCATGCCCGCAACGGTATTATATGCAGCGGCAGCACAGGCGGAGGAGGTCGGTATAACAGGGGCTGGCTCTAGCTTTGCCGCGCCTATTTATCAGAGCTGGAGTGTACCTGCGGGGGCGCAAACGGGTGTAGATGTCAATTATCAGACCGTTGGCTCCAGCGCAGGGCAGGACCAAGTGATTGAGCGTACGGTGGATTTTGGGGCATCTGATAAGCCGATGAGTGCTGAGCGTTTAGCTAAGACGCATCTTTATCAATTCCCCACCGTGATGAGCGGCGTGGTATTGGTGGTCAATCTGCCGGGTGTGCCAGAGGGGCAATTACGGTTGGATGGCCCAACGATTGCCGCGCTTTATGATGGGCGCATCACAGATTGGGATGACCCGCGCATTAAAGCCCTCAACCCTGATATTACATTGCCTGATATGGGGGTTGTGGCCATTCATCGCGCTGATGGTGCGGGGACGAGTTACGTTTTTACTTCTTATCTCTCTGAGGTGTCTCCACAATGGAAGGAGAAAATCGGGGCTGGCACATTGGTGGAATGGGCCGGTGGAGCCGGGGCGCGGGGGAATGATGGCATTGCGGCCCTTGTCCGTCAGACAGAGGGGAGCATTGGCTATGTGGAATATGCTTATGCGGCCCAAAATCACCTCGATATTGTGCAGTTAAAAACACATGAAGGGGCGTTTATCGCGCCATCTTTGCAGAGCTTTGTTGCTGCCGCCGCTGCTGCACATTGGGAAGCGAAGGAGCAGTTCGCCGTTAATTTGCTCGATCGCCCCGGTGTGGGGAGTTGGCCTATTGTCTCGGCTACTTATGTGCTTGTGCCAGAAGATGCCGTGGACCAGCCAGAGGGCCGGGCGGTGAAGCAGTTCTTCCAATGGGGGTTTGCCCATGGAGGGGAGATTAACGCCCAGCTTGGTTATGTTGGCTTGCCCAAAGAGGTTAGTGATGCGGTTTTATCGGGTTGGCCTTTGAGCGCAGCAAAGCGGTAAGGAGGGAGACCTGCCCCTCATGCCGCAGCCCATGCCAGCTCAGGAGTGTATCGACCAAGAAGGCGAGCAGAGCTGCGACCGTGCAGCTTAGGGCGGAGCCAAAGAGGGCCAACAGCCACAGGGATGTTGTGGCATCGCCCAAAGAGCCGACAAATAGCGCAATGGCCGCCCCGCAGGTGAGTGCCCCGCCAAGGCCATTGAGGATAATGGCAAGGTCTAGCACGACAATGCGGCGTGTGAGGCGTTTTTGGCGGATTTTTAGCCGTCTTGGTGTATCGTAGCTATATTGA
This sequence comes from Bombella sp. ESL0385, assembly GCF_009725755.1. GTDB lineage: Bacteria > Pseudomonadota > Alphaproteobacteria > Acetobacterales > Acetobacteraceae > Bombella > Bombella pollinis. The sequence continues at coordinate 163,113 of NZ_WNIJ01000001.1, forward strand.
GGCTCTTTTTCCGGCGGGGCTGCGAGGAGGCGGTTCACATTATCCAGATGGTCCGATACACGGGCCAGTCTTGTGTTGAAGATGTTGATGAGGGTGCCAATACCGGAGAGCATAAAGACCGGGGTTAGAGCCATCTGAATCACATGGGCGGCATCATCGAGCGTGTTCATTTGCTGGCTGAGGAAGGGGAGCGTATCGGTTAGGGGCATGGTCGGCCAGTTGCAGGCTATAGGGTTACAAGGCAAAGTCTTGCGGAGTGCGAATCGGCACTATCTGCTCTGGGGATGATGCATGAGGGATGCTGGATGAGCAACCGGGCTATGATGTGGTGGGGTGGTTTGCTAGCTTTTTGGGGCGTGGCGTTTTCTGCTTATGCGGAGGGGCGCGTGGCAGATGCTCTCCCACCGGCTTGCCCACCGCCTGCCCAGCAGGTGGAGCTTGCGTGCCAAAGCTGGACGGAGCTTGATGCTGCCTTCAAGCAAGGGGTGATGACGGCCATTTTGCCCATAGGTGGGACGGAGCAGAGCGGGCCTTATATGGCGGTGGGTAAACATAATGTGCGGGCGCAGAGCCTTGCTGATGAGATTGCCCGCACGCTTGGCCATACGATGGTTGCCCCTGTTGTGGCGTATGTTCCAGAAGGGGGAACACAGCCACGTACAGGCCATATGCGTTTTGCGGGGACGTTATCCATCCCGCCCTCTGTATTTGCAGGTCTTATCGAAGGGGCTGTGGAGAGTTTACGCACACAGGGCTTTAGGACCATTGTGTTGCTAGGAGATCATGGAGGGTATCAAACCCAGCTAGAGGGTTTAGCCCGTAAGGTGAATAAACGCTGGGCGGCAGAGGGGCAGTTAGCGCGTGTATTATATGTAGGGGCTTATTATGATGTGATTGCCCAAGAGTACGCCCCTTATTTACGGCAGCATGGTTATGGTGTGGCTTTGGGGAAACATGCTGATATAAGTGATACGTCACTCATGCTTGCGGTGGACCCTTCCCTTGTGCGGGAGGGGCTTCTGAGGCAGGTTGGGAAACCAACGCCCGCTGATGGGGTCTATGGTGGGGACCCGCGGCAGGCAACGGCTGAACTTGGCCGGGTCGGCATAGCCATGCAGGTGCAGGCTGCTGTTAAGGCCATTTCTTCTTTTAACAGGAGGCACCCATGAGGCTTAAAGTTTCTTTTCTTACAATGGGGGCGTTGTTGATGGCCGGGGCAGCTTATGCCCAGCAACCAACACCCCATCCAGACCCAGAAGATGACCCGATTGTTGCTGAGTCTCCTAAGCCGTTTTCTGATTCTACACCGCCAGCCGCCAAAGCCGCTGCACCTTCTACGATGGGTGAGGCTGTAAAGCCTGTTGCTTCTGCGGTGGAGACAATCCCCGGCATGCCGCCTGTGCCAGATGCGCATAATATCTATAGCGAGGCTAGCGGGCCGGATAAGATTTCACCCGCCATTGCGCAGGACCCGGAGCGCATTTATGTGCCGAATTTGCGGGGTAATAGCGTCTCGGTGATTGACCCTAAGACCTATAAAGTCGTGGATACCTTCCCCGTTGGGCGGTCCCCACAACATGTTGTGCCCTCATGGGATTTGCGGACCTTATGGGTGACGAATAATAGTGAAGGCCATACGGATGGCTCCCTCACCCCGATCGACCCACATACAGGCAAGCCCGGTAAGGCTGTCGCGGTGGATGACCCTTACAATATGTACTTCACTCCCGATGGGCAGAATGCCATCGTTGTGGCAGAGGCACATCGCCGGTTGGACTTCCGTGACCCCCATACAATGGCCCTTAAAGGCTCGGTTGAAGCCCCGCTTTGTGAGGGGATTAACCATGCGGCTTTCTCTGCTGATGGGCGTTATGCCATTTTTACATGTGAGTTCGGGCGGTATTTGGCGAAGGTCGATACGGTCAATCGTAAGCTTTTAGGGATGTTGAAGCTCTCTAAAGGCGGGATGCCGCAAGATGTGCTTGCTGCACCAGATGGGCATAAGTTCTATATTGCTGATATGCACGCCGATGGTGTGTTCATCATTGATGGTGATAGCTTTAAAGAGACAGGCTTCATCCCCACAGGGTTAGGGACGCATGGGCTGTATCCAAGCCGGGATGCTAAATTGCTTTATGTGGCGAACCGTGGGTCTCATATGGTTCATGGGCCGCGCCATAGCAAAGGGAGTGTCTCGGTTGTGGATGTCGCGACCGATAAAGTGTTAAAGACATGGCCCATCCCCGGCGGTGGTAGCCCCGATATGGGCAATGTGAGTGCTGATGGTAAGACATTATGGCTCTCTGGCCGGTTTGATGATGTCGTTTATGCGATTGATACCCAAACCGGGGCGATGAAAAGCATCCCTGTAGGGGCAGAGCCTCATGGCTTGACTGTCTGGCCACAGCCGGGCCGTTACAGCATCGGCCATACGGGCATTATGCGTTAATTGGCTGGAAGCTTATAAGGCATGTAAAAGGGAAAAGGGGGCTTCGGCTCCCTTTTTTCATCATAGCGCGCAGGGAGGGCATGATGAGGTTACTGCGTTTGGAGGCAGTGTGGGGCAGTGTGATGGCCTATATGGGGCTATTATGCCTCATGGGGGTGATGGCATTATCGCAGGCTGATGCTGCTGAGAGTACGCCGGTTGTGACCTCCCATACACGCGCAAGCCTTGTAAGCGCGGTGGATGCTCTACCCAATGGGACGGCATCACAGCCCGATAAAACGGGTGCAGAGCTGTTATTAGGGTTGCGCCTTCAATTACAACCGGGATGGCACAGCTATTGGCAAAACCCCGGTGATGCGGGGGAGCCGACACATATTCGCATCACCATCAGCGGGGCGCGCAGCGGGGTGGGGGAGCAAATAGAATGGCCCGTGCCAGAGCGTCTCTCCGAGGGTGAATTGATGGCCTATGGCTATCGGGGGGATGTGCTTCTTCCCGTTAAAGTGCCGTTAGAAGGGCAAGGCAATGGGGTGGTGCAGATAACCGCGCAGGCGGATTGGCTTGTTTGTGCTGATATTTGCATCCCCGAAAGCGGGCACTTCACCCTTACTTTGCCCGCGCGTGAGGCAGCTACAACACCTCCAAGTGCTGAGGCAGAATTGTTCCGCAAGGCGGAGGCGGAATTGCCGCAGCCTTCTCCCTTTACGGCGTCTATCACAGCGGAAGGACGGCTTGTTCTGCACGGGGCGGGACTAGCGTCTGATACGGTGCGGCAAGCGTGGTTTTTGCCTTTAGAGGGCGGCGTTATCGCCCATGCCGCCCCGCAGGCTGTGACGGTTGAGCCGGGTTATGTGCAGATTCAACTCAAGCCAGATGCGTATGCGCAGCCGCCTTTTTGGCAGAAGTCTTTGGCAGGCGTGGTTGTGTTGGTGGATGGGGCAGGCAATCGCTCTGCTATACATATTACAGCCATGCCGTCCCCTCACGATGTCAGGCAGAAGGCGGGGCAGAGCGTCTTTGGAGTGTTGCTCGCAGCCTTTTTAGGCGGGATGATTTTAAACCTCATGCCATGTGTGTTTCCTGTCTTGGCGATGAAGATTGTCTCTTTTGCCGCAATGGGTGGGGTAGAATGGCGCAGCCGTGTGCAGAGTGCCACATGGTATGGCCTCGGTGTTATGGGCAGTTTTGTGGCCTTTGGCATAGGGATGATGGCTCTACGCTATGGGGGAGCTACGCTGGGATGGGGCTTTCAGTTTCAATCCCCGGCCTTTGTGGTGGGGATGGGATGGCTCTTATTTCTTATGGCTCTGACCTTAGGGGGCGTATTTCACATTACAGGGGGGCGGTTGGTCGGGATGGCTGGCCAAAGGATGGCAGGGCATGGCCCGGTTAGGGAGCTGCTTACAGGTTTATTAGCCGTCATTGTGGCAACGCCTTGCACGGCCCCTTTTATGGGGGTGGCGATTGCAGCGGCCTTTAATGGGCCTGTTTGGATGGGAGGGGTCATCTTCCTCATGCTGGGGGCGGGGTTGGCCCTGCCCTATGTTATGTTGGCTCTTATGCCGGGGGTGGCAGGTTATATTCCGCGCCCTGGCCCGTGGATGGAGCGGGTAAAGCAAGGGTTGGCGTTCCCCCTTTTTGCAAGTTTTGTGTGGTTATTATGGGTCGCTGTGCAGCAAAGCGGGCCAGATATAGTGGTCGTTATGGGGGGCGGGGCTGTGTTGCTCGGCTTAGGCGGCTGGTTTTATGGCCTTGCCCAACAGGCCGCTATGACCAGCCGTACGCCGCGTTTTATGTGGTTCTGCCGTGGGGTGGCGATTTTATGCCTGTTATTATGTGCGCTGGGCCTGATGCAGGTGGGGACGCACGCCCGTGATGTTGCGCAAAAAAATGCCCCTTCCTTTATAGAGCCATTCTCTGAAAAACGCTTGGCAGCCTTACGCGCAGCAGGGCGGCCTGTTTTTGTGGATATGACCGCCTCATGGTGCATCACATGCATGGTAAATGAGCGTGTGGCGTTAGATGTCCCCTCTGTTCAGCAGGCTTTTCATGAGCATGGTGTGACGTTATTGCGGGGGGATTGGACGCAGCATGATGAGGCGATAACGGCCTTCCTTCGTGCGCATGGGCGTGAGGGCGTGCCTTTTTATCTCTACCTTTCCCCACAGGGGAAAGAGGTGCTTTTGCCACAGATATTAACGCCGACCCTCGTGCAGCAGATAATTGGTGAGACGCCTTTTAAAGCAGAACAATAAGGCTGCCTACTGGCTTCCCCCCTTCACTTTATGTTAATGAATAAGCCGGGTTGTGTTAATGAAGATTTTACGGTTTGCGTGCTTAATGCATGAGCGAATAAAAATGGGGGAGCCCGTTTGTGGGGCGTATTATATTTTTAAACTGTTTCCCGCGTGATTGTATCACTGGTGGGGTTAAGACGACTTATCGTCACGCGCTTTTATTGCGCCGTGCGGGGTTTGAGGTGCAGGTCATGCAGCCTGATGGCCCACCTTCATGGTTGGACCGTGAGATGGCGGCTTTGATATGCTCAGATGTGACGAACTTAACAGCGAATGATTTGATTGTTTTCCCTGAAACATTGAATGGCTGGTACAGTAAGATGATTCGTGCCCCTTTGCAGGGGAAGAAAGTTATTTTCTGTCAAAATCCTTATTACTTTTTCACCTATGGGCCATCAAAGCAGAATCTGAAGGAATGGGGGGTACAGTATATTCTCTCCCCCGGCGCGTATTGCACCCGCATGATTCAGTCTGTTTTAGGGGTGGATAATGTGCTGATAACCCCACCCGTTGTGGATGGGACGCTTTTTACCCCACAGCCTAAGTCGCTGCAGATTGTAGTGTCTTATAGGAAATGGGTTGGGCAGGAAAATGTGGTGGATTATGCGGGATTAATGCGTGAGATGTTGCACTTAAAATATCCACAATTTACCCATATTTCTTGGATAGCTTTGCAGAATAATAGCGAGGCAGAAACAGCGGACATTATGGGGAGGTCTGCCATTGTTCTCTCCCTTGGACGTTTGGAATCCTTGGGGATTACGGCTTTGGAGGCCATGGCTGCTGGGTGTTGTGTTGTGGGGTATCATGGTGGTGGTGGAATTGATTACGCTACAGCCCAGAATGGCTTTTGGCATTCGCCAGAAGATGTTGAGGGCGTGGTTGATTCTTTGGCGCGTGCCATAACGGGGTTTTCTTCAGGGGATCCATTATTGCCTAAGATGCTGGAGGCTGGCCATAGAGCAGCGCAGGCTTATGCGCCGGAGCGCGTTAGTGCCACCCTTAAACAAGTTTATAGCCAATTACTTAATGCGGGTGAGTGAAGGTGCATCATTTAGCACCGTGCCGAGGAGATATTTAACCACATGCTAGACCGGTTTATAGCTTATAATGCACGCCATAATGGGGGCGATATTGCTTTTGGGAGTTTGGCGCGCCAGCAAACCTATGCACAGTTAGAGGCGATTGTAAGCCGGTTAGCGCGTGCATTAGAAGGGCTGCGTGATTTGGCCCCGCGCCGGGTGGCTGTGCAATGTAGTGATAGCTGGCGGCATTGGGCGTTAACGCTAGCCCTAGGGCGGCTTGGTCTGGCTTCAGCCTCTTTATCGAAGGGGGATGTCTCGGAGGAGGATTTAGCCATTCTCCAGCCGGAGATTATTATCATTCATGGGATGGGGTGTATGCCCCCCGGCGAGGGGCGGCTGGTCTTGGATGAAGCATGGTTTGAGCGTGTGTTGGAGGGGGTAGAGGGTGATGATGCCTCTAACTATTACCCGCCTGTTCCTGTTGAGCCTTCCACGCCATGTCGGGCTGCTTTGGCCAATGGGACGGATCGCAATATCCATCTGATAGAGCTTAGCTTTGCGGAGCTGGAGGCAGAGCTTCATCGTTTTATCTATCATGATATGGTGGAGTTCTTTGTGCGTAAAGCGCGTACAGCGCGGCATGTGAGCAGCAAGCCGAATCTTTTATGCTCTATTGGCCCACAATCTTTGAGTGGCTTCCTTATGGCTGGGGCGGCTTTGGCCGCAGGGACAACGGTACGCAGTAGTGATTCCCAAAATATTGCCACAGAGATGATGCAAGCAGCGGAAATGCTGTTGGTTCTCACTCCGGCTCATTTGGAGCATGTTTTAAAAGCTCTTCCGCCAGCTAGTCGGGCGATGAGCCATATTCATTTGCGTGTTGTTGGGGCGGGCTTGCCGCAAAAAACATTGGAGCAAACGCAGGAGCGTTTCACCCCGCATGTGCAGATTGTTTATGGCACGGATGAGACTGGGGTTGTGGCCGCTATCCCCGCAGAAAAGCGGCAAAGTGAGGAGAGTGTTGGTTTGCCTCTCCCGTGGGTTGATATAGAGGCCGTTGATGCTGAGGGGCGGAGATGTCCCGCTGGGGAGGTAGGTTATATTCGTATCCGTAGTGAGAGTGTGCATCCTTATAAGGAGGAAAATCCTGTAGGGGGTGCGCGTTTTCATGAAGGGTGGTTTTACCCGGGGGATCGTGGTGCCATCTCAACAACAGGGGAGGTGCATCTCCATGGCCGGGCCGATGCGTTGATAAATGTGGGTGGAGCGAAGTTTGACCTCGGTGTTGTTGAGGAGATTCTTCTTACAGAGCCACGCATTAAAGAGGCAGGCGTATTCATGCTGGAGGACCGCCAGGGTGTAGAGCGGTGCTATGCTGCGATTGTCTCGACTGAAACATTTGATGAACAAGCCCTTTCCGTCAAATTACGGCAGCGTTATGCCGCTTTGCCCCCTGTGACGATGATTTGGGTGCCAGAAATCCCACGCACAACGGAAGGTCATGTGGAGAGAGAGCGGCTACGGGCTATGTTGAAGGACTATATCCAGCATAAGTTAGAGCGGTGATGAGGCCTATGTATCGCGCGGATGAGATAGCCATTATCGGCACAGGTTGCATATTGCCAGCGGGCCTTGCGGATATGGAGGGGTTGTGGCGGTTTTTACTCGATCGCCGCGATGGTTGTGTTGCTGTGCCGGAGGACCGTTGGGGGCGGCGGCGTTTTTATGACCCGGTGGACCACACGCCGGGTAAGACGACCATGCAATATGGTCACTTTCTCACCTTAGAGGAGCATCAGTTTGAGCCCCTCTTTTTTGGTATTTCCCCGCGTGAGGGGACATTGATGGATGTCCCCCAGCGTTTGCTTTTAAGCGTGGCATGGCATGCTATGGAGAGTGCCAATATAAAAGCGAGCGCGTTGGAGGGAACGCGGACGGGCGTTTTTGTGGGGAGCTTTACACAAGACCAGCTCATTCATGGTGGTAGCCCGTTTATGCAGTCGCAAATCCGTGACCAATTTGCGGCTTTATCCTCCGTTATGACAATGCATGCGGCTCGGTTGGCTCATGTTTATGGCTTAAAAGGCCCGACCATTGCGATGGATACGGCGTGTTCTTCCTCTCTTGTGGCGGTGCATCAAGCCTGTAACAGCCTTCGCCTTGGGGAATGTGACGTAGCTTTAGCCGGTGGGGTAAATTGTATCTTCGCCCCGCAAACCGCCATGCTGATGACAAAAGGGCGTTTCTTAGCCAGAGATGGGCGGTCTAAATCCTTTGCGGCTGATGCTGATGGGTATGGGCGTGGGGAAGGCTGCGTCATATTGATGCTCAAACGCCTTAAAGATGCTGTGCGCGATGGTAACGAGATTCGCGGTGTGATTTGCAGCTCTGGGGTGAATCAGGATGGCCATACGCCTGTTCTCACCATGCCGGATGTGGATGCCCAAGAGAGCTTGATTCGTGAGGTTTTGGGTAAGGTTGAGGTTGCCCCGCGCGATGTTGCTTATGTGGAGGCCCATGGGACGGGCACACCGGTCGGTGACCCGATTGAGGCTAAGGCGATTGGGCAAGCCATTGGGCAGTATCAGGATGAGGGGAAGCCTGTCCTTGTTGGGTCGGTAAAGGCGAATCTGGGCCATTTGGAGGCTGCGGCAGGGGCAGCGGCAGTGTTGAAGGCTATGCTGTGCTTGGAGCATGGCATGGTTCCCGGCCAAGCGAATTTAAAAGAGCTTAACCCGGCTATCCCGTTTGATGAGTATGGCATTAAGGTGGCTCAAGGTGAGCCAAGCCCTCTGCCCCAACGCGATAAGCTTTATGCGGTGGTAAACTCCTTTGGGTATGGCGGGACCAATGCCGTAGCCTTGCTGCGGCGGCCTACAGAGGCGGAGAAAAATGCCGCCCGTAAGAAGGCTATGCGCGAGCATCGGCTTAAAGGGGTGCGGCCAGCAGGTTTTATGGGGCGGACGCCTTTGCTGCTGAGTGCATTTTCTGAGGCGTCGCTCAAGCGGATGGGCCATGTTTATGCCGCTCAACTAGGGGATGAGGCGGATAAGCGTCTGTGGGATGGGCTGTGTTTTGCCGCAGCACGATATAGGGCACGCTTCCGCCAACGGGCCCTTATCCTCCCAGAGCGTGGGGCAGATGCGTATGTGCAAGCGCGTGAGGCGTTGGAGGCCTTGGCGGTGGACCGTAATCACCCAGCCCTCTTTACGGGTAAAGCGGTGGTGGACCAACCGGTAAAGCCTGTCTTTTTATGCTCTGGTATGGGGCCACAATGGTGGGGGATGGGGCGTTACTTGCTGCGTAAGGCCCCGGCTGAAGTGCGCGCTCTTGCCCAGCAATGTGATGTGCTTTTTCAGGAGCTAGCAGGTTGGTCTTTACGGGATGCGTTGTTGCAGCCAGAGCGTAAGTCCCGCGTGCAGGAAACAGAGGTTGCACAGCCTGCCATCTTTATGGTGCAGATATGCCTTGCGGCATTTTTTGCTCATTATGGCATTACGCCGGGGGCTGTGGTTGGCCATAGTGTTGGGGAAGTGGCAGCAGCCTATATAAGCGGTGCGCTGGAGCTTAAAGACGCCGTTACGGTTATTTACCATCGCAGCCAGTTGCAGGGCCGTCTTGCTGGGCGTGGAACGATGCTGGCCGTTGGGCTAGGGCGCGAGATGTTGGCCAAACGGTTGGAAGGCCGCTTTGGCGGGCAGATTAGCATTGCGGCGGTTAATAGTGGGGAGTCTTGCACAGTTGCAGGGCCGCAAGACGCTCTTGCAGAGCTAGAGCAAGCATGTCGCAAGGAAGGTGTGTTTGCCCGCTTCCTCAAGGTTGAAGTCCCTTATCATAGCCCAGAGATGGCCGCTATTGAGCACGATATGCTCATAGCCTTGGCGCAGATTCAGCCTAAAAAACCGGTGATTCCGCTTTATTCCACCGTGACGGGTCAAGCATGGCGGGATGAGGAGCGTCATGATGGCGCATATTGGTATGCAAACGCGCGTGAGCCGGTCTTATTTTATGAGGCTATGCACCATCTGTTGCAGGATGGTCATGCCGTCTTTTTAGAGGTCGCGTCACATCCGGTTTTGGGGGCCTCTGTGACGCATTGTGCGGAGGAAGGGCGATATGAGGTCGCCGTCATCCCCACTTTGCGCCGTCATCATGATGATGCAGAAGGGCTATTGCGTGCCTTAGTACGCCTAACCTTGAGTGGGGCGGAGCCGGATTGGCGTTATATCCTTCGGGCCGAGCGGATGGATTTACCCTTCTATCGGTGGGTTGAAAAATTAGTCCCCTCTTTGGAGACAGAAGCCGCGCGGCGTGACCGGTTGGATGAGCAGGTTCATCCTGTTTTAGGGACACCGAGCCTATTGGAAGGGCGTGCGTGGCGGGCGGATATTAGTGTCGTCGTGATGGAGTGGCTGATGGACCATAAGGTGCATCAGATGGTGCTGTTCCCCGCTGCGGCTTATATTGAGGCCGCTTTGGCGGCTCATGCACAGTTGGAGGCCAAAGCCCCCGCTGTGATTGAGGATGTGACCCTCAATACCCCCCTTGTTGTGCAAGAGGGGCAAGTGCCCGTTATGATGTGGCGGTTTAACACAACAACGCGGCGTTTAAGCTTTGAGAGTGAAAGCTTTGCATGGAATGGGGATTGGCAAACTCATGGTCATGCTACGGTGCTGCAAGCGGCTCCGTGGTGTGCGACTGCGGAGCGGAATCAGGGGTTCGATTTTACGGCTCTTTGCCAAGGGACCACATGTTTTGAAGGGGCAGAGGTCTATCAGGCTTTTGCCACGATCGGGCTGGAATATGGCCCTGCCTTCCAAACATTGCGAAGCTTGCATCGTGGGGTGGGCTATGTCGTGGCAGAGATTGCCCTTGCTGATGACCAAGCTGCCACAATAGGCGAGTATTTGCTGCACCCAGCATTGCTCGATGGGGCTATGCACGCGCTTATCGGGGCCTTCCCCTTTGAGGAGCAAAAGGAGGTATTCGTCCCTGCATCAATCGAGCGGGTGAGTTATCTGGGGCAGAAGGTTGCGCGGCTTTATGTAAAGGTCACACCGACCCAACGGACGGAGCGGAAGATTGTTGCGGATATGCAGCTCTTTACCCCAGAGGGAGAGTTGGTGTGCGAGTTATTAGGGCTATGTTGCCGCCGTATGGCTCGCCGTGGGGGAGACCGTTCTACAGGTGCGCATCTTATTTACGCACCGGAATGGATTCATGCAGAGCAGCAGCTTTTGTTAAGTGAGCCTTTGGCGATTACGTTTTGTCATGCGGAAAATGACGCTCTTGCAGAGGCTGTAGCGGAGATGCTGCATCAAAATGGGGCAGATATAACCCATGCTGCTTCTCTTAACGGGGCGGATTTAGCGGAACGCTTGGCGCATGAGTCCTTTTTAAGCAAACAACGTGCGCTTGTGTTGTTCCCGCGAGATGGTGCGGATTATCAACACTGCCTTGATGATGTGATGGCGTGTATTGAGGTCATCCAGCATATCCCACAACGGCGGCGGAGGCATCGCCTTGCGGTCATCCTCATCACGCGTGGGGCTTATGCGGAGCATGGGCAGGCTGTGGCGATGCAGCGTGTGTTCCATGGTTTGTTACGCGCTGTGGAGGCAGAGAGAACAGACCTAGCCATACGTTGTGTGGATGTCCCCGCTATTGGGGCGGACCAGCTAGTAGAGGATATCGCTGCCGAGCTGGTGTTGGAGGGATGTGCTGAGGATAGTGTCTGGTTGCGCCCGAGTGATGAGGGTGTGCAGCGGCTTGTTCAGCGGTTAGTCTCCCCATCTCTCAAGCCAGAGCCGCAACCTGTCTCATGGGGTGAGATTATCAGCTCTCATGATGAGGGGAGCTGTAGCGTGCGGCTAGAGGGGGGACGCGCGAACACGGTGGAGACCATCCGCTGGCAGGCTTATACCGTGCCAGAGCCGGGGCCGGGTGAAGTCAAGCTGCGGACATTAACAGCCAGCCTTAACTTTAAGGATGTTCTTAAAGCCCTTGGTCTCCTCCCGGAGAGCGTGATTGAGGGGACCTTTAACGGCGAAAGCCTCGGTCTTGAGGCCGTGGTAGAGGTTGAAGCCGTTGGTGAGGGTGTTGAGGATATGGCACCGGGTGATCGGCTCGTTGTGGCTTATCCTGATAGCTTTGCTTATCGCCGTGTGTTGAAGGTAAGCGCGCTGGCAGGCTGTGCCTTTAAGCTTTCGGCTGATCTAACGCATGAGGCTTTAGAGCAGCTTGCAGGTGTGCCCGTGGCCTTTATGACGGCCTATTACACCTTAGTGAAGTTAGCACATCTTGCCGAAGGGGAGAGTGTGCTGATTCATGCTGGGACAGGTGGTGTAGGGCAGGCAGCAATTCACATTGCAAAAATGCGTGGGGCTGTCATTTACACCACAGCGGGCAACCCGGAGAAGCGGGACTATCTACGCCAACAAGGTTGTGCCGGTGTGTGGGATTCCCGTACGTTAGAGTTTGTCGATGGTATCCGTGAGGCTACCGGGGGCCGCGGGGTAGATGTGGTGTTGAACTCCCTCCCCGGTGAGGCGATGGTTCATAGCCTTAAACTTGTCGCGCCGATGGGCCGGTTTGTGGAGATTGGCAAGCGCGATATTGTTGAGCATCGGGCCTTGGATCTGAGACCGTTTAATGAGAATCTGACCTATATCTCCTTCGATATGGACCGGATGATGCCGCATGAGGCGTTGTTTGGGATTATGGATGAGATTTTGACGCTCAGCCGGGAGGGTAAGCTTGCTCCCTTGCCGATAAAAACCTTCCCTGCGGCTGAGGCGGCGGAAGCCTTCCGCTATATGATGGCCTCGCGGCATATTGGGAAGGTGCTGCTCTCTTATGAGGATATGAGCGGCCTAAAGGCACGGCCTATTGCGCGCCCCTTACCGGGCTTTAAGCGGGATGGCTCGTACCTCATTACCGGGGGGATGGGCGGCTTTGGCCTCAAAACGGCGGAATATCTGCTCTTACAAGGTGCGGGGGCTGTGCATCTGGCTGGGCGGACCTTACCGCAAGACCCGGAGCGTCAACATGCTATCGCTCAGCTTAACAAGCTTGCTGCGGCGCATGGCGGGCAGGTTGTAACGCATCGGTTGGATGTTACCCAGCCTCGTGCGGTGAAGGCATTAGTGCGGAAGCTCGCTCAAGATGAGCGGCCATTGCGCGGGGTGTTCCATGCGGCTGGGGTGGTGGAAGACCAGCTTATTGAATCGATGGATGATTCGCGCAGCATCGCCCGTGTTATGGCCCCTAAAATTGTGGGGGCGCAGGCTTTGGATGAAGCAACGCGCGGCCTGAAGTTGGATCATTTTGTCCTTTATTCCTCCTTTACGGCAGAGTTGGGGAATGTGGGGCAGAGCAGCTATATCGCGGCTAATAGTTACCTTAACGTTCTGGCAGAAAATCGCCGCCGGCAGGGCTTACCGGCTCTTGCTGTAGGGTGGGGAGCGATTGGTGATGTCGGTATGGTGACAGAGAGTGAGGGGGCGGGCCGTCTTTTTGAAGCTGCGGGTATTAAAACCATGAAAGCGGCGGATGCTTTGGCCCTTTTACCGGTTCTTTATGGTGTGGAGCGCAGTGAAGTCTCTGTGGTGGAGATTGATTGGCGGCACGCTTTTGGGGCTCTCACATGGCTGAAAAACTCGGCACGTTTTGCGCTCTTGCAGCAGGAAAGCCAAAGCGGTGGCGTTTCTGATTCCGTGCAGCTTTTAATGAGCATGCCTGAAGGGGAGCGGTTAGATTATGTGCTGACACGGCTAAAGCAGCAATTAGGGACGGTCCTCCAAGTGGACCCGCAGAGCATTGCTGATAGCGCACGTCTTGCCGAGTTGGGGATTGATTCCCTCGCCGGGGTGGAGCTGCAAACGGCTATTAATGTGGAGTTTGGTGTGGATGCGACTCTAACACTTCTTGCACGGAGTGAAACCATCATCGAGATGGCGCGGAGCTTGCTGCAACAGGCTGTAATGATGGTGCAGCAAGGCGGTGCCATCACGGTGGAAGGGGCAGAAGCATGAGAGACATATCGTACCGGACGATTCAGCAGCATGGTTATACAGTCGACTTTTACGACAATACGCTGGCTGCTTTGAATAAAGATGCTAATCGGGTTGATGAGATGCTCAGCTTCCGGGCGGTGGAAAATCCCGATAAGGTCCGCTTCTTCTTGCTCGATGAGGAAGGGGAGATTGAAGAGAGCGCGACTTTCCAGCAAATGCATGATTGGGCATGTCGGATTGCCGGATTGGTGGATCGTTTCATGCCGGAGCGGTCCCGGGTTGTTTTATGCTTTGAGAATGGAACAGCCTCTGTCGCGGGCTTTTTTGGCTGCCTTTATGCGAATATGGAGCCCGTCTCTGGTGTGTACCCGGCTATGTTGGGTAGTGCAGACCGGCTTTTTGAGATTGTGGAGGATTCCGGGGCGGTTGCGGTGCTCGGTACGCGCGAGACGCTTATGGGCTTTAGGCGGCAGGCTGCTGGGCGGGCTGCGGGCCTGAAATGGATCCCTATAGAAGGTGCCGAGCAGGCTAAACCGCTTCATCGCCGTCATGCTGCGGCGTTGGATGATATTGCCTATGTGCAATATACGTCCGGCTCTACGGGGCATCCGCGTGGTGTGGAGATTACGCACCGTAATGTGGGGGCGAATCTGCAACAAATGATGCTCCGCGGCAATTTATGGGCGGGGGAGAGCGGGCTTATATGGTTGCCTCTCTCGCATGACCTTGGTTTGGTGAGTGTGCTTTATTGCATCGGGGCTGGTGGGGCATTGTGGTTGATGCGGCCAGAGCATTTTATCGCCAAGCCGGAGCGATGGGTGCAGGCGATTGACCGGTACCGCCTTAGTTTTTCTGCCGGGCCTAATTTTGCGTACGAGCTTCTAGCCCGACAAGTGCCAGATGCGGCTTTAGAGGGGTTAGACCTGTCTTGCTGGGCATGGTCCTTTATCGGGGCGGAAATGATAGAGCAGGATACGGTGGAGACACTCTTTAAGCGGTATCTGCCTATTGGGTTGAAAAAATCTGTCCTTAGGCCTGGCTACGGGATGGCAGAAACCACCTTAATGGTCTCTAGCGGTAAAGGGGATGGCAAAGAGGTTGTATCTTTTGATGTCGTCTCTCGCCGTGCTTTGGCAGAGGGGCGCGTTGCCCCACCGTATGATGCTTATGATAAGCGGGCCGTGGCGAATTGTGGGCGTGTGATTGATGGTCATGACATCCTCGTGGTGGACCCAGAGAACGAGGCTCCGCTGCCAGACGGTCAGGTAGGGGAGTTATGGTTTAGTGGGCCATCCGTTACGCCGGGCTATGTGAATCGTGAGGTCGAAAACCGCGAGCGTTTCATTATGGGTGATGATGGCCGTCGGTGGTTCCGTAGCCGGGATATGGGCTTTATGCAGCAGGACTGTTTGTTCGTCACGGGGCGGTTGGAAAATAGCGTGCCGATTGGTGAGCAGCGTTATGACCCTGCGGATTTAGCCCAAGCTGTACGGCAGGCATGCCCCTTATTTACAAGCCGTGCTGTGGCGGTCTTCCGTCATGAGGGGATGTTATGCGTTATGGGAGAGCTTTCCTTAACGCATATTCGCCAGACGGAAGATTATGGGGCGGTGTTGGAGGCTATGGCGCGTGCTATGCGGCATGTTTGCCCGGTTAAGCAGATACGCTGCGTATTAGTACGCCAAGGGGGTATCTGGCGGACCCCCAGCGGTAAGATGCGCCTTGCGGCAACATCTGAGGCTTATACGCAGGGGCGGTTGCCTGTGGTGCAAGAGCAAAGCTTTGGCCCGGAATCATTAGAGCATCTCGAGGTTTTGGCATGGGGAGAGCGGCCCTTATGAGCGGGGTTTACGGGTATGATAAAGGTAATGAGGGTGCGTGGTCATGAGTGAGACAAAGACGACTGTATTAACCCAAGAGGGCCCTGAGGGAATCAGGTACGATTTTAACGAAGGCTGCCGCGTTTGGGTGCCTGAGGGGGCCAAATGGTTGGTTCGTCTCCGGGATGTGGAGACAGATACTATTTTGTTCCTAGAAGAGCTTATAGGCTCTGGCATGGTGCGGAGCTTTAAGCGTTATTATATTCCTTTTGAGATTTGCGTCTGGAAGGATGGGGAGCTTATCTTCACCCATCTATGTGATTTGCGCGATCGTGAAGTGCTTATCACGATGAACTTGGGTGGTCTTGGGGATCATCTTGCATGGATAGGACATGCCCTAGCTTTTGTAGAGAAGCATAAATGCCGTGCGACTCTTTTTATTGCGTCATATTTAATTCCGCTTTTTGAGGATGAATATCCTGATATTCGCTTTATTGGTGAGTCGGATGTGGGGGATAGGCAATATTATGCTCAATATGTGGTGCTTGTTTTTTTTGATGATCATCACCGTATTTGTCAGCCTAATGATTACCGCCAAAGTGGGTTGGCCCATATGGGGGCTTATATTTTGGGGTTGCCACCGCAGGAGCGTAGGCCGCGTATCTCAGTAGATGAGGGGGGGCGTCCTATGGAGGAGCCCTATGTGTGTATCGCTGCTCAAGCTTCAGGGTTAAGTAAATATTGGAACAACCCGCGCGGATGGTATGACCTTGTCCGTTTTCTGAAAGAAAAAGGGTATAAAGTTGTATGTATTGATGCCATGCGCATTGCTGGGCCTACTGCGGCATTGCGGCCTATCCCCCACGGAACGCAAGACGAAACAGGGGTCCGCCCCTTAACAGAGCGTGCACGTTGGTTAAAACATGCGGAGTTCTTTGTGGGAGTATCATCGGGGCTTTCATGGTTGGCGTGGGCAGCGGAGACACCTGTTGTGATGATTAGTGGCTATACCGAGCCTTATAATGAGTTTTACACACCGTATCGGGTGATTAATCGTAATGTCTGTAATAGTTGCGCAAATGATGTGAATATTGACTTGCGTATGGATGATGTTTTCTTTTGCCCACGTCATAAGGGAACAGACCGCATGTTTGAATGTTCTATAGGTATTTCTTTTACGCAGGTTAAGGCGGTTATCGAGACAATTCCCGGCTTTGGGGAGTTTGACCAATGACAGAGCATAAGAATGATGCCCCGCAAAATGGACGCGGGAAAGAGCGTATTTTGCAGGATATTGCTTCCCTGCGTCCACCCTCCTCACAGGGAGCTTCTTCCTCCTCGTCCTCGTCAGAGGCCTTAGTGTCGGGGGGGAAGTTGTCCTCCCTTGGCGGGAATGAGGCAATGGTAGAGCCGGGGCAGGCAGCTGTAACGTCTTCCCCCGTGCCATCCTTATTAGCTATGGGTGGTTCGTCAGGGGTGGGGCAAGATGTCTCATCTAACGCAAGTGGGGCGCAAGGTGATGATATTGAGCGCATACCCGGTGCTGCATTTCCTGCGCCTGCGCCAGTCCTGACGCAAGAGGGTCCACATGGGCTGCGGTATGATTTTAATTTAGGGATACGCGTTAAGCTCCCAGAGGGTGAGCAATGGCGGATACGCTTTTGGGATGGGCAGACTGATACATGCCTTTATGACCAGAAGAAGGGCGGGGAGATGGTATATTCCCGCAAGAAATACTTTCTCCAAGGTGTGATAGAGCTTTTTGATGATGAGAAGCTCGTTTGGACGCATCATTATAATGCACGGGGGAAGAAGGTTGCCGTTATTATGCCTGCGGGGACATTGGGCGATCCGCTCGGATGGATACCCTATGTAGAGCGTTTTGGCCAAGTGCATGGCTGTACGCTCACCGTTGTGGTGAGTGAGATGATTCGCGATCTTATGGGGCCGGTTTATCCAGAGATTCGCTTTATGGTGGATAAAGAGTTTGGTGCTGTGCGTGATGAGTTTTACGCCACGTATTATCTCGGGCTTTTCTTCCATGATGAGGATCAGGAATGGCAACCGCGGGATTTCCGCGCGGTGGGGCTGCATCGGACGGCAGGGTGGATTTTGGGTGTGGACCCAACAGAGGTCCGCCCGAGAGTGGCGGTTGAGGAGCCTGATACCCGCCCGATAGAGGAACCTTATGTTGTTGTCGCGGTGCAGGCCTCTTGTGCGTGTAAAATGTGGCATCACCCTATTGGGTGGTTAGATACAGTAAAATACCTCAAAAAGATGGGGTATCGTGTTATTTGTATCGATAAAGACCCTGTGGTTGGGGTGGGGTGTTATTGGAATGCCCTGCCTCATGGTGTGGAGGATGAAACAGGCGAGCGTCCCTTGGCAGAGCGTGCGCGTTGGTTAAAACATGCAGAGTTCTTTGTGGGATTATCCTCTGGTTTGTCTTGGTTGGCATGGGCGGTTGAGACGCCTGTCGTGATGATTAGCGGTTTTACAGACCCGATGAATGAGTTCACTACGCCGTATCGGGTCTTTAGTACGCATGGTTGTAATAGCTGTTGGCATGATGTTCGCACGCCTTTTCAGCATAATGATTATCTCTTTTGCCCTCGTCATAAAGGGACAGACCGCGCTTTTGAATGTACGCGCATCATCGGGACAGCGTATGTGATTGATACGATTAAGCGTCTCTGCCGGGACCACGGCTATGTTCCACCGGCTGTTGCAGCAGGGGAGCCTTGGCCTGATGATAAAGAGCGTGCCGAGGGCGCGACCAAACAGGAAGGTTACGAGCATCGGCATGAGGTCTATTGGACGCTCTAAGAGCATGAAGGAACCTTGACGTCCCTTACTCTGGGGACGTGCCTTTCTAAAGGTAGGCTGCTAGAAGGGGGAAAGGTTCCTTCTTTGCGAGATGGGTGACTAATGACAGAAACATCTTTGCCGGTTTGTGTAGCCGCGCTTTATCATTTTACAGCCTTTGATAATTATGAGGCTCTCCGCCAACCGCTATTGGATATGTGCCAGCGGGAGGGGGTAAAGGGCAGCCTCCTTTTGGCCCGTGAGGGGATTAACGGCACGATTGCCGGCTCTGATGCTGGGATTGATGCAGTATTGGCCCATATTAATAACCTGCCCGGTTGTGCGGGGTTTGATTATAAAAAATCCCGTGCCAAGACGATGCCTTTTTTGCGGATGAAAGTCCGGTTGAAGAAAGAAATTGTCACAATGGGGCAGCCTGATATTGACCCGCTCGTCTGCGTTGGGCGGTATGTTGAGCCAAAGGATTGGAACGCCCTTATCTCCGACCCTGATACGGTGGTGATGGATACACGCAATGATTATGAGGTAGCGATTGGGACCTTCCGCGGGGCGGTGGACCCGGACCTCAAAACCTTCCGTGCGTTTCCAGAATGGTTCCGTAAGTGGCGTAAGGAGGTAGAGGCCCAAGGCCGCACACCTAAAATCGCGATGTTCTGCACGGGGGGCATACGCTGTGAAAAATCCACCGCCTTTGCGCGGCAGGAAGGGGTGGAGGATGTGTATCACCTCAAAGGCGGTATTTTAAAATATTTGGAGGAAATCCCGGAGGAGGAAAGCCTGTGGGAGGGTGAATGTTTCGTCTTTGACCAACGTGTGTCCGTTGGGCATGGGTTAAAGCTGGGCCAATATGACCTTTGCCATGCGTGCCGCGCGCCTATTAGTGCAGAGGATAAGCAGTCCCCTCATTATGAGGAGGGGGTAAGTTGTCCTCATTGCTATAACCAACGCACAGAGGCCCAACGGCATCGTTACCGTGAGCGGCAACGCCAAGCCGCTCTGGCAGAAAAACGCGGCCAGACCCATCTTGGTGATGGCGCGCAGGGGTAAGGCCCTTTCCCTTCACAAAGAAAGGCGTCCCCCTGCACTGTGGAGACGCCTTTTGTTTTTAGAAATGCTCCCGTAGGGTCAGATTAACAGAGCGACCCATGCCTAACACGGGGCCGGGTGGACTGCCTGCGGTGCTGACAGCACGGCCACCAAGGGGGAGGGCGTAGCGTTGGTTCAGCAAGTTATCGAGGCTTACATCAAGCTGTAGATATTTGGACCAATGATACCCTGCTCCCAGATTCAGCAGCGCGTAGCCGGGGGTGCGGGGCTCATTACGCACCCAATCGACTGTATGCTTAGCTTTGACAAGAACAATCTCGGCCATGCCGTGCCAGGGGCCAAAATGCTCATGGAGGCGGATGCTCCCATTAAGCGGCATTTGTTGATAAAGGCCGGAATGGGTTTTGAAGTCCTGCCCCTTTACCCAATTCAGCTGGGTGGAAATCTCCCCCGTGCCCCATTTATCGCCATCCCATAAGGTGGCGCGGCCAGAGGCGTTAATGCCGTAGCTTTGGGCATTATGATTCTCAAATTGTAAGAGGTTAAACCCGCGGGAGAGGGCCCCAATCCGCACGACATTAATGTAATTATGCGTATAGGTATAAAAGGGTTGGACCATTGCCTCCCATTGATGATCCGCCGCATCATGGAGGCGGAAGGTAATGCTCGCTGTATTAGCGACTTCTGGCTTGAGGTTGAGATTGCCGACATAGCCATTGCCATCGCCAAACCAGTTAATCATCCGTGCGGTCATGCTTTCCCGGCTCCAGCCATAGCGTTCATAGAGGTTGGGGGAGCGTGTTTTGCGAGCATAGCCGCCTTCGATATTCAGATAGGCGTTGGCTTTATAACGTAGTAAGGCCGTGACATCGAAATTATCATCCGTCCGGCCCCGGCGCGCTTTGTTGAAGGCACGGGCGGCCTCTTGGTTGGTGCTGCCCATACTCATACCACTCATGCCCATGTTGGACATATCCATACCGGCCATGCCGCCCATACCCATCATGCTTCCCCCCATATTCATCCCCATATCACTCATGGAGGAGAGGCCCTGATAAGGGGAGACTGTGCCAGTGTTCATCATGATGACATCGCTACGCATCCCAAGCTCGCTAGACCAGCGCGGGGACCATTGAGCATCCCATTGGATGAAATGGCCAAGATGGTCGCGATGGGCGTGGTTAAGGCTATGGAAGGCCTCTGGTCCCATCATCATGCTGCCCTCTAAAGGGGGCCACCAATCATTAAGGCCATCATGGCTAAACGCGCTGCCTAGTTTAAGTTGATGGCTCCGGCTCAAGGGGAGGGTGGCTACAAGGCTATAACCGGCTGTGCGTCCATCACTATTCATCGGCATACCGGTGGTAGCACTATGGCCGCCTTTATCGGCTAGCATATTCATCGCGTGGGTCACATGTTGCCAATAGCCACGAGCCTCTAACGTACCCCAGTTGAATGTTCCTAGATATTTGCCATTAACGAAGGTGGAGCGGTTATTTGTTTCATCCATATATTGGTTGGGGAAGCCCTCATAAGGGGTATTTTGTTGCCCAAATGTGAGGCTAAAGAGGTGGTTCTTTAGCTTTAGCCCTGCTGTGACATCATGGTTGAAGCTGAGATAATTGGAGGATAAAACCCGCCCGCCGCGTCCCCCGGCGGTATAATCGCTCGCATGGGTGTAGGAGCCACTATAGCGAAGGCTGAGCATATCGTTCGCAATAGTGAGGGATCCTCCTGCGCCAGAGCCGCCGCCATTGCTGCGCCAATCTTCTCGTCCATCACCGGTGATGAGGACTTTGCCCTCTTTGGCAAATTGTGGGTCTTTGCGCTCCACAGAGATGGTCCCACCGGTGCTATCACCGCCGAGGCTAACAGGGGTGATCCCCGCAATCGCAACGCTATGGGCGACTTCATCGAGGCTGATTTGAGAGAGGGCGGGGTTCATATGGTTAGGGCAATCGGCCATAAGGGGCATGCCATCCACAAAGGTGGCTACTCGGTCATCGGCCATACCATTTAAGACGGGGAGGCTGGCAATCCCACCCGTTTTATAGCTGCTAAAACCTGGTACATCGCGGAATAACGCTGCGGTGTCCGCGGCCTGTGTGAAAGGCCGCCGCGTGCCTATCACGCTGATTTGCTCCACCGGGTGGGGGATGGGCGTGGCGGGGGCTACGGCATCAGATGCGGATGTGGGCAGCGTATTTTGAGGGGGTGTTTGAGCGAGCAGGGGCGTAAGCGGTAAAGCAAAACCACCCAGCACTAAGAGACGGCGCGTTAGGCCCCGCCCCAGACGATATGAGGGAAAAAACAAAATCAATCCATCCTGAAAACAACATGCAGAAAAGGCCGATGCACAGCCTTTTAAGCTGGCTCGGTCAGGCGAATGTTTGGTTTAGAAGGAGGCGAGGCGGCCCACGGCTTGGCGGGCGTTGGCGTGTGGGTTCTGGTGGGGCTTGTGCGGGGGGACTCGCCTGCCAAAGCTGCCGGGAAAGCCGGATGCAACTTAACAGCACGAATAGGCTGGTAAGGGTAAAGAAGATGTGCCCTAAAAGCGGGCAAAGGGGGCAGTCCACCCCGTGATGATGGCCCCCATGATGGGTCATTT
The DNA here is from genome assembly GCF_009725755.1 of Bombella sp. ESL0385. Lineage (GTDB taxonomy): Bacteria > Pseudomonadota > Alphaproteobacteria > Acetobacterales > Acetobacteraceae > Bombella > Bombella pollinis. Next base: position 185,200 of record NZ_WNIJ01000001.1, read on the forward strand.
TATCATGCTGGGCCGTGTGATGAGGAGTAGTCATCCCCATAGCGTCATGCATGGTAGGACCAGCGTGAGGCTCTGGCGGCGGTGCGGGTGCAATATCGAGATGCGTTAGACGTAAAATAGCCGCTCTGGGGCTTTCCTCTGGTAAGCTCGTAGCTGTGAGGAGGAGTTGCCCACTAAATGCTACGAGCATGATGAGCATCATCAAGCCGCGTAATATGTGGCGTTGTAAGAGAGTGGCCCTCATAGCGTTAGTGCCGTACCCCGCCAGAGAGGCAGGCGAGTAACGTGCCAAGCATGATAAGCCCAACTCCCAGATAAGCGGTGAGGTTCAAAGGCTGGCGGAAGACAGTCAGCCCGATAACCACAATGCAGACAATCCCCACCCCGCACCATACCGCATAAGCAATGCCGAGGGGGATGCATTTTAGGGCTTGGGCCAAGCAGAAAAAGGCCGCCCCATAAAAGAGGAGCGCGCCTATGGTCGGTAGGGGCTTGCGAAACCCGTTAGAGATATTAAGCAGGCTGGTGGCCATAACCTCTAACAAGATGGCCCCTAAGAGGAATAACCAAGCAAAAAAGGGCGTCATAAGAGGTGCTTATCAGTTTTTGCGTGGTTTGGCATCCTTCTTTGTATGAGAGGGCGGGCCTTTGGCAGCGAGCATCGGGGCGAGGAATCGCCCTGTATGGCTGGCTTTACAGGCGGCAATATCCTCCGGTGTGCCGGTGGCTACAACCTCGCCCCCGCCTGCGCCGCCCTCTGGACCAATATCAATGACCCAATCCGCTGTTTTGATGAGGTCCAGATTATGCTCAATAACCAGCACCGTATTGCCTTGCTCTACGAGTGCATGCAGGACGTTGAGGAGCTTATGCACATCCTCTGTATGCAGCCCAGTTGTGGGTTCATCCAGTACATAGAGGGTTCGGCCTGTAGCGCGGCGGGCGAGTTCTTTCGCGAGCTTTACACGCTGGGCCTCACCACCGGAGAGGGTGGTGGCTTGCTGGCCCAGGGCGACATAGCCTAGCCCCACTTGTTGAAGGATGGCGAGGCGGTCGGCAATGCGTGGTACCGCATTGAAGAAGGGCACAGCCTCATCCACCGTCATGGCCAGAATATCGGCAATGGATTTACCTTTAAACTTAATCTCCAGCGTTTCCCGATTATAGCGCGCACCTTTGCAGCTATCGCAGGTTACGAACACATCCGGTAGGAAGTGCATCTCAATCTTCAATACACCATCACCTTGGCAGGCCTCGCAACGCCCCCCTTTGACATTGAAGGAGAAACGCCCCGGCTTATAACCCCGCGCTTTGGATTCTGGCAGTTCGGCAAACCAATCCCGAATAGGGGCAAAGAGGTCCGTATAAGTAGCAGGGTTGGAGCGGGGCGTGCGCCCGATGGGGGATTGGTCAATCTCGATGATTTTATCGAGCTGCTCTGTGCCTTCTAGCCGTCCATAAGGGAGGGGGACGGCGGCCGATTTCATAATCTGTCGGGCTAGGCCTTTATAGAAGGTATCGGTAATGAGAGTGGATTTCCCACTGCCAGAGACCCCGGTGATGGCAATAAAGGTCCCTAAAGGGAACTTTACGCTGATATTTTTGAGGTTATTACCCTTTGCCCCATGGATGCTTACCCAGCGTTTGCTTTTGCGGCGGGTGGTGGGCACGGGGATGCCCCGGCGACCTGCGAGCCATGCGCCGGTGAGGCTATCGGGATTTTGGGCGACTTCTTCTGGCGTGCCATAAGCGATGACGCGCCCGCCTTGGGTCCCGGCCCCCGGCCCCATATCAATGAGGTAATCAGCTTGGCGGATGGCATCTTCATCATGCTCCACAACAAGGACGGTATTGCCGAGATTGCGCAGCCGCTCCAGCATGGTGAGTAAACGGGCATTATCGCGCTGATGCAGCCCGATGGAGGGTTCATCTAACACATAGAGGACGCCCGTTAGGCCGGAGCCAATTTGCGAAGCCAGCCGGATGCGCTGGCTCTCCCCACCTGAGAGCGTGCCAGAGCTGCGGGAGAGGGTGAGATAATCTAGCCCCACACGGTCGAGGAAATGCAGCCGCTCGGTAATTTCTTTGAGGATGCGCCGTGCAATCTCGGCCCGCTGGGGGGTGAGGCTGGCCTCCACAGTTTTAAACCATGCAAGAGCTTCCTGAATGGTAAGCTCTGAGGCTTCGGCAATATTGCTGTTATTGACCTTCACACACAGGGCTTCTGGCCGCAATCGTGCCCCGTGGCAGGCAGGGCAGGGCATAGCGGATTGATATCGGCCAAGGGCCTCGCGCACATGGATGCTGCTGCTCTGGGCAAGGCGGCGTTGTAGATGGCTGATGATGCCCTCAAAGGGGCGGTGGATGGTGTGTGTTTTGCCCTTACCATCCTGATAAGGGATGCTGACAGCCTCCGCCCCACCATGGAGAAGGAATTGGCGGGATGTCTCTTTCAGCTTGCTCCATGGTGTATCAAGAGTTTCCTCGCAATGGCGGGCGAGGGCGGCGAGGGTTTGGTCAAAGAGCGGGTCTTGCTCATTACGCCATGGCGCAATGGCGCCTTCTCGCAGGGTTAGGCTATCATCAGGGATGATGAGATTGGGGTCAAAATGCGTTTCTGTACCCAACCCATCACAGGTTGGGCAGGCCCCCATTGGCGCGTTGAAGGAGAAAAGGCGCGGCTCCACACTCTCTAGCATAAAGCCAGATTCTGGGCAGGAATAGCGGGAGGAGAAGGAGGCTTTAAGCGGCTCCCGCTCTTCCCCGCTGCGGAGGACTTCCTCAACAGAGGCCAAACCGTCTGAGAGTTCCAAAGCGGTTTCAAAACTATCGGCGAGCCGGGTTTCTATCCCCTCTTTTAGGACGATGCGATCGACCACAACATCGACATTATGGCGTGTTTTGCGGTTGAGTTTGGGGGCATCGGTGATTTCATAAAGTGTGCCATCAATCCGCACGCGCGCAAAGCCACGGCGGGTCAGCTCGGCGAGTTCTTTCACACAATCGCCTTTGCGGTCCCGCACGATGGGGGCGAGCAGCATAAGCCGCGTGCCCGCGGGCATGGCCATAACACGGTCCACCATTTGGCTGATGCTCTGCGCCTCAATCGGTAGGCCCGTAGTAGGGGAGTAAGGCACCCCCGCCCGCGCCCAGAGCAAGCGCATATAATCGTGAATCTCGGTGATGGTCCCAACGGTAGAGCGTGGATTGCGCGAGGTGGTTTTTTGCTCGATGGAAATAGCGGGGGACAGCCCCTCGATGGACTCTACATCTGGCTTGCCCATGAGCTCCAAAAATTGCCGCGCATAGGCAGAGAGGCTCTCCACATAACGGCGTTGGCCTTCGGCATAGATGGTATCAAAGGCGAGGGAGGATTTACCAGAGCCAGAAAGCCCCGTCATGACCGTAAGCTTATCGCGTGGGATCGTGACGTTGACATTTTTTAGATTATGCGTGCGGGCACCACGGACAATGATATGGCTGGTGCCGGTAGGTGTGGGTGTGTCTGTCACGCTATGTCCTCTTGATGGTCTTTATGGCAGGGTGGATGCATGGGCGATTGTTCTGTGCAATATAAGCAATAAGGGCACATGGTGCCAGAATCGAACCGTAAGAGTGCAAACAGCTTCTTAAGAGAGATGGGGATTATACATGGCTGGTAGTGTAAATAAGGTTATTCTCGTAGGTAATTTGGGGCGTGATCCAGAAACGCGCAATACGCAGTCCGGCAGTAAGATTGTTAATCTCGCCATTGCGACTAGTGATACATGGAATGACCGTAATAGTGGTGAGCGGCGCGAGCGGACTGAATGGCACCGTGTTGTGATTTTTAATGAGCGCGTGGGGGAGGTTGCTGAGCGATATCTGCGGAAGGGCCGGAAAGTCTATATTGAGGGCGAATTGCGTACGCGTAAATGGACGGACCAACAAGGGGTAGAGAAATACACTACCGAGGTGGTGATTGACCGCTTCCGTGGCAATCTTGTGCTGCTTGATGGCCAGCGCAGCGGTGGTGATGATGGTGGTTATAATGATGGCGGCTATAATGACGGGGGCAGTAATTTTGGGGGACAACAGGCCGGTCCTGCAAACCGTGGGGGCAGTAATGGCGGTATGGGAGGCGGCAATGGCTGGGATAGCTCTGCTGGCCACGACCAAGGCTTGGATGATGAAATCCCCTTCTAACTATGGCTGCGAATCAACAGGTCATACAGCCTAGGTGGGCTGGGGTCCTTGCTGTGATGGCGGGGGTAATGCTGGCGGGCTGTACCACAACCCCGCCCCAGCATCCTGATGATTTATGCTCAATTTATCGGGAGAAGCGTAGCTGGTATCACACTGCGATGCGGCAGGAGGAGAAATGGCACATCCCTTCTGCCATCCCGATGGCGATTATGAATCAGGAATCGAGCTTTCGGGCTAATGCGCGGACGCGGCGAACTTATATCCTATGGGTGATTCCGTGGGGGCATATTAGTACCGCCTACGGTTATGCACAGGCGAAGAATGAAATCTGGCGGGATTATCAACGCCAGACCGGGGCCGGGGGTAGCCGGACAAACTACGCTGATGCGTTGAATTTTGTGAATTGGTATCTCACCAATAGCCATAAAATTGATGGGATTCCCCTCACTAATGCAACACGGCAATATCTTGCGTATCACGAAGGTTGGGGTGGCTACCGCAAGCGGAGTTACGAGGCAAAGCCGTGGTTGGTCACTGTTGCGCGTAAAGTGGGGCGGCGTGCCCAGCAATATCAAAAGCAATATAATGCGTGTAAAGATGAGCTAAAGGGTAGTTGGTGGGAGCGTTTTTGGAATAGTATTTTTTAGGATTATTATATGTCATCTTGCCAGCATGGTTATAAATACTGGCAAGATGACCGGAAAAGACGGTAGATCAGGCCGTCTCTTCTTTTGCGCCGGGGGTAAGAGCGTCTTTACGCTCTTCAGCTTTTTTCTTTGCTTCTTCTTCTGCGAGCTTTTTAGCTTCTTCTTGCTCTCTGTCCTTACGCGGATGAGGCACAACGAGACCATTCATCAAGACATAATGGAACTGCTTGTCTTTAATCTCGGCCATAAAGACATCATCAAGGGATTCGATGCCTTTACGCTTTGCATCTTCTTTTAGATCATCGCCAGAAAGACCAACGTCTTTGAGGTCATCTTCCCGGATAACACCATCATAATAGACGATGAGAGCAGGGAGTTTCTTTTTATCCGTAATGGCTGTTAGCGCGCCGCTTGGCTCAACTTGGGCGAAATAGACTTCATCAAAAGAATAAATACCCTGTAGGTTAAGCTGAGAGGCGATATTGAGCATATCAATTTTATTGTTTTTATCGCGGATATTTTCCATCAGGAAACGCCCATCTTTTATGATGGGGATTTGCCGACCAATGGCAACGTTTCTGAACATATTAATTTTCCGGCAGAAACGCGTAATGGTTAGCAAAATACCCACCCCGATAAGCAGGGCGATGACATATTCATGGAAGGAAATATTGGTTGTGTAGAGAACACCGCCAACAAGCCCACCGAGGATGAAGTTACCGACAAGGTCGATGGCGTTCATTTGGGAGACTTGGCTACGGCCAGAGATGTTGAGATACCCAATGATGATAGCAAAGCCAGTGACGAGTTTTAAGAACATCCATATGTTAAGAGCAAGATTGGGAAAAAGTTGATGGAGCATGAAAGAGAACCTTAACGTGGTGGATAGGTAGTATGCCCCGGCGGGTTAATGCATTATAACATCCGCGTAGGCGCAGGGGATGAAGCCCTTGCATTAGCATGCTATAAGCCTCTTTAATAAGTTTTCAAGATGTTGCGCTCTCTTCTTCTCCTGTTACTCTCAAGGGCAGGTTAGCGCACAGATGTGTGAGACACTAAGAACCATATAAGGCAGATAAGGAGCATTCATGAGCAAGCACACGAATTTTCCGATTCCCGATCAGGCACCTGCTGCCATTCTGCCTACGGGGCGTTTGGAGATGATTATTTTTGATTGTGACGGCGTGTTGGTCGGTGGGGAGCATCTCTCTACCGCGTTGATGTCCGAAGACGCACGCAGCCACGGTTGGGATATCAGTGATGAGGAAGGCAATAAGCTTTTTGGCGGGGGTGAACTTGCCAAAATCGGCGAGATGATTGCTAAAGAAACAGGCGATAAACTGCCCGATGATTGGGATATGATTATGCAGAATCGCATCGTTGAGATGATGCGACAAAAGGCTAAAGAGGTTCCCGGTGCATCCAAAATGCTGCGGGATGTCGTTAATGAGATTCGCTTACCGATTCGTGTTGGTTCCAACTCCTCAGAGGCAGAGATGGAGGCTAAGTTCTCCAGCACGGGGCTGAATAAAATCCTCAAGGATGAGCGTATACATTCCGGTCGGGATTTAAATATGCCAAAGCCCCGCCCCGATATCTACCTCTATGGCGCAAAGCAGGAAGGGATAGACCCAGCACATTGCCTTGTGTTGGAGGATTCTGATGCTGGGGTAGAAGCTGCTCACCGGGCAGGAATGGCCTGTGTGTTGCTACGGGATTTAAACAAGCCTGCTCCATCTTGGCCGGGCCTGTTGCGTATTGAGCATCTAGATGAATTTGTCCCCTTGTTAAAGAAGATCATCGCTGCGCAGAAAGACCATCACAAAGGCTGAGTTTCTTCATAGTCGTAACCGTTTTTTGGAGACATGTTATGCTGACATATGAAGGTTTAAAAACATTACCGAAGAATGTCGCTGGCCCTTCTTACGATGTGCGTAAGGTTACATCGGGCATTGTTCATTTTGGTGTGGGTAACTTCTTCCGTGCCCATTTAGGGTATTATGTGGACCGTGTCTTGGCTTTGCCGGGGCAGGAGCAGTGGGGCATTACTGGGGTAGGGCTACGCTCGGGTGAACGCTCAGAGAAAAAGGCGGAGGAGTTTCGTGCGCAGGAGGGGCTTTACTCCCTGACGGAAATCGCCGCTGATGGTACGACACAAATTCGCGTGATGGGCGGGTTACGGGATTATCTGCAAGCCCCTGATGAGCCGGAAAAAGTGCTGGCTTTGTTGGCTGATAAGGCTACGAAGATCATCTCCATGACCATCACCGAGGGTGGTTATAATATTGATGAAACAACTGGGGAGTTTCGGCTTACACATCCAGAGGTGAAGGAAGACCTCGCAGACCCGCAACATCCTAAGACAGTCTTTGGCTATGTGGTGGAGGGTCTACGCCGCCGCCGTGAGGCTGGTCATGGGGGTTTGACGGTGATGTCCTGTGATAATTTGCGCCATAATGGGGATGTATCCCGTAAGGCTTTTGTTGGTTATGCGCGTGCTGTGGATGGCGAGCTTGCTCAGTGGATTGAGCAGAATGTCACCTTCCCCAACGCGATGGTGGACCGTATCACGCCATCTGTCTCCTCCGAGGGGAAAGCGAAGCTGAATGAGCGTAGCGGGTTGGATGACCTTCAGCCATTAATCTCGGAGGATTTTATCCAGTGGGTGATAGAGGATAGGTTTGCCGCAGGTCGTCCCGCTTTTGAGAAGGTAGGGGTAGAGTTTAGCGACCAAGTGAGTGCGTATGAGCATGCGAAGATTCGTATGCTGAACTCCAGCCATCTCATCCTTAGTGCTGCGGGGATGCTCTTGGGCTTGAAGCTCGTGGACCAAGTGTTAGCAGAGCAGCCTGTGCATAAGTTTGTGGATTTAATGTTGGAGAAAGACGTCATCCCAACATTAAAGGCTCCCCCTGGTGTAGATTTGCACAAATATAAGGCCACCTTGTTAAGTCGCTTTTCTAACAAAGCGATGGCGGACCAAGTGGCGCGTATCGCCTCCGATGCGACCTCTAAAGCACAAGTATTCTGGACGGAGACCGTCCGCGCTGTCCTTAGTGAGGGGCGGGAGCGTAGTCGTATTGTGTACTGCATGGCGTTATTGTTGGAGCTACTGCGTGGCAAGACGGAGAAGGGCGAAACCATTAAGCTGGAGGAGCCTTTCCTTAATGCCGATCAGCTAAAATCTGCGGCATCTAATGATTTTAAGGCGTCTATTGCTCTACCAGCCTTTGACGGATGGCGTGATTTGCTGACTCCTGAGATTGAGCAGGAGATTGCACAGGCGCGCGACGTTATTCGCCAAAAAGGTGTATTGGCGAGCCTACCTGTGTAACGCGTCGCACGGTTGATAGAAGGCTTAGTGAAAGAGGAGAGGGGAAACCTTCTCCTCTTTTTTATGGGATGGATGTAGGAGGTAGAAAATTGAGAAAAAGCTTGTAGGGAAAAGGATATTAAATTTATATTTAAGTTGGTACGGCCTTTGACATATGAATTATGTTTATAATACAAGCAGTTCTAGGAAGTATGTTCCCCGCCCTCGCGGGGATGAACCGCGAACTGGCTCTCTTTGTCGTCGGGGTCACGGATGTTCCCCGCCCTCGCGGGGATGAACCGCAACAGGGTAGGAGTAGTTTAATTATGGTCGAATGTTCCCCGCCCTCGCGGGGATGAACCGAAAGGCTTTGCAGACGGAGAAAAAGCTTTTTCATGTTCCCCGCCCTCGCGGGGATGAACCGATGAATATGGCCTTTCGACATTGCTAAACGCAATGTTCCCCGCCCTCGCGGGGATGAACCGTCCCTGTTAATGCATATCTTACCCCTAGACCGATGTTCCCCGCCCTCGCGGGGATGAACCGCAATTTCTGACTTGAAACAAACTTTCCAGAAAATGTTCCCCGCCCTCGCGGGGATGAACCTATATATTTACTTGACAAGTGACGAATACAATAATGTTCCCCGCCCTCGCGGGGATGAACCGAAAAACTTTCCCAAAACGATTAATACACTCTCATGTTCCCCGCCCTCGCGGGGATGAACCGAAGCCTATATTTATGCTCACTAATGACAAGAAATGTTCCCCGCCCTCGCGGGGATGAACCGAATACGCTTGGCCATATCCTTACACTCACTAGATGTTCCCCGCCCTCGCGGGGATGAACCGGCTCGTATGCTGTGCATACTATCCCTCTTCCTATGTTCCCCGCCCTCGCGGGGATGAACCGCAATATCGGGCCGGAGAAGACAGGTGAAGGAGATGTTCCCCGCCCTCGCGGGGATGAACCGTCATGGGTCCGCACGGTTTTGGGGAATATATCATGTTCCCCGCCCTCGCGGGGATGAACCGCTTCTTTCAATATAACCTATAGGGTAATGAGAATGTTCCCCGCCCTCGCGGGGATGAACCGGCCTTTTTATTTGCCAACCTCAATATTTATTAATGTTCCCCGCCCTCGCGGGGATGAACCGCGTAAATAACGCCATCCTTGCGGTTATCAATAATGTTCCCCGCCCTCGCGGGGATGAACCGAAAGTTTTCTCTTTAGGAGAAGAGGTATGACGATGTTCCCCGCCCTCGCGGGGATGAACCGGTGACTGACAAGAGGGCTTTCGGGTTTCATGAATGTTCCCCGCCCTCGCGGGGATGAACCGAATACTTGCGTTTTATTGTATTGGAATGTTGGATGTTCCCCGCCCTCGCGGGGATGAACCGTAAAACTATGAGCAAGGCCCGTCTCTCTACTGATGTTCCCCGCCCTCGCGGGGATGAACCGACGGATGTGGACACCCAATCTGACTTGAATGCATGTTCCCCGCCCTCGCGGGGATGAACCGTATCCATTCTTCCTCTTAACGAGGATGCTCCTATGTTCCCCGCCCTCGCGGGGATGAACCGTCAACAACACAGGTTTCAGACCCCTCTAATTCATGTTCCCCGCCCTCGCGGGGATGAACCGTACCACGCATCTCCTTTTTGCAACTGTGCATAATGTTCCCCGCCCTCGCGGGGATGAACCGTGTCGGTTTAGTATCAAAACGGTTGGTGGTGCATGTTCCCCGCCCTCGCGGGGATGAACCGGTGTTACGGTTTGGAAAGCCGATATTGGTAGTATGTTCCCCGCCCTCGCGGGGATGAACCTTTCCTGTGCAAATCGTCTGCAGCATAAAGCCCATGTTCCCCGCCCTCGCGGGGATGAACCGAGAGTCAGTTTGCATATATTTCGAGCCGTGTTATGTTCCCCGCCCTCGCGGGGATGAACCGGTCTTCCTTTCGTTTGTTTTTCTTTCGCAACAATGTTCCCCGCCCTCGCGGGGATGAACCGGCTCCCGATAGTGTGTTAGTGTAATGAATACTATGTTCCCCGCCCTCGCGGGGATGAACCGTAACGCAAGCTAAAAAGGTGCTGGGATTGTGAATGTTCCCCGCCCTCGCGGGGATGAACCGGTTATTTTGTTACAAATCGAACGAGCTCTGCCATGTTCCCCGCCCTCGCGGGGATGAACCGCAACGGTTTGGGTTTGTTCTGGAACTGGAATAATGTTCCCCGCCCTCGCGGGGATGAACCGAGGGGGAGGTAGAAAATGAATAGTTTCGATTTATGTTCCCCGCCCTCGCGGGGATGAACCGCAATGTCATGATAATCGGATGTTCTTTATTGAATGTTCCCCGCCCTCGCGGGGATGAACCGTAAAAAGGCCTCCCCTTAGTTTGTTTCTCTTTATGTTCCCCGCCCTCGCGGGGATGAACCGATATAGGAAAGGCCAAAAAAGCTCTAGCGGAAATGTTCCCCGCCCTCGCGGGGATGAACCGAGGCGACTATAGTTCCTCTTAGTGCGAAAGCCATGTTCCCCGCCCTCGCGGGGATGAACCGCATTTCAAGACGAATACGGCCTCGATACTCTTATGTTCCCCGCCCTCGCGGGGATGAACCGCACTAGCAGAGGAAATAAGGAAAGCTTATCATATGTTCCCCGCCCTCGCGGGGATGAACCGCCATCGCAAGGATAAAAACCGTTGCCAGCGATATGTTCCCCGCCCTCGCGGGGATGAACCGACCCAGTATCAGAGTGAGGATGAACTTGAGAAATGTTCCCCGCCCTCGCGGGGATGAACCGCTCATGACTGACACTCCGCAATCGGGCTATCCATGTTCCCCGCCCTCGCGGGGATGAACCGTATTTCCGGATATAGGAATGAGAGTGAAGAGGATGTTCCCCGCCCTCGCGGGGATGAACCGCCTATTTTATTCAGGCTTTTGTGTCGGTTTCGATGTTCCCCGCCCTCGCGGGGATGAACCGCTATTCCTACTCCACATAGAAGTTGCTCGAATATGTTCCCCGCCCTCGCGGGGATGAACCGGATACATCGAATTCACATCATAAACCCGCACGATGTTCCCCGCCCTCGCGGGGATGAACCGCATTGCCGCTGCCGCCGCCCCTTTACCCGTTCATGTTCCCCGCCCTCGCGGGGATGAACCGTTAACCCAATATTTGACAGCGGGTCAGGTTTCATGTTCCCCGCCCTCGCGGGGATGAACCGAAGCAAATGAAAGCACAGGCGGCGTTGCCGCAATGTTCCCCGCCCTCGCGGGGATGAACCGATTTATAATTCTATCCACAAATTCGGATATATATGTTCCCCGCCCTCGCGGGGATGAACCGGCAGTAGTAAATCTAATAATAGAGATACTGAAATGTTCCCCGCCCTCGCGGGGATGAACCGCAGTCTTTCAAATCGTATCGAGTCTATTACCCATGTTCCCCGCCCTCGCGGGGATGAACCGTAATGGCTTCGTGGTGTAAAAAACACACTGTCATGTTCCCCGCCCTCGCGGGGATGAACCGGGAAATATTTTTAACGAGGGTTACTTAACACAATGTTCCCCGCCCTCGCGGGGATGAACCGCGGATGTCATTACTGAGTCCTATAAAGCCGCGATGTTCCCCGCCCTCGCGGGGATGAACCGTCGACTATTCGAGCTACTTCTATGTGGTCGCGATGTTCCCCGCCCTCGCGGGGATGAACCGTTTTGCGAATTCACGCATTGCTCCCGTATTATATGTTCCCCGCCCTCGCGGGGATGAACCGGGTACATGGAGTTGACGTCATAAACCCGCACAATGTTCCCCGCCCTCGCGGGGATGAACCGGGAGTTCTTAAAAATGGTTCTGGGTGCGATTTATGTTCCCCGCCCTCGCGGGGATGAACCGAATACGCGTTGCATCGTGTTGACGAAAAACGAATGTTCCCCGCCCTCGCGGGGATGAACCGGCTTTCTTTACTAGCAAAGCCAAAATGACTTTATGTTCCCCGCCCTCGCGGGGATGAACCGGAGCTGCAAAAGCTTTCTTTACTAGCAAAGCAATGTTCCCCGCCCTCGCGGGGATGAACCGTAGATAGTCGACCTATGAGGTAGATTTATAATATGTTCCCCGCCCTCGCGGGGATGAACCGCCAGCAACGCAACACCCGCCCCCCTCGTGACCATGTTCCCCGCCCTCGCGGGGATGAACCGGGATGTCGTGGCTTATATCCCTAAAAGCCAAGATGTTCCCCGCCCTCGCGGGGATGAACCGTGAAATTGGACACTATGCAACGCGTTAATTTGATGTTCCCCGCCCTCGCGGGGATGAACCGAAAATACCTAGGAAAGATAGTGAAATAGGGGAATGTTCCCCGCCCTCGCGGGGATGAACCGTATCAGCAATATTTGATTTGGAAAGACGCGCAATGTTCCCCGCCCTCGCGGGGATGAACCGGGATGTCGTGGCTTATATCCCTAAAAGCCAAGATGTTCCCCGCCCTCGCGGGGATGAACCGTGAAATTGGACACTATGCAACGCGTTAATTTGATGTTCCCCGCCCTCGCGGGGATGAACCGAAAATACCTAGGAAAGATAGTGAAATAGGGGAATGTTCCCCGCCCTCGCGGGGATGAACCGTATCAGCAATATTTGATTTGGAAAGACGCGCAATGTTCCCCGCCCTCGCGGGGATGAACCGGCAACAGCGGACATCAGAGCGTTAGCACAAGAATGTTCCCCGCCCTCGCGGGGATGAACCGACGTGTTAGGATTAGCAGAGGCTCTTCGTAACATGTTCCCCGCCCTCGCGGGGATGAACCGGAGGGGGAGGAATACTGTCTATATGTAGCAACATGTTCCCCGCCCTCGCGGGGATGAACCGCCAGAACAGAGCTGATTGACGCCGGGTTACTGATGTTCCCCGCCCTCGCGGGGATGAACCGTGAAAAATGCCTATTTAAGATGCGCTTGGCCAATGTTCCCCGCCCTCGCGGGGATGAACCGGAAATACTTTTAACGTGTCAAAAAATAACCATATGTTCCCCGCCCTCGCGGGGATGAACCGTTATGAGCAAAGCCCGTCTTTCCACCGCAAAAATGTTCCCCGCCCTCGCGGGGATGAACCGACGTGCTAGGCTTGGCAGAGGCCTTGCGTAACATGTTCCCCGCCCTCGCGGGGATGAACCGTGCGTGTTGTTCTGCCAGAAGACCCCGGCCAAATGTTCCCCGCCCTCGCGGGGATGAACCGCCTTATATGATGTATATGAAAGGAAATTTTTTATGTTCCCCGCCCTCGCGGGGATGAACCGCTGATATTGGGAGTGAGGAGAGTTACACGTGAATGTTCCCCGCCCTCGCGGGGATGAACCGTAACAAGAGGTAAGGATGGAACGGCTCATCCTATGTTCCCCGCCCTCGCGGGGATGAACCGGACCTTGAGGCCTTTAATCAAAACGAGGTCCAATGTTCCCCGCCCTCGCGGGGATGAACCGTTGGTTTGTAGTTGACTTACATTAGTATTGAGATGTTCCCCGCCCTCGCGGGGATGAACCGGCCTTGACAGAGAAAATTATTTTCTAGACCGTATGTTCCCCGCCCTCGCGGGGATGAACCGGCTTTTCTGATAGTGAAAAAACTATTTCGGATATGTTCCCCGCCCTCGCGGGGATGAACCGTATATATTTACCTAACAAGTGATGAATATAATATGTTCCCCGCCCTCGCGGGGATGAACCGGCGGCATTCTGCAGGGACGAGTTCACTGAGATATGTTCCCCGCCCTCGCGGGGATGAACCGACACCTAAAGAATTGATCCAACGAGTGGGGAGATGTTCCCCGCCCTCGCGGGGATGAACCGTTATGAGGGCGGCTGGTATTTTAAAGCCAGAAATGTTCCCCGCCCTCGCGGGGATGAACCGGGTTCTCCCTCTACATGGAAAGCCCCCATTAAATGTTCCCCGCCCTCGCGGGGATGAACCATGGCAGCATTTTGCCACGATGGGCCCGCGTATATGTTCCCCGCCCTCGCGGGGATGAACCGTCTTTCTCAGACATTTCAGAAATGGTCTTGCTATGTTCCCCGCCCTCGCGGGGATGAACCGATGGACGATGGGGAATTGTCCAAGAACCGCTCATGTTCCCCGCCCTCGCGGGGATGAACCGAGATGGTCGAGCGTGCCCGCCATATCCCTGCAATGTTCCCCGCCCTCGCGGGGATGAACCGCAACGCGTCAATCTTCTCAATAACGCGGTGTCATGTTCCCCGCCCTCGCGGGGATGAACCGTCTTAACAAAAATATCTTCGTTGAGCGTCGTGATGTTCCCCGCCCTCGCGGGGATGAACCGAGCGTCCTCGGCCGCATCCAGACGCCCTTGATATGTTCCCCGCCCTCGCGGGGATGAACCGCCGAGATTGGTAGTGTGGAGAGTTATAAATGAATGTTCCCCGCCCTCGCGGGGATGAACCGCAGAACGGCAGAAGCGGGAAGAGGCGGTAGCAATTGGTAACTTTCAGAGGAAGGTTAGGCATAAAAACAACTAAAATTTATCGTTATTAAAAAAAACAACAAAATAATGAGTTGATTTTTGCACCAGATTTGACATGCTCCCTGCATGACGATGAAGCCCTTCTCTTATCTGCCGATTATGATGCGGACAGGCCAACGCGATGCCCTTCTCATTGGGGGGGGGCAGGTGGCGGTGCAGAAGATGCGCTTGCTTAAAGGGCGGTGCCGGCGGCTTCATATTTGGGCGGAGAGCGTGCATCCTGAGCTAGAGGCTCTCATTGCGCAGGGGCAGGCGGTGTTTCGTCAAGGGCGTGTTGAGGAGCAAGCCCTGCGAGAGATATTGCCGGAGATGGCTGTAGTCTTTGCCGCTACGGATGATGAGGCTGTTAATGAGATGGTGTCGCGGCAGGCTCATGCGTTGCGTGTGCCTGTATGCGTGGTGGATAATCAAGAGCTTTCCAGCTTTATTACCCCGGCGTTGGTGGATCGCTCCCCCGTGCAAGTGGCGATTACCACGGGGGGAGCCTCTCCCGTTTTAGCGCGCCGGGTGCGGCAGATGGTCGAGGCTATGCTCCCGGCTAGAGTGGGTGAGGCCGCACGGTTTATGCAGCAACAGCGCGGTTGGCTGAAGGCTCGCCTCCCGCATGTGAAGCAGCGGCAACGTGTGTGGGAATCCTTTGTGGATGGCCCTGCTTATGAGGCCGCTTTGGCGGGGGAGGAGGCTTCAGCCCGTCATCAGCTAGAGCAGCTTGTCGAGGCAGCGGAGGGAGTCGCCACGCGCCCGCAAGGGGAGGTGTGGCTTGTGGGGGCTGGGCCGGGGAATCCCGATTGGTTGACCCTTGCCGCCCTCCGTTTGATGCAAAATGCTGATAGTGTTTTATATGATAACCTCGTGGCTCCAGAGGTTCTGGACCGCGTGCGGCGGGATGCGGAGCGTGTGTATGTTGGCAAAAAGCGTAGCTATCATACGCTGCCGCAACGTGATATAGAATCCGAGCTTTTGCGCCGTGCCCAGCGGGGGGAACGCGTCCTACGGTTAAAAGGAGGGGACCCGTTTGTTTTTGGCCGTGGGGGTGAGGAGATGGAGAGTTTGCTCGCCGCGCATGTGCCGGTGCGGGTTGTCCCTGGCATTACGGCGGCGAATGGTTGTGCGGTAGCGGCGGGGATTCCGCTCACACATCGGGATTGTGCCCAAAGCTGCATTATGGTGACGGGTCATGCGCGCGCAGATGGTACGTTAAATCTGCATTGGCCCAGCCTTGCCCGTAAGGGGCAAACGGTGGTGATTTATATGGGGTTAAGCTCTATAGGGGAGCTATGCCAGCAAATGCAGGGGCATGGTCTGCCCGCCCATTGGCCTGTTGCGGTGATTTATCGTGGCTCCTGCCCGGATCAACGATGCGTCAAGGGTACGTTGGGCACAATTACCGCGCTTGTGCAGCAGCAGGGGTTGGAAAGCCCAGTCTTAATTATTGTGGGGGAAGTGGTGCAGCATCGTGGTGCGGTGGAGCCGCCGGCTGCTTCCAGTGAGAGCACATCAAAGGAGCGTGCGTGATGAAACGTCTATCCCGCCCGGGAGAGGGGGAAGTCCTATTGCTGACGGCAAATCGCTTGCTGGATGGCCGTATTGTTTGGCTTGGCGAGGGAGAGCATTGGCGTGAATCCATTGCTGAGGCAAAACGCTTTAGCTATGAGGAGGCAGGCCCTGCCTTAGAGCGTGCTTTGGCCGCAGCGGCGCAAAAAGAGATTGTGGCGATTTATGAAGTTGTCGCCCATGATACACAGCCGCCAGAGCCTGTAACAGCACGCGAAGTGATTCGTGCCCACGGGCCGAGTGTTCACCCTGATTTTTCGTATGACGATGCCCTAGCGCGGACCTCAGCGCAGGAGAAGGAGCGTGCGCAATGACTCAATCTAACTCACATTCTGTTGGGCATTATCAATATGAGGAGCGGGACCGGGGCTTTCTTCAAGAGCGGATTAATGAGTTTGAAGGCCAAGTGCGCCGCCGTCTTGCTGGCGAATTAAGCGAGGAGGAGTTTAAGCCGTTCCGTTTGATGAATGGCGTTTATCTTCAGCTTCATGCCTATATGTTACGCGTGGCGATTCCGTATGGTGTGTTAGATAGCCGCCAGCTGCATAAGCTTGCTGATGTTGCTGCGAAATATGACCGCAATTACGGCCATTTCACCACCCGGCAGAATATTCAGTTTAATTGGATTGCGTTGCAGGATATGCCAGCCATCCTGCGGGAATTGGCCGAGGTGGATATGCACGCCATCCAAACAAGTGGTAATTGCATCCGTAATGTCACCTCTGATGAGTTCGCTGGGGCGGCTAAGGATGAGCTGATGGACCCGCGCATCCATGCCGAGATTGTGCGGCAATGGTCCACTTTGCATCCTGAGTTCACCTTCCTGCCCCGTAAGTTTAAAATCGCGATTTCTGGTAGCCCAGAGGACCGTGTAGCGGCGCGCTTTCATGATATTGGCTTGCTGGCACGTCCTAGCGAACATGGCCCGCTCTTTCGCCTTTTTGTGGGGGGTGGTTTAGGGCGGACGCCCGTTGTTGGGCAGGAATTGTTCGATTCCGTGAGGGAAGAAGACCTCATCGCCACGCTAGAGGCCGTGTTGCGTGTTTATAATGCGTTTGGTCGGCGAGATAATCTCTATAAAGCGCGTATCAAGATTTTGGTGCAGACCATTGGGTTAGAGGCTTTCCGCAAAGCTGTGGAGGAGGAGCTTAGCCGCATGGACCGTGCGGCTTACCGCTTGACGCCGGAGCATGTTGCACAGATTCGGGCGCGTTTTGCTGTGCCGGACCTTCAAGCCCCAGCGGATGCGGCCTCTCTCTTTGAGCAGCATAAGCAGGCAGACCCAGCCTTTGCCCGTTGGGTGGCAAGCAATACGCACCCTCATCATCATGACAGTTATATTTGTGCGGTTGTTTCTCTCAAAACGCCGGGGGCTATCCCCGGTGATGTAACGGCAGAGCAAATGCACGGTCTGGCAGATTTATCCGCTCGTTATGCCTTTGGGGAAGTGCGGGTGACGCATTTGCAGAATCTGGTGTTTGGTCATGTGCGTAAGGACCAGCTTTATGATGTGTGGCAGGGCTTGCAGAAGCTTGACCTTGCCGCGCCGAATGTTGGGCTGATTAGCGATATTGTGAGCTGCCCCGGTTTGGATTATTGCAATCTGGCCAATGCGCGCTCCCTCCCCTTGGCGCAGAAATTGGGAGCCCGTTTTGGGGATGCAGCGTTGCAGGCTGAGATTGGGGCGTTGAGCATCCATATGTCGGGCTGCATTAATGCGTGCGGGCATCATCATGTGGGTAATATCGGCCTTTTGGGTGTTGATAAGCGCGGGGCCGAGACGTACCAGATTCTCCTTGGGGGGGATGGGGGAGAGAATGCCGCCATTGGCGGGATTTTAGGCCCTTCCTTTGCAGAGGATGAAGCCGTAGAGGCCGTAGCGCGGATTGTGGAGTTCTATCTCGCACAGCGGCAGAAGGGGGAAAGCTTCGCTGCTATGCTGAAGCGGTGCGGGCTGAGGGCCTTTAAGGAGGTGGCTTATGAAACTGTTTAATCTCAGCGGGCGTAAGACGTTAGAGGAAGCCTCCCCTGTGGCTTTTGCAGATTGGAAGGACGCTCCCCACGGTACAGCTATCTCTCTGCCTCAGGATGTCGAGGTGGAGGATTTACGCTCTCATCTCAACGAGCTGACCTTGATTGTGTTGGAGTTCCCCATCTTCCGGGATGGGCGGGCTTTTACGCAAGCGCGCTCTCTGCGGGAATATGAGGGGTATAAAGGGGAGATCCGGGCCTCTGGTCATCTTTTGCCAGACCAAGCGATTCACCTTAAACGCTGCGGGTTTGATAGTGTGGCCTTACCAGAGGAAGCCAATACGCAGGATTGGGACGAGCAGTTGAGCCGTTATCAGTTTTATTATCAGAATACTGCTGTTAGTTCTGCCTGAAGGGGCCATAAAAGAATCGTTGGAACGGCTTTACAGAATAAACAAGCCGGAAGGGATGTGATGTCCCCTCCGGCTTGTTTGTATCAGGGGTGTTGTTTTAGAACTCTGCCTTAACAGAGCCAAAGAACTGGCGGGGCGCACCAAGTAGGATGGGTTGGTTATTGTAAGCGGCCCCCTCTTTATTATCCATGGTGAAGCCATTTTGCCCCATAGTGGAGGCGTATTTTTGGTTTGCTAGATTATAGATGTTAAAAGAGAAGACAAGCTTCCGTACGGCGGTGGGGTTACGCATTCCAAAATGGGTTAAGTCCCATGAATAGATAAGCCCGAAATTGGCCAGCCAATAGCTTGGCAATTTATAATCACCAACATAATCATAGCTGCGTTTGCCATAATATTGGGTATCGATATAGGCTTGTAGATGCTGCCATTCGTAAGAGAGGCGGGCCTTGTATATAAAGCGAGGATAAGCAACGACTTGCCGTCCTTTTGTGGCATAAAGTGTGCCGCCGCTGCGTATATTTTGGTCATAAGTCGCTTTATCGTAGCTAACGCTATTAAATAAGGCGAGGCCGGGTAGTGGTGTGATGGTAATGGCACCATCCACGCCATTCATGGTTACACCCCCTACATTTTGTACAGTGGACGTATTGTTGGTGAGGATGGACCCAGCCCCCGCACTGCCTAGAATCTGCTGCAAGCGGTTATGGAAGTTAGTGCGGTATAGATAGAGGCTGCTTTGGATGAGATGGTCGGTGTAGCGGTAACCTCCGGTGAAGGTCCATGCGGTTTCTAGCTTTAGGCTGTCTTTTGTGGCGTTATACGCTAGTTGAGACACTGCAAAGGGGGAGTTGCTGGAGTTATAGCCCGACTGGCTGTAGGCATGGGCATTTTCCGAAATATCAAAGAATAATTCATGATGATGGAGAAAATGCCAATCCCCGCTAATATGGGGGAGGAAGGCTTTGGCCGTTGTTAAGCTTTCAGCATTGGCCAGAGCGGGAAAGCGAGGCCCCCAGTTGGTGGCATGGCCTACACGGGTTGTATTGAGGATGGACTTAAAGCCAAAATGCAGCGCAACGGATTTAATGGGATGGTAGGTGTCCTGCACATAAGCCGTGAAGCTATTAGTGTTGTAACGCTGGCCCCAAAGGGGTTTAGAGGCGTGCCGTCTGGGCTGTTGGGTTGTTGGTAGGCATAAGCGTAGGAATCATATTGGTTATTCTCGTACCAAAACCCTGTAGAAAGCTCATGCTGCTTTAAATGGTACTCAAAGGAGGTTACCCGCCAAAACGTTCGATGGAAGGATGGCGCACCTGCTCGAAGATAGGCCCGCCATTAAGCTGCACTGTATCGACACCATTTTGATACGCATAGGGGCTGGCATATGTGCCGTGCCCGGTTTCGCTATGGCCATAGAGGCTGCTTTTCCATGTTAAGTGGTCTGTAAGGGCGAGGTCTGCTTTAACCCCGCCGAAAAAGTCGGAGGAGCTAGCGGTACTATCGTAATAAGAGACGTCCTTAGGGTCTGTCAGCCCATTATAGGCAGCAGGATACCGCCCTTGTGCCGCATGATAAGCCTGTGCCCATGCGCCGGGCCGCCCGTAGAAATTATCTAATCGAGACCCGGCTTGATCCAGCCAGCTAGGGGCGTAATCCTGATAATTCACCATCTGGAGGGCATCCCAGTTAAAGAAGGCGGAGAGCTGGCTTCTCTCCCCAATCGGTTGGACGAGCTTAGCATTGACCTGTTGCATAAACTGGTCCCCACCGCCCTTCCATTTATCGCCCTGATTGCGCATGTATGAGACGTAGAACTTTGTACCACTCTCATTTAACGTACCGGAATCAAAACGGAAGAAGGAATGGAATAGCGCATTACTCCCAAAGGTCTGTGCGATGGTCCCGCCTAATTTATCCTTCGGATTGCTGGAGATGTAATTCAGGCTTCCCCCCCAGATTATTGGTGCTAGCTGTGCTTTCTGCCCCGGCACTTTGGGTGACCTCTAGCCGCTCCACATTTTCGGAAGAAATTGCCTGTAAAGGGTTCAGCCCGTTATAGTTACGGAAGGTTGGCTCACCAAGGGGCAGGCCATCTAGCGTCATGCCGATTTCACTTTGAACAAAGCCGTGCATGTAAAGTTGGGTAGAGTAGGTATCAATGCCTTGCGGGTCATCGGATTGGAATTGAACCCCCGGTAATTGAGCAAGGGTGCGTAATGGGTTGGTACCGGGCACTTGTTGTTCTAGCTGCTTGTGGCCCAATACAAGCTTGTCCCTTGCGTTAAATGGCGGGTATGGACGGATAGCGTCTCATACCCACCAGAGAGGCTTTTGCGCGCCAGACGCTGTGTATGAGCGCGTGTTTTAAGGGGCTGTGGGGTGTTTATTAGATGTTTTTTTGTTGTGGCACGGTGGGAAGGGGTTTGTGCCGCAACAGGCACAATAAAGGGTACGGACAAGCCCGTTAGGCCGCCCACAGGAGATGGCGTGGTTTCATGATGATTATCCAGTAAGGGGCTGGGACGAGGCGAGCGAGGGGGCTAGGCCGATAGCTCGCCTTAATTAGCTATGCGCAGAAAATGGATTAGGCCTTACCGCAGACATCGTTGAGAGAGTGCTAAGAGGCTGATGATGCTCAGCACGAGAATGACCGCTAAGGAGAGCAATGCATCTCCCCGTGCAGCGGGTAGAATGAGAAGAATAGCCCCTAAAATGGGGATGAGCAGGATTAATCCACGCGCCACGGGCATGGCTGTGGCTGTTTGTGATTGTCGGCCCCACAGCCAATAAGCAATGGCGATGATGAAATAGATAAAGAGGATCAACCCACCTGATGAGCCAAGTAGGACGGGGTAGAGTGTTTCTGGCGAGCCAATGGCCGAGGCAATGACGAGCAACTCCAACAAAGTTGTAAGCCGTAATGACCAGAGCGGTACATGGCGAGCGGTCTCAAGGGTTAGCTTTTGCGGGGCTAAGCGCAGGCTTGCGAGTTCCTTTAGTGTACGAGAGACAACATAAACCGCCGAGTTTAAGCAAGAGAGAACAGCTACAAGCGTTACCGCAATCGCGGCATAGCGCGCCAAGGGGACCTTGAGATATTCCAACACGCTGAGGAAGGGTGATTGCCCGACATGCACGTCACTCCACGGCAGAAGGGCGATAATGACCAAAACCGACCCAGCGTAGAAGAACAGCACTTGCAAAGGTAGCCGCCGCATAGTCCGTGCAATAGCGCGTAGGGGGCGATCACTATCGGTTGCGGCAATGATGGCAATTTCGCAGCCGGTGAAGGTCTGTACAATCATGGGCACAGCCCCGATGACAGCCCATCCCCCTTTAGGGAAGACCCCACCATGAGCAGTAATGTTCTGGAAGGCTATCGCAAAGGGATGGCCCGAAAGGGCTAGCCATCCTAAGCCAAGGGCAATAAACCCACCTAGAAAGAGTAGCTTAAAAATGGAAAGGCCTGTCTCTGCTTGTCCATAATGGCGGAGTGAAAGACGGTTAATAGACCAAGCGATGGCTACAAGGACGAGCGCACCCCATAAAGGGGCAATATGAGCCAGCCGCCCGATAATCATACCCCCGGCCACAGCTTGCGCTCCAGCGGTCACAGCCCAGAGGAAAGCATAGCTCCAACCTGTAATAAAGGCGGTGCGTGAGCCGATATGGGTGGCAATATGGGTAATAAAGGACCCTTGCCCGCGTGCGGTAATGGCTAAGCCGCCCAAAAGACGCATCACCAGCCAGACCACTAACCCTGCCGCAAGGTAGGAGAGCAGCACTGCAGGTCCTGCCGCAGCGATGGTGGCAGAGGTGCCGACAAATAGCCCCGCCCCGATGATCCCACCAATAGAGATCATCGCGACATGGATGCCCTTAAAACGGCTTTGGCTAGCACTAGCTGGTGATGGTGCGGGGGGGTGGGCCATCGGGCTTTAACCTTCCTGATGTCCGGGGCCAAAGGGACGTTCCCCGATGATGGTAACGCGGTTCATGATGCGCCGGGCAGGGAGATAGTCATTTACGGCATAATGCTGCGTAATGCGATTATCCCAAAACGCGACATCGCCTTCTTCCCACCGCCAACGGACGGAGAACTCCGGTTTTGTGGCATGACGGGTGAGATAAGCCAAGAGGGATGCACTCTCCTCGGGGTCAACATCATTGATTTCTGTTGTAAAGCCCTCATTAACAAATAGAGCTTTTTTCCCTGTCTCTGGGTGGATGCGGACAACAGGATGGGTCACCGGGGGATAAGCATCGCGCGTTTCGGCCCATTTTTTCCGTTCCGCTTCTGTCCGTCCATAACGGGAGACGGGGAAAGAGCGGAGGAAGTCATGCTGGGCGGTGAGGGGGTCGATCCGCTGTTTTAACCCTTCAGAAAGCGCATCATAAGCGGCAGTGCCACTGGCCCAAATTGTATCACCACCGCCTGTCTCCGGTAAGAGACGGCTTGTGAGGACAGCACCTAAAGGTGGGTTTTGCTGGAAGGTAACATCAGCATGCCAGAGGGCATTATCGCGTAGGTCGTTCTTGGCTGTGTCCAGCACAATGGCCTCAGGTACATCGGGCACAGTCGGGAAGATAGGATGGAGATGAAGCTTGCCAAAATTACGGGCAAAGTCTCGCTGTTGAGCTGGGCTAATGGTCTGCTTACGGAAAAAGAGAACCTCATAGCGTAATAATAGCTGATGAAGGGTGTCTTTTTGCTCTGCGGAGAGCGGTTTGGAAATATCGATCCCCTCGATAATCGCCCCGATGGCAGGGCTGAGGGGAGTCGCTTTAATATCCGCATTAGCGGGTGAGGGAAAGGATGGGGCGAAGGCAGCGGCAGTAGATACCATGATGAGCACTCCTAAAAAGCGATTATGTATCGTTATTAAGTAAAACAACGATTCATATGTACATAATGATATAAATAATCATTTTGAAAAGTGAAAATTAGCAAAAACGCGATTATTTTTTATAGCTTATTGTTTTATAAGGATTAATTAAGGGTAAGACGCGAGGGATTTTGTCCGATTCGGAGGGAGGGAGTCATTTAAAAACTTTTTAAATGACTATTATTAGTCGTGTTAATTGCCTTTTGAGGGTAGCCATAGCTAATTGCTCTAATCGGTTTGCTCTATAGGCATGGAAGATATGCAGCTTAGGGTGAGGGTGTCCATTAAGGGCTGAAAATGGCGGCTTATGGCTCTGCTCACCCTCTAAAACCAGTGCGATGAGCCAAAGTACGGGTGTTATTTTGATGTAAGTTCAGATGGTTTTATGCAAAGACGGTTATGTGACACAGACCCTTTATCTGAGGAGATGACAGATGGGACGGATTTCTGGAAAGATCGCATTAGTCACCGGTGGTGGTAGCGGCATCGGTAAAGGCATCGCCGTACTTTTGGCTAAAGAAGGGGCCAAGGTCATCGTTGCGGACCTCAACCCAAAGGGTGGTGAAGAGGTCGTAGAAGAGATTCGCAAAGCTGGTGGCAAAGCATGCTTCTTACCGCTGAACGTGGCGAAAGAAGATGAGTGGAAAAAGACGATGGCCGCCATCAAAGAGCATGATGGCCGTCTGGATATTGTCGTCAATAACGCTGGTATCGCTTTTGATGGTACGATTGAGAGCACCTCTTTGGAGGAATGGCGGCGTGTGCAGTCCATCAATTTGGATGGTGTCTTCCTCGGTGTGAAATATGCCGTTGCTGCGATGCGTGAGCTGAATGGTGGGGATGGCGGGTCCATCGTCAATATGTGCTCCAGCTCGGCTCTGGTAGGGATTCCCAACCTCGCTGCTTATGGCTCCTCCAAGGGTGGGGTGAAGATGCTGACCAAGTCCGCTGCGCTGCATTGTGCGCGTAAGGGCTATAAGATCCGCGTCAATAACGTCTGCCCCGGCTACATCCAAACACCGCTGGTTGATGAACTGACCCGCACAGATAAAGCTGCTTATCAGCATCTTGTGGATATTCACCCTGTCGGTCATCTGGGTACGCCAGAAGATGTGGCTTATGGTGTGCTGTATCTGGCCTCTGATGAATCCAAATTCGTCACCGCTACCGAGCTGGTGATTGATGGTGGTTACACCTCCGAGTGAGGTAAAGCGCGCTTACGATGCGTTACTAAAAAGGCCTGCTCCCTTGGGGGCAGGCCTTTCCTTTTAGGTAGATTGCCTCTTAGGCAGGCTCGTCTTACAAGCCAGAAAAGAGAGCGGTTGAGAGGTAGCGTTCAGCAAAGTCAGGAATGACGGCAACAATGGTTTTGCCTGCCCATTCATCTTGTTTGGCAAGCTCCATCGCCGCAAAGAGGGACGCCCCGGAGGAAATACCAATAGGTAGCCCTTCTACCTTGGCGCAGAGGCGCGCTGTGGTAAGAGCGTCATGCTCAGCAACAGGGATGACTTTATCAATAGCGCGGATGTCCAATGTCTCAGGCTTAAAGCCCGGTCCAAGGCCCTGAATCCCATGCGGGCCGGGGTCATCCCCATTAAGGACAGCACTTTCAGAAGGTTCCAACCCGAAGACTTTAAGCCCTTCTTTGCGTGGTTTAAGGGCATGGGCAATCCCAGAGGCTGTCCCGCCTGTGCCTAACCCGGCTACGATGGCATCAACCTGCCCTGCTGTATCAGTCCAAATCTCCTCAGCGGTGGTTTTTTCATGCACGTGTGGATTGGCAGGGTTTGTAAACTGGCTTGGCATCCACGCATCTTTAGTCTGTTTGAGGATTTCTTCTGCTTTGCGGATAGCCCCTTTCATTCCTTGTTGAGCCGGTGTTAGCTCCAAGGTAACGCCAAGGAGAGCCATCATTTTACGTCGCTCTAGCGAGGCACTTTCGGGCATCGTGACGATGAGCTTATAGCCCATAGAGGCCGCGGCAAAGGCTAAGCCAATCCCTGTATTGCCAGAGGTTGGCTCAACAAGGACGGATTTGCCCGGTGTGATGAGGCCCTTTTCTTGCGCATCACGCAGCATTGCCACGCCGATACGATCTTTAACGGAGGCAAGCGGGTTAAAGAACTCTAATTTGAGTAACACATGAGCTTTAAGATGCTCTTGTTTGGTAAGATGGGGAATGGCCACAAGCGGTGTGCCGCCCACGACTTCCAAAAATGAAGGATAAACCTGCCCACGCGGTGTTGCAAAGGCTGTTTTGGAGAGTGGAAAAGGAACAGAAGTGGAGGATGACCCTGACATGTGCGGTACTCCTTGTCAGATGGAAAGGTGGCCTTAAAAGACCGGCCTTCAATATTTATAGCTCTACCTTAACCGATTGTAAGGGCAATACGCAAAGAAAGGCGGTTAAAATTATAATTCCCTTTTTTCTATCGTAAAATGCGGTAAAATGGGAGGCGCAGCTCTGCTTATGAGGATGATATTATGTACTTAAAGACAGACCGTATCCTAACAGCTTTGTCCATCATGTTGGATGTCGCCTTTTATGCGGGGCGGTCTGGTGTGGCGAGCGGGGCTGATATTGCACAGCGTAGCGGGCTTTTGCGACGGGGAATCGAGCCTGTTTTACAGGCACTCTCACGGGCAGGCTTATTAGATAGCATACGTGGCCCCAAAGGGGGCTATCGGCTAGGGCGTTCACCTCGTGTTGTGAACTTGCATGAGATTGCCAGTGCCGTAGGGGCGTACGATTCGTCTTGCTTCCCGGTGGAGCAGGATAATCCTTTAAGGACACTTGTGATGAAGCCTTTATGGGAAGAGTTAAATGATGGCATAAAAGGCAAGTTAGGCAATATTACGTTAGCAGATTTGCTACAACAAGCAGAACGCTTAGGGTTGGAGCGTCCGCGGCAGATTCCTATCTCATTCACTATTTAAAAAAATAGTTTTTTAGAAATAAACAATAAAAAAATATTTTTTTTACTTTGCTATACAACAAGGCGTAATCCTTCTCATCTCGATAATTTACTTATCCAATACACAGCCAAAAGGATGTTTTCTTTTCCATTACTTTTGGATGGAAAACCATTAAAAAATTATATCCTTTTTTCATCCTTGTAATAAAAAAATTATTTTTGATTAATCTATATTGATATAGCGTTAATTCTTGGTTACCTTAGCGTAAGGTTTTTATCTGTAACGATACGAGTCTTTGAGAGCCCATTTCAGTGGGTGTGGTTCTTGGGCGCGGGGAGGAAATATGCGCAACAAACTCTTGTTTACAGCGGCATTGTTCTGCGTAGAAATGACGCCGTTCGGGCGTATTTATACGCCTGCCCGTGCAGCTGATGCTTATGATGCTGCTGTAACGGGTCTTGATGATTCTGGTGTGACGGGTGTTTATAACGCTAATGGTGACCTTTCCGGTGACACCGATCATCCGACAAATGCTGTTGCCTCGCAGATTTTAGAGCGCGAGAAAGCAAGCCTGCCAACGGGTCCTAATGGGGTCAAAAGTGGCTTCTTTGGGCAAGGCACGGCTTACGTTACAGATACAACAAATAACAAAAAGTTGCCGTTCGTTCAGGCGTCTTCTGGGATGATGGTTGGTGCGGGTTCTGACCCAGCATCAACACAGAAGAATAATATTGTGACTCTGGATAAGACTATTAATTATGATGGTTATACTCTTGTCCGGGGTAATGGGAGTTTGGTCCTTCAGAATGGGGGGACAATCAACTCGCAAGGTGTGACAGAGGTTGGCTATTTGGCCAAAGATGCGGCTCACATGATTGTGGACCGTAACAGTGCCTTACATATGAATGGTGATGTAGCGGGCGCAACGCCGAATACCATCATTGGCTCTTTGATCGTTGGTAATAATGACCCAACACCTGATACGACTGGGACGATTACTAGCTCGGGCAATAGTGAGCTTATTGTCCAAAATGGTGGTGCTGTTACGGCGCGTACTGTTTCCGTCACGAACTATGTCGGTGGGAATGGTGGCGTTATTTACGTCACGGGTGATGGGTCTCAGCTTGTTGCTGGTGATGGTGGCCTCACAATCAATAGCGGCAAAGGTGTTGTCCTTGTCGATCGTAGTGGTGTGATTGAGAGTAAGGGTGTTATCTCCTTCGGTGATGCTCAGCTCGTTAGCACGACTGATGGGGCGCAAAATGGTAATAACGGCACCACGAATGACGTTTACGATACTGTACGTGGCAACTTGATTGTTGGGCGGCGTGGTACTCTTATTGCTGGGGATAGTGAGGTTGCATTAACCAACACTATGCCTGATGGCAGCACAGATAATGGCCTGACAGGGCATCAGCAGGTCGTTTATAATTACGGTCGCACGGATGGCATTACGCAGAATTATGGCCAGAATGCTATCGTCTCCAATGTTGATTATCCTCAGAGCACACAATTCTCCATCATAGATGGTACATTGGCAAACCGGACGGATGCTGGCTCTGATGGGAAGGGTGTTGACCCACTCCATACGGATATGAATATTGGCATCGCTGGTACAGCTACCTTTAATGCCACAAATGCCGCTGTTAATGCCTCCACGCCGTTAGATCCAATTAGTGGTAAGCAGGATGCAACGGGTATTACTGTTGCTGGTGATATTGCCAACTATAAAGATGTGTCTGGCAACAGCTATACGGGGAGCTTGAATAAAACAGGCTCTGGGACATTGACCCTGCTGGGGAATAATACTTACACCGGCACAACAACTGTCCAAGATGGTACATTGCAGTTGGGTGGTATTGTTGGGTCTTCCACACCATCCACGCCGTATGATCAACGTTTGGCTGCGCGTACATTGGAGCATAATACTCAAGGTTCGGCTGCGTCCTATAAGGGCAGTCAGGCCTATAATAGTGCTCTGCAAGATGCATATAATCAGGCCGGTAAGATTGATCCTTCTAGCGCGATTACTATCGGCAAAACGGGTACGGTCAATCTTGCTTGGGCTACAAATACGCTGGCTGATACACCTAATAATCCTAACCATTCGCCCAATAGTGCAGCGCGTGAAAATTATCGCGTTATCTCCAATAATATTTCCGGGCAAGGTCAGCTTCTGCGTGATGCGACAGACGGGGTTATTGGTGAGTCCGTAAATGTCTTAGACCAGGCAAATAGTGTTACTCATCTGACGGGTCAGGTTAATTTGACTCATGTTGATGGTAGCCCTGAGACGGCCCTTCTACTGCGGAAGGGGAACCTCGCGGTTGACTCCTATGCAGGTAAGACAGGTGCT
Source organism: Bombella sp. ESL0385 (assembly GCF_009725755.1). GTDB lineage: Bacteria > Pseudomonadota > Alphaproteobacteria > Acetobacterales > Acetobacteraceae > Bombella > Bombella pollinis. Next base: position 213,986 of record NZ_WNIJ01000001.1, read on the forward strand.
ATCAATATTACCGGTGGGGGTAATGTTGTCATCGGGAGCGATCTTGGTGGTCAGAAAGATTACACCAACGATAAAGCTGCACGGGGTGACGATAATAACCGGTTTATCCTACAAAATGGTGGTAGCTTAACCACCGATGGTAATATGGTCATCGCTGATAAGGCCGCTGGTGTTGGTAATGTTATCGTCACTGGTAAAAATGTGACGGGTGATTTGCCCTCTGGCCAAGGTGATACAGGGGCAACATCTAGTCTGACCTTGAAGAATACCGGCAATACAGGCAACCTTGTTGTGGGTAATGCTGGGACTGGCTTCTTAACGGTAGGTGAGCGCGGGACGGTTGCCGTTGGCGGTAACCTGACACTTGGTAAAGAGGCAGGCTCTTACGGTGTCTTGACCGTTGGTAATGGGATTTACGGGAACCACAATACGGATGTGGTGTCTCGTGTAGATCTTACCGGCACGGGCAGCACTGGTAACTTGGTTGTCGGTGGTCAAGGTTATGGTAACGTAAGCTTGCAGAGCGGTGGCGAGATTTCAGCTTATAGCGTTAGTGTTGGTGGTACACCGGGCAGCACGGTTGGCGTTGGGGCTATTCCGCCGGGCTTGGCAACGGATGCTAATGCATTGGATGGTGGTCAGCTCCTCAATATCGGCAAGGGTGGCTTGACGATTGGTGAAGATAAGCAGGATGCGACTCTGTATGCTGTTGGGGTGACCCATGGTGGGACCATCAACAGTGAAGGTCAGGTCCGCATTACGCGGGATGGCTTCTTGAAAGTTGGTGATGGTGATGCTTCCTTCGCCACGGTCAAGAAGGGCACGTTGATTGCTGGTGATGTTGGAGGCAATCCGGGTATTGTCAGCACATCCACTCAGGCCAATGCGTTCACGTTGTTTGGTAACGGTGTTATCCAGAATCGTCAGGGCTCTGACCTGCACATCGCGTCTGATATTTATCTCTCTGATGGGCATTATGCGACAGATGTTCGGCGTGGGACGTTCGACACCAACGGTCAGAATACCTACATCATGGGTAATTTGTTAGATCGTGGCCAAGGTGGGCTTGTCAAAACAGGTGCAGGTACCCTCTATATTAATGGGCACCAGAATAACTACACGGGTCAGACAGTCATTGATCAGGGCGCATTGGCTCTGGGGACAGATGATGGCGTGGCCTCTGATGTGAATCTGTCTTCTTCTGCAGGGTTGAGCGTTGGTGACGGCGGCAAGCTTACAGGTAATACGAAGCAGGACGTGAATGATTATGGTGCGGCTCCTGTAACGACTGTTGCCGGTGGTGGTACGCTTGAGGCGAACTGGGGTCATTCTACCGGTACGTTGAATATCGGTGCGCTGAATCACACAGGTACCGCCCTGACGATGAATGGCACTGATGGCCATCAGTCCATCTTGTCTGTCGGTGCGGGGACAACCGCAACGAATAATCGCATCGTCTTGCAGAATGCGACAGCTTATACGCCAAATGCGAGCGCGGGGGATCTCACTCTGCGTGATGGTGATGCGACAACGACCCCGACGGGCAAGACGGTTAGCGGGAGCTTTAGGCAGCTTACCAGTGGTGAGATCCACGTTAATGGTGATGCGGCTCTTAATAGCGCAACGCTCAATGTTCAGCGGACGGGCGATGGCCGGATTTTTGCTGGTGATGCGTATCGTATCTTAACAGCAACCGGTAAAGTGACAGCAAATCATGATAACGCCTTGACGGGGAACCTAGGGACAGGCTCGCTGTTCGTCGCGCCTTACACCGTGTTCGAGGATCATGCTGTTGATATTATCTACGATCGTAGTGATGTCTCCTTCAGCAGTGTGGCCAACACCCGTAACGAAGCGGCTGTTGGCCATGGGTTGGATAGCCTGCCGAGTAGTAGTGATGTTGTGAGAGCCGTTTCTGGTGTGATGACGGCTCAAGAAGCACGTCGGGCTATGAATAACCTCTCTGGTGAAATTCATGCGTCTGCCCGTACGGCTCTTATCCAGGATAGCTACCTGCTAGAGCAGGCTGTGCTGGATAGGCTGGCAGATGCTGGTTGCCATGATGGTGATTATGTCTCCTCTCAAGGGCGGTATGACTTCTATACACGGCGCAAGGAATCCCGTTGCTATCGTGATCATGCTGTCATGTGGGGTCAGGCTTATGGGAGCATGGGGCATAATGGCGGCGGCGGTAGTGTCGATGCCTTGCACCATCAGACCGCAGGCTTTGTTATAGGGGCGGATGCTCCGGTGGCCAATCGCTGGCGTGTTGGTGGCATGATTTCCTACGGGCATTCCATGTTCAACACAAACAGAGCGAGCAATTCCTCTGGTAACAGCAATAACATCAGCATTGGTGCCTATGCTGGGTCTCATTGGGGGCGGTTCAACTTGAAGTTGGGCGCGTTCTACACATGGAACTTGATGAATACGCGCCGCCATGTTGATGTGCTTGGCTTTGGTGGGCGCCAGACAAGCCATTATCGTGATGGTACGGCACGCGCCTTTACGGAGCTGAGCTATAAGATGAATGTCGGCAAGCTCCAGTTTGAGCCGTTTGTCGAGGGGGCTTATGTAAACCAATATGCGGGTAGCTTCCACGAACATGGGGCGGCGGCTCTTTACAGCCACTCCGGGAACCGCAGCGTTGGCTTTACGACCTTCGGCTTCCGTACGGGTCAGGACTTCCGGATTGGTGATTTGCGGATGCATGCCCATGTCATGGCCGCTTACCGGCGGGCTTATGGCTCCTTGGGGTCTAGCCGTGGGCAGCGTTTCCTCGATGGTGGGGATAATATGAACATCACTGGTGTGCTGCTCTCCCGTGATGCTGCTGTGACGAAGGCTGGTGTCTCCGCTAAGCTGACGAATCGGATTGACCTTGACCTGTCCTATATCGGGCAATACGGGAACCACTCTATTGATAGTGGGGCCACAGGGTCTATTAAGGTTGCCTTCTAATGAGAAAGCCCCCGGGGTTTATCCGGGGGCGCTTTTAGAAAGTTCTTATGTAAAAGGACGGATCACCATCTCGGTGATCCGTTTTTTTATGTCTTTATGGATTGGGTAAAGCGGCGTGGTAGATAAGTGTACCTGCTAAAGTCAGCATGATGAGGGCTGTTAACCCGTCTAATATGCGCCATGAAAGAGGGTTGCTGAATATAGGTTTTAGTATGGCGGCACCATAGCCAAGTAGGGGAAACCAAACGAAACTTGCCATTATGGCCCCTAGCCCAAAATAAGGACGACTGGCCTCTGGTTGGGTTAAGCTGACAGAGCCCATAAGGAGTACTGTATCTAAGTATAAATGGGGGTTGAGCAGCGTAAAGCCGCAGGTCATCATCATAACCTTTTTAAGGCTTTGGGGCGGTTGGTCCTCTAGGGTAAGGTGGTTGTGGCTCATCATATGGCGTAGGGCTTGTAGCCCCTGCCAGAGCAGAAAAGCAGCGCCTCCGTAGGTCAGAGCTGTTGTAAGATACGGGACGGTTTGCACAACATGTCCAACCCCTAGGACAGAAAGGGTAATCATCACCGCATCCACCCCAGCACAGAGCAGGATGATAGGCAGGACATGCTCTCGTTTTAGGCCCTGCCGTAGGATGAAAACATTTTGGGCGCCGATGGCGATGATAGCCGAAGCTCCCAAACAAAAACCAGTGAAGACGGGTGTGAAGATTGTATGCATCATTAAAGGGAGTGGTTGGTGGTGGAGCCGTGCGTAGTTATTTATGCAGGGCGTAAACATTTTTATTAAAGTCCAGATGAGTGCTTAAAGCGTTTTGCAAGCCCGAAGATTACTGTAAAAGCGCGGAAGGGAATCATAACCCGCCATGAAGGGGCAAAATTTCCCGCTAAGAGGGCAATGATAGCATCGCGCATTCTAAGAGGTTTGTTTTTAGGGCGCATGAAGAAATAGCGTAACAGCGGGTCATTGATGCGATAGACGAGCCAGCTAATCAGTTGCATTTCTTGGCGTGTTTGACGCTCAGCCTTACGGGCGGCTTTGCGGCCCCATTGGGGGCTAAGTAACCATTGGGAGGCAACATGAGCCCCACGGAGGGCCCCTTTCATGGCTAGCATGACGCCGGAGGAAAAGACGGGGTCCAAAAAGCCGAACGCATCTCCAATGATGAAATAACGCTCCCCCCATGCTTTGTCGCCTTTATAGGAATAATTGCCCGTGGTGGAGAGGGGGGCGAGGGCTTCGGCTTTGGCCATACGGGCTTGTACGCTAGGGCTTGCTTGCACATGCTTCCAGAAGAGTGCGTCGAGAGAGCCACCATGATGTTTAAAGCTTTCATGGTCGCCTACAAAACCAACACTCATGACATCATCTGGCAGGGGGATCATCCAAAACCAACCGCCCTGGACAAGATGGACGGAGATATAGCCCTCCATCCCTTCGCCTTCAGCGCGTGGGACATTGCGGAAATGGCTGAAGATTGCCGCTTTATTATTGCGAAGGTCGCTATATTTCTGCCCATGTTGGCGGAGCATGAGCGTATCTCTCCCAGAGGCATCAAGGAGAAAACGAGGGGCAAAGAGGCGCATCTCGCCCGTTTCCGTTCTGGCTTCGATTAAAAGGGTTGCGGTGGATGTGAAAGATACTTTTGTAACGCGTGTTTTCTCTAGCGTTGTGGCCCCAGCTTTTGCGGCATGGCGAAAGAGTATTTCATCAAATTCAGCCCGTCGAACCTGGAAGGCATGGTCCGCTTGTGCATCAATGGCGTAACGAAAAGGGAAGGACATGCGCCCCTCTCCTGTGTCGGTAACAAATTCTGCACCAGGTTTGTACACGCCTATAGCGGCAACATCGTCCAAGACGCCCAGCTCTTTTAGAATGGGTATATTGCAGGCGAGCAAGGATTCCCCAATGTGAAAGCGGGGATGCTGCTCTTTTTCTATTATAACGACATCAAGTCCTTGTCGTGCCAAGGTGATTGCCGCTGTGCTGCCTGCTGGCCCACCACCGATAATGAGAACATCACAAGGAAGGGGAGAGTTGTTGGTCATAACAGTTATCCAGTTGGTAACATGACAGTCCCTGTCCCGCTCAGTAGGAGCGTGGTAGAAGGGCTCAAGAGGGAGAAATCATAAATCATGCCATTATGGCTCTGATGTTTCTGCGTGACGGTAATGGTCAGCCTATCCCAATGGGGGATATCCAGCCTATCGCAATGGATGTGAATATCACGCACGCTTGTTAGCCAGCCTTGGCGGGCTTCATGGGCGGTTAGTGCTCCATGAAGGGCCGCTGCTTGCATGGCTATCTCTACCCCTGTGATAGGTGGGAGATGGTCTGCGATACGGTAAGGATTCGCGGGGTCATTATGGCATAATATCTGGGCTGTTAGCTGTGTTGCATCCCAGTGGGTGGCACGGTCTAACAAACAGCTTACCCCTTGGTGAGGAATAAGGGTGAGTATGTCATCACGAGTTAGCATGAGCGAGGGCGAGTCTAAGATGGTTCTCCCCGTAAGGCAAGGTGAGCGTGCAGTCCCGTTTATGGGCTATGGCATAGAGTAGCGGGAGAACATGCCCTGCTGGGTTATGACGTAGAATGTTCATCATCACGTCTGGGAGAGGCGGTGGCGGAGTGGCCTCACCTTTTCCCTCTTGGAAGGATAATGTGAGCGATAGGGCTCCGTTTGTACCAGGTGTGAGGATGAACGCACAACTAAATGCGTGGTCTGTGCGGCGTGCTGTGCCTAAAGAGCCGGGGACGGGCGCATCATAAATGCAGAATAGAACGGGGCGTTGCTCTATATGCGCTTCAATAGCGGCTTTGAGGAGCGCGGCGGGGAGGGTTTCATCATGAAGGCCGAGTGAAACAGCCGACTGGTGGCTGTGATGGCCGATCATCCAATAACCTGCTGGTGCATTATGGACGGAATTATGAAAGAGCGAGGGAGATACCGCCCCCCCCGGTGTGGTGAGGGATTCCAAAATTCGGTTGATGATAAAGCCATCCCCATTAGAGCTTGCAAAAATAATGGGGAGGTCCTCCGGCTTATAGGGGGTTTGTTGGCAGGCTTCTTCAGCGCAGAGCACAGCAAGACGGATAATCTGGCTTGCTCGGCGTTGTTCATTGATCGGGAGGCTCGTAGGAGCGGGAAGTTTTAGCGATTCAGCACATAAAGAGGCTTCACCACGAAGGATGTTTTGTACGGTTGGCCAACCATGCAGCCCCTCTCCCCAACAGCCAATGGCTTCGATTGCGACGATCATGCAAACCTCCCTAGAATGAGGCTGCTATTAGTCCCGCCAAAGCCAAAGGCATTATTCATTACATAATCAGAGCGGCTATGACGGGCGGTAAGGAGAATATCGCTGCGAAAGGTAGGGTCAGTTGTGTGGCTATTCATGCAAGGGGGGAGGTGATGAGTATTGAGTACGATAGCGCAGATCATCGTCTCTAAAATACCAGAAGCTCCTAGCGTATGGCCTGACCATCCTTTGGTAGAAGAGCATGGCACGCGAGACCCAAAGAGTGCGTAAATCGCACTATCCTCCATTTTATCATTTGCGCGGGTGCCGGTACCATGCATGTTGATATAGCCAATCGCCTTGGCGGGGAGGTGTGCGTGTTCTAATGCGCGTTGCATAGCGCGTATGGCCCCTGCCCCAGTGGGATCGGGAGAGGACATATGGTAGCCATCACTACTCGCCCCATAGCCGACAAGCCGCGCTCTATAACTTGATGTTCCGAGGGGAAGAGGGCGGGCGTTAGCACGCTCTAATAAAGCAAAACCGGCGGCCTCCCCAATGGAAATGCCATCACGCTCGGCATCACATGGGCGAGCAGGGTGAGGGGAGATGAGCTCTAGTGAAGTAAAACCTTGGAGGGTCATCCGGCATAGGCTATCGGCCCCGCCAACAATAGCGGCATCACATACGCCGCTCGTAATAAGATGAGCGGCATCTATAAAAGCCCGTGTGGAGGAGGCGCAAGCGTTGGAAATGGTCAGCAAAGGCCCACTAACACCGAGTCGTGCAGCGACATAACGGGGGAGGGAAGAGAGGTCTTGCGTGTTGGTGTAATGAAAGCTCTTTGGTAGCGTCGGGTCACCGGGCGTACGGGCTGCGTATGCCTCTTCTGCACTGAGAATACCGGATGTGCTTGTACCCATAATGACCGCAATGCGATGAGGACCATAATGCGCAGATGCGGTTTTTACAGTTTCTATGAAGCCATCTGTCATTAAGGCCATATCGGCCAGTCGGTTATTCCGGCAGTCAAATTGTGCGAGATGAGGGGGGATGACATGCTCCTCCACCCCGGCGACTCGTCCTATATAACCATGCCCTGTTGGTTGAAATTGGTCAGGTTGGAGGGTGTGTTGCTTATTTTGTAAACAACGCTGCGTTGCTTCTATGCCGCGCCCCATAGCACTAATAGCGGTTCCTGCGGTGATGATAAGCTCTGTCATAGCTTCGCTCTCATTGATGCTTTGGGAGGCATGGCCCCCATAAGGAGGAAGCTAAAGATCAACGCCAATAAGGCCCCGCAGGAGATGGTGAGGCCAATTTCTCGCAAGAGGGGTGTTTGGCAGCTGGCGAGGATAGCAAAGGAAGAAACAGTCATCAGGTTACAGGTTAAGAGTGTGCGTAGGGTGCGGGTGCGTTCGGCCTCATCTAATTGAGGTCGTCCAAAAAAAAGAGCGTAATCTATATTTACACCTAGCACAAAGGCGAGGGCGACAATATGGATGATTGAAAAAACAGGGTGATGAAGGCGCAATAAGGCTAATGTACTTAGGCCGGTGAGCGTTAAGGTGAGGGCCACACGGCCAACGCGCCCTGGGCTTTTAAGGCAGAAAAAGAGGGTTATGAGGGCAAAAGCTGTCCCGATGATGAGCCATAAGGCCGCTTGTTGAACATAAGGGTGAAGCAGGTCGCCTACGGCTGTCCTCATATTCACCAGCAATATTGTAGGGTCGTGCTGAGCATCACGACGCAACCATTCGGCTGCTTCTGGCGTGCGGGGGATAAGCAGGCCGTACCAACTGCCATGACGGGGAAAGAGTAGGAGTGCAAGGCGATAAGCGAGCGTGGTGTTAGTGAGGTCTTCTATTCCTAGGGATGGTTGTTGTTGTGCGGAGGCAACGTCCCGAGGGATAGTGGCGAAGGCATCAGCTGAGAAGGGAGAGCCTTGTAACGCTGTATGTAGATTAGCTGTGATAAGTTTTTCTGGCGGGAGGCTCTCCACCCTGTGTTGCTGGCGGGCTTTGCTGGGGAGTAGTAACGCAGCAGCTTCTATATCATGTGAGGGGGGGAGACGCTCTAGAATGGCTTCTTCCCGCTGAAGGACAGTTTCACTATCAGCGGCGTGGATAACACCTAACAGGCCTGCTTGGGGGGCTCCAAGTTGTTGACGGAGTTGGCGGTCCGTTTCGAGCATGGAAGGGGGTATGGGGTTGAGGATTTGGCCTTGGCGTTCGATTTGAAAAGGATGAAGCCAGAGGAGGGCCAAAGCTAAGGGGGCAGCAAGAAGGCAGAGCATACGATAATGCCGTAATTTTTCCCAGCGTAAGAGCGAGCGGGAAATGCCTTGATGATAGGCTGCTAAGTCGGCCTGGGTGATGAGATGGGGCAGCACCCAGATGGTCAAGCATGCGGCGGTGAGGATGCCGATGGCTGAGAACAAACCGAGTTGCATAAGCCCCGGCAAGCCGCAGAAGATCATACTTAATAGGCCGATGATGGCTGTCAGAGCGGCTAATTTCAGGCTTGTACCGATACGGCCTAAGACAATGGGGATGGCCTCGCCTTTATCACGATGGCCGAGGAGGAGAACGGGATAATCTAACGAAACCCCCAGCATAGTCATGCCAAACCCTAGGGCAATGCCATGTACCCAGCCAAAGAGGAGGTGTAGCCCGAGCATAGCGAGAGAGAGAGACAGCAAAAACGGCACACCAATGGCGGCTAGGACCCAAAGGGAGCGAAACCGCCAATATAGGATTATAATAACGAGTGAGAGAGAGAGTAGGGCCAGGCGGTCCATATCATGCCGCAGGGATTGTGCAGCAAAAAAAGAGAAAGCTGGTGTGCCTGTAAGGGTGAGCGTGTAGCCTTTATGCCCGTCTACACTTTGGGCAAAGGCTTGCATAATGGTGTGATGAAGTTGCGTGAGCTGGGCGGTATCAAGGCTGGGATGGCGGAGATGGAGCAGCATCAATGTGGCGTGATGGTCCGTTGTGAGCCATAAACCATCTTTGCTCTGAGGTGGGTTTACTTCATTGAGACTTGCCAAGTAATCCCCATAAGCCCCTGTAGGGTCATGTAGGCCGACATCTTCCACCACGGGGGCTGCCATAGATTGTAGGAGGTCGTAAAGCTGGTTTAGGTCGGTTCTGAGAGCCGTTGGGGTGAAAAGGCGGGTATGGTCATGAGGGGCAAGACCATAACGATGAGCAAAAAGAAGGGGCTGGTCCTTTTGCCATGAGAGGGCGCTCGGGCCATCAAGAATAAGGTTGAACTGCCCTCCCGCGACTAAAGCGTCATGAAAGCGATGGCCTATGTTGAGGAGAGTGGCTTCATCATCGCCTTTGATAGAGGCGAGCATAAGGGATTGCGTCGTCCCGTTATTAAGCTCGTCAAGCAGGAACTGAGATGTATCGTCATGGGGCCGGGGGAGGAAGGCCCGCATATCCATGCGTAAAGGGATGCAGGAGAATGTACCTATGGCTACGGCGATGGCGCAAAAAACTGCGAGTAGGAGGGGGAGGCGGCGTCTCATTGCGGGGTGATGATGGTCTCGGTGCTATCGCCATTTGCTTGGATGAGGCGTGTACGTTCTAGCACGTTATTGCGCCCCTCTAGTTGGACGCGTTGGATAATCTGCGCAACCTCTGATGTGCGGGGGGTGAGGAGGAGCGTCCAATGTCCCATATCGCCTTGTGCGCTGAGATTATAGTAGGTTTGTAACAAAGTTACGTCACCTTGGAGGGGGCCGCGGATTGTTGCTGCCATAATTTGCATAGTTGGGTTTATGTGCAGGGGGATGCTCCGCATAGGGCTTTGCCCATGTTGGAGCTGCACCATATCGCCTTCCAAAATAAAGTGATCTTGCACAGGGGTGAGGGTGTATTTCTCTATATGGTCAGGGGGTACGAAGCGGAGCAGCCCTTCGCTATGGAGGGGTTGCTTTAACGCATGGAGCTGGCGTGTTTCACGAAAGTGATTATCCCGTTGGGAGACCAGCCCAATATGGTGAATGATCTCTACGGCTAGGGCCTCATTAGATGTGGAGGAGGCTATAGGGGCGTGGTCTTGCCTGTAGAGGGGCTGGGCTAGAGCAGGGCTGAAGGTAAGGCAGCAGAGAAGAAGAGAGAGATATTTCATAAGGTCAGAGACCTTCTTCCCAGAAGTCGAAAAAATTGAACCAAGCATAAGGGTTTTGCTCACATAAATCTTCCATCCAGCGGGCATAGGCGAGGATGTGCGGATGTAAAGTGGACTGTGTTTCCCCTTGTGAGAGAGTATCAGTAAGGCGGCGGCATGCAATATGGTAAGAGCCATTTTTCTGCCGAATGGCTGAGACAAGCACAACCGGGGCGCCTGTACGGGCAGCAAGTTGATGCGGCCCTGCGGGAAGGCGGGCGGTTTGCCCAAGAAATGTCACAGGGACAGAGCGGCTATCATCATGGGCGCGGTCGGCTAATATGCCCACTACCTCCCCTTGTTTAAGGGCGTTGAAGGTTGTGAGCATACTATCTGCATGGCCAAGCTCAATGAGGTCGGCTTGAAAGGTCGGGGCAAGGGTTTCAATCAAACGTGAGGTTTCCCCTAGGAACCGTCGATACATCAACATGCGAAAGCGGACAGGGGCATCTATGCCGAAATAACGGAGGACATCAAAAGAGCCAATATGTGCCCCCATGATGATGCAGCCTTTTTGTTGTTTTAGGGCGTCTAAGAGGTAGTCGCGCCCATGGATATGGATTTTATGGGGTGGGAAACGTCCACTGAGAAGATAAATGCGGTCTAAAATATTGGTGCTGTAAGCATAAATATGTGCAAGGACCATACCATAATGGGGCTGTTGACCTCGCCCAACATTATGGAGATGAGTAAGATAGCGCCATGAGGCACGGCGCACCGAAGGATAAAAGGTGGCGTAATAAAGGGTTGCAGGCCAGCGGAATAACGCTGTGATGTGGTACCCCAAATGCAGTGCAACCCAAATGAGCAGCCGGCCGATTACTAGATTACCCTTTTCTGGGCGGAGCCATGTGTTGGCGCTCATAAGGATGGGCCCTTAGCCGTACCACGGAGGATGGTGCTTGTGGTGGTATGGCCGTCATGATGATGCAAACTAAAGCGGATCCGGCCACCGCCTAAAGCACTGGAGAAAAGATGGAGTGGTTCCTCCGGGCGGACAATGGAGAGAAATTTTACATTTTCGATAAAATGGGGTTTGAGCTTTAAGCGTGTAAAGACTTCCTCCAGCAGGACAATGCCTGGCACAGTAGGATTCTGGGGAAAATGGCCAGGGAGGGCAGGGTGTGTAGCTGGGATGGAAAAAGGTGGATAGGAGCGTTTTTCAGCATAATCGCGGATGAGGCTCTCCCAAGCGTGCCGTGTAAGTTTGCCAATGGCATTGCGTGGTAAATGCGGCAGGCGGACAAACCGGCGTGGCATAAAGGCGGGGTCAATATAATGGCGCAGGGCCCGCATAAGGGCAGTAGTATCGTCTATTGAGCTGACAATAAAGGCTTGCAAGCGCGTGGGTTCTGGCTTGTCGTTTTGGAGCTCTGCTTCACTAAAGAGGGGGGCGAAGCAGCCATCTAAGACCCCGTCTAGTTGGAGGAGTGCTTTGTTAAGGGCTCCATAAGAGGTGCGTTTTCCCGCGATTTTGAGGAGGTCCCCTTTGCGGCTCATGAGCGTGAAATGGCGTGGCCCTTTTTGGGTGATAATGTCATTAAGGGGGTGAGGTGTTGCATAGGGAGCGGTGCAGATATAGGCCTCTGCATCTGTTGAGGTTGGGTCTGCAGTTAGGGTTACCCCGTCGTAAAGTTGCCATGGGTCGGGGTTTATTGTGCGGCGGCTAGCAATGGAGCCTGTCTCGGTAGAGCCATAAATCTCCATCACTGGGGCGTGGAAAAGGGTTTCTGCCTCAAGAGCGAGGTCATGGGGCAGGGGAGCAGAGGCGGAGATAATGCGCCTTACTTCTGGCAGGGCGATACGTGCTGTGGTGAGGGAGCGTAGATGCACTGGCGTTGTGATGAGCGTATGTTCTGTGGGTATGTGAGCGGCTAGTTTTTCGACATCGCGGGGGAAGAAGGAAGGGCCGCTTGCTGTGGCTGTGTGGGTATGGAGGCTTTGGAGGATGAGTGTCTCAAACCCGTACATATGGTAGGGCGGTACCGTACCTAGCATAGTCGTAGTGGTGGGATGATGTGGGGCGAGGAGGGGTAGGGCTGCGTGACTGCGAGCGACAAGCTCCCCCCAATATTTAATATGCATTTTAGCTTGGCCCGTACTGCCTGAGGTAAAGACGTAGGCCGCTTTATAGTCCACAGCAAGGTGGGGATTATCTGATTGTGTTGCCTTGAGTGTGGCCAGAGGTGGGAGGGACAGATTCACCAGCTCTTCTGGCAACGCTGTAGGGCTGCTGCAAAGGGCGTTATGTTCCTTTTGTAAGGCCAGTAATTGCGAAGCTGCGTGATTGCTGGAGAGTATGCAATATTGTCCCTTTAGCAGGCTTGCTAAAAAGACGATGGTAAAGTGTAGAGGGTCGGTATGGAGGTTGATAATGGGGCGTTCTGGCCAATGATCAGCCAAGGCCCATGCGAAGGAGAGAAGTTGCTCACCGCTAATAGGCCCGGCCATCATGTAAAAAATAGGGCGTGCTGGTGCGGTGATGAGGGATAGATCAAAAGAGGCGTGCATGGATGAGGCAAATCGCGTTACGATGGACGATGAGCCTCAATATAATGTGCAAGGGAGCGTAATGAGTGGAATATCTCACGATTGTTATCATCATGTGATTCCAGCTTGATGCCGTACTGTGTGTTGACCATCAGGGCAATTTCAAGCACATCAATGGAATCGAGCCCCAACCCTTCCCCAAAAAGGGGCGTCTCTGGGTCGATGTCGTGGGGGTCCATATCAAGCTGCACGGCGTCCACAAGATGTGTTGCAACCTCGTGCTCAAAGGGGGTTTGTTCATGCAAAGGGGCAGTGGCTGTCACTGAAAGAGGCATCCATTTATATGAAGGGTAAAAGCTGTGACCTCTTAACACCGGGTGTAGCAGGCAGCAAGAGCCGTAGGGCTTGGCTTTGGCGGATTGTCATATTTGCTAGTGGTGTAGGAGTGGTGAATCTGACAATCGGAGGGCCTCAGTGGCAGGCAGTATGTGTCGGGTTGGGTATGATGATGCAGCTTGTGATGTTGCTGCCATACCGGGTGTGTTGGGGTTATGGATTATTATTGTGTATAGGGGTGGCCGGCGGGTTATGGCCGGGCTTTGTGCGGCTGGGGGACCAGCTCTTACTTTATGCGCTGGCTTTGCTGGGGCCGTTTATGATGTTTGTACGCTCCTTACGGCGGGGGCAGACGGCGTTTATCACACAATTAGCTGAGGCAGTACACGGGTCTTTGCGCCAGGATATACGGCGTTACACGATCATCCTAACATGGGTGTGGAGCGGCTTTTTTATGATCGCCTTGGGGGCCCCGGTTATTTTGTGGCTCTATGCGCCACAGCAAGGATGGTGGCATATCCCCATACGCGGCGGTACGTTGGGCGTGGCATTGCTTTTATTTTGTGGTGAGATGCCTCTGCGGCGGGTGATTATCCGTCACTATCAACATGCCACATTAAAGCAAAATATTATGGCAAGCCGTGTTGTTTTTATGAGAAAGAACTCTCTATTCTGATAGGTCTTAAATAGTTCACTCATATGTGATGAAATAGGCCATGTCTGATAGTACATTTTCTTCACAACGCTCATCGTCTTTTGTGCCTGGGGACATGCGGGAGGGCATTATGGCGCGTGGTTTATTTGATGACGTGGCAATATATTATGATCGGATAAATAGCTTATTTTCTCTAGGGACGGGTCGTTGGTATCGTCGTCGTATGCTCAGGCGTGCGGGGTTGCAGCCGGGGCAAACCGTTTTGGATGTGGCTATTGGCACAGGCCTCATCGCGCGGGAGGAGGTAGCTATTATAGGGGCGGAGCATGTTATAGGGGTGGATGTAAGTTGGGGTATGCTCCAGCAATGCCAACGCGCTTTGCCTATTTCGCTTGTGCAGGGGGATGTGATGTCCCTTCCTTTTGGCGATGAGAGTATTGACTTCCTTAGTCTAGGTTATGCGTTGCGTTTGATGGAAGATTTGACTCAAACCTTCGCTGCTTGCCGCCGTGTGTTAAAACCGGGCGGGCGGATTTTGGTCCTGGAGATTGGGCGGGCGGAGAGCCGTCTATTGCATAAATTATTGCATATTTATCTAGGACGGGTTGTTCCATTTTTATCGGGGCAAGCGGCGTATCGGGCGAGTCGCGGCCTGATGAATTATTATTGGGATACGCTAGAGAGCTGTGTATTTCGCCACGATGTGATCGCAGCGATGGAGCGTGCGGGGTTTCATAATATACGGTGCGAGGTCTCTTGTGGTGTGTTTCACGCATATATGGGGTGTGTGTAAGAGGGATAGTAGATGCATTTATTGTCGGATGTGCTAAGGAGGCGGCATGTCTAATTCTCCTAAATCTCCTCATCCTGTTTTATCGCGCTTTTATGCACATCGTGAAGAACGCGAAGAATTCGTTAGTGGTTTGTTTGATGAAACAGCCAGCCATTATGACCGTATCAACGCTTTGTTTTCGTTAGGGACGGGTGGTCGTTATCGCCGGCAAATGTTGCACAAGGCGGGGTTAAGGGCAGGCCAAAATGTTTTAGATGTCGCGGTGGGGACGGGCCTTGTTGCGCGCGAGGCAATGGCCATTGTGGGCGCAGAAAAGGTGACCGGGCTGGATATGAGCTTTGGGATGCTCCAGCAATGCCGTCATTCTTTACCTATTTCTCTTGTACAAGGGAATGCGATGTCATTGCCTTTTGCTGATGGGAGTATCGATTTCCTCAGCATGGGCTATGCGTTGCGGCATGTAGCGGATTTACAGCAAACGTTTGCCTCTTACCATCGTGTGTTGAAGCCTGGCGGTCGTGTTTTGATTTTGGAGATCAGCCGGGCAGAGCATAAAATCGTTCAAAAGCTTTTGCAGTTTTATTTAGGGCGTGTTGTGCCGTTTCTCTCTGGTGTGGCGGCCTCGCGGGCTAGTCGTCGTTTGATGGATTATTATTGGGATACGATAGATCATTGCGTGTCTTATCAGGAGATTATGGCCGCGATGGAAGCTGCGGGGTTTCAGGATGTGCGCTGTGATGTCGCGTTGGGGATTTTCCGTGCTTATATGGGGCGCGTCTAAGCTGTGACATCGTCTTTTAAGCGGCGGGTATTGGTGCCCCATTATGCGAGGGGTACGCCTGTTGAGACAGCGCATAACCCTCTGGCTTGCGTGCGTTATGGGGGCGATGAAGCTGGGGTAGAGGTCGCACAGGGATGTGTTTTTATGACCCTTCCCGGCCCTTCGCCTGTTCTTTATGAAACATGGCATCCTATGCAGATAGGAGAACAACAGGCTGAGGGCACAGCGTCTATTATACCGCGTATGGCCGGTAAGGAATCTGGCATAGGTTGGAGCTGCGAAGGTGATGTGTTGTTTGCAGCTTTTTGGGTGCAAGACCAGCCAGAATTATGCGATGCAGTACAAACACATTATGAGCGTTTGATCACATTAAGCCGGCAGAAGGGCTTCCCCCATATTTATCGGATGTGGAATTATTTAGGGGCGATCAATCAGGATAATGAGTATGGGGAGGAGCGCTATCGCGATTTCTGCCGCGGGCGAGCGCAGGCATTCGATGCGCTGGGGGTAGAGCTTACGGCCCTACCTGCTGCGACAGGGATTGGGTTGCCCGCGGGAGGAGTGGCTGTTTATCTTATTGCTCATCGTGTCATGCAGGGCGTGAATGTAGAAAACCCATCTCAGTTGCCTGCTTATCATTATCCACCACGTTATGGGCGGCGGTCCCCGTCTTTTGCACGGGCTACAGTGATGGAGGGTGAGAGTCAGACAGTCCTTTACCTTTCTGGCACGGCTAGTATTCGTGGGCATGAATCGGTTGGTCATACGCTTGATGAGCAACTTGCCATTACAATTGAGACAATCCATAGCCTGCGTGCGGCAGCAGAGAAACGCTTTCCGTGCCTTCAGGCTGGTCGGTTTGAGAGCATAAAGCTCTATGTGCGTCATCCTAAGGATGTGTCTGCTGTGCAAGCGGCAATAGAGCGTGCTTTTCCGTGTCCTGCTGGTCAAGCCCCGCTCTTGGTGGCAGATATTTGCCGAGCGGAGCTGTTGGTAGAGGTAGAGGGTATTCTCTTAGCGCGTCATTAGCAGGTCCTCACCGAGATAATGACCTTTACGATAGCCGGGGCAGGCAAACAGACCGCTGCCAATATGGGTTGTGTATTGGTTCATCATATCGAACTTTGCCATACGCTCAAAAATGCGGGTGAAGGCTTTGCGTGGGTCTTGCTGATAGGCAAGGAACATCAAGCCAGTATCAAACTCATTGCCCTGTCGCCACGGGGGCCAACGCTCTGCGATGTAGCTTAGGCCATTATCGTAGGAGTAAGCGCGCCTTAAAAACTCCGCTCCGCCATTCTCTTCTGGGGCGGCAAGGCGTGCATGGGAAGCCTCCGCCGTGATGGGATTACCGTATTTATCGGTTTGTTTGAGGGTGAGGGGATCAAACTCATGATGCCCCCCAATAGGGGCCCCGCTGCGTTTTTGCCGCCCCATTGTCTCCTCTTGGAAGCTGGTTTTCGTGCGGTCCCAATGCTCTAGGGCAATGCGGATAATCCGGGCAACGAGATAGGTCCCGCCTGCCATCCATGCTTTATCATCATCTGCGGCCCAGAGGACGCGCTTAGCAACAGCAGGGTCGGCAATATTGGGCTGCATGGTCCCATCTTTAAAGCCCATAAGATTGCGGCCCGTTTGGTGCGGCCCAAAATCGGGGAGGAAGCCCGTTTGTGCCCAACGTGGTGTGGCGATGCCATCAGCAAGGCGGGTGAGGATGCGGATGGCATGAAAAGCCGTTTGCGGATTATCGGCACAGCTTTGGATGCACAAATCGCCCCCCGTATGGGCGGGGACAAGCTGGTCCCCTGTAAAGCGGGGGAGGTCGGCTAAGGGGGCGGGCCGTTGGGCAGCGAGGCCGAACCTATCTTTCCCCTCTTTGGTAAAAAGGGTGGGGCCAAAGCCAAAGGTGAGCGTTAGGGCCTGATGAGGCAGGCCGTATGTCTCATCAGAATCAACAAGGCCGGGGATGGGCTTCCCTGCCATAAGAGCCGCTGCGGCGTCCGTCCAGCGTTGCATAAGCTGGGCAACATCATGGCGGTTCTCGGTCGTGATATCCAGCGTGAGGAAATAGAGAAAAGGCAGTTGTGGCAGGGTAATACCCGGTTGATGGAGGAACTCTGCGGGGGATGTCGCCCAAGCATGGCGCGGGGCGAGGCAGCCCAGCCCAGCCATACCAAGAGCAGTGCCTAGAGCTTTACGGCGTGTGAGGAGATGAGCCATGGCTTTCACCCTTATGGTAGGCTGACATTGAGGGTATTCATATCGTCTTCGACATAATAAAAACCCTTATTATCTGGTGTCATAGCAAGGCCAAAGAGGTCGCCATTACCGGGTGGTTGCTGGGCTTGGTCATTATCTACCCATTGGGCGTAAAGCTGTTTTTTCGCCACCGGGTCAATCTCTACCACTTGCCCATTACGGCCATTGGCAACAAGCAAATGATGGCCGGGGACCCAAATCATCGCTAAAGGCCAGTTGAGCAATTTGCCTTTGGTGATGATGCGTCCAACAGCATCATTTTGGCGTGTTACAGGCTCGGTGCGGGTGAGGGCGTTATCAATAGCGGTGACTTCCTCATCATAGCCATCGGTGACGTATAATGTGCCATCAGTATCTAGGGCTAAGCCTGTGGGGCCAAAGAGGAAGTTATCGCGGTCCGCACGCCCAGCAAAACCACTGGCAATGACGGTTTGTTGGGCGATAACAGGGGGCTTGCCTGCGGGGATGTCGAGGTTAAAGCGCACCACTGTCGCATTATGTAAGATGGGAGGATAATGGGTGACAGGGTCGCTCACATAAGGGCTGGGCAAGCCCGCTGCGGCCATGGAGATAAAAAGCACTGCCTTATCGCCATTATCTACGCTGGCAATATTGCCCCATGGGCCAGTGATGAGCGGGCCTTTCCATGCTGTGGTAAAGGTGCCGTTTGCATCAAAGACGAGCAAGCAACCATCGCCCTTTGTGCCGGTTGTGCCATCTTTGCTAGGGGTGCTGCCGACAATCACCCAGCCGGATTTGAGCACTGTGAGAGCCGTAGTAAAGCCTATACCACCGGGGCAGGCGGCGAGATGAGCGGGCGCGCTGGCAAAGAGGCGTACGCTTTTCGTTACGGGAGAGTAAGCAACAATGGTTGTGCCTGTACCTTGTAGATTATTGACGTTGTTAAAATTAGTAACAAGTACCTCATCTTTCTTCAGGCTCCCCATATCTTGGGGGACAACATAAATTGCATAAGGGTTGAGGTCGCCATTACCGGGGCTAGTGGAAGCGAGCATGGCATGGCGGTGGATGGTCTCTAAAAACCCTTTTGGGGCAGCCTGAGCCTGCGTGGAGGAGAGCTGCCAGCCTAGCAAGAAGCCGAGAGTAAGGAGGGTAAAAGGGCGAGAGGAGAGTGGTTTAATGCGCATGATGTCTATCCTTACAGAGCAATGATGGCGCGCAGCCCAAGGACGGCAATATCTTTAATGCGCCGTGTGGGATGGAGTGGGTTGGGGATGCCCCCAGAGGGGTTAAAGAGATATTGGAAGTCCGGCTGAAGTTGGAGCCAGCCTGTCATCTGGCATTGATACATCAGCTCCATATAGGTCTCGCCGGTTTGGGTAGGGTTATAGGTGCCAGAATAGTTCCGCACGGCGCGATCATATTTTGCCAGGGCGTGGCTAACATGGGTGTAGCCCATCCCGAGGCCTAACGTATCATCTTGGCGGTAGGGGAGAGGGTCTTTTAAGGTGAAGCCAAAATTCATGCTGAAATCAATCGGCACGCGGTGTGATTGCGGCGTTCCCATAACGCGGGCAAACATATTGAAGGTGCGGTTAGGGTCGAAGTGACTATGCCAGAGCATTTGGTCAACCACGGCATAAAGGCTAAAAGCCCCTCTATGCCTGCGTGGGGCTCCATTACTATCGGGGGAGGCGAGGGATGTGCCACTTGTATCCCAATATTGGTCGGCAAAAGGCTCGGAATTATACCAGCCTCCGATGCGATAAACGCGGGAGAGGGCGTCAGCATCATCGGGGGAGACCATAGCCCCAAGGCCCGGATAGACATATTGGAGCTCCATAATCGCCATCACCCCACGGTCGAGCGTAAAGCTTGTGCCAGAGCGATTATGTTGTTGGGGGTCGCCTGTACGGTTATGGACGGGGCTGCCGCTAAACACGCCTCCTTGAATATAAAGCGGCGTTGCTGCCCAATAGCGTGCGCGTACCCCAAGGCTGGAGAGCGGATAGGCCGGGCCACCGCCGGGGAGGTCGGCAGAGGGGAGCATCGGCCAGCCGAACATCGTATTGGCAAAGACGAGGGCGTTATTGCTGACCATCCATTCTTGGTCCAAGCTTTGTTGGCCAATTTTAATATCAAGAGCCTGTTGGTCGAGGAATTTTTGGTCAAACCACATTTCCCATAAGCGGGTGGAGCGGTCAGCCTCAATCCCGCTGACAGTTTGATACACACCAAGATTATCAGCACTTAAACTACGGCCATGGATTTGTTCCATACTGATTTGGAAGGTCCCGCCATACCAGCCAAAAGCGCGTTGTGTGTTCATTTGCAGGACGGCCGTTGTCAGCCCATCATAAGCAGGGCCTTTATGAAACCCACCAGAGACATTGGCAAAAAGCTCCGATGTTTCTTGAATAGCAAGGACAAGCCCGGCTTTGCCCATCTCTGTGCGTAAGCCCCACATATTGCCAAGCAGGTTGGCATCGCGCTTCCAGTTG
The DNA here is from genome assembly GCF_009725755.1 of Bombella sp. ESL0385. Lineage (GTDB taxonomy): Bacteria > Pseudomonadota > Alphaproteobacteria > Acetobacterales > Acetobacteraceae > Bombella > Bombella pollinis. The sequence goes on from NZ_WNIJ01000001.1 coordinate 234,148, forward strand.
GAGAGGAAGCCAAATACACCATCTGATGATTCATCACCCGCAGCGGCCGCATTGCCGATATTGACCATCGGCGCACGGGCATAAGCTATATGTCCAGCTAAAAGGAGGGCACCCGCCCCTGCGAGATTCATTGCTTTTAGGAAACGTTTTAGGGGTGATTGTCTATCCAGCAGAGCGGTGTGAGGAGGGGTCATGATGATGTCCAACTCATGGGTGATATTTATTACAGATATAAAAAAGCTTTTCTAAAAGTCAACGATTCTAATAATCATTCGCAACAAAATAGTAACGCTAGCTTCTGTCACTCCATTTTGACGTAGGATGGGGCATTATGGAGTATATTTGTTTTTATAACGTAATATTTGCGCGCAGCCCAAAGACGGCGATATTTTTAATACGCCGTGTGGGATGGAGCGGATTAGGGATGCCCCCAGAGGGGTTGAAGATATATTGAAAATCCGGCTGGAGTTGGAGCCAACCTGTCATTTGGCCAAGATACATTAGCTCCATAAAGGTTTCGCTGCCTTGAGCAGGGCTATAGCGATTTGTATGTGTTTGTACAGCGCGGTCATATTGGGCAAGGCTATGGCTTGTATGGGTGTAGCCCATGCCAAGGCCCAGCACATCATAAGGATGAGCGGGGAGAGGGGCTTTGAGGGTGAGGCCAGCATTCATGCTGAAATCAATCGGCACACGGTCTGATTGTGGGGTGCCCATTACACGGGCAAAGAGAGCCAGAGCGCGGCTTAAATTGTGATGGCTGTGCCAGAGTGTTTGGTCCATCACAGCATAGAGGCTAAAGGCCCCACGATGGAGGCGTGCCCTACCGGTACTTTGGGGGGAGCTTAGGGCGATGCCATGTTCATCCCCATATTGGTCAGCAAAGGGCTCGGAATCATACCAACCGCCTAGACGATAGACATAGGGCAGGGTTGTGGCTTCCTCAGGTGAGGCGATATGTTTTAGCTCGCCACGCGCATATTGGAGTTCCGCAATAGCAAATATACCGCGATTGAGGACAAAGCTTGTGCCGGAGCGGTTGCTCTTTTGGGCATCGCCAGTGCGGGCATAAGCGGGGCTACCACTAAAGATGCCTGCTTGGATGTAGAGTGGCTTTACGACATGATACCGGGCACGTCCCCCAAGGCTGGCAAGAGGAGAGGCTGGGCCACCACCGGGGAGGTCGGCTGAAGGGAGCATCGGCCAGCCGAACATCGTATTGGCAAAGAGCAGCGCATTATTGCTGATCATCCATTCTTGGTCCAAGCTTTGCTGGCCGATTTTGATGTCGAGCGTGTGATGGGGGAGGAATTTTTGGTCAAACCATAACTCCCATAAACGGGTGGAGCGGTCGGCCTCAATCCCGCTGATAGTTTGATACACACCAAGATTATCCGCACTGAGATTACGGCCGTGTATTTGCTCCATACTGACTTGGAATGTCCCGCCCGACCATCCAAAAGCGCGTTGTGTGTTGAGTTGAAGGACGGCTGTTGTCATGCCGTCATAAGCTGCCCCGCGACGGAACCCACCAGAGATATTGCCAAAAAGTTCTGATGTTTCTTGAACGGCTAGAACAAGGCCGATTTTGGCCATTTGGGTCCGCAGCCCCCCCATTGCGCCGAGGAGGGTGAGATGATTGCTCCAACTCGGGAAAGGGGAGAGCAGGCTATAAAGGCTGCCTAAAGGCGATATATCGAAGATGTTGTGGGAGAGGTTATCAAAGATGGCCGTGGAGGCGTCCTCCCCCGCTGCAGTGGCATTGCCGAGATTCACCAATGGCGCACGCGCATAAGCGGGAAGGACAATAAGAGGCAGGGCTAACCCTGTGATAGCGATGCGGGGAAGATGGCGCTTTAATAAAGATAATATGTTGGGTAGGGAGGCAAGAGAGGGCATGCAAGCCTCCAAATGAAAAGGGAAGGCTGCATCACTATAGGAGTAACGTTAAAGGTTAGAAAATTGTTTTTGAATGAAACTGAGCCGCTTTATTTTCAATTATACTGAAAATGGCGTCCCGTACGGGATTCGAACCCGTGTTGCCGCCGTGAAAGGGCGGTGTCCTAGGCCTCTAGACGAACGGGACTAAAGGCGTGAGGGGTTAATAGGCAGGATGGGGCGTGACGTCAAGCCAATGCGGCGTCAAAAATGAAAAAAGTAAGATTTTCTCGCTCTTGCCAACGCTCTAATCGTAATTGTCCAGCAATATGGAGGAGGGGGCGGCTCTTATCCTCTAAGAGGGGGGTAAAACGCTTTTCCCCAGCGCGAAAAAGCAACCCTTTAAGGCGGTTACGGCCATCGCTATCTTGGAGAATCACCCGTAACGTATTGCCATCTTGGCCGATGCGGTCGGCCTTAACACAGCGTACATTGCGGAGGGCTAAAAGGGGTTCTTCATTTCCCGGTCCAAAAGGGGCTAGTTGGGCAATGGTCTGGGCGAGCGTAGCTGTTGCCCCTTGAATATTCACCACACCATCCAAGAGCAAATCATCTTGCGGGGGGAGAGTGCGTGCCTCACTGAGCATATCGTCTAGGAAGGTGTGAAAAGCGGGGCATTGTTCCTCAGTAAGGGAGAAACCAGCCGCCATAGCATGGCCCCCACCGGTTAAGAGTAACCCGGATTGTTGGGCCTGAATAATGGCTGCCCCCATATCCAACCCTGTGACGGAGCGGGCAGAGCCTTTTACTATCCCTTCCTGCAAGGCTCCGACAAGGGCAGGGCGGTTAAAGCGTTCTTTCAACCGGCCTGCGACAATGCCTACCACACCGGGATGCCAATCTGCCCCGTGGAGGAAGATAACCGCACGGCCAGCATCGAGCTGCGTTTGGGCTTGCTCTATAGCTGCATCAAGAATATGGCTCTCAACGGTTTGTCTTTTGCGGTTGATTTCATCTAGGGCTTCGGCAATGGGGCGGGCATCGTCTTCAGTCGGGCTGAGGAGGAGCCGCAAACCTTGCCCAGCTTTACTAATACGTCCCCCAGCATTAATGCGCGGGCCTAGGGCAAAGCCGCAGCTCATTGCGGTGGCATCGGCCTTTACCCCGGCAATATCAGCCAGTGCGGCTAAGCCGGGGCGTTGACGGCGATTCATGATTTTGAGGCCTTGGGCAACAAGAGCGCGATTAAGCCCCTGTAAGGGCATTACATCACAAATGGTTGCTAAAGCTGTGAGGTCTAGCAGAGCCATAAGGTCAGGCTCTGGATGGTGGTTGAACCACCCTTGCTGGCGGAGTGTGCGTTGGAGGGCTATGATGGTGAGGAACGCAACAGATGTGGCACAGAGCTGCCCAAGGCCGGACTCACAATCAAGACGATTCGGGTTGACGACCAACCCTTTGGGTAAGCGCATACCATCGGGCTTGTGATGGTCTAGTACGATGCGGTCCGCCCTGCTCTCAAAATGGTCGAGTGTTTCAACCGCGGCGGTACCGCAATCCACACATACGAGCAGTGTCGCCCCTTGTTGGAGGAGCCCTTCTAAAGCGGGGATGTTGGGGCCATAGCCTTCGGCAATGCGGTCAGGGATGTGGGTAAAAACCTGGCAGCCTAAAGCAGTGAGTGTGGAGCAGAGCAGGGCCGTCCCACAAGCTCCATCAACATCATAATCCCCTAAGATGCCGATTGTCTCATGGTGTGTCACGGCTGCTGCCAAACGGGCTGCTGTGGCGTCCATATCTTTGAGGCAAGAAGGGTTTGGCAGCGCATCGCGCAAACGGGGTTGGAGGTAAGATTCCACCGTTTCTACCGTGATGCCACGCCCTGCAAGGATGCGTGCTGTAAGCTCGGACATATCCAGCTTCTGGGCAAGGGCGAGGGCCAGCCTGTTATCTGCTTGGGCAAGGAGGGGATGCCGCCATACCCAGCGGCGTAGCCCTGCACTGCGTTGTATATTTAAAACAAGGTCCGGCGTAGTGGGGGGAGTGGTGGTAGAAGGCGAGGTGGCACGCATGAAAGGGGTAAAAGGTCCTTAAGCGAGATGAGGGTCGAAATGGTGATAAGCATCCATATAGCGGATTGTGCCACTCTCTGAGCGCATCATGACGGAATGGGTGCGGATATAATGCGGGTTGGGATATTCCACCCCTTTTAGCAAATCACCAGAGGTCACCCCTGTAGCGCAGAAAAAGACAGGACCAGCCGCCATATCGGCCAAGGTAAGGGCCTGTGTAGGGTCGAGGTCAGCGCGAATCATGCTGCGTGTGCGTGTAATTTGGGCCTCGTTCTCAAAAAGGAGGCGGCCTTGCATTTGGCCATTCAGGCACCGTATTGCCGCGGCGGCTAATACACCTTCCGGTGCGCCACCGCTGCCTGCATAAATATCGACCCCGCTATTGGGCAAACATGTGGCGATGACGGCGGCTACATCACCATCACTGATGAGCCGGACACGCGCCCCGGCTTCGCGTGCTTTGGCCACAAGCTCATTATGGCGTTCCCGCTCTAGCGCACAGAGGGTGAGGTCGCTGACATCGCAGTGTTTGGCGCGTGCTAGATTAGCGAGATTTTGGCCTATAGAGGCATCAATCTCTATCACGCCGTCCGGCAGGCCGGGGCCTACAGCGAGCTTTTGCATATAGATATCTGGCGCGTGGAGGAAGCAGCCTTTTTGGGCGAGGGCTACAACAGTGATGGCATTGGGCAGGCTACGGGCGCAGAGATTGGTTCCCTCCAGCGGGTCCACAGCAATATCCATCTCTGGGCCGCCGCGGCCTACTTTTTCGCCAATATAGAGCATGGGGGCTTCATCCATTTCCCCCTCACCAATGGTCACTGTGCCGCTGATGGCAACAGTGTCAAAGGCTGTACGCATTGCTGCAACAGCGGCCGCATCCGCAGCATTTTTATCGCCACGGCCTGTCCAACGGGCAGAGGCAATGGCAGCGGCCTCGGTCACACGGGCGAGGTCAAGGCCCAGATTCCGCCCCGTTACACGGTACGCATGAGGTGTGATGCTGGAGGGCTGGGAACTCATGGTAAATCCTCCAGCTTGAGGGCAAGCGGTGTGCCGTTGATAAAGGCGACTTCCTCTAAAATGGGGAGGAGGCGGTTAATCTCGGCCAAGCTTGTGGTGCCGGTGAGGAAGATAAGCTGGGCAGCATCACCCTCCATATGGTGATGGCCGCTCTCTACCGGGAGGGCCTCATTTTCTAAAATAGTGCGGACCTCACGCAGGGCCGTAGCAGCATCTGGTGCCGCATCTGATGGGGTTTTGAGCGTGATGCGGAGATAGAACCGGCTGGGCAAGCCTTCAACCGGCTCACACGCGATGGGGGCTTGCTCTGCCATACGGCCCCAGAGAGGGAGGGCATGACCACGGGCGAGGTCGATAATATCGGCCATGACCGCATTTGCTGTAGGGCCTTCTCCCGCCCCTTGGCCGGAGATGGTAATCGGCCCGCTGAAAGGCCCTTCCGTTGTGAGGGCATTATACACGCCATTAACCTGCGCGAGGCCCGATTGTGCGGGGATGAGGCAGGGTTGCACCCATGCTTCTACGCGGTCATCGGCAAGGCGGCGGGTAACACCGAGCATTTTGATGGCATAACCCAGCTTACGGGCCTGATGAATATCGCTTGTTGTGATGCGGCGCATCCCGCTGACGGCAAGACTATCAAAGAGAATCGGGCGGAAGGCAATGGCCGTGAGGATGCTTAGCTTATGGGCGGCATCCCAGCCATCAATATCAGCGGAGGGATCAGCCTCGGCATAGCCTTTCTCTTGAGCTTCCTTCAATACATCATCAAAAGCGCGGCCTGTTTCCGCCATCTCGGTGAGGATGAAGTTGCTTGTCCCATTGAGGATGCCGCCTAAGCGTGTGAGGGCATCTGGGGCGACCCCTTCGCGCACCATTTTGATAGCGGGGATGCCCCCTGCCACGGCTGCTTCAAACAAAAGCGGGGCGTTATGTTTATGGCTGAGACGCGCGAGCGTTTGGGCACGACGAGCTACAAGGGCTTTATTAGCTGTGACGACAGCTTTGCCCGCCTTTAAGGCGGCCTCTACCAAAGCACGGGCCGCGCCATCTGCCCCGCCCATAAGCTCTACCACCACATCAATATCAGGGGCGGCAGCAAGGGCGATAGGGTCATCGTACCATTGCAGGGCGGAGAGGTCGATCCCCCGGTCGCGTGTGCGATTGCGGGCACTGACGGCAATAACCTCAATCTGACGGCCTGTACGGCTTTGGAGCAGAGCCGCGTGGGCGCGCAATAGGCGAATGACACCCGTCCCCACTGTCCCAAGGCCTGCAATACCTAACCGAAGTGGCGGAAGGGCGGGAGATGATACAGTGTTGTGAAGGGCAGCAGTCATGTGCAGTGGCTTTCATCAGGGTGAGACAAGCCCCAAAAGGGGCGGGGTTTATGATTTAACGGCGTTATGGTGGTTCATGAATGTTTTAATGGAGCGTGTGGCTTGGCGGAGGCGTTGGTTATTTTCCACCAGCCCGATGCGGACGAATCCATCCCCATGTTCACCAAAGCCTAATCCGGGGGCAACGGCGACTTTTGCTTCCTTCAATAAGAGCTTGGAGAAAGCCACACTGCCCATATGAGCGAAGTGAGGCGGAATGGGTGCCCATGCGAACATCGATCCCTCCGGTGTGGGGACATCCCATCCCGCAGCATGGAGGCCGCGGATAAGAACATCGCGCCTATCTTTATAAAGTAGGCGCATATCTTCCACATAATCTTGCGGGCCATTAAGAGCGGCCGTGGCAGCAACCTGCACAGGGGTAAAAGCCCCATAATCCAGGTAGGATTTAATGCGTGTGAGGGCCTGAATTAAACGCGGGTTGCCCGCTGCAAAGCCAATGCGCCAACCCGCCATGGAGTAGGTCTTGGACATGGAGGTGAACTCCACAGCGATGTCCTTTGCACCCTCAATAGAGAGGATGGAAGGAGGAGGCTCATCACCAAAATAGATTTCCGAATAAGCGAGGTCGGAGAGGACCCAGATATTCTCCTTCCGCGCGAAGGCGACGATCTCTTTATAAAACTCCTTAGAGGCGAGATAGGCTGTCGGATTGGAGGGGAAATTGATGATGAGGGCCGTTGGCTTGGGGACGGAGTGACGAACAGCACGATGGAGCGCACGCAGCATCGTCTCATCAGGTGAGGCAGGGACAGAGCGGACAGAGGCCCCAGCAATGATGAAGCCGAATTGATGGATAGGATAAGAGGGGTTAGGCACCAAGATGGTATCGCCGGGGCTAGTGATGGCTGAGGCGAGGTTCGCTAAGCCTTCTTTAGAGCCGATGGTGGCGATAATCTCCGTCTCTGGGTCCAACTTCACACCAAAGCGGCGGTCATAATAAGCGGCTTGGGCTTTACGTAACCCGGGGATGCCACGGCTGACAGAGTAACCATGCACACGCGGGTTACGCAGTGTCTCGGTTAATTTATCAATAACATGCTGCGGGGGTGGGCTGTCTGGGTTGCCCATGCCGAGATCCACAATATCCTCCCCGGCGGCGCGTGCGGCGGCTTTGGCTTTGTTGACTTCAGCAAAGACATAAGGCGGCAGGCGGCGGATTTTGTGGAATTCTTCAGTCATGACACTCAATCAATCAACAGGCGGGGCAATAGGGCAGGGCCTAAAGCCTCAAAAAACGAACGCCCCATGTTTCATGAGGGCGGGGCGTTCGACAAGGGTTTTTCGCGCAGATGAGGCGATTTTTATTTCACAGGAGTGCGATGACAGCCCGTTAGCGTTGGGCTGTTTGGGTGGGTTTGATGTTTAGCTCGTAAGAGACGCGCACCCCATCGCCGATAGGCTCACCTGTTAGGCGCATATCGTTTGCTGAAACACCCATGAGGGTTAATTGCTGCGCGACTGCCCGGGCGCGTAGGAGGGCGAGGGCAATCTCATTGGCTTGCTCTGTAGGGGAGAGGCCCGCTTGTGCGGTAAGGGTGGTGCCGAAGCCACGGATGACAAGCCGATGATGGCGGCGATGGGCGATAATCTCGTTAAAACGATCGGTTTGATTTTCCACCATATGGTCCGTACCGGATTGAAAACGGATGAGCGTCCCTGCTGGGGTGGTGGTATCAAAATTGGGGATGAGAGAGCGAGCCGCATCCGGCAGTGTGAAGCTGGGGAACAGAATCGGCAGGGGGGGATGCCCGGGGTCTGGCAGATAGGTGGGCATTTTGTGGGAGATGGGTTGATAGATGAGCGTTGAGCCAGAGCTAGAGATTCGTGCAGGAGGAGGCGCGGGTGTGTCCTCCAATGCGGGGGGCTGGCTTGGGCTGTTTAAGGTTGTTGCCCCGCCATGTTGAGTGCGTGGGGGAAGGGGATTGACCATACCAATTGGCAATGCGCCCCCTGCTGCCCCGACATGCTGGGTAAGATTACGGTCTTGCTCTAGCTTGGTCGTAATCATGGCGCGATTTTCTGGGCTAGGAAACTCTGGAATAGTCGTAGGAGTAAAGGCGATATTAGGGGCAGGTGTGTCATAACCCGGTGTAAGAGGGTGCAGTTTTTTAATTTCGCCGCCCATGAGGTCATGCGAGAGGTCGCGTGTCATTTCCACCGGGCCGCGATGTTGGCAGGCTGTGAGGAGGAAAGGCACAGCCAGAATAGAAACGGCTTTGCTGCTATGGCGCATAATGTGGGAGAAGCGGTTAAAAAAACTGGGTGTCATAGTCCGGGCGTATCTACGGGGGCAAAGGGACAGGGCCCAAAAAGCCCTAGAGAAATTATGGGGCAGAATATGTATCTCTGCGGTTTGACGCAATTCCTTATCTGCATCTCTATGAGGTGAGGCTGGGATGGGGAGAAATAGAGTCCTAATTTTCCCTTAGGAAATAATAAAAAAGCGACCCAGAAGTGCGTTTTTATGGCTTGGCAGAGAGACAAAGCGGGAGCAGGATAGCGCACATGATGACATATGACGAACGCGATACTTATACCGCACCCTCCCGGTCTGCTCTGTCTACCTCTCCTGTAAGGGGGCCGCTCCGTATGGAGGAGGCTGAAAAACCGGCCGAGGAGGAGAAAAAGGCCGCTCCTGCGCCAGAGGTAGAACGCCATCTCTTTGAGCAACGCAAGGTGCTCATCTTTGGGGAGGTGCATGACCGCATGGCCCGTGAGATTACCGGCCGCCTTCTCGCTCTTGCTGGGGAGTCGGATAAGCCGATTGAGGTTTATGTAAACTCTCCCGGTGGCCATGTAGAGAGCGGTGATACCATCCATGACATGATTCGCTTTGTGGATTCTATCGCCCCTGTGACGATGATTGGTACAGGCTGGGTGGCCTCGGCTGGGGCGTTGATTTTTGCCGCAGGTCGGGCAGAGCGGCGTGTATGTCTTCCTAATACCCGGTTCCTTTTACATCAGCCGATGGGCGGTGTGCGGGGGCCGGCGACCGATATTGATATCGAGGCCCGCGAGATCATCAAAATGCGTGAACGCCTCAACCGGCTTTTCGCGCGGGAAACAGGGCAGCCTTACGAGAAAGTGGCCCGTGATACGGACCGCAATTACTGGATGTCGGCGAAGGAGGCGGTTGAATACGGGCTTGTTAACCGCATCATTTCGTCTGCAGCTGATCTTAAAAAAGGTTGAGCCTTAAAGCAAGGAAAGGAAGCCTATCGATGAGTGACGTGAAGAATCTGGCGGATATTTATTCCCATTTGCCCGATAGCCCCTCCGAAAAAACATTGGAGCAGGTGGATTATGATGCCCGCCATTGGAGCAGCCCGGTAAAAGGGCCGCTAAAGCCGGGTACACCGGAGCATAAAAAGGCGATGGCCGATATGTTCCGTGATACGTTTAATCCCTACAAGCCTTCCGTCATTCCTTGGCCGGAGCTGGACCCGGAGACGATGCAGCGCATCACTTCCTTGCCTATCTGGGATATTGCGGTGCAGACAGAGGGTAAGGCCCGCCTGCGTATGGCTGCCTATGCCGAGATGCTGGATGACCCGGATGTGAAAGATGCTATCGCGCGTAATGCGTGGGAGGAGAATCGCCATAAAGAAGTGCTCGCCCGTATGGTCGAGCATTACGGCATTCCGCTAGCCCCGGAAGACCCGTATATCGAGCCACGCGATACGGAATGGGCTTATCTGGTGACGGGTTTCTCTGAATGTTGGGATAGCTTCTTTGCATTTGGGCTGTTCTCTCTTGCTGAGAAGGCGGGCCTGTTCCCGATGGAGCTGATTGAGACATTCGAGCCAGTGATGCAGGAAGAATGTCGCCATATTCTGCTCTTTGCAAACTGGCTGGCTTATCACCGTGCGGTTATGCCGCTCTGGCGTCGCCCATGGTTTGAGATGCGCGTTATTGGGGTTCTGTTCTTCTTGCTCTATGAGCGTTTGAGCTTGGTGCGTAGCTTTGATGATAATGGCGTGGAGCATACGCAGGATAACAACTTCACCGTTACAGGTGCGAAGAGCATGACGGATAAGCAGGTCGATTTTGTCGATTTGATGGAGTTGTGCTTGCGTGAGAATGAACGCCGCTTTGCCGGGTACGATTCGCGCCTTGTGCGGCCTCAGATGGCACCATTTGCTGCGCGTGTAGCGTTGGGTGGTGTGAAGCTCTGGCGGCGTTTAACAGGCCATAAAGGGGCCTCACAACAGGCTGCTTAAAGGTTACATTCTGTTAGCCTTCGGGCTGATAGTGTGGTGAACAAAGAAGAATCCTGCCTCATAATTAGAATGAGGTGGGATTTTTTGTGTCATGTTAGTGACTTTGTAATGATTTTCCTCGCAAAGTTGGGAATGGTTGCTCGCTTGGAGGCGGGTAGGCTTTAGCAATGCCGAGGTGAATATGGTTTCTATATCAGGTTATGCAGAATTTTTTATCCCTCCAGATAAGAAGGTGATTGTCTCCTCTGCTGATATTGCGTGGAATGATGCGGCTACGTCGAATCGCAGTACAGGAGGTAGTGCGAATCATTCTGGCCAATTTGATATTGCAGGGGTCGGAGAAGCCTCTTTAGAGGTTTACGAATATTCAAAAGGGGTGTGCAGTTATCGCAATGTTACGCTGCCTAATGGCTGCGAATGTGTGAGTATGTTTAATATCGAGGCGTAAAATAATATTAGGGGTGTGGTCCTATGAAGATACCCTCCATAGGACCAAAGGATTTTAGCTTTTACGTTTTGAGGGAGCGTTATCCAGGGGGAGTTCTTCCCCTGTAAGGTCGGTGTCGTCTTCTTGTTCTCCCGTCATCATATCATCAGCGATGAGACCAGCACTCTGGCGGACGCGTTTTTCAATTTCATCGGCCATTTCAGGATGCTCGCGCAGATACTGCTTGGCATTTTCCCGCCCTTGGCCAATGCGCGTACTATCGTATGAGAACCACGCGCCGGATTTCTCCACCACATTCGCTTTAACGCCGAGATCCAGCAATTCACCCATTTTGCTGACCCCCTCACCATACATGATGTCAAACTCGACCTGACGGAAGGGCGGGGCCATTTTGTTCTTCACCACCTTAACGCGTGTCTGGTTCCCCACCACCTCGTCTTTATCTTTGACCGAGCCGATACGGCGGATATCCAGCCGAACAGAGGCATAGAACTTCAGCGCATTACCGCCTGTTGTGGTCTCTGGGTTGCCGAACATTACCCCAATCTTCATACGGATTTGGTTGAGGAAGATGATGGTGGTGTTAGAGCGGGAGACGGAGCCGGTAAGTTTACGCAGGGCTTGGCTCATCAGGCGGGCATGGAGGCCGACATGGCTATCGCCCATATCGCCTTCTAACTCAGCCTTGGGGACGAGAGCAGCCACAGAATCCACCACAAGGATGTCAATTGCCCCAGAGCGGACCAGTGTGTCGGCAATCTCCAAAGCTTGCTCGCCTGCATCAGGTTGGCTGAGGAGGAGGTTATCAATATCCACACCCAGTTTGCGGGCATAGATGGGGTCAAGCGCATGCTCGGCATCAATAAACGCAGCCGTACCGCCTTTTTTCTGCGCTTCAGCAACGGCATGGAGGGCTAAGGTTGTTTTACCGGAGCTTTCAGGCCCGTAAATCTCAATGATGCGCCCCCGTGGTAGCCCCCCAATCCCAAGGCCAATATCCAAGCCGAGCGAACCGGTGGAGATAACATCCACCTGCTCTTTAGGGCGTTGGCCCAACCGCATGATGGAGCCTTTACCAAAGGAGCGTTCAATTTGGCTGAGTGCGCCCTCTAAGGCTTTGCTTTTTTCGGCGTTTTTACCTGCTGACATGAAGAAGACCTCGTTACTATGCGTCTCACACAGGGAGAGCGTGAATTAGATTTAGCGATGTTGTAGGGTTTGTGCGCTTAACCCTTTACCATTCGTAGCGGCATGGCCTGTGCAGCTTGTGTCTGTGCAGGTAATGCTATTAAGCACACCAGAGCCGCTTGTGGTGGTCGCAACCATGTGGTTTTGGGTGATGTTGCGTAGCCCATCAGCGATAGCTTGGGCAGCGTCATTTTGACCAGAAGCCGCAAGGATAGCCTGCATGTGGGTACGCGACGAACTGATAAAGGCGGCACTAAGGAGCGGTGTGGGGTAATAACGTGGTGCCCCACCGAGGACAACGCCTGTGCTGCCAGCCAGACGCCCCGTACCGAAGAGGTTATTTTCCGTCAGGACACAGCCAACGCTTAGGCCTTGGCCATCGCGCACCACAAAGGAGGTTGAGGCAGGGAGCGGGGGCAAGCCTGTGGCATCACTCTGGCCAGAGGTAATAAAGCTTTGTGCGTCCCGAAGGCTGTTGTGCGAGCCAGAATGCCGCCAGGCATTAACGACATTTTCTGCTGGTAGACCACGGCTGAAGGCCGCTGCACTGCCTATGCCGCCATCAGCGGGAGGAGCTAGGAAATTGAGACTATATTGCCCATCAGAGAGAGAGAGGGCTTTGGTCCATTCGGGTATGGCGTGGCGAAGGTCATCACGCGTGAGGGCCGCTCCCGCTTGGTTAGCTTGTGAGACAAATACGTCAGAGAGCGCACCTGTATAGAGGTCACCAACCCCTACAAGTTTGAGGCGGGAGAGGAAGGAGGTCAGGCGTGGTTGGGTGAGCTGATCCCCCTCGCTAACAGCTGTGCCGGTGGCATCCTTGCTTAAAAGAGCGCGCATGCCCTCATTAGAGAAGAGTGGTGCTTTGACAGTCGCAATATCGTCTGAAAGGAGACGGCTGACAGTAATGCCCTGTTGGCCAAGGGTAATGGCGGGGTCGATTGTCTCGCCAAATTGAACAGAGCCATAACGTAGATGCAGGAGGAACAACCCGCGTGCGACCATCGGGACGGAGGCCGGGCGATCGCCTGTTGGGCCACTGCCATTAACAGGGACAAAGGTGATGCTCTCGGCCGCTTTGCCGGGGCGGACAACAAGACAAGCCCCACCCCCGCCAAGAGAGGCGCGTGAGGGCAGCGTGACGGAGAGCGCAAAGGCCGTGGCTGTTGCAGCATCGGCAGCATTACCCCCTCGGGCGAGGACATCCCGCCCAATCAGCGCGGCTTGGGGTTCATCAGCGACAACAATACCGCTATTAGGTGCGTTTGTTGGGCCAAAGAGGTGATGTTTAAGGCTCTTACCGCTGGAGCATGCACTAAGCGCACCACCTAAAAGGCTGACAGAGGCCAGTAAGGCACAATGGCGGACCCACCGGCGGGTTGGTCTTTTAGACAGGCAGGAGGATGAGGGTGTCTGGCTGTCATGCTGTGGCACGGTGGCGGCTCTCCAGTATTTTGCGGTCACGTTTAAGTAGGTGGTCATTCAGACTGTGGAAAGCTATGGTGGGCTTCCAGATAAGCCATCATAGCGTTAAAGCGGTCGGCAGGGAAAGAGCAAGCTCTTTTCATGGGAATTGTGATGTTTGGATCGTTTTGTGTAAAAGGGACGGCCTGAGGGCCATATTATTGAAGGTATTGGAAGGCATGAGCATGAAGAATTATGTAGCCACATGTGCATTAGCGTTATGTATTGGCCTACCTGTAGGGGGAGGGGCGTTCTTTCAGCAAGCCCATGCGGCAGAGGGGGATGTTTTTAATCCTCAGCAACGTGCCGCTATTATAGAGATTGTCCGTAATGCCTTAAAGACGGACCCGACTATCCTCTCTGAGGCGATTCAGTCTATCCGCCAACAAGCGACAGCGCAGCAGGATGCCCAAGCAAAAGCGGCTGTACGGACGAATTGGGCGGCTCTTTCCACCGCGCCTTCTTATGCGGTGCGGGGTAATCCACAAGGGCAAGTTACGGTTGTAGAGTTTCTCGACCCTCGTTGTGGCTATTGCCGCCGTATGGCCCCGTTGGTGGACCAATTCCTTACAAAACATCCTGATGTGCGCTTGGTGGAGAAGGTCATCCCTGTATTGGGTGAAGCCAGTATTTTGGAAGCGCGGGCGATTTATGCGGCGGCCTTTCAAGGGCAATATGATGCGATGCGCCGCCGTTTGATGGAAGATAATGCTAAGCCAAGCATGGAGCGTATTCGCGATATTGCGAAGGGTTTAAAGCTAGACCTAGCACGGTTTGAGAAAGATATGGCTAACCCGGCTGTTATGGGCCTTCTTGCTACGAATCTAAACCAAGCTCAAACGGTTGGTGTGCAAGGGACGCCAACCTTCCTATTTGGCCAAGCTGCGATTGCCCCCGGTGCGTTGGATATGGCGCAGATGGAGCAGTTCTTGACCCTCGCGCAGAAGGGTTAAGCGTGCCGATGCCTTGTATGTAAGGTGGTGCGGATAGATGAAACCTACCCTTGTTGAACAGATTGCGGCTTATGGTCCGTCTAACCTCACATCGCTGGGGCGGTGTCCTCTCATTATGGGGATTGTGAATGTCACGCCGGATTCATTCTCCGATGGGGGGCAGTTTTTCACCCCGGAGGCGGCACTCCAGCAAGCGCGTCTATTACGCGCCCAAGGAGCTGATGTTCTGGACCTTGGGGCGGAATCTACAAGGCCGGGTTTTACCCCTGTGGAGGCGGATGAGGAATGGGGACGTCTAGCCTCTGTCATTCCTCCTTTAGTGGATGAGGGGGCGGTATTGTCTATCGATACCACTAAAGCCTCTGTTGCACGTCGGGCGTTAAAGGCTGGGGCGCAGATGATTAATGATGTGTGGGGGTTGCAGGCGGACCCGGCTATGGCCTCTGTCGTGGCGGAAGGCGGGGCGGTTGTTGCAGTGATGCATAACCGACAAGAGGTTACTCCGCAGTTGGATTTATGGGATGAGTGGCAACGTTTTTTTGACCACTCCCTTACGTTGGCTGAGCAAGCGGGTATTGCGCGGGAGAAGATTATGCTGGACCCCGGCATTGGCTTCGGCAAAACAGTAGAGCAAAATCTATGGGCAATACGGCATATGCGCGCATTAGGGGCGTATTATGAGCGGCCTATTCTGCTCGGTGTGTCGCGTAAGTCGCTTTTTGGGAAGCTGCTTGGCCGAGAGGTGGGGGCCCGCTTGCCTGCAACCCTAGCGACGCATCTTTATGGGGCCGCAGAGGGGGCTTGTATGGTGCGTGTGCATGATGTTCAAGCGCATAAAGATGCCCTTACAATGGCGGCATTATTGGCTGGGCGCGATGAGGGGGCGGCTTGTGCTATGGTGGGAGAGACAGCGTGATTACTGCTCCTTTATCGCATGTGCGTGTGCATGATCTTTGCCTTTTTGGCCCTCATGGTGTGCATGGGGAGGAGCAACGTCTTGGCCAGCGTTTTTATATCTCAATAGATGTGCAGGCGGATCTTTCTGCTGCGACAAGCGCGGATGATTACGAAAAGGCCGTCTGTTATGGCCAGCTATGCCAGATTGCTGAGGCAGTGTTCCATGATACGACCTATCATTTGATAGAGACGTTAGCCGCGCAGATTGGTCATGCTGTGTTGGCGGCTCATGCTGTGGTGGAGCAGGTTTCTGTAACGGTGCGTAAACCGTCTGCCCCTGTACCGCATCCGGTGGAAGATGTCTCTGTGACGGTGGCGCAGCAGCGGGCGCATGAAGTGGGTTTTTCTTTAGGGGCGAATTTGGGGGAGCGCGAGGCGGTGTTACGCGCTGCGGTGGAATCGCTCGGCCATTATGAGGGGATGGAGATAGAGGCTGTTTCCTCCTTTTATGATAGTGCCCCGTGGGGGGTGGAGGACCAACCGCCTTTTGTAAATATCGCAGCCCTAGGGCGTACGACCCTGCCCCCGCAAGCGGTATTGCGCTTATGCAAAGAGATTGAGCAGCGTTTAGGCCGCATGCCGGGGCGTCGCTGGGGTGAGCGTGCTGTGGATATTGACCTTCTTTTCTATGGGGAGCGTGTTATCGAGCATCCTGCGCTGAGCGTGCCGCACCCCCATCTGTTTGAGCGCGCTTTTGTGTTAGAACCGCTTGTGGAAATCGCACCAAAGCTTGAGATTGCTGGACGTTCCATCGCGGAGGCGTTAGCAGGGATGGAGCGTATAGCCGGGGATGTAACACGGCGATAATGGGGCTATGTGGTGATGGGGAGTGTTGAATGGCGCGTAAGACGATAAAGGCAGTAACAGAGGCAAAACCCACGCCAGAGGGCGCAGCCGGGGCTATCATTCAGCCAGAGGACGCGTTGGAGCGCATTGCCGTTGGCGTGCGGGAGCTTCTACTCGCTATAGGGGAGGACCCTAGCCGCGAGGGGCTACGCGATACGCCAGAGCGTGTAGCCAAGATGTATTTGGAGGTTTTCTCTGGCTTGTATGAGGACCCGCGTGACCATCTCAAAAAGCAATTCAGTGCGGATCATCATAGTGGGATGGTGTTGGTGAAGGATATTCGCTTCCATTCTACATGCGAGCATCATCTCTTGCCGGTTATCGGGCGGGCGCATGTGGCGTATCTGCCAGAGGGCGGGCGTTTGACGGGCCTAAGCAAGTTAGCCCGTGTTGTGGAGGGCTATGCACGCCGCCCGCAATTACAAGAACGACTAACGGACCAGATTGTTCAAGCCCTTGTGGAGATATTGGAGCCTAAAGCTGTGCTGGTCATGATAGAGGCAGAGCATATGTGCATGAGCCTCCGTGGTGTGCGTAGCCCCGGTGCTACGACCGTCACGACAGGGTCTTACGGCTTATGGGCTGAAGATGCTCAAGCGCGGCAGGAAGTCATGGGGTTGATGCGTGATTGACGTGGTTGTGCGTGCGGGTTTAATCGCGCGTACTGTCATCCGCCCGGTGCCACCAGCATTGCTCTGCGGGGCGGTCCACTAATGGGAGATAGAGGGTCGGGTCGCCATGCAGGCGCACTGTGTTGGTGGGTGTTTCTTTAATCTCTAAACTTGCAGGGGCAAGTAGCCCGCCTTGGGCGGTGAGGAAGGCTTGCAGTTTGCTCATCAGTAGGGCAGCGAGCAGCTCCGTTGTTGGGTCACCCGGTGTAACGACGATTCGCTCTAGGCGTTGGGGTTCATGTGTTGTGAACCATTGTAAGAGCGGGTCGGATGCGGAAAGCTGAAAGCTATGGTCCATCCGCTCATCAATAAAGCGATGCCAACGGCCTTTGGCCTCTGCAAAGGGCAGCATCATATTATGGTGCCCATCAAGCCTCTGACCCTGCGGGGCGTTAGGGCCGGGGATGAGCGTGACGGTGACATATTCATTATGCCCATGTGGGATGGCACAACGCTCGCTACAGCCAGAGATAAGCCGATGCCCCATGCAGAAACGCCGGGTAAAAACGAGTTCTGTGCGGGTGATGTCGCTCATAACTCCTCCTGATAGTGCCGCCACCCTTCAGCACGCAAGGCGCAGGCGGGGCAATCCCCACAGCCAAAGCCCCATGGATGCTCATGGGAGCGTTCCCCTTTATAGCAAGAATGGCTCTCATGGCGGATGATGTCCACAAGGCTATCCCCGCCAAGCTCGTGGCAGAGTTGCCATGTCTGCGCTTTATTGATCCACATAAGCGGTGTGTGGAGGACAAAGCGTTGCTCCATGCCGAGATTAAGGGCGACTTGCAGGGCTTTGATGGTATCATCGCGGCAATCAGGATAGCCGGAATAATCCGTCTCACACACGCCGGTGACAATATGGCGGAGGCTACGGCGAAAGGCTAAGGCTGCTGCGAAGGTGAGGAAGATGAGATTGCGCCCCGGCACAAAGGTGTTGGGCAGGCCATTCTCCCCCATGCTGATTTCAGCATCACGGGTGAGGGCTGTGTCGGAGAGGGCACCAAGGCTGGCGAGGTCAATCATATGGTCCTCCCCCAGCTTTTTTGCCCAAAGAGGGTTCTGCTCTGTTAGACCGTGGCGAAGAGTATTGCGGCATTCCAGCTCGATGGCGTGGCGTTGGCCATAGGCAAAGCCGACCGTCTCGACATGCTCAAAATGCTGCAACGCCCATGCGAGGCATGTTGCAGAATCCTGCCCGCCGGAGAACAGGACAAGCGCACGGCGATTCTGCGCGGCTTGATGGCTGGCGGAAAGGGGAGCATTGGGCATAATTAGGCAATCCCGATGAGTTTATGAGTTTGCAGGCTAAGACGCCATTGCGGATGCGCTTGGCAATACTGCACAGCGTGCCTTGTGTTAGCGATGCGCTCTGGCCCATCCATAGGTTGGAGCCAGAAATGTTGGAAGGCTAGCCCCGCGAATTGCTCTGGTGTGAGGCTTGGTTGGGGATAGACGAGTTTAAGCTCATGACCATGGGTTTGTACGAGCGACTGGCCCGGTTTGGGGCTAACGCATATCCAATCAAGCCCCGCAGGGGCGGGGAGTGTCCCATTAGTTTCCACGGCGAGGGTAAAGCCGCGGGCTTTTGTGGCTTTGATGAGGGCATCATCAAGCTGAAGCAAAGGCTCCCCCCCTGTAAAGACGACATAGCGATGCGCTGCGTCATCTGCATGGGCGCGCCAGCATGATTCTAGGGCCTCTGCAAGGGAATCGGCATGTGCAAAACGGCCTCCACCGGGGCCATTCGTGCCGATAAAATCCGTATCGCAGAAGTTGCATTGGGCTTTATGGCGGTCCTCTTCCCGGCCAGACCAGAGGTTACAGCCTGCAAACCGGCAGAAGATAGCCGCACGGCCCGTATGGGCTCCCTCGCCTTGCAATGTAGCGAATAATTCCTTGATGATATAAGCCATGGGCAGAGATGTCGGGCAGCAGCGCGCTGGATGCAAGCGATTTCTCATCGCATGGGGTAAGTTTTTTATTTTTGAGAGGGGGGATGATACAAAAACGCCACCCTTTGAATAAAGAGTGGCGCGAGTGACGGGGCTCGAACCCGCGACCTCCGGCGTGACAGGCCGGCGCTCTAACCAACTGAGCTACACCCGCAGTCTTATAACCTTCTATAAAAAGGTTCATCCCGTGGGATGGCGTCTGTTTAGCGGGATAGCGCAGAGCTGGCAATAGTGAAAAATGATTTTTTCACTTTTTCTGTGCTGGTTTTGTCTCTGGCGTGGTTTTAACAAACACGGCCCCCTCTGCCCCAGCGGAAAGCCAGAGGTGATGATGCATCAGCCAATCCGCCCCGAGGAGCATATCAGCTTGTTCATGCAGGGATGTCACTGTAAGGACCGGGTGAAGCTGGGTTTGTCCCCCCAAGGTAAGGCGGCCAAAACGGTGCCAATGGTAGCGATGCTCCTTATCGCCAATTCCCGCACTGACCCCGCCGGGGTCTTGGGCGAGGTCATCTTTTGTGATGCCGAGTTTATAGACGAACTCTTTGCTGATGATGTGCGAGCGTGCGCCACTATCAATCAAGGCCACACCATGTTGGCCATCTAAGGTAAAGGGGATGAAGAATCGCCCTCTCACCCGCCCTGCGGTGAGCCTCTGGCTCTGATACGGCCAAAAGGGAGGTTGTTGGCAGAGCATAGAATGTGTCTGAATCTCCCAAAGGCTTAATTTATGATGAGGGAGGTCGAGGTCTATATCGTAATGGCCGAGTAAATCCATCCCAATTAACCCCAATACGGGCGGTTGAATCGCCGGGAAGGCGGGTAAGGCCCCTAAAGGCATAATCGGTTGATGGAAGGTCACATGGCCGAGTGTAAGGGAGGCCAGCTCAATAGTGGGGACAACGTGACCACGTCCATCCGCCCCGGAGATGATGGTGGCTTCTTCTGCATTGGGTGTAAGATGTAATTGGCTAATAGCCTCTGGTGTGAGCAAGCTCCCCTCCGAGCCTGTATCAATAATCATGGAGAGGGACCGGCCATGAATCTGTGCTACAGAGGTTAGATAATAGCCTGTCTCTTGCAAGGTGATGGTGGTGAGATGCCTCTGCCGACAAGCAGGCCCCGGCTCGTTCGCATAAGCTGTGGGCAGGATGAGGTTCAAGAGAGCCATCATCATGGTTGGGATTATCACTTTGAGAGCGCGGGGGAAGGTCATCATCAGCCATTTATGTTGGTTAGGGGGATGTATCAGCGCGGGGATGGGCTTTCTGCCATACATCCATGAGGTGTTGTTCATCAGCAAGGGTGTAGATTTGCGTGCTAGAGAGGCTGGCATGGCCCAACAGCTCCTGAATCGTGCGAAGGTCGGCCCCATTTTGCAGGAGATGAGAGGCAAAAGCATGGCGTAAGGCATGCGGTGTTGCAGAATCGGGCAGTCCCTCCATCATGCGCCATTGGCGCATGGCCCGTTGTGCGATGGCCGGATTCAGTCGTCCCCCCCGTACCCCACAAAAGAAGGGAGCCTCTGCATGGCGGTAAGGATGTGCTGCTAACCAACGCTCCAAGGCCTGCTTAACAGGTGGTAGAATCGGCACGGCGCGCTCTTTACCGCCCTTACCGATGATGAACAGCATATCATCGCTGAGGCGTTCCACATCCCCGATAGAGAGGGAGAGAGCCTCGCTGATTCGCAAACCTGCACCATAGAGCAAGGTAAAGAGGGCTTCATCACGTGCAGCAAAATGAGGATTAACGGTTTGCTCTGCAATGCCTTCTGGGGCGAGGCGTGCAGCGTCTGGCGTAAGGGGGCGTGGTAAGCGGGTTTTTAACCGTGGGCTACGAAGGAGGGTTAAAGCGGGGTTGGTGAGGTGATGTTCTTTTTCCAAATAACGGTAAAAAGAGCGTAGAGCGGAGATGCGGCGGGCGCGGCTGCGGGCATGGCCATCTTGTGTATGGCGGCTATGGGGATGGCGGCGGGCGTTCTGCTCTGCACGTGTTGTCTCATGGGCCAGCCATGAGCGGAAGTCGGTTAAAGAGAGGCGAGCAAGAGCGTGTAGAGGCAGCTCCCCTCCAAAATGACGGCTGAAGAAGCCTAAAGCGAGGGCAACATCATGTTGATAGGCTATGCAGGTCGCTTTACTGGCGCGTTTTTCGTAGAGGAGCCATTCTTGCCACGCGGTGAGGGCCTCTTGCGCGGTATGTAGCGTAAGCGATGAAGGCGTGCGCGTTGGTAGATGGCTCATGGTATTTCCCCGCCGGAGAGGGTAAGGTGATGCGATATGGCAGAACAACGCCTCTCCCCCCATAGCAGGAGACGGGAAGCCGGTCATCGTCTTTCCGTCCTTGTGCCGCGTCCTTTTGCGGGGCCGCTGGATTATAAGTTCGATACGCCTTTGGCACCGGGCACGGTGGTGCGCGTCCCCTTGGGGCGGCAGGAGATCGTAGGCTGTGTGTGGGAGGCCGAGCCAACACATTTGCCGGTGGACCTTCGCCCGCCACGCTCTAGCCGGCATGTGGCGTTTGGCTCTTTACGCGCGATTATTAGCGTGGAGACGCACGTCCCCGCCTTACCAGAGACGTTACGGCATTTTATCGATTGGGTAGCTGCTTATGGGCTGAGTGCGCCGGGTATGGTGCTCGCCATTGCGCTGCGCGTACCTGCCCAAGGGGGAGGGATGAAGCCGATGCTTGGTTGGGCCCGTAAAGCTGGTCCCTTGCCAGAGTCTTTACGGCTTACCCCCGCGCGTAACGCGGTTTTAGCCGCGTTGGAGGCTCATGGCCCGGCCAGTACAGCGGCATTAAGCACGCAAAGTGGGGCGAGCGCGGCGGTGATTCGTGGCTTAGCACATGCCGGTGTGCTGGAGGAGAGCGTGCTGGAAGGCTCCCCCATGAGTGCCACGCCGCCTGAGCCTGATTACGCCCCGCCCACTTTATCAGCCGAGCAAGCTGAGGCTGCTCATGCTTTGATAGAAGCAGTGGAGGAACGCGCTTTTAATGTGACCTTGCTAGAGGGGGTAACGGGCTCTGGCAAAACGGAAGTGTATTTCGAGGCTGTGGCGGCGGCTCTGCGGCAAGGGCGGCAAGTGCTGGTTTTGGTGCCAGAGATTGCCCTAACAACCCAATGGACGGAGCGTTTTGCCAAGCGTTTCGGCACTATTCCGGCGATTTGGCATTCCGATTTAGGGCAGAAAGCCCGGCGGGAGACATGGCGTGCGGTGGCAGATGGGCAGCAGCGCGTGGTTGTGGGTGCGCGCTCGGCCCTGTTTCTTCCCTTTGCTGCGTTAGGGCTTGTTGTGGTCGATGAAGAGCATGAGAGCACCTATAAGCAGGAGGAAGGGGTGCTGTATCATGGGCGGGATATGGCCATTGTGCGAGCGCGCCTTGCCGGGGCTGCGGCGATTTTGGTTTCAGCAACGCCCTCTATGGAAACATTAGTGAATGTACAGAAGGGCCGCTTCCGTCATGAGGTGCTCGAATCGCGGCACGGGCCAGCCTGTATGCCAGAGATTAGCCTGATTGATATGTGTGACCACGGGCCGGAGCGTGGCTTGTTCCTCTCCCCTTTATTATGTGAAAGCATTGAGGATGGCATGAAGGCGGGGGAGCAAAGCATGTTGTTCCTCAACCGGCGTGGCTATGCCCCGCTGACTTTATGCCGGGCTTGTGGGCATCGCATCCAGTGCCCGCATTGTGCGGCATGGATGGTGGAGCATCGGCGGCGGCGGATTTTAGCGTGCCATCATTGCGACTATACCCAACCTCTAATGAAAGCCTGCCCCGCTTGTGAGGCGGAAGATAGCCTCGTGCCCATTGGCCCGGGGATAGAGCGGATTCATGAGGAGGTACAAGCGCGCTTCCCGGAGGCCCGGTTGCTGGTTATGGCCTCTGATACCTTAACCTCTCCCGCTGCGATGGAGGAGGCAGTCCGTAAAATCGCCCAAAAGGAGGTGGACCTCATCATCGGGACGCAAATTGTCGCGAAGGGCTGGCACTTCCCCGACCTCACCCTTGTAGGGGTTGTGGATGCGGACCTTGGCCTAGGCGGGGGGGATTTACGAGCGGCTGAACGGACGATGCAGCTTCTTCATCAAGTGGCAGGGCGGGCAGGGCGTGGCTCAAAACCCGGCCGTGTGATGCTGCAAAGCTATGTGGGGGATCACCCCGTTATGCAGGCTCTTATAGAGAATGACTTTATCCGTTTTATGGAGCAAGAGGCTGCCCAACGCCGCCCCGGTTTTTGGCCTCCCTATGGGCGGTTAGCAGCTGTGATTGTCAGTGCTCCTAAGGAGACGCATGCCGAGGCCCTTGCTCGCCATCTAGCCCTTAATGGCCCGCATGGGGAGGGGATGGAGATTTTAGGCCCGGCCCCTGCACCTTTAGCGTTGCTACGCGGGCGGTATCGCTTCCGCCTCCTTTTGCGAACACGGCGTGACATCGCCCTCCAACCCGTTTTGCGTCATTGGCTCGCAGGGGTGACTTGCAAGAATGATGCGCGCATTGATGTAGATGTGGACCCGGTATCTTTTATGTAAGGCGGATGGTTAATCCGGTGTGCCGTTTGCGCGTTGCTCTAGCTGTTGGTAGCGTTTTTGCCCATTGGGGAGGAGCGGGGCATGGGTGAGGGCCTCCGTATAAGCATGGAGGGCCTGATGAGGGTGATGGAGATGCTCTTGCGTGCGGGCGAGCAAATCCCAGCTTTGAGCATCACCGGGGTCATGCACAAGGGCGACTTGGAGGTCCTCTACCGTGCCGGTGAGGTCATTGCCGATAAAGCGAATCGCTGCGCGTTGGCGGCGGAGAAAGGCATTGTCCGGCTGAAGGGTCAAAGCGGCAGAGAGGGCGCGTTCAGCCTCATCCGTATGGCCTTTTTGGATGGCCTCTTGCGCTTCGCTTAGCAGTAAACGGCCACTATTTTGCACGGTATAGAGGCGTAATGTTTCGGCCTTTTTCATCAAGGCTTGGGCTTTTTGATCGTCTTGCTCTGTGGCGAGAGCCTGTTCGGTTTGGGTGATTTTCTCTTTTAAGCTGAGGCTATGAGCCTTAGGGGGGGCAGAGGCAGCAGACGTGGGATGAGTCGGGGCTGCTGCATAGGCGAGCGGGGTAGCTGTAAGGTAAAAAAAAGCCCCCAGCCAGAAGGCAAGAGGCTTCCCCCTCTCATAAGGGGGCAGAGCATGAAGTACGCAGCACATCAAGCGGTGCGTCCCCATAAATCCGTTACTTAGCCCTGACGAGCCTTCATACGCGGATTCTGCTTATTGATGACATAAACGCGGCCACGGCGGCGAACAACGCGGCAGTTTTTATCACGAATCTTAGCGGATTTCAGGCTATTACGAATCTTCATAATGTTCAGGCTCCCCGACCAAAAGATGGGCCTTTTCTACCTTGTTGTAAGGTAGTGGCTCTCATAATGCAGGGCTAACACGCCCGCGAAACTTGGCGACCGCATAACCTGTAATGGAGGGGTGAGTCAAGGTGATGTCGTGCAAAAGCCCCATTTCCCCTTCATGTTTTTCGGATTATGGTAGGGGAATGAGCCAGTTTTCTTTCTTCTCGTCCCGCCGGTCCCGCCTTTTAGGGGGGCTTTTGAGCCTTGTTTTTATGAGTTCAATGGGGGTGGCATGGGCTGATGGCTCTGCCCGCACGGATGATGATGACCCCGCAGTGAATGAAAAAGGCGTGGTCGTGAATAACATCCTCGCCGTTTTGCGCGACCATACGCGTGTCGTCAGCACAGCTTGTGTGAATAATCTGCATGAGATGCGAAAGGTGCAAAAGCAGCTTGATGTTGAGGAAACCGCACAACGTAGCTTTGACGTTGGGCTTGTCCGCGATGTTTTGGAATCGGACATGGAGAGCGTGATTAAAAGCTGCGGTAAAGATGCGCGCACAGCTTGCGGGGAGGGCGTGGGGCAGGGTGATTCCCGGCTAGGTAAGATTTGTTCCCAGCTTGCAGAGATGGATATGGATAGCGAGGGGGATGACCTCCAATAAGGCTCTTCCCCGCTTTAATGGAGGGGTTATGCGTTAGCGCGTTGGAGGCTCCATAGTGCGAAGGCTTGCACGAGGGCGACTTCCTTCAAACGTGCAAACCGCCCGGAGGAGCCGCCATGGCCTGCCTCCATATTGATATGACAGAGGAAAGGCCCGCCCTTGGCTTCCTCTCGCAAACGGGCAATCCATTTTGCTGGCTCCCAATAGGTGACGCGTGGGTCAGATAAACCCCCCATCGCCAGAATCGCCGGATAGGGGACAGGCCGGATGTTATCGTAAGGGGAATAGCTGGCGATGAGATCGTAAGCCTCTGGGTCGGTGAGAGGATTACCCCATTCTGGCCATTCCGGCGGGGTGAGGGGGAGGGAGATGTCCGACATTGTGTTGAGCATATCCACAAAGGGCACTTGGGCCGCAATCCCGGCAAAAAGCTCCGGGGCCATATTGGCAATCGCCCCCATAAGCAGCCCCCCAGCAGAGCCCCCATGGGCGACAATGCGGCGTGGTGCGGTATAGCCTTCATCAATCAAATAATGAGCAGAGCTGATGAAGTCGGTAAAGCTGTTGGTCTTTTTGGTGGCTCGCCCGTCTAGGAACCACCCCCATCCTTTCTCACTGCCACCACGCACATGGGCTATAGCGTAAATGACCCCACGATCCACCAAGCTTAGCGCAGTGGTGGAGAAGCTGGCCTCCATAGAGATACCATAAGAGCCATAGCCATAGAGCAACATGGGGTTCTTCCCATTTAGCTCCGTGCTTTTTTTCATCAAGAGGGTGATGGGGACCAACGCGCCATCTTGTGCTTTAGCAAAAAGGCGGCGTGTCTCATAAGCGGCAGGGTCATGCCCGGAGGGGACCTCCCGCACTTTGCGGAGGGTCTTTTGCCCCGTCTGCATATCGTAATCATACCAATGGGCCGGTGTGGTGGGGGATTGGTAAATATAACGCAGAATGGGCACGTCATATTCCAACACCCCGAGGAGGCTGAGCGTATAGGCTGGCTCATCCATGCTGATACGGCGTGCATGGGTGCGAATCGCCCCTTTATCAGCATCCTTATGGTCAAGGATGAAGATTTCCGTATTGCCATTGCGCCGTTCTATCCAAGCGAGATGCTCGCGCCCTGTACTAACACCGAGGAGGAAATGGCCTTCCTCATAAGGGAGGAAGTTCCGCCAATGGCTCCGGTCTGGCGTAGCTTCTGGTGCGGTCATGAGCTTGAAATCAACCGCTCCCCCTGCATTGGTGAGGATGATAAAACGGTCATTCCAATGGGTGAGGCTATAGCGTTCTCCCCGCACGAGGGGGGCGGCTAATTTTGGAGGGGCTGTTGGCTCCGCTGCGGGGATGAGGAGGGTCTCATTCGTATCATGGTCCCCGCGCTCGATGATAATCCATGCGCGGGAGGCACTTACCCCAATGCTGAGGAAGAAACCGGGGTCGGTCTCATCAAAGACGAGCGTATCATCCCCCCCACGCAGGGGGCGGCGATAAATACGGGAGGGGCGGCCATTATCATCGCGGTAAATCCAAAAGAGATATTGGCTATCTGGCGAAAGGGTGAAGCTGCCGGTACAGCTCTCCACCGCCGGGGCGCAGAGTGTCCCTGTGGAGAGGTCTTTGACCTGAATGCGATAGACCTCCGAGCCTTGTACATCCTCAGCATAGACGTAATAGCGGTGGTCTTCGGTATGGGCAGCTTGGGCGAGGCTGTAGAAGCTATGTTGAGCGGCAAGCTTGTTGACATCAAGGAGAATCTCTTCCGGCCCATCGGCCTCGTTAGTGCCAGCTTTGCGGGGGCGGCGGATATGGAGGGGATATTGGGCGTCTTTCTCAAAACGTAAGCTATATAGCCACGGGCCAGAGGGGAGCGGGACGGATTCTTCAGCAGGAGGAATCCGGCCGACCATCTCTTTAAAGAGGGCCTCTTGTAAGGGGACGGTCTCGGCCAGCATGGCCTTTGTATAGGCGTTTTCGTGCTCTAAATGGGTGCGGATATCATCGCGTAGAATGGAAGGGTCTCTTAAGACCTTCTGCCAGTTTTCATCTTTCATCCACGCGTAGGAATCCGTGCGGGTGCGGCCAAGCTGTTCCAGCACGATGGGGTTGCGCCGGGCGATGGGGGCCTTGGGCGTGGCGGTGGGAGCGGGGGTATGTGTATGTGCAGTCATGAGGCAGATGTGGCTGTTTGGGTGGGGGGATTCAAGATGGGATGGTCATAGAGGATGCGCCGTAACTCTGCGCTGCGCTCTGGCTGAGGTGGCAGCGCATGTTCCCCAATCGCGGCAATCGGGGTGAGGTTAAGGGCCGTGGCCAGCCATGCCCCTTGCAGAAGGGGAATGTCATTGCTGCTCAAAAGCTGTTCTTCACATATCCCAGCGGCGAGCAATCGTGCGCGCGTAATACCAGGGAGGATGCCGGTGGAGAGGGGAGGTGTTACTAATCGTCCGTCTATCAAAGCTAGGAAGCTTGCCGCAGTGGCTTCGGTAATGGAGCCTTCATGGGTGAGCCAAAGCGCATCATCTGCCCCATGGTCTTGGGCTTCTAAACGGGCGAGGATGGCCGGTAATGCATTGAGTGATTTCACCCGATTCAACATAGAGTGAGGGTCCCGCCGCTGCGTGCTGATATGCAGGCGGATAGGCTGGGGTGGGTGTTGCAGTGGTGGGGCGGTTGTGATGAGCAAGGTCGGGTTTGGGTGAGCTGGTGGGGCTAAGCCCCGCGGGCCGGGGCCGCGTGTGAGCGTCAAGCGCACAGAGCCATGAGTGAGGTGGTTGGCCTCTATAAGTTGGTGGAGTGCCCTCTCAATAAGGGTGCGCTGAGGTGTGGGGATGTGCAATAGGTGGCAGCCTTCTTCTAGCCGGGTGAGGTGAGCCTCTAGTAAAGGCACGCGGTGATTATAAAGCTGCATGGTCTCAAAGAGCCCATCACCGAGGAGGTAGCCTCTGTCTTGGGCCATAATGGCCGGTTGGTCCGCTGGGTGGAGCGTGTCATTCAGCCAGAGATAAGGGGGGATGACCTTATGAGCCATAATGGCGAAGCACCTTTAAAAGAGGCGCGGCTTTGAGGCACATTTCCTCATATTCGCGCTCTGGGTGGGAGGGATATGTGATGCCCCCACCAGCCCCGATGGCAAGGGTCTTGGCTGTTACGCTGATACTGCGGATGATAACGGCACTATCAAGCGTGCCATCCCATCCGAGGCGGAAAAGCGTCCCACAATAGGCCCCGCGTGCGGAGGTCTCGACCTCATCAATAATCTCCATAGCCCGATATTTTGGGGCCCCGGTGACGGAGCCGGGCGGTATTGTGGCGGCGAGGAGGTCCGCTGCATCTAACCCCGGTCTGAGCCGCCCTTGCACGCTAGAGACAAGATGATGCACATGGGCAAATGCCTCGACTGCAAAAAGCTGCGGCACGGTGACGCTGCCAAGCTGGCAGACTTGCCCAATATCATGGCGCATTAGGTCGGTAATCATGAGGTTTTCCGCCCGCTCTTTCTCATCATGGCGGAGAGCCTCTTTGAACGCGTCATTCTGTTGTGGGTCTGGGCTGATGGGGCAGGTGCCTTTAATGGGCCGTGTCTCAATCATGCCCTCGGCATCAAGGGCGATAAACCGCTCAACTGAGGCACTGAGCAGCGTAAAATCCGGTGTATGAAACCACGCCCCAAAGGGGGCAGGGCACTGGGTGCGGAGTTGCTCATATAAAAGTGGGAGGTCCAACCCTGCGGGGCGGTCAGCATACCAGCGCATAGTGAGGTTCGCTTGGAAGATATCGCCGGCTGCGATGTAACGCCGCATAGTTTGTACAGCCTCTTGCCAGTGTGAGGCATTTTGCGTGGCATGAGGGGTGAGATGTGGTGTTAGGGTGGGTTTATGCGTTGGGGTGGGCATAGCGGGGGGAGGGAGCCCCTCCGCGCTGACCCACCATAATTTTTGCGCGCGCCGGTCAAAGAGGAAGAAATCCCGGCAGGCAAGGGCTGTTAAGGCGGGGCATTCTGTTTGATGGCGGGAGGTTAGACCTGCATAGCGCATACCCGCCTCATAGCTGAGCATACCAATCACCCCACCCAGAAAGGGCAGAGCGTCATCCATAGGCTCTAACGGTGTAGCGGGGGCATGAGTGGTGAGGAACTGGCGTAATGTTTGGGGAAACTGGTGTATCTCTGCCAAAGGCAGGGTGAGATGAGCCACCGGGCGGGGGCAAAGCAAGCTCCAACGATGGCGGTCTTGTGTGGCAGGGCCGCCACTATCGAGAAAAACGGAATGTTCTGTCGTGCGGCAGAGGGGGAAAAATGCCGCAGGCGGCTGCCATGGGAGGGGTGTGATAAAGGGGGCAGCAGGGTGGCTCATAAGGGTAAAAAGAGCGCGATAAAAGAGGATGGACGGAACAAACTAGGAACTCTCGGTAGAATAGGCTATGCTAGGGACCCTAACCATTTATAGAAAATAGGTTGATTTGTCTTGAGCGAGCCGCACGATATTTTACCCTCCGACCGTCTCCCAGTAACGATTGAGGAGGAAATGCGCTCCTCTTACCTGGCTTATGCGATGTCGGTGATCGTCTCCCGCGCTTTGCCAGATGTGCGCGATGGGCTGAAGCCTGTGCATCGCCGTATTTTGTACGCTATGCGAGAGAGCGGCTTTACGGCGGATAAGCCTTATCGTAAATCGGCCCGCGCGGTCGGTGACGTGATGGGTAAATATCACCCTCATGGTGATAGCTCCATTTATGATGCTATGGTCCGCATGGCGCAATCATGGTCCATGCGTGTGCGGCTTGTGGATGGGCAGGGTAATTTTGGCTCTGTCGATGGGGATAGCCCTGCGGCTATGCGCTATACCGAGGCCCGCTTAGCAAAATCAGCCTCCTTTTTGCTGGATGATATTGACCGCGATACGGTTGCCTTCCAGCCCAATTATGATGAGAGCGAGCAAGAGCCGCAGGTTCTTCCGGCTGCCTTCCCGAATCTTTTAGTTAATGGGGCATCCGGTATTGCGGTGGGTATGGCTACGAACATCCCACCCCATAATCCGGGCGAGGTGATTGATGCTGTCCTAGCCCTTATTGCTAACCCGGATATGACGCTTGAAGACCTCATGCAGATTGTCCCGGGGCCGGACTTCCCAACGGGGGGAATTATTATGGGCCGCCGGGGTATCCGGCAGGCTTATGAGACAGGCCGTGGCTCCATCCCTGTGCGTGCCCGTGCTGAGATTGAGGAAATCCGTAAAGACCGTTTTGCCATTGTGGTGACGGAGATTCCTTATCAGGTCAATAAAGCGACGTTGCAGGAGAAGATTGCCGACCTTGTCCGCTCTAAGGATATTGAAGGCATTTCCGACATCCGCGATGAGAGTGATCGCTCCGGTATGCGGGTGGTGATTGAGCTAAAGCGTGATGCTACGCCGGAAGTGGTGTTGAATCAGCTTTATCGCTTTACGCAGCTTCAGACGAGTTTTAGCGTGAATATGCTGGCTCTGGATGAAGGCCGCCCCCGTACGATGGGGCTGCGCGATGTGTTGGATGCGTTTATTCGCTTCCGTGAGGATGTGATTCTCCGCCGGGCGCGGTTCGATTTGAATAAAGCGCGCGACCGTGGGCATTTGCTCGTTGGTCTGGTGCTGGCTGTGGCGAATATTGATGAGGTCATTGCCCTCATCCGCTCCGCACCAGATGCCGCTACAGCGCGTGAGCAGCTCATGACGCGTACATGGCCCGCTGCGGATGTAGAGCCGCTGCTGGAATTGATCCATGATGAAGGCAATGTGATTATTGATGGCCGCGTCCATCTTACCGAGGCACAGGCGCGCGGTATTTTGGAGTTGCGTCTCCAACGCTTAACAGGGCTTGAGCGGGAGAAGATTCAGGGTGAGTTGGCAGAGGTCAGCCAGCGCATTACGGAATTGTTGGAGATTATCGGCAGCCATGTCCGCCGTATGGAAGTCATGCGGGAGGAACTTCAGGCCGCACGCGCTGCTCTGGCAGACCCGCGTTGTACGGAAATCTCCGATGCGCTGGGTGATCAGTCCGATGAGAGCCTGATTGAGCCGGGCCAGATGGTTGTGACCATCACGCGCGATGGCTTTATTAAGCGGACCCCGCTTGATTTATTCCGTTCGCAGAATCGCGGTGGGCGGGGGCGCACGGCAGCAGGGCGGCGTGGTGATGATATCGTCATCCGCAGCTTTAATGCCCATACTCATCAATGGGTGTTGTTCTTCTCCTCTGGCGGGAAGGCGTATCGGATGAAGGTCTGGCATTTGCCAGAGGCAGCCCCAACCGCCAAAGGCCGCGCTTTGGTGAATCTGCTGCCGGAATTGGGCGAGGATACTATCACTGCCGTGCTGCCGTTGCCACAAGATGAGGAGCTGTGGGATGATTTGCATCTCGTCTTTGCCACAGCAAGCGGGAATGTGCGGCGTAACCGGTTGAGTGACTTCCGCAATATTCGTTCCTCTGGCCTTATCGCGATGAAGCTGGATGAAAATGACCAGCTCATTGGCGTGGCAACATGCCGGGAGGGGCAGGATGTCTTTCTTGCCACGCGTAATGCACGTGCGATTCGCTTCCATATCACCGATGATGTGCTGCGTGTTTTTGCAGGGCGTGGCAGCACCGGTGTGCGGGGTATTCGCCTCGCTGATGGGGATAAGGTGGTCTCTCTGGCCGTATTGAATCACGTTGAGGCAAGCGTGGAGGAGCGTGCTGCTTATCTCCGCGC
This sequence comes from Bombella sp. ESL0385, assembly GCF_009725755.1. Taxonomy (GTDB): domain Bacteria; phylum Pseudomonadota; class Alphaproteobacteria; order Acetobacterales; family Acetobacteraceae; genus Bombella; species Bombella pollinis. The sequence continues at coordinate 265,947 of NZ_WNIJ01000001.1, forward strand.
CGCAAATGCACATCGCCGCGTCATTGCCGCTCAGGCGGGGGATGAGACCCTTGAGGAGGATATTGATGAGAGCAGCGATGTCGCCTCTGATGAAGAAGGGCTAGAGGGGATTCTCGCTGATAGCCCATTGAGTGAGGAACGCTATGCCGCGCTTGAGGCGCAGGAGCAAATCCTTCTCACTGTGACAGATACAGGCTTTGGGCGGCGGTCCTCCGCGTATGATTATCGCGTCTCCGGCCGTGGGGGGCAGGGCATTAATAACATGACCTTCTCCAATGCGCGCCGCGGTCGCGAGGTGGTCGGCACGCTTGTAACGCTAGATGGTACAGATGTGATGATGGTGACCGATACAGGCCGCCTTATCCGTCTGCCAGTGGAGCAAGTGCGCGTGATGTCCCGTCAGGCAGGGGGGGTAACGCTCTTCCGTGTCGATGGGGATGAGCGCATCATCAGCGTATTCCCCGTGATGGAGGAGGAGACTGAGGAGGCTGAATCGTCTGCCGAAGGTGAGGCCGAAACAGCTGAAGCCGCTACGGATGATAAAACGGATGACTAACCCGCGCATCGGTTTCTACCCCGGTACGTTCGACCCTATCACATTCGGGCATCTGGATGTGATTGACCGGGCGGCGGTGTTGTTCGATCATGTTGTGGTTGGTGTGGCGATTAACGATGCTAAGGCCCCGCTTTTAGGCTTTGAGGAGCGGCGCGGCCTTGTAGAGCAAGAGATTGCTAGCCTACCGCACCGGGATCGCATTTCTGTTACAGGCTTTGATACGCTCTTAGTCGATGCAGTTAGGCAAGCTGGGGCGGGGACGGTTATCCGCGGGTTGCGCTCTGCGGGGGATTTTGACTTTGAGACTCAGCTCTCTGGTGCGTTACGGCGTTTAGCCCCGGAGATTGAGACGGTCTTTTTGCTGGCCTCAGAGAATCACCGTACAACCGCAAGCCGGATTGTGAAGGAGATTGCCCGCCTAGGGGGGGATATTTCCCCTTTTGTCAGTGACAGGACAGCTCGTCACTTGCGGGGTAAATTAGCAGGAGGATAATGAGATGAAACGGCGGCATTTCGTCACCGCTTTAACAGCCTTATGCGCGACTGGCGGAAGCTTGGCACAAGCTTGGGCTAGTGAGCAGGCTGATAGTGATAATTTAGGAGAGGGTACAACCATGACAGAGACAACAAGCGGGCATAAATTGGTTTTGGAATTAAAGGACGGCAAGGTTGTCATCGCGCTGCGTCCAGACCTCGCCCCTAAAGCGGTGGAGCGTTTGGAGACCTTGGCGAAGGAGGGCTTTTATAATGGTGTGAAGTTCCACCGTGTGATTGAAGGCTTCATGGCGCAGACAGGCGACCCCACAGGGACGGGGACAGGCGGTAGCAGCTATCCCGACCTGCCAGCAGAGTTTAGCCAAACGGCCGTGTTTGACCGTGGGACAGTGGGCATGGCCCGTACTATGGACCCGAACTCCGCTAACAGCCAGTTCTTCATCATGTTTGATCGCGTTCCGTCTTTGGATGGCCAATATACGATTGTTGGTCAGGTCATTGAGGGGATGGAGGCTGTCGATAAGGTCAAACGTGGGGCTGGTGCCTCTGGCATGGTGCAGAATCCGGACCACATCATTAAGGCTTATGTCGAGAAGTAAGATACTGGCTTTGTAAAAGGTTTTCTTCCCTCTTAAAGAGCGCGAGAGGCGTAGAGAGGGGGAAGAAAATCATCATCATGGCGGGTTTCTCCGCTATGTGGGGTTGACGCTCCTTAGGGGAGCGGGTAGATAGCCTCCTCAAGTGAACCGGTAGCTCAGTTGGTAGAGCATTCGACTTTTAATCGAATGGTCCTGGGTTCGAGTCCCAGCCGGTTCACCATACTCCCAAAAGAGTATGCCCAGATGGCGGAATTGGTAGACGCGCAGGCTTCAGGTGCCTGTGTCCGCAAGGACGTGGAAGTTCGAGTCTTCTTCTGGGCACCAACTCTCTCGAAGAGATGATCGCTCTTTGATGAGGTATGATTCTTAAAGTTCACACCATCACAGTTTAGAGTGCTTTATTTAAGAGGTGTTGCGAGTTTATTGCAACAAGATGTCTTACTTGGTGGTATTTTGAGCTTATAGTGCAATGCAAATCCTCTATTAAGAGGGCAATTTTCTCCGACTGTTAGGTTATCGGAGTTTTTTTGTGCTGTTTTGTCTTGTAAAAAATTTTACTTTCTCTTAGAAGGGAAACCAGGCCCGGAAAGAATTGGTTTATAAGAGTTATTAAAAATAACGATTTACTTGCCTTCCTGCATCCCGATAATATAACTCTGCGATGTGTGACAGCGAGGCATACGCCGTGCAGCGTCTAGCTTGCCACTGTTACGCACTCTAACGAGTCCTCATCCACGAATAGGGAAATTATCAGGATGAAATTGAAACAATTTGGGGCAGCTCTGCTGATTGCCAGCACGACACTGACCTCTTTCGCATCGGTTGCTATGGCCGCTGATGTGCCCTCTCCGAACCAGTATTACTGGCCGAAGGGCATGAATCTGGCCAAGCTGCGTGCCCATGATTCAGAGTCTGACCCATATGGTGCAGACTATTATACGAGCTACCACAAGAAGTTCGAGCAGCTGAATCTTCAAGAAGTCCGTAAGGATATCGAGAAGGTTATGCTGACGTCCCAGCCTTGGTGGCCGGCGGACTACGGCAATTACGGGCCGTTCTTCATCCGTATGGCATGGCATAATGCTGGTACATACCGCGCTATTGATGGTCGTGGTGGTGAGGAAGGCGCACAACAGCGTTTTGCTCAGTTGAATGACTGGCCCGATAACGCTAGCTTGGATAAAGCAAAGCGTCTGCTGTGGCCTGTTAAGAAGAAATATGGCGAGAAGCTCTCCTGGGGTGACCTTATCGTCCTGACAGGTGATGTCGCGCTGAACCAGATGGGCTTTAAGACCCTCGGCTTTGTTGGTGGTCGTCCTGATGACTGGCAGTCCGAGCTGATTTATTGGGGTCCGGGCACCACATTCTTCCCCAATAAGAGCTCCTTCCAGGTTGGGCAGAACGGTACTCTGAAGCACCCGCTGGCTGCTACGCACATGGGCCTTATCTATGTGAACCCAGAGGGGCCGAACGGCGATCCTGACCCTGTGAAGTCCGCTGCGATGATTCGTCTGGCCTTCGGTCGTATGGCGATGAATGACGAAGAGACTGTGGCTCTTATCGCTGGTGGTCATACCTTTGGTAAGGCACATGGTGCGCATCCGAACTCCTGCTTGAGCGGCCCGCCGGTTGCTAACGGTGTGGAGCATCAGGGTCTTGGCTGGGCTGACCATTGCATTAAGGGCACACAGACCGCTGATGATGCCTCCACCAGTGGTCTGGAAGGCTCTTGGTCTGCTGATCCGATCCACTTCACCACACAGTATATTGACAACTTGTTGAACAATGACTGGGTGTTGGGGACAAGCCCGACTGGTGCGCATCAGTGGCACACCAAGACGGACGACAAGATCGCTCCAGACCCGGCCAACCCGAACGATCCTTCCAAGATGCGTCCGATCATGATGTTCACAACGGACATCGCGCTGAAGACGGATCCGGTTTACCACAAGATTCTTGCCCGTTGGGCTGAGCATCCGAATGAATTCGCTGATGCTTTTGCTCGTGCATGGTTCAAGCTGGTTGTGCGTGACATGGGGCCGAAGAGCCGTTACTTCGGTAGCGAAGTTCCGAAAGAGACCTTCGTCTGGCAGGATCCCATCAATATGCCGGCTAAGCCGATCAATCAGGCTGATGTCCGTGAGCTGCGTAAGCTGATTGCGGCAACAGGTCTGTCTGACCGTGAGCTGATCAAGACAGCATGGGCGGCTGCGTCTTCTCATCGCGTGACCGATCACCGTGGTGGTGCTAACGGTGGCCGTCTGGCTCTGATGCCGCAAAATGGCTGGGCTGTGAATGATCCTGAGGAGCTGAAGGCTGTTCTGCCGAAGCTGGAGCAGGTGCGTGATAAGTTTAACGCTCACAGCGTTCGCAAGGTTGCTCTGGCTGACGTCATCGTTCTCGGCGGTAGCGTTGGTATCGAGGATGCAGCTCAAAAAGCTGGCGTGAAGATTCAGGTGCCGTTCGCACCGGGTCGTGGTGATGCAACGCAAGAGCAGACAGATGTTAACTCCTTCAACCTGTTGGAGCCGACAGCTGATGCCTTCCGTAACTACTATCGTGCAGATGCCGATAACACACCGCCGCTTAACGCAATGGTAGATAAGGCTGACACGCTGGGTCTGACCATCCCTGAGATGACAGTCCTGCTTGGTGGTCTGCGTACTCTGGACATCAACTCTGGTCATTCCGCCAATGGTGTGCTGACAAAGACCCCCGGTGTCTTGACGCAAGACTTCTTCACCAACGTGTTGACGATGGATACACGCTGGCAAAAGGTTGCTGGTCAGGAAGACCTCTATGAGGGCTTTGACCGCGCAACAGGGCAGAAACTGTGGACAGCCACGGATGTGGACTTGGTCTTCGGTGCGAACCCAGAGCTGCGCGCTGCGGCTGAGGTTTATGCCTCTGACGATGCTAAAGCGAAGTTCTATAACGACTTTGTGAAGGCATGGACAAAGGTGATGAACCTGGACCGTTTTGACCTTCAGCGTTAAGCTTTGCTCTCTCTGTCAAAGAAAGAGTAGATAAAGCATTCCGCCGGGGTCTTTCCCCGGCGGTTTGTTAAGAAGTGGAGGATAGTATGTTTAAGTTTGCAGGTGGGGCTTTGGCCCTGTTTATGGCAACAGCCCTGTCCGCCACAGCGGCGACAGTCGATGTTAAAATGCTGACCCATGGCAGCGATGGTGCTTATGCTTTCGAGCCGGGGGTTGTACGTATTCATTCTGGTGATAGCGTGCGTTTTATCCCTACCGATAGAGGGCATAATGTGCAGTCCATCCCGGGGATGATCCCTGAGGGAGCGCAGTCCTTTAGCGTGCCCTTTAGCCAAGAGCGGACAATTAAGTTCACGACACCGGGCGTGTATGGTTATAAATGCCTACCGCATTATTCTTTTGGCATGGTTGGGCTTGTTGTGGTGGATAATGCTAATAACGAGGCCCAAGCGCGTAAAGCCCCGATGTATGGCAAGGCGAAAGACCGTTTTGAGCAGCTTTTCCAGCAAGTGGATAACGCTAGCAAGTAAGTAAAAATTGTTTATAACGATGCCGGCCTTATTCCTGATCTTTTCAGGAAAAGGCCGCTTTTTTATATACAACCTATGGAGAAAGCCATGTCGGCGAAGGTGGAATTACAGGGCGAGCAACCGGCACGTTATGACGGTGTGGCAATGCTTTTGCATTGGGTGATTGCCCTGCTAATCTTTTTTTTGATAGCCCTTGGTTTATATATGGATCATGCCTCTGTGAGTGATCCAGTTGCGTTACATCAGCTGCATAAATCGGTTGGTATTATAACGATGCTGCTAATTGCAGTGCGGATTATATGGCGGTTGACGCATAAAGCCCCACCACTTCCGCAAGGTATGTCTGGTATTCAACGTGTAATGGCGGGCAGCGTTGAGGGGTTTTTGTATCTTTTTCAGATTCTCCTACCTGCAACAGGTTGGTTGATGGTCTCTGCCATGGCGATGCCGCTTGTATTGTTTGGTCTTGTGGCTTGGCCATTAATTCCCCTGCCGCAGAGTGTGATGGATAGTGGCTCCCTTGCAGAGATGATGCCAGGGCTGCATCAGTGGCTTGGGTGGATATTTGCTGGGTTTATTGCATTGCATGTGCTGGCGGCGTTGTATCATCGGTTTATTAAGAAGGACCATATTGTAGAGCGTATGGTGCCGGGTCATCGTTCTGACCGCTGAATGGTTCTTGCTGGAACACCCTTACTCGATTGGGAGTGAGGGTGTTTTTCTTTGGAGAATATGGTATCACTCAGCGTGATAGGTAGGATATAAAGCAAGCTATATATCCTGCTAGTGAAAGCCCGCTGAAGGAAGAGCGCAATGGCGTCAGATCATAAAAAAACCCATATCGGCAACCATAAGCTGCATCCTGAGACGGAGATGCTGAATTACGGGTATGACCCGGCTCTTTCAGAAGGGGCGGTAAAGCCGCCGGTATTTTTAACCTCCACCTTTGTGTTCCCCACGGCGGAAGATGGGCGCGATTTTTTTGATTACGTCTCTGGTCGTAAAGAGCCACCGGAGGGCAAAGGGCAGGGGTTGGTTTATTCCCGCTTTAACCATCCCAATAGCGAGATTGTAGAGGACCGCTTGGCGGTTTATGAGGAGGCAGAGAGGGGCGTATTATTTTCCTCTGGCATGTCCGCGATTGCGACCACCTTATTGGCGTATGTGCGTCCGGGGGAGGTGATTCTCCACTCCCAGCCGCTTTATGGTGGGACGGAAACTTTATTGACCAAAACTATGGCCTCTCTAGGGATGAAGTCCGTAGGGTTAGGCAGCAATGGTGTTGATGCTGGCTTAATGCGGAAGGCGGCAGAGCAAGCCATGGCAGAGGGCCATGTAGCGATGATTCTGGTCGAGACGCCTGCGAATCCAACAAATGGTCTGGTGGATTTAAAGCTGATTCGTCACATTGCAGAAGAGATTGAGGCGAAGCAGGGAAAGCGGCCTGTCATTGCGTGTGATAATACGCTCCTCGGCCCGCTTTATCAGCATCCGTTGAAGCATGGGGCAGATTTGTCGCTCTATTCTCTGACAAAATATGTGGGTGGTCATTCCGACCTTGTGGCAGGGGCTGTGCTGGGTAGTGAGGCGATGACCCGCCCGCTGCGTCAATTACGCGGGGCGATTGGGACGCATTTGGACCCGCATAGCTGCTGGATGCTTGGCCGTTCTTTGGAGACATTGAGCTTGCGGATGGAGCGGGCCACGAAGAATGCGGAGCGTGTGGCGACATTCTTAAACCATCATCCTAAGGTGCAGAAGGTGCACTTCCCGCCTTTTTATGAGGCTTCCTCAGCTGAGGGGCAGCTTTATGCCCGCCAATGCAGCGGTGCGGGATCAACTTTCTCGTTTGATATTGAGGGCGGTGAGGCTGCGGCCTTCCGCTTCCTCAATGCGTTGAAGATTATGAAGCTGGCTGTCAGTCTTGGCGGAACAGAATCTTTAGCGAGCCATCCCGCTACCATGACCCATTCTGGCGTGCCGAAAGAGGTGCGCGAGCGCATCGGGGTGACATCGTCCACCGTGCGTCTCTCCATCGGTGTGGAGCATGTTGATGACCTGCTGGTGGATGTTGAGCAAGCTCTCAATGTTGCCTGAGAGGGTGTGGCGTTAAGGTACAGTGTAGAAAAGCCCGTCCCCATTATGGAGGCGGGCTTTTTAAATGGGAGTGGAGGCGCGCTGTTTGTTAGTGCTTTAACCAACGAGCGAGTGCATTACCGAGAATCTGCATCACGCTGACCATGATGATGAGGACCACCACCACACCGAACATCACAGTGGTGTTGAAACGTTGATACCCGTAGCGAATGGCCAAGTCGCCTAGCCCACCGGCCCCAATCACACCTGCCATAGCAGAGGCCCCCACCATGGAGATGAGCGTCACCGTCACCCCGGTGACGAGGCTCGGCATGGCCTCTGCAATCAAGACCGAGCGGATGATGGTTAGACGTGTCCCGCCCATAGCGCGTACGGCGTCTATCAAGCCGGAATCAACCTCCCGCAATGCCATCTCTGCAATACGGGCGAAGTAAGGAATCCCCGCAATGGAGAGTGGGACAATGGCGGCCTCGGTCCCTAAGGAGGTCCCTGCAACAAAGCGGGTAACAGGGATGAGCAGGACGAGCAAAATGATGAAAGGGACAGCCCGTACAGCATCAACAATCATACCAATAAGACGCGCTGCAAAAGGGAGGCGATAAAGCCCGCGCGGACCTGTAGCAATCATAAATAGAGCAAGAGGCAGCCCCAATAAGACGGAAATCGCTGTGGAGGCGAGGACCATCTCCAGCGTTTGTTCTGTGGATTGGAGAATCAGCTTAAGGATGAGAGGGGACATAGCCCAAAACCTCCATGCTTTGTGTCGCTGTTTTGAGGAAGGCCAAGGCTTGCTCTATATGTTCTCCCTCTAAGCTGAGGATTATATCGCCGCTAAGGCGTTGGCTAATGGTCGTAACCCCACCTTGGAGTAAGGTCGCTTTAACGGCATAGTGTGCGTAAAGCATACTAAAGAGCGGGGTTGTAGCACTATCCCCACTCAAAACCAGCCGGATGATGGTTTTATGTGGCTCAGCTAGGGGGCTGGGGCTGAGGTTCTCAGCAATGAAGGCCGGGAGAGAAGGGCGAATATCGGCTAGCAATTTATGTAAGGTTTGGTTCTCCTGCCCATCGCGCAGGATGTCGAGCAAGGAGCCATCTTCCACGAGGCGGCCATGGTCAAGGACGAGAATCCGCTGGGCAAAGCGGCGGACAACCTCCATCTCATGTGTGATGAGGATAATCGTCAGGCCAAGTGTGCGGTTAATGTCGGCCAAGAGGGCCAATATGGAGTTTGTGGATTCCGGGTCTAGGGCGGAGGTCGCCTCATCACAAAGGAGCAATGTTGGCTCTGCGGCGAGGGCACGCGCAATGCCGACACGCTGCTTTTGCCCGCCAGAAAGTTGGGAGGGGTATTTATCCTCAAAGCCTTCCAACCCGACAAGGGCCAATAATTCGGCGATGCGTTTGGCATGGTCCTTACGGGGGCGGCCCGCGATTTGGAGGGGGAGGGCAATATTACCCGCCACCGTGCGCGAGGTAAGCAAATTAAAATGCTGAAAGACCAAGCCAATCTTGCGCCGCGCGCGGACAAGTTGCCGCTCGGTTTGGGTGGTGAGGTCCACCCCATCGAGCAAGATATGGCCTTGCTGTGGTCGCTCTAACGCGCAGAGGCAGCGCAAAAGGGTGGATTTCCCCGCCCCGGAGCGACCAATCAGCCCAACAACCTCTCCTTGCTTGATAGAGAAGGAAATATCATGCAGGGCGGTATGGTGGCCAAAAGCATGGGTTACATGCTGGATGTCAAGGATAGGCCTCATGACCACGCAGGGGTGACCGTACCGTGATAGAGGTCCAAAATCACCTGACGGACATTAGGTTGATGATAGCTCTCCACCAAGGGCTTAACCCATGGTGCATTAGCGTCATTCCCATTCACAGAGATGAAATTGACATAAGGGTTGTTGGCCAAGCCTTCTACCCCAATGCGCTCTGTCTGCGGGATGCCAGCCTTACGCGCCCAGTCCATATTCACAACCGCGGCGTCTAAATCCGGCAGGGAGCGGCCAACAACACCAGCATCAAGTTCCTCAATAGAGAGGTCACGCGGGTTTTCGGCAATATCTAGCACAGTGGGGAAAAGCCCCGTATTGCTGGGAAGCTTAATGAGGCCAAGTGTCTCTAACACATGCAGGGCACGGCCCTCATTGCTGGGGTCATTAGGGATGCCAATGCGGGCCCCCTTAGGGATGTCCGCAGGGCTGTGCCATTTATGGGAGTACAGGCCAATCGGCTGGAAGTAAGTATCCCCTACAGGGACGATGTCATACCCATGGGCCTTCTTTTGCGCATCAAGGAACGGCTTGTGCTGGAAGGCATTTGCATCCACCTCATGCTCGGAGAGGGCTTCATTAGGGGTGTTATAATCGGAGAAGGTGATGATTTTAAGGCTCAAGCCACGCTGTGCCGCATTTTGGCTCACAACGCGCCAAATATCTTCATCCTCACCGGACATGATACCGATTTTGAGCGTGCGCTCCTCCGCATGAGCTGCGGCAGAACCGAGAAGGCCAAGAGTCGCAGCCCCCGCTAGCCCTGTTGAAAGGCTAAGAAAACGACGCCGGGGGAGAGAAAAGGACCGGGACATGGGCATACCTTTCAACATTTAGGAGTGGATGGGTACTGTATTACAGACGTTTCCACCACAAGGAAAGAGGGACACGCACACCAATCATAGCGCGTGTGAGATGAGTTTTTAGCTGGTCGCTTTATTCTGTCAAGATAAAGATATGACCATATGAGCAGTTAATGATAAAGGAATATAAAGCTTCATGAATATCCTCCTTTGAGGGAAGGGTGCGTCTTATGGCGTTAAGAGATGGAGACCCGTCATGGGGCCTTGTTGGGTGAGGAGGCGTGCCTCTGCTGTGGTGAGGTTAATCTCGTAAAGCGCACCCTCTAAATTACTGACAAAAGCGCATCCTTTTGCTTCATCAATAGCGAGGCCGATGGCGTCTCCTAGGTCTCGGGCGATGATGCGATGGTCGTGTAGGCCCTGCTTATCTACATGGGCAACATTCAAGCTGCTGCCATTCGGGGGGCCGCCTCGGTCTGTCCACCATAAGGTGTGGCCATCGGAGGAGAGATGCAGGTCAATAGGTTCAGGCAGATGCGAAAGGAGGCAGTCTATATCTGTACGATGAGCGGGGTCCATGCCCTCTGGCCGCTCTAATGCCATACGGAAGATGCTGCCTTTGCCTCCTTTTGGGGGGCCTTTTTGGGTCCAATAGAGGTAATTATGATGTGTATCGAGGGCGATTCCAACGCAATGGAGGGTGCAATCTGTCATATCTGTGGGGAAGGTGCCTCTTTGGAGGAGAACCTCCAAATTGCTACCATCGCGGCGGCAGCGCATGATGCGCATCCCCTCTCGGTCGCACCAATAAAGATGCTCACAATGCGGGGCGGAGGTAAGCTGCTTGGGTGTTACGACAAGGCCGTGGCCTATGAGGGTTTTATGGTCACGTCCATCTAACCGGGCGGTGCTTATTGTGCCATCAGCAGCGGCGTAATCCTTGCCCATATTGGTCCAATAAAGGCGGCCCTCGGCTTTATCAATCCAGAGGCCATCAGGTGTGCCCCAACCGAGGTCAATATGGGAGAGCACCTGCCCTTCTTTGGGGGAGAGAATTATTATGCGTGGTGGTTCGGTTTCTAACGTGTAGAGAAGGGGCTGATGGGTCATGATGTTTCTTTACCATAGCTATAGAAGCCGCGGCCTGTTTTGATACCGAGCCGGTTTTCGGCAATCATTTCGCGGAGAAGCTGGCGTGGGGCCTCTGGCAGATGAGGGAATACCGCTGCGTAATGTTCCTCAATTTGTAAAACGATGTCCAATCCCACTTGGTCCATAAGCTGGAAGGGGCCTTGGGCGGTTCCTATAGTTTCGCGGTAAATGCGGTCGATCGTTTCAGGCTCGGTAATGCCTTCAGCCGCAACGCAGAGAGCTTCGCGTTTGATGGCCGCCCAAATGCGGTTCTGGATAAACCCCATGCTCTCTTTCTTTAGGAGATAAGGTGAGAGGCCAAGCTGGGTGAAGTAAGCTGCTAACCCTTCCATAAGGCTAGGCTCTGTGGCCCCGCAGGACATAATCTCCACCGCGCGCTTATCCGGTGGCATCATAAAATGCGTGTTAAAGACGCGGTGCGTATCCTTCACATGGCCAATAATGTGACGAGAGGGGAAGGAGGATGAGGTCGTTGTAAGGAGGGCATCTTTGGGGGCGTATTGCTCTAATTGGCCAAAAATATCTATTTTAAGGTCCAATTTTTCCGGCAGGGCCTCAATCACAAGCCATGCGTCTTTTAAGGCATCGTCCAGAGCGGTGGTGATATGTACAGGCCCGGCTTTCCCCCCTTTTACGGTAGGGATGACCTGTGGAAGTGTGTGTTGAATATAAGCAAGTCCGCGTTGGGTGGCTTCCACGCTGCGGTCAAAAAGGCGTACCTCTCCCCCTTGTGTGGCGAGCATAAGGGCGATGCGCGTGCCCATCGTCCCTGCCCCAATAACAACGGCTGGCCTGTTACGGGCTTTTGTTAAGAGTGTATCGAGCATGACGGCCCCTTTATTGCGCTAGTGTTTTTAGCTCTGGGGCTGTTTTGGCGGCTGCGAACTCAATAAACCGATATTGCCCTACGCCAGAGGTCACAAAAGGGTCCTCCGCTAAGAGGGATTCAATCTCATCTAGGCTAATGCCATCGCGAATGATGAGGATGCCACCATCCTTGCTGGTTTTAGGCCCAGAGGCCAGTAATAAGCGGCGGTCATATAATGTATCAAGGAAGGCGCGATGAGCAGGGCGTTGGGCTTGTACGTCTTCAGGTGAGGCGAGGTAGGAAACTTCAGCGATGATCATAGAAGAGGTCCTTTGGTGAGTATATGGAGGCGATTTAATCTAGCAGCCTCATAGAGAAGGAGAATAACACTTTCATAATATTGGTATTTTTTTTAAGGATGATAAGGTGTTCTTCCAAAAAGGGAGGAACGCTGTTTTTGCTACTGCCCTTTATGATAGGGAGGACTAATTATGATTCGTACATTGATAGCCTTTTTCATCCCCTGGCTGACCTTTTTTACCATTGGTCGCCCTTTTGCTGGGATTATTTGCCTTATCCTGCAAATCACCATTCTGGGCTGGATTCCGGCGGCCATTTGGGCGGTGTTGGCTTTGCAGAAATATGATGAGACAAATCGCTAAGACGCGGTAACGTCCGTTAAAAAGAAAGCCCCCTGATTGTAAGGTCAGGGGGCTTTTTTATGGGCTAGTGTTGTGGGGGTTGGGGGGTCTCCCCAGAAGGGGCAGCATTGGTGATAAATCTCTCCAACGCAGCACCTTGAATATCCACGACCTCGCGGGGATATTGGATGCCATGCTCCTCAAAGCGTTTCTTCATACGGCGGTTAAACTCCCATTCCACTGTCCAACGGCCTGCATTGGTGGTGGGATAAACCCCCTTAACCGAGACAGAGGATGTGCCGATGGCCGAGACGCCCCAGAGGTCGAAATCAGCGAGGATGAGGTCTTTATAAGGGGCCTCATGACGCATCTCCTTCCCAATTTCGACCAGAATAGCCGCTACTTGGTCCGTATCGCTTTCAATATCCACAGTTGCGAGAATCATAGCGCGGGAGAAGTCGCGGTTATAGTTGGTCACTTGGCTGAGTGAGCTAAAGGAGAAGATATTGATGGACCCATCATTTGCTCGTACATGCACCGAGCGCAGGGAGAGACGCTCAATCACCCCATATGTCCCATTAAGTGTGACAGCATCACCAACGGTAAGGGCATTCTCTAAAAGCAAGAAGATCCCGCTAATGAAGTCTTGGACGAGCTTTTGAGAGCCAAAACCCAAGGCCACACCGAAGATAGACGCACTGGCAATTAATGGCCCGGTATCAATGCCTAATTGGGAGAGAACCGTCAGCCCAATAATAACAGCCAAGATGAGGAGAAAGAGGATGCGGAACATCGGCGTTAATGTTTGCAGCCGTGCTACGCGGATTTTGGTATCGCGGCCCTCTTGTGCATCAAGGCGGCGGATATGATGCTCGATCGTCACATTGGCCACTTCCCAAGCAACCACACCGATAATCAAGGCTACGAGAATGGTGAGAGCAGCTTGGAAGATGCGCGGGCCAAGAGTGTTCTGCCCCATGAGCAGATAAACAGGGGCCCCCCATGCAATCGCAAGGGCCAAGATGGTGATAACGGCCATAATGATGCGAATAATCGCTGTAGCGGCCGGATAATAACGGCGGATGCGTGCTAGGGTTTCTCCATTAAGGTTCCAGTCATTCAAAGCGCGCATGAAGCGTTCTAATCCACCATAGATGAGGATGCTTACAACGCGGACAATGACTAGCGCGATAATAGTCCGCACGAATAATTGCAGGATGAGTTGGTACCCCCCAGCAATATCGGCAGCCCAAACGAGCCATAGCGCACCGTCAAAGAAGAGCGCGACAATCCACCATCCCTTAGCAATGACAGACATGAGGGACTGTAAATGGCGGTTATTGGCTCCCACAAGTTGGCAAGCACGGCGCACAATCCCGCGTGAGCGGATAATCATGACCGCTAAGAGGAAATGGACGACCAGTATAAGCAGCTTTTGCAATCCGTGGAGAACAGGGCTAGGAACACTCATTGTCGCGATGACATCTAATGCCGCAAACCCCCACGCAATGATGTAACCAATATGGCGGAGATAGCGGAAGATGAAGTTTGCTGTCCTATCATGCAGGATGCTGAGCCGCAGCCATGGGGCTTCTGGCGCAAGGAAAATGCGTAGGAGAATCACCCATAGGCCCAATCCAATGCCAACTAACCATGTAATGCTCCAAAGAGCATGGTCGCTTTGGGGGGTAGGGGCGGGGTCTAGGACCTCCATCAACAAAGTGACGAGAGGGAACATGACAATCGCGAGGAGCTCTAGCCCTGCCCATGCCAGCGCGTAAGGAGCGCGGCGTAGGCATAGCATAAGCTGTGTTAAGGCCCCTTGATGGCGCAGGCTTTCCTCTAAAGTGGCTTGTACGGATTCAGCATCATCATGAGATGATGTTGTTTTTGCGGAGGTAGCCTCATCTGTGGCGTGTTGAGCAAGGCCTTCAGCGTCAGCATTTGCTTTGCGGAGCTTACGGGCAGCGTTTTGGAAAACCTTTTTATTATGCTCCTTAGCCATACGGTTAATGCGCCGGCGAAGGGGACGTAGAACAAGGCGCACGCTGTAAAGCAGCACAAAGCTTACGGCCAGCATGATGAGAACACGCAGGGCAATATGTGCAATTGTTTTTTGTAAGGCAGCATCATGCAGAACGGCCCCTAGCCAAGGGCCAATCGCGCCAAAATCAATAATATTTTGATGCAGCACATGGAGTTGCTGGAGGGCACGCTCCCCAAACTCTGTGAGATTATCCCGTGCCATAGTGAGCAGGGAGGTATGTTTTGTATTTTGCTGCGCTTTAACGAGGTTTTGCAGGGTCGTTAAAAATTGCTGCCGTTGAGAGTCATTGCTTAGGACAGAAATGAGCTGCCGGGCTTGTGCATCACTTAGCCCAGTGTTGCTAGAGGCATCGGCAGCACAAGCAGGGCGAACAAACGCAAAGGCCGCAAAGCATGCTAGCAAAAGCGTTGATATAATAGCGCGGAAGCCTTTTTGCCTCATCGCAACGGGCTGTAGAGGTTTAAGCATTCAGAGTGGCCTCACAAAAGGAGAACAAGATAGAGCGAATGAATCGCTCTTTTCTCAAAAGATTCACATAGTTTTAAGGGTGAGTTTTATGAAGATGATGTCATTTTCCAGCAGAGGCGGCATGAGAGGTAAGCTGGACGGCCCATAACTGCGCAAGATTATCGGCCGCACCGTCACTATTTACGCTGTTAAAGAGGGCAATAGCCTCGGTACGTTTGCCGCCATCCAGCAGGGCCATACCGAGGGTCAGACGGGCAAGGTCTGGTTGATGCGGGTGTTTTGCGAGGCCTTGCTGCATCAGGGCGATGCCTTGGTCCACCTGCCCATTGAGGACAAGATTATAACCTGCTGTGAGAGATAGCCCTGCATCTGGTGAGGTTTTGGCGTGTTCAACAGCAGCAGGAAGAGCCGCGCGTGTCTCGTTCGCGCGTTGGGCCACAAAGGCGCGGAAACGCGCTTGGGCTGCTGCTTGTGGCCCCGTACCGAGGAGATGACGGTTATAGCCTTCATCCAGTAAATTAAGCGCAAGCTGTGGTAGCCCCATTTGGACGGCACGCTCGGCCATATCTTGGAACTCCGCCGGGTTTGTAAGCAGCCCGGTTGCGAGGCGTAAGCGTTGGAGGTTAAAGACCATACGCGGGGTCAAGGTGCTGTCCGTCGTGAGGTCATGAATCAGCATCTGCCAATATTGTGGCCGTGCATAATATTTCACCAGCTTGACATAAATGCCCGTCTTATTGGTGATGTCATGCAGCTTATCATAAGCAGTCGCCAGCATTTGGAGCTGATTTTCCGCGGGAATGAGCTTGGCTTTTTGGTCCGCGGCGAGGATGGCTTTCCCAACCCCTGTTAAGCCCTTCCAATCTTGTTGGAGGTAATAACATTGCAGCAAGAGAGTTTGCATCGCAGGGTTAGGGCCAGCCTCACGCAGGTAGCGGCTGGCGGCACGGGCTGCGCTAGGGTAGTCATGCGCCCCATAAGCAAGGCTGGCTTGGGCCATGAGCATTTGATGGCGTGTTGCAGGGGCTGTGCGCTCATTAGTGATGAGCACATCATACGCTTTTAAGGCCGTTGGGACATCACCTGCTTGGCTTGCCGCTGCAGCGCGCATTTGGGCGATGACGTAGCTCTCATAAGCGGTTTTTGTCGGGATAGCATCCGCGCGTTTGATGAACTCTAACGCCTGAGCAGGGTGGTGGGTATCCAGAGCAGCTTGCGCTTGTTGGAGTGGCTTGCCAACCTCTTGCCCTAGCTCATCCTCTGCATAAGCGGTGTTGAAGGCGAGGGGAGTAAGAGGGGTGTGCGTTAGCCCTGCAACCCCGGTGGCAGAAAGACCAATTAGGGCTGTTAAAAGCCACGGGCGCGGCTGTTTGAGAGATGGGAACATCATGATTATTGGCCCTCCATCATTTGCTCTAACCCTACAATGCCGAGTTTGGTCACACCAAGGCGCTGGGCATCGGCAAGGACATGAGCCACGGTTTTATAATTCGCAAGGCGGTCGGGCCGGATATGGATTTCGGGCTGGTCCCCCGTTGCAGGATGTACGGCCTCGTTAATATGCGCTTGGAGAGCATCCTCAGAGGGGATGGGCATGTCATTCCAGCTCAATGAATTGTCGTAATTAATGCTAATCGTGACAATTTGTGGCTGTATCGCCGAGGGAGGCGGGTTGCCTTGGGGGAGGTCAATCGCCACGGAATGAGTTTGGAGGGGGATGGTGATGATGAGCATGATGAGCAACACCAACATGACGTCAATCAACGGGGTGGTGTTGATATCGACAATGGCTTCATCTTCATGAGTGCTGCTAGAGCCAATACCCATAGCCATGATGGACCTCCCAAAATGTTCGTCCGGTTTGGCCCCCAAAGAGGGGGCAGAAAATGGGGCCTCTGTTACAGATTAGGTAAATAGAGGGGGTTAGTCGTGTGGTTGCTCGGTGATGAAGTCCACATGTTGGATGCCAGCCTCTTGGCACGCCGCTACAATCCGACCGATGGGCATATATTGGACAGACCCATCGCCACGGATTTGGATTTGCGGTTGAGGCTGCTGGCGTGCTGCCTCCATAAGGCGGTTGAGGAGGTCCTTATGCCCGGTGAGGGGGGTGGTGTTCCAGTAGCTTTGCCCATCAGCGGTGACAGCCAACACAATATTGCCCGGTTTGGTCTTGGTTGGCTGGTTGCGGTCCACCGGTAGCTGCACCTTAACCGTATGGGTCGCTACCGGGATGGTGATGAGGAAGATGATAAGCAGCACCAGCATGACATCAACAAGCGGCGTGGTGTTGATAGCCGACACCACCTCGCCGTCATCATCTCCACCGTTACCGATGTTCATAGCCATAATGATTAGACTCGCGTGCTGGTGGTTGTCGTGGTGGGGCTGTCATCCTTCACGGCTTCGCTCAGGCCATCTTCATGCCGATAGCCGCCGAGCAGAACGGAGTGAAGGTCAGAGCCGAAATTACGGACGCGATCCATCGCTCCTTTATTACGGCGCACCAAAAGGTTGTACCCCAACACAGCCGGGACAGCGGTAGCAAGGCCGATAGCCGTCATGATGAGGGATTCACCAACAGGACCAGCGACTTTATCAATGGAGGCTTGCCCTGCAATGCCGATAGCTGTCAGAGCATGGTAAATACCCCAAACCGTACCAAAAAGCCCGATAAAGGGCGATGTGGAGCCAACCGTACCGAGGAAGGCGAGACCCGCTTGCAAACGTGTATTGATGGTCTCTAACGCGCGCTGGATGGACATGGCTGTCCAAGATTGCAGGTCGATTGAATCCCGCATGGAGCCTTCATGATGCTGCGCGGCGATGATGCCTGTCTCCGCAATATAGCGGAAGGGCGAGGTGGGCTTGAGGGTTTTCGCCCCTTCTTGAATGGTCTTTTGTGTCCAGAAGGTCCGGTCTGCCGCTTTGGAGGCACTAAAGAGACGGGATTGCTCAATGAACTTGCTGACCATGATAATCCATGTCCCTAAGGACATCAGAGCCATAATCAGCAGGACGCCACGGGCGATGATGTCCCCATTCTTCCACAAGGCTTTCAGCCCATAGGGATTCTCTTTTGAGGCATCATCAGCGGGTTTGTCGCTGACGGGGGTTGCTGTGACAGGGGCATTGCCCTCGGTCCCAGCGGGAGGCTGTGCGTCACTAGTCGCCCCTGCTGGCGGTTGAGCCGGAGCAGTTGTTGTAACGGGGGCTTGTGCGGGAGCTGTTGCCCCAGCGGGGGGCTGGGCTGGTGCGCTCGCCCCCGCGGGCGGTACAGCAGGGCTTGCCTCTTGAGCCAACGCCGCAGAGGAAAGCGGCATAGCTGCAAGGATTAAGGCCAAAGCCGTACCGTAGAATGGACGCGCTTTAGAGGCGGTATGTGTCAGGGGAAGGCGGAGCATTCTGGTCATGAATCTCATATCCTTGTCTATCAACGCAAGGTGCGTTTTCTTAACGGACCCTGTGGTCAGGGCAAATAAGCGGGTGATGGATGAGGCGATACTCATTCATCATCACCGAGGGTGAAGTCCACATGCAGGACGTGGTTATGTTCAACAATGGGTTGTCCGCCAGCCACAGCGGGTTGGTAGCGTACGGGGGAGCGTTCTAGGAAGTTGAGTGCGCTTTCGGCAAAATCATGCCCTCCTTTTACACTGAGCAACTTACAATTAGCGGGCTTGCCATTGGTGAGAATATCGCATGAAGCCGTCACAGAGCCCTCCCGGCTCTCCTCTTGGGCTTCTTCAGGATATTCTGGCCGCACATTATTAATCGGCACAGCCCCAGCAGCATGGTCGCTATCGGAGGTGCTATCACCACTGCCACTACTGCTGCTGGACGCTGCCGAGGCCGATGTGGCAGCAGGCGCGACAGATGTAGGAGCCACTTTAGGTTGAGGCACTTTTTGCGCGCTATGATGGATAGGCGGCTTAGGCGGCGGTGGCAGCTTAATGCGCGGGGGAGGGATATAAGGTGGTGGTGGCTGCACCATGACCGGATGAGGCGGCGGTGGCGGTGGTGGGGGAGGTGGTGCCTCTGCAATGATGACCGTTTGAATCGGCGGGTGTGCAGGCTCGGTCTTCTCTGCCTTATTGAGCGTGAGGGCATAGACCACCAACCCAATGGCAAGAAAAGCCACAACAGCGGCAACGATATAGTCAATCGGCCTACGTTGTAAGGCAGCGTAGCTTTTCATAGCAAAACTCTTTGCCCCTTTGTTATCTCAGCTCATACACCATGCCTACACGGGACCAGTCCCGTCTAGTTTCTGGTGTCAAGATGGCCTAAGCGGGGGCCTCTATGCAAGATATTATATGCGACTCTTTCGCATAAGAGAGTGTGTATAACTAAAGAGAAAATTGTGCATAACTTATGAGATGGTTAATAAATGGCTATTTTTGAGGGTTTTTTGGTCTCTAAAATCACGTTTTTGAGATTGCTCTCTGTGTATAAGTTACACCAGAGCTGCCTATAAAAATGACAAGTTTTGCTCTTGATGGGGGAGGATCACCCCTTTGGTCGTGGTGGGATGCCCTCTTAAATGAAGGGCATCCCATTTAGGCGCGTACGCCGTTATTGTGCGGTTGCACTGGCTTCGGAGCGTGTTGCGCTTACACGTTGGGCGAGTGACGCGGCCATGAACTCATCTAAATCACCATCAAGAACGGCATCGGGGTTGCCTTTCTCTATGTTCGTCCGCAAGTCCTTGACCAGCTGATAAGGTGCGAGAACGTAGGAGCGAATTTGGTGTCCCCAACCAATATCCGTCTTAGCTGCTTCAGCGGCGGAGGCTTCAGCCTCCCGCTTTTGCAGCTCAGTTTCGTAAAGGCGGGCACGCAGCATCTCCATCGCAGTGGCACGGTTGCGGTGCTGGGAGCGGTCTGTCTGGCAGGCCACAACAATGCCGGTGGGGATGTGCGTAATACGGATAGCCGAATCCGTTTTATTCACATGCTGGCCCCCCGCACCAGAAGCACGGAATGTATCGACTCGGAGGTCAGAATCGAGGACTTCAATCTCAATCGAATCATCCACAACGGGGGAGATATAGATGGAGGCGAAGGAGGTCTGACGGCGTGCAGCAGCGTCAAAGGGGGAGATGCGGACAAGCCGATGTACCCCGGCTTCGGTTTTCAGCCAGCCATACGCATTGGGGCCGCTTACGAGAATCGTAGCCGATTTTAGCCCCGCTTGCTCGCCTGCGCTGCTTTCCATCAGCGTGACTTTATAGCCATGTTGCTCGGCCCAACGTGTGTACATGCGCAGCAGCATCTCGGCCCAGTCTTGCGCCTCGGTCCCTCCCGCGCCGGAATTGACCTCAAGGTAACAGTCATTCCCATCGGCCTCACCAGAGAGAAGGCTCTCCGTCTCACGCTGTTGGGCTTGGGCGGCTAAGGCACGCAGAGTGGTCAGGCCATCTTGGATGACAGCCTCGTCATTCTCCATCTCGGCAAGTTCGACAAGGTCGAGCGTGTCTTGCACTTCAGTCTCTAAGGCCTCGACCCCTTCAATCTGATTAGCGAGCATGGTGCGCTCGCGCATCATTTTTTGGGCAGCGTCTGGATTATTCCAAAGCTCTGGGTCCTCAGCGAGGTGGTTTAGCTCAGCAAGGCGTGTTTTGGCGGCATCCCAGTCAAAGATGCCTCCTCAGCAGTGCAACAGACTGCTTGATTTGCTCGGAGAGGGCTTCGGTCTCAGCCGACATGAGGCGTTCTCCTTATTCCTATGGTTAGTGATGCTGCCTTAGTATAGCCCCCCAACGCCAATGTCACCTCCCCCTGTGGTGTTTGGTGTCGTGTTGGGAGTGCTGGGGGCTGGCGTAGCCGCCATGGGTGTAGGGGGGGGAAGGGGGGCATCACTATTGGCAGGGTTAGCAGAACCGGATGTGTTGTTGGGGGTGCTGCTGGGCATATCGGTCTCAGAATCAGGAATCATATCCGCACCCGTATCGGCCGCAGTAAGGGTTTGTGTCCCATCGCCAAAGCCATGCAGTGGGACGGATGCTCCTGGAATCTGGTCCTGTTTAAACGCATCAATCGCCCGGATGCGCCCTGTGTCATATTCTGCCAAGGTCATGCCCTCTGGGGTGGGGAAGTCCAGTTTGGGACGGGTGGCAAAAACGGCTTTCATGATGCCATTCCAGATAGGGCCGGAGAGATGGCCGCCTGTCTCGTTCTTACCGAGGCTGCGGGGGTTATCATAACCAATCCACACCACAGTGACGACATCGGGCGAGAAGCCTGCAAACCATGCGTCATGATAATCTTGGCTTGTCCCGGTTTTCCCGGCGATGGGGCGGTCAATCCCCACACCTGCGCGCACACCAGTCCCACGGGCAATGACATCGCGCATCATGGTGGTGATTTGATAAGCACTTTGCGGGGAGGCGAGGACGGGCCGGTCATCATGGATGACAGGCAGGCCATTCTCCGTTGTGACGGTACGGTGATTAGCCTGATTTCGCCAAATAATTGTCCCATCTGGGTTTTGGATATAGTCGATGAGGCTAGGGGTGATGCTATGGCCACCATTGGCGATAGCAGCATAGGCCCCAGCTTCTTTAAGGACGGTTGTCTCCACCGCACCGAGGGCAGCGGGCAGGTAAGGCGGCATATTGTTCACCATGCCAGAGCGTACCGCTATATCGCTAACAGCCTTCATCCCTAGATGCGCGGCAACGCGAATCGTGACGAGGTTACGGCTCTCCCGCAGGGCATCATGCAACGTGGTGGGGCCCCAATTATCATGCTCGTAATTTTGCGGCTTCCAATCCCCAAAGCTGATGGGGGAATCATCAAATGTTTCAGAGGGGGAAATATCCCGCTCCATCGCAGCAAGATAGACGAGCGGCTTAAAGGAGGACCCCGGTTGACGTTGGGCCTGTGTGGCACGGTTAAATTGGCTTTGCTGGAAGGACCAGCCCCCCACAAGGGCCAGCACACGGCCTGTATGGGCATCCAGCGTGACGGTAGCCCCTTCCACTTGGGGGATTTGCTCTAGTGCTGCGGAGCCATCGCTTTGCGGTTCAATCATCACGATTTGACCGGGGAGAAGTGGATGAGTGCGCCGGCTCCAGCTCTCATCAGCTTTGCGGAGTGTGGCGGTGTGGGCTGTATGGCCACTCACCCACCCAACATGCACTACTGGGGCTGGGGAGAGTATAACGGCTAACCGCCATGAGGAGAGCATCCCTGCGGGAGGCTTCTGGCTGGGGAGGTCATCTTGCCATGTTGTCAGGCTGGTTAGGTGCCCTACAGGGCCGTGCCAGCCCTCATGCGTGCGTGCATAATTGATGAGCCCTTCCCGTAATAAATGAGTGCTGACTTGCTGGAGGTGAGCATCCAAACTGGTATGGACATCCAACCCGCCCTCGGTGGTTTGTTCCTCACTATAGAGGGTGGTGAGCTGGCGGCGGACTTCTGCGGCGAACCATTCGGAATCCTGCAAGGGGCCGAAGCGCGTATAGCCTTGGGGGATGAGCGGGTCTTGCTTAGCTTGCTGGGCATCCTCTGGGGTGATGGCGCGTGTCTCGCTCATCCGGTCCAGCACCCAGTTGCGCCGCCACATCGCCGCTTTAGGGTGGAGGAAGGGATTATAATTGCTAGGGGATTTAGGCATGCTGGCCAGCATCGCAGCCTCGGCATTGCTAAGTTGGTCGAGCGTTTTGTTAAAATAAGTCTGAGCGGCGGCTTCTACACCATAAGCCCCATTACCCAGATAAATCCCGTTAAGATAGATTTCTAAAATACGGTCTTTGGAGAGGGTGCGCTCAATACGCATCGCAAGCAGAGCTTCGCGTATTTTGCGGTCGATGGTCAGGCTGTTATTATTAAGCAGCATGACCTTAGCGACCTGTTGGGTAATGGTGGAGGCCCCGAGGGGACGCTTACCCTGATGGGTGAGGATGCTGATAATATCCGTCACCCCAGCACGCAGCATCGCTAAAGGGTCCACCCCGCCATGGGAATAGAAATTTTGGTCCTCCGCAGCGAGGAAGGCGTTACGCACACGTGGGGGGATGGCCCGGATGGGCACATAAATACGCCGCTCGTGCGAGAGTTCGGCCATGAGTTGGTCATCAGCGGTGTATAGCCGGCTTACAACGGGGGGTTGGTAATGTTGCAAGCTCTCTACGCTGGGGAGATTAGCACTAAGATGGGCATATAAGCCCCAACCCACCAGCACAAGGGTGGCAAGGCCAAGCGTGCAAAGGCTAAGCGCAGCCCCTAGTAAGAACCGCCAACGGCGGAAACGGGGCTTCTGAAAAGGCGGTGGCGGGCTGTCTGGCAGCATAGAAGAACGCGTCATGCTGCCCTCTATAACATGGTCAATAAAAAAACGGGAGGCAGCCTCATAGGCTCTGTTTTATGGTACGGTGCTGGACGCCCATAGGATAAGCCTTATTGTGGGGCTTGTTTTAAAAAGAGTTAAGGATTTAGTTCATGGTTACACGTCCCTCCGGTCGCGCTGCCGATGCCCTCCGTTCTGTTACAATCGAGACAGGCTTTGCTACTCATGCGGAAGGCTCTGCGCTGATTCGCGTAGGGGGGACGGAAGTGCTCTGCACGGCCTCGGTCGAGACACGGGTGCCACCTTTCCTGCGAGGGCAGGGCCAAGGGTGGGTAACGGCGGAATATGGCATGTTACCGCGCGCGACTCATACGCGTGGCTCCCGCGAGGCAGCACGGGGTAAGCAATCAGGCCGCACGCAGGAGATTCAGCGGCTCATTGGGCGGTCCCTTCGGGCTTGCGTGGACCTTAAAGCCCTTGGCGAATGTATGATTACGCTAGATTGTGACGTGCTGAATGCCGATGGCGGGACGCGTTGTGCCTCCATTACCGGGGCATGGGTTGCCCTGGCGCATGCGTTGGAGGGGATGGGCAAAAGCAAAGCTCTGACCGCACAAGTCGCAGCTGTATCGTGTGGTTTGACAGAGGCCGGGGCTGTGTTGGACCTTGATTATCAAGAAGATAGCAGCGCGCAGGCCGATACCAATTTTGTCCTCACAGCCGATGGCGGGATTGTGGAGATTCAAGGCACAGCGGAGGATCGCCCCTTCCGCCCGGAGGAGTTCCAACAGCTTTTTGACCTTGCACAGAAAGGCACACAGACCCTCTTTGCCGTGCAGAAAGAAGCTCTCACTCGTAAAAAGGGAGGCTAAGCTTTATGCCGCATTATGAAGATAAAATGCGCCGCCTAGCGCGGGGGAGTGAGCTTGTCCTTGCTAGCCATAATCAAGGTAAATTACGAGAGTTCTCCCTCTTATTGGCGGAGAGCGGCATTACAGTCCGCTCCGCAGCGGCATTAAATTTGCCAGAGCCAGAGGAAACCGCAGCGGATTTTGCCGGGAATGCGCTGATTAAGGCCGCGGCCGCAGCAAAAGCAACCGGCCTGCCTGCTTTGGCAGATGATTCTGGTTTTTGCGTTGCAGCCCTTAACGGCAAGCCGGGTGTGTATTCCGCCCGCTGGGCTGGTCCGCAGCGTGATATGACCCTCGCGATGAACCGCGTATATGAGGCGATGCAGGCCAGTGGCTCTGCTGATAAAGGGGCCTCTTTTGTTATGGTCTTATGTGTGGCGTGGCCTGATGGGGCGTATCGTATGGTAGAGGCGGCATGTCATGGCTATGTCGCATGGCCCCCGCGTGGGACGCATGGCCATGGTTATGACCCTATCTTTATCCCTGAAGGGGAGAGCCGCCGTTTTGCCGAAATGACCGAGGAGGAGAAAAACCGTTTCAGCCATCGTGGACAGGCCATGGCCCGCTTTTTGCAAGATTGTGTGGCGTAGAATCGGAAAAATAATCGTGGAATTATAATTTCACGACTTCACAAAGGGGATAAAAACATATGTAATATATTGTACTATTACATATCGTATAAGTGGATGTCCCATGCCCTCCGTCTCGTCATCACGCCATGCTCGTGCGTATATCATCGGTGATGTGTCAAAATGGGATGGCCCTGTATGGGCATCTATTGTGATGGTGGCATCGGCGTGCTTTGGCGGGGTAGGGCCGTTACAGGCAGAGGATAAGCCCCCGCCAGCGGTGGAGGTCATGCCGGGGGCGGGGGTGATTGGCCAACCACGTCGTGTCACGCTGGAGCAGAATCGTTCTAAAAAGCGGCATCAGGGCGATTGGGGGGCTTTTAATTGGGGGAATGGGGAGTTCGCAGGTTTTGGCCCGGTGGGGGTTTATGGTGTGGCCCCATGGGCTGAGGATTGGAGCAGCAAAAAAGACCCGAAGAATTACACGGATTTTCTGGACCTTCTAAAAGCGATTCGTCTGAATGAATCAGGCAGTATTTGGCTGACCCTCTCCGGGGAATCACGGATTCGGAACTGGTATGAATCCAGCCCGATGCTTGGCACAGTGGGTAAGCGTCATTCTGGCCGGTTTACAGTGCGTAATTTGTTGGGGGCAGAGCTGCATCTCGGCACGCATTGGCAGATATTCGGGCAGCTTAATAATGGCGAGGCCGCAGGGTGGAATTATTACGGCTATAACGCGACATGGCGGCGTAGGCTTGGCTTGCAGCAGCTTTTTGTTCGTTACGAGCAGAAGCTTCTAGGTGCTAAAACGGGCGTAATGGTCGGGCGGCAGCAATTTTTGGATGCCCCTTCATGGCTGATTTACGCCCGTGAGACCCCTAATGTGCAACTCTCATGGAATGGCGCGCGAGGCTATGCCATGTGGGAGCGTGTGCGGGTTGATGTGTATAATTTTGTGGCAACACAAGTGACGCGAGATACCATCATGGGCGGCGGATTTGATGATGGAACGCGCCTTTATGGGGGCGATGTTACGGTCGCTCTGCCGCGTTTTTCTATCGCGGGGCAGCAGGTTCATTCTTTTTTGGACCTATTTTGGATGGGCTTTCATTATGGGGGGAAGTCTGCTGCTATCGCCCAGCTTAAAGGAAGCGAGGCTGGCACGCAGACGCGCCAAAATGGCGGGTTTCGCTGGTATGGCTCGGCCCCCGCCTTTGAGTATGATGTTAGTGGCGTTTATCAGGCAGGGCGGTTCCATCCGAGTAAATCTGCTATCGGCAGCCGCCCAGTGAGCGCATGGGCTGTGCGTGGGGTGGCGGGCTGGCGTCATTCTTCCTCCTCCTTACATCCCTTCCTCGGTGTGCAGGCGGAGGCTTATAGCGGGGGGGATAATCGTCGCGCGCATGGTACGGAGGGAACATTCTCGGCCCCTTTCTCCCCGCGTAATGCGACATTCGACCTCACACGGACGATAGCGCGGGCTAACCTTATTAGTGCAGGCCCGCTTATGAGCATTGCGCCTCGCCCTTTTATGAATATCCGTATTCGTGTGCCGTATTTATGGCGAGAGAGCGTGCATGATGGGCTGTATAACTCCTCATCGCCTTTTTCCTTTTTAGCGGGGTCTCGTCTAAGGGCGGCGGGACGTGCCGTGGGGTTACAACCGCAAGGGCAGGTGCAATTTCAGCTTCAACAGCATGTGAATTGGCAGCTTGATGGTGGGGCTATTTTTCTTACCCATCGGATGCGGCAAGCGGGGGGAAAGAATGGGACCTATATGCTCTCTACGTTGACCTTCCGCTTTTAAGGATGCTGCGAGAGAATAAACAACGAATATAAATAGTTTAATAAAAGCAAATATTTTGGCTGAATTTCTTTACAAAGCTATCTTTATATCATCAAAAAATGATCTTTTTTCATTTTTTATATAAAATACACATTGAAGTTAGTGGATTATGCAATTACTCTCTTTCTTATCGTATTAAAGATGCAGGAGCAGGGTACGTGGCAGTCTCGGAGGATGAATTTCAAACCCTTCCTCATCAGGGGGTTGTTGCTGCGTCAGAGGAGGAAACAGGGCGTGTGCTGGCCTCTGTTTTGGCACGTTTTCCCGGTCGCGTGGCGGTGATTTCATCCTTTGGGGCGGAGTCCGCCGTATTACTCGCGCAGATTGCCGCGCAGGATAAAGCCGTGCCGGTTTTCTTCCTCGATACAGGGCGGCATTTCCCGGAGACTTTGGCCTATCGTGATGAGCTAAGCCAGCATTTGGGGTTGGAGGATGTCCGCACCCTCCAGCCTGCGCGTAAAGAGGTCGAGTATCGTGACCCGGAGGGCCAGCTTGTGGCCTTCGACCCTGATGCGTGTTGTGCCCTGCGTAAAGTAGAGCCTTTAGATGTTGTTCTGCCAGAGTTTGATATTTGGGTGACGGGGCGTAAGCGTATGCAAGCAGCCACGCGGGCAGCCCTTCCAGTGGCTGAGCGGCAGGCGGATGGCAGTGTAAAGCTTAACCCTCTTGCTGGGTGGAGTGAGGCGCAGATTGCTGACTTTATGAAGGAGAAAGCCTTGCCTGCTCATCCTCTTGTTGCGCGTGGTTATCGCTCTATTGGGTGTGAGCCTTGCACAAGGCCCGTTGGTGCGGGTGAGGATAGCCGCGCAGGCCGCTGGGCTGGGCTTGCGAAAACGGAATGTGGCCTACATCGCCCTGTGCCTGTTACGCCGCCACCCGGTGCGGATAAGGAAGAGATTTCAGCCACGGCTTTATTAGCGGAACGGCCCGTAGAATGACGCCCGACTATCGGGTTTATCAGTAAGGAAAGGGAGCAGGCATGGCTCTGCAAGACGCACATATTATGGATGGTTTGGACCAATTAGAGGCCCAGAGCATCTTCATCCTGCGGGAGGCTTATCGTAAGCTGAAGCCTATGGCCCTGCTATGGTCTTTAGGCAAAGATAGTAACGTGATGGTCTGGCTCGCGCGTAAGGCGTTTATGGGTCATGTGCCTTTCCCCGTGATGCATGTGGATACGGGTAAGAAGTTCCCCGAGATGTATGCGTTTCGTGATGAATACGCCAAAAAATGGAACTTAGACCTCATTTTAGGGGAATGTCCCCCCGTGGAGGAGATGGACCCGTCTCTCCCCCCCGCTGCACGCTCTGCTGCACGCAAGACGGTCGGGTTAGCGAATTTGATTGATAAGCATAAGTTCCGCGGTGTTGTGGCTGGTATCCGGCGGGATGAGCAGGCGACCCGTGCTAAAGAGCGCGTCTTTAGCCCGCGCGGGGCGAGCCATCAATGGGATGTGCGGAACCAACCGCCAGAGTTTTGGGACCAATATGCTACCCCTTATGAGGAGGGGATGCATGTGCGTGTTCATCCGCTGCTGGCATGGCGGGAGCTAGATATTTGGCGGTATATTGAGCGCGAGAATATTCCGCTAGTGGACCTCTATTTCGCAAAAGATGGCAATCGTTATCGCTCGCTAGGCGACCAAGACATTACCAGCCCGATTGAAAGCCAAGCCTCCACCGTGGCGGAGGTTATTGCCGAGCTTGAGACAAGCCGCACGTCCGAGCGGGCGGGCCGCGCTATGGACCATGAATCAGAAGATGCGTTTGAGCGTCTCCGCGTTGCTGGCTATTTGTGAGGAGAGCTTTAACGATGACACAACCTCATTCATCTTCTACGCAGGTTCGTCATGGTGTTAGCACGCCGATTGTGATTGTTGGCCATGTGGACCATGGCAAATCCACCCTGATTGGCCGTTTGTTATACGATACAGATAGCCTGCCTGATGGCCGCCTCGTCCAGATTGTCGAGAGTAGCCGTAAGCGTGGCCTTGCTGTGGAATGGAGCTTCCTGCTCGATTCCCTTCAGATTGAGCGGGACCAAGGCGTGACGGTGGATTCCACGCGCATTCCTTTCCAGCTAAATGGGCGGGATTTTGTGATTGTCGATGCGCCGGGTCATCGGCAATTTTTACGGAATATGATTACTGGTGCAGCGGATGCAGAGGCTGCCGTGCTGGTGGTTGACGCAGCTGAGGGCGTGCGCGAGCAAACACGCCGCCATGCGATGTTGCTACGGCTCATCGGCATTAGTCATGTGATTGTGCTGCTTAATAAGGCTGATAGCATCAATTTTGATGAGGCAAAGCTTAAACAGGTCGAGGGCGATATTCGCCAGTTGTTAGCCCGGTTGGAGATTGATGTTAAGCAGGTCATTCCTGCTTCGGCACGGGATGGCGATAACATCGCTACCCGCTCGGAGAGGGCAGAATGGTATAAAGGCCCAACCTTGTTGGAGGCCCTAGCGCAGATTCAGCCGCCAGCCTCTCGTCATGCGCTGCCTTTGCGTATGCCTGTGCAAGATGTGTATCGTTTTGAAGGTGTGCGTTATGTCGCAGGCCGTATTGAGCGCGGCACAGTGCGGGAGGGGGACCGGCTGGTGATTGGCGGGCAAGGGCAGGAGGCCACCGTGGCGGAGGTCTGCCGTTGGCATGCCCCGCATGAGCCTGTTGCAGGTGCTGGTGAGTCCATTGCTTTGCGCTTAGAGCCTGACCTCGTACCAGACCGTGGGGATTTGCTCTTTCCTGCGGGGGATGAAGCCGCTGCCCCATTGAAAGCGGCGCGTTTGAAAACACGGCTCTTTTGGCTGCGTGGTGAACCGTTGCATGTGGGTGAAAGCTTCCGCCTACGTTTAGCCACAGCGGAATATGACGTGACGGTTGCGGCGATTGATGCGGTGGTGAATCTGGATGACCTCACCCTCAGCCCCGCTGATGAAGTTCCCCCCGATGGTTTTGCCGAGATTACGTTGGCGGTCGCACGGAATATCTTGTTCGATCCCTTTGCACCGGGGATGCCAGATGGGCGCGGTGTATTGGTGGACCGGCATCAGAAGATTGTCGGTGGGGCGCCGCTTATCGGCCCAGCTGCGTTGGCAGATGGGGCGCATGCCATTCATCCTACAGCAAGCGGTGTGAGTGAGGCTGTTCGGGCAGGGTTGCGCGGGCATAAGCGTGCTGTGTTCTGGCTGACAGGTTTACCCGGTGCTGGCAAAAGCACTATCGCCCGCCATGCTGAGGAGGCTCTCAGCCATGAAGGGCTGAATGTCACAGTGTTAGATGGCGATACGGTGCGCTCCGGCTTGTGTAGCGACCTCGGCTTCTCCCCAGAGGATAGGCGGGAGAATATCCGCCGTGTCGCGCATGTGGCGCGGATTTTGGCAGAGAGTGGGCAGATTGTGTTGGTCGCTTTGGTGTCGCCTTTAGCGCAGGATCGTGCCATGGCGCGGGCGATTATCGGTGAGGATTGGCATGAGGTCTTTGTTGATACCGCACCAGAGCTTTGCCGCCAGCGTGACCCGAAGGGGCTTTATGCACAGGCTGAGAAGGGGCGGATTGCCTCCTTTACCGGTGTATCCGCTGCCTATGAGCCACCAGAGACGCCAGATGTCATTGTCCCCGGTGATGGGGATGTGGCCCGTAGCGTACAGCATTTAACAGACGCTGTGCATAAAGCCGTACGGTAAGCCGCTCAGGCCGTAAGGACTGTCTATTTAGGGAAAAGAAGCCGGTTTTTGCCAAGGCAAAGGCCGGGACGGGAGGAGTTTACCCATTACGGTAAGCCCCACCTTTAAGGGAGGATAGGGTGATGCAGCATTTTGCTTATGTCATCTCCGGTGCGTTAGTGGGGTTTTTAGTGGGTATGACGGGCGTTGGCGGCGGCTCCCTCATGACCCCGCTGCTTATCCTCCTTTGTGGGATTCATCCTAAAGCAGCGGTGGGGACGGACCTCATCTATGCCGCGATGACGAAGTTGTTTGGCACGTTTTTACATAGGCGATGTGGGCCGGTGCGTTGGTCTATCGTGTTGTGGATGATGTCTGGCAGCCTTCCCGGTGTGGCAGTCGCGCTCCTTTGGCTGCGGCATATAGGCTCCCCGCAAGAAATGGCGCAGGTTATTCGTGTCTCATTGGGTATTTGCTTATTAATAACCGCCCCTGCCATTCTCTTTCGTCCCACCTTAAAAGCATGGGTCTTACGGCATCAGCTTGGTGGGCCGGTGCAATCGCGGGTGCTAACGGTTGTGCTAGGTTTTGTGCTGGGCTGCATGGTGAGCCTCTCCTCCGTGGGGGCCGGGGCGATTGGCATGGCCGTGCTGGTGATGCTCTACCCCACTTTGCCACTGCGTGAACTCGTAGCCATTGATATTGCTCATGCTATCCCCCTCACACTCATTGCCGGGGCAGGCCATTGGGTGGAGGGTGATGTTATTGTGCCAACATTGTTGCTGCTTTTAAGCGGCTCCTTGCCCGGTATTTGGCTCGGCACACATTGCGCAGGCCGCTGCCCAGAGCGATGGCAACGGCTCATTTTAGGAAGCTTATTGTTATTGATTGGCGTGAAGATGATTTGACCATGAGCCGGGCTATGTCCCGGCTTTTTTCACGATAAGGGTAAGAAGCACCTTCACAAATGTTATAGTATAACATAACATTCTTCACGAAGCAGGATGCGTGCGTGAAGGAGTGGAGAGTGGCATGGCGGTAAAGCGGTGGGGCGGGGGTGTTTATGTCGCCTTGGTTGTGGGAGGGATGTTACCGCCTACAATATGGGCACAAGAGAGCCGCCAGCCTGTGCAGCGTGATGCTAATAACGCAGCAGAGGGGCAAGAGGAGGCACATCCGCTTAGCGCGCAGGAGGAGCACATCCATGTGACAGCGCGGCGGTTGGACCAAGCGCGCCAAGCTTTGCAACCTGCCATTGGGGCCACGCAGACAAGTTTCTCCCGCAAAGCTATAGAGGCCAATCCCGGCGGGGATAATGCTGCCCTTAACAGCATCCTTTTGCAGGCCCCCGGTGTTACGCAGGATAGTTATGGGCAGATTCATATCCGGGGGGATCATAATAATGTTCAATTCCGGCTGGATGGTGTGGCCTTACCAGAAGGGGTGAATGTGTTCGGGCAGGCTTTGATGACCCGCTTTGCCCATTCTATGAGCCTGACAACGGGCGTTCTGCCAGCGGAATATGGGTTTCGCCAAGCGGGGGTGATTGATATTCAAACCAAAAATGGTGTGTCGGATGAGGGCGGAACACTCTCCGGCTATGGCGGGGTGAGGGATTATGTGCAGCCTTCCCTCCAATATGGTGGGCATTGGGGCCAGTGGGATGGCTTTATCACCGCTGATATGATTCATGACCGGGTGGGGATAGAGAATACCACTCCCAGCTATAATGCGATTCACGATCTCTCACGTCAGCATCATATCCTAGGGCATGTGCGCTATACCCTCCGGCCAGAGACGCGCTTTAGTTTTACAGCGGGGATATCCAATGCGTGGTATCAGCTACCTAATAATCCCGGCCAACAACATCAATTTGCAACCCCGCTTTTTAAGGCAGATAATGCACTCTCTATGCAGGCAAACGCGCCTGATAGTAGCCATCTGGATGAGCATCAGCAGCAGATTACCGACTTCGCTATCCTTTCATGGCAAGAGGAGCATGAGACTGTTAGTGCTCAGACATCAGCCATTCTTCGCTATAGTTCTATGCGTTATTCGCCCGATTGGGTGGGGGACCTTGTTTATAACGGCATAGCGCAGCAAGCGGCGCGGTCGGTCTTTTCTAGCGGGGTGCAGAGTGATGTAACATGGCGTCTTAATCATGCTCATACGCTGCGTGGTGGGGTGCAAGCCTATGGGGAGCGGGCGGTGAGTAAAAGCAACGCCTCGGTGTATCCCTTAGCAGAGGATGGAAGCATCATCCCTCAACCGATGAATGTGCATGATTCATCAGGCAAGACCGGGGCTCTATATGGGGCGTATATTCAAGATGAGTGGAAGATTACGCGTAAACTTACCCTCAATCTTGGTGCGCGGTTTGATGGTGTGGAGGAATATGTCCATGCCCATCAGTTTAGCCCGCGTATCTCTTTGGTGTGGACACCGTGGCGTGGTGGGCGGTTTCATGTTGGTTATGCGCGTTATTTAACCCCCCCACCTTTTGAGACCATCGGCACAACTAGCCTCAGCCGGTTTGCCAATACATCGGCCGCCCCAGCGCATTATCAAAATGACCGCGTGAAAGCAGAGCGGGATAATTATTACGATATTGGCTTTATCCAACGCCTTACCCCGCATTGGTTCATCGGGGTGGATGCTTATTGGAAGGATGCGAAAAATCTTTTGGATGAAGGGCAGTTCGGCGCGCCGGTGATTTTGACGGCCTATAATTACCGCCGGGGCCATGTGCGGGGGGTGGAGTTTACAACCGATTATGAGGCTGGGCCGTGGAGCTTATATGGCAATGTTGCCCTCTCCCGCGCGATGGGGAAGGATATTAACTCCGCACAATGGAACTTTGATGAAGATGACCTCCAATATATGCGCCATCATTGGGTGCATTTAGACCATGATCAACGTGTAACGGCCTCAGCGGGGGCGGCTTATACGGCTTTTCGTAAGACGAATCACCCTTTGCACCTTTCTGGGACGATGGTTTATGGCAGCGGGTTACGGCAGGATAAAGAGACGGCCACCGGAGACATCCCCAACGGGGCGCATGTGCCGCGCTATGTGACCTTTAACCTCGCCCTGGTACAGCATATCTGTCATATCGCTGCATTAGGGGGGCATAACATGCAGCTACGCTTGGATGTTATCAACTTGTTTGATAAGCATTATATGCTACGCGATGGCAGCGGCATTGGGGTTGGTGCCCCACAATACGGGCTGCGGCGGAGTGTGATGGGGGGAGTCTCTTTCTCCCTCTAAGGCTGGTGCAGCCATGATTGATGTACCAAGGAGTGGGGTTTCATGCGGAAGATACTCTTTACGTCTGGCATTGTGCTGGCTTTTATTGGGTATGCGTTCTTTTCCATCAGTGATGCTTGCTCCAAAGGGTTGGCAGGGGCGTTGGACCCTTTTGAGGTCGCCTTTTTTGGTGGTGTCTTTGGGTTTTTGATTGTCCCAACATTGCGGCGACCGCAGGAATCCTATAGCGCGCTGGTCCTCTCCAACCATCCATGGCTCTGGCTGTTACGAGCGGCGGCGGTGTTTGTGGCTACAGCAGCCAGTGTGGAGGCCTTTATGCTTCTACCCATGCCAGAGGCCCTCTCGCTCATGTTCCTTATGCCTTTCTTTGTGACGATTGTATCGGTCTTATTCCTTAAAGAGCAGGTGACGGGCTGGGCGTGGCTGTCTGTTCTGTTGGGGTTTGTTGGGGTGATGATTGTTCTGCGCCCCGGTATGAAGGCCCTTAATTTCGGCCATCTTTGTGCGGTCTTAGCCGCGATGTCCACCGCTGTGAGTGTGATTGCCTATCGCTTTGCGGGGAAGGAAGCGTCCCGCCTTACTTTGTTTGGCTCTAGCTTGTTTGGGCCGTTAGTGGGGGATGGGATTTTGATGGCGAAGCATTTCGTCATCCCTCATACGGTAGCGGAATGGCTATTGCTTTTTGGTTATGGCTTTTTGGCCGCTGCTGGGCAGTTGTTACTGATGTTGGCGGCCTCCATCGCTCCGGCTAATCGCGTGGCTTTGCCCCAATATAGTCAGATGGCTTGGATTGTGGCCTTTAGTTATTTCATCTTCCATCAACCTGTTGATGTGTGGGATGGGATTGGGATTCTGGTCGTTACCTTCTCTGGCATGCTGAATTGGCTGCGGCAGAAGATTCGCTTTGAGAAGATGATTCATCGTGGCTGGTGGTGGAAGCGTAAACCCTCCCCAGAGGTCATTGCGGCTACCCCAGCAGCAGTTATCACCCCGCCATTGCCGGAAACGCCTCATGATTAAGGGGCGGATCGCAGCATTGTGAGGCAGTGGTTATTCGTGGAAGCTATCTAAATCCCCAAAGCGGGTGAACTCCCCTTCAAAATAGAGGGGGATGGTGCCTGTGGGGCCGTGGCGTTGTTTCTCCAAAATAAGCTCAGCTTTATTATGGACAAGCGACATTTTGCGCTGCCATTCCTCAAGCGCAAGCTGGTACTTCTCCGGGCTGGAATAAGTGGAATCTTTAGGTTTGCGCTGTTGGAGGTAATATTCCTCACGATAGACAAACATCACCGCATCCGCATCTTGCTCAATCGAGCCTGATTCACGCAGGTCGGAGAGCATGGGGCGTTTATCATCGCGTGATTCCACTTGGCGAGATAGCTGGGAGAGCGCAATCACGGGGACGTCTAGCTCTTTTGCGATGGCTTTAAGCCCTTGTGTAATCATGGAGATTTCCAGCACGCGGCTATCGGGCCGTGTCCCAATGGCAGGGCGCATGAGCTGGAGATAATCCACCACCACAAGGCTTAGCCCGTGTGTTCGCGCAAGGCGGCGGCAGCGCGTCCGCATGGCGGAGAGGGAGATGGCCGGTGTATCGTCAATATGCAGCGGTAGGCGTTGTAGCTCCGTTGCGACACGGACAAAGCGGTCAAAATCCTTCGAGCCAATATCGCCACGGCGGATGCGCTCGCCCGAAACTTCTGCTTGCTCGGAGAGGATACGCGTGGCTAATTGCTCGGAGGACATTTCAAGGGAGAAAATAGCCACACTTCCGCGCGGTCTCTCAAGCCCTTCGTCTTGGGCCTCTTGCATCAGTGCGCGTGCGGCGGAGAAGGCGATTTTTGTCGCAAGGGCCGTTTTCCCCATAGCAGGCCGACCAGCGAGGATGAGCAGATCGGAGGGGTGCAACCCGCCTGTTTTTTTATCAAAATCGCGTAAGCCGGAGGTGAGGCCCACAATATCGCCCGTATGACGATAGGCTTGGTCGGCAATCTCCAGCGCGCTCTTTAGGGCTTGGGAGAAAACGAGAAAGCCACCTTCTTGGCCTTTATCGGTTGCGAGATTAAAGAGGGCTTCCTCCGAGGCGGAGATTTGCTCTGGTCCGTCAAGGTCAGGGCGTGCCCCAAAGGCGTTATTGACAATATCCGTCCCAATGCCAATGAGCTGGCGGCGCACCCAGCAATCATGGATGACCTTCCCATAATCGCGCGCATTGACAATCCCCACCATGGCATTGAGCAGCTTAGCAACATACTCCGTCCCGCCCGCAGCAGCGAGGGTGGCACTGGCCTCAAAATCCCCGCGCATGGTGATGATGTCCACCCCGCCTTTGCCGCCATTACGTTCAATACGCCGAGTGATAAGCTCATAAAGATGAGCATTGACAGCATCAGCAAAATGAGAGGGGTGGAGAAAGTCCGACACGCTCTCATAGGCTTTGTTATTGGTCAGAATCGCCCCTAAGAGGGCTTGCTCTGCCTGCATATTGGTAGGGGGGACACGCTGTAAAAGGCTTTGTAATTCCCCGCCTTGGTCTGTGGTGGGGCTAGTTTGTGGAGTAGGGTTTTGGTCGCTCATGAGAGGGGTCTTACGATGCAAAGTGAGGGGCAGGTGGGTTAGTGCGGTGTGGCACCATCAAGGGCGAGGGCACAGCCTGCGAGATATAAGCTACCACAAATGAGGACACGCGCCGGGGGGCTGTGCGGGGGGGCATGGTTGGTCCGCAAATAGTGTAGGGCGGTGCGAATATCAGGCCCTGCTATAGCCTCTCCCCCCGCAGCACGGGCAGCGTTAAGAATGGTAGGGACAGGCATAGCCAAATGCTGACCCGGCTCTGCCACGGCTTGGAGTGTGGTTGCATAGGGGATGAGCGGGCGGAGAAAGCCCG
This sequence comes from Bombella sp. ESL0385, assembly GCF_009725755.1. Taxonomy (GTDB): domain Bacteria; phylum Pseudomonadota; class Alphaproteobacteria; order Acetobacterales; family Acetobacteraceae; genus Bombella; species Bombella pollinis. The sequence goes on from NZ_WNIJ01000001.1 coordinate 302,349, forward strand.
TAACATCCTTGCTGTCTTTTAGCCCGACAATCAGATGGAGGGGGCGATCCTGCCAGTGGTGGAGGACTTTTGCCAAAGCCTCTCCCGCGCCGGGATTATGCCCGCCATCAAGGAGTAAGTCCCACCCGGTTGGGAGGGCGTGATGCAATGCCCCATGGAGGGGCTGTAAGCGAGCGGGCCATGTGGTTTTGGCAATGCCCGCAAAAGCATTTTGCGGCAGCGTAAGGCCCGCATGACGCAGGGCGGCAATGGCTAAGGCGGCATTATCGTATTGATGAGGGCCGTGGAGGGCCGGATAGGGTAGTGTGAGCGTGCCTTTATCATCGTGGTAAAGCAGCCCATCACTTTGCGTTGTGAGGGTGATGTCATGCCCTAACCGATAGAGCGGGGCCTGATGGGCGGTGGCGATGTCTGTGATGGCCTGCATGACGGCATCAGTCTGTGGTGCGACAAAGACAGGCACATTTTGCTTGATAATCCCCGCTTTTTCCCGCGCGATACCGGCGAGGTCATCCCCTAAAAAGGCCTGATGGTCGAGGCTGATAGAGGTGATGATGCAAGCGCGTGCTGTGGGGATGACATTTGTTGCATCAAACCGCCCGCCAAGGCCGACTTCAAGGATGAGAAGGTCCGCAGGGATACGGGAGAAGAGCAAAAACCCCGCTGCGGTGAGGACCTCAAACACGGTGATGGGGGCCCCGTCATTGAGCCGTTCAATCTCCTCTAAAGTCGCGATGAGGTCATCTTCTGTTACAAGCTGCCCTGCAAGGCGAAAACGCTCTGTCACGCTGAGGAGATGCGGGCTGGTCATGACATGCACTTTTAAGCCTGCTGCTTCAGCAATGGCGCGGAGATTGGCGCATGTGCTGCCCTTACCATTTGTCCCAGCGACATGGATGGTAGGGGGTAAGTGCTGCTCTGGGTGGCCAAGGCGAGCGAGTAGCCGTTCTAGCCGCTCTAAGGAGAGATCGATGAGCTTGGGGTGGAGTTCTTGAAGGCGGCGCACCACCTCCCCCGTCCGCCCGTGGAACTCACCAGAGGGGAGGTTGGTTTGCGGGCTTGTTGCCATAATCGCCTATCCGGGTTTCTCAGAAGGGGAGGGGTCATACCCGGCCGTTTAGTCAGGAAAGGGCCGGGGCAATGGAATGTTAGGATGCTTTTTGGGCGGGAGCGTCTTTTGTGGGGCTGAGCATCCCTACGAGTCGTCCCAAAAGAGCGGGGAGTTCATCACGCGTGGCGATAAGGTCCACCATCCCATGGTCTTTGAGATATTCAGAGCGTTGGAAGCCTTCAGGCAACTCTTCACGCACTGTATCCCGAATCACACGCGGTCCTGCAAAGGCGATGAGCGCATTAGGCTCGGCAATATGGATGTCTCCCAACATGGCAAAGGAGGCCGACACCCCGCCTGTTGTGGGGTTGGTAAAGACAACAAGATAGGGCAAGCCGGCCTCGCGCAGCATCTCCACCCCGATGGTGGTGCGGGGCATTTGCATGAGGCTGACAACCCCTTCCTGCATCCGCGCCCCACCAGAGGCTGTAAAGATGATGAGCGGGGCTTTTTGCAAGATAGCGAGGCGACATGCTGCGAGGAAGGCCTCCCCTAACGCGCTGCCCATCGTCCCGGCCATGAACTCAAAAGCCATGACGGCAACAACGGCATCATGACCGCCAATTTTGCCATGTGCCACAAGGAGGGAATCCTCCAAGTTGGATTTAGAGCGTGCCGTTTTGAGGCGGTCTGTATAGCGTTTGGAATCGCGAAAGTGCAGCGGGTCAGCAGGGACGGAGGGTAGCTCAATGGTGGTGTAATGGCCGTCATCAAAGGTCCATGCCATACGCTCATGCGCCCCGGCACGCATATGGTGCCCACAATGGGGGCAGACTTTCTTTTTGCGGGTAAGCTCCTTAGTGAGCATCATCTGCGAGCAAGATTCACAGTTGGTCCAGAGGTTATCTGGGACCTCCCTTTGTAGCAGGCTCCGTAATTTGGGACGGACATGTTCGGTCAGCCAGCTCATGGTATTCTGTTCACTCTCCAGCAATGGTGCATCATTAGGGCCTATAAAGGCTGGGGGACTTTATCCGGGCTTGGGAAAAGATGCCAGCTTTCTCTTTGCACAAGGTGTATTTCTACGTTTTTAGGGCGGTTTTGTTAGTCATTTGTTTGTGAAAAGAGGCATACAGGGCCGTATGAAACACGGTATAAAGACCGCGAAGGCACAATGTGCGGATGATAATAGACGAGAGGGGAGTCGGACATGCGTATGTTGATAGGGGATTATCTCATTCGCCGTTTGGCAGAGGCAGGCATTAGCCATCTTTTTGGTGTGCCAGGGGATTTTAATCTTTCCTTCCTAGAGCAGGTAGAGGCGGCTCCCTCTGTTAGCTTCGTTGGTAGTTGTAATGAGCTTAACGCAGCTTACGCGGCTGATGGCTATGCCCGCACAGCAGGGCTTTGTGGGTTGGTCACCACCCTTGGGGTGGGGGACCTTGGGGCCATTAGCGGCATCGCTGGGGCTTATGCAGAGCGTGTGCCTTTTGTACATATTACGGGGATTCCCCCCCTGCATGCGGTGGAAAGCCGTGCCTTATTGCATCACACATTGGCTGATGGGGGTTATGGTAATATTGGCCGCTGCATGGCTGAATATACAGTCGCACAAGCGCGCCTCACCCCAGCTAATGCTGTGGAGGAGATTGATCGTGTCCTCCAAGCCTGTTGGCGGGAGCGGCGGCCTGTCCATCTTCAACTTCCTTCGGACATTACCCATTTAAGCATTGAGGTGCCCGATGCACCGCTTGTCTTGGAGGATTCACAAGGCGATGCGGAGCAAGTGGCCCTCGCAGCTGAGCATATTGCCACACGCCTTGCCGCAGCGCGTCATCCTGTTATGATTCTTGATGCTGATGTGGATCGTTTCGGCACGGCCTCCTTGGTGGCCGACTTAGCCGAACGAGGCGTCATTGCTTGTGTGGCCACGGCCCCTGCCAAAGCTGTGTTGGATGAGACCGCCCCTTATTATCTAGGTGGGTATGTGGGGGCTGCGAGTCGTCCTGATATAAGGGAGCTTGTCAGTCAGTCCGATTGTGTGATTGGCCTTGGGCTACGCTTTACCGAGATTAATACGGGCTTTTTTACGCAGAAGATTCGGCCAGAGGCTTTTATTAATATCCTAGCCCATGAGGTAAGTCTTGCTGGGCGGTCTATCCCTGCTGCACCGATGGCAGCGGTGTTGAAGGCTTTATTAGCAAAACTCTTCCCTAGCACACGCACATTGCCCGCGCGCCCTGCGACAGGGGCAGCGAGTGCACCCGGGCAAGGGGATGATGCCCTCACCCATGCGGCTCTTTGGCCCCGTGTGGCGGCCTTCTTGCGGGAAGGAGACGTGATTATTGGTGAGGCCGGGACAAGCAATACTGCCCTTTTGGGGACAGCCTTCCCCCAAAAGACGCGTTATATCGCCCAGCCCATATGGGGGGCGATTGGCTATACACTCCCCGCTTTATTTGGCTCTTATATGGGAAGCCCGGAACGGCGGCATATTTTGTTCATCGGGGATGGGTCCTTTCAATTAACAGTGCAGGAGCTTTCTTCCATCCTCCGTCATGGGCAGAAGCCAATCATCTTCTTGCTTAATAATAAGGGTTATACGATCGAGCGTCTCATCCTTGGGGAGCGGTCACGGTATAACGATATTGCAAATTGGCGTTATGCGGCTTTGCCTCATGCCTTCGACCGTGAGGATAAAGCTCTCTCCCTCGTAGTGGAGCGTGTGAGTGAGTTAGAGGATGCGCTCAAACAAGCAGAGCAGGCCGATAAAGCTGTGTTTATTGAGCTGATTTTGCCAGAGATGGACGCGCCAGAGGCTCTCAAGAGGTTCGGCATAGCCGTGGCTGATTATGATTACGGCCCCACAGGCCCGCGCAATGCCAGCACGCAGACACACGCACAGAAAGGATGAGCCACGCTTATGTTTCACTCTGTTGAGCAATCGCCGGGAGACCCGATTCTTTCTCTTGTGGAAGATTTTAAGCGGGATAAGCGGGCGGAGAAGGTCAATCTCAGCATTGGGCTTTATTATGATGAGGCGGGGCAGGTCCCTCAATTAGCCTGCATCCGTAAAGCCTATGAGAGGTTGGCAAATACATGGGATAAGCCGGAGCTTTACCTCCCGATGGAGGGCCTCGCCTCTTATCGGCAGGCTGTGCAACATATGTTGTTCGGTGAGGAGAGCGAGGCTGTAAAAGCGGGGCGTATTGCCACAGTCCAAACTCTTGGCGGCTCTGGGGCGTTAAAAATTGGTGCGGATTTTTTGCATCGTTATTTTCCCCAAGCTGACCTATGGGTGAGCCGCCCTACATGGGAGAATCATATCGCCATCTTTGCTGGGGCGGGCTTTACAACGCATGAATATCCTTATTTCGACCCTAAAACAGGCGGGGTGGATTTTGAGGCGATGTGCGCATGTATCCGGCAGATTCCGGCTGGGGACGTGGTTTTGTTGCACCCTTGTTGCCATAACCCCACCGGTGCAGACCTTAGCGAGGCCCAATGGGATGTGCTGATTCCTTTGTTGAAGGAGCGGCGGTTAGTCCCTTTCCTCGACCTTGCTTATCAAGGGTTGGGCAGTACGTTAGAGGCAGATGTGTATGCCGCCCGGGCGATGGTGAAAGCTGGGATGACGTTTTTGCTGAGCAACTCATTCTCTAAAGTGTTTTCCCTTTATGGGGACCGGATTGGGGCTTTGTCGGTCGTCTGTCAGGATGAAGAAACGGCGGAGCGGGTGCTAAGCCAGCTAAAGGTAACGGTACGGCGTAATTATTCCAGCCCGCCAGTCCGAGGGGCGCAGCTTGTTAATATCGTGCTGAATGATAAAGAGCTGGCTCGCCTCTGGCGGGAGGAAGTCGCCGCTATGGGCGCGCGCATCCGCGCAATGCGCCAGAGCTTACATACCCAGCTTTCCACCCGTTTACCGGGGCAGGACTTCCAGTATCTTTTGGCGCAGCGCGGTATGTTTAGCATGATGAAGCTAACCCCCGCCCAAGCAGACCGTTTACGCGAGGAATATGGCGTTTACATTCTGCGGAGTGGCCGTGTCTGCATGGCCGGGCTGAATGAGCAGAACCTCCCGCCTGTGGTCAATGCCCTTGCGGCGGTTTTTTCCACCAGCGCGTAAAGCAAGTGCGTAAGGGAAAAGGGCCTCGTTAAAGAGGCCCTTTTTCAAAGGTTTTACGTTTGGATTTATGGGCCTGTTCGGGCAAGAAGGGTGGGGCGAAACGGAGCCGGATAGCGTTACCAAGAACAAACAGGCTAGAGAACGCCATGGCCCCCGCGGCGAAGGCTGGGGAGAGCATGATATGGGCCAGCGGATATAAAGCCCCGGCTGCGAGGGGAATAAGCACGATATTGTAAATAAAAGCCCAAAAGAGATTCTGCCGGATGACCTTCATGGTCGAGCGTGAGAGCGTGATGGCGTCCGGGACACTCATCAGGCTATCGCGGGTGAGGACGAGGTCAGCAGCCTCAATGGCGATGTCTGTTCCGTGGCTGATGGCAAGCCCTGTATCGGCTAAAGCGAGGGCGGGGGCATCGTTAATGCCATCTCCCACAAAGGCAACCGGCCCATGCAGCTTTTGTAGCGTCTGTATGGTAGCACCTTTCTCCTCTGGCATAACATGCGCGATGACATCTTCAATCCCCGCTTGTTGGGCGATGGAACGGGCTGTGGCTTCAATATCCCCGGTAATCATGACGGTGCGGATATGCGCGTTCTTTAGCGCGGCGATGGCTGCGGCGGCAGAGGGGCGGATAGGGTCGGCAATCGCCATTAAGGCGATGATGCGGCCTTTATAGGTCATATAAAGGGGGGATGTTCCCTTCTGGCTTAGCGTGTCAGCCAAGCGGTTTGCCTCGGCAGAATAATGACCGAGTGACTTCATATAAGCATGGTTGCCAAGATGGATGTGATGGCCTGCCTCATCTTGCGCTTCAATCCCCAACCCGGTGAGGGTGCTGACATAACGAACAGGCGGCAGCGTTACAGCTCGCTCCTCCGCGGCTTGGGTAATCGCCCGGGCCAAAGGATGGTCGGAATGTCGCTCCACAGCCGCAGCGAGGGCGAGGAGTGCTTCCTCCGTTATTGTATCATCAAGGCGATAGATGTCCGTAAGATGAGGTTGGCCTTTGGTGAGGGTGCCTGTTTTATCAAAAGCAACAAGGCGTGTATGGCCGAGGGATTGCAGGGCCTCGCCTTTGCGAAAGAGGATGCCTATCTCCGCGCCTTTACCCGTTGCCACCATGATGGCCGTAGGGGTCGCAAGCCCCATCGCGCAAGGGCAAGCGGCAATGAGGACGGCAATAGCGTTGGTAAGAGCATAGATAAAGGAGGGGGCAGGCCCTATGATGAGCCATAATAGGAAGGTCAGCCCAGCAATGGCGATAATAACGGGCACAAACCAGAGAATGACCTTATCCACTAAGGATTGAATAGGGAGTTTGCTGCCCTGTGCATGCTCCACCATGCTGATGATGCGCGCCAGAACAGTATCAGCCCCCGTGGCTGTGGCCTGAATGGTCAATGCGCCTTCTTGGTTTAGCGTCCCCCCAATGATGGTCTCACCCACACCGCGTGGGGTGGGGAGGGCCTCGCCTGTCAGCATGGATTCATCAAGATGGCTTTTGCCTTCCAAAATGACGCCATCCAGCGGTACGCGTTCCCCGGGGCGGATGAGGAGCTGATCTCCCGGCTTTATCTGCGCGATGGGGACATCATGCCCCCCTCCATTATGGAGGCGGTGCGCCTCTTGGGGTTGGAGGCAGATGAGTTTTTCTAACGCGGCGGAGGTACGGCCTTTCGCGCGGGCCTCTAACAAACGGCCAAGCAGGACGAGCGTGATGATGCCTAAAATAGTATCAAAATAGAGATGCTGTGTTTCTGCGGGTAATAGGGCAGAGGCAAAGACAACAAGGCTGGAATAAAGATAAGCTGCCCCCGTACCGAGGGCAACGAGGGTGTTCATCGTTGGGGTGCGGTGGAGCAGCGCGGGGAGACCGGCCCGATAAAATTGTCGCCCCGGCCCGATGAGGGCGAGTGTCGCAAACACCCATTGCAGCCAAGGCCGCCATCCTACAGGGATAAAGCCAAAGCCGTGACCCATACCCATAAATAAGATGAGCAACCAAAGGATGACCGCATGTAATAAATCGTGTCGGAGCGCGCGCGTTTGGGCCTCACGATGTGTTTTGCGGTCTTGTATTGTACGATGCGCCTCTTGTTGGATGAGCGGTGCCGCCCCAAACCCAACAGTCTTGACGGCCCCGATGAGAGCCTCCTGAGAGGCTGTGCCTGTAATCTGAGCCTGCTGTGTTGCAAGATTTACATGAGCATCCGTTACGCCCGGTACAGCTTTTAAGGCTTTCTCTACCCGTGCGGAGCAGGATGCGCAGCTCATACCCTCGATAAGAAGTGTGCGTGATGATGGGGAGGATGTAGGCACGCAGGGCCTCCTAAGAGTGAGGACGTTTGTAATATTATATTTATGATAGGGCTTTGCAGGGGGTAGCAAAAGCCTTTCTTTTAGGGAGGGGCAGAAGTGGCACGGCCCTTAGCACGACATATGCAGAAAAAAGAACTCTCCCATGAGGGCAGGCCCCCTTATTCTTTATGATGAGGGTGTTATGTTTACCAAATGTCAGTATTTTTCTGACGGAACTATAAGATTCAATCTGTCTATCAGCTCCTTTTAAGAGAGGGGCGGAGCAGTGTTGAAGGAGGGGAAACCCATGGCAGACGCTCTTAATGTCGATGCGCTTAAAACAAAAGCAGAGCAGACCCTTAACAAGGCTGGGAATGCTGTTGATACAGACGCGCTAAAAGCTAAAGCACATGAGCAAGCACGTCAGGCACAGCATGCTTTTAATGAGCTGAATAACGAGTTGAAGCAGCCTAAAGGCCGTTGCCAATGTGTTGGCCATACGCTGCTTTGGGGCGGTATTATCGTTGCTGCTCTAGCAGGCCTTTGCGCCATCGGCCGCTGGCTGAAGAAGTAAGCTTATATCATCACGCTTTGTTATAGATAAAGCATGATGCCCCCGGCCTTCCTACAGGCCGGGGTTTTTTGTGGATGTTATGGCGTTTCATACTGAGGATTCATCATCATATCATAGTGACTTTTGTGCCCCATTTCTTTGAAGATTCTTTCGAATATAGACAGGTACATTTTAACACCGTTTTTATTAGTATCGGCATATATACCATCCGGTATATTGTGCGAACCGTCATGAGCCCAATTTATAAGAGACGAACAGATTATTTTTTCATCAGGTGGGAATTTGTTAGGTAATTTGCCAAGGCTTGTATTGCCTATAAATGTAAAATAATATTCTAGTATCCTTCTGCATGTATTCTGAATAGCAATGGAATGTGCTTGCGGATTATGTTGGGCGTTACGGATTTCATCCCATAATAAATTATAGGATGTCTTAATGGGGTTATGATCATGATATGATATTTCTGAGATATTGTTATGCTTCTTTATTACCCAAAATGTATGTTTCTTATCTTTAGAATTATGGGTTATTTCTTTGAAGAAGTATACGTTATGAGAAAGGAGAAAAAATTGTTTTATATTTTTTTTATTATATGAGTTTTTATTTTGAGTGTCTCTAATAATTTCTTTTATAATGGAACTAACTATGAATGAAATATTAAAATCCATACTTGATACGGGATCGTCGATAACGACGATTTTTTCTTGATTTATACCTTTCTCATTAGTGCTTCCCTCTAATAGATAATAAAAATACAGAAATGAGACAAAAGATTTTTCACCCTCACTTAGGGTATCATAGGCTTTTTCTTTATTAGGGCGGACTATAGTATAGTCATTCGTTCCTTTAATGTTTTCTAGAAAAAAATTTGTGAATCCATACTCTTTCAAGAGGTCATTTATTTTTTTTATAGTTGGCTTGACACTAATAAGAGATTTTTCAAGACAATATTTTTCATCATTCTTTTCTTTAATTTTATGAGAAATAGATTTAAGGTTATTGTTAATTTTATCGACTTCTTGAGAAAGATTTTCATATTCTGAAATATATTTTTCTATGGCTTCTTTGTTTTCTAAATGAAAAAGAGCCCATATTTCTTTTGTAAGACTTTCTCTGTATTTGTTTTTGTTATCAATTAAGCGATTATGTTCTTCTATAAGAGAATTTGAAGTCTTAATTTCATTAATTAGCTTCTCTAAAAGGTCTTTTGTAGGGCTTATACTTAAACTATTTTGTTTTGATTCTATTTCGCTATAGGATATAGTTTCACTTGGATTTTCAAATTTCTTATTTAAGACCCTATAATTATAATCAAGTCGTAGAACTAAACCATCTTTTATGGATAATATTGCCTCAGTTTTTTTTGCTATCTCAGGAATGTCATGTAATAATGCAAATTCATCTAATGTAATGTTTATAAAATTATTTATATTTTCTTGGAATTTTTTATATTCTTTTTTTATTAAATTTATTTTGCTGAGAGATTCATGGTAGGTTTTATCGAATAATTTTCTTAATTTTATTTGTAGATCATGATCAATATGTTGTTGGCAGAAGGGACATTTATCTTTTGATTTGTCAAGGAATTTAAGCCCTTGATGAACCCAGTCAGAGTTCCCTACCTCCTTAATTAGCTGAGAGATAATTGTATCATCTCTGCCTACGATTCTTTGGCTTAGAATGGGATCGGCTTCATGTGTATGAATATTTTTGATAGTTTCTGTAATATTAGTTAAATCAATAAGGGAATGTTGTTTTGCTATATCAGAAAAAATTATATTATATTTTGCATCGAAGTCTTTTTTGTTAGTATTGTAGGATTTATTTTTTTTATATTCTTCGATAATTTTTTGTAAAAAAATCTTTTTACTTTTATTGAAACCATACAACAGATCTTTGTATTTTTTAAAATTATCTTCTTTATATTTCCACATCTCATTAGAAAAATTATCATGCATTAATTCCATTTTTGTTTTGTATTTGTTAATTTCTTCTTTATGGTTTTTGGAATTAATTTCAAGATCTGAAATTGAACTTGATATTTTATCTAATTCACGTTGAACATCTATATTATTTTCTCCTATTGTAAATATACCTTTCATTTTTTCATGAATATTTTTCTTCACAAAATCACTATTGTATACAAAGGTATCTATTTTTGTGTTATTTTCCCATATAATGCTGCATTTTTCATATTTTGAAGTATCATTAATGATGCGGGATATAGTTGTTTTCCCGCATCCATTATATCCAAAAAAGTAATTTATTTTTTTTAATTTTTCTATTTTGATTCCTTTTTCAGGATATGTTGCTACATTTGAAATATCTATCTGTCTAATCATAATTAAAGCTCCTTATACCTTCAATCGTTCATGTGAAAGAGAATGAATTACAGGCCTATCCCCGCACGGCCTTTGCTAGGGAGCGGATTTTCTCCAAAGCGGTGGGGAGGCTTGCTGCGGTGGCGCGGCCTTGCTCATCATAGGTGGCGGCCATCTCTTTGATAATGGCGGAGGCCACAACGGCCCCATTGCTAATGCGCGAGGCTGTGCGGGCTTGCTCAGGCGTGGTGATGCCAAAGCCTGCCACAATAGGGAGGTCCGTTGCGCCGCGGAGGCGTGCCATCGCGGCCTTTAGCTGCTCCTCTGTAGCACTGCGCGTGCCGGTAATGCCGGTGATGCTCACATAATATACAAAGCCGCTGGCGTCTTTCAGAATGGTTTTGAGCCGCTCATCAGGTGTTGTAGGGGCCGTGAGGGTGATGATGTCCAGCCCTTCCGCCTTGGCATAGGGGGCGAGTTCCTCAACTTCTTCAGGGGGTAAATCTACGATGATGAGCCCATCCACACCGGCTTGACGCGCGTCTTTGCAAAAACGCTCTATCCCGTAATGGTTGATGGGATTGTAATAGCCCATGAGAATAATAGGCGTATGGTCATCACCTTGGCGGAATTGGTGGATAAGCTCCAACACACCCTTGAGAGTCGCACCAGCTTTAAGGCCACGTTGGGCGGCGAGTTGGATGGTTGGGCCATCTGCCGAAGGGTCGGAGAACGGCACGCCAACTTCGATGAGGTCAGCCCCGGCTTCGGGCATTTGGCGCAGCAGGGCAAGGGAGGTTTCGTAATCAGGGTCGAACGCTTCTAGATAGGGGAGTAAGGCCCCGCGTCCTTCTGCTTTTAGGCGGTCAAAACAGGCTTTGATGCGGCTCATAATGGCTCTCCTTACAATTTTACGCCGAGATGGGCCGCAACAGTGGGAACATCCTTATCCCCCCGGCCGGATAGATTAACGATGATGGTTTGGCTCTTCTCCATCTTGGGGGCCATGACAATGGCATGGGCTACCGCATGGGCACTCTCTAAGGCGGGGATAATGCCCTCCAGCTTTGTAAGGGTTTGGAAGGCCTCCAGAGCTTGCTGGTCTGTAGCACTGACGTAGTTCACCCGGCCAATATCATGAAGCCATGAATGTTCTGGCCCGATGCCCGGATAATCCAGCCCCGCGCTGATGGAGTGGGCTTCTGTAATTTGCCCGTGATCATCTTGTAGTAAATAGGTACGGTTGCCATGCAGCACACCGGGCGTACCGCGGGCGATAGAGGCCGCTGTTTTGCCGCTATCTAGCCCCAGGCCTGCGGCCTCCACGCCATAAAGGGGGACCTCTGCATCATCAAGGAAGGGATGGAAAATCCCCATCGCGTTAGACCCGCCCCCAATGGCAGCGATAACAGCATCGGGCAGACGGCCTGTTTGCTCCTGTATTTGCTCACGCGCTTCTGTCCCGATGACGGATTGGAAGTCCCTCACCATGGCCGGATAAGGATGAGGCCCCGCGACCGTGCCGACAAGGAAGTAAGTGTTCGCTACATTAGCCACCCAATCGCGCATGGCTTCATTCATAGCGTCTTTTAAGGTGCCGGCCCCGGCTGTAACGGGGTGGACTTTAGCCCCCAGTAGATGCATGCGAAAGACATTGGGTTTTTGCCGTTCTACATCGGTGGCACCCATATAGATTTCACATTCCAACCCAAAGAGGGCGCAGACAGTGGCTGTGGCCACACCATGTTGCCCAGCCCCGGTCTCTGCCACAATGCGGGTTTTGCCCATACGGCGGGCAAGGAGAATCTGGCCCATCACATTATTGAGCTTGTGGGAGCCTGTATGGTTTAGCTCCTCCCGCTTGAGGTAAATCTGCGCGCCGCCGAGTGTCTCGCTCAGCCGTTTAGCGTGCCAGAGCGGGCTAGGGCGGCCAACATAATGGCGGAGGTAATAATCTAACTCGTTTTGGAAGGCCGGGTCTGTTTTGGCGTGAGCATAGGCTTTTTCCAACTCTAGCATGAGGGGCATGAGGGTTTCTGCGACAAAACGCCCCCCATGAATCCCGAAATGCCCGCGTTCATCTGGCCCGGTGCGGAGGGAGTTAAGCTGGCTGGTGATGGGTGTGTTTGTAGGCATGATATGTATCTTTGCGTTGTGAAAAGAGGGATTAGTCGATGGTTGGCGTGGGGGAGTGCAGCCCTAGAGCGTGCTGGACGAGGGCCTCTTGCTCAGCTTGATGAATACTCGCAAGCCCCGTAGCGGGAGAGGCAGAGGCCTTGCGGCCCGCATAAAGCGGACGGGTGCAGCGATGGCCGACATCATGCAAGCAGGCTTCAATACGCCGGTCCACAAAGTGCCATGCCCCGCCATTTTCTGGCTCTTCTTGGCACCAGATGACCTCTTGCGCCTCTGGGTGATGGCCAAGCTCTTCAGCTAACGCATGGTGAGGGAAGGGGTAAAGCTGCTCCAACCGAATGATGGCGCAATGGGACAGATCCATCTCATCGCGTTTTTGTAGAAGGTCGTAATACACCTTCCCGCTACATAGCACGACTCGTTTGGCCCCACCGGGGCAGGTGGCATCTGCCAGAATGGGGAGGAAGCGTGTATGCGGCCCCATATCGCTAAGCGGTGAGACAGCCAGCTTATGGCGGAGGAGCGATTTGGGGCTGAACACCACCAAAGGCTTACGGCAACGGCGGGCAATTTGCCGCCGCAAGAGGTGGAAGAAGCTTGCTGGGCTGGAGGGCATACAGACGCGCATATTATTCTCCGCACAAAGCTGGAGAAAACGCTCTGGCCGCGCAGAGGAATGTTCTGGCCCGGCCCCCTCATAACCATGTGGCAAGAGCAGGGTAAGGCCTGAGGTACGCAGCCATTTTGTCTCCCCTGCGGAGAGGAATTGGTCGATGATAATTTGTGCACCATTGGCGAAGTCGCCAAATTGCCCTTCCCACAGCACCAACGCATCAGGATTGCCGAGGGAATAACCATATTCAAACCCCATCACGCCATATTCGGAGAGAGGGGAGTTCCATACATTCACAGGGGCTTGGCGCGGGGCGATATGAGCTAGTGGCGTATAATGATGGCCCGTATGTTGGTCTGTCAGCACGGCATGGCGTTGGCTAAAGGTCCCACGGCCACAATCCTGCCCAGAGAGGCGCACTGCGTGGCCATCTAAAGCCAGCGTACCAAAAGCGAGGGCTTCTGCCGTGGCCCAATCGACTGGCCCGCCCTCGGCTAAGGTGGCCTGCCGTGCTTTAAGTTGCCGGGCAAGGCGGGGATGAATGTTAAATGTGGTGGGGACAGTCGTTAGGGCCTCCCCCACTTGTTGCAGACGGGGAAGGGGCACGCCCGTCATGGGCTGGATACGCTCGGGCGTGTCGAGCAAACGGGTGGGGTCTTGTGGGCTATAATCAAGCCAATCGGTTGGGTCTGGCTGGTAAGTGTCGGCTTCCTCAAAAGCACGATGAAGTTGAGCCTGCACATCCTCCCATAACGCATCAATCTCGGCAGGGTGGATGTTCGTCTCCGCGAGGACCTTCTTGGCATAGAGGGTGCGTAAGGTGGGATGCTGGCTGATCGTTTGCACCATCGCAGGTTGTGTAAAAGCGGGGTCATCCGTCTCATTATGGCCATGACGGCGATAGCTGATGATGTCCACCACAATATCGCTGGCGAAGGTCTTGCGCCATTCATGCGCTAAAGCCGCACAACGGGCCACAGCTTCGGGATTATCACCATTAACATGCAGAATAGGGGCCTGCACGGTTTTGGCGACATCGGTGTTCCATAAGCCAGAATGAGCGGCCTCTGGGCTGGTGGTAAACCCAACTTGGTTATTGACGATGATATGCACTGTCCCACCCGTGCGATACCCTTCTAAGCGGGAGAGTTGGAGTGTTTCATACACAACACCTTGCCCCGCAAAGGCGGCATCCCCATGGACGAGAATCCCAAGATGCTTCTGGCGGGTTTCGTCTTTATCTTTATCTTGGTCCGCACGGACGCGGCCTAGCACGACAGGATCCACAGCCTCCAAATGGGAGGGGTTGGGCAGCAGGGAGATGCGGATTTCGTGACGGCCCTGACGGATGGTGGTTGTGGTGCCAAGATGATATTTCACATCACCAGAGACACGGATACCCTCTGGGTAGAAGGCCTTGCCTGCGAACTCGCTAAAGATAGCGGCATAGGGTTTACGCAGGATATTGGCCATGACATTCAGCCGCCCGCGATGAGGCATCCCTAGGGAGATGGAGCGTACATCATCGCGTGCTGCCTCATTGAGCAGGGCTTGCAGCGCGACAATGAGGCTCTCTCCTCCCTCTAACCCAAAGCGGCGCATCCCGGTGAAGCGTTGTTGGCAAAAGGTCTCAAACCCTTCCGCACGGGTGAGCAAGCTGAGGATGCGCTCTTGGGAGAGGGGGAGAGCTGTTGAGGGATGAGTCTCTAAACGGTCGATCCACCATTGCCGTTGCTGGCTATCATGGAGGTGCATAAACTCTGCCCCAATCGGCCCGCAATAAGCGCGTTTTAGATGAGCTAGTAAGGCAGGGTCGGTGTGGCTATCGGGGGTGAGGGCATCATGCGGGCGGGCAGGGCGTAGGCCGAGCGGGTCTAGCTCGGCATGGAGATGACCACAAAGGCGGAAAGCTTTTTTAAGTCGCTCATCACGCAATTCTGCCTCGGAGGAAGGCGAGGAGGGCAAAGCGGCCTCGTCCTCCGAAGCGGGGTTGCCCATGGTGGTAAAAAGCGCATCATAATCAGGATGGACAGAGGTCGGGTCCTCCATCCATTGGGTGTATAGCTCGCCGAGATAAGCGATGTTCTCGCCATTAATGGCATGGTGATGGTTCGGTGAGCCCGTCATGATGGCATGGTTCCTTTTCGCCTCGCTGGGGTGTATTTTTAACGCATCCTGCGATGAAGGCAAAATCTTCTCTTTGATGTGAAGGGCATGAGCGAGAATGATGGCTTGCTTGCCTTGCCGGGGAGGGGTAGCTTGCTTTCTATTATGAGTGCTATTTCTCTCAATTATGAGGCTGTGCAGCAAGCACGCCTCCAGCATAAGCCGTGCCCGCATCTTGTGGTGCCGGATTTTTTGGCAGGGCCGTCTCTTATGCGGGCAGTGTCGTTATTGCCAGAGATAAAAGCCGGTGGGTCTTACCCCTTAGCGGCTTTGTCGCTCCATCCAGAGCTAAAGAGCATGATGGAGGAGTTCGCTGGGCCGCGTTTAAAAGCCATTGTGGCGGAGAGATTTGGCCTAGATGTGCAAACCGCCCCAAGCATGGTGACAATGCGCGGGCAAACGCGCGCTAAAGATGGCCGGATTCATCGTGATAGTGCCTCTAAGCGGGTGACAATTCTTCTTTATCTTAATGACCCTACACAGGATTGGGCGCATCAGGGCGGGTGTTTACGCTTTTTGAATGGGCCGGATGATGTGGAGGATTATGTAAGTGAGATTCCACCTGTTGGGGGGACGTTGGTTATTTTCCCCAATGGGCCGGATACATGGCACGGGCATCGCCCTTATATAGGGCCGCGCTATACAATTCAGTTGAATTACATGGCACGGGATAAACGCGCCCAGTATGAGCTTTTACGGCATCGTGTCTCTGCTTTTTGGAAGCGGTTGGTTTCGTAAAATAAGTTGGTTTGTAAGAGGCCGTTGAGGCGGAGATGAAGGCAAAGGCATACCCTTTGCTGATAAGAGGAGAGTGAGACGATGGGGTATAGAGTTGCTGTTGTTGGGGCTACGGGGGCTGTTGGGCGTGAGATCCTCAAAACATTGGCGGAGCGTCAGTTCCCAGTTGATGAGATTGTAGCCCTCGCCTCTGCTCGCTCGGCAGGGCGGGAGGTCTCCTTTGGAGACAAGACGGTTCTGAAGGTTCAGAATCTCGAGACGTTCGATTTCACAGGGTGGGATATTGCGCTCTTTTCCCCCGGCGGGGCTGTATCGGCCAAATACGCGCCTAAGGCTGCGGCGGCAAAATGTTTGGTCGTGGATAATACATCCCATTTCCGTATGGAGCCGGGTATCCCCCTCGTTGTGCCGGAGGTCAATGCCAGTGCTTTAAAGAAGGCGCGTAAAGGCATTATCGCTAACCCTAACTGCTCTACCGCTCAGATGATGGTGGCGTTGAAGCCACTGCATGATTTGTTCAGCATTGAGCGTGTGGTGGTCTCGACCTATCAGGCTGTCTCTGGGGCAGGGAAGTCCGGCATGGATGAGCTGTTTAGCCAGACAAAAGGCAGCTTTGTGAATGATGCGCCCACCATTGCACAATTTACAAAGCAGATTGCCTTTAACCTCATCCCGCATATTGATCGCTTTATGGAGGATGGCTCCACCAAGGAAGAATGGAAGATGGCGGTCGAGACTCGTAAGATTCTGGACCCGGACATCAAGGTCCTTGCCACATGCGTGCGCGTGCCGGTCTTTATTGGTCACTCTGAGGCGATTAGCATTGAATGTCGTAAGCCGGTGGATTTAGAGAAAGCCCGCGCGGCGTTGCGGAAAGCCCCTGGTGTGATTTTGCGTGATGAGCGTGAAGATGGTGGCTACGTCACCCCAATCGAATGTGTGGGTGAGGATGATACCTACATCTCCCGCCTGCGGATTGACCCGACTGTAAAGCATGGTCTGGCCTTTTGGTGTGTGTCGGATAATCTCCGTAAGGGGGCGGCCCTTAATGCTGTACAAATTGCCGAGAGCCTGCATGAGCAGCATTTGATTGGCAAGGACTCCCCACTTTGGAAGCCAGCTCCCCGCCCAGAAGAGCCATCCTAATTACGGGTGGTTTAATAGATGGTGCTTATCGCAATGCTGGGGTGAAATCCTCTTTCCAAAAAAGGATGTCGTCCCCATAGTGGAGGGGCTATGTCTTATTTTACTTATACCCCTCCGCGCACGCCTGTTCCCTCCGGGGGGCGGGTTGGTGTTCTTCTCGTGAATCTGGGTACGCCAGATGATACGGGTTATCGTTCCGTCCGCCGTTATCTGAAGGAGTTTCTTTCAGACCGCCGGGTGATCGAATCTCATCCCCTTATCTGGCAGCCCATCCTTAACACGCTGGTGTTGTCGCGTAGGCCCTTTGCGAGTGGGGCGAATTATGCCCGCATCTGGGATAAGGAGGAGGATGCCTCCCCTCTGCGTGTCTTTACCCGTAAGCAGGCAGAAGGCTTGGCTGAACGCCTCGCCCCGGAGGGGATTCCGGTGGCATGGGGGATGCGCTATGGCCAGCCCTCCGTAAAGCAGGCCTTGGAGGAGTTGCTGGACCAAGGGTGTGACCGCATCATCAATATCCCGCTTTATCCGCAATATTCCGCCACCACGACAGCAACAGCGAATGACCAGCTCTTTCGGGCTTTGATGCGCTTGCGGCGGCAACCTTCGGTGTTGACGGTACCGTCTTTTCCTGACCATCCACAGTTTATTGAGGCGTTAGCCGCTTCGGTGAGGCGTGTTTATGCAGGGCTATCCTTTACACCGCAACGGCTTGTGACGTCTTATCACGGCCTGCCAAAAGCCTTTGTGGAGAAGGGCGACCCGTATCAAGAGGAATGTGCCCGCACGACCAAAGCCTTGGCTGCCTCATTAGGGTTGAAGGATGAGGAGGTTCCTTTGACCTTCCAATCCCGCTTTGGGCCGATGGAATGGCTCCAACCTTATACGGCCCCTTATATCGCGGCCTTACCCAAACAAGGCATTACAAAGATTGCCGTCATCATGCCCGGCTTTATGGCGGATTGCATCGAAACGCTGGATGAAATTGGCCGGGAGGTGCGTGAGGAGTTCTTGGAGGCAGGAGGAGAGGAGTTCGCTTTCATCCCCTGTTTGAATGACGCGCCAGAGGCTATCACGCTTTTGGAGCATTTAGCGCGGCAGGCGATGAAAGGCTTCCAACCCTGACACAAAAAACCCGGCTAAAAAGCCGGGTTTCTCATAAGCGATATACGCTTAGCCTTAATGGGCGGCTTGGGCATCCCCATTAGCATGCTCAGCATCGTACCATTGGGCTTTTTGCGCTTTAGCTGCGGCGGAGTTGTTTTTCTGCCACCAGCCGCTGCCATTTTGCTTGCTCTCTACAGGATGTTCCTTATCCCAAAGAGCGGCTTTCTCCGCGATGGATTTGCGGTATTTATGCCGCTGATACATCCCCACAACACAGCCGCCAACAGCCCCAGCCACAGCATGCTTATGGGCAACATGGCCCGCTACAGCCCCAGCGGCACCGTATTTGATGCAGCCGCCCGGCTCTGCCATGGCAGGAGCAGCCATGCCAATAAGCATGCTGGTAGCGAAAAGAGAGAAGATTGCGCGCTTCATCATTGAAGGCCCCTAACATTATTATTTTTTAGGAAAATGGTCGGAGTGAGAGGATTCGAACCTCCGGCCCCTGCGTCCCGAACACAGTGCTCTACCAGGCTGAGCTACACTCCGATTTGTGGGGTTATACCTACCCCGCCTCTAACAGGGGTGCAAGGGGGAGCCTCGCGGTTTTTGCAGAAAAATAAAGAAATGATTGCTCAAGCTCTTGCTAAAAGAACACCCACCCTCTCACGAAAGAGAAAGTGGGCGTCTAAAAGAGGCGCGATAGAGCTTACAGAGCTTTGGTAAGAGCAGGTAGAATCTCAAAGAGGTCCCCTACCATGCCGTAATCCGCCACTTTGAAGATGGGAGCCTCTGGGTCGATATTGATGGCAACAATCACGCGGCTATCTTTCATCCCAGCAAGATGTTGAATAGCCCCAGAGAGGCCCGTAGCGATGTAAAGCTCTGGCGCAACCACTTTACCCGTTTGGCCCACCTGCATCTCATTGGGGGCAAAGCCAGAATCCACCGCCGCGCGGGAGGCCCCAATAGCGGCCCCTAATTTATCGGCAATCGGCTCTAATAAATTATGGAAGTTAGAGGCATCTTTAAGGCCCTTACCACCAGAGATGACCACACGGGCGACCTCTAGCTCTGGGCGGTCGGACTGGCTTTGTTCCAACTTCACGAAGCGGCTTTTGCCTTCATCAGCAGGGGCGTCTAGCACCTCAAGGCTTGCATTGCCGCCGGTCTCAGCCACAGGGTCAAAACTGGAGGAGCGAATGGTCAGGATTTTGACGCTATCGCTGGATTGCACAGTGGCGAGGGCATTGCCCGCATAGATAGGCCGGATGAATGTACTCTCATCCTCAATCTTCACCACGTCAGAGATAGGTTGAACATCCAACAACCCTGCTAGACGGGGGAGGATATTCTTCCCGCTGGAGGATGATGCCGCAAGAATATGGCTGTAAGAGGGGGCCAATGTGGCTAACAGAGCTGCCGTAGGCTCGGCGAGGGCATGGGTGAGAGCGGGAACATGCAGAACTTTGCGTACACCAGCCAATGTGCTGGCAGCTTCCGCTCCAGCGTCCCCAAGGAGCAGCGCATCAACCTCACCAAAGCGGGAGGCAGCGGCAATGGCAGAACGGGAAGCCTGACGGACCTTGCCGTTCTCGATTTCGATCAGAACAAGTGCGGTCATCAGATTACCTTCGCTTCTGTCTTGAGCTTCTGGACCAGCTCATCCACGGTTTCGACAATGATGCCCGCTGTGCGTTGGGGCGGCTCAGCGACCTTTACCACCGTGAGATGGGGTGTCAGGTCAACGCCTAAGGAGGCTGCTTCAAGCGTCTCCAGTGGCTTTTTACGCGCCTTCATAATGTTAGGCAGGGAGGCATAGCGTGGCTCATTAAGGCGGAGGTCCGCTGTGATGACCGCAGGTAGGGTGAGGGCAAGGGTCTCCGTCCCGCCGTCAACTTCCCGCGTAACGGTGGCGTGGCCATCGGCAATGTCAATCTGACTGGCGAATGTCCCTTGCGGCCAGCCAAGCTTGGCTGCGAGCATCTGGCCAGTGGCGTTCATATCATCATCAATGGCTTGCTTGCCCATGGAGATAAGGCCCGGCTGCTCTTTCTCCACAACGGCTTTGAGGAGATTAGCGACCACGCGCGGCTCACAATCTACATCGGTGCTGATGAGGATGGCACGGTCTGCCCCCATGGCCATGGCGGTCCTGAGGACATCCTGAGCCACTTGCGGGCCGATGGTCACCGCGATGACCTCACTAGCATGGCCCTTCTCTCGCAGGCGGAGGGCTTCCTCCAGTGCGATTTCATCGAAGGGATTCATGGACATTTTCACGCCCTGCGTTTCGACACCACGGCCATCTGCGGCAACGCGTGGCTTGATGTTGTAATCAACAACCCGTTTGACGGGGACAAGAACCTTCATGGTCATCCTTTGTTGCTGTCGCAGCTTAAAATGAAACTGGGGTTAGGTTATCTGCTTTTATCCTGAAAGTCACATCCCAGAAGGATAATTTGGCCCGCTACCGCCTTCTGGCGTACACCAGTTAATATCTTGCCCCGGGTCCTTAATGTCGCAGCTTTTGCAATGCACGCAGTTTTGAGCATTGATAACAAGCTCCTCTGCCTCATTGGTTTCATACACACCGGCAGGGCAATAGCGGCTTTCTGGGGCGGCAAAGCGCGCAAGATTAACCTCTTTCCACGTTTGCATATCGCCTACATGTAGATGCACAGGTTGGTCATCATCATGGCTGATATTGCTGAGAAAGACGGACTCGGCCCGGGTGAAGGTTAGCTTACCATCGGCTTTGGGGTAGTCGATTTTGGGGGCTTTATCAGCAGGGAGGAGGGTGTGGTTATCAGCATGACGGTGATGCAAGGTCCAAGGGGCGCGCCCACGGAAGATCATGCTATCAATCCCGCTATAGGCAGCTCCGCCGAGCATCCCCCAATGAGAGAAAGCTGGTCGAATATTGCGTGCAGCGGAGAGTTCTTTCCATAACCGTGAGGCCTTTAGGGCACGCATGTAGGTGCTGGCCTCAGTTTGCTCAGTTTGGATGGCCTCTAGCACCGCATCTGCGGCAATCATGCCGGACCTCATAGCTGTGTGAATGCCTTTAATCTTGGGCATATTGAGGAAGCCCGCGCAATCGCCTGTCAAAACCCCACCGGGGAAGATAGGATGGGGGAGGGATTGTAATCCCCCTTCGGAGATAGCCCGCGCCCCGTACATGATGCGCCGTCCACCCTCAAAATGTTTCTTAAAGGCGGGGTGTTGCTTGGTGCGCTGCATTTCCTCAAAAGGGGAGAGCCATGGGTTGCGGTAATCTAGCGCGGTGATGAAGCCGTAAGACACCAGATTTTCCCCGAAATGATAGAGGAAGGCCCCGCCATAAGTGTGGGTATCAAGCGGCCAGCCAAAGCTATGCTGCACAAAGCCGGGGCGATGATTCTCCGCAGGAATCTCCCATACTTCCTTAATCCCTAGGCCAAAGGTCTGCGGGTCGGCATTTTTGCGGAGGTCAAAGCGGGCCATGGCTTTTTTGCTGAGCGAACCTCTGGCTCCTTCTGCCAGAATGGTTTGTTTCGCGCGGAGAATCATCCCCGGTGTGTAGTCAGGCTTTGGCTTACCTTGGCGGTTGACGCCCATATCCCCAGTGATAACGCCGCAAACTTTGCCATCCTCAATAAACAAATCTGCGCCAGAGAAGCCGGGATAGATTTCCACCCCCAGAGCCTCGGCTTGCTCCCCGAGCCAACGGCAGAATGCGCCGAGGGAGATGATGTAATTCCCCCGATTATTCATTTGCGGCATGAGGAGATGGAGAGCTGGGATGGGGATGGCGGTTTTTTTTGTCAGAAAGAGGAGCTTCTCATCTCGGACAGGTGTGTGAAGTGGGGCACCGCGCTCCGGCCAATCTGGGAAAAGCTCTGTCAACGCGCTAGGCTCTAGCACAGCACCGGAGACAATATGCGCGCCAATTTCGCTGCCTTTCTCCAACAAGCAGACTGAAAGTTCTGGCTGTTGTTGACGGAGGCGAATAGCGGCAGTGAGTCCGGCAGGCCCGCCCCCCACGATGACGACATCAAAGGCCATTTCCTCCCGCTCTATAGCGGTTGTGTTATCGCTTTGGGTCTGTGACATGAGGGGACTCCTACTGCTTACAGGGAACATAAAGAGTGGTCAGAGAAGGTATCTCACCCTTTGCGTGTAAAGGTCCAGTAAAAAGGCTGCCGCCCTTCACGGAAGGCTTTGGCCTCATAGCGTGTGGGGGACCAATCTGCGGGGCGTTCTAAGGCGGGCGGTGGGGCCTCAAAGAGCGTTTGCTGGCTCATCACTTCTGTGACCCAGTCTTGATAGACAGGGTGGTCACTTGCGACACGCCACGGCGCACCGGGTTTAAGCAGCCGAGCCATATGGCGCAGATTCTCTGGATGGATGAAACGCCGCTTCGCATGGCGGGCTTTAGGCCACGGGTCGGGAAACATGAGATAGGCGCGGTCTAAGCAGGAATCGGGCAGGCCTTTTAATAATTGGCGGCCATCTTCTGCCCAGAGGCGTAGATTATCCGGCCCTAAGGCTGTGGCTTCTTCCCCCTCTGGGATGATGCGCGAGAGGAGGGAGCACACGCCATTATCAAACACTTCCGCTGCGATATAGCCAGCCTTTGGGTTGCGAGCGGCTTGGTCATAAGCATGCTCACCACCACCAAAGCCAATCTCTAAGAAGAGTTGAGAGACAGGCTTGCCGAAGCCTTCCAACGGGGCAGCCATATTGCGGAAATGAACACGCGGGAGGGCCTCATCGAGCAAGCGTTGCTGGCGTGGGCGGAGGGGATGGCCACGTTGGCGGCCATAGAGGCGTTCGGGCTGGGGTTTGAGGTCTTCAAGCACAATCGGGCACTAAAGTTGAGGATGATAAAAAGCCCCCACTCCCTTTTCATGCTGAACATGGAGAGGAAGCGGAGGCTGGCAGTGGGGGAGGGGCTTATGCCCCTCCCTGTAGGACTTCAGCGATTGAGCGCGCTTTTAAGCTGCTCGGCAAGGTCCGTATTTTCCCATGTGAAGTTATCTAACGCAGGGTCAGGAATACGGCCAAAATGCCCGTAAGCGGCGGTTTTGCTGTAGATAGGCCGGTTAAGACGCAGACGCTCGCGGATGCCACGGGGGGAGAGATCCACAATCTCATTGAGCAACGCGCCGAGGCGAACTTCATCCACATCTTTGCCAGAACCATCCAGGTCCACATAAACAGAGAGCGGACGGGAGACGCCAATCGCGTAGCTAAGCTGGATGGTGCAACGGTCTGCGAGGTCCGCTGCAACGACATTCTTAGCCAGATAGCGTGCGGCATAAGCAGCAGAGCGGTCCACCTTGGTCGGGTCCTTCCCGGAGAAAGCTCCGCCGCCATGAGGGGCAGCCCCGCCGTAAGTATCCACAATAATTTTGCGGCCTGTTAGCCCGGCATCGCCATCTGGCCCCCCGATGACGAAATTGCCTGTCGGGTTGACGTAGAACTCATGCTCTGGGCACATCCACCCTTCGGGCAGGACCTCCCGGACAGTCTCACGCACCATTTCGCGGATGGTGTTTTGGCGCATACCTTCTGCATGTTGGGTGGAGACCACAACAGAGGTCGCCCCAACAGGTTTGCCATCCACATAGCGCAGCGTGACTTGGCTTTTAGCATCAGGTAGTAGGCCCACGCCGCGTGCATCGCCTTGCTTACGATAATCGCGGATGCGCTCTAGGATGCTTTGGGCGTAAAAGAGCGGAGCAGGCATAAGCTCTGCTGTTTCACGTGTAGCAAAGCCGAACATAATGCCTTGGTCGCCTGCGCCTTCATCCTTATCGCCAGCACTATCAACACCGACAGCAATATCGGCAGATTGTGCGTGGAGGAGGGAGGTGATTTCAGCATGTTTCCAAGAGAAGCCCTCTTGGTCATAACCAATATCTTTGATGGCCTCGCGGGCGCGGTCGATCAATGTATCTTCGACAGCTTTAGGGCCGCGAACTTCGCCAGCAAGAATGACACGATTCGTAGTAACCAGTGTCTCACAAGCTACGCGGGCTTCTGGCTCGGCCTCAAGGTAAGCATCTAGGACGGTATCGGAGATACGGTCTGCTACTTTATCGGGATGACCTTCGGAAACGGATTCAGAAGTAAAAAGAAAATCGCCGTGATTGCGCACTCAGGGACCTCGCAGGGAATGAGTGGTGAAAAAAAGGCTGCCCCTGCCCCCCGAAAGGCACAAGCGACAGGACATGAAGAACCTAATCGCTTGGCTGAAAAACGCTCTGAGGTCAAGGGTTAGCGCGTTCTTTACATTTCAACGCGTGGGATTGGATTGTAAAGAAAGTGCGTATTTTCCGCTTGTTAGGCCATGTTGGCAGGGTAGGAAAAAAGACGCGCAACATGGCCATGAGGGGGAACAATTACGGTGTGTTGAGCACATCCTGCATGCTGTATAGCCCTGCTTTGCGGTGAGGCTGTGCTAACCAGAGGGCTGCTTTAAGCGCACCACGGGCGAAGACGCGGCGGTCTAATGCGCGGTGGGAGAGGGTAATTTCCTCATCGGTGGTGAGGAAGCGCAGCTCATGCTCGCCAATAACTTGCCCCCCACGGAGGGAGGCAAAACCGATGGCCCCATCAGGCCGCTTACCATTTTGGTCTAACCGTTTAACCTGCTCAAACTCTGCCTCTCGTCCTGCAGCAACAGCCCGCCCAATGGCGAGAGCTGTGCCGGAGGGGGCATCTAGCTTTTGGCGATGATGTGTCTCCACAATTTCCGCATCATAATCTGGCAAGGCTGCGCCGAGTTGGCGTGCGAGGGAGAGCAACATAGTAAGCGCAGGAGAAAAATTCGCCGCTTGGAGGACAGCGATATGCTCGGCTGCTTGTTCTACAGCGTGTTGTGCTGCGGCATCTAACCCCGTTGTGCCGAGGACCCACGCACACCCCGCTTGCGTAAAGGCACGGGCGTGAGTGGGGACAAGGCTTGCATGGCTGACATCAATAATCACGTCACATTCACGCCCAAGCGCATCGGCTTCGCTGGTGATATGACGCGCAGGGTCAGCCGTGCGGGACAGCCCGCCTGCGAGATGCGGGCCTGCTTCCTCCGCACAAAGCTGCCCTAGCCGCCCGGTAATGCCCGCAATGCCGATGCGGGGAGAGAGAATGTTGCTCATGATGCTCTGCCCTTATCGCTCCCAGAACTTTTTAACACGGGCAAAGAAGCCATCATGCTCGGGGCTGCCCTTGCTATGGTCTTTGCTCTCTGCCTCGAACTCCTCAAGCAATTCGCGTTGACGTTTGGTGAGGTGGCTTGGGGTTTCTACCGTGATGCGGATATACATATCCCCCCGCGCTTTGGAGTGCAGGACGGAGAAGCCCTTCCCGCGTAGGCGGAAATTATCGCCTGTTTGCGTCCCGGCAGGGATTTTTACCATTGTTCGTCCCCCATCAATGAGCGGGACTTCAATCTCATCACCCAAGGCGGCTTGGGTCATTCGTAAGGGGACGCGGCATTGGATGGTGGCCCCATCGCGCTCGAAGATATTATGGCTATCCACTGTGACGAGGACATAAAGATCCCCCGGTTGGACACCCTCGCCCCCGGCTTCGCCTTTGCCAGCAAGGCGGATGCGTGTGCCATCTTCAATCCCGGCGGGGATATCAACCGCGACAGTCTCTTTTGCGGCTTCGGTCCCGCTGCCATGGCAGCTACGGCACGGATTGCTCACCGTTTGCCCTGCACCGTGACAGGTTGGGCAGGGTTGTTCCACCACAAAGAAGCCGCGTTGCACACGCACAGCCCCTTGCCCGTGGCACGTTTGGCAGGTTTGTTTGCTGCCGTTAGGGTCTGCCGAGCCAGAGCCTTGGCAGCTGGAGCAGGCCTTGCGGGTGGGGACTTCAATTTCCTTCCGCACGCCAGAGAAGGCCTCTGTTAGGGTGATGTCGATCTGGACTTGTATGTCCTCAGCTTGGCGTTGTTGGCGGGCGCGGCGGCCACCCATATTGAACATTTGCTCAAAAATATCGCCAAGGCCACCAGCATCAAACCCGCCGAAGCCACCGCCAAAGCCACCTGCTCCACCGCCCATGCCGTTTTCGAAAGCATCATGGCCGTAACGGTCATAGGCAGCACGTTTTTGCTCGTCCTTTAGGACTTCATAAGCGGCGTTGACTTCCTTAAACTTTCTTTCCGCTTCCTCATCATCGGGGTTGCGGTCGGGATGGTAGCGCATTGCTAATTTACGATACGCTTTTTTAATCTCTGCACCGCTTGCTGTGCGGGAGACACTGAGTGTCTCGTAATAATCCATTCGTGTAGCCATAATGGTCCTCAGTCACGCAGGGGAGCGGACACCCGGATAAGGGCGGGCCGGGTGATGATGGTCTGTCCCTTATGCAAAAAGGCGTCACCCCCCAGTGAGTGGGGGAATTGACGCCAATCGCAGGAAGGGGAGCCCCGCAAAAAGGGCCGGGCTCCACCTTATTATAAGCGATTATTTCTTTGTTTTATCGTCAACGTCCTCAAACTCGGCATCGACAATATCTTCCTCTGGCTTGCCGCCAGCAGGCTGACCTTCTGCCTCACCAGCCCCAGCTTGGTGAGCCGCTTGCCCAACCTTCATAGCGACTTGAGTAAGATGCTCACTGGCCTTTTTAATGGCCTCAGCATCCTCACCACCAAGGGCTTCGCGAGCCTTTTTGATAGCGTCTTCTGCCTCGCTCTTATCAGCAGCAGGGACTTTATCACCAGCCTCGGAGAGGGTCTTCTCGGTCTGATGGATCATGGCCTCGGTGCTATTGCGGAGGTCCACAAGCTCACGGCGGGCCTTATCGGCAGAGGCATTTTCCTCAGCTTCTTTGACCATGCGATCAATATCGGCTTCAGAGAGACCACCATCGCCCTTAATGGAGATGTTCTGTTCCTTGCCAGTTGCCTTATCCTTGGCGGAGACATTGACGATACCGTTAGCATCAATATCGAATGTCACCTCAATTTGCGGCTGACCACGCGGGGCCGGGGCAATGCCTGTGAGGTCAAAATTGCCGAGCAGCTTGTTATCTGCGGCCATTTCGCGCTCACCTTGGAAGACCTTAATGGTTACAGCTGGCTGATTATCCTCAGCGGTGGAGAAGGTCTGGCTCTTTTTAGTCGGGATCGTCGTGTTACGGTCGATCAGACGTGTAAAGACACCGCCCAGCGTCTCAATACCGAGGGAGAGTGGGGTCACATCCAGCAGCAGCACGTCTTTGACGTCACCTTGGAGAACACCACCCTGCACAGCCGCACCGATGGCAACCACTTCATCAGGGTTCACATTGCGGGCAGGCTCTTTGCCGAAGAACTCTTTAACGCTCTCCACAACTTTGGGCATACGGGTCTGCCCACCAACGAGGATAACCTCTTTAATGTCGGCCGGTGTCAGCTCTGCATCCTTGAGGGCCTTGCGGCAAGGCTCCAGAGACCGCTTAATAAGGTCGTCAACGAGGCTCTCAAGCTTTGCACGGGTCACCTTGACGACAAGATGTTTCGGCCCAGAAGCGTCAGCGGTGATGAAGGGCAGGTTGACCTCTGTCTCCTTCGCGGAGGAAAGCTCAATCTTAGCCTTCTCGGCAGCTTCCTTCAGGCGTTGGAGAGCCATTTTATCAGTGCGGAGGTCTAACCCCTGCTCCCGTTTAAACTCATCAGCCAGATAATCGATCAGCTTATTATCGAAGTCTTCACCACCGAGGAAGGTATCACCGTTGGTGGATTTCACTTCGATCACACCATCGGAGATTTCCAGAATGGAAATATCGAATGTACCACCGCCGAGGTCATACACAGCCACATTGCCAGAATCGCCTTTCTCAAGCCCATAAGCGAGGGCAGCGGCGGTTGGCTCGTTAATGATGCGCTTAACATCTAGCCCAGCGATACGACCAGCATCGCGCGTGGCTTGGCGTTGAGCATCGTTAAAGTAAGCCGGAACGGTGATGACGGCTTCTGTCACCTTCTCACCGAGATAAGCCTCAGCGGTTTCCTTCATCTTGCCGAGCACGAAGGCGGAAATCTGGGAGGGGGCGTAGTTCTCGTCACGGGCACGCACCCACGCATCGCCATTATCGCCTTTGACGATCTCGTAAGGAACGGTCTTTTGGTCCTTAGCAACGGTGGGGTCGTCAAAACGACGGCCAATCAGACGTTTTACAGCATAAAGCGTGTTGGCAGGGTTTGTGACAGCCTGACGTTTTGCGGCCTGACCAACCAAACGCTCCCCACTATCAGTGAAGGCAACGACGGATGGGGTGGTGCGGGCACCCTCGCTGTTTTCGATAACCTTGTTCTCATTCCCCTCGCGCACAGCAACGCAGGAGTTGGTTGTCCCAAGGTCAATACCAATAATTTTACCCATGACGATTTGTCCCTTTTCAGCGGCGTCCCCCAACCCCCTCAAGGCATCGGGTGGAAACCCTATTGTGACGTTATCAGGTCGGGCTGGTAGGCAAGCCTACAGGCCCGTAGGACCGATTTGGTAAGTCTATATTGCTCTTTCAAGAGGGAAAAGCTGGAAAAGATAGCTGATTTTCCTATAAGGGACGGGCATGTTTTCTCGTTGGAGAAGCGTAGCATCTGCGTTAAGCTGAGGTAGTGTGACTATAACATGCTGTCTTTATTAGGAGTTCTCCCCTGTCTGGCCTGAAATCTTTATCTTGTAAGCTGGGTTTTGTGGCGCGGCTTTATTCCATATGCTGGTGGAAAAATGACCGTAGCAGGTGGCAGGGGCGTGTCGCATTATCGTTGTGGGCATGTGTATTGCCTCTCGCACTTGGGGGGTGTTTGACGCTTGGCCCAGAGCGTATGCGGCATGACCAACTTGCTTATTCCCGCGCCCTTGGTGAGGTGCAAAAGCGGGAAATGCTGCTTAATATCGTGCGGTTGCGTTATGGGGAGCCACCGGCCTTTTTGGATACAACGCAGGTGATTGCTGGCTATAACTTCTCGCGTAGTTTTTCAGGCGGGTATTATGGTTATCCGGCATCTGCGGTAAGTAATTACCTCTTTGGGACAGGCACTATGTCCCAAGCGGAGAACCCAACTATCACTTACCAGCCTTTAACAGGGGAGCAATATGCGGAAAATATTGTTCGCCCTATTTCTCCTGTAGCGATTATGCCGCTTAGCCTTGGGGGAATGGCGATTGATACGCTCTTGCGGCTGACAGCACAATCTATTGATGGCCTCTCGAATGTGCGGGGGGTGGGGCCTTTTGGGGGAGGGTCGGTCCGCTTTTATCTTTTATTGCATGATTTACGTCAGCTTCAATTAGCTGGGGCTATGACGGTGCGTATTGCGACAGATGATCCGTCTTCATCAAAGGGGGGTAAACAAGCAGGCCCTTCTTCAGGGACGGATAGTAATGGAAGCAAGGCGGGCAATGGCCAGCCGAACGAGCATATATATCTTGTCCTCACCAGTACGGCCGACAGTAACTTACAGGCGATTCAAGGTGAGGTGCGGCGGTTATTGCACCTTAATGCCGAGATAAATGAAGCAGAGATTGTGTATGGTCCCTACCCGAAGAAGGAAGGGCAAATCGCCATTCTTACGCGCTCAATGCTCGCTATGTTGACGCAGCTCTCTTACGAAATGGAAGTGCCAGAGAAGGATGTCCATTCTGGCCGAACATTGCCAACGATTGGCCAAGTTGGGATTGAGAGCCGCCCGGAGGTGGTGATCCATTCTGGTAAAGAAGCTCCAGAAGGCGCGTATGCTGCTGTTTTTTATAAAAAATGCTGGTATTGGATTTCCGACACGGACTTCCGGAGTAAGGAAGCTTTTACGATGGTCCAAGTCCTCAGCACACTTGCAGCAACTAGCCATAGTGGTGGTGCTGTGGTGACAATCCCAGCAGGATGACAGAACGAGGCGTGATGATGGCTCAAAAACCAGTGATTCTTCAGCTTCTACCTGCTCTTGGGATTGGAGGGTTAGAGCGTGGGGCGGTCGATATGGCCGAGGCCATTAACCAAGCGGGGGGGCGTGCCCTTGTTGCTGCCGAGCGTGGAGCGTTGGTTTCGCGCTTGCGTTATGTGGGCGGTGAGCATGTGGAGATGGCTTTTCATAAGCGGGTCTCGTTGCGGTATTTTTTTAGTCGTGTGGCGATGTTGCGCAGGCTTATCCGTCAAGAGGGGGTAAGTTTGGTTCATGCGCGCTCTCGTTACCCGGCTCTTGTCGCAGCGGTGGCTTGTCGGAAGGAGAATATCCCGCTTGTGACGACATGGCATGGGGACCATCAAGCGCGTTTTTGGCTGAAGAAATGGTATAATTCTGGCCTAGTGCGTGGGCAGCGTGTGATTGCGGTGTCGGAGCATATTGGGGAGCGTTTGCGCAAAGAATATCGCGTGGGGGAGGACCGGTTGCGGGTTATTCCGCGTGGGAGTGACCCGGCTGTTTTTGCGTTGGAAGCCGTCCATGGCTCCCAGATGCATACTTTGTTGGAGCGTTGGCGCGTAGGGGATGAGAGCCGCATTGTTTTGATGCCGGGGCGGCTCACGCGTTGGAAAGGGCAGGAATGTCTTATCGAGGCATTGGGGTATCTAGCAGCCCATCATCCAGAGCAAGAATGGATATGTGTTATGGTTGGGCCGGGAGAAGAAAGACCCTATGCGCAGATGTTGCAGAAATTGGCTGAAGAACGCGGTATAGCCAGCCGTTTGCGTTTTGCGGGTGTGTGTCACGATATGGCAGCAGCGTATAAATTAGCGCATATTGTCGTGGTGCCCTCTTTAAGGCCAGAGCCGTTTGGGCGTGTGCCGGTAGAAGCGCAAATGATGGGACGCTGGGTTATAGGCTCTGCCCGTGGGGGGTTGAAAGAGACTATCCATCATGGTGAGACGGGAACGCTTGTCCCTGCTGGGGATTCGCGCGCGCTTGCTATGGCCCTGCGGGAAGTGCTGGACGTGCCCCCAGAACTTATGGCAGAGCGGCAGGATGAAATACGCGCCCATGCGTTAGCGCGCTATACAAAACAACATATGCAGCAAGCCACGTTGGGTGTGTATGATGAGCTTCTATCCAGCCATTTGCAGGAGGCTTTTATACGCTTCCATCAGGAGAGGGATGTAGAGCATGAAGCCTGATAGGGCGAAAAAGATGGAGCCTGCCCCTATGACAGCGCGGCAGGAGCGTCAATTACGCGAGGCAGAGGCTTTGCGTGCCAATTTGATGCGCCGCAAGCAGCAGCAACGTGCCCGCCCTACGAGTGCCTCTAGCCGAGAGAAAGCCTAATGAATAAGCTCTCCTTACCGCTCCCATCCCGGCAAGAAATTGCATTGGGGATTATCACTATATTATGGGGGGGGACCTATTACATCATCCAGCTGGCTTTAAAGACCAGTGGGCCGATGTTCTTTATTGGGGTGCGCTTTCTCATTGCCGCATTGTTTGTGGTCTGTTTTGTAGGGCGTAAGCGCGTCTTGCAGGGGATTCCACGCTCGGAGATTTGGCGTGGTGGGATGATCGGCCTTGTGCTGGCCTTTGGGTATATTTGTCAAACAGAAGGTTTGTTGACAATTACCAGTAGTCGCTCTGCGTTTTTGACGGCTCTTTACGTTCCCCTTGTTCCCCTTCTGCAATGGATCATCTTGCGTAAGGCTCCTAATACGAGCGGAATCATTGGTATTTTCCTCGCCTTTGTTGGGTTAGTTCTTCTCGCTGAACCGTGGAAGACGGGCTTAACGATGAGCTCCGGTGACGGTTTGACCTTATTGGGGACGTTCTCTTACGCTTTTGAGATTATCTGCGTTGGTCTTTTCGCTTTAGAGACTGATAGCCGCCGTATGGCCTTTGTGCAGCTGGTTGCTGGGGCATTACTTTCTTTTGTGCTGATGCCGGTAGTTGGGGAGCATATTCCAGCCTTCAGTTGGGGCTGGATGAGCTGTGCACTCGTAATGGGTGTGGTGAGTGCGGCCACACAACTTGTGCTTAACTGGGCGCAAAAGACAGTCTCTCCCACAAAAGCAACGATTATTTATGCGAGTGAGCCAATATGGGGTGGCCTTGTAGGGTTCTTTACAGGGGATGTTTTAACGATAACGACCCTTGTTGGGGCAGGCTTTATTGTGGCGGGGGTTTTAGCCAGTGAGGTTAAGCCGCGTTGGCCGCGTTTCCGCCGCACATTGCGTGGTGGTGCGGTGCGCGATACCGCGATTGTGCAGAAAAAGCGTTATCGGCCGAGCATGTCGGATTTGACGATTCGTAATGGATCTGACCCGCGATAGGGGATAATTTTGTCCTAGCGCGGGCAGATGATATGGTAAAAGAGGTCGGGCTGGGATTTAAGCACGATTTGAGTGACCGTAGAGGTTATTAATCATAAGGGAGAGCGGCTATGTCAATTATGCCCGACCACTGGATTCGCCGTATGGCGCAGGACCATGGCATGATAGAGCCTTTTGTTGAGGCGCAAAAACGTGAGAAGGTCATCTCCTACGGCCTGTCCTCTTATGGCTATGATGCCCGCGTGGCGGATGAGTTCCATATCTTTACAGATGTGGATAATGCCATTGTGGACCCAAAGAACTTCAGCCCGGATAGTTTTGTCACGCGCCGGGGGGATATTACAATCCCGCCTAATAGTTTTGCCCTAGCGCATACGGTGGAATATTTCCGCATCCCGCGGGATACGTTGGTTGTTTGCCTTGGTAAATCGACCTATGCGCGTTGTGGGATTATCGTCAATGTCACCCCTTTAGAGCCTGAATGGGAAGGGCAAGTGACCATTGAGATAAGCAATACAACCCCTCTGCCAGCTCGTATTTACGCTAATGAGGGTATTTGCCAGTTCTTGTTCTTTAAAGGTGATAGCCCTTGTGAGGTGAGCTATGCTGATAGGGCAGGGAAATATATGCGGCAGTCTGGTGTAACACCACCGCGCTTATAAGCGGCATATTTTAGGTTAAGAGGCGAGGGGAACAAGGCTGATGGATTATTTCCTCATAGAGGGGGGGCGGCGTTTGGAAGGGCGCATCCCTGTTGGTGGTGCAAAGAACTCCGGCTTGAAGCTGATGGTAGCGTCCCTCCTCTCTGAAGGGCCTTTGATTCTCTCTAACGTGCCTGATATTGCCGATATCCGCACGATGCGGACATTATTGGGCCAGCTTGGTTATGAGGTGGCGGAGGTTGATGGCCCCGGCACGCTGAGCCTTGGGGGGGGCATTCATTCTGTAGAAGCCCCTTATGATATTGTCTCTCGTATGCGGGCCTCTATCTTGGTGTTGGGGCCTCTTTTGGCCCGTATGGGCGAGGCGCGTGTCTCTTTGCCCGGTGGTTGTGCCATTGGTACGCGCCCGGTGGATTTGCACCTCAAAGGGCTAGAGGCTTTAGGGGCGGAGATTCAGTTAGAGGCAGGCTATATCCATGCGCGTGCCCCGCAGGGTTTGCAGGGGGGACGTGTGGTATTACCGTTCCCCAGTGTGGGGGCGACCGAGAATATCATGATGGCCGCTACCCTAGCGCGTGGGACGACAGAGCTTGTTAATGCCGCGCGGGAGCCGGAGATTTTAGACCTCGCTAAGTGTTTGAACGCCATGGGGGCCCGCATTACCGGGGCACATTCTGGCACCATCACGATAGAAGGGGTGGAGCGGCTGCATGGCGCGCATTATGCGGTGATGCCAGACCGGATTGAATGTGGGACATATGCTTGTGCGGTCGGGATGACTGGGGGGGATGTCCTGCTAGAGGGTGGTCGTATGGCCGACCAAGAGGCGGTAGTCCATGCGCTACAGCAGGCTGGTGTTGAGGTTACGCAGGAGGCTGAGGGGCTGAGGGTGCGCAGCCAAGGCCGTTTGCGCGGGTTAGATTTAACGACCGAGCCTTATCCCGGCTTCCCGACAGATATGCAGGCGCAGTTCATGGCGATGCTCTCTGTAGCGGAGGGGGCCTCTATGATCACTGAGACGATTTTTGAGAATCGCTTCATGCATGTGCCAGAGCTGAATCGTATGGGGGCGAATATTACGATCCAAGGGCGTGCTGCGGTGATTCGTGGGGTGGAGCATCTTTCTGGCGCACGGGTGATGGCGACTGATTTGCGGGCCTCTTTCTCCCTCATTCTGGCAGGGTTGGTGGCAGAGGGCGAAACGGAGCTTAGCCGCGTTTATCATCTTGATCGCGGTTATGAGCATGTGGAGAAAAAGCTTTCTGCCTGTGGGGCAAAAATTAAGCGCGTGAAGGCTCCTGCAAAAGCTGGATGACGCTTGGTACATCCTCCACAACCTCATAGAGGCTTGAGGCAGTAGCATCGGCGAATCCTTGCTCCAAGGTTGTACGAAGCATAGCGATGAGCGCATCTGCCCAGCCATGAGCGTTGAGGATGATGATGGGTCGCTGGCTTAGTCCAAGCTGGCGATTGACGAGGACTTCGGAAAACTCATCAAACGTACCAAAGCCGCCGGGCAGGACGATATAAGCATCAGCAATTTCAAAGAGCTTGGCTTTGCGTGTAGGCATGTCCTCTGTCACGTCGAGGTCCGTTACGCCTTCGTGGAGGATTTCTCGTGCTTCTAAAAAGCGGGGGATAATCCCTTTAACGCGCCCGCCTGCTTGTAATGTTGCATCAGCAACGGCCCCCATTAATCCAGCTTTGCCGCCCCCATAAACAAGGGTGATGCCTGCTTGGGCTAGGGCCGTGCCAAGGGCGCGGGCTGTGTGCATATAGGCGGGGTCATGACCAAGGCGAGAGCCACAAAAGACAGAGCAGAATTGAATGGCCATAAAAGATGTGTCTCCTTCGCATAAAAAATGCCGGGTGCAAGAACCCGGCATTTAGCATGGGATAAATCCCATAAAGGCGTAGCGGTGAGACTACGCCTTTGCTGTAAGGCCCTGCCTTATTGGGTATTTTTAGGAATACCACACCCGGGGATACGGGAGAAAGCAGCACTAAAGGCGATACCGCTAACGCAGAGTACACCAGCTACGGCGAACATAACGCCCCAGCCCATATGGTCGCGCAAACCACCCATGAACCAGCTGGAAATCACAATGGTGACATCCGTGAAGATGGAGTAAGCGGCGATGAGAATCCCATGGAACTCTGGCCCATCGGTCTTGACGGCCATTGTACCCATAGCAGGGAAGAGGAGGGAGAAGCCTGCACCGGTTAGGGCAGCACCGATTAACCCGCCTGTATTGTTATGGACTAAGCAGAACACGGCCATAGCGATAGCTTCTGTCACGAGGGACATGTAGGCAATCGGCACACCGCCATGTTTGTCGATTTGGCCAGAGACGAAAATCCGCATGAAGATAAAGCATGCTGCGAAAACGCCAAAGGCAATGCCAAGGCCTGTCCAGTGATTCTCGGTATAATACAGGGCGAGGAAGCTGTTCACCGTCCCGAAGCCGACAGAGCCAGCAGCCAGAGCGGCACCATAAGGCAGCACCTTCTTCACTGCGAGACCGAAGGACATAGGCTTACCCTTGCTCGGCAGGGGCTTAATGGCCTTATAGAAGGTCAAGATGATGAACCCGCAAATGCCCAATGTTGCGGCAAAGATACCAACAGGCAGAAGCTTGATGGTCGGCAGCAAGCCGCTGAGCCATTGCCCAACTGTCACACCAACAGCGATACCACCGTAGGAGGTCACGCCGTTCCAAGAAATAGCAACGGAGGAGTGAGCTGGCCCAACGCGGCGGAGGTTCCATGTCGTTACAGAGGTAGACGTGCAGCTCTCTGACCAACCGATGAAGAGACGGCTGATAAGAGCAACAGCCAACGCCACATAACGAGATGTGTCATTCATACCCATCAGATGGGATGTAGGAATGAGCGCGGCAAGGCACATCAATAAGCCGGAGATGGTGCAGAGAATCAGACCCCATCTTAGGACGGCTTTAGGGCCGAAGATGTCGATGCGGCGACCAACAATCATACGGCCCATGGCTGTGCCGATATATTGTAGGGAGATGGTACTGGCTGCAATAGCCGTACTAAAACCGAGCGTATTATGTACGAACTGAGCACCAATAATAGCGTTGGGCAGCCCGATGACGAAATATACAAGGAGGTTAAAGAAAACAACGGGCATCACACGCATAGTCGGTGAGCACGTATAGGTTGCGTCTTCGTCAGACATGAACGTCCCCTTTGCAGTTTTTGCAGCCATGCCCACCGATAGCTAATATAGGCATAACTTTGCTTAGGTCTTGACCATAGGTGAGAAAACCCTTTCCGTCACGGGGCAAAGTTTGCTTTGCTGATATAGTTATGAATGGCAGCCATGCAGCAAGTAGGTGGGTTGTTTTGTGTGAGGATTCTTTGGGTTATGGCTCTGCCATCTACAGGAAGGAGTGTTGATGATGACTGATGATGCCATCAGGAAAGCTCGTGAGGAGGCGGGATACCGTATTCTTTCCTCAGAGCTTGTTTATAAAAATCCGTGGACGGCTGTGCGGGAGGATAAAATCATCCATCCCGGTGGGAAAGAAGGTCTTTACGGTATTGTAGAGCGTGGGCCTTTTGCGGTGATTATGCCTGTGCATGCGGATGGGCGGGTTACTCTTGTACAGCAATTCCGTTATCCCGTGGGCAAGCGGCTTTGGGAGTTTCCGATGGGGATGTGGGAGACACGGCCCGATGCGGAGGCAGAGGCCCTCGCTTTAGGGGAATTGCGGGAGGAGACGGGCCTGCGTGCGGGGGAGTTGATTCATGCTGGCACGCTCTATCAAGGGGCGGGTTATTCTACGCAAGAGGGGCATGTTTTCTTAGCGCGTAATCTCATTCGTGGCGCGGCAGAGCGGGAAGCAAGCGAGGCTGATATGGTCGTACGTGATGTAAGCTTTGCGGAGTTTGAGCGTATGATTGTTGAGGGCGAGATTACGTGTATGGTTACCTTAGCAGCTTTTGCACAAATTCGCGCACGAGGCTTAATCTGATAGGCCAACGCTATATACCGCAGGAGCATGAGGGGCAGCGTCCTTCCCGTAGAAGGTCTCTCATGTCGGTGATGGGTTTTGCCCTCTTTTTATTAGTTGGGCCACTGCTGTTATGGCATGTGCCTTTCATTCAACGAGGTGTGTGCGTCTTGCAGAGTTGGGCGGAGCGGCCCTATGCGGTAGCGTGGCTTTTACCGGCGACAATAGCGTATTGTGCGTTGGGTTTCCCCCGTCAGGTGCTTTGTTTTGTTCTTGGGGCGAGTCTTGGCGTTAAGCTCGGCTTGGTAGAGGCGAGCCTCGCTTATGGGGGCGGGGCGTTTTTGGGCTATAGCGGGGGCTGGCTTTGGCAACGATGGCACCCTGTAAACAAAGTCGCTATGCCGTGGTTTATTAAAGCGGGGGTGGCAGCTCCTTTTCGTGCGGTATTATGCGCACGTTTATTGCCAGTAGGGTCGGCTTTGCTGGTCTCGGTCTCATCAGGGATGATGAGGCTTGCTGTCGGGCGGTTTGTGCTAGCGACAATGCTCGGTGGGGTGCCACAAAATCTTGTTTTTCTCCTCGCTGGGCATGGTGTAGAAATAGGACACGGGGGGGCCTTGATTATGGCGATAATCTTGGCACTATCCTCTGCTGGATTAGCAGGCTGGGTGTTACGCGGCTTCCATCAGGATAGACAGAAGGCAGAATAACGCATTATGGCGATGTCACAACGCAGTGTTTTTAAGCAAGCCGTGCTTACAAAGCCCTTGGTAAGAGGTGGGCATTTGCCCATGTGGGTGCCTTTAATATTAGGGACACTCACCGCTGTAGGCCCTGTCTCGACTGATATTTATTTGCCCGCTTTGCCAGAGATGGAGCGTCAGTTAGGCTCTGCTGCTGGGACGGGGAGCTTGACCATGGCTGCCTGGGTGGCGGGCTTAGCGATTGGGCAGATTCTCGTAGGGCCGATAACAGACCGTTTTGGCCGGCGTCGTCCGCTTTTAGTGGGGACGTTATTTTATGCCATAGCCGCTGCGGGTTGCGCACTTGCAACCTCTATGCCGATGTTGTGCTTCTTTCGTGCTTTTGCGGCCTTGATGGGGGCGGCAAGCCTCGTGGTACCCAATGCCTGCGTGCGCGACCTGACCATTGGTGATGCCACGGCGAAGTTGATGTCTCGGTTGATTCTCATCCAAGGTGTGGTGCCGATTTTGGCCCCCGCTCTTGGTGGCTTTGCGCTACAATTTATTAGCTGGCGCGATATTTTCTGGGCGACATCATTATATGGGGTTGTGGGGTTAGTGATTGTTTTTCTCTTTCTGCCAGAAACTTTGGCCGGGGAGGACCGTCACCCTATCAGGTTATGGCCTGTTATTGTTCGCTACGGGCAAACCTTGCAGGATAGGAATTATCGCTTCAATGCTCTGATTTGGATGATACAGGGCTTTGTTATCTTCACGTATCTTACTGCCGCCCCTTTCTTATTTGAGAGCGTGTATGCCTTCACGCCCTTCCAATATGGGATGCTTTTTGGGGTGATGGCATTATGTATGATTGCCTCATCGCAGATTAATGCGTGGTTGTTGAATTATTATCATAGCCGGACCCTGTTAAAAGCTGGCTTGACCATCAGCATGATAGGGTCGGTGATTTTGTTAGCGATTGCTGTGTGGTCTGCGATAGATGTGGACGCAGCGGGGCATCTTAAACATCTTTATTTATGGCCATTATTTGGGGCGATGGTGTGTGCTTTAGGCTCCGGCGGTTGCATCGGGCCGAATGCTATGGCCGGGGCTTTATTGACGCAGGGCCGTAATGCGGGTGTTGCCACAGCTTTGGCTGGGACAGGGCAATATCTCTTTGGGATTGCAGCGAGTGTGATGGTCTCTTGGTTGCCTGTAGGTACGGCTATTCCCATGGGGATTATGCTGTTTGTGGCTTATATCTTCATGCTGTTATCAGCTCGTTTTGCTCCTTAATGGGATGGGGCGGCATATGCCCCTTCCCCCTCGCTAAGAGAAGGGCCTATAAGGGGCCTTTGTTTATTCTGACCCTATTTATGAGGGAAGTGCGCTCATGTCCTTTAAAGACCCCGCCCCATTGGAGCTGAAACGCTATATCCGCGAGGTTCCAGATTTCCCTAAGCCGGGGATTCTTTTCTACGATATTTCGACCTTGATTCGGAATCCAGAAGCATGGCAGGTGGCGACAGGGCGGCTAGCGCAGGCTGTCTCTCGCTTTCAGCCCGACCTTTTGGCAGGGATTGAGAGCCGCGGCTTCCTTACCGCCGCCCCGCTCGCAACGCGGCTTGGATGTGGCTTTACGATGTTGCGCAAGCCGGGCAAGCTACCGGGTAAGACAATCTCTCATAAATATAGCCTCGAATATGGCGAGGATGAGCTGCATATTCAGGCCGATGCGGTCACACCCGGTCAACGTGTTGTCGTGTTAGATGACCTCCTTGCAACAGGTGGAACACTTGCTGCCTCGATCGACCTTTTACGCAAGGCCGGGGCGGAGGTTGTGGGGGCATCAGTCATGATAGAGCTTCTAGCTCTTGGGGGGCGTAAGAAGATTGACGTGCCGGTGACGTCCCTGCTGACTTACGAGGATTAAGCGTTATCTCCCGTATGCAGCGTGGTGTGATGTCAGAGCCTTTACCGGTAACAGAGATTTTGCCCGCGCTGCATGAGGCCTTGCTCGCGGGGCCGAATCTCGTTCTCGTAGCTCCACCGGGTGCGGGTAAGACGACAACCGTCCCTCCCTTTTTGTTAGAGCGTGCCCCTGCATGGTTGGGGGCGGGGCGTATTTTGTTGGTCGAGCCACGGCGTGTAGCGGTGCGGGCTGCGGCGCAGCGTATGGCCGCTTTGCGAGGGGAAGCCCCCGGTGGGGTGATTGGGTATCGTACCCGGCTGGAGAGTGCGGTTTCTACCCAAACGCGTATTGAGGTTGTAACAGAAGGGCTATTGGTCCGCCGCCTTGTGGCAGACCCACTTTTAGAAGGCGTGGCTGCTGTTATTTTCGATGAGGTGCATGAGCGTTCCCTCGATGGAGATACGGCTTTAGGGTTCTGCCGCGATGTGCAGCAGAACTTTCGGCCGGATTTACGCCTCATAGCGATGTCTGCCACCTTAGAGGCTAGCCTTTTTACAACCGCTTTGCAGGCTCCATTGCTTGAGAGTGATGGGCGGCACTACCCTGTAGAAATTCGCCATAGGTGGGATATAGGCCATCTGCGGGATTTACCAGAGGCATGCGCGCACGCCGTGGCGCAAGCATGGCAGGAGGAAGAGGGCTCTATTCTAGCTTTCTTACCCGGTATCGGGGAGATACGCCGCACAGAGGCTTTTTTGCAGCGTCTTTTGGGCGAGCAAGCTCCACTTTATCCTCTTTATGGGGAACAATCGGTTGAGGACCAAGCCCGTGCGTTAGACCCCACCTCAGGACGGCGGATTGTATTGGCAACTTCCATTGCAGAAACCTCCGTTACCGTACCGGGGGTGCGTGTGGTGGTAGATGGTGGGTGGCGGCGTTTGCCACAGCGTGATGCCAGTACGGGCTTACCGCGGTTGCACACACGCCGCATCTCCCGCGCTACGGCGGAGCAACGGGCAGGGCGCGCAGGGCGGCAAGCCCCCGGTGTGGCTATTCGTTTATGGTCGGAGATGACACAGCGCAGTTTGATTGTGCAGGACATCCCCGCCATTTTAGAGGCTGATTTATGTGATTTTGCTCTCCTGACAGCGGCATGGCAGCAAGCGATGGGGACAGAGCCAAAGGCTCTACCGTTGCTCGATCCTGCCCCTGCTGGTGGCCTTGCAGCGGCACAAGCATTGCTACATGAGTTAGGGGCGTTGGATAAAGAGGGAGTGTTAACCCCTCTTGGGCAGAGGATGATTAATTTTGGCACGCATCCTCGTTTAGCTGCCTTGCTGTGCGCTGCGCGTACGGTGGAGGAGCAAGCAGTAGCAGCG
The DNA here is from genome assembly GCF_009725755.1 of Bombella sp. ESL0385. Classification (GTDB taxonomy): domain Bacteria; phylum Pseudomonadota; class Alphaproteobacteria; order Acetobacterales; family Acetobacteraceae; genus Bombella; species Bombella pollinis. The sequence goes on from NZ_WNIJ01000001.1 coordinate 343,471, forward strand.
TGTTTAGCTGCTTTGTTGGAGGAACGTGACCCCTTGAGAGGGCGCGAGGGTATGGGGGGGGCCCTCTCGGCAGATATTCGGCTGCGTTTGAGGCTCTTTACCCATGATGATGGGCGTGTGCCGCGCCCTGTAATGCGTAGGCTCCAACAAGCGGCGGAGCGTTTTTGGCAGCGTGGTGGGCAAAAGGGCGGCCGTCGCCAATTAGCAGAATATGTGACGGCAGGTATGCAGGGCTATGGCGTGGGGCGTTTGATCGCGGCGGGTTTCCCTGATCGTCTCGCACAGCGGACCCATGCGGAAGGACGTTATCGCCTTGCAGGGGGTGGGAGTGCGCGGCTCAATGCGGCGGACCCTTTAGTGAAGGAGGAGCTTTTAGCGGGGGCGGCCTTTCATAGTGGTAAGGGTACGAGCATGACCCTTGCTGCCCCCGTGACAATGGATGAGCTGCCTGATTCCGTTAAAGCCTGTATGCAGGAGCAGCGGAAGCCTGCTCTTGATGGTACTTCGGGCAAGGTAATTGTACGTCAGAGAGTACGGTTGGGGGCTCTTATCCTAAGGGATAAAAATGTACCCCCATTGCCAGAGGATATTACCACGGCCTTGCTTGCCAAAGTGCAGGCAGACCTTCCTCGTTATGTGGAATGGTCCGATACAGCGCGGCAGATGCAAGCGCGCGTCGCCCTTGCGCGGAGACATTACGCGCCTCATTTACCGGATATAAGCGATGATGCGTTAGTGCAGTCTATGGAATGGCTAGAGCCGTGGCTTGCGGGGATGGATCGCCTCGCTCAGCTTAAAGAGTTGGATATGACGGCTATTCTGACGAGCTTATTATCTTATGAGGACCAACAAGAGCTTGCGCGCCAGCTTCCTACTCATGTGGCATTAAAGGGGGGACGTAGGCGGATTGATTATACAACGGTCATTCCCTCTCTTGCAGCGCGTGCGCAGGATTTTTACGGGATAATGTCGCTGCCAAAATTGGCAGGCGGTAAGGTGCCCTTACAAGCGACTTTGCTCTCCCCGGCAGGGCGTCCGCAGGCTGTTACAGCGGATTTAGCGCAGTTTTGGAAGGCGGGTTGGTTGGATATGCGGCGGGATATGCGTGGGCGGTATCCTAAACATCATTGGCCAGAAAACCCCGCTGATGAGACGTCCTAAGAGGCGGTATAGAGGGGCTGCCTGTAGGATTGTGTGAGGGAGTGTGATAGGGGGTATAGGGAGTCGTTTGGCCGTGTTATGGCTGTTATGGAAGGGGATGGGGTATTCATGCAGCCGGTAATAAGGCATGTGGTCTGGTCTGTTTTAGTCCCAGCGGCTGTTGGGAGTGTGGCGGCGATGGGCATATGCCTATGGTGGGTCCCCGGTGGGGAGAAAGTCCCTACGCCCATCCGTAATACGCGGCTTTATCAAGCTGTGCATCACCCGCCTGTGCCGGTATCGTCCCCTTTAGTGTTGCCCTCGGCCCCTGTTCCTGCTGCGCCGTCTTTGCCTGTTAGTTCAGCTCACGACCCTATAGCTACGCGGGAGGCATTAAATTTGCCGAGCTTTGCACCATTGGTGCATCAGGTGATTCCGGCTGTGGTGAATATTTCCGTCTCTCGTGGCTCTCCCCCAACAGATGATGAGCCTTCTACACAGCCTAAAACACCAGCAGCGCGGAAGGTTGTTCCTATCCCGGCCCCTCATCGGCGGCATCGGAGGCAGAAACACCATACCGTACGGCCTGCTGATGATGATTTAACCGGCGCAGGGTCCGGCTTTGTCGTGGATGCCTCGGGCATTATCGTGACGAACCGGCATGTGATAGGCCATGCCTCGCGGATTATGGTCTCGCTCTCTGATGGGCGGTCGCTTAAAGCGCGGAGTTTGGGGGAGGACCCCATGACTGATATCGCCGTTATCAAGGTCGATAGCCCGACCCCGCTCCCCTCTGTGACATGGGGGGATAGCCGGCAGGTAGAGATTGGCGATTGGATTTTGGTTGCTGGGAATCCCTTTGGTTTTGGCTCCTCCGTTACGGCGGGGATTGTTTCCGCTGTAGGGCGGGATTTAGGCAGTGGTGCGCTGGATGATTTCATGCAGCTTGATGCTCCCATTAACCCCGGTAATTCCGGCGGACCAGCCTTTAATCTTCAAGGGCAGGTTGTGGCGATGAATGCGGCGATCGCCTCGCCGAGTGATGGCTCGGTGGGGATTGGCTTTGGCATCCCCTCAGAGATTGTAGCCCCGGTTGTGGAATCGATTCGTAAGACTGGTCATGTGGAGCATGGCTGGCTTGGGGTCACATTGAATGACGCAAGCGCGCCTATGTGGGTGGAGGATGTGGACCCACACGGGGCGGCTTGGCAGGGCGGTTTGCGGAAAAAAGACGCCATCCTCGCTATTGGTGATGTGCCTGTGCATGATGCACGGACAGTATTACGCAGTGTCGCAGCAGCACATCCGGGAACCGTCTTTAACTTTACCATCCGCCGGGAGGGGAAGGAGATGACCCTCCCCGTGACGCTTGGCAAACGCCCCGTAGCAGATTTTTAAAAGGGGGCGCGTTCATGCGCCCTCTTTTCCTCTCAAGGAGTAGGAGAGGTTTTCTCCAGCTTATCAGCCAACAAGGCTTGAGCATGGATGGTAACACGGATTGTTTGTACCTCTGCCGTGCTGCTAGGGGGTGTAGCGGCACTGCGCATCTCGGCCATCATGAGCATGGGGGGACGAGGCTCAAGCGGATTTATGGGGCCTTGTCCCCCAATATGGACGCGCTCTAGCCGGACTAAGGAGAGACCAAGGGCAGTGGCATCATTCTCTGCCTGTTGGCGGAGTTTTTTAAGCGCACCAAGGCGGGCTTGTTGCTCCAGCGTTTCACGCAGTTGGGGGTTGAGGGTCCATTGCATGCTCTCAATGCTCAGACCAAGCTGTTGGAGCTTCTCCGTCATAGCGAGGAGTTGCTCACGGTCTTGGCTGCTTAATGTCAGGCTTTGTTGGGCAACCCAGCTATGTTTGTTATGGGGGCCGTATTCCTCCCCAACCATATAGTTATCAGCCGTGCTTTTAATAGCGGATTGACCATTAAGGAGCTTCATTGCCGCATTAACGCGTTGATTGAGCTGCTGCTGCGCGCTGCTAGGGGTGGCACTTTCAGCCTTAGCAGAGAGATGAATCATGAGCGTATCGGCTGTTGCTTGTGTTTCATCAGAGACAGTAAAGCTGAGTTCTGTACCGTGAGGATAAGCCATAGGCGGGGGTGGCGGCATTTGGTGGGAGGGAAGCACGGTCTCTCCCTCAGACGCGGCGGAGGCAACGGAGAGAGGGGTTACCAACAGAGAGCCCGCGGCGAATGTCGCTAGGCTCAATGCGGTAAGGGGGTGACGTAGGCTCATTGATGAGGTCCTTCTTCCTGATTTTTGAGGAGAACAAGCGCGCGCCGCAAACGGCCTATCCCTGCGCGAATGTGATTTTGTTGGCAGAGCTCCCGGCCTTCTTCCAACAAATGTTGGGCATCATCCATGGCACCAACAGGTACATTATGGGGGGTACGTATTTTCTCAGCTAAATGCTCGCTCAGCTGGGCGCAATAATCAGGGCTATCACTGGTGATGACAAGGTCTTGAGGGGGAGGGGTTGCCTCACTACCCGGCAAGAGAGAGGCCCATGCAACCTCTGGCCATATTGTCAGCGGAGCCAAAAGAATCAGAGCTGTGAGAAAGCATAAAGTGCGCATGATCATGACGCTATCACAGAAAATAGGCGGTTAAGATGGGCAAGGTATGAAACTTTCGTAAGACGTAGCGGTAGGGTCATAAAGGGACTACCGTTTTTGTACGGTCTGTTTCTTGCTGGATGAGTGGCAGAGAGAGCGTGACCTGTAACCCCGGATCCATCCGCGTGAGGGTGAGACGACCATGATGTAAGCTCGTCACCGCTTGGACGAGAGAAAGCCCAAGGCCAGAGCCGGGTGTATGGCGGGCACTCTCTGCGCGGAAGAAGCGTTCATGCGCGCGGAGAATATCAGCTTCATTCATCCCCGGCCCTTGGTCTTGTACACTAATTTCTATCCCAGTGGGGGCTGTGTGCGCTGTATGACCACGCGGTGTAATAGCTGTAACAGGGTGGGCTGTAAGGAAGAGTGCGCTATGAGGAGGGGAAAACTTAATCGCGTTATCTAATAGATTCGCTAAAGCTTGTTGGAGCATCCGTTCATCTCCATAAAGAAGGGGAAGCGGGCTGATATCCATATGGAGGCTTAATCCTGCCTCTTCAGCAGAGGCTTCATATAATTCCGCTATATTGGTGAGGAGTTGGTTAAGGTCCACCATAGTAAAGGCGGAGCGGCGTGCCCCGGCCTCAATCTGGGCAATGCGGAGGAGGGCTTCAAAGATACCGGTAATATGGTCGAGGTCTCCAATCGCTTTTTCCGCCGCTAGGCGTAACTCATCAGGTGAGGAGGCGGAAAAGAGGGCTTCTTCCAGTTGGTTACGGGCGCGAGTGATGGGGGTGCGGAGGTCATGAGCAATGGCGTTGGAGACTTGGCGCACCCCTTCCATCAACCGGTTGATTCGGTCCAGCATGGTGTTGACCGTCTCAGCAACAAGGTCCGTCTCGCTCCCTGTGAGGGCGATGCGGTGGTTAAGGTCCCCACTCGCCACAGCGGAGGCCGTGCGAGCGATGGAGCCAACAATACGGCGGAAGAGATTGCGCACCACTAAAGCCCCGCCAATAGCGAGGAGGGCAATCATTACAGCACACCAAATCAGGGTACGGGTGATGACCGTACTGAGGAGGGCGCGGCCCCTGATGTCATGCCCGACAATGAGCTTAAAGCCGTGGGTGAGGTGGTAGGCCTTAAATTGCGCGGGGGTGGAGAAGGTATAACGGCGGATGGTAAGCTCGTAAAAATGATCCATCTTTGTGATGGCAACGGGCCAGCCGGGTAAATTGCCCGCTAAACGTCGCCCGTGGCGGTCGATGAGCAAATAGAGGGCATCATCATCAATATTCTGTTCTAAACGGTCCGTAATGGCACTGCTCAGGGCAGGGGGGCCGCCATAGTTCCACCGCTGTGTGAGCTCCTGTGCATCGGTCTCTATAAAGGCACGGACATGCTGGGTGAGGAGGTTGGTACTACTCCACCAGATGAAGGATAAGAACAGCGTGGCTGAGATAAGAAATAACACGCCATAACCGAGGGCGAAGTTAATCCCAGCGGAGCGGATCGGCCAATGCCATCGCCCCACTTTGCTGGCATCCCCCCGCCGCCATTGGAGCCAACGGCGCGGGGCTTTCTTATCCTTCTTCATAAAGTAGCTAACCTCTTATTCGCGCTAACTTTGTGTCGGGCGGAGGATATAGCCTGCATTGCGGACTGTATGGATGATAGCGGTCTGAAAAGGTTTATCAACCTTCTGCCGCAGACGGGAGACATGGACATCAATCACGTTGGTCTGCGGGTCAAAATGATAATCCCAGACTTTCTCAAGCAGCATGGTACGGGTCACAACCTGTCCGGCATTGCGGACGAGGAACTCTAGGAGGCGGAACTCACGCGGTTGGAGGTCAATCTTTTGGCCTCCACGCCGTACCTCGCGGGAGAGGAGGTCTAATGTGAGGTCGCCTACAGTGAGGGTTGTCTCTGGGGCGGTTTCATTATGCCCACGGCGGCCGAGAGCCTCCACACGGGCGAGAAGCTCGGAGAAGGCAAAAGGCTTTGTGACGTAATCATCCCCACCGGCACGCAACCCATCGACTCGATCATCTACATCAGAGAGGGCAGAGAGCAAGAGCACAGGGGTATTGTTCTTCTGGCTGCGAAGGGTCTCAAGAATATGCAAGCCATCAACCCCACCGGGGAGCATCCGGTCTAAGATGATGATGTCGTATTTTTCTCCCACAGCGAGATAGAGCCCATCTTTGCCATTATCGGCATGGTCTACATCATGCCCTGCTTCTTTAAGGCCTTTAAGGACAAAGGAGCGAACGGTGGGATCATCCTCAACCAGTAAGATATGCATTGGTCCTGCCTGTTTCGTCTAGTCTGCTCTATTAGAGCGTTTGTGCGCCTAGGATAGCGGCAAGCTGGGGGAAAAGGGAAGGTCACTCATAGAGGGCTTTCTTGCCTCATATTACGGGCATGTTAGGATGCTGGAGACACTGTGATTGTAAGGAGAGGGGAATAGCCATGCAATATAGACCCTTAGGGCGAACTGGCCTTAAAGTAAGTGAACTATGCTTAGGAACCATGACCTTTGGACAACAAAATACCGAGGCAGAAGGTCATGCCCAGCTCGATATGGCCCTCGAACATGGCGTAAATTTCATCGACACGGCGGAATTATATTCCATCCCTCCGCGTGCAGAGACGCAAGGCTCGACCGAGCGCATTGTGGGGAGTTGGCTAAAGGCACGCGGTAATCGTGATAAAATTATCCTAGCCAGTAAGGTGGTTGGGCGTAGCCAGAATGAGTGGTTCCGCCCCGATGGGGAGAAACCACGTCTGACACCGGGGCAGATTCGATATGCGATCGAGCAATCGCTCAAGCGGTTAAATACGGATTATTTGGACCTTTATCAGCTTCATTGGCCAGACCGTAAGATTAACATCTTTGGTGAGGGAGGGACGACCTTCCAAACCCTCTCTGATGCTGATGAAGTGCCGATTGCTGAGACATTAGGCGCATTGGGGGAGTTGGTGAAGGAAGGCAAGGTCCGTCATGTAGGTTTATCTAACGAGACCGCATGGGGTGTGGCGGAGTTTTTGCGTGTTTCACGCGAGGAAAAACAGCCGCGTATTGCCTCTATCCAAAACGCCTATAATCTGTTGAACCGCACTTATGAGATTGGCCTTGCCGAGATGGGCTTGCGGGAGGATGTCGGCTTATTGGCTTATTCTCCACTCGCGCAGGGTTATTTAACGGGCAAATATCTGGATGGTGCCCGCCCACCGGGGGCGCGGACAACCCTCTTTGAGCGGGGGCAGCGTTACGAAAAACCGGGCGTTGATGATGCGATTCGTGCTTATCAGGCCCTTGCGAAAGAGAGCGGGTTAGACCTCGCCCAAATGGCGATTGCGTTTGTAACCACCCGTCCCTTTGTGGCCTCTAACATCATCGGGGCAACTAATTTGCAGCAGCTTGAGACGGCTCTAACATCCGTCAATCTCACCATTACGCCGGAGCTGGAGGAGAAGATTAACGCCATCCATCAGCTAAACGCCAACCCTGCCCCTTAAGGGGAAGTATATAAAGTAACGGTAGAGCCGGAGCATCATTATGTTCCGGCTCGTCTTTTAGGGGGCATCCTTTTTTAAGACGCGCCACAGGGCAAGCAAAATCCCACTTAGTAGTGCGAGATAAAGCAGCACAGCCGTGCCGATAAAATGGCGGGTGCGTTTATGGCTATCATCAGCCCATTGGAGAAAGGCTGTGACATCGCTGGCCATTTGGGGGATGGTCGCTTTTGTCCCATCGGGGAAAATGACAGCCCCCTCCTGCAAAGGCGGCCGCATTTTGAACTTGTGATGATGCGTGAGTGCCGTGGGGTTGTAATAAGTATGTGGGGCGAGTGTAACGCCGGGGGGAGCAGGGCGATAATCTGCAAGCATGTGGCGGATATAATCCGGCCCACCGCGTATTGTGCGGACAATATGGGAGAGGTCTGGCGGGTAGTCCCCCCCATTATTCGCTTTGCCCACAGCGACACTAGGATAAGGGGAGGCAATGGGGCTTTCTAACCCTGTATGGCGTTGTTGTGCCCAATGCTGCAAGGCGGCAACATCTGGTTGTAACGCAATCATATCCCCATAATGGGCATGGTCCATACTATGGCAGGAGCTGCATATTTGCTGGAAGATAAGCAATCCGCGTTCTTCCGGCTTCATAATGGGGGGCGGAGTAGGGGATGCCGCCGTGATGGGGGCGGCGAGAGCAGGGCTAGCGGCCCCGCTGATGAGGGTGAATAGAGCAAAAGGAGCCCATAACAGACGGTGTGGCATCATGACTGTACATCCTTTTGTGAGGATTGTGCGGCTTTGCGCTCTTGCCATGCAGTGAAGGGGAGCAGAACGAGAAACACGAAGAACCATACCAGCAATGCGCCTCGGCTTATCCATGCCCATAGGGGGGTAGCTGGTTGTAGCCCTGCTACGATGAGGGTGAGGAAGGCGAGGAAGAAAAGCCCCATCCCGATGCGGATAAAAGGCCGATAGGTCGCATTATGGCGGGGGGAGATATCCAACCAAGGGAGAGCAAAAAGGACGAGTAAGCTAGAGGCCGCTATGATAAGCCCCCCAAGGCGGGAGGGAATAGCGCGCAGCATGGCAAACCACGGGGCAAGATACCATTCTGGCGTAATATCAGCAGGGGTTTTAAGGGGATTGGCAGGGGTAATGTTATCAATCTTGCTTAATAAACCGGGGAGGAAGAAGATTAACCCCGCCAATAACGCCAGAAAAATACAGACGGCTAAACTATCTTTGACAACATAAAACGGTGCGAAAGGCCGTGTTGTTTTGTCAGGCTGGGGGCTATCTAGGGTTGGATTGCTAGAGCCTGTCCCGTGGAGGCAGATGATATGCAGGCCAATCAGAGCGGCGATAATGAAGCCAAGGGTAAAATGCAGGATGAAAAAGCGGTGCAGCGCAATATTGCCTAACGTCTCTTCCCCAAGGAGATAAACAAGCAGCGGATGCCCAATAGTTGGCACGGCGTCCACCGCATGGGTAATAACGGTTGCGCCCCAATAGGACATCTGCCCCCATGGTAAAACATACCCTGCAAAGGCTGTAACCATAAAAAGGAGCATCACAATAAGGCCAGAGAGCCAGACAAGCTCTCGCGGGGCCTTGTAGGAGCCATACCATAGCCCTCTCCCTATATGGAGATAGAGGGCTGCAAAGAGCATGCTGACCCCGCCTGTATGGATGCTACGGACCAACCAGCCAGAGGGGACGCGGCGTTCAATCGCTTCAATGCTTTCAAAAGCCTGCGTCATATCGGGCTGGTAGTGGAGGGCAAGAAAAATCCCGCTTACAATCATGAGGCCGAAGGCGGCGATCAAACAGGCCCCGATAGTCCAGAGCAGATTTACCGGCGGCATGGGGAAGCGCGCCATATGGCGGCAGAAAGGCCGTAGGAAAGGCAAGCGGCGGTCAAGCCAATGGGAAGGCGGTGTGGGGGTGTGATTCATCATAGAGGCCGTCCCTTACAGTTGTTGGATTTTGGTGATGTCGTAATGAGGGGAGAGCAGGCTTTCCCCTAAGCGGATGGTGTTATCATCAACAAAATGAAGGGGCGGGACGGGCAAATTATAAGGGGCGGGCATATTGCGTAGGACACGCCCCGCCCCATCAAATTGTGAGCCATGACACGGGCAGAAGAACCCACCAGAGGCCGGTAAGTTTGCACTATCTTGATAATTGGGGACGCAGCCTAGATGGGTGCAAATGGTGATATAAACCCCATAGTCAGCCCGCAGGGAGCGATGGGGGTTGGCAGCCTCGGCGGGTTGTTGATGGATGTGTGAGTGCGGGTCAGCCAGCTGGGCAAGGAGGGTAGGGTCCTCCAAAGCGCGGAGCATCTCTGGCGTGCGGCGTTGAATAGCCACTGGAAGGCCCTGCCAAACGACTATTTTGTGGCTACCCGGCTCTAAATCCTGCACAGTGACATCAAGAATGGCGTGCTCATGCGTGTTCTCCGCAGAGCGTGCTTCAGTCTGGCGGAGACTATTGAGGAAGGGCGCAGCGAGCGTGCAGGCCCCAGCTCCGCCTAAAGCGAGAGAGCTTGCCGTTAGGATCCGCCGCCGCGTAGGACGAGGGAAAAGGGGGGCGTCATCCAAAGCTGGGTGCGGCGGGGGGGTATCGTTCTGCTGGGTCATGGGCGCGCTCCTTATCAGGCTTTTCTTTATAGAAATAGCGATAAAGTGACGCAATGTAGAGAAGCCGCCTTATGGGGTATTAGGCCCGTGCAATCAGCTTTTTTGTGAGATGATGGCAACGATGTTTTAGCCGTTCCATCAAAAGATAAATTGCAGGTGTGGTGTAGAAGGTTAAGAATTGGCTGACAGCCATCCCTCCTAAAATCGCTACCCCTAAGGGGCGGCGTAGCTCACATCCATATCCATCGCCGATGAGTAGAGGCACCCCGCCTAAAGCCGCGGCTAATGTTGTCATCAGGATGGGGCGGAAGCGGATGATAGAGGCCTGCTGGATGGCTTGCTCGGCTGTCATCTCAGGGTTGGATTTATGGGTTTGTAAGGCGAAGTCAATCACCAAGATGGCGTTCTTTTTCACAAGGCCGGTGAGGAGAATAATGGCGATAACGGCAATTAAGCTAAAGTTCTCCCCTGCAACCCAAAGTCCTAGAACAGCTCCCACCCCGGCAGAAGGCAGGGTAGAGAGGATGGTAATAGGGTGTATGAGACTTTCATAGAGAATACCTAAAGTAATATACATAATAGCAATAGCGACCATAAACGCGATTAAGGCGTTGTTCATAAGAGATGAGGTTTCCCCCGTTGTGCCAGTAAACTCCCCATGGATGACATCTGAGACATGGAGATTTACGAGGGATTTTTTGATCGTTTCGACAGCATCAGTGTATGTGTGGCCTGCTGTGAGGTCAAAAGAGAGGGTTGTGGCGTAATAACCATTGTGATGAGCAATAGTCAGGGGCATAGGTGCTTTGGCAATACTGGCCACATTATCAAGAGGGATCATCGTTTCTTGGGATGAAGACACCGCTGCACCGTTGGAATTATTGCCCGAGAGTTTATTGGCAAAAGAGTTCGTCACAGAATCTTGGGCGATGGAGGCTTGTGCGCTTAATGTCCCTTTGCTGCGGACACGGATCAGGTTAGAGGCAATCCCCCCGGCGGCTGTCCCAGCAGAGGTGGAAAGCCAGAGATGATGGAGTGTGTTGGGGTACTGGCGGAAAGGCGCATCAACCACCATGACCACTCTGTGGTTGGTAAGGGGAAGATGAATGGTCGAGACAATGCTTTGCCCAAAAGAGTCAAAAAGAGCATTTTGGATTAATTGTGGTGTAACATTATAGCGGGCCTCAAGGTCTCGATGGACTATAATATTGGATGAGATTTCAACATCTTCTGCATTGGTTGAAAGGTTACGAAAGACCCCGCTAGCACGGAGCTGCGCTAGGAGGGGCGGGGTCGCGTTATAAAGAGGGGTGCTGTCATCACTTTGGAGGACATAACGATAATTACCTGTATTGCTTGTATCGCCCCCCCCTTGACGGTCGCTCCCTAATGCCCAGAAGAAGGCTTCTGCCCCAGCTTGTTGGGGGATGCTTTTATGGAGCCGTGCTAATATCGTCCGAGGGCTAGCGCGTTGGGCTTTATCTTTGAGGGAAATAAAGAGATCGCCCGTGTAGCTATTCCGGTTAAATGTAACGACTGTTTGGACAGCAGGGTCTTTTTGGATAATTGCTTCGACCTGCCGTAAGCGGCGTAATAATGCTTGGAAGGAGAGGTTCGGCTCCCCAACTATGCGCCCTCGTAGGATAGCCAAATCCATTGCTGGAAGAGTTGTTTTAGGTAGGATGGTAATGCCCCCGATGAGTAAGAGGAGGCTAGCTGGTAAGGTAAGACCAATAAGGATGGGATGCCGCAAGCTCCAGCTCATGGAGTTTTCATAAGCTCGTGTGAGGCGTTGGAGGCCTGTTTCTGTGACGTGAAAGAGCTGATGGCCCCTATAGAGTAGCCATCCCAATGGAGCGCGCCACATGGTGCGTTGGGGGCGGGAGGGTAATGTGGCGTGCGGCTGTGTGTGTATTGTGAGAAAATGGGCGCATAGCATAGGGGTAAGGGTAAGGGATAAAACCATTGAGATGATGATGGCGATAATCATCGTCATGGCAAATTCGTTAAAAATCGATCCTAATGTTCCGGGGATGTAAAGGAGAGGGATAAAAACCGCAATTAAAGAGAGGCTAATAGAGAGAATTGTAAAGGTAATTTCAGTTGTTCCAATAAGGCTTGCTTGGTAACGATCCATCCCTGCTTCCATATGACGAGCGATATTTTCGAGCACGACAATGGCATCATCAATGACAAAACCCACGGCAATCGTTAGGGCCATAAGGGAGAGAACATCTAGTGAGAAGTGATACCACGCCATTGCTGTGAGTGTGCCAGAGAGGGCAATGGGGATCGTAATAGCGGGGATAAGTGTACTAAAAAGATGGCGGAAAAAGAGAGCAATAACTAGGACGACTAAGATAATAGAGACAATAAGTGTGAGCTTCGCATCAATCAGGGAGGAGCGAATTGTACGAGAGAGGTCCAGCCCTGTATGGATCTGCACAGTCGCTGGGACTGTTTGTTGGAGAAGTGGAAGACGATGAGTAATATCGTTGACGATAGCGACTGTGTTCGCGTGGGGTTGTGGCATAACAGCAAGTGTAATAGCGGTTTGCCCGTTTAATGTGCTTTCTTGGTAAATATCCTGCACATCATCATGCACCCTAGCGATATCGCGCAGATAGATAGGGTAGAACTTGTTACGATAGGCAACAATGAGGTTGCGATATTGTGCCGCATTGATGGCTTGGTCATTCGTTTGGAGTTGGATGCGTTGGTCACCAAGGGTGAAAAAACCCTTGGGTGTATAAGCATTAGCAGAGGCCAGAGCGGAGCGAATATCCTCTGGGTTTAAGCCCCATTTATACAGGGGGTAAGGGTTAAGCTCGACTCGCACTGCAGGGTTGGAGGCCCCGAATATTTCCACCCGGCCAACCCCGCCAATTTGGGCCAATATGGGCCGTATGCGGATGAGGGCGAGGTCATAAAGCTGGTCGCGTGATTGTTGTTTAGAGGTTAAATGAAGGAGGTAGATAGGCCTATCCCCATCAAGCTTAAAGGCTTGTGGGTCTGAATCTAATGTACCTGTTGGCAGGTCACTTCGGGCGGCACGTAAAGCGGCTTGGACATCCCGCAATGCCCCATCAATATTACGTGATGGGGCAAAATCAATAAAGATAGAGGTTTTGCCGCTGCCTGTAGTGGATTCTAGCGATTGGACATCGGCAATCGTGGCAAGGCGGCGTTCTAACGGGGTGGAGACAGAAGTCGCCATTTGTTGCGGGTCTGAGCCGGGTTGGCTGGCTACCACCATAATGGCGGTCGCCGTCATGTCCGGCATGGTCGCAACAGGGAGAAAGGGTAACGCCACTAACCCGGAGAGGAAGATGGCTAAGGCCAGCAAAGTGGTCGCCACGGGGCGATCAATAAAAAGCCGGCAGAAGACCATAAGCTCGCAATATGCCCTTTCGTGTTACTCTATTGAGTATAAAGGATGGGTGATTATGCCGTGCGGTAATATACTCTTAACTCTTTGTAAAGCCAGATATTTTATGATTAAGGCGTAATAGGTTGGGGTGTGGGGACATAACCATAGCCCTGCACATAGGTCGTTGTCTGGGCTACATAGCCCTGCCCCGGTTGGTAATGCGTATAGCCGGGGACGGGATAAGGATAGCCGGGGGGACCTGCGGGGGGTGCAGGTGGTTGCACAATAACAACATTGGTGCTGGGCGGCGGCGGAGGGCTGTAGCTAGGGCTAGGGACAGCATATGGGATGGCATAGCCACCATCATAATAACCACCACTATAACCGTACCCAAAAGGCCCGCCAGAAAAAACGCGATTAACGACACCATAGCCGAGGCCTGAGCCAACGCCATAACCAAAGCCGCGGGCGAAGCTATGGCCAAAGCTGTGATGATGGCCGTAATAATAACCATGATGGTAATAGCCGCGATGCGCTTCTGCCGCATGGGGGCTTAACACCCCAAAGGCGAGAGCACAGATAAGCCCAGCGATGGTAAACCGCATTTTCTCCCCCTGTGTGGGACTAACCTCAACGCATCAGATAGTAACGCTGGAATAGGGTATAAGGGTAGTGAAAAAAACGTCACGAAATAGTCATGTAGAATAGGCCGTGCCTTACTCGGCAATCGCGGCAAAATGGGCTTGCAGGACATTTTGAATATCGTGCGGGGTCATACAGGCTAAAAACCCCCGCGCCCCAGCATTAATCCAAATTGTTTTATGCTTTTGTGCGCTGCGGTCTATGATAGTGGGAAATGATTCACGGGAGCCAAAAGGCGTTGTCCCACCAGAGACAAAACCGGTGCGCTCGTGAGCTTCCTCCGCTTGCATCATTTTAGCATTTTTGCCGCCTAAGGCTGCGGCTAAGGCCTTAAAATTGACGCGTTTGGCTACGGGGATGACAGCAAAAGCCGCCTGTTTGCGGTCTATTTTAACAGCAAGTGTTTTAAACACAGCCGATGGTTTGGCCCCAATGGCGTGGGCTGCTTGCTCGCCAATATGGCCTTTTTGCGGGGCATAATCATAATGGCGCGTCTCGTAAGAAACCCCCGCTTGGTCGAGGAACAGCGTAGCGGCGGTCTCGTCATGCTGGGAGGTGTCTATGTGCATCATGCAACCCTTTCAATCGCGTGGAACGCTACAACGATATGATGATCGCCCATTATCAAGCGTGTTTTAGCCGGCGGGACAAGCGAGGCCTATGCAGCCCTGCCTTGTTGGGGCGCAGGGCAAGGCGTATCATAAAGGCTGGATAAGGCGTTATTACGCAGGAGGAGTCGATGTCCCAACCGCTCGTTGTGTTTGCTGAGTTTGAAGCAACAGAGGCTAGTTTGGCGAAGTTCCTTGAGGTGTGTCAGTATGATGCGCTGCGCTCCAAAACGGATGAGCCGGGCTGTTTGGAGTTCCTCATCCAACGCAGTGTTGAGGAGCCTTATCTTGTCGCTCTTTATGAGGTGTATAAGGATGAGAAGGCCTTCCAAGCGCATGAGGCGGCCCCTCATTTTGCGGTATTTCGTAATGCGTTGAAGGAGCTTGCCATTACAACAAGGCAGATTCGTTTCTTCCATCGGCAATGATGGATGATTTATTCCCAGAGACACGCACCCGGCAGGTTTTAGCCCCCGGGGCTGTGGTGTTGGGTGGTTTTGCTAAAGCAGATGCTCCCGCTTTGTTGCAGGCGATTGAGGATGTTCTAAAACAAGCCCCTTTGCGGCGGTATAAAACAGCCCGAGGAGGCCAGCTTGCTGCGGCCATGACGGCATGTGGTCGTTATGGTTGGGTGAGTGATGGCCGAGGGTATCGTTATGATGAGTTAGACCCTTTGACCGGGCGTGCTTGGCCGACTATGCCGCTTATCTTCCAATCACTTGCGGTGCGAGCGGCGCAAGAGGCAGGCTATGAGCAGTTTATGCCGCAATCTGGGTTGATTAACCGCTATGCCCCCGGTGCAGGCATGGGGCTGCATCAGGATTGTGATGAACAGGTCGTTGAAGCCCCGATTATTTCGGTCTCTCTTGGGTTATCAGCGATATTCCAATGGGGTGGGGCGACGCGCAACGCCCCATGTCGTAAAGTGCCCCTCCATCATGGGGATGTAGTGGTGTGGGGCGGGCCAAGCCGGCATAACTTCCACGGGATTATGCCCATTAAGCCCGGCCCTGCTGTTGCGGGGCTAGGCTGGCGATATAATCTCACCTTCCGCACTGTACGGTAAGGGGAGGGCTTATTTCGTTACTGCCGAGACGGCATCAAGATTGATGATGCTTGGTGCAGGCTCAAAACGGTGGGATGAATGTGCGGCTTTATCTGTATCATTTTCCTCCGCCGTGACGGGGGGACGATGAGTGAAGCTGAGTTTGAGCATCACACGCGTATTATTGAGGTAAATCGCCCCCAATTTTTCATCCTGCGCGGGGCTGATGCCATGGGCAAATTGGTCCTCACGCCATGGGGTGATGGTGCGGGAGGTCCAAGCATCTTCATCAGAGATAGAATCAGGCTGTTCATTTTGCTCATCAGAGAGATAAGGGGTGAGCTGCCCATCAGTAAAGCAAGCATTATCCATATAATTTGTGACGACATCACGATAATGGCGCACTTTTGGGGGGCGGGGCATGTAAAAGCCGTTCCAATGGGAATGGTAGGAGCAGCTCTGGGCGCGCCATAACCCATCTTGGCCTTTATCCATCATACATTGCACCCGCATATGGAGGGCATCATCACTATGTTTAGAGGCGAAGATAATCGGTGTGCTGGCCATCTTTTGGCACGGTAATTTGGGCTCCAAAAGGGCTGGAGCCGGTGGGCGTTGGGAGGCTGGCAAAGGGTCGCCCGGCTCAGCATAGAGAGGGGAGAGGGGGGGGAGGCTAGCAGCCCCACAAATCAGAGCAGGGAGGAGAAGGCGTTTCATAAAGCCGACCGTAACGCAAAAAAGAGACGATGTAGATTCACAATACTGTATGCGTCACGGTAAGGGAATGGCCTCCCTTAACAAGCAGGGACATTCACCGCTAGGCCGCCTAAGGCGGTCTCTTTATAACGATGATTCATAT
The DNA here is from genome assembly GCF_009725755.1 of Bombella sp. ESL0385. Classification (GTDB taxonomy): domain Bacteria; phylum Pseudomonadota; class Alphaproteobacteria; order Acetobacterales; family Acetobacteraceae; genus Bombella; species Bombella pollinis. The sequence continues at coordinate 359,859 of NZ_WNIJ01000001.1, forward strand.
CCCGTCCTGTCTCCGCCATGGTTTTGATGACATGATCAAGGGAGACATAATGCGCGTTTGCATCATCACTCATCGCCAAAGAGGACGCGTTAATGGCTTTCACAGCCCCAAAGGCATTGCGTTCAATACAGGGGATTTGTACAAGCCCTGCCACAGGGTCGCATGTCATGCCGAGGTGATGCTCCATAGCAATTTCAGCAGCATGTTCACATTGCTCTGGTGAGCCACCAAGGGCTGCGGTTAGGCCCGCAGCAGCCATAGAGGAGGCAACGCCAACTTCACCTTGGCAGCCAACCTCCGCCCCGGAGATAGAAGCGTTGAGCTTAAACAGCCCCCCAATCGCTGCTGCTGTGAGGAGGAAGGTGCGTAACCCAGCCTTGCTATATTCGGGGCAGAAGTCGCGATAATAGCGCATTACAGCGGGGATAACGCCAGCGGCCCCGTTGGTAGGAGCGGTGACAACACGCCCGCCAGCGGCATTTTCCTCATTCACCGCAATGGCAAAGAGGCTGATCCAGTTCATCACATTATGGGGGGAGGGGGCGGCGTTTGTTTTGGCTTGTAAGCGGGCATATAATTTTGCTGCACGTCTTTGTACTTTTAGTGGGCCGGGGAGTGTATCGGTATGATGTAACCCAGCCTCAATACAGGCGAACATAACATCAGCAATGCGGTCCATCCCTCGCTCAACATCCCATAGGGGGCGGATGGCGGTTTCGTTTTTTAAAACGATGCTGGCAATATCGGTATGATGTTTCTTCGTATGGGCTAGCAAAGCCGCCCCACTGCGGAAAGGGTAAGGCACATCCGGTAGGGAATAAGACATAGTGCGCGCTTGTTCTTCTGGCGTAATGAATCCACCTCCGACAGAGCAAAAGCGTTGACGTGTGATGAGGCTGCCATCTCGGCTGAAAGCTTCAAACTGCATAGTATTGGGATGGATGGGCGGGATGGTGCTGGTATCAAGGCAAATATCTTTTTGATAATCGAAGGAGAAGCTCGTGCCATTGAGGTTCAGCAGATGTGTGCTTTCAATATGCTGGACGAGCTTTTGGGCTGTATCGGGGTTAACATGCTCTGGCGTTTCGCCCGCTAAGCCAAGCAGAATCGCTTTGATGGTGCCGTGCCCTTCCGCAGTGAGGGCGAGCGAGCCATAAAGGGTGACGACAATACGGGCGGGGTCTTTCTCTAAGGGGCCATCAGGGAGGTCTGCCAGCACATCGGTAAAGCGTTGTGCTGCACGCATAGGGCCGACTGTATGGGAGGAGGACGGGCCAATCCCTATTTTGAATAGGTCAAAGAGGCTGAGCATGAAAACGGGCCCTTGGTCCTGTGAATCCTTCTTCCTTTATGGGGTAAAAACCGTTCTGTTATAAGCCTTAAAAAATAAATTATTCTGATAATGCAACAAATAAGAAACTTTGCTATAAGGGACACTCCCCACTATGCCCCCTCTTTTTAAGAGGGGGAAGTTGGTTGTGCCCAGAGTGTCTCCAAAGCAAGGCGGCATTGTGTGATGAGGGCGGATAGGTCCCCTTGATACAAGCTATCGCTGACATCGGAGGAGAAAATCTCCACCGCGCAGGCCCCGCGGAAGCCCGCATCCCATGTAGCATGGAGCATCTCATGGAGGGGGATGCACCCTGCTCCCGGTATGAGCCTATCTGCAGCGGAGCGTGGTGTGCGCCAGTCGCTAATCTGCACAACATTAATCAGCGTCCCCGCCCGGCGGATGGCGGCGCATACATCAGGTTGTTGCCAGATGTTCCAATAATCAAGGCATAGCCCTAGGGCAGGATGATTGACGGCTTTGATGATGTCTAAGGCTTGGTCAATCGTCCAAATAGCGGTCTCATAATTGATGGATGTGGGGTTGAGCGGCTCTAAGGAGAGCGTAACGCCGAGTTCTTGCGCTAAGGGGCAGAGGCGATGGAGGGAGTCTATCGTATGGTGGATGCAACCATATACATCGCCGTTATCAGGTGCCCCTGTATTGACGACAAACGGTACATTTTGGGCGTAAGGCGCAAAGCGATGCAGGCTTTCTTCTAAGCGGGCGAAGCGGCGTTCAGCCTCTTGGGGATAGGGCACCATCTTACTGGCCCCAAATGTGCGGACTAATGGTTGGAAGGAGCTAAGCTTCAGCCCGCTTTCCTTCAGCAATGCCATTTGCTCATCCAACCGATGGGGGTCGAGTTTGTTCTCACATAGTTCGATCGTCTCAACCCCTAGGGCTGCATAATGCTGAATATCTTCCTCAAAAGACCACGGTTGGGTGGTAAACTCGTTCATGCCAAAGGCGAAGGGAAAGTGGCTCATGCGGCGGCTTCCTCTTCCATAAAGGTGAGAACAGTATGGTTGAACTTCTCTGTCTCATCAAGGAACACCATATGGGAACTTTCTTCAAACTCTACGGCTTGGCAATGCGGCATATGCTCTGCCACCCACCGAGGCCCAGCAGCGGGGAGGACTTTATCCTTCCCAGCAATCATCATGAGGGAGGGCAGTGAGAGATGGGGGAGGACATCTCGCCAATCTTGCGTTGTATGGTCAGCCATCATGAGGGAAGCGGCATAGCTAGGGCATGCGGCCATCTCGTTAAGCAGCATGGTTTTTTCATCCTCAGGCAGAGAGGTGCTGAGGCAATCAGCGAGATTTTGTTGATCAAACGCGCTGCGGTTAAAGGTAAGCTGTTGTTGGAGGAAGGTTAACCCGGCCTCATCGTAGCATGTAGCGTGGCCTAGCTTCCAGTCAGGCGAGAAGAATTGCTTTGGTGTCTGCTGGACGAAAATGGCACTGCGGAGGCGTTTTGTGCCAAAAAGCTCCATATAAGACCAGATGATGGGTGAGCCGATGGACCAGCCAAGAACCGTAACATCATGAAGGTCCAAAGCCTCCAACACATCGCGGAGGTCCGCTGCGAGGCGGGCGATACGATAGCCATGATGCGGTTTGTCAGAGTGCCCATGCCCGCGTAAATCCAGCGTAATGACACGGTATTTTTGTGCAAAAGCGGCGACATTACGGTGGAAGAACCGCCCGGAAAATGTCCAACCATGAATCATGACAAGGGGCCGCCCTTGGCCATGCTCCTCATAATAGAGTTTGATATGGTCGCTCGTGGTAATATGGGGCATCGAAGAATCTCCCTAATACGGCCTTCACTAGGCGTCTTTCATGTAAGATGGTGTGGAGCCTCGTTTTCCTGCAAGGGGGGTGATGATGTTGTAATGTTTTTACCTTACAAAGCGGGTGCGGCAGGGAGCCAGATACGGCATATCGTGCCTTCATGAGGGGGGCTGAGAAAGCGTAGATGGCCTTTATGGCGTTCTACAATCTGTTGGACGATGGCTAATCCCAACCCTGTGCCTTCTTCCACTTCCGCGGGATTGGTCTGCTTATTATCGGTAACGCGGTAAAAACGCTCGGTAAGGCGGGGGAGATGATGAGGCGCAATGCCGGGGCCATTATCACTTACAGATAATAAAATGCCCGTACCTTCCCTACGCGCACAGAGGCGGACCTGCAAAGCGTGGTCTGGTGTCGTACCATAGCGGATGGCATTTTCGATGAGATTGAGAAAGAGCTGGATCATCTCATCCTCATCAGCGAGGAGGGTAAGATGATCCTCCTCTTGCTCTACAGTGAGGTTACGCGTGTTATCGGTAAAACGAGGTAGGACTTCCCCCACGATAAGGGCGAATAACTCCCCAACATCAAGGCGTGTATGAGGGCGGTTATGGCTGCGGAGTTGGAGATGAGAGAGGTATAAAAGTCGCTCCACTAGCCGTTGCATACGCGTGGCTTGTTGGCTCATTATCTGTAGATAAAGCGTGCGGGGGGCTTGGTCTGTTGTGCCCTCATTGTCTTTTAGGAGGTCGATAAACCCACTAAGTGAGGCCAGCGGGGTGCGTAGCTCATGGCTTGCATGGGCAATAAAATCGGCCCGCATACGGTCCATTGCTTGCTCTGTGCTATGGTCGGTAAGGAGGGTGAGGACCACCTTATCCCGCCCTTGTGGCCTACTTAACTGGCGCATCGCTAAGCGGATCGTGTGCTTGATGGGGACATCCAGATGAACGATGGCGGTATGGATGGCATGCGGGCCGGTAGAAGGTGAGGTCGCTAAGGCTTCGTGCAATATAGTGCGGCTATTAGGGTGACGAAGGATGGCGCGTAAGCTCTCTTTATAATGCTCTTGCGCGGCTTGATTACAGGCGAGAATCTGCCCCATCGGGTCAAGGATTAAAGCCATACCGGGGATGAGTTCCACTAACTCATCTAATGCCATCTGATGAAGGGGGGCTTTAGCGGATGAGTATGGAGCTGTGTGTGCACTGCGAGGTGGGTTGTCCTGATAATAACGGGCTAGCACCCATCCTATATAAAGGCAGCAGAAGCATAAAACGGCACCACCGCCCAGCCATAGGATATGCCCTATCATTTAAGGCGCAGTGGGGGCAGAAGGGGAGGCATCATGCTCCATGCGGCTATCATCTAGCGCGTATCCCGCCGAGCGTACGGTCCTGATAAGGTCTGCCTCCCCCGGCTCATTTAGGGCCTTCCGTAAGCGGCGGATATGGACATCCACCGTCCGGAGTTCCACATGAACATTGGTTCCCCAAATGCGCTCTAATAAGAGTTCGCGGGAAAAGACTTTACGGGGTTGGCGGATAAGTATGTCTAAGAGGCGATATTCCGTTGGCCCTAAGGTGATGACACGGCCAGCGCGTGTGACGTGGTGATTTTCTGGCTCTAAGAGTAAGGGGCCGAAACTGATTTGGTCTTGGCTAGGGCGAGCGCGGCGTAATAAGGCGCGGAGGCGGGCGTCTAACTTATCAGCACTGCATGGCTTAGTGAGGTAAGCATCCGCCCCATGATCAAGCCCATTAATAAGATCTTGCTCCTCCGTTCGTGCAGTGAGGAATAAGATAGGCAGGTCTTTTAAACCCGGCTTCTGCCTTATGACGCGGCATAATTCTAGGCCGGAGAGGCCGGGCATCATCCAGTCCAGAAGGGCGACATCCGGTCTTGTCCCCTCAAGAAAGGTAAGAGCGTGTTCCGCATCTGCAACAGCATGCACCTGATAACCACGTTGCTGCAAGCTATGTTCAAGCAATAGGCGCAGGGCGGCATCATCCTCTACAACGAGGACAAAGCCTTTAGTGGTATTTGTAGCCGGTGGAGCAGGCATCATGGGGTGCTGGCCTCTTGCTCTGTGGCGATGCTCTGTGCTGCATGGCCGTGCGGTCGGGCTGTGGGCGGCGGTAACGTACCTGTTGCGATGAAGATGATGCGTTCGGCTATATCAGTTATGTGGTCTCCTATTCGCTCTAGGTTCCTAATGATGAATAAGAGGGAGATATAAAAGCGTAACGCGCGGGGCTGTTGGGTCATGCGCTCCAGATAATTATGGGTCATGGTAGCGCAATATTCATCCACACGATGATCAGCCTGCCAAACAGAATGAGCCGCCGTTGCATCTTGATGCTCTAAAGCGTCCATCACACGGCGGAGATGCTCAAGGACCATGCGACCAATTTCACTCAAAGCGAGCCGGTCATGAGGGGGGATGGGCTGCTCCATCTGCTCTAGCCGCCGTGCGATGGAGCGCGCATAATCGCCAACGCGCTCTAATGTGCCAGCCATGGGGATGTTAGCGACAATCTCACGCAAATCTGCGGCCATAGGGCCATGGAGAGCGAGGAGGCGGATGGCTTGTGTTTCTACCTCATGCTCTAAGGCATCAATGGCTTTATCATGATGAATGACTTGGGAGATGGCTTGTGCATCGGTCTCGGTAAAAGCGGTGAGGATAAGCGATAATTGATGTTCCACAAGGCCGCCCATCTCCTCCATAAATGAGCGTAGGCGGCGGAGGTCTTCCCCATAACGTTGTACAATATGTTGGCCTTGTTGCGGCATAGCCTCTCCCTTTTGCCGCGATACTAGCCTAATTCTGTAAGAGCGGGAACAGGCCGCAAGAGGTGGAGAAACTGGCAAAAAACCTCTGTTTTCCGCCGTTTTTAAGGTAATATTCTTATATTTAACGTAGTTGTCATAAATATTTCATCTCCGCAGGGTGGCGCACCTTGTTAAGGGTAGATGCATTTAAGAGTGAAGGAGCTGTTGATGGTGATGAGGACACGCCGTTCTTTTTTACGAGGATGCTGTGCCTTGTCATTTCTAGCTTATAGGGCATATGGGCAAGACTGTATGGCAGCAGATAGGATGCGTTTAGATAATGCTCGTGATGTCTATCCTCTATGGCCAGAGGGTAGCATGGCAAGCCCTGCTTATACATCACGCCGTGGTCGTATAGTGCGTGTAAGTGCGCCGGGTTTGCATATTATACGGCCTGAGCATCCCAATGGGGCGGCTGTTATTATTGCCGCAGGTGGAGGGTATCGGCATATCGCGGTGGCGCAAGAGGCCCTTCCTGCGGCGCACTGGCTCGCCTCTTTAGGGATTACCGCCGCGATTTTGCTATATCGTTTGCCTGATGAGGGGGGAATGATGGAGGCTCCATTAGCTGATGCGCGGCAGGCTCTCTCCCTGTTACAATCGGGCCTGTATAATGAGCGTATTGATGCACAGCGTGTTGCTCTTATGGGCTTTTCAGCGGGGGGGCATTTGGCGGGCTTAACTGCCTTGGAGGCTCATACTATGCCCCCTGCTTTATTAATGCTGCTGTACCCTGTGACGATGGTTGGCCCCCCTTTTGAGCGAACGCGTACAAGCCGTGCCTGCCTTGGTGACCATTCTGCGACAAGAGAGCAGATAATGAGATGGTCTTTGCCGCCTCATGTTGGTGTTCATGCCCCTCCATTATTTTTGGCTTATGCGGCGGATGATTCCATTGTTTCACCCCCGCAAGATGAGTATCTGATGCAGTCTTATCAGAGGCATCATCGGCCTTATGAGGTTCATCAATTTGCTACAGGCGGGCATGGCTTCGGCCTAGGCCGTGCAACAGGCCCCACACAAAAATGGCCTCATCTCGCAGAGCGTTGGATGAGACAGCAAGGGTTTTTATAGAATAGACGACCTCCCTTTATGGCTGCGGTGAGGGCGATGGGGGAGACTGGAAGGACTGATTATTAAGGCTGTGTTGTAGCCATGTCTCCTCAGCTTTACTTAAGGGGCTATTACGGCGGATAGCGAGTGAGATAGTGATGCGGAGGGTAGGGTCTTGTAAGGGGCAGCAATAAAGCCCGTCATGTTGGATAGGATTATGAAAAGCAGCGGGAAGGATAGTGATGCCAACACCCGCCTGCACTATGGTTAGTAAGAGCGATGTATCGCTTGTCCGCCCCGTAACCTGCGGTGTGACCCCGTGAGAGGCAAAGGCTTCTGAGATAAATTGGTTAATTTTGAAATCCTCATTCATGAGGACAAATTTTTCCTCCAAAATATCGGTGAAGGAACATATAGCCCGGCCTGCAAGCGGGTGTGTGTCCGCCATGAGCAAGCATAGCTCCTCCTCTGCAAAAGCGATGGTGTGTAATTGCTTATTATGGATAGGCTCTATGAGTGCAGCGATATTGGTATGATGACCTAGAAGCTGTGTTACGATCCTGTCGGAAGAGTATTCCTCAATCGTGAGCACGACCTCTGAGTATAAGCTGCAAAATTGCCGGATGATAGGGCGGAAATAGATAGCCCCAAGGATAGGCGGGAGGGCTAAATGGACAGTCCCTTTTAAGGGGCCGGATTCATCAGCCATAGCCCGTTGAAGATTCTGTTCTGCCTCTAAGAGACGTTCTGCATGGAGGAAAAAGGTCTTGCCTTTGTCGGTAAGGGTGATGGCTTTATGTGTCCGGTCAAAAAGGCGCACATCTAATTTATTCTCTAAAGAGCGGATGCCCATGCTGAGGGAGGGCTGGCTGATATGCAGCACATCACTTGCACGGCTGAAATTGCCTTGCGTGGCCACGGCCATGAAATAATGAAGCTCACGGAGGGTGAGTTGGGGGTAAGGCATCGAGCATGTCTTTGGGGTGCCGGGTGATTATGCCTTCCCGATTAATGATGCCATTACCGCGCGGAAAGATATGCGCTGGGTTGGATGCTCTAACGAGTTGAATGCCGCTTATGCTGCTGATGGTTATGCGCGTGTGCGGGGGATTGCCGCCCTTAACCAAGGTACAGTGTTGGGGAGTTAAGTGCCATTAACGGCGTTGCCGGGGCATATGCGGAGTATCTATCGGTTATCCATCTGGTTGGGCTTCCCGAACGCGCTGTGATAGATGAAAAACAGGCTCGTGCATCATACGTTAGGCAATGGTCAGTTCATGGCGTTTTATGATGCAGCGGCTCATATTGTGTGCGCTCAGACGATTTTAGATGGTCAGAATTGCGTGCAGGAGGTGGAGCGCGTCCTTGCTGCATTGTATAAAGAGTGGCGGCCTATTTGTATCGGTATTCCTTCCGATGCAGCTCATAATGAAGTGGTCGTGGTGGAGGGTCATAAACCCTCTCGCTCCCAGCCGAACAAGGTACAAGCCGAGTATGTTGCCAAGCGTATTATTGCGCAGCTTGAGCAGAGCAAAACGCCATGTGTTTTACTGGGTATTCTTACCGCTCGTTTTGGCGGCCAAGAGGCCATGCAACAGTTTTTAAAACGCTCCGGCCTGCCTTACGTTACGATGTATATGGATAAAGGCGTGGTGGATGAGCAAGATGCCGGTTTTATAGGGATGTATAGCGGGCATCTCGTCCAGGAGGCTGTTGCTCATTTTGTGGAGCAAGCGGATCTTGTCCTCACATTGGGTGCCGAGATGACGGATTTTAACACCGGGACATTCACGCAGACCTTGAATCCGGATCGTGTTATTAGTGTCATGCCGCATGAGGTGCGCTTTGGTGATGGTGCGGTTTATGCAGTCGCCTTGGTAGAGGTTATGGAAGCCCTTGCCGCGTTAGCGGGGACCCTGCCTGCCTATACGGGGCCGGGTTATTTGGGGACGGAACTTGCCCCCCAGCAGGCTGATGAAGGCGATGATGGGGCTATTCGGACTCACACGCTATATTCCGCTGTGAAGGATCATCTCCGGGTGGGGGATATTGTGGTGAGTGAAACCGGGACCATAGCATGGGTATGGGGTTTATCCGCTTACCAGAGGGTGTACGCTATGAGGAGCAAAGTTTATGGGGGGCCATTGGTTGGGCCACACCCGCTGCTTTTGGTATGGCTATGGCAGCCCCGCATAAACGGGTTATCTTGTTGACAGGGGAGGGGTCTCATCAGCTTACAGTACAAGCTGTTGGTGAGTTTGCCCGCTTTGGCTGCCACCCCCTCATTTTGGTGCTTAATAATGATGGCTATCTGATTGAGCGTCTGCTCTGTGATGATGGGGAGCGTTATTATAACGATGTTGCCAGCTGGGATTATACCGCTCTAGCCCGTGCCTTTGGTGGGAAAGATTGGCATTGCGAACGTGTCAGCACGCCCAAGGCTTTGCGACAGGCTCTTGCAGCAGTAACACCGGGGCAAGGGGCCTACCTAGAGGTTATAGCCCCCCGTTATGATGCCCCTATGATGGCAGAAGCTATGGGGAAGAAGCAGTAAGGCAGTAAAGTCCTTCTAAGCTGGCCAAGCTGGGCCTCTCCTTATGAAAGGGAGAGGCCCTTTTTATAGGGCTTGTGACATATACTAAGCGGGTATAAACGCTATCACCAGCGAATGCCATTATTATGAGATGATTTAGTTTTTAAGGAAGATGATAAAGCGACTGGCGTCCCGTACGGGATTCGAACCCGTGTTGCCGCCGTGAGAGGGCGGTGTCCTAGGCCTCTAGACGAACGGGACTAAAGGCGTGGGTTCTCTCTAAAGGGGATAGGGCAGGAGCGCAAGAGGGGGAGGAGATTTTTTTACAAAACCATTGCAGATAATAAGCAAAAAGCCCCCATGAGGGAGCTTCTCGCAACAGTTTATATGTAAAAGTTAGTTTTTAGGGGGGCAGAGGATGGGGCCAAGTTTTTGCCCGCCAAGCAAATGAACATGAAAATGCGGTACTTCCTGCCCACTATCAGGGCCAGAATTGCTGATGAGGCGGAAGCCGCTGGGGATGAGGGATTGCTCGGCTGTGATTTTATCTACCAACTTCCAGAAATCGAGAATCTCCTCATCACTCGCGCGGGAAGTGAAGTCGTGCAGGTCGGTATAGGCCCCACGGGGGACAACAAGGATGTGGATCGGCGTTGCGGGAGAGATGTCATAAAAAGCAAAGGAATGTTTGCTATCGCAGACGCGCTCGGCTGGGATTTCTCCACGCAAGATTTTGGCGAAGACGTTGTTATTATCGTAAGCAGGGTTGGGTATCGGCATAAGATGGATCCTTCTTTTCCTCCTCATATGATTGGGGAGGAGGGAGGGGGTAAGTCAAGGGGGGGAAGGGGGGCAACCCACCCATGCCTTGCTTTTTAGAAGGTCTCTTTCGGACGGGAGGCTTTTTCCGCAATCCCACTTGTCCCTTCGCGGCGTTCTAGCTCGGCCCAAACATCGGCAGGGGCAACGCCAGCATCAACCCACATTACAATGAGGTGGTAGAGTACATCCGCACTCTCACTAATGAGGCTCTCACGCGTACCGCCAATGGCTTCGATGACACATTCAACGGCTTCTTCCCCAAATTTTTGGGCAATTTTGCTCCGTCCACGGGCCATGAGACGGGCCGAATGGCTTACAGAGGGGGAGGCATCCTTCCGGTCCATAACGGTATGGTAGAGCCGCTCTAATATATCATTGCGGGTGAGTGCGGCTTGTTTCTTCTCTTTAGACATGATGATTCTCCCAAGCCGTTAGCGGCCAAGTCGTACTGGCAGATGCGCCTTGTGTAAGGCTTGCTTGACCTCGTTAATTTTAAATTGACCGAAGTGGAACACACTCGCGGCGAGAAGTCCACTCGCACCAGCCTGCGCCCCTTCGACAAAATGAGTAAGTTCCCCTACTCCGCCAGAGGCAATAACGGGGATGGAGACACGCTGGCACACAGCGCGGAGGAGGTCTAAATCAAAGCCAGAGCGCGTGCCGTCACGATCCATACTGGTAAGGAGGATTTCCCCCGCCCCACGCTCTGCCATTTGTTCAGCCCAAGCGAGGGCATCTAACCCTGTAGGCTCGCGCCCACCTTTGGCATAAACCTCCCAACCACCCCGGCTATTGCTGCGGGCATCGATAGCGACAACAACGCATTGGCTGCCAAAGCGTTCGGCTGCTTCATTGATGAAATGGGGCGTACGAATCGCAGCGGAATTAATAGCGCATTTATCAGCCCCGCTGAGGAGGAGTTTCCGCATATCCCCACAGCTTCGCACCCCGCCCCCAACTGTAAGGGGAAGCTGGACTTCGGCGGCTGTGCGCTCGACAACATCAAAGATGGTTTCACGGTTATCAGAGCTTGCCGTGATGTCTAAAAAGGTTAGCTCATCTGCCCCAGCAGCATCATAAAGGCGTGCTTGCTCGACAGGGTCGCCAGCATCACGGAGGGAGACAAAATTAACCCCTTTGACAACACGGCCATCACAAACATCAAGGCAGGGGATGACGCGTAGCTTTAGCATGTCCCCTCCAACACCTGTAGGGCCTCTGGGAGGGAGATGCGTCCATCATAAAGGGCGCGTCCAACAATCACCCCCGTAATGCCCGGTGTTTCTTCAGCAGCACGGCGTAAGGCGTGGAGATGCTCTAACGTGCCAACCCCGCCACTGGCGATGATAGGGATGGAAACATGTCGCGCTAAGGCCGCTGTTTGCTCAATATCAAGCCCTTCTAACATGCCATCACGGGTAATCTCGGTGAAGATGATAGCCGCAACCCCGGCATCCTCCATATGGCGGGCGAGGTCTGTCGTGGTGAGTTCGGAGACTTCTGCCCAGCCTTCTGTAGCAACACGGCCTTGGCGGGCATCAATCCCCGCGACAATACGGCCGGGCCATGCGCGGGCTGCTTGGCGGACGAGCTCCGGGTCTTTAACCGCAACCGAGCCAAGAATAACCCGGCTCACACCGGCCTCTAACCAGCGTTCGATTGTTTTCATATCGCGCAATCCTCCACCAAGCTGTACGGGGAGGGAGGTATTGGCGATAATGCCTTCAACGGCATCTATATTGGCGGAGCGACCAGCAAAAGCACCATCTAAATCCACAATATGGAGGTGGCGGCAGCCAGCGGCCTCAAAAAGTTTGGCTTGTGCTGGCGGGTCATCTGAATAATGGGTGGCATCATTCATCTCACCTTGGCGTAGGCGCACACAGGCCCCGCCTTTGAGGTCAATCGCAGGATAGAGGGTTAGTCCTGTAGAGGTAGGTGTAGGGGCCTGTGGCGTGTGATGAGGCATAGTTGTGGCTCCTCCTGCTGCTTGCCATTGGATTGTGCCGCCTTCTGGGACCAGAAGTTTGGAGAAGAATAATCCGCGCACTGTCCGGTCTCCGATTCGTGCAAAATAGGGGTGCGTGCCCCAATGGGTGAAGCCCAATGATGTAAGTAGGGCAATAGCATCGGGTAGAGTTTCCCGCACGCGACAATCCAGCACATGCGCCCCACCAGCGCGTGCGCAGGCGATGACCTTATGCAGGAGTAGCGTTCCTAGCCCTTTATTGCGCTCATAGGGAACGATGAAAAAGGCGGTGATGGTTGCACTAGCTCCGTAAAGCTCGGAGCGTGCTGTAGCATGGGCTAAAATGGCGGCCCCGCAAATGCTGTTATCTGGGGCACGGACGATGAACAGGTCTCGCTCTGGGACGAGGAGCAACCCTTGGAAGAAACGGCGTAACACCCCTGCCTCTGGCGGGGTATGCCAATTAAAAACACCTTCATTGAGAATAGCGGCTGTTGTGCTTTCTATGAGGCTTTCTAGGTCGTCTTCCTCAATCGTATCATGCAGACGTTCCGCTTTATATTGGGCGGGTGGGTCAAATAAGGGCATAGTGATATCACCTAGCCTGCCAGAGGAGGAAATTACCAAGAATGGTCAGCCCAACCTCTTGGCTTTTCTCAACATGGAATTGCGTACCACAGCGATTCCCCTTCGCTACGATGGCAGGTATAGTCATGCCGTAATCCGCTGTGGCGATGACCTCATCCTCATGGGCTTCTTTTAGAGCGTAGGAATGGACAAAATAGCCATGCTCCCCCGGCTGCAACCCTTCTGTCAGGGGGTGGGCACCGGGGGTGAAGCTAAGGGTGTTCCACCCCATATGAGGGAGCTGCAATCCCGCTTTTGCGCTCTCATCCATAGGGGCGATATGCCCATCAATCCAGCCTAGGCCTTCTGTACGGCCATGTTCTAGCCCATAGCGAGCCATGAGCTGCATCCCCACACAAATGCCCAAAAAGGGTGTGCCTTCCGCTGTAGCTTTCTCCAATAAGGGGCGGAGATTGCCAGTATCCAGCCCATGAGCGCAATTTGCAAACGCCCCTTGCCCAGGTAGGATGAGCCGGTCCGCGCTGAGGATGTCCGCTTCCTCACGGCTGATGAGGATATCGGCCTTAATCCCTCGCAGAGCTGCGGCGCGGCGGGCAGCTTGTGCAGCGGAGGCCAGATTGCCGCCATTATAGTCGATTACGACAACGCGCATGAACATTTCCCCCTCAGCCTACGAGACACTTGCTTTTCTTTCAGGCATGTGAGGGCGGTAAAGCAAGCAAAAATTATATAAGGTTTTTTTATAATACACCTTTTGTGGAGGGGATGCGCCCTGCACTGCGCGGGTCACGGGCTAAGGCCATGCGGAGGGCACGGGCAAAAGCTTTAAAGGCACTCTCGGCAATATGGTGGGCATTAGTCCCTGCACGGCCATTCATATGGACGGTAATGCGCGCTGCCATACAGAGGGCGCGGAAGAACTCCTCCACCATTTCGGTTGCCATTGTGCCAATTATCTCGCGGGGGAAGGTGATGTTCCACGCAAGGAAGGGCCGGCCAGAAATATCGACCACCGCTTCGCACAAGGCTTCATCAAGCGGGACGAGGGCAAAGCCAAAACGTTCGATTCCTCGTTTATCGCCAAGGGCACGATAAATGGCCTCCCCTAAGGTGATGCCGACATCCTCAATGGTGTGATGGTCATCAATATGCAGGTCCCCTTTGACGCGCACCTCAAGGTCTAACCCACCATGACGGGCAAGGGCCTCTAACATATGGTCAAAAAAGCCAATCCCAGTCTGGATGGAGCTTTTCCCTTCTCCATCGAGGGAGAGTGAGAGGGCGATGTCTGTCTCGTTTGTTTGGCGATTCAGCGTAGCGGTGCGGGGTGTCTGTGTTGTCATGCGTCCTAATTAAACCAGTTTCGGGCGTAATCCAAACTTGCTTATCGCGCTCGTCTGGGGGAGAGTGTTTTGTATCTGATATTCTTATGACGATGGAGAGGGTTAATATCATGACACAGGCTATATCTGATTCGCCTCTCTCTGCGCTATTGGGGCGGTCCTCCACGGGGGACCTTATCGCACCTGCCCCAGAAGGCGATGTGTTGATGCGTATTTTATCCGCAGGTCTTTGCGCGCCTGACCACGGCCATTTATGCCCGTGGCGTTATATTGTCATCACCGGGGCGGAACGGCCCGCTTTTGCTGCGCATGTGGTGGAGGCTGTAGCCCGGCAAGAGCCTGATGCGCCAGAGAAAAAGCGTGAGAAACGCCGCACGCGTTTTAGCGAAACCCCCATGATTATTGCCCTTGGGATGCATATACGCCCCAAACATAAAGTCCCCGTCATAGAGCAAGAAATGGCCGTGGCGGCTGGGGCTATGAATGTGCTGAATGCCTTGCATATGGAGGGCTTTGGTGGGGTATGGATTAGCGGGGCTTTTTGTGAGGACCGCCCCTTACTCCGTCACTTAGGGTTGAAGAAGCCGCATCGTCTGGCAGGTTTCTTATTAGTCGGTACGCCAGAAAAACCAGGCAAGCTTCATAAACGGCCTGATATTGCTGATTATATGGCGATATGGGAGGCGGAACATCCTGTTACATTCCGGGCGGATGAGGAGTCGCATTAAGGTGAGCGTGATGCAGCAGACTGTAATGAGCGATGTTGTTATTGCAGGCGGTGGCCCTGCGGGTTTAGCCGCAGCTTTATCCTTCGCGCGGGAGGGCTGGGCCGTGCATGTGGTGGAGCCTGCCCCTCATACAGTGCTGGCGTCCCCTGCCTTTGATGGGCGTGAAATCGCCCTCACTCATCATACCGTCCATTGGTTGAAGCAATATGGTGTGTGGGAGGAGATTCCTGCTGAGGCAATTTGTCCCTTAGATGTTGCGCGGGTGGAGAGTGGCAGCCTTGGTGGCCCACCCTTAATCTTCCATGCCCCTCAACAATCTGAAGCAACCCCAGAGGGTGAGCCGCTGGGCTATCTTGTGGCTAATCATTTGATTCGCCGTGCGCTTTATCATGTTGTACGGCGCACAGCGGGCATTACGCTTTGTTGTCAGGAGCGCGTAGCGGGCTATCACACCACGCGTGAGGCCGCACATATTCAGCTTGCTAGCGGGGGTACTATACAAGCGCGGCTTTTAGTGGGAGCGGATGGGCGGTTCTCAGCCGTGCGCGAGATGGCCGGGATTGGGGCTATCGTGCATGATTTTGGCATGAGCATCCTTGTCTGCCGGATGCGACATCTCACACCGCATGACAATACCGCCTTGCAATGGTTCTCTGAGAAGCAAACCATCGCTTTGCTGCCTGTTGCATCAGATGGCGGGATGGGGGATGTGTCCTCTCTGGTCTTGACCCTTCCGCCCGATGAGATTGCCCGCCTCCGCAGCGCAGCGGATGAGGCGTTTAACGCAGAAATCACCCAACGTACGGATGAGCGGCTCGGCCTTTTGCGTGTTGTGAGTGACCGCATCACCTACCCCCTTAAAGCGGTTTATGCGCACCGTTTCCACGGGCCGCGTGTGGCTTTGATTGGTGATGCCGCTGTGGGGATGCACCCTATTACCGCTCATGGCTTCAATTTTGGGATTCGCGGGCAAGAATGTTTGGTGCAGGAGTTGAGCGCAGGCTCTGGTGACCCGGGTGAGGCAGCAGCGTTGCGGCGGTTTGAGCAACGGCATCGCCGGGCGACCTTCCCGCTCTTTACCGCAACAAACGCGATTGCTGTGGCCTATACGCGTGATGATGGGCCTTTTCCTCTCGCGCGCCGGGCGGGGTTGATGCTGGCTAACCGTCTCACCCCCTTTAAGCGGGCCGTAACGCGGATGCTTATGGACCCTATATAGGGGGATTAGAGCTTATAATTCTGCAAGAAAGCGTCCATCTGCTCATGATGCGCTATGGCATGGATGCGGCGATGAGGGGCTGTATGAGCCGTGCCATCCTCTAGCGGGAGTGGTACATCTAAGGAGCGTGCTAGTAAGGCGAGGGGTGCGGTGGCCTCTGCTCGACCATAAAGGTGGTCGCCTATAATAGGTGTCCCTAATGCGGCACAATGCACCCGTGCTTGATGTGTTTTGCCTGTATGGAGGGTGAGTTCAAGCAGGCTTGTGCTGCCATCATGGGCTAAAACCCGCCATGATGTACGAGCAAGTGCCGCAGCCTTTGTGCCCTCATGGGGAGCTTCACAAACCATCTTCCAACCTTGTTGAGGGGAGGAGACGCGCTTTATAGCGGTGGTGAGGCTACCTGTTGGCTCTGTTGGTTTGCCAGAGACTAACGCCCAATAATGTTTGGTGGTTTGATGGGTGGCAAAGGCCTTTTGTGCAGCAATTAAAGCCGTTTTGCGGAGGGCTACCAGCAAACAGCCCGCTGTATCAGTATCTAAACGATGGACGAGCCATGGCCCTCCACGTTTTTGCGGTGTGAGGCGGCTCTCCACACTATCGCGCGTTTGCGGCCCGGGGTGGACGGCTAGACCTGCGGGCTTATTGATGACGATAAAATGCCGGTCCTCCCATAAGAGGGGTAAGGCGAATCCGGGGCGGAAAAGGGGAGGAGGAGCCATAGGTTAGGCATCATCCTCATCATCATAATCAGCGGTGAGAGACTCCTTGCTTGCGAGGACATCACGTTTGCCCACATGGTTTGCAGCACTGATGATGCCTTCGCGCTCCATTTGGTCGATGATATTAGCGGCGCGATTATACCCAATGCGGAGATGGCGTTGGACAAAGCTTGTGGAGGCCCGTTGCGCGCGGATGACAAGCTCCGTGGCCTGCTCATAAAGGGCGGCGTCTTGGTCATCATCTGTAGCGCGATTCCCCTTGCTGGGGGCTTGCTCTTCTTCATCCGTCTCATCAGCGAGGACTTCCGTATTATAAACGGGTGCCCCTTTGGAGCGAAGGTCCGCCACCACAGCTTCAACCTCTTCATCGCTGATGAACGGCCCATGCACGCGGGTAATACGCGCACCGCCTTGCATAAAGAGCATATCCCCACGGCCGAGGAGCTGCTCTGCCCCTTGTTCACCTAGGATGGTTCGGCTGTCATATTTATTGGTAACTTGGAAAGAAATACGCGTTGGGAAGTTCGCTTTAATCGTCCCTGTGATGACATCAACAGAGGGCCGTTGTGTTGCCATGATGACATGCACACCCGCCGCACGGGCCTTTTGGGCCAGTCGGAGGACGGAGGCTTCAATCTCTTTACCGGCAACCATCATCAAATCGGCCATTTCATCAATGACGATGACGATATAAGGCAGATGCTCGAGGGGGAGGCGATGCTCATCAAAAACGGGATGGCCCGTCTCTGGGTCATAGCCGGTTTGGATGCGCCGTGTTGGGGTTTCCCCTGTCGCTTTAAGATGACGGATGCGGTCATTATAGCTGCTGATATTACGCACCCCGTGGTCCGCCATAAGCCGATAGCGGCGGTCCATCTCTTGCACAGCCCATTTGAGGGCACTGACGGCTTTAGGCGGCTCCGTTACAACTGGGGTCATCAAATGAGGGATACCCTCATAGATGGAAAGCTCTAGGATTTTCGGGTCAATGAGGATGAGGCGGCAATGCTCTGGGCTTAGCCGGTAAAGCAGTGAGAGGATCATCGCATTAATCCCCACCGATTTACCAGAGCCTGTTGTCCCAGCCACAAGGAGATGAGGCATCCGGGCGAGGTCTGCAAAAATAGGCTCCCCAGCAATATCTTTCCCTAAAGCGAGGGGTAGTTTACCGCGATGCTCCTTCCAGGCGGAGGAGAGAAGAAGTTCGGGGAAATAGACCGTCTCACGCGTAGCGTTGGGGACTTCTATCCCAATGACATTACGCCCCGGTACGGTGGCAATGCGGACGCTCAATACCGCAAGCGTGCGGGCAATATCATCGGCTAAGCCAATTACGCGGGAGGAGCGTATGCCGGGGGCTGGCTCTAGCTCATAAAGCGTGACAACAGGCCCGGCGCGGTAATCTGTGATGGTCCCTTGCACGCCATAATCATCAAGCACCTTTTCCAGCATTTGCGCATTAGCTTGTAAGGCTTCGTCAGAAGGCCCAGTCTCATTATGGTCTGGCAATGGGTTGAGGAGGCTGACAGCAGGAGGAAGCCATGTTGAGGGTGCCGTCATACCCGTTATAGGGGCATGAGGGGCCGCAGAGGGCTGCGATGGTACAGGAACCGGCCCGTTGAATGAGGGTGAAGCATGGCCAGCAAGGGGGGCGGTGGGGGTTATAAGGGGTTCCGCTGCTTTATGACTGTCTGGCACAGAGGTAAAAGATGTTGCTACAGGCTGTGTAGGATGAGGCGGCATTGTTACATGATGCGTAATATCCTCTAGCTCATGGGCCTCATGCAGCTTTTGGGCTTGTTGGGTTCGGCCGGGGTCATGGCGAATATGGGCAAGCATTCGCGCATAGGGGTTGTCGGCCTCTGCTGCATCGGGTGTGGGGTCTGCCTCAGTCTGTGGTGCAGGGGGGGGCGCAGGGGGGTGTTGTGGTTGGGTTGAGAGCGGCTTTTGCCACGGAGCGACATTATGCGGGGGCAGAGCCTCTGCTTGGCGGTTAAGATTACGTATAATAAAGCCAGATGGACGAGGCCCATTGCCGGGCACGGGGCGGTTATAGCGGACAGGCCCTCCCATTGTGGAGGGATAGGCCGTCTCTGGCGTGGTGTCTTCTACTGGTTTGCGTGTGCGTAATAAGGCATGAAGCGGTATCACGATGATAGCACTCATCCCCTTGCCAAGGGACCGCCACTCTCGCCCACTTAACCCCATAGTTAAAGGGCATAGAATAGCGAGCAGAATCAGAGTGAGGAAGGCAGCCACAATCCCCCCCATGCTGCCTGTTTCCTGCGTGGTTAGGGCGAGGAGCTTGCGGGCAAAGAAGACACCGCTCTCCCCTCCTAATCCGCTACTTGTCGGCCATGGGACATCACAACCGGGCAAGGTGAGTTGGAGCAGACCAATCATCATCGCGGCCGTGGGGAGGAAGATGATTGCCCCAACTAATCGTAAAAGAGGCAGGCCTAAATGGTGGTAACGTAAGAGCTGCCATGTCCATGCTAGTAGGATGAGTACTGGTAGGATGCCAGAAAGCCCTAGGAGCTGGGTAAGAGCATCGGCAATCGTCGCGCCAAAACGGCCGAGTAAATTGGTTGGCTCCGTTCCCGTTGCGGTGTTGAAGGAGGGGTCATGCGGGTTAAAGCTAAAGAGCGAAGCAGCAATGGCAAGAGCCATAGCAAGTAAAATAACGCCCAGTACCTCCATCATCCGCGCGGAGAGGATGCGCGAGAGGGGAGATTCATGCCATGCAGGAATCTCCTCATCATCTGCTATCATACCCCCTAGGGGCGGCTCAATCGTGCCATTGCTTCCCCGTAAAGAGGATGGCAGCAAAGAGCGCAGCTTAGGAGATAAACGAAAGCGAGAAAGCACAGGGGCGTATCCTCTGGCAGGCTATAGGCATGGTATGAGGGAGCAAGGATAACCTATTTTACCTGATTCTGAAATAATGAACCCCTCAGACCCTATAAAGGTAGCGGAGGGCGGGTCCCTGTTGCGCTATTATCATGCCGCCAAATATGTATGCTCGCCGCCCCGAAGCTTCGTTGTGCAAGTAGCGGGGGCGGTAGTGCGGTGAGGCTGGGTAAAAGATGGGCATGGAAGGGCTGGAAAGGCTCTTCTGGCTCTTTGCCATCCGGGGTGAGGGGCGCACTTTCTGTCTCTGCGATAATGAGGGCCCCATCAGCTACCCATCCAGCACGCCATAAGGCCCGCAATCCCTTTTGCACCAAGCCTTTATGATAAGGCGGGTCGAGGAAAATGAGCGTATGAGGCTGCGGGGCCTTAGGCGGGCGTGTTACATCACAATGGCGCAGCCTTGCGCGTTGTGTCATGCCGCAGGCTTGGAGATTATGTTGTAAGGCTGCAATGCCGGGGCGGCTACCTTCCATAAAGGTAGCAAATTGTGCCCCGCGGGAGAGAGCTTCCAACCCCAGCGCACCAGTACCGGCAAAACTATCCAACACAATGGCTTGCTCTAAAGCATCGCGACCAAACCATGGGGCGTGCATGAGCATATCAAATAAGGTCTGCCGCGCGCGCTGGGCTGTCGGGCGGGTCGTAAGGCCGGGCGGTGCTTGTAGGCGGCGATTACGGGCTGTACCAGCGATGATTCTCATCACCTTAGGACCGTGCCTTCTTTGGCTTTAAGGAGGGGATTTGGTCTATCAGCGTTTTATGAGCCACTTCCTCAAGCTCATGCGGCTTGAGATTACCAAGAGCAAACGGGCCATAAGAGAGGCGGATGAGCCGGCTGACATGGAGGTTCATCCCCATCATCACCTTACGAATCTCACGGTTCTTCCCCTCGCGGAGGCTTACGGTCAGCCAGGAATTATCCCCTTTGGTGGAATCCAGCGTAGCGTCAATGGGGCCATAATGCACACCCTCTATTACACAGCCTTTAGCAAGGGCTTGGAGTTTCTTTTCATCCACAAGGCCAAAGACGCGCACCCGATAACGGCGTATCCATTGGCGGGAGGGGAGTTCTAACTCACGGGCGAGGCTACCATCATTGGTGAGGAGCAATAACCCTTCGGAGTTCAGGTCCAACCGCCCCACGCTGACAACACGCGGCATAGCTTTGGGGAGGGAGGCAAAAACAGTGCGGCGGTCCTCAGGGTCATGATGCGTGGTCACTAACCCCGCTGGCTTGTGGTAACGCCATAGGCGCGTCCGTTGAGGCGGGTCTATTGGTTTGCCATCAACACAAACATGGTCATGGGGGAGGATGAAGGTAGCCGGATGGGTCACGGGCTTACCATCAAGGGTAATGCGCCCTTCCTCAATCATACGCTCAATATCACGGCGGCTCGCTACACCACGGCGGGCTAGGGCTTTAGCGATGCGCTCGCCACGTTGCGTTGAGGGGGGAGAGGAGAGGTCGTCAGTCATATTATGCGACATACCGCGCTGAGCCTTTTCTTGGCAATCCATTTACAGCAGGATAAAGCAGCTTTACAGCCATTATTATCCTCATTCTCCGTATGATAAAGCGATGAGCCAAGCCGAGATGCCCCCTGTGCAGGTTATGACCATAAGCCAAGCGATGCACCATGCCCTTACCTTAGCGGAGGAGGCGGCTCGTGCGGGGGAGGTGCCCGTAGGGGCGGTGGTGCTGGATGAACAAGGCCAGATGCTCGCGGCGGCGCGCAACCGTGTGGAAGAAGATTGTGATGCCAGTGCCCATGCCGAGCTATTAGCGATGAGAGAGGCCGCGCAATATTGTGGCTCCTCTCGTCTGATGGATTGTACCGTGATTGTGACGTTAGAGCCTTGCCCGATGTGCGCTGCGGCGATGAGCCATTTTCGTATTCGGCGGCTCGTATATGGCGCGTATGACCCTAAGGGAGGGGCAGTGGATCACGGGGCACGGCATTTTCAACAACCCGGCTGTTTGCACCGGCCAGCAGAGATTATTAGCGGGCTGCAAGAGCGTAAGGCAGCGGCCCAATTAAGGGCTTTCTTCCAAGCCTTACGATAGTTGTGTGCTTATCCCAGCAAAGCGCGGCAAACCCCTGTAACGATAATGCCGCAAAGCATAGTGGGCAGGAGAGAAAAACGCGTTGCCGCTAACATGGTGGCAACAAGGCCCAGTAATTCTGCTGGACGACCAGAGGCAAAACTAGGAGCCAGAACAGCGACCAACACACAACCGGGGATGAGGTCCATAATCGCCGTAGCGCGTGGGGAGAGGGACCGCCCAGCAAGGAGAAAATAGCCCGAAATACGTGTGAGATAGGTCACAAAAGCCATAGCGAGAATGGCGATGAGAGCGGAGAGATGGATGGTCATGCCTCTTCTTGCTCCTTATCCACGACAAGGATGGTCATGCCAATGCCCGCTAATGTGCCAAGGGGAACATACCATGCACCGGGTATGAGACGATAAGCCAGTACAGCAACAACGAGGCTCATGGCCCAAGGCATAGCGTTGCGTGCGCCCCGCCACATGCCTTTAAGGAGCATGATAAAAACAGCGGGGAAGGCCATATCTATACCATAGCGTGTTAGGTCTCCCAGTAGATTACCCGTACGTGCGCCGATAAAGGTAAAAATCACCCAACAGAGGTAAAGGCAGACTGTAATACCAATATAAAATCCGGGGCTGAATCGCTTATTAGTACGGCTTTGGAGGTCTGTGAGCGTTAGAGCCCAAACCTCATCACAGAGGAAGAAAAGAAGGATGCAGACTTTCCAACGAGGGAGATGCCGCAGATAGGGCGTTAAGGCCGCTCCCATGAGGATATGACGGCTATTGATGAGGAATGTCACACTCGCTAGGAGCATAATCGCCGGGGGGATAGACCATAACCCTACCGCTGCAAACTCAGAGCCTCCCGCAAAATTAAGCCCCGTCAATAAAGGGACTTCTAAAGCGGAGAATCCCTGTTGGACAGCCTGACTCCCAAGGAGGAGGCCAAAGGGAATAAATGCGATGAGGAGCGGTAAGGAGGCCTTCACACCACGGATGACCTCCGTGAGGAACGCTCCCTTCCCAGAGGGGGGAGATGTGGTCTGCATGAGAGTGAGTGTAAAAGTCTGTCGTTTAATCAGCAAGAGGAGAATGGGGAGAGACCTGCCTTACATATCTTTTAGGTACTGCTTTCTTGCAGAATAGGGCATTTCATCCTTATTTTAATGGCGCGTTTTGGTGATGTACCTTTTAATTTAGAGTGTCAGGATTATCCCTTTATGATGATGCCTTCTCGTTTTTCTTTGGCGTGTCTAGCGGCTTTGCCTGTCATTGGGCTGGCAGCTTCGCCCTTGCCAGCTATGGCGCAGGCAACTCCTATCCGCCCGCAAATGTCTGGCGGGCAGGGTATTCCAGACTTCGTGCAAATCGTAAAGCAAGTAAAGCCAGCGGTGGTTTCCATCACAGCGCGTATTCGTGAGGGGATGGATGATGACGATAATGGCGAGATGAATGGCGGTGGTAGTGGCCCGCAAGGATTCTCGTTTTCTTTCCCTTTTCCATTTCAGATGATGCCGGGAGCCCCGTCTAACCGTATGGTTGAGGCGCGTGGTTCAGGGTTTATTATCTCTGCTGATGGGTACATCGTTACAAATAACCATGTGATTAACGGGGCTACGAAGGTCACGGTTAAATTAGATGACGGTACTGCCCTGCCTGCTAAAGTCATCGGTCATGATGCTAAGACAGACATCGCCTTGTTGCGCGTTAAGGCGGATCATCTCCCTTATGTAGAGCTTGGTAATTCTGATGATGTACAGCCGGGGCAATGGGTTGTCGCGGTTGGGAACCCTTATGGCCTCGGGGGCACGGTAACAGCAGGCATTATCTCTGCCTTAGGCCGTGATCTTCATTCTGGTGCGTATAATGATTTTATTCAGGTTGATGCGCCTATCAATCGTGGTAATTCCGGCGGGCCGCTCATTACGTTAGATGGGAAGGTGATTGGCGTAAACTCCATGATTATGTCGCCAAATGGGGGCGGCTCGATCGGTATTGGCTTTGCGATTCCTTCCGCTACGGTGCGTGCTGTGGTGGAGCAGTTACGGACAACGGGCCATGTTGTGCGGGGCTTTATTGGGGTAGAGACGCAAGACATCACACCCACAATGGCCCGTGCCCTTGGGTTAAATGGTGACCATCCGGGGGCTCCGGCTCATGGGGCATTGGTGGCAAATCTCATCAAAGGTGGCCCAGCGGATAAGGCTGGGTTAAAGAGCGGCGATGTGGTTCTCGCTTTGAATGGTCATGATGTCCATAGCGCGCATGACCTCGCCGTGAAGGTCGTTGCTCTAGCTCCCGGCGCACAGGGGACATTCAGCATTTTGCGTGATGGTAAACCTCAAAGCGTGACCATTACTATCGGTAATCAAACACGCAACGGGCAAGAGGGGAGTGATGGTAGCACGAATGCTGAGGCCCCATCTGGCAAGCTTGGCCTTGCTTTGGGGGTTCTAACACCGCGTATCCGGCAGGAGTTGGGGTTGGATGATAGCGTGCAAGGCTGTGTTGTAGCCGATGTTACACAAGGCAGCCCCGCGGACCATGCCGGGATTCGCCCCGGTGATATTATCGTGGCTGTGGGTAATCAGCTCACCGCTAATCCTCATGCCGTAGTGGCCTTGGTGCAAAAGGCCCTTAAACAACACCAGCCTCCTTTGTTGCGTATCCTACGGGACGGACAACAACTCTTTGTCGCTGTCTCCCCTAATGGAGGGGCTGATGGTGATGATGATAGTGATGGCGATACCCCCTAAGGGGGTAGGCCATGCGCCAGCCTCAGCTTACGAGGCTGGTTAGCAAAGCATCAACATCCTCGGAGCGTGTGTAGAAGCTTGTGACGAAGCGGACGAGCTTGCCCGGCACGCCCTGTGGTGTAGGATAGGTATAAAACTGATAGCCCTCCTCGCGGAGGGAGTCGAGTTGAGGCTCCGGCAGCACAACGAATATTTCGTTACTTTCCGTTGCAAAAGGGAGATGCGCCGCAGGATGTTTATGCAGCCCATGGAGCAGCCTTTGGCACATAATATTGGCGTGGCGACAATTCTCTAGCCAGACGTCATTATCTATCAAAGCGAGTAATTGTGCTGCGAGGAAGCGTTGCTTCGACCAAGAATGACCGCTGCGTTTAATACGATGAGCCATACTAGCGACCATCGGGCGCGTCCGCTCATTGAGGAAGAAGATAATCGCCTCGGCAGCCATTGCGCCAGCTTTTGTGCCACCAAAACTTAAAACATCAATCCCTGCTTGCCATGTGGTCTCAGCAGGTGTGCAATCAAGAAAAGCAATCGCATTGCCCAAGCGAGAGCCATCCATATGGACTGTTAACCCATATTCATGCGCGATGCTGGCGAGTTGAGTAATGGTCTTGCAAGGATAAGTCGTGCCCCACTCTGTCGCTTGGGTGAGGGAGAGTGCCGCAAAAGGCGGAGCAAGGACACCCTTTTCGCGATTATGTTGTAGAACGGGGGGCAGGGCTTGGGGGTCCATCCGGCCCTCTGGGGAGGGAATCCCAATAAGCTTTGCCCCTTGTGTGAAGAACTCCGGCGCGCCGCCTTCCTCTGTGTTGATATGCGCACTTTGGTCGCATAATACAGCCCCATAAGGTGGCACCATGGCTGAGAGCGCGAGGGAGTTTGTAGCGGTCCCCGTGGCAACGGGAAAAACTGCAACTTCCGCCCCAAAAACCTCACCAAAACGTTGGTTTAAGGTAAGAGAGAGCGTATCATGGCCATAGGAGGGAACATTGCCCACATTAGCATCAGCGATGGCCTGCATAACAGCGGGGCAGGCGGGGGTTACATTATCGCTGGCAAAGTTTTTGCGTATATCATCACGCACGGGGGTATTCCTTCATCCTTATTTGAGAGGGGGCCTCTTTAAGTTTCTGTCTCTAGCGGAAAGAACGGGGCTTGTCATGTCTTGTCCAATAAGCATAGAGAGGCGGGATTATGGGTTTGGCGGAGATTATGAGCATGACAGCACCAACATCTACCGAGCAGTCAGGCAGAACAGCTAAGTTAATTGATGGCAAGGCGATGGCCGCGCAGATGACGGCGGAGATTCGTCAGCAGGTGGAACAGCTTGTCGAGCAAGGGCACGAGCTTCCCGGCCTTGCTGTTGTCCTTGTGGGTAATGACCCCGCCTCGGAAGTCTATGTGAAGAATAAGGCCATCCAAACCCATCGCGCGGGGATGAAATCCTTCATGCAGATGATGCCCGAAAGCACCTCGCAGGAGGAGCTTTTGGCGTTAATCAAGGAGCTGAATGAGAATTCTAAGGTAGATGGGATTCTTGTCCAGTTGCCTTTACCGCCCCAAATTGATGCCGCTACGGTTACCAATGCCATTCATCCTGATAAAGATGTAGATGGACTAGGTGAGGTGAATACTGGGCGGCTGGCCTTGGGGATGAATAACGGTATTGTTCCCTGCACACCGCTGGGCTGTCTCAAATTGCTTCAGTCTGTTCATAAAGATATGACGGGCTTACATGCCGTTATTATCGGGGCGTCTAATTTGGTGGGGCGGCCCATGGCGCAGCTTCTCCTTAGAGAGAATTGTACCGTTACGGTAGCGCATATTCACACACGCGAGATTGAGAAAATCGCGCGCGAGGCAGATATTCTCGTTGTAGCAACGGGGAAAGCTGGGCTGGTGAAGGGCAGTTGGATTAAACCGGGGGCAACGGTGATTGATGTCGGCATTACCCGCATCCAAACCCCGGAGGGCAAAAGCCGCCTCGTAGGGGATGTTGTGTTTGAGGATGCGTGTCGGGTGGCAGGTCATATCACGCCCGTGCCGGGTGGTGTGGGACCGATGACGATTGCGTGCCTCTTGCATAATACCTTCCAAACGGCAAGCCGTCATAAGATGAAGCCTGAGGGTTAAGCACGCCTTTTAGCGCGATTTTATGGCGTAAGAGCGTATGAGATAGAACAATCTCTTGATTGTTCTATCAAGTTGGTATATCGCCTTTCTAGTCAGAATGACCGACTGGTCATTTTCTTTTTAGCATATTCGTACAATCTGGCACGGCTTTGGTGATGGAGCCCATCTAGGCCATCATGCCAGTTTCATTGATATTTGAGGGCATTATGGCGCAGTCCGATACACAGTCTGGCACTCACTCTGCGGCACAAAAGGGTGCAGGGGGCCAGCAGGCACAGGCGGGGCAGGGGAAAGCAGCCTCTAAACCGTTTAAGGACCGTGGGGCACGGAAGATTCTTCTGGTGCTTATTCTGGTTATGGCTGTGCTGGGTATTGCGCTTTACCTCTTTTTCAATCGCAATCATGTGGAAACGGACGATGCTTACGTAACAGGGCGTAAAATCTCCATAGCGGCTCATGTGAGTGGGTATGTGGAGCATCTTTATGTGGATGATAACCAGTTTGTCCATAAAGGGGATTTGTTAGCGCAAATTGATGGGCGGGATTATATCGCCCAGCTTCATCAAGCCGAGGCGGCCGTAGCACAGGCGCAAGCGGATATGATGTCCTATAATCTGGCTTATGCTGTTGCACAGAAGAACTTCCCCGGTCAGTTGATGGCCGCACAAGGGGCGTTGGATGATGCAAAAGCGCGGCTCTTTCGGGCGCAAACAGATTATACCCGCCAACATCGGGTTGAGCGTGCAGCAACAACCCAACAAGATATCGATTATGCCCGCGCAGCGTTGGATGAGGCCAAAGCAGCCGTCATCCAAGCGCAAGGTCAATTAACACAGGCCGAGCCGGTGGATGCCAATATCGGCAATGCCTATGCGCATTACAGCCAAGCTGAAGCCTCCCTTAAAGCAGCCCAAGCCCAATTAGAGCTTGCACGGCAGAATGTTGCTTGGATGGATATTCGCGCCCCGCGTGATGGTTGGGTCTCTCAACGTACCGTGGAGCAAGGCAATTTTGTGCAGATTGGCCAAGAGATGTTCTCCATCGTTGCAAAAGATGTGTGGATTGTCGCTAATTACAAAGAGACGCAACTTGCTGATATGCGACCGGGACAGAAGGCCGAGATCGAGGTTGATGCCTATCCGCAACTACGTCTTAAAGGGCATGTGGATAGTATCCAAAAAGGCTCTGGTGAATCCTTTAGTGCCTTCCCACCGGAGAATGCGACCGGCAATTTTGTAAAGACGGTGCAGCGTATTCCCGTTAAGATTCTTATTGATGATGGGTTAGATGATAAGCTGCCCCTCTCTTTGGGGATGTCGGTTGAGCCAACTGTGTATGTGGGTGAGTGAGGCCCGCTATGGCTGAGCAATCCCCCCCTATCGACCATGATAGCTGGCGGCCACGCCATAACCCTTGGCTTGTGGCTGTCGTGGTCACCTTGGCTGCGTTTATGGAGGTGCTTGATACCACCATCGTAAATGTGGCCCTCCCGCATATTGCAGGCTCTTTAGGGAGTTCCTACGATGATGCTACATGGGCACTGACCTCCTATCTTGTGGCGAATGGGATTGTGCTGACCATTTCAAGCTGGTTGTCAAAACGCTTTGGGCGGAAGCGTTATTTCCTCATTTGCGTGGCGATGTTCACCCTTTCCTCCTTTTTATGCGGGTTATCGACCTCATTGCCTATGTTGGTGATTTTCCGCTTAATGCAGGGTTTCTTTGGGGGAGGGCTACAACCAGTCCAACAAGCCATCATTTTGGATATTTTCCCACCGGAAAAACGTAGTGCCGCTTTTGGGCTAACAGCTCTGGCTATTGTGGTCGGGCCTGTCCTTGGCCCGCTTGTAGGTGGGTGGCTGACGGATACTTATTCATGGCGGTGGATTTTTTACGTTAATGTGCCCTTTGGGATTATTACCGTCATTGCTGTCATTGCTTTGGTGGAAGACCCGCCATGGCTCAAACCCACTAAAGAGCAGGTCGATGTTATTGGCATTAGCCTTATCTCATTAGGGTTGGGCTGTTTAGAGATTATGGCTGACCGTGGGGAGGATGATGATTGGTTTGGCTCATCCTTTATCACCACGATGGCTCTTATTGGGGGTATTTGTACGATTGGGGCCATTATTTGGTTGTTAAAGACCAAAAAGCCCCTCCTCCATCTTACTGTCTTGAAGGACCGTAACTTCGCCCTTGGGACCTTCATGATAGGCGCGGTAGGCGTGTTGCTTTACGCCTCGGCAGTGCTTGTGCCGCAATTTGCCCAGCAGGTGCAGGGCTATACGGCTACCATTGCTGGTCAGCTTATGGCACCGGGTGGTATGGCTGTGATGGTGCTTATCCCCTTTGTGGGGATGCTGATGAAGCATATGCAGGTGCGCTATATCATCGCGCTAGGCTTTTTTTTCATGGCACTATCCTGCTTCTTTGCAGCAACCCTCTATGCGGATGTGGATTTTTGGTATCTGGTGCTATGCCGCGTGCGGCAAACGGCCCCGCTGGCCTTTTTGTTCGTGCCCATTTCCACCATTGCCTATTCCACCCTCCCGCGCGAGTTGAATGGTGATGCATCGGCCTTATTCAGCATGGTGCGGAATTATTTTGGTTCACAGGCTATCTCTCTCTCCACAGCGGCTCTCACGGAGATGCGGCAGGTCCAACAAACTGATGTCTCCGCCCATGCGATTGCCGCGAAGCCAGAGTTCCGCGCTTATATTTTCCAGATGCAAAAGCTGGCTGAGGCGCATGGCCTGGCTCCTTTACGGGCTCATGCCTTTGCGATTACGCATATGTATCAGGACTTCCTAAAGCAAGTGGCGATGCTAGCTTATAATCAGCTCTTTAACGTGCTGGGGATTATGGCTTTGTGCGTGGTGCCCTTCTGCTTCCTGCTCTCCCCGATGAAAGGGAGTGGCCATAGTGGGGGAGGGCATTAATGATGCAGTCTCCCCTTTATAAGAGCCGCTTCATACAGCCCTCATGGCGCGTATATTTTGAGGAAATGGTCCGCCACCGCACTGGCGACACGGTTAATGTTCTCTGGGCTGCGATCAACCGGCAAGGACAAGCGCGTGCGTTGGACAATACGCGTCTGGCTCATCATCAAGAATTGCTCAGCGGCAAAAGCGGCATCATCAACCTTCAGCAAACCCGCCTCATGCTTGTGGGTAAACCATTCTGTGAGACTGCTCAGCGTGCGGGAGAAGCCATAATGCCAGAGCGTATCAGCCAGATGGGGGAACTCATTTGCCTCCGCGACAACAATGCGATACAGCCCGATAGCCTCGTGGTCGATCAGCAGTGTAATAATGGTCGATGCGGCTTGGATGAGGGCGGTACGCAAATCCGGTTGGGGGGTGCGGGATACCGCTTTGAGCGTATCAAGCCGTGTGCGGCTGCGTTCTTCAAAAAAGGCAGTGAACAAATCGGCTTTATTCTCAAAATGATTATAGAGCGAGCCTTTAGAGACCCCCGCCAGCTGTGCAATTTGGGACATGGAGGTCCGCTCATATCCTTGTTGGAGGAAAAGCTGCCCTGCACTGGTGAGGATTTGCTCACATTTACGGGGGGCATTTTTCCCCTTGTTTGGGACAAGGCGGTGTTGGATTGGACTGGTCTTAGGGGCCGGTTTGGTAGGCTGTGTCATTACTTTAGGGGAGGGTTGTTCCTGCTCATAAGGGGGCATGATAAGCCGCGCGGGGGGAGGGGTCCATATAGGAGCCTCATTTCTTCTTTGTTTTTTAGTGATGATTACGCAGGAGCTGCACTGTGAAAGACGCTCATTCCCTTCGTTCCGTCCGTCCTAAAGGTGGGGTCATGTTTCTATCGCAGTTTAGCCGGCATTTATTATGTGGGGTTGCCTCGCTTGGTTTAGCGGGTTGCTTAATGGTCGGGCCAAAATATCATCAACCCAAGGATTGGGCCCCACCGCATTATGACCTCCATAATGGGAAGAATCAGCCCTCGCCGAAAAGCACGCAAGCGGGCCCGCACGGGGCTAATGCCGCCCCAGAGGATAAAACACAGGCAAAAGCCTCGCCGTCCTCCATCGTGACAGAATTGCCGATGGCCGATAAATGGTGGACCTCCTTCCATGACCAAGAGCTCACCTCTTTGGAAGAGCGTGTAGCCATCCAGAACTTATCCTTCCTCTTAGCGACGGAAAATCTAGCCCAAAGCCGCGCACAAATGCTGATTGCCGGGGCAGAACGCT
This sequence comes from Bombella sp. ESL0385, assembly GCF_009725755.1. Lineage (GTDB taxonomy): Bacteria > Pseudomonadota > Alphaproteobacteria > Acetobacterales > Acetobacteraceae > Bombella > Bombella pollinis. The sequence goes on from NZ_WNIJ01000001.1 coordinate 390,875, forward strand.
TCCCCAATCTCTCCGCAACGGGGACGTATGTTCGTTCGCAGCATAGCTCCAAGCAATTACAGGAGATTTTTAAACGCGTTGGTAAAGGTGTTCCTGATCTTCCCTCACAAGAGGCGAATTTTCTTCAAGCCTCGCAGGAAGCCTCTGTTCCTTTGCTGAATCAATGGCAGGATAAAATTGACGCGACTTACGAAATCGACCTCTGGGGTCGGGTGGCGTATCAATATCGCGCGGCAAAATATTTGATGAAGATGAGCGAGGAGGAAAGGCGTAGCATCCTTATTGCCCGCCAAGCCGATATGGCGCGTGATTATCTGGAGCTACGCGGGGACCAAACACGCCAGCGCATTTTAGCAAATAGTCATGCAACCGTGCAAAATCTGCTCTCGTTAGCGCAAAGCCGCTATAAGAGTGGTCTGGTGACCGAGCTTGATGTCGATAGTCTTAAAGCGCGTCTGCATGGTGTAGAAGCCCAGCAGGCTAATTTGGATGAGACTGTCGCGCGGGAACAAAATGCCATCGCCTTACTGCTTGGCCAACCCCCTCAGAGCTTGAATGAGGAGCTAGGCCGTACAGCAACCGTGCCGACTGTGCCGCCTTTTGTGCCCGCTGGCTTGCCGTCAGAACTCGCCCATCGCCGCCCCGATATTCGTGAAGCAGAGGACCATCTGCGTGAAGCTGTGGCAGAGGTTGGTGAAGCTACAGCGGATTTCTACCCTAAAGTGACGGTCACGGCGGATTTTGGCTTCCAGACCTTATCGTTTCGTGACCTTGGTTTTTGGAATGCACGGGCTTGGAATGTCGGGCCGAGTATTTCTCTGCCTATTTTCCAAGGTGGGCGGCTTTATGGGCAGTTGAAGTTGAAAAAGGCCGCCCAACGCGCTGCCGCTGTGGAATATCGCCAAACAGTCTTACAAGCGTGGAATGAGGTCGATAACGCGTTACAAGCTTATCATGATGAACAAGTCCGTCGTGAGGGCCTCTCCCGCACTGTAGAGGACCAACAGCGCGCGCTTGCTTTGGCAACCAGCCAATATAAAGCTGGTCTTGCTACTTATCTTGCTGTTTTGGAGGCTCAAGAACGGTTGCAAAATGCTCAACTCGACCTCGCAGGTAGTGATGTTGCCTTCGCAACAGACCTTGCACGTCTTTATAACGCTCTGGGGGGTGGTTGGTCTGATGTGTTGCCTGATGCAGAAAAGGAAAAAGCATCATCATCACAGCCCTGATGGCGGGTTATAGAGAGAGCGACTCCTTAGTTTTGCAAAGGAGACTCGTTGTCAAGGGTAGTAAGTTTGTGCACAAGGTTTTCCACAGGCCTACGGCGCAGAAAACCGCCCTTCTTGTTAAGAAATGAGTAGGATTATCCCCAAATGAGGGTAGTATGGATATGCCTTATGGGGATGATTTAGGGGACTATAAAAAAAACCGGCACGACGAGAGTGCCGGTTTTTTAGTAAAGAACTCATAGGGATGAGTATCCCCATAGAGGAAAGAGCGTTTTACTTCTGAGTGGCTGTTGTTGCTTCTGTCACCACAGTCTCGGAGACGAAGACAAGGCTATCAATCGCATCATTTAAAGCCACAGCTGCCGCTTCAGGGTGATGGCCTTGGGCAAAAATAAGCGCGCGATTGACATAACCTTGAAGCTGGGAGAGCGGTGCCAGGGCGATGACAAAGTCAATATCCTGCCCAACAATTTGTAGCGTTTGGGCGGCTTGGTCGGTCTGGCCAGCTTTAAGCTGAGCATTTGCCGTAGCAATGGCACTTTTCTTGGCTGGCTCTAGCTCTGTTGTAGCGATGACCTCACCCCCAACCGGAATCCAATCCGTCGGGCCTGCCACTGTGTGGTTTTTGGGGAGTGGATGCTGCGGGGCTGGGTGCAAGTCTGCCTCTGCTGCGGTGAATTGCTCACGCGCTTTAGCGGCTAAATCCAAATGGGAGAGGGCTGCGTTGAGGGCAGGGATAGCCTTCTCATCTTGACCTGCGGCGAGCAGATGCTGAGCATCCACAATCTTCACCATCGCCTTCTGCCCGTGGTCGGAGAGATGATGGAAAGCGCGATGCTCTTTGCGTTCCTCAGCATGCTCTTTGTGCAGGCTTTTATGGTCCTGTGCTGCTGTTGCATCAGCGGCAAAAGCAGACCCAGCCAGAAGGCTTACTCCTAAAGCGGAGAGGGTCAGACCCCGTGATAGCGTGGTAAACTGCATGTGATTATCCTTTCTATTAGATAGTCGGGGAGCCCCCCTTATCACCACTCTCATGAGAGCCTAAGCCTTATAAAGGTGCAAGGGAAGGAACCGGGAAGCTGCTATGTTGTTTTTTGCTGTGCTTTAAAAGATTTCAACATGGCTTTTAAAACCAAGCAAAGCGGCATCGCGTAAATTACCCTGCCCATTGGGGCGAAAGAAATATTCCATCAAAGGCTGGAAGATAACGCCGCGATAAACATGGATAGCGTAGTTGACCTCCAAAACCGCTGCATGACGTTGCACACCTGTGGCATGATTAGGGAGACGGTTATATTGTGCATTATCTAGCATCATTGTTTCGGTTGCTTGTACACCGGGAGCAATTTTCTCATAAGTAAAAGAGATGCCAAGCGTATCAAAGGGGCGGGAGCGGATAAGCCCGCGATCGATGACCCCTCCATAGGCCTCCCATTCACGCAGGGCGATGCGTTTATCGTTATAGAGGAAGCCCCAAAGTGCCGTAATACCGCGCTTGCTGTCTTTATAATGGTTCAGGAGATGCTGGTCAGCCATAAACCAAGCTCCATAACCATCGTGGTGGAGATCTGCTCTGCGATGGGTTAAGGCATAAGGCTGACCATTAACATCATAATAATTATCAGGATTAGGGGCCGTCATTAAGACGCCACCAATTTTATAATGGCCGGGATGATTTTTGCCGAAGATGGGCTCCCATCCCATCTCATAAGGCAGGCGGAATCCATTGATATTCCCGCCATTAAACTTAAAGCCCGTACGGTGCTGCTCGTTTTTATAAATCCCATTCTCCCCCGCATAGAGGCCAAGCTCCATATAGAGGAAGCGGGACGGACGGCCGCGTATACGTCCCCCCCATACAGCGGCGGGGTAGCCACTGGTAAAGCTGCTATCTGTTGCTGCTTTAGGACGGCCGCAAATACTACCATTTTGGAAGTTACAAAAGAGCGGGCTGTTCTGGAAGTCTGACATCTCAGACATACGCCCTGCTGCGATGGAGAGACGTCCCCCGAACAGGGTTTCCTCCCCATAGGCCATGACGAGATGGACTACTACGTTACCACCCCCGCCATAATCTTCCGAGGCGTGGTTAAGCCAATCACCGAACATACGGTTTGCCGTTGTTCCGTACCGCCCTACAATAATGCTATGGGTGGAGAAGCCGCGTAAGCCGATGAGCTGCTCCCAGTTGACATTAACAGAGGCTGCATATTGCCCAGCATTACTCGCCCCTTGCTTATAACGGGCAAAATGCTGGGAGTTGGGGTAGGACTTCGTAGGGGGGGTAATAGCCCCGGCAAATTCGTTCGTATTATCAAGGAGGAAGGCGATTCCCCGTTTGCGGAGCCAGTCAGTCATGCCAAACCCGCGCGGGAACAAAGCTTCAGGCCGGGCAAAAGGTGGGACGGAGGTTGTATAGTCAGCACGGGCAGGCAAGGGCGTATCCACGCGGAGCATTGGCTCATTGCCGATAATCTCATCTAAAACCTGTGCCTTGGCAGAAGGGACAGCGAGCCATGCACACCCTACCCATAGAGTAGATAATGCAATATGCTTTATAAGCTTGATATATGAGCGTGAGGGGCGAGAGGGCTTCATGCCATTAAGGCGTAAAGGATACATCGTCATGAAGGCTCCCGGTATTGTAAAGACGCTGTTTAGGCATTGATGACTAACATAAAACGCTCTCTGAAGAGCTAAAGAATTTTAACAGGAAGATCAAAGCTTATCTGTTTGTTATGGCGACATAATTATGAAAATCTAGCCAGCAGAGAGCTGGCAAAATTATGAGTAGTGTGGGAGAAGTGAGCTATGACGACCCATTTGGAAACCCACACGATTCACCCCATCCCCCACACGCACCGTTATGGGCGGGTGGCAGACCTCTTTTCTGTATGGTTTAGCGCGAATATGACGCTGCTAACGGTCGTTACAGGGGCTCTAGGCCCAGCTGTTTTTGGGCTTTCATTTTTCTGGTCTGTTTTAGCGTTGCTGTTAGGCAACATGGTGGGGGCTATCTTTATGGCCCTCCACGCAGCCCAAGGCCCTAGGCTTGGCGTTCCTCAAATGGTGCAAAGTCGCGGGCAGTTCGGCATTTACGGGTCAGTGCCGATCATTTTGCTCGTTGTGTTGATGTATATTGGTTTTGCGGCGTCTAACTGCGTGGTTGGGGGGGGAGCCCTAGCACATGTTCTTCCAGTTTTTAGCGGGAGCAAAGGGGTGTGGTTGGTCGCTATCTTAACGCTCGTCCCTTGCGTGATGGGCTATCGTGCGATTCACATATGTTCTCGTTTTGCGAGCTGGGTCTCTATCATTGCGGTTGTATATGCGATTGGCTGCGGGCTTGGTGGTTTCTCGCGTAGTTTGCTGGCGGATACGCATGGCTCCTTAGCGGGCTTTTTTGGGGCTTTTTCAGTCTCAGCATTGTGGCAGATAGCTTACGCGCCTTATGTCTCTGATTCATCACGTTATTTACCGGATGAGGCAAGTTCTGGTCGGCGGGCATTTTGGGCAACCTATGGGGGGACTGTTATCGGGGCTGTTTTGCCTATGGTCTTGGGGAGTTTGCTCTCTTTAAGCTATCCCTCACTTCCTCTTGCTGGGGCTTTGGCCCATGCTGGTGGACGGGTGGGTAATCTTGTAGTGTTGGTGTTGGCTTTGGCCATCCCTCTTGCTAATGCGATGAGTGTGTATTGCGGCGCATTATGCAGCCTAACCCTTGTGCAAACCTTCCGCCCTGCTTGGCGTTCTGGTTTAGGGGGACGGTTATTGATGACCTTTCTCTTGCTCGCCATCGCGCTGATAATGAGCCTCGGCATGATGGGGGATTTCCTAAAGGCCTATACGTCCTTTCTGGATATTCTTATGGCTGTTCTCGTACCGTGGACGTCGATTAATCTATGCGATTACTATATATTGCGCGATGGTCAATATGATGTTGCCGCGTTTTTTGCCGCTGATGGCGGGCCTTACGGGCGGTTTAATGGTCTTGCCGTGGCGGTTTATGTATTAGGTGTCTTTGTTGAGCTTCCCTTTATGAAGACAGGCCCTTACACGGGTCCTCTAGTGCCTTTGCTTCATGGCGTGGATATCTCTTGGATTGTTAGTTTGGTTGTAACAGGCGGGGCCTATTATAGGTTTGTACGTCACCTTCAGCGCAAGGCCTAAATCTGAGAGGCTAATAAGGACTGATAAGGTACATTTATATTTATGATTAGCCTATCTTGTTAAGAGGGCGATACTTCTTTTATAGAGTGAGAGACGCTGTGAGCGGAGTATCGCTTTATGAGGGGGAGCCGCGTGCTGTGTGGGAGAGTATCACGTCCGTGGCTTAGTGTTGTATGGGGGGTCATCCTTCTATCAACCATTATGCGGGTGTCTTGCGCGAAAGCTGCGGATATAACATTTGCTGTTATTGGCCCGCATGAATATGATCTACCGGTTGATTTTAAGCCGTTTAATGTCTTTGTGCAGTATGGGGACGGTAATGCGGCCACCTTCCATTATGATGGCCAAGGGGCGCGTCATTCCGGCCAAGGGGCTCATACATGGTCAGGGATGAGCAAATATGTTCATTTCTGGACGTTTAAATCCATTCCTAAAATTGGCTTTGCTTATGAGGTGATTCAGACAGAGAGCTATCAGCTTGCCAATGGGACTAATTTTGGTGGGTTAGGCCCAACTATTAGCGGCCCTGCCGTGTGGTTTAAGCCGAACGCTCATAGCACCTTCGGGATACAGACCTTTATGCAAACCCCAAGTGCGACACGGGACCGCCTCAACCCTAATTATTGGTCCAATCTTTCAAGCTTTATGTTCGATTATGAATGGAAGCATTTCGGCTTTGATGGTGATTTAGGGGCGGTTGTGGCGTCTACGTTGCATAATAAAGGCCAACATTCCTATCATCCGGGAACGGCCTTCCATAGCAATTTGCGCTTTAGCTGGAAGGCCTCCCCACATTGGGAGCCATTCTTTGGGTTGGATTGGCAGAATAATGCCGGCTTGCGCGATAATACATTACGGCATTATGTAGCCAATACAAGCAGCCGTGAAGTCGCTTTGGGTGTTGGGCTGATGTGGAATATTAATAGCGCGTGGAATATAACAGCCCGTTATTCCCATTCAGTAGAAGGGCGTAATATAGCGGAGACAAACGCTTATTATCTAAAGTTAGCTTATTTATTCCAAGGGGAAATATTCTCTCATTATTAACCTGATAAGGGGCGTTGGTAGGGTTCATGTCGTAATGTTAAGTATATGTGCATGATGCAGAAAGCATGGTGGCGAACAGCCGATATAGCTGGCCCGTTCCTTTTGCTATTTATGGCGATTGCAGGCCTCATAGCGGCGAACTCGCCTTGGCAGGCTAACTACGCATTATTGGCTCACCCTATGGGGGATGTGCACATTACCGGATGGAACGGGCGCACATGGTCCCTCACATTACCTAGCGTTATTGAAGCCATCACGCTTGGCCCGATGACATTATTTTTTCTGCTTATCACTTTAGAGCTTAAAAAGGAGCTTGTTAGCGGGCATTTATCGCAATTACGTCAGTGCTTATTACCATGTGTCTCCGCACTCGGTGGGGTCGTTGTGCCCGCTCTTTTATACAGAGTAATTGCCGCGTCAGAGCCTGCTTTGCAGGCAGGCTGGGCTATCCCGATAGCAACGGATGCCGCTTTTACGGTGCCGATTTTATTGGCATTGGGACGATATGTTTCCGAGGGAGGGCGTGTTTGGCTCATGGCCCTTGCTATTTTTGATGATGTTTTAGGGATTCTGATCATCGCATTATTTTATGGCGGTACGTTAAGGTGCGGGCCCTTAGTCGTTAGTGCGGTATTGGTGGGATGCTTGGTCTATTGGGGGAGGCGTGGGATTAGTGCTCTTTGGCCGTATAGCGTGGCGGGATGTTTGTTGTGGGGGTGTTTGTTGGTCTCAGGGGTGCATCCTACCATAGCGGGCGTTGTTGTAGGCTTGTGCCTCCCTGCACGAGTGAAGACGCTTCCCTCGCCTGTAGAGCGTATGGAGCATTACGTCACACCATGGGTGAGATGGGTGATTCTGCCTATATTTGGCTTTGTGATTATGGGGATACCGTTACTGACCCTTCCTCTCCATGCGGTAAATGTACGTTTGGTTTGTGCTGTAGCGGTCGGGTTGGTTATGGGTAAGACAACGGGCATTTTCAGTGCAACATGGCTAGCTGTGCGTTGCCGGTTGAGCCCTCTGCCCCGCCAGACATCATGGTATATGGTGTTTGGTTTATCTATGCTGTGCGGTATTGGCTTCACCGTTAGTCTTTTTATGGCCTCCCTTTCATTTGCTGGGTCTAATTTACTCTTATCCGCAAAGCTTGGTATTCTGAGCGGCTCTCTCATGGCGGCCTTGATGGGCTGGATATGGCTGCGAGCAGGCGTTACGGTCTCTGAGTAAGAGATTTGTTTTCATATCGTAACGAGATGACTAAAAAATAAACCATGGAGCATAGAGTGCTGCTCGACAGCATGGTCCATTCTTTAGTATGGCAAAGCATATGAGTGATAATGAAGTGGAGAGCATGATGGTGGAGGAAGCAGCGGCCAAACGCGGCTATGCGGCGCGGCGTAATCGCCGGAAGGGGCCTCAGCTATTACCATCAGGCCGTCAGCAACTTCAGCCCCCCGGTGGGCAAAAAAAGGTCTTGCTACATTCTTGCTGTGCGCCGTGTTCTGGCGAAGTGATGGAAGCCATGACGGAATCCGGGATTGATTATACCATCTTCTTTTATAATCCGAATATTCATCCAGAGCGGGAATATCTTTTACGCAAAGATGAGAATATCCGCTTCGCAGATGCCCATAATATTCCGTTTATTGATGCTGATTATGATAAAGATAATTGGTTCGAGCGTGCAAAAGGGATGGAGTGGGAGCCAGAACGAGGCATACGCTGTACGATGTGTTTTGATATGCGCTTTGAGCGTACAGCACTGTACGCGCATGAGCATGGCTTCCCTGTTATGACCAGTTCCCTTGGTATTTCTCGTTGGAAGAATATGACCCAGATTAATGAGTGCGGTGCGCGCGCTGTAGCTCCCTATGAAGGGTTAGAATATTGGGATTTTAATTGGCGTAAAGGCGGCGGCTCTGCTCGGATGATTGAGATTAGCAAGCGCGAGCGTTTTTATAAGCAAGAATATTGTGGATGTGCTTATTCTTTGCGGGATACAAATAATTTCCGCCGCTCAAAAGGTCGCCCGGCGATTGTTTTGGGAGAGGAGTTTTATGGTGAGGATGATTAAGGGCTGCATCGTTTACGTTTCATAATCCCGCGCATGTGGTTGAAGGGATGAGCTGGCATGAAGATTGCGATTGTATGTGATTCCTTTAAGGGTAGTCTTTCCACCTTAGAGGTCGCGCGGGAGATTAAAGCAGGATTTTCGCGTATTTTCCCTCATGCTGATTACCTTTGCCTCCCTATGGCAGATGGTGGAGAAGGCACAGTGGAGGCTTTTGCCCAGGGGACGGGTGGGCAGATAATGGCATGCAGCGTGACAGGGCCATTGGGCAAGCCTGTCTCTGCTTTTTGGGGCGTGAGCGGGGATGGGCGCACCGCCGTGATCGAAATGGCCGCCGCGGCGGGCCTCCCTTTATTAAAACCGGATGAGTATGCACCATTACAGACAACAACCTATGGCGTGGGAGAGTTGGTGCGTGCTGCGTTGGATCATGGCTGCCAGCATATCATCATTGGGTTAGGCGGTAGTGCTACAAATGATGGTGGGGCTGGGTTTGCTCAGGCTCTGGGGGTAAGATTGTTAGACGAGCGAGGGCGTGATTTGCCTCCCGGTGGTGCTGCCTTGGCTCATCTCGCACAGATAGATGCTTCTGGCTTGGATGCTCGATTAGCGTATGTCACGCTGGAGGGAGCCTGTGACGTTACAAATCCTCTCACAGGCCCGCAGGGGGCTTCGGCGATATTTGGTCCACAAAAAGGGGCCTCCCCACGGGATGTAGCACAGTTAGAGGCTGCCCTAACACATTATGCAACGCTCTTAGCATCTCAATCTGGACGTAATATCGCTCATATATCTGGGGCGGGGGCAGCAGGTGGCCTTGGTGGTGGGCTGTTGGCTTTTACACACGTAACCTTACGGCCGGGTGTGGAGATTATTGCTGAGCAGCTGCATTTAGCCGAGCATTTTGCAGAGATGGACCTCATCATCACTGGTGAGGGGCGAATGGACGGGCAGACAGTTCATGGGAAGGCCCCTATGGGGGTTGCGCAGATTGCAAAACGCTTCGGCAAGCCGGTGATTGCTATTGTTGGCTCTACTGGGAAGGATGTAGAGCTTGTCCATCAGGTCGGTATTGATGCCATTTTTGATACGGTCTCATACCCAGCAGATTTAACAACGGTGTTGGAGGAAGCTCCATCCTCCCTCCGCCGGGTTGCTGAGAATGTAGCCATCATATTGAAGATGGGGCAGATGATGAAGAGATGTTCATAGAACGTCTGAACGCTTCACTCTTGTAAAAGAGCCTGCTAGGTTAACTTTATAGTCAGAAGCTGTGCAGCGCAGCGTATTAGTGGCAAGTGATTTTATGAATCGTTCTCCCCTCCCGCTTGTTATAGCTCGGTTATGGGCGTTATGTGGGCTTATTCTTGTGCTGGTTGTTCCTGCACAGGCAGCTTCCTCCATTGGAGCAGCGGACGCCGATAAAGCCGTTGCCAATACCGCCTCGCCTTTAGTTATTGGTACACCTGAAGGAGATTTTGGGTGGAATAATGTTGCAAGTGCTTTGCGGCTCCAGCTAGAGCAAGACCAAGCAACATTGCGGAGCATTGGGGAGGAGTTGTCTCGTGCAAAAACCCCTCTTAGTGGGAATGCTCTGGATGCTTATAGCGCGCAAGTTAAGGTTGTGCGGCAACATGTTACGGATGGCTTAGCCCAGATTCAATTTTATGAGGGTTCTATCACATCTTTGTTGCAGGTGCTCGGCACCAAGGCTGAAGATGGTGAGGATGCAACGATTACGCGTCAGCGCGGGGCAGCACGGAAGACATCATTAGGCATTGCGTCTTTGCAAGTGCGGATGCGAGTGTGTGATTTGCAGACGCGCCAGTTGGAAGGCCAGCTAGATGGTTTGCGCCGCCGTGTGCAGCAAGGTGCGCTCGTTCGTCATGTGGAAACACCATTAAGTCTAGGTTTTTGGCAAACAATCGGGGCCGAGGGGTACGCCGCCTTTAAAGGTCTTACGCGGGATGAGTTAAATATCGTCCTTGGGGCTTTAGGGGTTATAGGGCTTGTTTCTGTTTTTGCAGAGGCTGTGCGCTGGTTAACAGGTAAAATGCTGAATACCACATTGGCTCGGATGCGGTGGGTTGCTGCTATTCGCACGCAACGCGCCGTAGGGAGTGTGGTGCTCGGTATTTTATGCGCTTTTTTAGCGGAGCTTCTTTGGCAAGGGTGGGGGTTTATTGCGTTTAGTGAGGATGGGATGCCTCTTTTATCGGGGCAGTATTTAACACGATCTTTACCGGTGTTTGGGTTTGTGATGGGAGCTGGCGTTTCGTTAAAACGCTCACTCCGCGGGAAGATTTGCCCTCTTTGCAGCTTATTATTAGGCACAGGGGTTCTCTTTTGTGGGGCGTTACGAACAGCCGAGCTGAATAAAAGCCTTGGGCCGGGGTTGGATGCCATATTGGGCGGCGTTTTGGCTCTTTCATCAGCGATTTTTCTTTATGTGCCTTGCCGTGTGGAGAAAAATCGTCAGCAACATGCCGGTGAGGATATAAGTGAGCTAGGTGGGGGAATGGCTCAGGATATTGGTGCAATGTTAATCCAATATTTGCCGCTTCATGGTGTTTCAGCATTGTTATTATTAGTAACGGGCCTAGCTGTATTAAGTGGTTATATTCCTTTTGCCTTTTTGTTGAATGACTGGGTGCTGACCCTGCTTTATGCTGCTGGTATTGTTATGTTGCTCATGCAGGCATGGCGGGATTGTGCGCAATTTGTGTTTTCGGCTCAAAGTCATTTAGGGCGTATTTGGAATGAGCTTGGCCTAAGCGCACGCCGTCTTGCACAGGTGGAGGTTATCAGCACGGCCCTTGTTGGTCTGGGGTTGGTGATGGTTTTTGTAGCCTTATTGCAGGGGAGAAATGGGGCCTCTTTTGGTGGTGCATGGGACGGTTTGCAACAGATTTTTGCGGGAGACATCTTTTTTGGGATTTCTTTTTCACCACGGATGTTGGTAAATGCCGCCCTGCTGATAATAGGCGTATTTTATGGCATTAAGTTTCTCCAACAATGGTTAAATAATCGCCTGTTTCCCGTAACGTCATTAGATAATGGTGCGCGGACATCTATTCTAAGCATCATGACATATACATTATGGATTGTGGCAGGGTTGAAGTTGTTATCCATGATGGGGATTTCTGTTCAGAATCTAACATGGGTGGTGAGTGCGTTATCGGTCGGTGTGGGTTTTGGCCTACAATCCATCGTGAAGGACTTTATCTCTGGGTTGATTTTGCTAGCTGAGCGGCCTGCACAAGCGGGCGATAAAATTAGCATTAGTGGGACTACAGGTGTTATTCAGCGTGTGAATGTTCGGGCAACGGATATCCGCCTGAGCGATGGGACCACAGTGATTATGCCGAACTCTCAATTTATTACCTCCAACGTGCAAAATTGGAGTGCTGGGCAAAACCCTGTGAAGGTGAAGCTCGTTGTTGCTGTGCCGTCTAATGTTAGTCTGGATAAAATACAGGAGATTTTCATGCAGGTGGCTAATGAGCAACCGAACATTCTGCGTGACCCTGCCCCGCAAACGTTGCTTGATCCTAGTGCAGGGGAGACAATCGGAGCTACACTGTCTGTTTATATAGCTCGCGGTACGAGTAGTGACGCGGTAACGACAGCGGTGATGGGGGCTTTGATGAACCGCTTTAACAGTGAGGGTATTTCTCTTATTCTGCCTTCGTAAAAGCTTATAAAAGCCGGAGCCTTATAAAAGGGCCCCGGCTTTATAGAGCCGTTCTAGGCTTATTTGCCGTCAACAGAGCGTGCAATTTCGGAAACGAGCTTTGTTAGGTAAGCCCGGTCGATTTGTGTGTTAGGTCCCTCAATCCGTACAACATCTTGTACAAGAGCAAAGATGAGGTCTTCGCGTGTCATGTTACGAACGGGGTTTACATCGTTTTGTGCCATAACGGTTTGTTCCTTCCATATAAACTGGCGATGATAGCAACCACACAGCACTGTTGGCTGCCCTGGGAGCATTTAGCAGGTTTTATAACGCTAGGTCACGCTTTGTTAAGAAGAAAAGTAAAGCTCTGGTAAAGAAATAGTGGGATGGTATAATGGAGCACACGGTTAAGGACAGGGTATGATAACGCGGTTAAAGTCTTTTTTTACGCAGCCAGAGGCCAACTTCCAAGGTCAGCAAGCAGAGGGGCAGCTGAAGCCTGTTTTGACGGCCCTTGCGGTGGGGACGTTGCTGTTGGCGGCTTTATGGGTGCTCAAGCCTTTCTTACTGCCTATATTAGGGGCCATTACTATCTCGGTGACGTTCTGGCCTTTTGTGCTAAAATTGCACAAGCTGTTATTTGGTAGTCGTGTTGCCGCTGTATTTTGCACAGCCTTAGCCGCCTTGATTGTCTTTTTTATGCCCGTTGCGCTAATCGCTCTCATTTTTGCGCAACATGTTAAGGATGTTTCGCACTTAATTTCTATATTACCGTCATGGCAGTTACCAGCGGTTCCCGCGTGGGTGGGCCATATCCCGCATCTGGGAAGTCATATTGTACCTCTGTGGGACCATCTGCGTGAAAATAGTCTGCCAAGTTTGCTGAAGCAGATTATCCCTCCTCCTGAGACGCTGATAAGCATGGTCCTTTCTTCGGCGGGAAGTTTTGGGTCTCTTTTGGTGGAGTTTGGCCTGACATTGATCGCTATGGTGATTATCCTCCTCCATGCAGAAAAGTTGATTGATGTGCTAGAGCGTATCAGCGTGCGCTTGGCAGGAGAGGCGGGTCGTCATTTTCTAAAACGTGCAGAAATCACAATGCGTGGTGTTGCGTTAGGGGTAACCTTAACCGCCATTGTGGAATCTCTTTTTGGTTGGCTTGGCCTTATGCTGGCTGGTATGCCGATGGGTAGCGTTATTGCGGCGGTGATGTTTATATCATGCGTCTTACAATTTGGTGGTGCGTGGGTATTATTTGTTAGTACGATTTGGCTTTATTTTACAGCTCCTTTGTCTCACGCGCTGATTTTATTGGTCTTTGCGTTGATTGCCGTAGCGAATGACAATTTTTTACAAGCTTTGGTCATTCGTCGTTATGTGAGGATTTCGGTCATCACTATTATGTTTGGGGCCTTTGGTGGTATTGCTACATTAGGCTTTGCTGGTGTCTTTGTTGGTCCGACCCTGCTCTATCTTGTTGAATTTATGCTTCAGGAGTGGGTGGGTCTTTCACCGAAAGATGAGGCAGAAAAGACATCCTCTTTGTAAGGATAAAGCCTGCACTCGCCCAGAGGCTTATGGTCGCTAGGGCGAGGGCTAGCGTTAGACTGCATGTTGCTGTGTTTTGCATGGCCGTGTGGCGTAGCGTTACGATGGTAAGGGCTGTGGTCAGGAAGCTAGCTGATAAGATGAGTATAAGAACGCGGTAGATATAGCGTGGGAAAGTAGCACAACTTAGAATACTTAGAGCAAAACAAGTATAATAAAATAGTGTGATATGCTGATAAAGCCGCATCATAGATGTTTGGGCTATAGAGGGTAAGCTGGCCATTTTTGTAATATTCCCAAGGGGGATGAGGTGAGTGGTCAGGGGGCTAAGGGCGATAACCCCACATAAGCCAAGTAAACACCCCATGAGGCTTCCCTCTGTTATGCGGTCAAGCCATAATGTCATTGATGATTCAAGTCGGCTGCTTTTTTTCTTTATGGTTTTGCGATGTGTATTAAGCCATAGCTGATTGGCCGTATGGAAGAACCCCACACCGCAGAGAGCTAATATAATATAGAGCCATCGAACAAACTCGCCCCCGAAACTTCCAAAATGTAAAGCAAGGCACCATGTGAGCAAACGTCGTGCAAGGCTTTGGTGGGAGGATAAGTTCGTCTCCTCCAAAACGCTCCCCGTATAAGGGTTCAGTGTGATGGAGGCACGATCCCGACCAATCATTGGGTTGTAAGTATCTATACCCTGTACAAATAAGAAAGGATAAGTTTGTAGAGGCTTAGATGAGAGAGGGTTAGGGCTATAGAGCGGGGCATGGAGCATGACACGTGCAGCTAATGTATCGGCGGTGATAGGGGAGAGAATATAGTCTAAGCGGTAAGGTTGAAAATGAGGGGCATGAGTATGGAGCTGCGTTAGAACGCTCTCCGGTGAGATGAGGGAGTGGGTATTTTGTTTTGATTCCGAAACGATATGAGTGTCAGAGATACTGCAAAAGAGTGGGAAGAAGGCAAAGAGGGCCGTTGTCAAAGCGATAATGAGGTGAAATGGCATGGAGCAAAGGCCGAGTAAGCTATGTAAGTCCAGCCAACGCCGTCTTGCGCGCCCGTGTAAGCGAACGGTCATAAGGTTACGCCACATGCCGGGTAGTAGTAAAATGACGCCTGATAGCAGTGCCAGCCCATAAAAGAGGCATATAATCCCTATAATGGGCATCGCCCAAGGCTCTGGTAGCGGGAGCCCCATGCGGCGATGTAACCCACCAATAAAGCTAGGGGCTGGTGTAGGGGCAAGATAATAAAGGGAGGAAGTGTGAGGGGAGGTTTGATGTATAAGAATCTGAGCAGCTGGTAAAGCTAAGGGGAGTTCTGGTGCAAGGGGGAGGCTTAGCTGCGCTGTGGTAGGGCTGGTTAATGTGATGCGATATTGTAAGGGGGTGTGCACCCCTAATGTATCTAATGTCGTCTTATCAAGAGGTAAGAGAGATGTTTCAAGAGGTGAGGGAGGAGGTAGGCGGGCTATGCTCCATTGCTGTAATGGGGCTGCAAATAATGTAAGAGCTCCAGCAAGGAACCCCATTGCTAAGAGGCTGCCTGTGGTAATGCCAATCCATCCATGGAGTGTTTGATAACGGCGCGCGATACGATGGATATTACGCCCTACCCCAGTGCCAATGAGGGCTGTAAGGCCCATAAGGGCGATAAAGCAGCTGCTGAGGAGAAATAGGGAGCTACCAGTGACATCATAATGATGAGGGATGTTCAACCATGTTGCTATAGGGATGCTCCCTCCTATGATGAAGGTGCAACATGCTATCCCGATGGTGATACGCCGCCATAAAGGAGTGTTAGGCGTCGTCATGAGGAGAGCGATGAGCGATAGGTGTCAAGAATAGCCCAGCAAATGGGGAGTAGGCATAAGAGGGCCATAGTCAGGCCACCGAGGCAGAAGAATGCACCAATCGGGCCGAAAATATAGGCCCAAAGGCTCCATGCAAGCAGGGCCGTTACGCCCAGCAAACCCTTGGCTAACGTGGGGTTGAGGTAAGATATTTGAGGCGTCTGACCGGGGAGTTGAAGCCATAATAGAATAGCGGAGAAACTGCCGAGACCTAAGCCACCTGCAAAGAGGCTGAAAGTCGTATCAATGAATGGCACTCTCTTTCTCCCCGTATTATGTCTTTGTTATGCAAGACCATGGTTATCTGTGAGGGGATTTTATGGGGAATCAGTGCAAGGCGTCAAACCTGTATTATTAATGCAGGATATAAATTGTTCTGATAATCATATCCTTCTTGTGAGGGTGCGAAGGGATTTATCAAGTTTCTATGAGAGGTCATAAGATATGTTCTACCCTCATAGGTAAAAGCAGCATAAACTGAGACAGTTTTAGAGGGGAGTGGAGGGCATAATGGATATTCGTCACGCCATAGAGGATGATCTTCCCATTATTACGGAGATTTATAATCACGCTGTGAGGACAACGACAGCGATATGGAACGATCGCGTTGTGGATGTAGCGAATAGGGCAGCATGGTTAAAGGCTCATGATGAAGCGGATTTGCCAGTCTTGGTGAGTGTGGATGATGATGGCGTGGTGAATGGTTATGCCACTTTTGGGCCGTGGCGTGCGTGGGATGGCTATAAATATACGGTAGAACATTCCGTCTATGTGCATAAAGCTGCACAACGTAAGGGGGTCGGGAAAGCTCTTATGCACGCTTTGATGGAGGCTGCGCGTGAGCGAGGGTATCACGTTATGATTGCGGGTATTGAATCGGGGAATGTAGGGTCATTACGCCTACATGAGCAATTAGGCTTCCAAAAAGTGGGGGAGTGCCCTCAGGTAGGGTGTAAGTTCGGGCGGTGGTTGGATTTGACCTTCATGCAAGTCACATTTGAGGGATGTCCTTTGCCAAAATGAACTTGCTATAATAGCAGTTTTTTGTTCTTGTATCAGAATGAAAATATGAGGAGAAACACCATGTTGGGTTGTAAGAGGGATGGGGTAATATGGAGCCGTGCATGGTCCATGATGGCTTTACTAGTTGGGGGTATGGCTCTTGCAACGCCTGCATGGGCTGAAGGCTTGGACCGTGTTTATGAGGTGCAAGCGCAGCTGGCTCCAACAACTTTGGTGGTGGGGAAGGACCAAGCCCCTACCGATGTGCTAAAAACGAATCTAGGGCCGAATATCCGCCGTGGGCAAGTCCAGAAGACGGTTGAAATTGGGCATAATGCTTACCGCTTGGGACAATATCGGATGCAAGTTCGTTTACGTCCCGGCCCGCATGGTGGGTATGATAATGGTACGATGAGTTATACTGTCTCGGCGTCATTAAACCGTGTAGCGAATAATCATACGGTCTCTATTTTTACACGCGTAAAAGGGGTGGTGAAACTGCAAGACGGTCAGGCCGTAACACCCCTCCCAGCGAACCGTTATTTTACGGGAACGATGCAGATTCATGCCATTGCAGCAGGGTTCTGAAGACAAAGGAAGGTGTGGCTGGATGAGGATGTGGCTAAAAGGGCGATCGGGCTTTTTGGAAGGGCTGGTAGTTGGGGCGATAAGTTTTTTTTATATGGGGAATATCGCGGTGGCGGGCGCACTTTCATTCCCGGAATCGGGTGTGAAGGCTCCGTATAGTCCTTTGGCCATTCCAACTTATTTTCAGCCTATTGATGTATCGTTAGAGGCTTTGTTGGATCAGCATTACACGATTATATCCGCCCATGAAGCAGGTGGAGAGGAGATAGTGGTTTTAGCGCGAAAAGAAGGCCCTATGGAGGCGCGTCTTCATGCTATATGTGCGTTGACGATGCCGAATGTTGAGACGGATCAAACCGTGGTAACATCGCGTTGTTGGGCATTAAATCATCCTCGTAAGGGGGAATAATCTTATGCGTGTTAGTACCGAATTATGGTATGGGCAGCATAATATGTTTGCGGGAGGGGTGTTATGACGGATTCAGTATATAGTTTGCTCGGTTATGAGGATGAGGTCCGCCAACTTGGTAAAAAGATTGGTCGTCTCTCCAAACATGAGCTTTTTTCACAGGATTTGACGCCTTTTCCGAAGGGGAACCCTAAAGTAACCCCACGGCACGAGGCATTTTATTGTGAGATTGAGGCATCGCATCAATTTTATAAACAGATGGTTAGTTCCATGGAAAGGGAGTTCCATGAGCTATGTGACCGTTTCTCATCGGAGCGTTATTATTCTGTAGATGCTGATTTTAACCGTTTGATGGTGCAGTTTAATGGTAATTCTGCCAATGATACGTTGGCATCTATGCGGTTTATGAATCGGTTTCTTCTATGTGTGAAGAAGAATATGCCTTTTGGTGAAGATGATGCCCATGTTCTTTTTGCAAATTATGGCCGCTTGATTACGCGTTGAGATATAGAGACCTAAACGTAGCATGAAGGCAGCAGCGTGACGTTTGATCTGTACACTATATTATATATCATCGCGATAATTGCCGAAGCTATGACCGCTGCCCTTTTGGCTGGAAAATTAGAGATGGACCTTGTGGGCGTTTTTCTTTTGGGCTGGGTAACGGCCTTAGGGGGTGGGTCTATTCGGGATGTATTGCTAAATCATTATCCATTGTCATGGGTGCGGCATCCAAGTTATTCTTTAATAACAGGTTTTGCAGCTTTAGCGACTATTGTTGTTGCACGACATATGCATAAATTGCGTAAGTTATTTTTATTTCTCGATGCGATTGGATTGGTTGTTTTTACAGTAATTGGGTGCCAGATAGCAATAGTAGGGCATTTGTCGCTTATATGTGTAGTTATATCTGGTATGATTACGGGATGTATGGGGGGTGTTTTGCGGGATATATTATGTAACGATGTCCCGCTTTTGTTTCGTTCTGAATTATATGGGACGGTGTCGGTAAGTACGGCTATTGTCTTTTTGTTATGCTCTCATTATATAGATAATAAAAATATTGAACTTATTATAGCTATGATATTTGGTATTACATTTCGGTTATTATCTATTCGATATAATTGGACATTACCTCGCTTTACATATCGGTCTTAGAGGAGATTGCGCCTAGGTGTGGTTATGGGGGGCGCATAAGATAATAGTAGCACCGCTTAGACAGAGGCTTGCACCGGCGATATCCCATATGTCGGGTATTGTATGCTCTATGAGCCAGCTCCAAACTAGGCTTATAACAATATAGATTCCGCCATAAAGTGCGTAAGCACGTCCAGCATGGTCGGAAGGGCTCAATGTTAGTAGAAAAGCAAAGAGACTCAAGGAGAGGCTGCCGGGAATGAGCCATAGGGGGTTTTTATGAAGTTTAATCCATGCCCAAAATGAAAAACATCCAGCGATTTCAGCACAGGCTGTGAGGCTATAGAGCAATATAGAGCTGAACAGGAGAGGCATAAAAGAGACATAACCAATAAGGATGAGGAGGTTTATTATGTAGATACCTTCTTTGTAAAAAGATTGCTATCATGGACGTGGAAGCCCGCACTGGACGCTACGGTGTTTGCCCAGTGCGGAGGTGGGAGCTATTTAGCGGGGGACGTTGTTGGAGCTAGGCACTGTTGTGGGGTTGGAGACGGTGGACGCCGTGGCTTCTGGGCGTTTTTTCAGGCCGGCTAGCACTAGGGCCGTGCCGGTGAGGATAGCGGTTGCGCCTGCGATGACCTTGGCGAGGTCGAATTTGACCTTGTTTTCTACAGTCGGGAGCAAGCCGTCTGCGACGGAGGAGATTCCCGCCGTGACTTTATCCACATTCGCGGAGCTTTTGCCTGTTGCTGCGGTGAACACGCTCTCACCAGCGGCGATGAGGGCGGAGAGGGAGGGGGTTGTGTCGGCCATGATAGGCTCCTGTTCAATTCTAGTGAGTGATGGTTGGTGAGGGTTCAGTCAATGCGGCGGGGAGTCCCGTGCATTGCTGCTATTGGCCCGATTGTTGGGTAGGTGGTTGGTCGCCCAGCCTATGTTGAAGGCAAGGATGTTCATCAGCCGGTATGGGACCGTCCAACGCGACCCCGCAGCGGGTGGGCGGATGATGGTAGAAAGTGCGGCGCATACGATGATGAGTAACGCCGCATAGCCCTGCACGCTATTGGGCAGAGCAGAGAGGATGGATGAGAAATCCACACAATCCTCCAATGATGAAAAGGCCGCCCCTATACGGAGCGGCCCTTTTTATGGTCAGGATGGGTTAAGGTCAGCTGGGGCCTCTGGTAAGGCTGTGCTGGTCGTATCCTTACCCTTGGCGATGGCCGTTAGGGCGCGGATGTAAGCGACACAATCATCAGGCGTATCCTCATTGAAGATGCCGTAATTATTGTAAATCTGCATCCGTGCGACGCTTAGTACGGATAAAGCTTGCTGCTTGAGTGCATTAGCAACGGCGGCTTTATCGACAACCCATTGTTGCGTGCTGTCATCCCAATGGCCGTAAAGGGCTGGTGGAGCGACTGTGACAACATCCGCTGGCAGCGGCCCCGGCTTGGAGATTTGGAAGGCATTCGCATCGGCCTTGCGCCATACGGTCTGGCCGATATGGCTCTCCAGCACATTCCATTTCTTATTGACGTTATCGAACACAGCGACTTGGCCGTCATTCGCTGTAGGGGGAGCAAAGCGTGTGCTGCCAGCGGGCTCGGTAGAGTAGATTTGCACCCAGCCTTCCCATGAGCCTTTATAGACGCCGGTATAAGGGTCGAAGGCATAGAGTGTAATATAGCCGCTATTTACGGTGAAGCCGTCATCACCGAAGCTAGCGCGTGGTTGGGGCTTGTTGGTATCGTTTGTCATTTAACGGGTAATCCTGCATAGATGATGGGTAAGTAATTGCGGTTTTTAGGCCGCGTCACAGCCACCTGCGCCCATGCGTTATCTGGGGCGGGGGTGTGAATATCGAAGAAGCTGCTTTGGAAAGGGTTAGAGACACCCGGTTTGCTGGGGTAATGGCCAGCGGCTGGTTGCTCTAACCCGGCTGCTCGGAAGTCGCCGGAGAAGAATACCGGGATGCCCACCCGGCCCCCAATGGTGGAGGTGCCAGCGGCGGCGGAGCCTTCCTGATAAGAGGCAAAGCCGCGCGTTGGGCCGTCTGGGTCGTTATAACCGCTAGGGTCGTACCCGCGGATGAAGAGCCCGCAATCATTGGGGAGGAAGCCGCTTGGGTAGATTTTAGCAAGCTCGGGATAGACGTCCATCGGAAAGGATGAGCCATCACGCACGCGCCAGTTCTCCGGTGGGCTTGTGCCAGCAAAATAGGCGATAACCCCCGCAGCAAGGCCACCAGTGGAGGGCGCAGGAGGTTCAGCAAGTTTCTGCTCCACGCTGCTCATGCGCTGGGTCAGGGCGGTATCTGCCTGCTCCCGCGCGGTGGTCTCGGTTGTGAGGTCGGTTTGCTTTGCGTAGCCTGAAAGGTCCGGGGGAGCCGGGATAGTGGCACTCACCTGATTGATGCGTTGCTCAAGAGCAGTATCAGCGGCCTGGCGTGCGGTTGCCTCGGTGGTTAAGTCGGCTTGTTTAGCTAATCCCTCAATGGAGGGAAGCTGAATCCCCTCAATCGCCTGCGTTATATGTTGGGCGAGCTGTTGGGATGTAACAAGGCCGGATATATCGGGGAGGTCGCTCTTTTTGGCGTAAGCGGAGAGGTCTGGAGCTGCTATGTTGCCCCCGCCCAGAGAGCTAGCGGGGAACAGCCCGACCACGCTGCCTTGGAGGCCAAGCACGCGGTCCCCGGCCTGAGGTGCGCTCAAGGTTGGCAGGTCCGGCACGCGGACGCGCCCGCCTTCATTGCTGACGGTCATGCTCGTCATAGGGTGAGAATCCTTCCATCAGGGAGGGTGAGGTTATCGGGCTGGATGGCCGCATGGTCAGGCGGAGGAAGGCTGGCCTGCACAGCATCGACCGACCCGGCATCATCCAACACGGTGATGCGTAAGGTGCGGACATAACGGCGGCCTGTGCTGGTCTCGAGCGTCATGGTGATGCTCTGTGTGCCGGGGGTTCCCCCTTGCAGCCCGATGGTGGCGAGCGTGTTGGAGAGGGCGGACCATAATAATTTCAGCCCTGTCTCTTGCGGCACATCCACCGTAAGGCGGATGACCATCTCGCCCGGTTCGCAGCAGAACGGGCTAAGATAGAGGCTGTAATCCAACGCATCGCCACGGTTCTTGCTGGGGAAGCCTTGGATGATGGCCTCTTTAGAAGGGTAAAGGGAGCGCGCCGAACATGGCATCATGTCATAACGTCCTTCTGCATGTCTGACGCCACTTGAAGCACCAAGCCACCATAGGGGTTCTGGCCGTTTTCGAAGCGGATAATGGCGTTCATGAGGCCAGAGAGTAAGCGGGGCGTGGGTTGTCCGAGCGTCTCATCAGGCTCCACGCCAAGCGCATGAGACACGCCCTCAATGTAAGATGAGGTGTCATTCTCGGTCGGGGGGGCCCACTTGCTGATGATGCCCGTTACGGTGTCGATATGGTAGCGCAGAATGTAGCGAATAAGCTGGTCACGCAGAGCCTCAAGCCCTGCCTCTGGCGTGGGGAAGCGTGCAAAGCGCGCGTTAGGCCCCGGCTCTAGCACCGCGCCGGGTTGGTGGGCAAAGTTGAGATTGCCGGGGTTGTTATTGCGGATGCCGCGTGGTGTCATGTTACCCTCCGAAAAGATGAGGGTTGAGCGTATGAATAAGCTGATACAGCCCCACTGCTACGCCACCGCCAAAGGCCGCGCTGCCTGTGATGGCGGCGGTAATGAGGCGGGAGCGTGTGGAGATAGTGGCGGCAATCTGGTTGCTTAATGCCTCAATCCCTGCGCGTTGTTCACGGGCGAGATTGTCGATTTTGTCGCTAAGCTTTGTGATGTCGTCATCATGGCGTGCCTGTACGGCCTCTAACGCTGCCACGCGCTCATTAAGCGGCGCATAGGGCGGGGCCGTGGGGAGTTGGTCGGTCATTTTATCCTCTTGCTATAAAAAAACCGCCCTTGAAGGGCGGTCTGTATCGTCTGGCAGGGTGGTGTGTTTATGGGGGGCAAGCCGCGCGTAGCTCTTTGCGCTCATTTGCGTAATCGGTGAGGAAGAGCGGCACTTCTGTGAGGTCGGGATGAGTGCGTAGCTCGCGCGCTAGAGCGGCTTGTTCTTGGGGCGTGTAGGCTACAAGGGGCGGGCAAAGCGGGCGCAATGTGGGTTGGGCTGCGCATCCGCCTAACAGAGCGCATACTACTGCTGCGATGAGGGCTGCTACTGCCAGAGCGGGGGCGTAATCACGCTTGGGCATTAGAAGGCTCCTTTATCCAGCGTATCGAGTAGCTGATTATCGGTGCGGATGCCATTGGTGCGGGCATTGAGCATGGCGTGTGCGGCCTGCGTGGCCGCATTGGCGTTGGCCGTGGTGCGCTGGCTTGTATCCACGCGCGCGCTATTACGCCCCGCCCGGTTAGCGTACCAAATCAACCCGCCCAAAAAGCCCAGCACCGCCAGCAGGAAGCTACAGGCAGCGTAGAGATTCATGGGGGTTCCTTGTTATGCTGTTGGTTCGCTAGGGGCTGTGGGGAGGGTTTTGCTGGTGGTGTCGGTGCCGTTCACAATAGCCATTAAGGCTTTTATGTAGGCGACCCAGTTATCAGGCGTAGGCTCACCAATGATGCCGTAATTGTTATAAACAATCTGGCGTGCGGCTTGCAGAGCGGAGGTCGCTTGGGCTTTGAGCGGCGGCGGCGGCGGCACATACGGAACAATCTTGCCATCTTGCACAGCCTGCCCGCACGGTTGCCGCGCTTCCCATTGCGCTGGCGTGAGAGGGAGTAGCTCTGAGGCGGGTGGGAACCCGTCTAAATTGCTGTAAAATCCCATGTCAAACCACCCCGTAACAGGGGTCGGCTGGGTGGCCGAGTGGTCGTAACTGGCGTAATAACGCGCCGGATAAAGATTCTGATAATTGCTCATTGCATAACTCCTATTGCGATAACCTGTAACGTCCACTGAGCACCGGAGGTATTAACCTCCCCGCCTTTGGCGTAGGCGGGTTGAAAGGAAAATCCAGTATTATTGATATGCGGCGTGGCGGTGTTGAGATAAACGCCTATCGGAGCGAAACGGGAGACGTAATTCCCACCCGTTTCGCGGGTAATTGCGATTGAAATTACAGGGATAGTGCCCGGTGTGAATGAAGCCGGGAACGAAACCCACGCCTCGTTACCGTAGCCTACGCCGGTTTGTCCTGTAGCCACAAACGCCTGAATCACCACACGGCCCGTTAAGTTCGGTCCAATCACCTCTGGCAACACGCCACCTCCGGCGCGGTTAATCGGCCCGGTGATAGTGCCGCCAGAGAGGGGCAGCAACCCCGCCTCTGCCGCCTGTGCCCGCTGCGTCTCCTGTTGAAGGGCGGCGGCTGTGGCGTAATTTCCTAGCGGGTCTAGCCAGCCATTCATGCTCTGGCTGGGGTCGTTGGTGTTATTGTCTGCCGTGCAGATGAGAAAACGCCCTGCGATGGTAGGGTGTGCGATGGTTGCACCTACAGGATAGCCGTTAATAGTGGCGGCATAATCGGCAGAGAAAGGGTGTAACATCCCTAGTTCTGCTGTGCGGGCCGCGCGTGAGAGCATATTGAGGATGCCATTCATGTCCTCGCCATAAGGCGGCACGCCACCGGCGGCAATGGGGGTCATGGTCGCTTTGGGGAAGCCCAGAGCCATGCTCGCTCGGCCAATAGTGGTTGCTGATTGCGGAATGGTCGCAATGGTGGAGCTATCGGCCTGCTCTGCCCACGGGGTGGCGAAGAGGGGCCGGGTATCGGTCTGTTTCATGGAATGTAAACTCGCTGATAAAGGATGTGGACACCTGCGGGGCGGGGGAGGGCGCCGCTTTGCTGGATAAGGGTGACATCAAGGGGAGAGAGGTCCCAGTTGTGGCAAATCGTCATCGTACCATTGGCAGACCCTAAGGAGCTGTCGCCGAAA
Source organism: Bombella sp. ESL0385 (assembly GCF_009725755.1). Taxonomy (GTDB): domain Bacteria; phylum Pseudomonadota; class Alphaproteobacteria; order Acetobacterales; family Acetobacteraceae; genus Bombella; species Bombella pollinis. The sequence goes on from NZ_WNIJ01000001.1 coordinate 415,526, forward strand.
AAGATGCCGTTTTCGAAGGTTTGAGGGCCTTTGGTAGGGCCGTGCGCCTCTGTAAAGCCGAGATAGTCATCGGCGGGAGTACCCTCGGAGAGGTAAATGACCTTACCATTCCCGCCAAAGAGGCGCATGAGGATGGCATTACTTTGCGCGATGGAGCCGTTGGAGATGTTAGCCGCCGCCTTGGCGAAGATAAGCCGCCGGAAGGCCTCATCAGTGAGGGCATAATTCTCGGTGATGCTCTTGCCGGTATAAAAGATGCCATCTTCAAAAGGGCGTGCTGAATTGGTGCCGTCATCAGCCTCATCAAAGCCGATGAATTGCGGTTGACTGACCTTCTGGACGCGCTGGGCTCCAACAATGCGGCCCCATACATCCAGCCCCCATCCTGTGGCGGTAAGGGGGTTCCAGACGCGTTGTTGGAAGGTCTCAATGAGGCTCTGTGGGTCTATGGCCGCATTGAAGTAACCAATAATGCCGGTGAGGGCGGGGCTGTTGGCATATTGCGCTAAGATGGTCTCGCGTATGTCGATCATGTCACCACCTGTACGCTGATTGTATCGGCTGTGACGGTGGGGAGCTGGTTAATCGGTAGGGTGAGCCTGTTCTGGCCCGCATTGGCGTCCGTGCCGATAGAGAGCGTTAGCACCTCTGCCCAGTCACCTAACCCATCCACAACCGCTGAGAGGCGCGAGGCGTAGAGCGTCTTGCCGATGCGGATGCGTGTTGTCCCCGTTGTGAGATAGCTCATGATGGCTTGCTGAATAAGCTGTGCTGCGTTGTTCGGCACCGTGTCAGACGCGGCAATCTCCATAGTTACATAGACAGCCACCGGGGTGGGGCGGTCATAATGGAAGGAGTAAGACGGCTGGTTCCCCGCATAAACCGGGTTGGTATCCTGAACGGTGGCGATATGCGTGCCAACAGTTGCAATGCCGGGGGGCTTTTTATTGAGGATGGCCCGTCCGATATCTGTCGGATTGCCGCCCTCAACAAGGATATATTGCGCCCCTGCTGGGATGGTCACACCCTGTTGCGTCATGTCCGTTTGGGAGGGGTTATCCGTCACAAAGGCATCTGTTACGCCCGGGAGTGCAAGCAATGCGCCCATGAGAGAGGCGTTCTGGCCGATGCTGTTGGCCGCCACACTCGCTTGACGCCGCGCCTCGAAGTCCGTGCGGTTTTCGGCATCGGCTCCCGTAGCACCGGGGGCGGCGTTAGAGAGGGCTGCAATCCCCAGCCCTGCTTGATAGAGCGTTAAGCTATTGGCGGGGCATGTAATGGCCCCTGCTGTTTGGCATGAAAGCTCTAAATTAGCAGTGTTGGTGTTGGGGAGGGTAATATCCTGCGGGGCGGCATAGAGGTTGCCATCGCTACCCTGTGCGACGATTGTCCCAGCTTTGATGACCTGTCCGGGAGCGTTCACCGTGGCTTGCACGGTAACAGTGGTCGCGGTGGCGGGGCGGCGTTCCATAAAGTAAATGCGCCCGATAGCATCTTGCATCCGCCCGGAGGCTGAGGCGGGGTCCACGCCATTAAAGACGGCTAGCATGACCGATAGAAAATCGCCAAGAATAGCGGTTTCTGAAATGGCAATTTGCCCTTGAGGGGTGGAGAGGGCTGTATTAGCCCCGCCACCGAGGGCGGTGTTCATGTCCGCTAGCACGCCGGTGAGGATGTCTTGCTCAGAAGGAGCGGTGAAGCCTGCATCGGTGAGGGTGGGAGCAGGGACGTTCGTTATGAAGTCAGAATTGGGCATAATCCGTGCTTCCATCAGTGAAGGTTACGAGGATAACGCCGCGTAATTGGCGTTCTTTTGTGGGATTGGCGAGGTGGCAGGTCGCAGCGGCAACGCCGGGGACGGAGAGCGCGGCATCCTCGACCTCGGAGGCGTAGAAGGAGATATCCACTTCTGAATTGAGGATGTCTGTATCGTAGGGGATGCCTTGCCCGGTGTCGTACAGCACCTCCCCCAGCCATGTGCGGGCGGCAGAGCAGACATCTTGTAAAATGGCAGTTTTATCAGACAGCACAACGAGATTGCCGGTGCTATCAAGCGATAAGTCCCAATCAGAGGTAAGGGAGAGGGTTTTCATGCGGCGTCCTGTGAGGTAGCAGGTGAGGAAAGGTGAAGGAGGGCTTATGATGCGTTTATTGGTGGTCGTGATGGCGGGGTTGGCGTTGTTTGGCGTGGCGCGAGCAGAGGAGCGTTTTGTCCGTGGGAGTGGTGGAACCTTTATGGTGGACCCTCAGCGGGCTTATGAGTTTCTACATGCTGCGTATTCGGAAAAAAGGATTGCTGATAACGCGTATGATGTTCTCATCAATAAAAGGCGTGGGCCTTGCTATGATGCTGTTATCCATATGTTTACCTACTATGATGATGGTGGGGGGAATGTTACAAAATATTGCTACAAACCAGACTTAGAGAGTGATAACGCTGTTACTGGAGAGCATCCGGCTTATGCTCCTGCCTTGCCGGCGGTGCCTCCTCAATAAGGAACTTTGTGTATGACTTATCGTGCGTTTATGTGTGTTGCGGCTCTTATGATGTTTGGAGAGGCGCACGCGGATATGTTGAGCCATCAGCCTGAGCCTACAGAGTCGTTGTCTCAGGCACTGCATGATAATGCTGTTGCTGCTCATCATCGTGGGCATAGTGAGCAGGGCTTGCAGTTTGATGAGCAAAATCTGCGCCGTTTGGGGTTGTCGGAAAGGACGGCAAAGGATGGCCTATGGGCTGTGGTTCATCGTCCGCGTTCGCAATGTGCGCAATATGTTCGTCAGCTTGCAGCGGATGCGAAAGGGGCCTCTGAGGCGTTTGTCCAAAGTGACCAACGTGTGGTGGTTTATCTAGAGAACTCCGGTATTTGTGAGCGGGAAAATCTACGGTAAGTTTTTCCTTTTCGTGGGAAGGGTTGGGCTTACTGCAAAGCAGTCTTGCAGGATTATGGTAGGTTGCGGCTTGATCTCCTTTTGGGAAGGGGCCAGCTGAGGGGCACCTTGATATACAGTAAGGAGATAGGAATATGGCTGATAAGTCAGATAGTAAGAATGCACCGCTCAAACCTACCCATGAAGTGATTAAGGAATTGCATCCTGAGGAGCGGCCAGCTGCGCGGGAGCGGCATTATGAGGTGATTGATGAGGTCTCTAGCGATGAAGCTGAGGATGTGACGCAGTAAAGAGGAGGGCGGAGATGGTACGAGGGGCCTTAAAGCTAAAACGCTTAGCTGTGAGAATGGGGATGCTAGGGGTAGGGTGTTGCATAGCAGGGGGGATCGCCCATGCGCAGGCCCCTCTTGAGGTGGGGCAAGATGGGCATGTAACGACCAATGGCATAGCGGCTATTGGTGTGTCTGCGCAGGAGGGGCAGCGTCTTGCTCAGGTGGGGAAGTGGCAGATGTTGGAGTTGGAACATACTCTGACGGCTTTGCTGGCTGAGGATGATGTAATGTTGTCCTTTTCTCCACGCCGTGGCGGAGATGTGTTTTTGATGTTCGTGCTGAAAGGTCAAGAGGTTAAGGACCCGGCTTTATCTGTACGTTTTTCGAACGGTCTGGAGGTAAAGAGCTTCCATTATACCGGCATTATTAACCGAGGCACGCAATGGGGCTGTTATGTTAGTGAGGCAGAAGGGAAGGCCCTGTTCGCGGCATTGGCGCAAAGTCATGCTGTGACGATGGTGTGGAGTGGTGGGCAAAAGCAGGTTGAGTTTGCTCAAGGAGCTGAGTTTGTGCAGAATATGCGCGAGACTGCACAGCATGGGCATATGCCTTTCCCTCAATGATAATTATCGGGGGGGACCGGTATCGCCGGAGCCGGGTTGTACCCCGTTATGGGTGTGTTGTGTAAGGGATATGCTGCCGGCTTTTACGTCACCATTTGTTACGATATCGCAATTTGCTGATAATTTTGCAGCATTGATAGTCACCTCGCCTTGGGCCTCAATAGAAACTGTCCCCGGTGTTACGATGCGCCAGCCTTGCTCTGTGGCCTGAATGAATTGATTTGGCCCGTTATTGAGAAAGCCACCCACATAAACGCAATCCTGTAGAGCAAATTGCCGGAATGAGGCAGGTGGGGATGGCTGACGGGTTGTTACGGCATGGGTGTGGTCGCGCCCGGATATGATGATGAAGCCAATATCGCCCGGTTTGGGGTCGATGATGAGGGCCGATGTGCCACCTTGGATGCGTAGGTAGGGCACATTATGGATGATATCATGCGCTAAAGGGCGTGATAGGGCGTCTTGTTGTTGGACCATGGGGCGGACGGTGACTTTGCCGGTGATAGAGGCTGGTTCTGCCGAGACATCCACGACTTGAACCAACATAGAAGGTCCAATTTGGCTAATGTGGCTGGCAATAAGGCTATCTAGCGCGCCTTTAATGTTATTTTTCCCCGTCGTAGGGCGAAGATAAGGGGTGTTGGTGGGGAGAGGCATAGTAGGCTCCATATTCTGGCGATGTGTTAAGGTGACAATTTGGTTTATTTGTTGATAGGGTGGTTTTGACTTTGTGATTATTGGGGGTAGTGATGCGGGGCATTGTTGCGGGGATTTTGAGTTTTGTGGCGTTTGTTTTGATGCCGGGTTTGGGTGTTTGTGCTGATGGGATACCGCCTATAGAGGAGGGGTTGAAGATGGTTGCGGCGCAGCAGCAATATGCGTTGCAGCGGATGGGCTTGAGTGCGTCGTTAGCGCGGCAGGCTTTGTGGGGGGCGAAGTATAAGCCTGAGTCTATGTGCGCGCAGCATGTGAGTTTGCTGTTGAGCGGGTATGATGCGTTGCATCCTGAGTTCCCTGATGATGGGCCTCCGGATAAGGATAGGCAGGAGCGTATTCGCTTAGCGAATTCTGGGTCATGGCGATTTGTTTACGATATTGAGCAGGTACATATTTGTAGCAAGGCTTTTTTGGATAAGACGCCTGCGAAGCCTGTAGTTCGTAATCATGCAGGGATGGTTGCAAGGGACTTTCTAACCGATCGCCAAGGGACGATTAAGGCAATGATTGACGCTGGTGTAGAAAAAGGTGTTGCGGAGAGTGCAGCTGTTCTTTTAACGACTCAAAAAGGAAGGTTTGAAGCCTGTGCTGTGACAGTAGACCTTTTATTGCACGCTCATCAACCGTTGATGGGGCTGGATACGGATATTGCCCGGGAGTTGAATGCTCGGAGTTTTGAAACAGCGGAAACAGATTGTGACATTGGGCGGATGTATCAAGACCCGAATGCAGAAGACCCTTATGCGCCATCGATTGAGCGGTTATTGAAGGCTTTTCGGGAGGACCGGAAGGGGACGATTAAGAGGTTGAAGAAAGTGGGCGTCCGATGGGATCATGCTGAGGATGCGGCAGATTTAGTTCTTTCCCAGAAGGGGCGTTATTGGCGTTGCGCGGTTATTGTAGGGGGGTTGTTGGATAATATGGGGTATGAATGGGGAGATATTACCCATCATGTAGATGCGATAAATAAGGGGTATTATACCATTGGGGGCTATCCTAATGGTGGTGGTGGTAGTGGTGTTGGTGATGGGGTTTGTGATGTGGATAATATGAATCATGACCCGCGGGAGGGATGGTAGAGCAAGGGGTTAGGTTGCTCCGTTGTGAGGTGGTTTTTGGCCGAGATTGGTGCGGATGCAATCGATGGTTGTGTGCCATTTGCCTTCCGCTATTTCTGTTGAGACTTCATGTTGGATGGCAATGGGGAGCCATAGGCCATCCCAAGGGGCTTTGCTGATAAGCTGGTGACTTTGGTTGGTGAGGCTATTTGGCTTATTTTCTGGGGGGAGCCAGTTTTGAGGGATGTACTTGCTATCTAGGGTGAATGGTTGCCAGAAGGCGATGTCTGGGCGGAGGAGTGTTGTGATGGTTGTTCCGGCCTCGTTATATTTGGGATAGCCAACCATACCATTTTGGGCAGAGATGATGGGTATTGATTTTGCTTGCCCATTTGGAGGGGTGCCAGTGTAGGAGCCGCCCCAGATTTCAACCACCCCTAGATGGGCTGTTGTTTGGGAGATTTGCTGCTTGTAGCTGTTGGGGAGGTTGTTAGTCTCGTCTTGCGTAATGGGGGTGTAAGGTCGGATATTATATTTGATATGTGTTGCGTTTACGACCCCCTTTATTTGGTCTAGCGCAGTCCCAGAGCGGTAATGGTTGGTGAGGGTTTGGTGATGATCCCAACCGCCATAATTGAGGAGTTGGAGTTTTGCTGCGTAGCAGATGTCTTGCAGGATGGAGAGGGCGGGGTAAGGGCCTTTATAGCCTTTTGCGGGGATGAGAATGCCAGCGGGGATTGTGTTTGTCATGGCATGGATTTGGAAGGGTGTGTCTGGGTCGTTATAATCCGTATAGGCGTCGTTAATTTGCCCGATAAAGAGGGTTGTGAGGGGGGCGTTATTATCATCGCTCACAGAGAGCATGATGGTGGTGCGCCCGGGGAGAACGTGGTTGAGGAATGTTAAGGTGACAATATGGTTTATTTGTTGATAGGGTGGCTTTGGCTTTGTGATTATTGGGGGTTGTGATGCGGGGATTTGTTGCGGGGATTTTGAGTTTTGTGGCGTTTGTTTTTGTGCCGGGTTTGGGTGTTTGTGCTGATGGGATACCGCCTATAGAGGAGGGGTTGAAGATGGTTGCGGCGCAGCAGCAATATGCGTTGCAGCGGATGGGCTTGAGTGCGTCGTTAGCGCGGCAGGCTTTGTGGGGGGCGAAGTATAAGCCTGAGTCTATGTGCGCGCAGCATGTGAGTTTGCTGTTGAGCGGGTATGATGCGTTGCATCCTGAGTTCCCTGATGATGGGCCGCCGGATAAGGATAGGCAGGAGCGTATTCGCTTAGCGAATTCTGGGTCATGGCGATTTGTTTACGATATTGAGCAGGTACATATTTGTAGCAAGGCTTTTTTGGATAAGACGCCTGCGAAGCCTGTAGTTCGTAATCATGCAGGGATGGTTGCAAGGGACTTTCTAACCGATCGCCAAGGGACGATTAAGGCAATGATTGACGCTGGTGTAGAAAAAGGTGTTGCGGAGAGTGCAGCTGTTCTTTTAACGACTCAAAAAGGAAGGTTTGAAGCCTGTGCTGTGACAGTAGACCTTTTATTGCACGCTCATCAACCGTTGATGGGGCTGGATACGGATATTGCCCGGGAGTTGAATGCTCGGAGTTTTGAAACAGCGGAAACAGATTGTGACATTGGGCGGATGTATCAAGACCCGAATGCGGAATATCCTTATGCGCCATCGATTGAGCGGTTGCAGAAGGCTTTTCGGGAGGATCGGAAAGGGACGATTGAGCGGTTGGTACAGGCGGGTGTTAGGCGTGTATGGGCGGAGAATGCAGCGGATTTAGTTCTTTCCCAGAAGGGGCGGTATGGCCCCTGTGCTATTATCATGGGGGGATTGTTGGATAATATGGGGTATGAGTGGGGGGATATTACCCATCATGTTAAAGCTATTAATGATGGGATTTATTATGGGAAAGGGTTGGGGACTGGAGTTTGTGATGCGGAGAATGCAGAAGAAGCCCCTGAGTCCGGTGCATTGCGCTGGTAGGTATTAGGATAGTGCTTTGTTATGAGGTGGTTTTTGGCCGAGATTGGTGCGGATGCACTCTATGGTTGTGTGCCATTTGCCCTCCGCTATTTCTGTTGAGACTTCATGTTGGATGGCAATGGGTAGCCATAGGCCATCCCAAGGGGCTTTGCTGATAAGCTGGTGACTTTGGTTGGTGAGGCTGTTCGGTTGGTTGGGGGAAGGAAGCCAATTTTGAGGGGCGTATTTGCTCTCTAATATAAGAGGTTGCCAGAAGGCGATGTCTGGGCGGAGTAGTGTTGTGATGGTTGTTCCGGCCTCGTTATATTTGGGGTAGCCAACCATACCATTTTGGGCAGAGATGATGGGTATTGATTTTTCTTGCCCATTTGGAGGGGTGCCAGTGTAGGAGCCGCCCCAGATTTCAACCACCCCTAGATGGGCTGTTGTTTGGGAGATTTGCTGCTTGTAGCTGTTGGGGAGGTTGTTGGCCTCGTCTTGCGTAATGGGGGTGTAAGGTCGGATATTATATTTGATATGTGTTGCGTTTACGACCCCCTTTATTTGGTCTAGCGCAGTCCCAGAGCGGTAATGGTTGGTGAGGGTTTGGTGATGATCCCAACCGCCATAATTGAGAAGTTGGAGTTTGGCTGCGTAGCAGATGTCTTGCAGGATGGAGAGGGCGGGGTAAGGGCCTTTATAGCCTTTTGCGGGGATGAGAATGCCAGCGGGGATTGTGTTTGTCATGGCATGGATTTGGAAGGGTGTGTCTGGGTCGTTATAATCCGTATAGGCGTCGTTAATCTGCCCGATAAAGAGTGTTGTGAGGGGGGCGTTATTATCATCGCTCACAGAGAGCATGATGGTGGTGCGGCCGGGAAGAACGTGGTTGAGGTCGTCCACCATAGGGTAATCGGGCACGATAGAGAAATCTTCGCGTGTTTTCTTGAAAAGCCCTTTAATGGTGATGTCAGCCTCGGAACCGAGTGCGACGCCTGCATGTTTGATGAGGGCATGGATGGCGTGGTCTTGCCCAATGGTGATATTGGAAAAAGACCCATCCGCTTGTGGTGTGTAAAAGGTGATGATGATTTGTTTATGGGTAAAGCTGTTGGCTTTGGGGGGCGTAGCAGAGGCGGTGTAGGTCATGATGAGTTGTCCTCATAATAAAGGAGGAAGCGGGAGCCGAGGGCTGTGAAGTCAGGGTCTGATGTGCCGGCGTTGTCCCCAAAATAGAGGGTACCAGGCAGGGGGCTGAGGGGGGAGCGAAGGAGGTCTGTCCCATTTTGGCAGAGGGTGCCAAGGAGGAGGGGAGTGTTGTTTGCGGTGATATCTATATACAAGCCGGAGGCAAGTTGGCGGAGCCAGAATTGGCATTGTAACCCGGCGATGGGGCAGGTGAGGCTTTGGGCGGGAATTGGGGAGAGGGGGATGGTGTAGAGCATGAATTAACCCTTCCCGGAATTGAGGTTGGTAGTGCCTGTATTTTGTGTAGGTGCCCCTTGGGGGTATCGTGTTGCCGAGGAGGGGAAGGTGTTGCTTTGTCGAACCTCTTGGAGGGTGATGTCTGCCATGATGAGGTCTGCTGTGTTACTGTCTGCTGAGCGGGTAATTTTATAGTTGACGATGTTGGCGTCAGGATAGTTACGTTCCGGCGTAATAACGTAATAAAGGTTAGTGTCTTTGACTAACTCGGTTAGTTTATCGGCAAATTTGCTTTTTACTGTATCTGGTCCGACGCCGAGGGCCCCACGTAAAAAGCCTGGGAGGAGGTTTTCTGCTAGATTGCCGGTTTCTGACCCATCGCAGATCATCCGAATGGTGGCAGTGTAGGGGGCGGCAACCTTATTATAGCTGGTGAAAGAGGTGTTCTCCTGTGGGGCAGTGCAGATAGAGGATTTTTCTTCTATTTGTAGGGAAACGACATGGGCGGCGGTTAGTACGGGTTCTGGGCCTTTTTTGAAAAGGGTGGTGACGTCATTGCCTAGCAGTTTGGTGGCGGTGGTTTGCCAGCCTTTTTTTGCTTCGGCTTTGGGGTTGGTGAAAATGCCCCATTGGCGGGCGGCGCGTTGGATGGCCCAGTTCTCCAACGCGTCCCCCCCAAAGCTGGAGGCCGTGGCCCGGAGGGATGTAAGGGCGGACATGGGGGTTCCTCTCTTTTCTGGCCCGCTGTGGTCTAGCTGATATGGGCGAGTGTGTAGCGGGTGATGGTTTTGGCAATGCTCGCTTCTACCGCGCGGGCGATTTCCGCTGGGTGTTGTGAGTTTGCCTTCACGGTGATGTTAATAGTGGGGCTGTGGGTTGTGTTGTTGTGGGTGGTGGTGTGCCGTGGTTGGGCGGTGTCCATCGCTTGCACAATTTGGGTGATGGCGTGTGTGTTGCTCAATTGTGGCGGGGTTGTGTTGCTGTGCTGTTGGGGAAGGTGGTGTTGGGCGAGTGCAGCACTTGCTTGGGTTAACGCATGGGTGAGGCGTACCCAGTGTGTTGAGGTTTCGTCTCGTTCTGATAGGTGGGGTGAGGCTGGTGGGTTCGGGTTAAATGATGGTGTGGGGTGGTAGGGTGGGGAAGCTGGTGTAAGGGGGGTGTTTGTCGCTTGTGAGGCGGCGGCGGTGCGTGTTGTAAGGTCGGGTTGTGGGGCATTGGGTGTGTGTGGTTTGGCCGCTGGTGGCGTGTAAAATGGGGGTTCTGCCGTGCGGGAGGGGGGTGAGTGTGGTGGTGTGTGTGTGGCTAGGATGGTGCGGGTGGTCAGCAAAGCGGAGAGGTCTTGCACCATAGCCAGAGGGTTGTTGGCTGGGGCGTCAGCGTTGGGGTGTTGTTTGCGCTGGTGGAGCCGGGCGAGGGCTTGCTCGGCATTATGGAGGGTGGGCTCGACCTCTTGGAGGGCTTGGCGTGTGAGCTGATTGGCGCGTGAGAGGAGGTTTGCCCATTCCTGCACAGCGCGGTTAGGGGATGGCGAGGTGTGTGTGAGGGGAGAGGGGATTGGGGATGTTGGGGTCTGGGAGGTGGCGGTGTGGGTGTGGTCTTGCGGGGTGTGTGGTGTGAGGGGTGTGTCTTCCAGCGAGGAGGTGGGGTGTTGAGAGAGGGGGGCTAGAGCTTGTTGGAGGGTGTTGAGCTGTGGCGGGGTGGCTGTTAGCTGTTGGCCAAGGGTGCTGAGAGCCTGAGTGGCGTGGGTGATGTCTTGGCCAAATGTGGAGAGGGAGCGGCCCCCGGTAAAGAGGGCGAGGGCCCCCATGGCTTCTTGCCGGAAGGTGCGGAAGGCATCGGCCCCTTGTTGGCCTGTTTGGGCAAGGGTTTGAGCGGTGTTGTTTGCGTGTTGCTCTAGTGTCGTGAGGTTTTGGTGGGCTTGTGCGGCCCCTTGGGCGAGGCCGGAGCTATCTAGCCCGAGTTGGATGATGAGGGTATCAAGAATTGCCATTTACGCGCTCCACTGCCGCGACTTCCCAGAGGAGCCACATATCCTCGCTGTCATAAAGTGTTTTCAGCTCGTGTAATGTGGCTAAGCCTGCCCCGATGACAAAGGCCATTGGGGTTGAGAGGTTTACGCAGCGGGTGGGGCTGCGTCCTCCGGCTGTGTCTCCCTCAATATGGCGATGAGAGGGTAGATCTGGTAAATCGCGGCCTTGAAAAAATCCACATTAAGCCGGAAGGCCTCCGCCCGAAGAGCGGGTAATGTGTTGGGGTCTGAGATGTCGGCCTCGATGAGGGGGGCGGGGTCGATGGCCTGATTATGCGGGTCGCGGCGGATTTTGACGCAATCAAGCAGGCCGGAGAAGGCTTTGTCGCAGTCCTCGTCACTCATATGGCCGAATAGAGCCATACTTTGGCCGGAAAGACCGACAATGCCGCTTTGTAGGGCCTCGCGCGGGGTGTTTGCGCCCGCGCGGGCGAGGGCACGAACAACATGCCGTGCCCAATGGTCCGCCGTAAAGGCGGACATGCGGGAGATGACAAAGCATTTGCCTGCATCTGACCCGTCTTTTGGGGTCCATTCAATGGATTTCACGAAGGGGGTCCTTATAAGCCAGCGGGGAGGACATTCTCCCATGTGATGGTCACGCTGCGGTCGCCTAAGGTTGTTTTGCCGGCGGGGACGGGGTCGTAATCCGTCAGGCAGCCATTGGTGAAGGTGTAACGCCGCCCTAACCCGTGTAGGAGGAGCTCGCCATTGAGTTCATATACCGTGCGGGCCTGACGTGAGGCCGTGGCGATGGCATCAAAAACCAGCAAGGAGTTGGAGCCTGCTGAGAAGGTGAGTACCATGGGATAAAGGGAAGGGATGTAGCCTTTATTCATCTTGCCATCGAGGGAGAGTGTTGTGGCGGCGAGTTTTACTTTCTGCCCACTGCTCCATGAATTTTCGGTGGCCCAGTTCTCCAATGTGATGGGGGTGTTGAACAGAGTTTTGACCGTGAGGGTGAATACGGCATCTGCTGCTGTAATGAGTGCGTTGCCTGACATGATTATTGGACCTCAATAGACGCAAGGTTGATGGATTGAACGGATTGGCCATCCGTGTACCAGAAGCGGCAGGGCGGGCTTTTGCGAGCCACGCGAATATCTGCCGGGGAGGTAGAGGCGTTAGGTTGGAAGTACCAGCCGCGTGTCTGCACTGTGTCGCTGATGGTTGTGCCTGCTGCGAGGTCGATTTGCTGTTTTTGCAGGGATGTAAGCTGGATGCCGGGGCGGATGGCCCCAAAGCGCAGGGCTTGGTTGATGGTATCCTGCACGCTCGCGGAGATGAGCCCGTCCCCTGTGACGTTATAGGGGATTTGGCCCACATTAAGCAGGAGATTTACAAGGTCGGATTGGAAGGAGGCGTTAAGCCAAATCTGGTTGATGTAGCTATCAGCCCAGAGGAACGCGCCAGAGACATGGCCATCCTCTAGCCATTGGAAGCGTCCTAGGCCGTTAGCGTAAGCCCCGTAGAAGTTATAGCCATTAGCACGCAATGTGGAAGCGGTTACGGCATCTGTTACGGTAGGGGCAAGCAATCCGCTGCGGCGGAAGCATAGATTGGTGCGTCCAGATGTTGCGCTGAAATCCAAAGATGCCATCCAGCCTAGGCAGAAAGCACATGCTAAGGGGTCTTGGTAGAGCAGGGTTGTGCCGTCAATATTCTGGTTTTGTAACCATGTGCCGAAGCTGGTGCTATTCTGGCTGTTGAGGGCTTGTGCATCTGTATCAAAAGGGACGTACCAGTAGCGGTCTGCTTGGCTTGCGGTCCAGTTCGCGAAGGCCTGCTTCTGGGTTAATGTGGGTTCCCATGTGGTGGTAAAGCCAGCGAAGTTTTGCGTTTGGCTGGTGATGAGGTCCATCAAGTCGGCTGGGCTGGCTTGGTGGGCGGCATCAGCCATGTAGATGAGCAAGGTAGAGGGGCTTTGGGTGGCGTCCTCAAAGCCGCTGAAATAGACGGACGCCATGCGGGCTTCAAGGCTTGTGGCGGGGAAGTCTTTTGTGACGTCTTCCAAAGAGGTGTAGGTTTTGAGCTGCCCAGCGGTGAGGGTGGATGTGTCGCCCGGTGTGGTGATGAATAACCCGTTGATGAAGGGGACGCCGCTAGCGGCTCCAATCGTGCCGGGGTTGATGGTGACAATTTGGGAAAGGGGGATGGTGCTTGTAAGGGATGCCATGAGATGGGGTCCTTAATGTTAGGGGGGAGAGAGGAAGCGTTAGGAAATGGGGGAGAGAGGCTGAGATGGCAGATCGACCTCCCGTATGGAGGACATGGAGAGTGCCAAGGCAGTTTCAGCAGAGCGGCAGAGGCGGGTTTGTATGATAAGGAGGAGCGTTAATATGGCTGAATCCTCGTATTGTTGCTCTGCGGTGATAAAGCTGTGCTGCATAATGGACCCTGTGTTGAGGGGGGCCATGTCGTCTCGTTTTTGTTGGAACCAACTGACCGCGGCAGGATCGCGCCAGAGGGTGCTGATGGTCCCGAGGGTTGTGATGGCATCATCACCATAGGCAGTAAGCTGAATGGTGAGTTCTACCGGTTGGGTGATGGTGGTTGTGGTAGGATCATAAACATGCCGATTGGTTGCGAGAGGGCGGCGTGTGATGGTCTGCATGACCATAAAACGTTGCGCTGGAGGGGCGAGGCGGTTTTGCTGCCCCTGAATGAGAGCCCAATCTGCTGGGAGGGCGACTTCTGTAAGCCAATCTCCCACCATGTGCATGATGGTGCTTTCTGTTGGGATTAGTTGGGTTGTGACCTCTGTGGGGTCTGGCGTGTGACTATCAGGCGGCACCATTCATTGGGTCCCCATTGTTCGAGTATTTTTGTGATGAGCCATTCGGAGCCTTCAAAAATGAGGCTGTCTCCCCCGCTTTGGAGCGGGCGGCTGAGGGTATGAGCGTTACCGCGTAGATAAACTGTGCGGTTTTCGCTTTGTTGGGCGATATTGCCGATGAGCTGTAGGGCATTGCTAGGGGCTGGTTGGATGTCGATCATGACGGGGATATCCTCATAAAGAGGAGTGGTGCTGTAATCGGCAGCGTGTTTTGTCCCGGTCATGCGGCGGAGTTTGGCGGGTTGGAGTGGGTTGAGGGCTGCGGTTACGTCCGCGGTGAGGGAGAAGAGATTCATAGGAGAGGCCTGTTGAGGGTTACTCTTGAGTGAGTTGCGAGCGGAGGCTGCTGCGAAGGAGGCCCGTATCGATGAGTGGTTTTTGTGGTTGGGGGCGATGATGTTGTGTTTTGTGTGAGATTGTAGTGGGTTTGAGTGGTGGGGTTGTGATGTGGTCTATTGTGGTTTGAATATCCGTGACGATGGTTTGGCCAAGGGTTGTGAGGGCCTTTTGGGGGGATGTGTCGGGATTTTGGAGTAGCTGGCGGGCTTGTTGTGCCCAGGCGGTTTGGCGGTTGGCAATTGTAGAGCGGAGGAAGGGACGAGTGGGAATGGTGGTGGTGCCATATTCTTGCACGCTTGCGATTTGGGCTAAGGGGGTGCCGTCTGGATAGTGGTCTTGTGGGAAATAGCCGACCGAAACGTTTGTTTTTGTGGCGGATTGGGTGAGTTTTAGGAGCAAAGAATGGGCTTTTTGGCCCCCTTTAAGGGCAGACGGCATAATGTGGAGGTCCTGTATATTATATGAGGGGGACGGGCTGTTTTGATTGACGAAAGGGGAGCACTCCGCCACTTTAAGGCTGTATAAGTGACCGGGCTATTGGGTATATCGTGGCTTGGTAGATGTAAGGAGGTAGGTGTCTATGTATGGTGCTGTGACAGGCAAGGTTGTGTTGTTTGCGGTGGTGGTGATTTTGTGTTTGCTCTCTTTAACACGGACCATCTTTTTAATGGTACGTTCTGGCGGGGAGGGAGAGGGCCTTACGGTACGCATGATTGTGCGGTTGTTAGTGCCCTTTATTTTGATTTATGCGGTTTGGTGGCTGCTTTGGGGTTAAGGCCACAGGCGAGGGGGATGGGTTCGCCCCGGTAGGAAGCGCATTTGCCGCAATGGTGCGGTAGCCTGCCAGAACATAAGACCATATTGTGTTTGGTTGAACCATCCTGCTTGTTTGGGGAGGGCACTGCCATCAAAGCTGATGGATACGGATCCGCGTGTGGCGGAGGCGATGCGCCCAACAGGTGGGGTGGTAGGAGAGGATGCGTTAGCATCATACGCTTTGTTATTGGCAAAAAGCTGTGCCTGATGAGCTACGAGCAGCCAGAGGAGTGTTCGCCGTTGTGTGAGGCTCTGAATAGGGGAGCGGGCCGTGTTATTGAGGATAAGCTCGGCAAGGTGAAAGAAGCTCTCGGCTTGTGGGGCGGTGATGGTTTCGGAAAAGGAAGGGTACGCCGCTAACCAATCCGTATAGGAAAAGGGAACAATGCCGGGGGATGTCATCGGTGGTTCTGGGGTCATGCGGGTGTCCTTACAAGGAAATGAGCCGAGAGGCTGCCTTCCCCTCATAAAGACGGGAAGGCAGAATATAGGGAGGTTTATGCAGCAGAGTGCAGTGGGGTGACGCCCTCAACCAAGGATGTATGTTCGGCTCCTTCAAGGCCGGTACGTTCTTTGGCGAGTTCGTTCATGGCGTTATCAGCGCGGGCGGCTGTGGTTTCGGCAAAAACGAGTTTCTGGGTGACGAGGCTGGAGGTTTTGTTTTGTTCTAGCCATGCTTTCCAAAAATCTGTGGGGACATTGGTGCGACCAGCGCGGCCAAGGAGCCGGTTTTCCAACGGATGGTAGTGTGGGTCTTGCCGGATGCCGTTGAGTGTGATGGATGCACGGGCCTGTGGAGGGGCCATAATAGGGGCACTAGCCTGAGCGCGTTCGCTCAGGCTAGGCAGGTCGTGCAGCTCGAGCCGGATGCCGGATGGGAGGCGGCAGAGAACGGTGACATGATCGGCCATAGGTTAGATTCCTGTCATGGTGACGCAGGCGACGGGGTAGAACCAGATGGTCCCCCAGCTGCCTTGCGATTTCTTTTGGCGGATGTAGGAGCTGTAGCGTTCTACCGTGTGAGCGCGGAGTTTCTCGGTGAAGGCGGTAGTGACGCTCTCTTGCCCATCAACTTCGCGTAGGAAGAGTTGCAGCTGCGTGACCTTTGTCTGACCGCCCGAAAGTGTGCTTCCGGCTTCTGGCAGGGTTTCGATCTTCAAGTTCGGTAGGTTTTCGCGCAGTAAATCGCGGAGGGATGTGCGGTATTGGTTGCTATAAAGCAAGCATTGCTGACGCTCTGTCGGGATGACGAGTGTCAATGGGCTTTCTAACGTGACATTGCCGCCCATCTGCTCGGAGAGCTGCTGGAAGGCTTTGAGGATGTCGTTATAGACCTGCACCGGGTCGGTCATGCTCAGCCAGTCATTGCTGCCTGTGGCAGTGCCGGAAGGGCCGATTTTGGGGCTAGGTTGGATGGCCGGTGGTAGGGCGGTGTCATTGAGGGCACCGCGCAGCTGTAGGCCTTCCATACCGAATAGGCTGATGCGGTTGCTTGTTTTATTAAGGACAGAGATGGAGGCCTCATTCTTACGGGAGACCCAGTCTAGTCGGGCAGCCCCCATGCGTTCTGCTTCACGCTCACCCCATTTTGTCCATGTCTGGAAGTGGAAGGATTGACGTTGGACCCAGTTAGCGTTGGCGTCACTATCGCCGGAGCTATCATAATCGCCGTAGGAGGCTGTCTGGCCGGAGAGTTCTACGAAGGGGAATTGGGCGGTGTCTGTCAGCCAGTCGCCCTTTTGCCCCTGACCATAGATGGCTTCGGCGCGGATAGGGGTGATGATCGCTTTGATCGTGCGGGGGTCTGTATAGGTGGAGAAAATGCTCGGAATCCCTGAGTTAGGGGCCGTAGCGTTGTCGAAGGCTAAGTTATGGTCAAGGATGCCATGGACGCCGAAATCGCGTTGAAGCATGGCAGGGGAGATGGAGTAGGTCATGCGAATGCCTTAATGAGTTTTTGGGGTATAGAGATATGACAGCGCAATTAGGCCGCTACAGGGTGCATTGGGCCGGAGATGATGATGAGTTCTCCCGCTGCACCACCGCGAGAGACGACCCAGCCTGTTGGAACGGTGCCCTGTGGTGTGTTGGATGGAGAAGCGGTTTGTAAGCTGCCATCGGTTGTATTGGCGTAAACGGCTTGGCCAGCATTGGAAGCTGTTGTGGCGAGTGCCCAGAAGTCACCACCTTCTGCAAGGCTTGCGGCAAAGCCTGCGGGGAGTGTCATTGTGGCGGATTGGAGATATTGTGTCATCACGCCTTGCTGGCTGCGATAAAGGAAGCCTGCCGGTGCGGTCGTGCCGCTGTTGCTCAGGGTAATGCTGTCATCATTGCGCCATGCGAAATGAGCGATGGTGAGGCCATTATTACCCGCGACGAATCCGCCTTCTGGCGCGATGGAGGTGCGGATGGGGTTGGCACTAGCGGGGGCACCGGGGAAGCCTTGCGGCCATGTGTATGAGACTGTCTGTTGGAAATCGGACATGGAAAAGATTCCTGCTTATAGGATGGAGAGGTGATTAATAACGGCGTGGTGCGCTATAGGAGGTGGAAGCTTTATCGGCTGCGAGGGGAGCGTGAGCCGCGTTATAAGCCGGTGGAGCCATAGTGGCGAGGCGTGCATGGACAAGTGCGCGCAAGCCCGCTTGATTAACCTCTGTGAGGCTATCGGCGGCCATACCAGAGTGTTGAAGAGCGTAGCGATAAACATCCTCTGCGCTATCCATACCGTGAACATCGCCAACGAGGGGACGAACGAGGCGGCAGGCTTCTTCTGTGGCGAGGCGTAAGGCGCGGTCGGCGGCGATGGCCTTTTGAATAGCGGCGTTGAGGGCGGCTTCTTTATCTTCAGCCGGATTTTCAGCCGGTAGGTCTGTTGGTTGATGTGTTTTGATGGTTTCTGCCTCATTATGTGGCGGTGTGTTAGGAATGTCGCTCTCTATAGCGGGGGAATGTGCATCGGTTTTTGTCATGGTGGTGTGTGTCCTATTATGTGAGGGGGAAGCCGGAGAGGGAGATGAATCGTGGACGAGGACATCTGGTCCGGCTCGACCTTTTGTTACGAGAGCAATATGATTGCCTCGAATGTTAATCATGCGGCCATCATAAGGTTGGCCCCCATATGTGCCGGGTGTCATATCGGCCTCATAAGCGTAGCCGCAGGAAAGTTCTTTCTGCTCACCGGATTGGATGCGGGCGATGGCGGGGCCATCGAAAATGACCATGCCGACGGTCAGATAAGGGGCTTCAAAGAGGGCATTATCCATGGTGGCCCCAACGGTGAGTTCTCGTGGGTGGGCCTGGGCACTGGTGGGGATATGCTCCTCTAGAATAGGGAGAGAGTTAAAGCTGTCTGCTGCTTTTGCGAGTTCGTGAGGGTCACGCAGGAGGCGGTATGGCTGGTCTGGATGCAGGCCGAGTGTGTCGTAATGGGGGATTTCTCGGCCTTGATAAGTGCAGATATTAGCTTTGCTGATGGGGGTGCGCTCTACACGTAGGCGGCCATTATCATCAAAGCTGCGGACAGAGCCGCTGCGGTCATAAGCGAGGATGGTCATGGGCTCTCTTTGGAAGAAGTTGGCTCTGGCGTGGCGGAGAGGTGCTGCCAAAGGGGGTTGAAGGTGATTTCTAAAGCGGGGTCGGTCGCCCCCCAGAGATTGAGTTGAAGGAGGGTGAGTAACCGCGTGAGAACGGGGCGCATATGAGCTTCTTGAAAGGCGGCGATTTCATCATAAAAAACACGGATTTCTCCTGCTGAGGAGGCGTTTAACCCGTTGGGTGTAATGCCAAAGAGTTTGACTAAGGGGATACCGGGGATGGAGGCCATGGCCTCCATAGCTTGTGCTTGGAGGTCTGCCAGCCCGGTGAGGGGCGTGGCAATGATGGAGATGTCCTCATTTTGGTGGTCGGCTACGATGATGTCTTGGCCTTCCGATATCTTCTGCATAAAGGAGGCGCGGCCTGTGATGGAGGTTGTGGGGTCTGCTTCATCACTGGTGCCGGTGGCCATGAGGCCGCCCATGTCGGTTTTTAAAACCAGTTTGGAGAAGTTGGCGGTGATGTTGCTGATGCTGTTCCGTGTTCGTAAGAAATTATGAACATACGGACGTAGCTGTTGGGTGAGGCTCATACCGCCAAAATTGAAGGAAGGTTTAAAAAGGTCTGACACGCCGTAGGGGATCATGCTGATGAGACGGTCGCGATGGACGAGGCAGCCTTGCACCCACCAATTACGGGGGCGGTAATAATCATCTTGTAGGGGGGAGTCTGCATTATAGGCGTTGGGGGTTGTCCAAATGGGCTCGATTGTTTTTAGCCCGGCGAGTGTGCCTTTGCGGACGCCGTTGGAGGTGAGGGGGAGGGGGAGGGTTTGGCCGTATGTTGTGCGGGGTGTGTCAGCCATATTTAGCCAAATATGGCCGATGCCGTAGAGTAGGCTATCAAGGATTTGTTGGTGGAGGAGTTCGCGAATATTGAGTCGTTTCATTTCGACTTCAAGCGCGTGGAGGCGGGTTGTAGGGTCTTGGGGGATTCCGGGAGGGGGACAATCGGCAGGATTATGTGTGCTAAGGCTAATCCATTCTCGCGTAGCTTCACGGGCGATGACATCGCAAGGTTTGCGGAATTCGGCGCGTTGGGCCATTTGAGCGAGGGTTGGGTAGCCAAGAAAGCCCAAACCATCGGCCATCCAAGAGGGTTGGGAGGTGGTTTGGCCCATAGCCCAACTGGTGATGTCTGCTGTGGTGCTAGGCGCGGCATCGGAGCCAAGAGGGGTGGGGCGGTTATAACCTTCTGGCACGATACCCGGTGGTGGTTGGTAGGGCATGAAGTGTGAGGTTGTGTTGGGGGAGAGGGTGGGTGGCTCGGTGCGTCTTAGGCGTTTGAGCCATGAGACAGGCGTTTTATGAGGGGTAGTAGGGTGGCGTGGTGGAAGGGGGTCTTGCCTGTTATGAGAGGGGGTGGGCTGCTTCTTGGTAAAGAGGCGTGTTAGGGAGAAGCCGGACATGAGAAAGACCTATCTTTAACGGGGAGGACGTTGGTTTATGGGATGGTTAGATTGGAAAGCGCCGCCGCAACGCATTGCAGCACGGATGTTATGGTTGGCTGTTTGTGCTGGTGTGGTGTTGGGTGGGGCTGTGGGTGGTTTTATTTTATGGGGGATAATGGCTGGGCAGTGAGGATTAGTGTGGCTAGGCAAAACGTGAGAAGTCCGGCAGGGGGGTGTGGTTGGTAATGAGGCCGTCCAACGCGTAGCGAAGCGCATCGATATAATGGTTATTGGCGTCTTCAATATGGGGGAGGATGTCGCCGGTGAGAGGGTCAGTTTTATAGCGATAGAGGCGGAACTCCCGTGCGGTTTCTACGCAGCGTGGATGGATATGGATGGCGCGGAATGATTTGAGACGCTCTATGCCGTCTTGCACGCTGCCGGGCCATTTTTTGGCGGATGTGATACGGAAGTGATGGCGGTTTTTGAGGTAATTGATGGTTTCGGGACGGGCATTATCGGCGCGGATAGGCCAATGACGGATGGCGGGGAGTGTCTCGAAGAGGGAGGGGAGTTGGTCTAAGGGGATGTTTGTGCCGCCAGCCTCATAGTCGATATGGAGGATATCGTCATGGATGAAGCAGCGGACCAGAGCGGTGGGGTCCCGTGAGAAGCCCCAATCTACACCGAAATAGAAGCGGCAAGTTTCGGGAGCGGTGAATGATTTTATGCTGATGCGGTCGGGGAAGATGAGGGCATCATGATGCTGTTGGTAATCTCCTTCCCAAATATGGTCGTAATCTTGTGGGCGTAATGTTTGGTCGCGTTTTCGTTCCTCATTCAAAACATTTGGGAACCAAGGGTTGTCGGACCAGCGTGCGTGGATGGTGATGATGGAGGGGTCATCCTCATGGGAGGGGTTACGCATGAAGGCATCGACAGGGTCGGAAGGGTGGTTGGGGTTCCAGCTGAACCAGATTTCTGAACCGGGCTTGCGGATGGTGGGGCGGAGGAGTTTGAGGGAGTGGGCGGAGAGGGATTGGGCTTCTTCCACCCATGCGATGTCCATGCCTTCGAGTGATTTAATGGTTTCGGCGTTATGGGTTTGCATGCCTTGGAACAAGATGACGCCTCCGCCGGGGGTGATGATTTCTCTCTCTTTAATGGTGAAGTGGTGGTGTAATCCTAGCCGGTTGATTGTGTCGCAAAGTAACTGATGAACAGATGTTGCGAGGGATTTTTGGATTTCGCGAATGCAGACAGCGCGGAGGCCGGGGTGGAGTGTGGCTTGTTCGATTAATAAGCCGGCGAAGAAGTGCGATTTGCCGGAGCCGCGGCCGCCCCAGATGCCTTTATAGCGTGATGGTTTGAGCAAGGGAGCAAAGGCACGTGGGGTGGTGATGGTGAGGTGGGTCTGAGGCGGCATGAGGGTTTACCCCTTCATTAAGGTATCAGTTTTATTATCTGGAGGAGGGGTGTTGGGGTCGATAATGACGCGTTGGATAGTGTGAAGGGGGCCGCCCTCTTGGCCAGTATGTTCGACTGTTTGTCGTTCACCATAGCGTTTGGGCGCGCGCCGGGCCATAAGCCAGCGAAGTGTGTCGAACCGGAGTTTAAAGAGGTTGACGGTGGCGGTGTCGGCTTTGTCGGGCAGGGTTGCAAGATGAGAGAGGATTTTGGCCTCTAAGCTATCAGCTGAGAGGTCTCTTGCATGGCGGTAGCGGGGAAGGAGGGCTGGTTTTTTGTATAGCCAGCGATAGAAGCTGCGGAGGGTAGGGCGATGTGTGCCAGAGCAGATGTCATGCAAGGGGTGGCCGAGCATGAGGTCCTCCATCATTTCATCAAAGAGAGATTGTGAGAACGTGACGGGCTTTTTGCGCTGTGTCTTCATGTAAGGTGTCTGAGATGTGCAGAGTGGCGAATGGGCCGACCAGAGAAAAGGGGGAGGCGTTTGCTCTCTAGCGTGCTGATTTGTAGCTCCCTATGGGTGCGGAGGCGGAGCTGGGTGAGTGTTAGAGCGGAGATATAGGCGTCCTCTGCTATGACGGCATTGCGTTGTTTGAGGAAGGGGATGGCTCTAATGACAGCATTTTGTTTCAGGCCCAAAATAAGTTCATCGCGCCAGCTAAGGGGAATGTCAGCTCTATGATGGAGGTCTGGTGCTTCATAGAGGGGGCAGAGAACGAGGCGGGGGCCGTCCTCGGCTAAAACGACGCAGCGGCCGCGTTTGGTTGTGACAATGCGACCGCGTCCGAGCGGCTGCTCGGCGGTAGAGAGGGCCTGTGCCATAAGAGACATCCGTTTTTTAGAGAAGGAATATGTGGGATGAGCCGTATGAAAGGGGCTCTATCGACCAGATTCTAGGTGCCGGGTTGCGGCAATAAAAAAGCCGTATGCCTTATTGGCACACGGCTCGCGATGATGAGGTTTTTATAGGGGAAAGCGGGCGGGCTGTCAATGAGAAAATGAGGTGGTGGTGATTTTATTTAGGAGCGTAGTTCAACAGCGGTGATTTTCTGCGGTTTGTTGAGGATATGCTCGCCATGTTGGATGATTTTTTGCATGCCTTTAGGGGCGATATTATAGGTTTTGGAGAGGGTGGGAATATCTAACCCTTGGCGGTGTTGTCGGGCGATATGGACGGCTTGGCGGGCTTTGGCGCGCCGTTGTTCTAGCCAAAAATCAGCGAGCATCTCTAGCGTGGTGGCGCAGTCATCGGCGGCTTTTTTGCGGGCGCGATCGGGGTGGAGATTAGGGTAGAGTTTGGAGCCGAGTGAGGTAAAGGACCATCCCAACCCAAGTAAATTGACGAGGAGTTGATGCCGCTCGCGCCCTGCATGGCGGCGGAATGCTTTAAGGCGGCCCCACGCTTTGCCTTGTAGGGCGTTAAAGGTGAGGACATTTCCTGCGAGGGCAGGGGCTCCGCCATCTTTCATGATGTCGAGATAGCCATGCTCGGCCAACATCCAATCTTTAACCCATTGTTCTGCCTCCGAAATTACTTCAGCTTTGAGGCGTGAAGAAAGCGCGCCTAGGGTATTGGCGCGGCGGCGGCGGCGGCCAAGGGTCTCATAATCGACCTTGCGTGTGCGTTCCCGTGTGGGGGTGGTGATAAGATGGGTGGTGCGTGACAAAGGACGACTCCTCAAAAATGAATCATGATGGGGTAGAGGCGTGGGTTTTGAGAGGATGGTGTGGGTATTTTTCCTTATAAAAGATGTGTAAGCGACATCTAGCCGAGGAACAGTTTTAAAATGCGGGGAAATATCCTCGAATGTCAAGCTAAATTAGGGGAAAATCCCGTATAGACATTTTTTTGGAATTAGGGATAATTCCCGCATGTCTATTGAATCGTTATTGAATCTTCTTGATACGCTTTTGGATGAGCAGGGTCTTTCAGATAGACGGGCTTGTTTGAAGGCGCGTGAGATTAATCCTGCTGTTGGGGTGGATTTTTTGCGGGATATGCGCCGGAGAAAACATCTACCGCGGACGGATAAATTGGCGGCTTTGGCGCAAGTGCTTGGTGTGCCGGTGAGTCGTTTGGTAGCGGAAATTAGCCATAAGGGGGAAGAAGACGCAGCGCAGGCCTCTGATGGGGCGTCTGCGCCTTCTTTGCCAGTAGCGCAGATTCAAGTTTGTGGAGAGGTGCAGGCTGGAGTGTGGAAAGAGGCGCAGGAATGGCCTGTGCTGGACCGTTATGCCATTACGATCCCGCAGGATTCGGCATATCCAGGGCTAAAGCGTTATGGGTTGATGGTGAAGGGGCAGTCCATGAATCGGGTGTTTCAAGAAGGTTCGGTGGTGATTGTCATTAATTTCTCCGAATTGGGGCGTAGGCCGCGGAATGGGGATTATGTGGTGGCGATGCAGCGCTCGGATGTTTCGGATAGTTTTGAAGCAACGATTAAGGCGGTGCAGATTAAAGCGAGTGGGCAGATGGTATTATGGCCGCAAAGTACGGAGCCGGAGTTTCAGGCTCCTTTGATTCTACCGGGGCCTGAAACGACTGTGTGCCATAGTGCGGCGGAAAGCCCGAATGTAACGATTTTAGCGTTGGTAGTGGGGAGTTATATGCCTATGCCCAAGGCGTCCTTTTAAAGGCGTTATCCCATATTAGGATGGTATGAGGATGAACGCGAAGCCTAAAGGTGATGGGGAGGAGGGGATACGGCGCATCCTGCATGTGGATATGGATGCGTTTTATGCGTCTATCGAGCAACGGGATAATCCAGCATTACGGGGGCGGCCTGTGGCGGTGGGGCGTGCTGTGGGACGGGGTGTGGTAGCGGCAGCGAGTTATGAGGCGCGTGCTTATGGGGTGCGGTCTGCTTTGCCCTCCCATAAAGCGTTGGAGCGGTGCCCGGAATTGATTTTTGTGCCGCCGCGTTTTGAGGTTTATCGGGCGGTATCGGCCCAGATTCATGACGTTTTTAGGCGTTATACGCTGATGATTCAGCCCCTTGCATTAGATGAAGCTTATTTGGATGTGACGGAACAATGGGCGGCTTATGGCTCGGCCACGGCGATTGCTGAGGCGATTCGGCGTGAGATTCAGAAAGAAACGGGTTTAACGGCATCAGCGGGGGTGTCGTATAATCGCTTTTTGGCGAAATTGGCGTCTGGGCAGCGGAAGCCTAATGGGTTGTTTGTGATTCCTCCTCAGCGGGGGGCGGCGTTTGTAGCGGATTTGCCGGTGGAGAGGTTTCATGGTGTGGGGCCTGCGACAACGGCGCGGATGCATAAGCTTGGGATTTATACGGGAGCGGATTTAAAGACATGGAGTGTGGCGGCGTTGCGTCAATATTTTGGGAGTTCTGCTCAGTTTTATCATGATATTGCGCGGGGGGTGGATTATCGACCGGTTGAGGTGAATAGGCCGCGCAAATCTTTGGGGACGGAGACGACCTTTGCGCGTGATGTAGAGGCGTGGGAGAGCCTTGCTGCTACATTGGAGGGGATTGTTGCGAAGTTGATAATGGCGTGTGAGCAGAAGTCCATTGCGGGGCGAACGGTGACGTTGAAGTTGCGTTATGCGGGGTTTCATACAGTAACGCGGGCGCGTTCGGCTCCGTTTCCGATTGTGGAGGGGGCTGTGTTACGGCGGATGGCTTTGGAATTATTGCGTAGTTTCTTCCCGTTGGAGCGGCCTATCCGTTTGCTTGGATTAACTATTTCTGCTCTTGGGGTGCGGGATGAGGTAGTGCCGGTGCAGATGGGGTTATTTGAGGAATAGAGGTTAAAAAAGGGATAGTTGTTTATGGAGTGGAGAGCGTAGATGATGGGGTGTGCCCCATGGCTAGTCATGGTGGCGAATCCTTAGAAGGGAGGGGCTTATGAGTGAGTTCCCAAAAAATGCGGCGGCGCGTGTTACGCTGAATGATGGGCAGACGATGCCGTGGATTGGCCTTGGTGTGTGGGAAACACCGCCGGATAAAACGGCTGAGGTGGTAAAGACGGCGATTGATGTTGGGTATAAGGCCGTTGATACAGCGCGGCTTTACCGCAATGAGGCGGGTGTTGGGGATGGTTTGCGTGATCATCCTGATATCTTCGTGACAACGAAAGTATGGAATGATGAGCAGGGTTATGATGCGACCTTGCGGGCTTTTGATGAGAGTGCGCGTTTATTAAAACGTGATGTCGTGGATTTATATCTCATCCATTGGGCGATGCCGCAGCAGGGTTTATATGTAGAGACATGGAAGGCTTTGATTGAGCTGAAAAAGCAAGGGCGTGTGCGCTCTATTGGGGTTTCTAATTTTGAGAAAGACCATCTCCAGAAGATTATTGAGGAGACGGGTGTTGTCCCCGCAGTGAATCAGATTGAGATTCATCCTGTGTTTCAACAAGAGGCGTTGCGGGCTTTCCATAAAGAGGTTGGGATTCAGACAGAGGCATGGCGGCCCTTGGGGAAGGGGACGGTGTTAGATAATGAGGTGATTGGCCGTATTGCGAAGCGGCATCATAAAAGCCCTGCCCAAGTGATTCTGCGGTGGCATTTGCAGAATGAGGTTATTGTCATCCCTAAATCGGTGCATCGGGAGCGAATGGCAGAGAATGTGGCGTTGTTTGACTTTGTTTTGACAGCCGATGAAATGGCGGCGATACGGACGCTTGACCGCTCTGATGGGCGGATGGGAGCGGACCCGGCTCATCCGGTATTTTAAGCGGGGAGGGCGTTCCTTCAATAAGGGGACGCCCTTTTTAGTGAGGAGTTAGATGTCCAAAAGCTCGACAGAGCGGGCTTGTTCTTGAATGAACTGGAAGCGAAGTTCCGGCTTGCGACCCATGAGGCTTTCGATGCGGTTGCGCGTGAGGAGGTTCTCCTCCGTGGGGACGGTAACGCGCAACAGGGTGCGGCGTGTGGGTGACATGGTGGTTTCTTTAAGGTCGGAGACGGGCATTTCTCCAAGGCCTTTAAAGCGAGAGATTTCGACCTTAGCGTTAGGCTTAAAGTCTGTTTTTAGACGGCGGTCGCGGTCGAGATCATCCATGGCGTAGATGGTTTTGCTGCCATGAGTGAGGCGATAAAGAGGGGGTTGGGCGAGGTAAAGATGGCCTTGCCGGACGAGGTCGGGCATCTCGCGGAAGAAGAAGGTCATCAATAAGGAAGCGATATGGGCACCATCGACATCGGCATCTGTCATGATGATGATGCGGCCATAGCGGAGTTTGGAGAGGTCTAATGTTTTGCCAAAGCCGCAGCCCATGGCCTCGATGAGGTCGCGTAGCTCGGTATTGGTGCGGAGTTTTTCTTGCGTGGCGGAGGCGACATTGAGAATCTTGCCGCGTAGGGGGAGGACGGCTTGTGTTTCTCTATCGCGCGCTTGGCGGGCGGAACCACCGGCGGATTCCCCCTCAACAAGGAAAAGCTCGGTCTCATGGGCGTTGCTGCGGGAGCAGTCGGTTAATTTGCCGGGGAGGCGTAGGCGGCGCGTGGCGGTTTTGCGTGTTGTCTCACGAGCTTCACGGCGGCGGAGGCGTTCTTCAGCGCGTTCAACAATATAGCTGACGAGGTTATCAGCTTGCTGGGGATTGCCACCGAGCCAATGGTCGATGCGGTCGCGCAGGGCACCTTCCACCAAGCGGCTGGCTTCTTGTGTGGTGAGGCGGTCTTTCGTTTGGCCTTGGAATTGGGGGTTACGGATAAAGACAGAGAGGCGGGCATTGATGGTGCCGAGAATATCCTCGGCTGTAATGGCGTTGGAGCGGCGGATTTTGCGTTGGTCGCCCCAGTTGCGAAACCCTTTGACAAGGGCAGCGCGGAGGCCATTTTCATGCGTGCCGCCTTGGGGGGTGGGGATGGTGTTGCAGTAGGAGATGAGGGTGCTGCTGCCTTGGTCTAAAAAGGCGATGGCCCATTCGACACGGCCGCCGGGTTGGCCATCTGCGGCGATGGGGAGGTCGGCTTGGCCAGCCCAAAGGGGGGTTAGCAGAGAAGGGGTGGAGCCGAGGTCATCTTTCAGGGCGTCTTCTAGCCCATTAGGGTAGGAGATGACAGTATGGGCAGGCGGGGCGTTTTCCCCCTTGAGGAGGTCTGCTGCGCAAGACCATGAGATGCTCACACCATGAAAAAGGGCGGCTTTAACTTGGCATTGGCGGTAAAGGCGTTGGGGTGAAAAATGGAGGGGGCCGAAAATCTCGCTATCGGGGGTGAAGCGGACCATAGTGCCGCGTTTGATAGCGGGTTTGGTATTTTCTAGCGTGCTGGTGGTGTGGCCGCGTGAGAAGGTTTGTCGCCAGCCTTTGCGGTTGCGATAGACTTCTACCTCTAAATGGGAGGCGAGGGCATTGACAACAGAGCTGCCCACACCATGCAAGCCGCCAGAGGTAGCGTAGGATTTACCAGAGAACTTACCACCAGCATGGAGGGTAGTGAAAATGATCTCTAGGGCGGATTTTTCTGGGAAGCGAGGGTGAGGATCGGTGGGGATGCCGCGTCCATTATCGCGGACCATCAGGGTATGGGCGTCTTCGAGATGGACCTCGATAAGCGTTGCATGGCCTGCTACGGCTTCATCCATAGCGTTATCGATGATTTCAGAAGCGAGGTGATGATAGGCGGTATCATCTGTGCCGCCGATATACATGCCGGGGCGACGGCGGACAGGCTCTAACCCTTCGAGAACTTCAATAGACTCGGCATCATATGTATGAGGAGATGAGGGGTTGGAGGGGCTGGGTAGCTCGTCCTGTCCGAACATATCGGCCATTCTGTGGTCCTGTTTTAGATGATGTGTGTGGATGTCCTAGCGGCGGCGGGTGCGGGTACGATGAGGGGCACTGGGGGCGGTGCAACTCTCGTAAGAGGCAGGTTGGGCGATGTCTTTAGCCTCGGCATAATGGGCGAGATCGGAGCTTGAATCGTCTAGGGCATCAACCTCATCATACATAGGGACGCGCTGGGCGCAGAAGGCTGTGCCTGATTTGAGGCCGCCGAGTGATTGTACATCAGCAAGCTGGGTGATGTAATCATCGTGCTTTCTTTGAGCTTGGCTGCCAAAGGTACGGCGGAAATAGGAATCGAGGTGTTTTTCTGATTCAGTAAGGATGGGGAGGAAGCGGGTGATGAATTGGTTATAGCGATCTTGCGTATGGCAGGAGAGAGCTGTGACCATGAGCTCGGATTTGAGGCCAGCAAGATTAAAGGCTGAGTGGTCTGCCTCTGATGTGTGGCAGGCAGCCCCATAAGCTGCGGGCAAGCCGGAACAGAGTAACGCAGTAGAAAGAGCTAGCCCTGTTTTAAGAAAGGCTAGGCGGCGAAACAGAAGAGACATTTAGAAAACTCCCGCAAACAGGTCTTTCGCCTCTTATCATGCTCTTGGGGGAAAGTCTGCCCCTTTGGTGGTAGGAGGGAGGAAAGAAATATACGAGATTGCATTCTCATGAGTGCGTTGAGAGCGTATCGTGCCGGTGCGAATCTGCCACATGAGGGGATATCTCTGATGGGGCCTTGGATAGTGATGTGTTTTGAAGGAGTGTGCTGTGCAGCGTAATAGCGTTTTATTAAAAGGATTGATGGGGGCGGCTTTGCTCGCTTTTAGTGGATGTGCGGGGAATCAATCACGGACATCAGAGACGGCGATGCTACCGAATCCTTTTGCGAATGAGAAACGGGCGGCGCGGTGTGAGGTGTCGCCTTTACAGACAGATGCTACAGGGCGGATGAGTGTGACGATGACCGTGCTGGCAGGTGATGGGGGTATGTGCCCCTTTGCTGTCAGTAAAGGTGGTGGTGGGAGCTATGTTTCCTTTGGGGTAGTGCCGGCCCCAGAGCATGGGAAGGTTTTTCTCTATAGCTATGATAACCGGACTTATGTCGAATATACGCCTGCGGTGGATTATAAGGGGGATGATTCCTTCTCTGTGGAGTTAATCCCTGCTCATGCACAACCGCGCCGTATGGTGGCAGTGCAGGTGCATGTTGAGCAACCTGCTGGTGTTGCCGCTGTAGCTGCTGGGGAGGTGAGTAAAAAATCTGTGGTTGTCGCGCATAAGAGGCGCGTTGTGGCCCATAAAGCGGTCACTAAGGCAGCACAACCTAACGTGAAGAAGTAAGAGATTATGCGGATGGAGGTTTGTAGGGCTTCATCCGCATATAAATTAGTTAGGTGACTATAAAGAAACCGGCATAGTGTGTGGCTATGCCGGTTTCTTTGTTAGAGAGAATATTGATAGGGAATGTTACTGGAAGTCGATTTCCACACGGCGGTTTTGTGGTTCTGCTTTACCGGGACGTGTGGAGACGAGCGGTTGGGTATCGCCATAGCCATGGATGTCGATTACCCCAGAGGGAACACCATCACGAATCAGCTCCGCTTTGACGCTTTGGGCACGGCGTAGCGAAAGGGCCATGTTGTAGCTGCTCGCTTTTTTGCTGCCGGGGTGAACGGCAGAGGAATCGGCATGGCCATTTACTTGGATGCGAGTAAATTGCGCGGAAGTAGAGTTACGCGCGGCGGTCTCTACGATTGAGCGGGCGCGGTCGGATAATGTATCGCGGTCCCAATCGAAAAAGACAAGATAGGTGCGAATGGGGGCAGGGGCTGGGGCAGCAATGGTTTGTGTTGGTTTGGGCGGTGGGGGGGCCGGGTTGAACTCATACCGCAAGCCAAGCATTAAAGAGTGGTTGAAGTCAGTCCGGCTGCTACGGCGGCCGCCTACAGGACCGCTATTTGTATTGGCGATGTTATAGCTCGCTTCTGCATAATGACGGTGATGGCCCGTAATAGTGTAGAAGCGATATTCCATCGTGGTGGAAAGGCCAACGACCCACGGGATAGGGAGGGATGTCCCGAAGATACCTTGGTAAGCAAAGCCGTTAGCACCATCATCTACACGCTGACGGAAGCCTTTATTGGCTCCTGTCCCTTGGATGGTGGTGTTTGTGAATTGCCGTGCATAGCCAATACCAAAGCCGAAATAGGGGTAAATCCAATTCTGGCCGATATCCATATCAAATAAGGCGTTCGCCATGCCGCCATATTTTTGCTGATGGCCGTGAGCGGTGGAGCTGAAGCCGGGGGAGTGGAAGCGGGAGAGACGGTTATTACGGTAGTTCCCTTCGACTTCCACACGGAAACCGTTGCCTAGCCCCCAGCCGATGCTACCGAGGCCGGTGATGCCTGTCGTATAATCATCACGACCATGGGGAAAGAGCTTTGTATGTGGGTTGACTGTCTGTGATTGGTTGAAGCTTGCTCCAGCGGCTCCAGCAACATAGAGGCCGCGGACGGGTTGCGCTTTTGCCGCACCAAACGCCATGGCTGACAGGCAGGCGGCACAGGCACCACGGGCCAGCAGTGATGTAATGGAGGTGCGTGCAGTCATGTAATTACTCTCCAACCAGACAGATGGTTATTCTTTTCTCTGAAAATGGAGGCAAAAGCAATGGAGGAACTGGCCATAGTAGCATTTGGCCGCATCGAATGAGAGGAAATGTGGCCTATTGGTTACAGGTTGGTGGCTGTGGCGTTTGTGAACAAGGTTGTTTGTTTAGTGGATACGCCGGGTGCCGAGTTCTTTTTCTAGGGGGTGGGTGATGTCGGGGACATCAATCTCGATAATCCAGAGGTCAGGGTCAAAGCGTTTTTGGCGTTCGAGATAGTGCATTGCTTGTTGTAGGGTAGATTCTGTGGCGGTGGCTGTGAAATTATGGCGATGCCAACTTGTATCATCTTCTTGTAAAATGGCGGTTTGGCCGTCCCTGGCGGTGAGGATGATAAAGATGCTGCCAGCATCTTCATCGCCTTTATGGGCAATAACGGCGATGAGGCCATTTTGGTTGAGGCGGCGTAATGTGGCGCGTATCCAAAAGCCGGATTTAAGACCGTGGACCATGGGGAGTTTCTTTCTGCAATGGAGGGGGTTAGGGAGCGTTTATGGTGGGGGTGCTGAATAGGGCAGCCTGATAAAAATGCGGCTTAGAGAGTACAGTGAGGGCGGTGGAGAGGTCGGTTATTGTGGGGGGAGAGGGGGGGCAAATAGCGCGGAGGGCAAGGCGTGTATCGGCTGGACTATCCTCATGGATGAGATGTGCTTGTTGTAGGGTCGTGGCCATTAGGGAGTGCCCTTCTTGCAAAGCAGAGAATTGGGCTTTGAGAGAATAATGGCTTTGTGGGGTGGTGCAGATAGAGGGAATGACCCCAAGCCCTTGTAAACTCCACCCTTGGGGGGCGTTCAGCCGTGCCCATGAGAGGGCAAGATGGCCCCCATTAGGTAGTGTGGTGGAAATCTGAACCATACCTTTGCCAAAGCTTGAGCTGCCAATAATGATGGCACGGTGGTGGTCTGCCAAGGCGGCGGCGAGGACCTCGGCCGCACTGCCTGTATTTTTATCGACTAAAAGGGCGAGGGCTGTGTTGTTGGTGAGGTCTCCGCCTTGGATGCTCCATACATGGTTGGATTCAGGAGCGCGGCCGTCCGTTGTGGTAATAACGCCGTGATCTAAAAAGAGGGCGGCGGTCATAACGGCTTGTTGGAGGATGCCGCCGTGATTTCCTCTCAGGTCTAGCACAAGGCCGGGATGGGAGGGGATGTGTGTTTTTGGCGGGGAGGCGTGGGGAAGGTCACCCTCTAAGGTTGTCGGAGGGAAAAAGGCGGAGAGATATTGGCTGATTTCCTCGGCGGTGTGAGGCAAAAACTGCGTTACATGCAGGAGGGGAAGGTGGCCGATATGGTCTGGGAAGACGCTTTCTTCCCCCATAAGAGAGAGGGTGAAATTACGGGTGAGTTTTTGGCCATCTTGGAGGCGGAAGCTTAGCTGTATGGTGCTCCCTTTTGGCCCGGTAAGGGCTTTTTGAAGGTCTTTTAATGGGGTGTTGCGGGTGCTGTGATGGTTGATGCTGATGAGCCTATCGCCGGGTGTGATGCCAGCATCCCATAGCGGGCTATTGAGGTTGATAGCCGCAACAGCGGGGAAGTGTGCGTGTGATTGACGGAGTGTGAGGCCCACGCTGGCTATAATGGTTTGGGGAGGTGTTGGAGGAGATGTGGTGTGTGTAGGCGGTTGGTAGCGAGAATAGGGGTCTAGTTGGGTGAGCAGCCCATTGAGGAAAAGGGTTAGGCAGGCTTCATCCTTATAAGGATAGAGATTGGGGAGGCTATGACGTAGGGTCGCGATGAAGCGCGTGCTGAGTTGGCTCCAGCCGAGGATGTCATCTTCATGGGGAGTAGGCTCGTCTAATAGTCGTTGAGAGCCATAAAAGAGCGTGAGATGGGAGGGGGTTGTGTGGGAGGTAGGCTCTATCGTGAGGGTGAGATTGATGTGAGCTGTAAGAGGAGAGGAGGCTTTAACAAGGGCGTGCATTCCCCAGAGGCATAGATTCTGTGGGGTTTGAGGTGTGAGTAGCCGCGGCATCATGAAGGTAAGGGCAGCGGCGAGTGTTTGTTGTGTTTGTTGGTCTTCCGCATCCAGAGTGATGGGAGGAGGGGGTGGTGTTATAGCAGGCGCGGGGGAGCTTAGAGGGGACGAAGGCGTTTTTTGTGAGGATATATGTGGGTGTGTCTGGGCGTCTGGTGTGAGGCGTTGGATGAAGTGACGCCAAAAATTAGAGGATGCCGCCTGTGCAGAGGCTGAGCTTGTTAATCCTGCTGTGAATAAAGTCCCGCACAGGGTAAGCAGTGCCGGGGGCATCAAAAGGGAGCGCAGGCAACGGGCTGACATCATATGAGGCGATGCTACATAAGGGTGAAAGGGGGCTGGAGGTGAGGGATACGCTGCAGCCTGCAAGAGGCGCAACAGATGAGGCCTACTAAGTAGGGAGAGAGGGTTTCTCCAAGGGGTACTTAGAGGGTCTCTCTCCTATTATGCGGTATTCTTTATAGAAGGAAAGTTAAAAAGGCATATCGTCTTCGCTTAGGGGTGTTGTGGGGGTTTTGGTTTTAGGCGTACTTGCCTTGCGTTTTGTCGTTGTACTAGAAGCACTCGCTTTTTTGGCGGGTGCTTTTTTCTTAGCGGTTGTTGTGGTTTTTTTCGTGGTTGTTTTTTTGGTGGTAGTCTTTTTTGTAGCTGTTTTGCGCCCGCCCTTTAGGGGTTTGCCTTTTTCATCCAATAAGGCGAGGGCTTCTTCTAGGGTAATATCATCCATTGAATCCCCTTTAGGGAGGGTGGCGATGAGTTGCCCATGCTGTACATAGGGGCCGAATCGGCCTTTGCGGACTATAACAGCCTCGCCATCCTTGGGGTGTGTGCCTAATGTACGGATAGAGGCGAGTTTTTTGGCTAAGGCATCGACAGCGCGATTGAGCCCAATGGTGAGGACGTCATCATCTTTGCTGAGCGTGCCATAAATGCTGCCCATTTTTACGAAAGGTCCGAAGCGGCCTAAGCCTGCGGTGATCATTTCGCCTGTTTCTGGATGGGGGCCAACCTCGCGAGGGAGGGAGAGGAGGCCGATGGCTTCTTTAAGGGTGAGTTCCTCTCCGTTGCGGTCTTTGGGGATGGTGGCGCGTTTAGGTTTGGCTTTTTTATCCTCTGGGTCGGGTTCGCCACGTTGGACATAAAGACCGTAAGGGCCACGGCGGAGGGTGATGTCCTCCCCAGTGGCGGGGTCATGGCCGAGCAGGCGCATCCCATCGGGGAGGGCGGTGTCCTCGCCATTATCAACGGTGAGAGGCCGTGTGGTGCGACATTCTGGATAGTTGGAGCAGCCAAGGAAGGCCCCATGACGCCCTAATTTGAGGCCGAGCCGCCCATCCGTGCAGGAAGGGCAATGGCGCGGGTCGCTGCCATCTGGGCGGGGGGGGAAGAAATGATTGCCGAGGTCTTGATCCAACGCATCAATTACATCGGAGATTTTGAGGTCTTTTGTTTTGGCAACGGTTGCGGAGAAGTCCTGCCAGAACGCGGACATGACATCATGCCAATCGGCTCGACCATCGGAAATATCATCAAGTTGCGTCTCAAGCGAGGCGGTGAAGCCTGTATCGACATAGCGTTGGAAGAAGGAGGTGAGGAAGGCGGTAACGAGCCGACCGCGATCCTCTGGGATAAAGCGGCGGGCCTCGAGACGGACATAGTTGCGGTCGCGCAGGACGCTGAGGATGGACGCATAGGTGGAAGGGCGACCGATGCCGATTTCTTCCATTTTTTTAACGAGAGAGGCCTCGGAGTAGCGCGGTGGTGGTTGGGTGAAATGTTGCTCGGCTTTGACGTCTTTTGTGTTTAGCGAGTCGCCTTCTGCCATCGCGGGGAGGAGGCGATTTTGGTCGTCATCGTTGTTTTTGTCTTTATCGTCATGGCCTTCGATATAGAGTTTTAAAAAACCATCAAAGGCGATGATGGAGCCTGTAGCACGCAGGAGGGTTTGGTCGGTATTATCGCCGATGGTAATGGCTGTTTGGTCGAGTTCTGCCGATTGCATTTGAGAGGCGACAGAACGCTTCCAAATCAGCTCATAAAGGCGTTTTTGGTCCGCTGTGAGGACGGCAGCAACGGCATCGGGCGTGCGAGATACATCGGTGGGGCGGATGGCCTCGTGGGCTTCCTGTGCGTTTTTGGCTTTTGTGGCGTAAGAGCGGGGTTTGGCGGGGCAGTAATCCTTGCCGAAAGCTGTGTTGATATGGGAGCGGATGGCTTGTACTGCCTCTGTGGCCATTGTAACGCCATCGGTACGCATATAGGTGATAAGGCCGACCGTCTCGCCATTGAGGTCCACCCCTTCATAAAGCTGTTGAGCGGTGCGCATGGTGGTTTGTGC
This sequence comes from Bombella sp. ESL0385, assembly GCF_009725755.1. Taxonomy (GTDB): domain Bacteria; phylum Pseudomonadota; class Alphaproteobacteria; order Acetobacterales; family Acetobacteraceae; genus Bombella; species Bombella pollinis. The sequence goes on from NZ_WNIJ01000001.1 coordinate 450,699, forward strand.
GCTCATGCCCAGCTTGCGGGAGGCTTCTTGCTGGAGGGTGGAGGTGGTGAAGGGAGGGGCGGGGTTGCGGCGTGTGCGTTTGCGCTCAATCTTGCGGACGCTGAGAGCCGAGGCGCGGACGAGGTCACGCGCTTTATGGGCTGTAGCTTCATCAGGAAGGGCGAATTGGTCGAGCTTTTTGCCTTCAAGATGGGTTAATTTGGCGGAAAAATCGGCCTTTTTAGGTGTAGTAAAGAGGCCTTCTACGCTCCAATATTCTTTTGCTTTAAAGACTTCAATCTCTGCTTCTCGTTCGCAGATGAGGCGTAGGGCCACAGATTGGACGCGCCCTGCACTGCGGCTGCCGGGTAGCTTGCGCCAGAGGACGGGGGAGAGGGTGAAGCCAACGAGATAATCTAGCGCACGGCGGGCGAGATAAGCATCAATAAGGGGGCGGTCTAGCGTGCGGGGGGCCTTCATGGCCGCGGCGATGGCGTTTTTGGTGATTTCGTTAAACGTGACGCGCTCGACCTCAATGCCTTTAAGGAGTTTCTTTTCCTCTAGTGCGCTGCGGACATGCCATGAGATGGCCTCGCCCTCTCTATCAGGGTCGGTAGCGAGAATGAGTTTGCTCGCCCCTTTGAGGGCTTTGGCAATGGCGGTGATTTGCTTGGAGCCGCGCTCATCAGTTTGCCACGACATAGCGAAGTTCTCGTCCGGGCGGACGCTGCCATCTTTTGGAGGGAGGTCCCGCACATGGCCAAATGAGGCGATGACAGTATAGTCGCTGCCGAGATAACGGTTGATGGTTTTTGCCTTGGCGGGGCTTTCGACAACCACAACATTCTTCACGGCCATGAGTTTTTCCCGGTCTTTGATGTCTTAACTGACGATTCGGCAGTTGGGCGTTGCCCGTTAGCTGAGAGTGGTCAGGGTGCCGTCCTCGTGGCGTTGGATGGCACCATTTATCTCCAGCTCAATGAGTATGGCTGCAACTGCTGAGATGGACAACTGACAGCGTGAGGCAATCTCGTCAACCGTGGAGGGGGTATGCGCGAGGAGGGAGAGTATATTTTTTTTATCGGAATCGTTGTTTTTATCGTTCGGCATGGTGGGGGATGGCGATTGGGGCGGGGAGGTGGGCGGCGTTGATACAAGTGATGTTGATACTGCTGCTGCCGGTGGTAGCGGTGCCGGTGGGGGTGGTGCAAAGAGGGAGGCTTGCCGTGCGGGTGGTCGCTCCCATGCGGCGGGATTATGGGCTGATAAGGGGGTATTATTGAGGTGGGTTAGGATATCTTGGTAACGCTCCACCAAGAGGGCTTTATTGTGGCGGAGCAGGTCGTTCCCCCCGCGGGAGCGTGGGTCCTGCGGGAAGCCGGGGATGGCAAAAAGAAGGCGTTTATAGTTTAGGGCGAGTCGGGCTGTGATGAGGGTGCCGGAGCGATGGGCGGCCTCAACTAACAAGCAGCCGCGTGATAGGCCGGCGATGAGGTGGTTACGGCGTGGGAAATGGCGGGCATTGGCTGCAGTGCCGGGGGGATATTCCGTAATTAAGCAGCCTTGTTGGGCGATGTCTGCTTGGAGGGCGGCATGTTCGGGCGGGTAGGTAACATCTAGCCCGCCGGGGAGGGCGGCGATTGTCCGTCTGAAGGGTAAGGCCCCGCGATGGGCGGCACCATCAATCCCGCGGGCGAGGCCGGAGATAATCGTGATGCCAGATTCTGCTAAGCCTGTTGCGAATTGCTCGGTGAGTTTTAGGGCGGGGTTAGAGGCATTACGCGCGCCCACAATGGCGACTGATTGGGAGGAGAGGAGGGCTGTGTTGCCTTGGGCAAAAAGGAGAATCGGGGCGTTGGGAAGAAGGGTAAGGAGGTGTGGATAGGCGGAGTCGGAACGGAGGAGATGGGCACCACCGCGCTGGGCAAGCCATGCAATTTCATCCTCTATGGCGGTTTGCGAAGGGATGAGGGGGGCGGGGCGGCCTGCCAGACGGGCACGAGTGGGGAGGGCCTCTATCGCTTGTGTGGCGGAGCTATACAGGCCCATCAATTTGCTAAAGGTGGCGGTGCCGATTCCTTTAGTGCGGGCGAGGCGGATTTGGGCGAGTCGTTCTGCTGCTGTGGGGGCCGCCAGAAGGGGGCTAGATGTGGTCATTTTTGGCCGATGCGTGGCTCTGTCCCGTTAATGAGGCGGGCGATGTTACCATGATGCCGCAAGAGGATAAGAATGGTGATGAAGGTTGCTGCAATAGGGCGGGCGGAGAGGATGGGGGCTAGCGAGAAAGCAACCATCAGAAATGGCGCAGATAAAAAGGCAAGCAACGCACCGACAGAGGAAATCCTGCTCAGCCGTACCCCCGCTAGCCATAGGATGGTACAGAGCAGCCCGACCGGCCAGCACATGCCCCAAAAGACGCCGATGCCCGTTGCAACGCCCTTCCCGCCGCGGAAGCCGAGCCAGAGGGGGAAACAATGGCCAAGCACAGCAGCACACCCAGCCACGGAGAGGCAAAGGGCGGTGTTAAGGGGGGAGAGGGCTTGGGCAAGTAGGACGGCGAGTAACCCTTTTAGGGCATCAAGCAGAAGGGTTGCGGCGGCGAGGCCTTTGCGACCTGTGCGTAGGACATTGGTAGCCCCGATATTGCCGGAGCCGATTTTGCGAATGTCGCCTTGGCCACTTAAGGCGGTTAGGAGGAGGCCGAAGGGGATGCTGCCTATCCCGTAAGCAGCAAGAGCGATAACGAGGAGGCTAGGGGGCATGAGGGACCAGTGGAATAGGCTGCTCATGCTGAAAGCCCCTCTGCGGTAAAGACCTCTCGCCCGTGATAGAAGGTGCGGTGGATTCGTCCTTTGAGGGTTTGGCCATCAAAGGGGGTATTTTGGGCACGGCCGGGTAAGTTGCCGGCTGTAACGACCCATTCTTCCTCTGGGGCGAAAAGGCAGAGGTCCGCTGCTGCGCCGATGCTGAGAGTGCCTGCTGGCAGTCCTAAGAGGCGGGCGGGGGCGATGGTGAGAAGGCGTAGCGCATCCAGCAATGGCAAGCCCGCTTGTAGGGTGACGCCGAGCAAGGTGACGAGGCCGGTCCCCCCTGCGCGGGCTTGGGCGAAGGGGAGACGTTTATCATCAGCATCTGCGGGGCTGTGGTCGGAGGCGATGGCATCAATCGTGCCATCTGCGAGGCCTGCGAGGATGGCGCGCCGGTCAGCCTCTTGCCGGAGGGGTGGGGAGAGTTTGGCGTAGGTGCGGAAGTCCCCAATATCGGCTTCTGTCATGGCGAAATAGGGCGGGGCGGTATCGCAGGTGACGCGGATGCCTTGTTGTTTGGCTGCGGCAATGAGGCTGAGGGCTTCACCTGTGGAGATGTGGCTAAAATGGATACGCGCCCCGGTGAGGGCGGCAAGGCGAAGGTCGCGTGCGACCATCATAGCCTCGGCACAGGCGGGGATTTGCGGTAGGCCCATTTTGACCGCTTGTGGGCTGGCAGTGGCACAGCCTCCCTTGGCGAGAGAGGGATCCTCTGGATGTAAGATGATGACCGTGTCTAAAAAGCCAGAATAGGCGAGTAGGTTGCGCATTTGCTTTGTATCGGCAATCGCGCGGGCTCCATCGGTGAAGCCAATGGCCCCAGCTTGTTTGAGCAAGCCAATCTCGGCCATATCGCCCCCAGCGCAGCCTTTGGTGAGGGCCCCGTAGGGATGGATGGAGACAAGGCCTGTCTCCTCACCCCGGCGGCGGATGTAATGGACGAGAGCGGGGTTATCAATAGCGGGGTCGGTATCGGGGAGGAGGGCGAGGGTGGTAATGCCCCCGGCAACGGCTGCCTGGGCACCGGAGTCGATATTCTCGCGATATTCTGCCCCCGGCTCATCAAAACGAGCGCGCATATCGACAAGGCCGGGACAGAGGACGGCACCATTGCCCTCTATGAGGCGGGCATTTTTGGGAGGATCTTTGGGGTCGATGGCGGTGATGAGGCCGTCCTCGACGAGTAGGCTGCCCATGCTATCGCGCCCGGAGGCGGGGTCTATTAGCCGAACATTTTGGAAAAAGATGCTGCTCATGCGGGATTCTTCATGCGGGAGAGACGATCAAGAACAGCCATGCGGACGGCAACGCCCATCTCGACTTGTTCAGAGATAACGCTTTGTGGAGAGTCGGCAACAGCGGAGGCGATTTCTACCCCGCGATTCATGGGGCCGGGATGCATGACCAGTGCGCCGGGTTTGGCTAGAGCAAGGCGGCGGCGGTCTAACCCAAAGAGGGAGAAATATTCCCGTGCGCTGGGCACAAGCCCACTGCCCATGCGTTCCCGCTGGACGCGGAGGCACATTGCTACATCAGCATCTTTTAGGGCGTCATCAATATTATGGTGGAGGGTTATGCCTTCCAACGTGCCGAGGGCATTGGGAAGCAGAGTTGGGGGACCAGCGAGGTGAATATCATTACCCATAGCGCGGAGGAGGTGAATGTCTGAGCGGGCTACGCGGCTATGGGCGATGTCGCCGCAAATGGCGATTTTTAAGCCGCTAAGGCGACCAAAATGCCGCCGGATGGTTAGGCCATCAAGCAGGGCTTGGGTGGGATGCTCATGCATGCCATCACCGGCATTGACGACACTGGCCTCGACCTTTTGCGAGAGCAACGCTGGGGCCCCGCTTTGAGCATGGCGGATGACGAGGAGGTCGCAATGCATGGCATTGAGGGTGGAAGCGGTATCGAGCAGGGTTTCCCCTTTATTGACCGAGCTTGTGGCGACGGTCATGTTCACCACATCGGCCCCTAATCGTTTAGCGGCAAGCTCAAAGCTAGTGCGCGTGCGGGTACTATCCTCAAAGAAGAGATTGATGACGGTACGGCCTTGGAGCACATCGCGCGGTGCGTTGCGGGAGCGACTAAGCAGGGCATAGCTCTCGGCGAGGTCGAGAAAGGGGGTGATGTCCTTCTCTGTCATGCCCTCAATGCCGAGAAGATGGGGGATGTGGTGTGTGGGGCTCATGCGGATAGGGCACTCCGAATACGGGCGAGGACTTCCTCCCGCCCTAAGGCGGCGAGTGTGAGGTCGATTCCCGGTGAGGTTGTGGTGCCTGTCATCGCGGCACGGAGCGGCTGGGCTACAGCACCGAGCTTTAGCTCATGCTCAGTGGCGAAGGCGCGTAAGGTGCTATCGATTCCCTCTGGGGTGAAAGGCTCTAGTGCAGCGAGTCTTGTCTCTAACCCTGCGAGAACCTTCTTGCCCTCCTCACCTAAATGTTTTTCCGCCTTTGGGGTGAGGGTGAGCGGCAGGCGCAGGCCAGCAAAAGCGGCGTTATCGGCAAGCTCTACCACGGTTTTGGCGCGTTCTTTTAGCCCCGGCATGAGGGCGAGGACACGGGCACGGACAGTCTCATCATGATTGAGGTCGTCTCGTTGTGCTAAACGCTGCATAACGAGGGCTGTTAGACGCTCATCATTTGCGCGGCGCATCCAAATGCCATTGAGATGGCTGAGTTTGACGTAATCCATACGGGAGGGGGAGCGGCCAATCCCATCAATATCAAAGAGTTTGATTTGCTCCTCGCGGTCCAATATTTCCGCATCGCCATGGCCCCAGCCGAGGCGGAGCAGATAATTGCAGAGGGCTTCTGGCAGGATGCCTTCCTCCCGGAACTCCACAACCGATTGTGCGCCGTGACGTTTGGAGAGTTTGGCACCATCTGGCCCGTGGATGAGGGGGAGATGGGCGAATTCTGGCAGGTTCCAGCCCATGGCGCGGTAGATCATGGCTTGGCGGAAGGTGTTGGTGAGATGGTCATCGCCGCGCATAACATGGGTGATGTCCATATCGTGGTCATCCACCACCACGGCGAGCAGATAGGTTGGTGTCCCATCGGAGCGTAAGAGGATGAGGTCATCCATCTCCGCATTGGCTACGCGGACCTCCTCCCCTTGGACGAGGTCTTTAATGATGGTTTCGCCTTCTTTGGGGGCTTTAAGGCGGATGGCGTAAGGTACGCCCTCTGGGGCGTCGGCAGGGTCGCGGTCGCGCCATGTGCCGTCATAGCGGGGGGGGCGTTTTTCGGCACGGGCTTTTTCGCGCATGGCGGCGAGTTCTTCAGCTGTGCAATAGCAGCGATAGGCCATGCCCTTTTCCATCAGTTGGGCGACGACTTCTGCATGGCGGTCTTGGCGGCTGGCTTGGAAGGTCGGTTCGCCGTTCCAGTCTAGCCCCATCCATTTTAGACCCTCAAAGATAACATCTACAGCCTGTTGGGTGGAGCGTTCGCGGTCTGTATCTTCGATACGGAGGACGAACTCCCCGCCATGATGGCGGGCGAAAAGATAGTTAAACAGGGCAGCACGGGCATTGCCGATATGGAGCAGCCCGGTGGGCGAGGGAGCAAAACGGGTACGGATCTTCATGAGCAAGCCTTATAACATGCTGGGCGGTGTCGGGCTATGACCTTCGATGTGTCATTATGGGCTTTAGTGCAAGTTTAATCATGAGAAAAGGGAGGTTATGGCAAAGAGGCAGGGCGGTACGGGCGCGATGATGGTGACGGGCTTGGCCCGGCAGGGGAGTCGTCTTGCTTGTTGGCTCCCTGTCGGGGTGGCTCTGGGTATTGCGGCCTATTTTGCTTTGCCAGAGGAGCCGCCTTGGTGGCTGTGTGTGGCCATAATGGGGGGTGTGGCTGTTGGGTTGGCCCTTTTGGTGGGTAGCCGTTGGGTGGTGGCGGTTACGGAGCGGGCTGCGCGGTGGCAGCTGTTGGGCTGTTGTGTGGGCAGTGCTGTATGTGCGTTAGGAATGGGATTTCTGTTAGCTTTCGCTCAAGCGAGGCGGCAACCACCCATGCCGCTTTTGCCGTTGGAATCTATGGTGGTTGAGGGGCGTTTAGCCGCCTTAGAGCCTGTGATAGGGCGTCATGTGGAGGGTGGGGCGTCATGGCGGGTGACGATTAAAGGGGCGGTCTTTCGTTCCCCTTGGTGGGAGGGGATGGCCCCGTTGTCGCGCTCTTTAGTGATTACCTTACCGGCAAAAGATATACCGGTTGTGGAGCATATGAATCCGGGGGAGGTTGTCCGGGTGCGGGCATTGTTGCGCGCGCCAACGGCACCTTCATGGCCGGGGGGGTATGATGGGCAGCGGGCGGCGTGGTTTTCTGGCCGAGCGGGAACGGGGACGGCGTTGTCGCCAGTGGAGCGCGTAGATGATGCACAGGCCGATAGAGGGCGTTGGGGGGCGATACGGGGGCAAGTGGCGCGGCAGATTGAACATTATTTACCCGGTCAGGTTGGGGCGATTGCTGCGGCGGTGTTGTGTGGGGAGACGGGGTTAATTTCCACCCAGACACGGCAGGATTATGCGGCTTCTGGTCTTGCGCATCTATTGGCAGTGGCGGGGTTGCATCTTGGGTTTGTGATGGGGTTTGTGTTTGTTTTGCTGCGCCGGGGGATGAGTTTGTCGCAGCGTCTTTCAGCCCATTGGCCGTGCCGAGAGATAGCCCTTGTGGCGTCTTTGGGGGCGGGTGTGGCTTATGTGCTGCTGACGGGGTGCCATATACCGGGGTTGCGGGCTTTGGGGATGGCAGGGCTTGGGGTTGTGGCCTTTTTATTGGGGCGGCGGGTGATTTCGTTGCGGGGGCTTGCCTTGGTGGCTTTAGCGTTGGAGGTGGCCTCGCCTGTTGTGGTCTTGGATGTGTCTTTTCAGATGTCCTTTGCCGCTGTGATGGCGTTGATTGCCGGGTATGAGCCGTTGCGTGGGGTTTTGGCACGTTTGGGAGGGTATGGGGCGAGGCCGGTAGGGCGGTCTTGGGGGCAGCGTCCCCCTTGGTGGCGGCGCATGGCAGTTGGGGTTGTTATGTTGGTGATAACCTCATTGTTAGCGGGGTTGGCGACTTTGCCGTTAAGCATGGCGTATTTTGGGGCGTTTCAGCCTTGGTTTGTTTTAGCCAATATTCTGGCGGTGCCGTTGATGGGTTTGTGGGTGATGCCTGCGGGGTTGATCGCTTTGGCTCTTATGCCTCTGGGGCTGTCGGCTGTGGCATTACGTGTGATGGGCTGGGGAATTGAGGTTATCTCTTGGTTGGCACGGCATGTGGCGGCGATGCCGTTTGCCTCATGGCCGGTGCCTTCCTTTCCTGCGTGGGATGTGGGGTTATTTCTGCTGGGACTAGCGGTGCTATGTTTATGGCGTGGGATGGCGCGTTTTTGTGGGCTGGGGATGATAGGGGCAGCCCTTGTTTTGGTATGGGTGGTGCCGCGCCCGGTGATGGTGATTACAACGTTGGAGCATGCTCTTGCTGTGCGGCAAGAGGGGGAGATGCGCCTTGTGGAGGGACGGTTAGGGATGCCCCTTGTGCGGCAGGAGGTGCAACGGGCTTTGGGATGGCAAGCGCGTGGGGTGGGGGTGCCGTTTTGTCAGGCGGGAATATGTCGTGTTCCTCTCAAAGCGGGGCAGGTCATTTTATGGCGTATGCTGGAAGGGGCAGATGAGGTGCTGCAGCCTCAGCAATCTCAGCTCTGTGCGCATGTAGCGTTGGAGGTGAATGTGAGGGAGCAAAAGCCACTTTGTATGGCTGCGCAGCATGTGAGCATAGAGGATATAAAGCGTGAGGGAAGCTGGGCTGTTTATGATGATGGGCGTGGTGGTGTGCGGTTCATCTCAGCGCGGATGTGGCAGGGGGAGCGGTTATGGGTTGGGCCGATGGGGTTTCATGGTGTGCCCCCTCTCCCATTTGCGAAGGCAGAATAGCGGGTTAGCCGCTGCATAAGGTGCGGATGAGGGTAGGGGCGAGGCGGCTGAGGCGGTCTTCAAGCTGTGTGGAGAGGCGTTGATAATGGCTGGCACCGGGGAGGGCAGGGTCTTGCCATGGTTTTGCGCCTTCGGGGAAGTTGAGGATGCAGCGATGGAGCCGCTCTGTCTCACGTTGTTTTTTCCATGATTCGGGGAGATGCAGGCAGAGATTTTCTGTGAGTTTGCCGGTCATGAAGTTCCATCGTTCGGGGAGAAGGTGGACATGATTGTGAAAGACTTGATTAAGAATATCTGTGCCGGGGCAAAGGTAAGGCCGTGTTGCGAGGGTAAAGCAGCGATTGATTTGTGAGGGCGAGATTAAGCGGGGGCGGAGGAGGAGCATATTGCTGTTAAAGTAATGCTCCGGTTGAGTGAGGCTAAGATGGTCTTTGGTGTAATGGGCGAGGGTCGTATCAGGGAGGCCCGCAGCGGGGGCATCGCCCAACAGGGTATGGAGGGGGACATTATTACGCTGAAGCATGTAAGCGAGAGGGTCAACGACAGCACCGAGGCTTGCTTCTTGGGGAAAGCGATGGAGGAGAGGGGCGAGTGAGCCGGTGACGAGGAGGGCGTTATCAAGCCAAAGGACGAAGCGTTTCTCACGGAATAAAACAGGGAGATAGCACCGATAGAAACAGCTTGCTTGCCAACGCGGGTGCGTATGTGTGCGTAGGGCTTGTGCTTTTTGGGCGACATCAAGGAAGGTGAGCTGGCTGCTCTCTGTTTGGAAAAGAGCTGTGATGAGGTGCTGAAGGGTTGTGGGAATAGCGGTGTGGAGGATGTAAAAATCGAGCTTTGTGTGGGGGTTATGTGTGATGACGGATTGGATAGCACAGAGCGTAGGCCAGAGGTCGTTGCCGTCTGCACCGAATATGATGGCCGTTTCTTCCAACAAGGGCGGGGTCATGCTCTAGCTCGTGCTATAAGGCTTTAATTGGGAGAAGAAAATCCTTTCTACAGTGTTATGCTATAAAATAAAGCCATTATAAGGCGAGATGGCGTATTTGCCCTTTATGGGGTTGTTTTGGATTTGGGAGGAATCTTATTCTTTTCCTTATAAAGGCACCATTCTGTTACGGGGCAACGCCAACATTCTGGCGTGCGGGCTTTGCAGACATAGCGGCCATGGAGGATGAGCCAATGATGAGCAGGGCGGAGCATCTCTTTGGGGATGCGGGCGATGAGGGCATCCTCCACAGCGCGGACGGTTTTGCCGGGGGCAAGGCCGGTGCGGTTGCCAAGGCGAAAGATGTGCGTATCCACCGCCATGGTGGGTTGGTCAAAAGCGATATTCAGGACGACATTGGCGGTTTTACGGCCTACACCGGGGAGGGCTTCTAACGCTTCGCGGTTATTGGGTACATGGCCGTTGTGTTTTTCTAGTAATTGTTGGCAGAGAAGGGCGACATTATGCGCTTTAGACCGCCATAGGCCGATAGTGCGGATATAATGGGCAATGCCGTCTTCCCCTAAAGCGGCCATGCTGGCAGGGTCGGGGGCTTTCTCATATAAAGCGCGGGTGGCTTTATTGACAGATACATCCGTGGCTTGAGCGGAGAGGACGACGCTGACGAGGAGCTCGAAATGATTATGGTAGATGAGCTCGCTGCGTGCATCAGGGTGGGCTTTGTCTAAGGCGTTGAGGAATGCGCGGACGGCTTTTAGGCTCATCTTTGGTGTTGTGGTGGGCTTTGTGCGGGATGTGGCCATGAGGGGTCAGGTTAGTCCGTGGTGAGAATGATGGGTCTGTTCCTAAGCTGTGTTGCGTTGTTCTTCAAGCGGGTGATAGGAGCAAGGATAACGCTTAGGGATGACGTAAGGGTGAGGGAGGCGGTGGCCAATGGCAGAGGTAAATAGCAAGCCCCATAAGGGGATGAAGCTCTCTTTTACCGAGGTGCTGCGCTTTGTGATGGTACGGTGGGTGCAGCATCCGGCCATGTTAGCGCGGACATTGGGGGGTGTGGGGCTGGCTACATTGGCCGACATTTGCACGCCGCTTTTAGCAGGGCGTTTAGTGGGGGATATTTCCACCACGGTGCTGCCATCCCCGGCAGAAGGGGGCCGTGCGGCTTTGCTGCATGATGCTTTATTGATGGTTAGTGGGCTATTGGTCCTAGGGCTTGTGGGGGTGATGGGCCGGCGTTCCTCCTATTTGGGGATAAGCAAGCTTAGTTTAGCGGTGATGCGTCAGGTATTAGATGATGCCTTTGCCCGTGTGCAGCGTTTCTCTTCCGACTGGCATGCTAATAGTTTTGCAGGCTCGGTTGTGCGGCGTGTGACGCGGGGGATTTGGGCCATTGATACGCTGGATGACACGTTGCTTTTGTTGATTGCCCCGGAGCTTTTGGTGTTGGTGGGCACAACGCTTGTTCTGCTGGTGCGGGCCCCGCTATTGGGGTTAGTGTTGGCGGTGATGGTCGTGCTGTTTGCGTGCCTCTCCATTTGGTTGGCCTTGCGGTATGTAGCCCCAACGGCGCGGGTCTCGAATGAGTGGGATTCCAAAATGGGGGCCCTGTTAGGTGATGCGATTACCTGCAATGCTGTGGTGAAAAGCTTTGGGGCGGAGCAGCGTGAGGAGCAACATTTACATTCTGTAGCCCGGACATGGGCGGAGAAGACCTATTATAGTTGGTATAGGGGAACCAATAGTGCCAATCTTCAGGCGTCCTATACGCTTTTGATGCGTGTGGTGATGATTGGCCTTGCGGTTCTCTTTTGGTGGCGTGGGGCGGCAGGGCCGGGAGATGTGGCTTATGTGTTGACGATGATGTTCCTCATCCAAGGCTATTTGCGGGATTTGGGGCAGCAAGTCAGCCAAGTGCAACGCTCGGTGAATGAGATGGAGGAGCTTGTTGGGCTTTTTGCTACAGCACCGGGCGTGCAGGATGCTGATGGGGCGGTACCGTTGGTCGTGACGGATGGGGCGATTGAGCTACGGGATGTCAGCTTTTGTTATCCTTCGCAATCGACGCCGATTTATCGGGATTTTTCATTGAAGATTGCGGCGGGGAGCCGTGTGGCGTTAGTGGGGGCGTCTGGTTCTGGCAAAACGACTTTAACGCGGCTATTGCAACGGCTTTATGATGTGCAGAATGGGGCCATTTTGATTGATGGGCAGGATATTGCCCATGTCACGCAACAAAGTTTGCGCCGGCAGATTGCTCTTGTGCCGCAGGAGCCGATGTTATTCCACCGCACATTGGCTGAGAATATCGCCTATGGGCAGCCTGATGCCCCGCGTGAGGCGATTGAGGAGGCGGCCCGTTTAGCTAATGCTGATGGGTTCATCACGCAGTTGCCGGATGGTTATGATACATTAGTGGGTGAACGCGGGGTGAAACTCTCTGGTGGGGAGCGGCAGCGTGTGGCTATTGCGCGTGCCTTTTTAACAAACGCGCCAATTGTGATTTTTGATGAAGCAACGGCGAGCTTGGATTCTGAATCGGAGCGGTTGGTGCAAGAGGCTATGGCCCGGTTAATGACTGAACGCACGGTGCTTGTGGTGGCTCATCGCCTAGCAACCGTGCGGGATTTGGACCGTATTTTAGTCTTTGAGGGGGGGCAGATTATTGAGGATGGCACCCATACGACATTAATGGCCCGCCCAGAGGGGGCGTATCATCGTCTCGTGACGTTACAGTCTTTAGAACACGGCTAAAGATAATATTCTTTGAGAGGGGGAAAGCCGTTAAAGCCCGTGGAGCAATAGGTGGAGACATAAGCCCCTGTTGAGAGAATGATGAGTTTATCCCCTGTTTTGAGTTCATCGGGCAGAGGGACGGGGTTTTTCTCGTAAAGGACATCCATACTATCGCAGCTGGGGCCAGCGAGGATGCAGGGGGAGTAGTGGGTGCTGGTCTTATCATAAGGGGTTTGGAAGGCATAACGAATCGCCTCGCCTTCTGTCTCGGCTAAGCCGCCAAAACGGCCAATATCAAGATACACCCAGCGAGGTTCATCCTCTCGGTTACCGCGATGGCTGGCGAGGACGACTTCTGTTTGGACAATCCCGGCACTGCCGACCATATACCGCCCCGGCTCTAAGAGAATCTGCGGGGCGTGACGGGGGAAGTGCGTTTGCATGGCGGTTGTGATGGCCTGCCCGAATTGGTCGATAGCGGGAATGGGGGTGCGGTAATAGGTGGGGAAGCCGCCCCCCATATTGATGAAATCCAGAGTGATATTCTGCTCTTTGTCGAGGCGATGATAAAGCTCTGCGGCTTGGGCAATGGCCTCAGCATAAGCCTCGATATGGGTCTGTTGGCTGCCGACATGAAAGGATAAGCCAGCGGGTTTTAAACCAAGGGCATGGGCTTTGGTGAGGAGGGTAAAAGCATGCTCTACCGTTGTGCCAAACTTGCGGGATAAGGGCCATTCTGCCCCGGTATTGAGGACGCCGAGGCGGCAAAAGACAGAGCAGCCGGGGGCGTGCTGTGCTAATTTCTCTAGCTCTTCAAGGCAATCAAAGGCAAAGAGGGTGAGGCCTTTTTGGTGTGCATAAGCGATGGAGCGGGCTGTTTTTACGGTATGGCCGAAGGAGAGCTTCGCTGCGGGAATGCCCGCTTGGAGGCAGAGGTCAATTTCCCCCGGCGAGGCAATGTCGAAGTAAGAGCCAAGTTGGTGCAAGCATGTAAGAATCGCAGAGGCAGGATTGGCTTTTACCGCGTAATGGATGCGTCCTGTCGGTAGGGCGTTATGGAGGGCTTGGTATTGCTCTGCCACAATGGAGAGGTCCACAACCAGGCACGGTGTGGCAGGCTGTTGGTCAGCGAGGAAGCGGGCGATTTTTGGGGTCATAAGACACACATCCTCTTAGGAAGGGGGAGCTGCGTCAAAAGCGCAGATTGCGCCTTAATGCAAGGGGAAAGGGTAAAGGAGGGATGAAAAGATGCTTCTTAATCACAAAAAAGTGATAATAAGCTGGCTGCTATAATGCTCTTTTTAAGTGAGGGGAGATGCAGGGCAGGAAAGTTTCATATTTTTAGGATGTTAACGACTTTTTGATTGCTTAGCCTCTTGCATGACATGTTTGTAATGAAGAGCAGCTAGACGGAAGACCTCCTTCCCGTTTGCGAAGGGATTTTGGTAGAAAATTAATCGGTTTTAATGTGTGAATCATTTGTTGGGAGGCAGGCTATTATGGCGGCGAATCAGCAAGATAAGAAAAAACGGCCTTTATTAGTGCGGGTTGGTAAAGCCCTGCGGCCTTGGTTTAATAATTTCATTGCAAAAGATTCTTTAGTACCGAACACCCCCAATTTGGATAATAAGCTTTTCCCGTGGGTTGCGGCGTTGGAGGCGGCGGCACCTTTAATGATAAAGGAGTTCCAAGCCGTTATGGCAGAGCGTGAGCGTGTGCCAGCTTTGCGTGATTTATCCCCTGACCATCGGCGGATTGCACCTGATAACCGTTGGAAGTCCTTTTTTCTTTACGGATATGGGATTGCAGTGCCGGAGAATTGTGCAAAAGCTCCAGTAACAGCTCAACTTGTGGCGGGGATACCCGGTTTATGCTCGGCTTTATTCTCTATTTTGGAGCCCGGAGGTGAGATTCCACCGCATAAAGGGGTTACAAAAGGGATGTTGAATGCGCATATGGGCTTGGGTGTTCCACGAGATCGTGATAATTGCTGGATCCAAGTCGCAGATGACAAGTTGCATTGGGATGAGGGGAAGGTTTTCGTCTTTGACGATACGTATCGCCACACAGTGCAGAATAATACGGATGATGTACGCGGTATTTTGTTCATCCAGTTTGAGAGGCCAACGCGTGGCCTAGGGCGGTTGATGCAGCGCATCTTCCTCGATGGGGTGAAGAAATCCGCTTTTGTGAAGGATGCAAAAGATAATATTGAGCGTTGGAATCGGATCCAAGCAGAGTTGGAGAAAGCCTAAACTCTACGCCCCTGAGGTGGGGTGTGGCGGTGTGAGAAGTGAGAGTGTGTTCCGTGCCTGATATGACCGAAATGCAAGAGGATGCTCTCCCACCGCCACCGCAAGGCTGGAAGGCTGTTTTTCTTCAAGTTCTCAATAATAGTGGGGATAGTCAAACGTCCCTTAGTGCAGCAGGGTGCGCGTTTTATGCGACATTGTCGTTGTTCCCTGCTCTTACGGCGTTAATCTCCCTTTATGGGTTGGCTTTTGATGTGCAAACAGCCGAGGGGCAGTTGCATGTTATTAAGCATATTTTGCCACCTGCTGCGTATGATATGATCTTTGACCGGATCCATGCGCTTGTTACGCAACCTCATTCGTCTTTAACATTAGGGCTCGTTTTTTCGGTTTTGGTGGCGTTATGGTCGGTGACGGCAAGTAGCAAATCCATTCTTTCGGCCTTGAATCTGGTTTATCATGCTCAGGAGACGCGTGGTTTTTTTGAGTTCCAGTGTCTTGCGTTTGTGACGACCCTTATGGCGGTGATTGGGGCGTGTTTAACGCTGGCTCTTATGGTGGCTGCCCCAGCTTTAGTGGATTATTTACCGCATTATTTGGCGTATGTAGGGATTGGGATGGAAACCCTTCCATCTTCTATGCATTTTCTGCTTGAGCAATGGACACCTACAGTAGTGCATTGGTTAGCCCCCGCCATTATGCTGTTCTTTGTCTTTACGGCGGTGATGGTGCTTTATCGCATCGCCCCATGCCGTGAGCGGGAGACGGCGTGGCGATGGATTTTCCCCGGTGCTTTTTTGGCGACTATCTTGTGGGTGGCTGTTTCAATAGCGTTCTCATGGTATGTGGCGCATTTTGCAAGCTATAACGCAACTTATGGCCCATTAGGGGCTGTTGCTGCGGTGATGATGTGGCTTTTTGTTAGTGCGTATGTTGTACTTTTTGGGGCGGTCTTAAATGCCGAGTTAGAGGAGCGCGGCTATCGGAAGATGGTTCACCAAGAGCAAGAGGAGTTAGAGGTGGCAGATTAGAAGGAGGGTGTTCTCTCGTTATCTTGCTATTCTCGCTTTTTTCTCTCGTCGTCTGGCAATGTGGTGATTGTAACAGGGCCAACGCCGTTATGGAGGATGCCGATTTTCCTAGCGGCTCCTTTGGAGAGGTCGATGATTCGATCACTATTATAGGGGCCGCGATCATTAACCCGAACAATGACGGAGCGGCCGGTTACGGATGAGGTGACGCGTATTTTAGTGCCTAAGGGTAATGTAGGGTGAGCGGCTGTCATGGCGTCTGGGCGTAATCGCTCTCCGCTTGCGGTCCGTTTACCGACGAATTTTTTGCCGCCATACCAGCTTGCATCGCCGCTTTCTGTAAAAGGGGCGGCGATAGCAGTCGAGATGAGGGGGAGAAAGGCTAGGCAGAGGCAAAGGGTGGTTTTGGGTAAAAAATTGTGTTGTATAGTTGGCATTATAAGCCTTGTGGCTGTTGAAGATGGCGTGTTTTTCTCACAAATGAAGGCCAAGGGCTAGGTTTGCGATATAGGGTTGGGTATTTTGCCTTTAGGGTAATATGGAAAAGAGTGTCTTTACCTAGGGAATATGAAGATGCTATCAGCCGTCCGGATGAAGCGACCTCTTATTGTTGTCCTAAATGGACCGAACCTAAATATGCTAGGGCTGAGACAGCCTGAGATATATGGTGCTGCAACACTGGATGATGTGGAGCAGCTCTGCTTACAAGCAGCGGAACGGCTGGATGTAACGATTGATTTTCGCCAGACCAATGGTGAGGGGGAGCTAGTATCGTGGGTGCAGGAGTGTCGTGGCCGTGCAAGTGGCATAGTCATCAATCCTGCGGCTTATGGGCATACGTCAATTGCTTTACTTGATGCGCTTTTAGCCGTTGAGTTGCCGGTGATTGAGGTGCATATGTCTAACATTCATCGCCGGGAAGCATTTCGTCATCAAACGTATGTTTCTCAGGCAGCCCGTGGCGTTATCTGCGGGTTGGGGATACGTGGTTATGCCCATGCCCTGCAGGCGGTGGCAGATATAATTGAGGATGAAGGATGAGCCGTATGCTCGTGGATAAGGAGGCCATTCGGGCACTTGCTGATATCTTAACTGATACAGGCCTGACTGAAATTGAAGTGTCCGAGGGTGATAGCCGCCTTCGTGTTGCGCGTAATGTAAGCGTGCAGGCTGCGGCCCCCGCGGCTGTGGGAGCCCCGGCAGCGGTAGCGGCCCCTGCGGCGGAGAAGGCCGAGGCCCCGCCTGCGGATTTATCCTCTCATCCTGGCGCGGTGCCTAGCCCGATGGTGGGTGTGGCTTATCTTACGCCAGATCCATCCTCCCCGCCTTTTGTACAAGAGGGCGCGCAGGTTGCTGCGGGGCAGACCATTATGCTCATTGAAGCTATGAAAACCTTTAACCAGATTAAGGCTCCGCGTGCCGGTAAGCTAGTCCGTTACTGTGTGGCATCTGGGGAGCCGGTTGAGTTTGGGGCTGCATTGGCGATTATTGAGTAATGTTTTCCAAGATTCTAATCGCCAATCGTGGCGAGATCGCGTTGCGTGTATTGCGTGCCTGTCGGGAGATGGGCATCAAGACGGTGGCGGTACATTCCACAGCTGATGCCGATGCTATGCATGTCCGTTTGGCGGATGAGGCTGTCTGCATTGGCCCGCCGAGCTCTCGTGATTCCTATCTGAATGTGGCGGCGATTCTTTCTGCAGCGACGATTACTGGGGCGGAGGCGATTCACCCCGGTTATGGCTTCCTCTCTGAGAATGCTGAGTTTGCGGAAACGGTGGAGGAGCATGGTATTGCCTTCATCGGTCCAACGGCTGAGCATATTCGCATGATGGGGGATAAAATCACCGCTAAGACCACGATGGAGGCCCTTGGTGTGCCGCTTGTGCCGGGGTCTGATGGGGCGTTGGCTAGCCTTGAGGAAGCGCGTGAGGTGGCTGAGCGTGTGGGGTATCCTGTCCTCATCAAAGCCGCAGCAGGCGGTGGTGGCCGAGGGATGAAAGTTGCCCAAACGGCTGATGAGATTGAAGAAGCATGGAGTGTTGCCCGGACAGAAGCACGGGCCGCTTTTGGCAATGATGAGGTTTATTTAGAGAAATATCTCGATAAGCCGCGTCATATTGAGCTTCAGATTATGGGTGATACGCACGGCAATGTTGTGCATTTTGGGGAGCGTGATTGTTCCTTGCAGCGGCGTCACCAAAAATTGCTGGAAGAAGCAGGCTCGCCCGTCATTACACCAGAGCAACGTAATGAGATTGGTAAGACCGTTACCGATGCACTCTCGCGTATGAGGTATCGCAATGCGGGGACGTTGGAGTTCCTTTATCAAGATGGGCAATTTTGCTTTATTGAGATGAATACCCGTCTGCAGGTGGAGCATCCTGTTACAGAGATGGTGTGTGATGTGGATTTGGTAAGAGAGCAAATCCGCGTTGCAGCGGGAGAAAAGCTCGGGTACCGGCAAGAGGACATTGTAATGTCCGGCCATGCGATTGAATGTCGCATCAATGCTGAGGACCCGATGAGCTTTGTGCCGAATCCAGGTAAAGTGAAGGTCTTTCACGCGCCTGGTGGGTTAGGGGTACGCATGGATAGTGCTATCTTCTCCGGCTATAAGGTTCCGCCTTATTACGATAGCATGATTGCGAAATTGATCGTCCATGCCCCAACGCGGGAGCAAGCGATTGCTCGTATGAAGCGCGCTTTGACAGAGTGTGTTGTAGAAGGGGTGAAAACGGTCATTCCACTGCATCAGAAGATATTAGCGGACCCGGAGTTCCAAAAAGGGGATTATACCATCCACTGGCTGGAGAACTTTGTCGATAAGATGCAGAATAACCACTAATTTTGCAGTGTATTATGTTGGAAAGGCCGTTCCTTTATGAGGGACGGCCTTTTTTATGCTTAAGATTGAGCATCGCGTAAGCTTAACCCCGCGATAAAAGGGCAGAGGGGGACGCTGAGGAGGAAGAAGGCTGCCAAAAGGCTTAACGTGGCATGGTTGGCAGGTCCCGGTGGCATTGTGCAAGCTAACGTGCCGAAAATGAGGCTTGGGGCCATAAGCGGGAGGGTGAGGATGGGTAGGAGAAGGCTGTTCTGCCGTGCCCCTAGGGTGATAGCCGCTGTCATGCCACCGAGGAAGGCTAAGGTGAGGCTGCCGAGGGTCATGCTGAGGATAAGGCGGGGCAGGGATGAGAGCGAGAGCTGGAAGAAAAGGGCCATTAAAGGTGTGATAAGCAGCAGGGGAAGGCTGCTGGTGACCCAATGGCTGATGATTTTACCAAGGGCAATAAAAGTAGGGGAGAGGCGCATGCGTAAGAGGTCTAAAGAGCCATCTTCCGCATCAGCGTTATAAAGACGTTCCAGCGGTAAGAGGCTTGCGAGCAAGAGGCAGACCCATAAAATGCCCGGCCCAACCTGTTGGAGGCGCGCTGGGGCGGGGCCGAGTGCGAGCGCAAAGAGCATGCAGCATATGATGAGAAAGCCCAGCCCAGCAATGCCGTCCCGCCGATGAGAGAGAGCCAGCCAGAACTCGCGGCGGAGATGGTGTAGAAAAGGATGAACGGGGTGTTTTGGCCCCTCATGAATATGTTGCGGCAGGAGTGGTGCAATATGAAGGCGGGAGGAGAGTGGGGCGGGTGTTATGCTGTGTGTTGCTGTACCGAGTGTGAGTATGTGGCTATGGGGGAGGAGGAGCGGATTATGTGAGGCAGCCATCACGCAGCCCCCTTGGGCGCGATGTGTGGCGATGATGGTGTTAAAGAGGGCGAGGCTTTGGGCATCCAGCCCATGAGTGGGTTCATCAAGGAGCCAAAGGGGCGCGTTAGTGAGTAAGAGTCGGGCGAGTCCCACCCGGCGTTTTTGCCCGTATGAAAGCAAACGTACCGGGCAGTTGAGCAAAGGGGTTAAGGCTAAGTGTGTGAGGGCCTCATGCAGGGCTGTTATTGGGTGGGGGGTAAAGAGGCGGAGATTTTGCTCTACAGTAAGGGTGGGTTTGAGGGCATTGTCCGTCCCTAGCCATGCGATATTGGCTGTGCGGGTGAGTGTCCCTTGTGTGGGTGGGCAAAGCCCAGCAATCAGCCGTAGAAAGGAGGATTTACCAACGCCATTAGGCCCGATAAGGGTAAGGGCATCACCGGGGTATAGCTGACCAGAGAGGTCGTTGATGAGGCACCGCCCTGCACGGGTCAGTTGGATATGGTCTAATGATAAGAGGGGTGTAGGGTGCATGAGGGTGTTTCATGTGGAGCGTGTACCCAGAGGGTAGGAAGAAAATGATGCTGATCGATGAAAAATATAGGAAAGCCTGTTTTGCTGGAAGGGCTCTTATGGTTATGAAGGCACATGATGAATGACTACAAGGCGGTAACGCCACAATGTAGCGTGGGGAAGGACGTTCTGAACTGACTGATTGGGTGTTAAAGGCGAGTAATATCGTCAAATCCTTTAGCGGGAATGAGATTCTGCGGGGGATTTCGCTAGAGGTGGAGCGTGGGGAGTTGATTTCCATCATCGGGCCATCCGGTTGTGGAAAATCGACCTTTTTGCGATGCCTGAACTTTTTAGAACATCCTGATGCGGGCGATGTGCAGGTGGAGAATGTGAAGCTTGCCAGCCATGGGGCATGGCGGCGGGCGGATGAGGCGCAAGCTCATCGGTTGCGGAGCCATGTGGGGATGGTGTTTCAGTCCTTCAATTTATTCCCCCACCGTACGGTGTTGGAGAATGTCATGCTCGCACCGATGCAGGTGAAAGGATTAGAGGAAGGCACGGCTCATAAAATTGCCTGCGAGTTGTTGGAGAAAGTGGGTCTATCCGCTGTGAAGGGGCGGTATCCTGATCGTCTCTCTGGTGGGCAGCAGCAGCGTGCTGCCATTGCGCGGGCTTTGGCTATGAAGCCTTCTGTCATGCTCTATGATGAGCCAACCTCTGCGTTGGACCCGGAACTCTCAGAGGAGGTGTTGTCGGTCATGCGGGCATTGGATGCAGAGGGAATGACTCAGCTTGTTGTAACGCATGATATGCGCTTTGCCCGTGCTGCCTCTGATAGGGTGTTATTTATGGAGGCTGGGCAGATTGTTGAGAGTGGCGACCCGGATGTGATTTTCGCTAATCCGCGTGAGGCGGGGACGCGGCGTTTTCTGCGAACATTATTGTGAAGGATAAGGGCGTGGTGCGCATGAAACGCGTCTTATTATGGGCAGCTGGCCTTGTGCTATGGACTGGGCTGTTCGTTGGTGGCTCTGTAGCGTGGGCAGATGGGGCAGCAGCAACAGCGACAGAGCAGCCATCTGTTGCAGGGCTGCATGTGCCGGGGGCACGTAATGAGCAGGACTTGCCTTGGGCCTCGGACGGGGAGGCGAATGTCCCTTATGTGTTCCACGACCCTGCGCATGAAGGGCGGATGACAGGGTTTGAATATGATCTGATGCAGGCTTTGGCCCCTCGGCTAGGCCGCCAGGGGCGGTTTGTGCAAAATGGGTGGGATGGGCTTATTCCCGGCCTTGGGCGTGACCTTTATGCGTTGGTTATAGATGGGATTGAGATGACGCCGGAGCATAAGGAGGCGGTGTTATTTTCACGCCCTTATTACGTGACGGTGGACCGGATTGTCCTACGGAAGAGTGAGACGGGGTTGGAGAGTGTGGCGGCCCTTAAAGGGCATGTTGTTGGCACAATTAAGAGTACTGCGGCGGAGCGGTTATTGCTGGACCACGACCCGGCGAATGTGCGCTCTTATGATGAGGAGACTAATCTTTTCTCCGACCTGAAGAATGGGCGGCTTGATGCGATTTTGATTGATGAGCCGATAGCCCTTTATTATTGCTCTGATGATTTAAAGCTCGTAGGGCCGCCGATTGGCCGTGTGGCGTATGGGATTGCGTTTGCCAAGGATAATCCTGGCTTGCGTGATGCTGTTGATGCCGCTTTAGGCACATTGATGAGCGATGGGACGTTGCATCAGATTCTCGCGCGTTGGAATCTGTGGACGCCACAAATGGCCGATTATACGGGAGACCATAGTGTCTCCTCTACCCAGCCAACGGCATGGACGGGGTATCGTCAGACGATGGAGCGTATGTCTGGCAGTGGTCTCCAAGCGATGGTGCAGCGTTATAGCAGCTTCTTGCCCCTTATTGCGCGTGGGGCTTTGATGACGCTTGCCGTATCGGCCCTTGCGATGGTGTTAGCGGTCGCTTTTGGGTTGGTTTTGGCTCTAGCCCGTGCCTATGGTCTGGCCCCTTTGCGGTGGGTCGCGGGTGTGTATGTGGAGGTTGTGCGTGGCACGCCGCTTTTGATCCAAGTTTTATTTATCTTTTATGGCCTGCCTGCGTTTGGTGTGAAATTATCGCCCTTCGCGGCGGGTGTGTTGGCTTTGGGGCTGAATTACGCTGCGTATGAGGCAGAGAATTACCGTGCGGGCTTGCTCTCTGTGCCGCGTGGGCAGATGGAAGCGGCCATTGCGCTGAATATGACCCATCGGCAAGCGTTGCGTTTGGTGATTGTTCCGCAGGCTTTTCGCACGGTTGTCCCGGTCATGACGAATGATTTTATCGCGCTCTTAAAGGATAGTTCGCTCGTCTCGGTCATTACTCTAACGGAGTTGAGCCAGACTTATATCCGGCTCTCCTCGACCTATTATGATTATATTGGGACGGGGCTTTTGGTCGCTCTAGCGTATTTGTTGGTCGGGTTACCTTTTGTCCGCCTCGCCCGCATGGCGGAAAAGCGCATGGGGCGGGTGGTGTCTAAAGGGCATCATTAAGCTTTTACGGCGAGAGGGAATCTAATGCTCATTGCCCGCCATGGGGTCTCGTAAGGCCCCAGCGGGGAGGGCCGTATCATCTAGTTGGTCTTCAAAACTGGCTTGTAAGATGTTCTGCCATTGTGGGAGCCATTTTTTCATTCGTGCGACAAAATGGGCTGATACAGGGTGGGAGGGCAACGCATCCTTCAACCAAGCGGGCGGTGGAGCAAGGAGTTGATGTGTTTGTGGGTTTAAGGGCGGGATGAGGAAATCTATCGTGCCGACTTGGGCCCTGCCGTCATTTGTTGCTTCGATATGCCGCCATTGCGCCGTCACAAAGAGGGGCGGAATTGGAAAACCCATGACGTTAAGCCGTGCAATCGCCTCGTTGGTGAAAGGGCTGTCGCTGGGTGTGGGGCCGTGCAAAGTGATGAGACGCAGGGCGGCGCAATCCTCTACGGCTTGTGCTGTGGTGAGTGTGTTATTGAGGTAGTTGCGGTCATCATGACACACATCAGTCTCCGCCATAACTTGCTCTAGCGGGATGGGTTGCTCGGTTGCTTGGGCGATGAGGATCCCCGTCACTGCCCCTAGCTCTGTGCGGATTAAAGCGAGAAAGGAATAAGGGGAATTATCGGTGATTTGGGCAGCTAGAACAGGATGCCATGCCCCATGGGGGAGTAAAAGTGTGTGATTACCGAGTGTAATATGGCCTGTGATAGTTTCTGCTAAGTCAGGATATTGTAGATGAACAGGCATAGGGTGGGATGCGGCTGACCCGGAGTTAGAGGCTTGCGGTCTCAAGGCGGTGTTATGTGTGTTGTTGGGCTGAGATGCTGTCTCTAGGGCATGGTTGGGCAGCCATGGGGCGAGCTTTGTAAGGGTATGAGTGGGGAAGAAAACAGCCAAAGCGATGCTAATACCGCATAAGCATACACAAAGCCGCCATAGGGGAGCATGACGCCATAGGGCAGAAAAAGCAGAGCAAAAGCGGGTCATAAACGAGCCTTGTTCATACGGGTTTGCGGGCCGTTGCTGGGGTGGATGCTTAAAGCCCCTGTTGGGCTGGAGAGGAGATGAATATGGGTGTAATTTTGTTGCTGAGCGGTGATGAGGGCATCGCTTAACATATCTTCGATAAGGCGGCGGACGCCATGGGCATTGGTTATCTCTTGGGCATTATAGTGCTTTTGTAAGGGCTGGCTGAAAAGGGATGGGTCAATCCCGCCCGCTTCCACCGTGAGGCCATAATTGCGGATGAGCCTTTCGGCCTCCAAGGCGGCAATGCGTGTAAGGCTGGCGCGTGTAAGGGGGTGGAAGGTGAAGCTACGGTCCACATGCCCGAGTAGGAGTGGGGGAATTACCTGCTCTGTGGGTGTGGGAGAGGGATTTGCAGGCTCCAACGCGCTATGAAGCGAGGTTGTGAGGATAAAGATAGATTGTGTTGTCGGGATATGTTTGCCCGTGATGGGGTCAGGGATGTATCCATCCATCCATGCTGAGATAAGAGCATTGCCGATTTCCGGAGGGGTATATTCGACCCCATTGAGGAGGATGAGGGCATCGGGTTGTGCCCTGAGGGTGGTGGCGAGGTCATTTAAAAAAGTCAGCCCATAAGTGGGGGGCTGTGCGATGGGAGGCTCTGCCCCCGTGGGGGTGAGTTTTTGCATATCAAACGGCACGAGGGGGCGCGCTGTTTGGAGAGCAAGTTGGCGGGCAAGATGTGTTTTGCCTGTACTGGGCGGGCCACTAAACAGAAAAACGCCGACAGGTTGTGTTCTATTATGGAGGCTAAGACGCCGGCGTAATTGCTGGCTAATCTCCTCACAAATATCATCATGGCCAATGACGCGCGTTTGCAGCGTTGTTGCGAGTTCCTCTGCATTAAAGCTAGAATCTTGCTGCAAGCGGATGGCGGTTTTCTCATAGGCTTTGGTATTGATTAAATACCCAAGGAGAAGGGTTAGCGGTGTTTTGCGATGGAATAGGCCATGCTGGGCTAACCGCTCGACAGACAGATAATAGAGTATCCCCCCTAAAGAGAGGGCCAAGGTAATGCAGGCTAGAGGGCTATAAAAGGGGCGGCCATGGTCGAGTATTTTATAGCCTGTATGGATAATGGCTAAGGGTGCGGTGTGGAATAGAAGGCCAAGCTGTATGAGAGCCAGTAGCAGGAAAAGGGCCATCATAAGCGGCATCATGCGCGAAAGCCAAAGGAGGAGAGATTTCATCATATGCTTATATCGCTCACGCTTATTCTTTAAGGCCAAGTATATTCCTACAGCCTATGGTTTTATGGGAAGCGTGAGAAAGAGGAAAGGGGGGAGGAGGGTATGAGAAAAGCTTGCATCACTTGTGGCTCTGTCGTATCTAGAGAGATGTTATCACTTTCCGTTCTTTTGGGGGGTGGCCCGGTTGGGCCGCCTTTTTTGTTTTGGATCATTTTTCCACATCGCCGGAGATTGCCGGCCAAGCAGCCCCATCATATGAGGGGGAATCCACGCACGGGATTCGCCGTCTTAGTGGGTTAGAGGCGCGTATTGCCGAACGTATCGCCCCGACTTTGCTGGATATGGGCTATGAGCTCGTGCGGCTTTCCGTCCTAGGGCATGAGACGCCAACCGTGCAGGTTATGGCTGATCGTGCTGATGGTTCGCTCATCAGCGTTGATGATTGTGAGCAAATCAGCCATGCAGTTGGTGCGGTGCTGGATGTGGATGACCCCATACCGGGGGCATGGATGTTAGAGGTCTCCTCCGCAGGGATAGACCGCCCACTCACCCGTGCGAAGGATTGGGAGCGTTTTGCTGGTCATCTTGCTAAGGTGGAGCTTGATACCCCGATAGAGGGGCGGAAGCGTTTTGCGGGTATTGTGCTTGGCATGCAAGATGAGTGTGGTTTGCTCCGTCTTGATGATGGGCAGGATGTTGCCTTGCCGTTAGACGATATGCGTAAAGCACGCCTCGTTTTGACCGATGAGTTAATTGAGGCAAGTGCCGCACTTGCTGGTATAGTGCCGGAAGATGAGGCGGGCAGTAAGCCCCGCCGCGCACCGAAGTTGAAACCCAAAAAGCCGGGGAGAAAGAGCTGATGACCCGTCTTATGCTGGCTGGAGGTCCGACCTGATGGACACATCTGTTACCCGTCCCGAATTGCTGTTAGTTGCTGATGCTGTCTCGCGAGAGAAGAATATCGATCGTGAGCAAGTGCTAGAGGCTATGGAGCAAGCCATCCAAAAGGCTGGCCGTGCGAAATATGGGCATGAGAAAGATATTCGTGCCACGATCGACCGTAAAAGCGGTGAGGTGCGCCTAAGCCGATGGACGGAAGTTGTTGAGACGGTCGAGAATGAAGATGCGCAAATCCCCTTGCGGATTGCTCAAAAGATTAAGCCGGAAATCCAGGTAGGGGAGTTTATTGTTGACCCACTCCCGCCGATTGATTTTGGGCGTATTGCTGCGCAGACAGCCAAGCAGGTTATTGTTCAGCGTGTGCGGGAATATGAGCGCAAACGCCAATATGATGAGTTTAAAGACCGCGTTGGCGAGGTTGTTAACGGGACGGTTAAGCAGACAGAATATGGGAATCTGATGGTCGAGCTTGGCGGTCATGCGGAAGGGCTTTTGCGCCGGGATGAGCTGATTCAGCGCGAATCTTTTCATAATTCCGACCGGATTCGCGCTTATATTTATGATGTGCGCGATGAGCCACGCGGGCCACAGATTTTCCTCTCTCGGACGCATCCGGGTTTCTTAGCAAAGCTTTTTGCTCAGGAAGTGCCGGAGATTTATGACGGGATTATCGAGATTAAAGCCGTAGCGCGTGATCCGGGGTCCCGTGCTAAGATGGCTGTTGAATCACGCGATGCCTCAATTGACCCGGTGGGGGCATGTGTTGGGATGCGTGGCTCGCGCGTGCAGGCCGTTGTGGCGGAATTGCAGGGCGAGAAGATTGACATCATCCCTTGGAGCGCACAGGCAGCGACATTTGTTGTGAATGCTCTTGCCCCTGCGGAAGTAACCAAGGTGGTGATGGATGAAGATGCTGGGCGCGTAGAGGTTGTCGTGCCGGATGAGCAGCTCTCTCTCGCTATTGGGCGGCGTGGGCAGAATGTGCGTCTGGCTAGCCAGTTGACCCGGTGGGATATCGACATCCTTACAGAGGCTGAAGAATCGGAGCGCAGGCAAGAGGAGTTCCGTAAGCGCAGCAGCCAGTTTGTTGATGAGCTTGATGTAGATGATGTGATTGCTGGCTTGTTGGTGACGGAGGGTTATCATTCGGTTGAGGACCTCGCCTATGCTGACCCTGCGGAGCTTCATGATATTGAAGGCTTTGATGAATCGGTCGCTGAGGAGCTGATGGCGCGTGCGAATGATTATCTTGCAGGGCGCGAGCGTGCCTTGGATGAACGCCGCCGTGAGCTTGGTGTTACAGATGATCTCGTTGCGCTGAATGTATTCTCCCTTCAGGTCCTTGTGGAGCTGGGGGAGAAAGGCATCAAAACATTGGATGATCTTGCCGACCTCGCTGCTGATGAGTTGATCGAACTTCTAGGTGGTGATGAGCCGCTGGAGGAAGCCGAGGCTAACGAGATTATCATGGCAGCGCGTGCGCATTGGTTTGATGATGAAGGGGCTTCTACGCATGAGGCCGGAGACGGAGCCAAGGCTGAAGGAGCGTCCGATCACGGCTGAGGAACATAACTTTGATGATGTTGATGACGGCCCTATTGGGAAGGGGCGGCGTGCCCCTTCCCAGCGGCGTTGTCTAGTAACGCGCACCCATGATGAGCCGCAACATATGGTACGGTTTGTCATCGGGCCGGAGGGGCAAATCGTAGCGGACCTCGCTGCGCGCTTGCCGGGGCGGGGGATGTGGCTGCGTGCAGAGCGTGCCGTGTTGGAGGACCCGCAATTACCGCGTTTTTTTGCGCGGGCGGCTCGGCAAAAGGTGGACGTGCCCGCATCTCTTATAGAATCTGTAAGGGATGGTTTGGCAAAGCGTCTTCTGGATGGTATCAGTCTGGGGCGACGTGCTGGTGAATCGGTGTGTGGATTTCAGAAATGCCGGGAACGTATAGTCGCCGGTAGAGTCGGGGTAGTTATTTGTGCAGCAGGTGCGAGTCAGGATGAGGTGGCCCGTCTGCTTTCAGGGCATCGGGAGCTTCCGGTGGTCTGGGTGCCGGGCCATGTTTTGGCAGCGTCATTTGGGCGGGAGCGTGCCGTTTATGCGGTGATGTCCCCCGGTGCGCTGGCGGAGCGGGTGAAGGCGGAATATAAGAGATTTGCGGGGGTGGCAGAATGTACACCTCCCGGCCCTGAGATAGGGCAGTAAGGGACAGGCAGAGACTATGAGCGACGGCAACGAGCGCAACCAGAATGACACTCCAAAAGGGGCAACCCCTAAAGAAGGGCAGAGCAAGAGCTCTGGTCGCCTTTCCCTGCGTCCTGCGGGCCGTAAGGAAGTTGGGCGGACGGTAGAGGCAGGCTCTGTTAGGCAGAGTTTTAGCCATGGACGCTCTAAGGAGGTCCGTGTTGAGGTGCGTAAGCCTAAACGCAGTAATGCCAGTGGCGGGCGTGGTGGCCGCGGCGCGACTGGTGTGCGGGGCCTGACAGCCTCCGAGCAAGAGAAGCGGCAGCGCGTTCTAGCTGAAGCAGCGGCACGGCGTGAGGCGGAAGAAGAAGCTCGTCGCGAAGCAGAGAAGATTCGTATTCGCTCCGCTGCTGAGGAAGAAGCTCGTAAGAAAGCTGAGGCCGAAAGCCAACGCGCTGCAGCGGAGCAAGAAGCACGGGCGCGTGCGGAAGAAGAAAAAGCACGCAAGGCCGAGGCGGCTGCACGGCGTAAGGAAGCGGCGGAGCAAGTTCCCCCTCCTTTAACAAGCTCTACAGCGGGTGGCGTTCAACTAGCAGAGCCGACGAAGCGGCTGCGGCCTTTGGCAGAGCGTGCCATTATGCCGAGTCGTCCGGTGAATACTCCGGCGGCGTCTTCGCGGTCTGCGGCGGCCCGGCCGAGTGGTAATGAGACATTGCATCTGCGTGGTCGGGCCGCTGCGGCGGCAGCTGGGGACGATGAGGCTGCTACGCCTTCACGTCGCGGTGGCGGCGGGGGTGGTGCGCGGCGTTCGACCACGCAATCCCGTCGTTCTTCTTCACCGCGTCGTGGTGGGGCAGGGCAGGATCGTCGCTCTGGTCGGATTGATGTGCGGGCTGCCATTGAGGGTGATGATGGTAAGACACGTTCTCTGGCCTCTGTTCGCCGTCAGCGGGACCGGGAACGGCGGCAGGCGGAGTTGGAGCGTTTGCGCTCTGACCAAGTGCGTGTTGTGCGCGATGTGACGGTGCCGGAGACTATCACAGTAGGTGAGCTAGCAAACCGTATGGCTGCTCGTCAGGGTGAAGTTATCAAGACGCTTATGAAGATGGGCGTGATGGCTACTGCGGCTCAGAGCATTGATGGTGATACCGCTGAGCTTGTTGTGAGTGAGTTCGGGCATCGCATTAAGCGTGTGGCTGATAGCGATGTTGAGCTTGGCATTGAGGGCATTGAGGATAAACCAGAGGACATGAAGCCGCGTCCGCCGGTTGTGACGGTGATGGGCCATGTTGACCATGGGAAGACCTCCTTGCTGGATGCGTTGCGGACCACGGATGTGGCTCATGGTGAGGCTGGGGGGATTACTCAGCATATCGGGGCGTATCAGGTAACGGTGCCTTCTGGGCAGAAGGTGACCTTCATCGACACGCCGGGCCATGAAGCCTTTACCTCCATGCGGGCGCGTGGTGCCTCTGTGACGGATATTGTGGTGTTGGTTGTAGCCGCGGATGATGGCGTGATGCCGCAGACGATTGAGGCTATCAAGCATGCCAAGGCTGCTAATGCGCCGATTATTGTGGCGATTAACAAGATTGATAAGCCTGGTGCGAATCCAGACCGTGTGCGGACTGAGCTGCTAAACCACGAGATTGTGCTTGAGAGCATGAGCGGTGATACGCAGGAGGTTGAGGTTTCTGCGCTTAAGCGGGAGGGGTTGGATAAACTCTTAGAGGCTATCCTTCTGCAAGCTGAGATTTTGGACCTGAAGGCGAACCCGAATCGCATTGCAGAGGGTGCCGTGATTGAGAGCCGTTTGGACCGTGGTCGTGGCTCTGTTGCGACTGTTCTCGTGCAGAAGGGGACGCTCAACCGGACGGATATTGTGGTTGCCGGTGCGCATTGGGGCCGTGTTCGTGCCTTGTTGGATGACCACGGCAAGCAGATTAAAAAGGCTGGTCCGTCTGTCCCTGTAGAGATTTTGGGGATGAGCGGTGTGCCTGATGCCGGGGCACCTTTTGTTGTTGTCGATAGTGAGAATCGGGCGCGTGAGATTAGCGCGTTCCGCCAGCGTAAGGCGCAAGAGAAGGTTGCGGCGATGCAGGTGGCAGCGCGTGGCACGCTGGACCAGATGTTGGCGCGGATTCAAGCAGGCGAGCAGAAGGAAGTGGCTTTGGTCGTCAAAGCCGATGTGCAAGGCTCTGCTGAGGCGATTCAAGCAACGGTCGAGAAGTTGTCTCATGAGGAAGTGGCTGTGCGTGTGCTGAATGCCACTGTGGGGCAAATCACCGAGAGTGACGTGCAGCTTGCTAAAGCCTCCAATGCTGTGATTATTGCCTTCAATGTGCGTGCTACAGTGCAGGCGCGTGAGCTGGCCCAGCGTGATGGTGTGGATATTCGCTATTACTCCATCATTTATCAGGTGGCTGATGATGTGGAGACGCTGGTTAAAGGCCGCATCGCGCCGAAACATCGTGAGAAGTTCCTTGGTTATGCGGAGATTCGTCAGGTCTTTAATATTACCAAGGTGGGTAAGGTCGCTGGTTGTTATGTGACGGAAGGTGTTGTCAAGCGCGGCTGTGGCGTGCGGCTGTTGCGCGACAATGTGGTCATCCATGAGGGTGAGCTAAGCCAGCTGAAACGCTTTAAGGATGATGTCCGCGAAGTGGCTCATAACTATGAGTGTGGTCTTTCCTTCGCAGGGTATAATGACCTGCGCGAGGGTGATGTTGTGGAATGTTTTGAGATGGAAGAGATTCCCGCTTGAAGAAACGATCATCCTTTGATTTGTTAACCCCGGCAGGTGAAAATCCTGTCGGGCCGAGTACGCGCCAACTTCGCGTTGCGGAGGAGGTGCGACATGTCTTGGCGGATGTGTTCGCGCGGACGGAGTTCCGGGACCCGGAGCTTTACGGCGTTACCATCACGGTGACGGAAGTGCGTGTCTCGCCGGATTTTCGTCATGCAACGGTGTTTGTAACCCGGTTGGGGCGTGATGATGTCGAGGCTGTTTTGCCTGCGTTAAAACGTGTCGCGCCCTTTTTGCGTAAGCGTCTTGCCACTGCGTTGCGGTTGCGGACTGTGCCGGAACTGCATTTTCAGCCTGATATATCGTTAGAGCATGCTATGGAGGTGGAAACGATTCTGCGTTCTCCAGAGGTTCAGCGTGATTTAAAGGCTGGGGGCCGTGGTTCGTCTAATTCTGATGATGCAGAATAAGGCGCGTTATGGCGCGTAAGACAGGGCGCGATATACATGGCTGGTTGATTCTTGATAAGCCATTAGGGCCGAGCTCTACAGCGATGGTAAGCCGGGTGTTACGCCTTTTTGATGGGCGTAAAGCCGGGCATGGGGGGACGCTGGACCCGTTGGCTTCTGGCGTTTTGCCTATTGCTTTTGGTAAGGCCACGAGCACGATTCCTTATATTATGGATGCGACAAAGCGGTATCGCTTTACGTTATCTTTTGGGGAAAGCCGTACAACGGATGACCGTGAGGGCGAGGTCCTTGCGCGCTCTGATAAACGGCCATCTGATGAGGAGATACGGGCTGTTCTTCCTGCATTATGTGGGGATGTGATGCAGGTGCCGCCTGTGTTTTCTGCCCTGCGTGTGGGGGGGCAACGTGCTTACGACCTAGCCCGTGCAGGTCGCCCACCAGATTTGCCGCCTCGCCCAGCGCGGATCGATTCGATTACGCTGATTGAGCGGCCAGATGCGGATACAGCTGTGTTCGAGGTGCAGTCGGGCAAGGGTGTTTATATGCGCTCTTTAGCACGGGATATTGCTCTAGCTTGTGGCACGGTAGGGCATATCTCGGTCTTGCGGCGGACGAAATGTGGGCCGTTTGATCTCTCTCATGCTTATGAGATTGAGCAGTTAGCACTAGACAAATCGGCCAAAACTAGAGACAAGGCATATGCCCTTCCGGTTCCTTTGCTGGATGCGGCGACCGCGCTGGTCGACATCCCGGCGTTGGCCGTTACAGAAGCAGAGGGGAAGGCCCTGATTTGTGGGCAAGCGGTGACGTTGGTTCATCTTGAAGGGGACGTGCCTGCTAATATGGAGGATGTTCCATTGTGGCGGGTTACGGTAGGGGGGCATGTTATCGGGCTGTGCCGGGCGGCTGAAGGGCGGTTACGGGCAGTCAGAATGTTGGAAAACCATTTGTTTTTTGGAGAACACGATGTCGATCACTGCTGAACGCCGCAGCCAGCTTATTGCTGAATATCGCCGTGCTGAGGATGATACAGGCTCCCCGGAAGTGCAGGTTGCCTTGCTGACCGAGCGGATTGTGAATCTTACCGAGCATATGAAGACCCATAAAAAGGACTTCCACTCCCGCCGTGGGTTGTTGATGCTTGTTGGTCGCCGCCGCGCGCTGTTGGATTATCTAAAGCGTAAGAGTGATGAGCGTTATAAGACGCTGATTGAACGTCTCGGCCTGCGCCGCTGAGATTTCATCCATGGCCCGGAGGGGAACTCTCTCCGGGTTTTGGCCTTGCATTATAGCCGCCAGGGAACGTTTTTTCGGCGTTTCAGGCCACATGGTGTCATGGTGCGTTGGTGCATCATCTCCGCCATGCCGTCCGAAACGCTGTTCAAGACTGGGGCGAGCAGGGCTTTTTAGAATTGCTTCCGGAGGAAGACAGAATGTTTGATAATTATTTCCGCAAAGAGATTGAGTGGGCGGGCCGTCCGCTAGTGTTCGAGACGGGGAAGATTGCTCGTCAGGCTGATGGTGCGGTCATGGTTACTTATGGCGATACAGTCGTGTTATGTACCGCTGTAGGGGCTAAGACGGTAAAGCCGGGGCAGGATTTCTTCCCTCTGACAGTGAATTATCAGGAGAAAGCTTACGCCGCGGGGAAGATTCCGGGTGGGTTCTTCAAGCGGGAGGGGCGTCCTTCTGAGAATGAAGTGCTGACATCGCGCTTAATCGATCGTCCGATTCGTCCGCTTTTCCCGGATAATTTCCGTAACGAAGTACAGGTCGTGGCGACTGTTTTAAGCCATGATATGGAGAATGATCCGGCTCTGGTTTCGCTCATCGGTTGTTCTGCGGCATTGACATTGTCGGGTATTCCTTTCTTTGGTCCGGTTGGGGCTGCGCGCATTGGTCGTCTTGATGGCAAATTTGTTGTCAATCCGACCCTGAGCGAGGTGACTGATAGCAGTTTGGACCTCGTTGTAGCAGGGACGGCTGAAGGCGTGTTGATGGTTGAGTCTGAGGCGCAAGAGCTCTCCGAGGAGGAGATGCTTGAGGCCGTCATGCTGGGCCATACGGCCTTCCAACCTGTGATTGACGCGATTATTGACCTTGCCGAGCATGCGGCACGCGCACCGTGGGATTTGCCGGAGATTTCCAAAGAGGAAGTGGCTCTGCGCAAGCGTGTTGATAAGGTAGGTAATAAGCTGATTGCCGAAGCCTATAAGGAGCGCAGCAAGCAAGCGCGTGTGGAGAAGGTCTCTGCGGCGCGTGAGAAGATTGTTGCAACGCTGGAGGAAGAAGGCTTCGACCCCGAGCTTGCTAAACCGATGATTAAGGATTTGGAAGCGCAGGTGGTGCGTGGTGCCATCTTAAAGACCGGCATCCGTATTGATGGTCGCGATACAAAGACAGTGCGTCCTATCATGGCGGAAGTTGGTGTGCTGCCGCGCTCTCATGGGTCGGCTCTCTTTACCCGTGGGGAGACGCAGGCTCTTGTTGTGGCGACCTTGGGCACGGGCCAAGATGAGCAGGTGATTGATGCGTTGGAGGGGGAATATCGCTCCCGTTTTATGCTGCATTACAACTTCCCGCCTTTCTCCGTTGGGGAATGTGGTCGTATGGGTTCACCGGGGCGGCGCGAGATTGGCCATGGTAAGTTGGCATGGCGTGCGATTAATCCGCTTCTTCCTTCTAAGGAGGAGTTCCCTTATACATTGCGTGTTGTCTCTGAAATTACAGAGAGTAACGGCTCCTCCTCCATGGCGACTGTGTGCGGGACCTCTCTCTCCCTGATGGATGCGGGTGTGCCGATGCCGCGCCCTGTGGCAGGGATTGCGATGGGTCTGATTAAAGAAGAGCGCGGCCATGCTGTGCTGACGGACATTTTGGGTGATGAGGATCATCTTGGGGATATGGACTTCAAGGTGGCAGGGACGTCTGAGGGTGTGACAGCCTTGCAGATGGACATCAAGATTACCTCCATTACGCCAGAGATTATGAAGGTTGCCTTGGAGCAGGCGCGGGAAGGGCGATTGCATATTCTCGGCGAAATGAGCAAGGCTCTGGCTGAAGGCCGGACAGATGTTGCCGGTAATGCGCCGAAAATTACCACGATGACGGTGCCTGTGGCGAAGATTCGCGATGTAATCGGCTCGGGTGGAAAAGTTATTCGCGAGATTGTTGAATATTCCGGTGCGAAGGTCGATATCGGGGATGATGGCGTCATTAAGATCGCCGCTGCCAATGATGAGCAGGCGCAAAAAGCCATTAGCCGGATTGAGGGCATTGTAGCAGAGCCAGAAATTGGCCGGATTTATGACGGTAAAGTTGTTAAGACGGCTGATTTTGGCGCGTTTGTTAACTTCCTTGGTCCTAAAGATGGTTTAGTACATATTTCTGAGCTTGCTGAGGGGCGCGTAGGGCGGACGACGGATGTCGTCAAGCAAGGTGATGCTGTTAAGGTCAAGGTGATTGGCTTTGATGACCGTGGTAAGGTAAAGCTCTCCATGCGGGTTGTGGACCAAGAGACTGGTGAGGATATTACCGAGACTGTCGGTGCTAAGCCGGGTCGTCCACGCCGTGATGCGGAGTGAGTTTTGTGTGGGAGGGGGTGTGCCCCCTCTCGTGGTTTTTTTGTGGTTGCATAGCGGGGACGTCTGACCTCTATGAAGTCGATCAATGCCGTCCGTTTTGGTGGTCAGGAGGTTTTGCCTCTGATTGAAGGGGGCAAGGGTGTTTCTGTCTCCAATGGTATTTCTGCCGGTTACTGGGCTGCGGCGGGAGGAGTCGGGACGATTTCTGCCGTTAATGCTGATAGTTATGATGAGCAGGGGCGTCCCGTTCCGCAGCTTTACCATGGCAAGACGCGCCGCGAACGGCAGGGCGAGTTGGTGCGCTATGCTATTGAGGGCGGCATTGCTCAAGCAAAGATAGCGCACGATATCTCTGGCGGTCGTGGTCGTATCCATGCCAATTTCTTGTGGGAGATGGGCGCGGCAGAGGATGTTATTACGGGGATTTTGGAGGGGGCACCGGGGCTGATTCATGGTCTGACATGCGGTGCGGGGATGCCCTATCGCCTCTCGGAGATTGCTGCGCGTTTTGGGGTGCCTTATTACCCGATTGTATCTTCCGGTCGGGCATTTAGTGCACTTTGGAAACGCTCTTATGTCCGTTCAGCGGAGCTGCTTGGTGGGGTCGTGTATGAGGACCCATGGCGGGCTGGGGGGCATAATGGCCTCTCCAATACTGAGAACCCTCTCGCCCCGGAGGAGCCTTATCATCGTGTGGTTGCTCTACGGAAGGTCTTGAATGGCTTTGGCCTACAGCATGTGCCCATTATCATGGCAGGTGGTGTGTGGCATCTGGAAGAGTGGAATGATTGGCTTGATAACCCAGAGATTGGCCTGATCGCCTTCCAGTTTGGGACGCGCCCACTTTTAACAAAAGAAAGTCCCATCCCAGAGGCATGGAAGCAGCTGCTCCTTACGCTAAAGGAGGGGGATGTTTACCTAAATCGCTTCTCGCCAACGGGTTTTTATTCTTCTGCGGTGCAGAACAGCTTTTTGCGTGGTTTGCGGGAACGGTCTGAGCGTCAGGTTGCATTTAAGAGCGCAGCAGAAGGCGTGTTTGATACGCCTGTTTGTTTAGGTGGGCGGGGCCGTGAGGTTTTTGTCCAAGCTGAGGATGTAGAGCGCATCGCACGATGGAAAGAGGCGGGTTATACCCAGCCGATGCGTACACCTGATGATACGGTGGTGTTTGAGACTTTAGAGACAGCGCGGCAGGTTTTGGCTGACCAAGCGGCCTGTATGGGGTGCCTCTCGCAATGTCGCTTCTCAAATTGGAGCCAGAAAGGCCCCGCCTTTAATACGGGGCAGCGGGCGGATCCGCGTTCTTTCTGCATCCAAAAGACCTTGCAGGAGATTTCTCATATTCAGGATGTGCCTTTGGAAGAACAACGGCAGATTGTGGATCATAATCTCGTTTTTGGTGGGACGAATGCGTGGCGTTTTGCGACAGACCCATTCTATGCCAATGGGCATATCCCGACAGTGAAGGAGCTGGTCGAGCGGATTATGACAGGCCGGTAAAAGCCCGTCATATCCTTTGAGGCCGCCTCTTAGGGGAAGAGACGTTGGGTTGTCCAGTCTTTCCCATCTGGGCTGCGGGTAAAGAGAACGCGGTCATGTAAGCGGAAGGGTTTATCCATCCAGAACTCAATAGTGGAGGGGCGGACGCGATAGCCATTCCAATAAGGGGGGCGGGGGATGCTCCCAATAGCGAAATGGGCGGCCTCTTTTGTCACCACCTGCCAGAGGGCTTTGCGGCTCTCAATAGGGCGGGATTGCTGGCTAGCCCATGCGCCAATGCGGCTTGCACGCGGGCGGGATTGGAAATAGACGTCCGCCTCTGCTGCTGGTAAGAGCGAGACCGTCCCTCGGATGCGCACTTGCCGCCGCAGGGACTTCCAGTGGAAAAGTAGAGCGGCCTGCATATTATGGTCTAACTCGCGCCCTTTGGCGGATTCGCTATTGGTGTAAAAGACGAAGCCTTCATCATCAAAGCCTTTGAGCAACACCATACGCGCATCGGGCAGGCCGGTGGCATCAACCGTGGCGAGGGCCATGGCGTTAGGGTCGTTAGGTTCTTTTGCCTCGGCTAAGTTCATCCAATCCTGAAAGAGAAGGAAGGGATTTTCACCGCTGATAGTGTGATTATCCTCTTCAAAAGCGGTCTCAATTTCATGATGAGGGGGGATGCGTGGGGCGTCCGTCATGGGGGTATCCTTGGCATAGTGATAAGGGGGTGAGATAATCATGAAAGCGCGACGCTTGGATGTCCAGCTTTATGGAGGGTG
The DNA here is from genome assembly GCF_009725755.1 of Bombella sp. ESL0385. Lineage (GTDB taxonomy): Bacteria > Pseudomonadota > Alphaproteobacteria > Acetobacterales > Acetobacteraceae > Bombella > Bombella pollinis. The sequence continues at coordinate 487,504 of NZ_WNIJ01000001.1, forward strand.
TGTGTGATGGAGAGTTTTCGGTTTATTTTCATGCTCACAAAGGATGACCGCACGGTAGAGCATGCTCTCACTGTGGTGGAGACGGCGTTGCGCCTGGGGATAAAAGACATCGGCTTTAAAGATATTGGTTTACCTATCCCCGCCTTGCAGCGTTTGGCTGAGGTTATTCGCTCTGCTGGGGCGCGTGTGTATTTGGAGGTTGTCTCGCCTGATCGTCAGCGAGAATTGGACTCGGTGAAGGCGGGGTTAGCGTTAGGGGTGGATTGTCTGATGGGCGGGACGCATGTGCCTGATGTTCTGCCCCTGCTAGAGGGGCATAATGTCGCCTATTATCCCTTTGCGGGGCATGTGGTGGGGCATCCTAGCGTGTTGAAAGGCACACCGGAGGAGATTGCCCGTAATGCGGCTGAATGGGCGGCTCATTCCGCTGTGGCAGGGCTGGACCTGCTCGCTTACCGCAATGATGGGGATGTGCCAGAGGTCATCCGGGCGAGTTGTGCTGCGGTGGAAAAACCAGTGATTGTTGCAGGGTCCATCAGCACGCCGGAGCAAATTGAGGTGGTACGGCGTGCTGGGGCAGCGGGGTTTACTGTGGGGACAGCGGTTTTTGAGGGCGTCTTCCCGGCCAAGAGTGCGCAGTTAGAGGACCAATTACGCGCCGTTATGGCCTGTTGTGAGACAGTAGCGGCATTAAAGTAATCCCAGCTCCGAGAGGCGGTTGCGTAAGGCGATAGGGAGGGAGCTGACCCCGTCATCCGCCACGCCTGTTGCAGTGTGGTTGAGGTCAGGCGGGGCGTCCTCTGCTTTGAAGTAACGCCAGCCTTGGAAGGGGCGCATCGGGCGTGGTTGGGTAGGGATGACCTCATCAGAGACGAGGATGAGCGTGCCTTGGTGACCATCATCACGCGTGTAGGTATCAAAGCCAATAATGGGTTGTCGGCACATAATGAGGCCGTTTATGACGCGATAAATCGATCCTTTCGTTTGGAGAATCTCCTCTGCGCGTTTGGGCATAGTGCGGGTGCGGACATAAGCAATGCCGTTATGACGCTCTATAGCGACCCAGTCTTGCAGCATCTCCGGTGATGTGCAGCCGACAATCAATTTGATGAGATGGAGCGGCGTTGAAGCTTGGTTGGGCATAGCTTTAAAGATAAGGCTGCGCTGCGTGTGTGTGAAGCCCCGTTTTAGAGGACGAGTTGGCTGAGCATGGCCTCTAGCAGGAGACGCCCGGATTCTGTGGCGCGGAGTGTATGTTCATCCTGCTGTAGATAGTCTTCCTCCAAGCAGGCTTGTAGAATTACAGGCTCGAGACAGTCTTGGAGAGGGAGGCCCGTACGCTGGGCGAAATGGGCTTTGTTAATACCCTCGCGGAGGCGTAAGCCCATGAGGAGAGCCTCTCGTGCTTTCATCTCCGGGGTGAGGGTTTCTTGTATGCGTGTGCCATGGCCATAATGGGCAACACGCTCCGCCCATGGCTCTGGGGCGCGATGGCGGCGTGTTGCGTAGAGCTGGCCTTGGCGGGTAAGGCGGCTATGGGCACCGGGGCCAATACCGAGATAATCATTATAATGCCAATAGGTAAGGTTATGGCGGCTCTCGGCACCGGGGATAGCGTAGTTGGAGATTTCATAATCGCGCAAGCCATAGGTGGCGGCCTCATGACGCGTCATTTCATAGAGGCGGGCGGCGAGGTCATCTTCTGGGAGGGTAAGGGCACCGCGCCGATGACGGGTCTCAAATACCGTGCCGGGCTCGATGGTGAGTTGATACAGGGAGAGATGGTCCGCGGCGAGGGCGAGGGCTGTGCGGAGCTCTGCTTGCCAGTGAGCTTCTGTTTGGCCGGGGCGGGCATAGATGAGGTCGAAAGAGAGGCGCGGGAATAAGCGACGTCCAAGCTCTAGCGCGGTAAGTGCTTGCTGTGCGGAATGTTGGCGGCCAAGCGTGGCGAGGTCTGCATCATGTAGGCTCTGCACGCCGAGGGAGAGGCGATTAACCCCGGCTTGGGCAAAAGCACGGAACTTATCAGCTTCCACACTGGTGGGGTTGGCCTCTAACGTGACCTCTAGGTCATTCACGCTAGGGAAAAGCTGGCGCGCATCCTCAATAAGTTGATGAACAGCTTCTGGCTGCATGAGGGAGGGCGTCCCCCCGCCGAAGAAGATGGAGACAAGATGGCGGGGAGCATCTTGTGTTAAAAGAGCGGCTTCATAGCGTAATTCATCCCGCAGGGCTTGTGTAAAACGCTCCTGCGGGATGGTCTCCCGTACATGGGAGTTGAAGTCACAATACGGGCATTTAGAGAGGCAAAAAGGCCAATGAATATAAAGGGCGAGGGGTAAGGGTGAGGTCACGCTTAAATCGCGACCCGCACCCCGAACTCCATAACGCGCTCTGGTGGAATACGGAAGAACTCCGAAATAGAGGTCGCGTTATTGAGCAAATAAAGGAAAATCCACATCCGCCAGAGCGACATCTTCGGCACTTTGGAGCGAAAGACGAGGTCATGAGAGGTGAAGTAAGAGGCCTGAATGGGGTCGAAGTCCATTTCAGTCATCTGGGCGAGGGTAACGGGGAGATTTGGCATCTCCATAAACCCATAACGCAGGATAACACGGCGGATGCCCGGTGAGAGCTCCTTAACAGTCATGCGCTCGGCAGCTTCAACCTCTGGTTGGTCAAGTGTTTGGACCGTTACAAACAAGACCGTTTGATGAAGAACCTTGTTATGGCGCAGGTTATAAAGGAGGGCATCGGGGACCATCTCTGGGTCGGAGGTCAGAAAGACTGCAAGACCAGGCACGCGGATGGTACGAGATTGGGTAAGGCGTGTGATGAAGGAGCCCATCGGCACGGCGTCGCGTTTCTTTGTATTACGGATGAGCTGACGGCCCCGCTGCCATGTGGTCATGATGAGTGTGCTTCCCGCTGCGATGCTGAGCGGCACCCATCCGCCCTCTGGAATCTTCATCACATTGGCGGAGAAGAACACGCCATCAAGGAGGAAGAAGAAGCCGAACACAACTCCCACAGCGTAGCTTTTCCATTGGAAGACGCGGTGGAACACGACCATGGCAAGCACACAGGTGCAGAGGAAGGTCCCCGTCACAGCGATACCATAAGCAGATGCCAAGGCAGAGGAGGAGCGGAAGGCAAGCACAAGGACAACAGCCCCAAAGGCCAACATCCAGTTGAAGGAAGGCAGGTAGATTTGCGCTTCCTCATGCGGGTTGGTGTGAATAATGCGTGTACGAGGCAAGTATCCCAGTTGAATGAGTTGCCGGCAGAGTGAGAAGCTGCCCGAAATACCAGCCTGACTAGCAATAATGGTAGCGCATGTAGCCAGCAGCAGCATTGGGATTTGCATCCAATGCGGAGCAAGGTAGTAGAAGGGGTTCGCCAAGGTCGTGGGGTTATGGATAATCATGGCCGCTTGCCCAAAGTAATTGAGCGTCAAAGCCGGTAGTACGAGGAATATCCAGACATAACGAATAGGGGAGCGACCAAAATGCCCCATATCCGCATAAAGGGCCTCCGCACCTGTAACGGACAGCACAACAGAGCCGAGTGCAATGAAGGAAAGCTTCCCGTGTGTGACGATGAAGCGAATAGCCTCTAGGGGGGAGAGAGCGAGTATAATCCCCGGATGCAGCGTAATGGCGCGCGCGCCTAAGAGGGCGATGGTAATAAACCAGACCAACATAATCGGGCCAAAGGCACGCCCAATCTTCCCGGTACCGAGGGCTTGGGCTGCAAATAAGCCCAGTAGCACCATAATCGCGGCGGGAATGATGAAGGGTGAGGCCTCAGGGACGGAGACTTCCACCCCTTCCACGGCAGAGAGAACGGAGATAGCGGGTGTAATAATGCCATCACCAAAAAAGAGGCAGGCCCCGGCAATCCCAATTAAACCAAACACCCAGCGGAAATAGGTGGATTTGCAAACGCGTTGTGCCAAGGCCATGAGGGCAATAATCCCACCCTCTTTATTATGGTCGGCCCGCATAACGAGCATAACGTATTTGATGGTCACAATGAGCATCAAAGCCCAGAAGGTCAGGCTGGTAAGACCGATAACCTCCCATGTTTGGGCGGGGTGGGTTTCTGTCCCCACGGTGCGGATAGAGGATTGCAGAGCATAGAGCGGGCTGGTCCCGATATCACCATACACCACGCCCAACGCTGCGAGCATAGCTCCAAAGCCTTTGGGCCGCGCATGGCCTCCTTCTGCTGGGGGAGGAACGGCTGTCGGCTGGCCCGTAGAATCGGGATAGCGTGCATCGGCTGATGAATCCTTGAGGGATATGCCATCTTGTTCAGACATGGAGAAATCATCCTGTTTGACTGATAGACACCCATCCCCCGCAGGAAGACAGGCAGTAACGCCCCGCTAGAGGCACTGACTATGATTCTGGCTTCATGACAGTTTTTTTATGTAAAATGCAAGACGGAAAGGGCAAAAAACTCTCTTTTATGTCGTTATGGGCTGGCGGGACGGTCTCCAAAAATGGCGGTGCCAACACGGATGATTGTAGCCCCTTCAGCAATGGCGATTTCAAAATCAGCCGACATTCCCATAGAGAGTGCTGGTAGGCCATGGCGGTGATTGAGGCGAGCAAGCTTTTGGAAGAAAGGCCGTGGGTCCGCATGGAGAGGCGGGATGGCCATCAACCCTTTAATGCGGCTCCCAAAACGTGAGAGAGCATCTTCGATAAATCGGTCAGCCTCTAAGGGGCTAATGCCGGATTTTTGTGGCTCATCGCCAATATTGACCTGAACAAAAAGCTCCGGTAAGCGACCCGTTTTTTGGGCCGCTTTTTCCAGTGCGGTGCTGAGGGAGGGGCGGTCTAGGCTTTCAATCACATCGGCGAGAGCGCAGGCTTCAACGGCTTTATTTGTTTGTAAGCTGCCGATGAGATGGAGCTTAAGCTCCGGCCATTCCTCTCGTAAAGCGGGGAACTTTGCGGCTGCTTCTTGGACGCGATTCTCACCAAAAATGCGTTGCCCTGCTTTGAGAGCCTCCCGCACGGCCTCTTGGGGATGGAACTTGCTGACAGCAACAAGCTGAACCTCATCAGCTTGCCTATGCGCGTTATGGCAGGCCGTGGCCATCTGGTTGCGAATCTCGGTGAGGGCTTGGGCGATGGAGTGATTCTGCGTCATGGGGGGATTGCACTCTCTTTAAGGGGAGGGGTCAAGAGCTTCTTGAGGTCGCTATAAAAACCCTCTTGACTTTTCTATATGTAACTCCCGAAAACGGGCGCATGACACATGCTTCTTCTCCTCGTCCTGCCTCTGCACGCCCTAAAGGGGGGCGAGGCCGCCGTAAAACGGTACGTCCTGCCTCTATATCGCGCCATGAAGACCCGGTGCGGGATTTAGCCTTCGATATTGTCTGCGGTGTGGTGGAGCATCGCCGGATGCTGGAGACGACCTTAGAGCGTAGTCCATGTGAAGGGCGCGATAGGGCCGCAGCGCACCGGCTTGCCGCAGCGACTTTGCGGCATTTGGGCAGTATGACGGAGCTGCTCCAGCCGCTTTTGCGGCGTCAACCGCCAGAGCCTGTACGCTGTGCATTGTTACTAGGTGTGGCACAGCTTTTGCCGCTCCAAACGCCGCCTCATGCGGCAGTCGGCACGATTGTGGATTTGCTGCATCGGCGGGGGCTGTCGCCTTTTGCGGGGCTTGCAAATGCTGTGTTGCGCCGTGTGGCGCGGGAAGCGGACACGCTAAAGGAAGGGCTGGATGATGCGCGGTTAGATGTGCCGCCGTGGTTATGGAGCGCATGGGGGCGGCGCGCGCGGTCTATTACGCAAGGTTTTTATCAAGAAGCCCCTCTTGATGTGACGCTCAAACCCGGTTGTGAGGCCCCAGAAGGGGGTAAGACCTTACCAACGGGGAGCGTGCGTTACCCTGCGGGGACGAAACTTTCTGCCTTACCCGGTTTTGAGGAAGGGCAGTTTTGGGCGCAAGATATGGCGGCGGCTATGCCGGTGCGATTGATGGGCGATATGAGCGGCAAGTGCGTGGCGGATTTATGCGCAGCTCCGGGGGGCAAGACAGCGCAGCTCCTTTGTGCAGGGGCTGAGGTGGTGGCTGTAGAGCGTGAAAAACCACGTGCCCAGAGGCTGCGCGACAATCTGGCCCGTCTGCGTTTAAAAGCGGAGATTGTGGTGGGGGATGCGCTGCGCTGGCGTCCATCAGCCCCCTTGGATGCTGTGTTGTTGGATGCGCCTTGCTCGGCCACGGGGACGTTGCGGCGGCATCCTGATGTGTTGTGGATTAAACGGCCACGCGATATTGCCACGCTGGCTGCTGGGCAAGACCGTTTTATTGATGCGGCCTATGAGATGCTCAAGCCCGGTGGGATGTTGCTTTACGCTGTTTGTTCATTACAGGATGAAGAAGGCCCCCAGCGCATTGCCCATGCGTTAGAAGATGGGCGGTGGGAGTTATCTCCCTTTACGGAGGAGGAGCTTGCTGCCCTACCGCGCGCACGGACGGAGGAAGGTTATTTCCGCACTCATCCGGGGATGAATGTTGCAGAAGGGGGCATGGATGGCTTCTTTGCCGCGCGTTTGCTTCGCCGGTGAGGGCGGAGCGTGAAGCGGTTTATGACATCCAAAGTTATGACATCCAAGGTGGGGTAGGGAGGTTCTTACTGCGGAGGAAATCCGGGTTGAAAAGCTTGGATTGATAACGCGCCCCGCCATCGCTGAGGATAGTGACGATGTTATGCCCCGGCCCTAACCGGCGGGCTATGCGGATAGCCGCAGCAATATTAATGCCTGATGACCCCCCAACGGAGAGTCCTTCCTCCATTGTGAGATGATAGATTTGTTCCAAAGCTTCCGCATCGGGGATGCGTTCAGCATGATCAGGGGCGCAACCTTCTAGGTTTGCTGTAACGCGGGATTGGCCAATCCCTTCGGTAATGGAGCCCCCGCTTATGCTGAGGTCATTTGCCGTGACCCACCCATAAAGGCCGGAGCCTTCTGGGTCGGCAAGGACGATGTCGGGGGTTTTTGCACCATCACGTTGGGCGAGTTCGCGCAGGCCGAAGGCCATACCGGCTAATGTTCCACCAGAGCCGCAGGAGCAGGTAAATGCATCGACTTTACCCTGTAATTGGGACCAAATCTCTGGTGCGGTGGTGGTGCGATGGGCCTCACGGTTGGCGGTATTATCAAATTGATTCGCCCAGAAGGCCCCTGTTTCTTCGGCTAAACGGCGGGAGACATGCACATAATTGCCGGGGTCGCGATAAGGTTTAGCGGGGACGAGGCGGAGGTCTGCCCCGATCATCCGCAGGAAGTCTAGCTTCTCCCGGCTTTGGGTTTCTGGCACCACAATAACGGCTTTGCAGCCGAGTGCATGGGCAACGAGTGTGATGCCGATGCCTGTATTACCTGCCGTACCTTCGACAATCGTACCGCCTTTTTGCAGCACGCCACGGGCAAAACCATCCTGAATGATGGAGAGAGCGGCTCTGTCCTTTACCGAGCCACCAGGATTCATGAACTCTGCTTTGCCGTAGATGTTACAGCCCGTACTCTCCGAGGCATGGCGGAGGCGAATGAGTGGCGTATTGCCGATGGCCTGAATCAAAGAGGGGCAAGGTGACGTGAGAGGCATGAGAGAATCCGGTTGTTTCTGATCGACGGAATGAATCGCTTTTAACGTGTGAAATAGGGTATCATCATTATGAACCACGTTAAATAGCGTGGAAGGGTATTATAACCCATATATAATCGTGAATTTTAGATTCAACAGCAGGAAGTAGGATGAAACAAAGCACTGCAAAAGAGGTATGGTCCAGCTTGCAAAATGAGGCGCAAGCCGTATTGGTTGATGTCCGTACGCCAGAGGAATGGGCACAGGTGGGCATGCCAGAGCTTGGTAACATAGGCAGGAAGCTTGTCGCTTTAACATGGGGAGCGGGGAGCGAGGCAGAGTTTATTCATGCCTTAGAGCAAGCGGTGCCAGATAAGGCCACGCCGCTTTTCTTCATTTGTCGCTCTGGTGTGCGCTCGCAAAAGGCGGCGACATTAGCTGCACAGGCTGGGTACCAAACGCTCACTAATGTCGCTGATGGTTTTGAGGATAAGCACGGCCCCGGCACGGGGTGGAAGGCCTGTGGCCTCCCTGTAAAATAGGCCTCCTTTGCCTTATTGCCCGCTATTAGGGTCTGTCTCGGCCTCATAGCGGGGGGTAAGGATGACGCACCACGGGTAGCGGCTATCATAGCTTTGGCCTTCTGGGCTGCTGACATGACCGCTTGCATCGGTTGGGACATGGGTGAGGGCGACAGCATCATCCACATTCCCGCCAATGATGCTGATTTCCCGCCCGAAAGGCTCGGCATTTTGGCCCGTGGCAACAACAATGCCGCAATGGGCGGGGAAGCCGTAAGGGGTGGGCAGCATAGAGAAGGTGATGCTACTGCTTCGCCCCCGTCCTACGCAGAGTATATCCCCGCGTTGTGGGGCGTAAGAGGCGGGATTTTGCGCTGTGATGCCCGGATTATTACCAGAAGCAGCAATATTGATATAGGTGGCGTGGTTAGGTGAATATGGGAAGCGAATATTCGCCCCCCCTACGCGCATAACGTAAGAGATAAAGGCCGCAGACCACGCATAATTACCATCTTTAGCGGCGGAAAAAAGGCGGCCATCACCGTCTGTGCGGCCTGTCCAACGGCTCTCTGTCTCCTCAGGGGGTTGGCCTATCCACCAATATTCCCCAATGCGCTGCCATAGGCCGGGGAGGCGTTCAGGCTTGAGGGCGGGGCTGGTTGGTTCTGGCCGGTCATGGGGGTCTGCATCGGCTACGGGGCTGCCAAACATCCGCCATTCACGCAGGGCGATGGCAGTGACATCTTGGCGGTTAAAAGGGGCGAAGTTTTCGCTTGCAAAAGCGGGGACGCGATCATCATAGCCTAGCGGGCCTGCACGTCCATCCGCATATTGGCTCATAGGGGTAAGGGCAGGCCGCTTAGCAGAGCCAGAGCAGGCTGCGAGCATGAGCAGCCCGCATAAAGTGGTTACCCCTGCCAGAGAGCGTGTTGTCCCAAAAGGAGATGAACGGCGATCGGGGGGAACTGCGTACATGGTGGGGTCCTGCGTTGTCTTACGAGCTATCTCTGACGGTTATGAGGGTGAGAGTAAACTGTTTTTACGGGGTTAGGACAAGCGTTATGTGTGATGTGGTCGCTAAGTTTTAGGGCTACCTTGAGTGAGGGGAAGACTATACGAAAAGGGCGGCCGGGAGGTCCGGCCGCCCTGTTGTGCGTTTGGATAACGCAGAGGGGGGTTAGTCCTTCCGGGCTGGGGGTGCCATAAAGGAAGGCGCGATAGGTGTGGGAACGTGGCGATGAAGGATAGCGTCAATCTCCTTCTTATCCTGTGCGGTGAGCTGCCAGTTAAAGACATCAGCCACACCGTCAATTTGCTCTGGTTTGCGTGCGCCCCATAGAGCAATGGTTGGGCCTTGGTCTAACACCCAGCGAATGGCGAGCACCATGAGCGACTTACCGTGCCGGTCTGCGATTTTCTTTAAATCATCTACAGCGGCGAGATAGTCCTTAAAATGCTCCTTTTGGAACTTCGGATCACCAGAGCGGAGGTCGCTCTCGGGGAAGGTTTTATCCGCTGTCATTTTGCCAGTCAGTAAGCCACGGCAGAGCGGCCCATAAGCCAGCAGGGCAAGTTTATGCTCTTTTGCGTAAGGCAGGACGTCTTTTTCAATCTCGCGCTCAAAGAGGTTGTAAGGTGATTGAACGCTTGCCAGCGGCGCAACCTCGCGGAAGATGTCCATTTGCTCTGGGGAGTAATTGCTCACCCCGAGTGCGCGAATCTTGCCCTCTTTATGGAGCTTTTGCAGCTCGCGTGCTGTGTCCTCAATGGGGGTGTTAGGGTCTGGCCAATGGACTTGTTCAAGGTCGATGGTCTCTACCCGTAAGCGGCGGAGGGAATCTTCCACTTCCTTACGGATACGGGCAGGGCTGGAGTTGCGGAAAGGCTTGTGATCGTCCTTCCAATCTAGGGCTAGTTTGGTGGCAACGCGGGCTCTATGGGGTTTTTCAGCCAAAGCGCGGCCTACCACTTCTTCGGAGTGACCAAACCCATAAACGGGTGCTGTATCGATGAGGTCCACCCCTTCATCTAACGCGCGATGGATGGTGCGGACGGCATTATCATCATCAGGGCCGCCCCACATCCAGCCACCAATGGCCCATGTGCCTAGGGCAACGCGTGATACGGGTTTGTCAAAACCGGGAATGAGAATGGTGTTTTCATTCATAGGTTTGTCTCCATTAGAAAGTGAGGGCCGTGCTTATGAGGGTAACGGCCTCCTTCCCATATGGGGTGGGGGATGGGGGTGATGCAAGCGTCTGTTCTTCTTTTTGGTATTGCGCGGGAGGAGGCGTATAATGGCCCTCGTTTTTGGAGAGAAGGATAACCCTCATGGCTGATATGCAGGACCGCAAAATCCCCGTTACCGTTCTGACTGGCTTTTTAGGCGCGGGTAAGACGACCTTGCTAAACCATATTCTAACGGCTGATCACGGGCGTAATTACGCTGTTGTGGTGAATGAGTTTGGCGAGCTGGGCATTGATAATGACCTCGTTGTAGATGCGGATGAAGAAGTCTTTGAGATGAATAATGGCTGCATCTGCTGCACGGTGCGGGGGGATTTAATCCGGATTCTAAGCCGTCTTTTGCGCCGGCGCGGCAAGTTTGATGGCATTATTGTAGAGACTACCGGCCTTGCAGACCCAGCCCCTGTTGCGCAGACCTTTTTTGTTGATGCCGGGATTCGCGAAAAGGCAGAGCTGGATGCTGTGGTAACAGTGGTGGATGCTTATAATGTGCTGCAAACGCTTAAAGAAAGCCCAGAGGCGGTGAATCAAGTAGCGTTTGCGGATGTGATTATCCTCAATAAATGTGATTTGCTTGATGAGGCGGGCCTTGCCGCGGTGGAGCAGAAGTTAAAAGCCATTAACGCCGTTGTGCGGATTCATCGTGCTGAGCGGGGCAATGTGGCGTTGGAGGATATTCTGAACCGTGGTGGGTTTGACCTCAAACGGGCTTTGACCACCATGCCGGACTTCTTAGAGGAAGATGATCACCACCATCATCACGATCACGACCATGAGCATGAACACGGCCATCACCACGGCCATGACCATCATCATGAGCATGGGGCAGGGGGGCATCATCACGCCCATAATGAGGATGTAACGAGCCATTCTTTCACCGTTACGGCTCCTTTGGATGAAGAACGCTTTAATGCGTGGATAGGGCTTATTTTGCAGGAGCAAGGGCCGGATATTTTGCGAGCTAAAGGGATTTTACACTTTAAAGGCCAAGAGGAGCGATTTGCTTTTCAGGCGGTGCATATGATGGCCGATGGCGCGATGATTGGCCCGTTTAAGGAGGGTGAGGCGAAGCAATCACGCATTGTCTTTATCGGGCGTAAGTTAGACCGTGCCCAGTTGCAGCGTGGTTTTGAAGGGTGTGTGGCTGTATGAGCAACCCGCTAAGTAAAACATTGTTACAAACACGTGGGGCGGAGCATCAGGCGGAAGCCCCCATTATTGCCGTGCAGGCTAGCCGGGGTGGGCAGACTTTCGCAGCCTTGACGATGGATGGGGAGCTGCATCTCATCCCGCGGGAAGGGCTACGCCAACAAGAGACGTGGCGTAAGCTGGCTGTGCATGAGGGGGCCATCTCTCTTGCACAGGGATGTGAGCCGGAGAGCTTCCTTAGCGGCGGGGAAGATGGCCGCGTGGTGGAGACGCGTGCTGATGGCACTATGGAGGAGCGTCATAAGGGCCGCAGCTGGGTGGATTGTCTGGCTAGTACGCCAACTCATTGGGCGTGCGCTTGTAAGAAGGAGGTGCATCTTTACAAGGCGGGGCATGAAGAGGCGGTGAAGGTGCTAGAGCATCCCTCTGCTTTGAGTGGCCTCGCTTTTGATGCCAAGGGCAAGCAGTTAGCGGCATCTCATTATAATGGGGCCTCTCTATGGTACGTGCAGTCGAAAGAGGCGAGAGTGCGTGCGCTAGAGTGGAAAGGCAGCCATACGGGCCTTTGCTTACATCCCGGTGGGGAGGCCTTGGTGACGAGCATGCAGGAGAATGAGCTGCATGGGTGGCGTTTATCCGATGGGCATAATATGCGCATGAGCGGCTATCCGCGTAAAATCGCCTCCATGAGTTTTACGCGTAAGGGGCGTTGGTTGGCGACTTCGGGGGCGGATGCGGCTGTTCTATGGCCTTTCTTTGGCGGGGGACCAATGGGCAAGCCACCTATGGAGTTAGCACGTCTGCCGGGTTTGTTTGTGACCTGCGTTTGTGCTCATCCCACGGATGATATTCTCGCCATTGGTTTTGAGGATGGCACGGTGCTCCTCGCAGAAGTCCCCGCTACAATGGAGGATAACGCACCGGGGGCCGACCGCATCCTGCCCTTATGCAATGGCCAGCGTAGCGGTGGTGTGGCCCGTGGTGCGGTAAATGCCATTGCCTTCACCCCCCAAGGCGGGGCTGTCATCTTCGGTACAGAGGAAGGCTATATCGGTGTGGTGGATTTATCTGCCCACGCATAAGGGCTGATGCTGGAAGAAGCGGCCCTTATGGTGCTTCTTCCGGCGTGGAATGGTCTGATGAGGCTTGGCGGGTTTGGTCATGCTGCTTTTGTAGATACCCTTCCTGCCGGGCGAGGAATTGGTCGGCGAGTTGCCCGTAAAGGGAATGGGAGCAGACCATGCGTGAGACGCCTAAGGCGAGGAAGGCGGTGGCCAACAAAGCAAGGGTGATTTGCTGGTTATCGCACATTTCCATCACAATGACGGTGGCGGTGAGGGGCGATTGCACCACGCCGGAGAAATAGCCCACCATGCCGAGCAGAACTACTGCACCGGGGGCGGTATGGGGGAGGAAACGTGCTACCCACCCCCCGACAGATGCCCCAATGGAAAGGGAGGGGGCGAACAACCCGCCCGGTATGCCGGAGCAATAAGAAATGATGGTCGCGGCATATTTCATCAAGAAATAAGACATATGGCCATGGCGGGAGCCATCAACGAGGTGATGGGCTTGGATATACCCTGTGCCAAATGTCTCGCCATGGCTAGCAATGCCAAGAATAGCCAGTAAAACGCCGCATAGGGCGGTAAAGAGAACAGGCCTGGAGCGTTGGATGCGGCCAATTTTACCCGGCAACCCCTTCCCCACACGGATGAGAAAAGCGGAAAATGCCCCACCACCCAGCCCGCCGAGGATGCCGCATGCGAGGACGGCGATCCATGCTGTGCCAACAGGGACATCAACTGATGCATGGCCGAAATATGTATAATTGCCCCCTGTTAGGACAATGGCCGTTACACCAGCAATTACAACCCCTGTGAGCATGAAGCCGGAGGTCCGTTGGTGGAAGGAGCTGGAGAGTTCCTCAATAGCAAAGACAATCCCGGCAAGGGGGGTGTTGAAGGCCGCTGCCACTCCGGCTGCCCCGCCCGCGAGGATAACGCCCCGGCGTGTGGAGACATTCGCATGACCCAAAAAGCGGGAATAAGCGTGCATAATAGCGGCACCAACCTGCACTGTTGGCCCTTCACGCCCGATGGATGCCCCGCAGAGCAGCCCTAAGGTGGTGAGGCAGATTTTACCAAAGGCAATCCGTAACGCCAAAATACGGTTGATGAGGGAGAAGTCCTCAATATGCAGTGTAGCGATTGTTTGAGGGATGCCAGAGCCTTGCGCACCGGGGAAGAAGCGTTTGGTCAACCACATGGAGAGGGCTAGCCCGCTAGGGATGATAGCGAGCATGATATAAGGGTTCCAGTGGTTTAAGTTTAGGCAGAGATGGCTGGCATAATCAGCAGCGCGAGCAAAGAGCCATGCAATGATACCAACCGTAATTGCTCCTGCCCAAAAGATGAGGGAGCGTTGCCAATGCGTTGTATGCGTGCGTGCCGAGCGGCGAAAGCGCGTGATACGGTTACGCCGCTTCATCGCATGGGGTGAGCTTGGGGCAGGAGGTGGGGTTGGTTGGGAAGAATCGGGCACAGTTCGGGTGGGTCCGCCACGGGGTCAGGGTGAAGGGATTTCGGTCCCGTATTCGGATGCAGGGCGGGGTGTGGTCAAGGGGAGATGTGCATTTGCATGGCAGATGTGACCTTACCGTAACAGGAGGGACGTATGGGGAGGCTGTGTTACATCACCAACACACCGCTTGCACCGGGTTTATGACGTTTGGCGAGGTCTTCTGGCTCGACATGAATATGAATGGAAGAGCGGCCTAATACGGCGCGGATGGCATGTTCGATGCGGTCGCAAATATCATGAGCATCCGTAATACGCATTTCATCAGGGACGATAAGATGGAATTCCACGAAATAAAGAGCCCCAACGCGCCGCATACGGAGGTCATGAGCCTCTAATGCGCCTTGGCCAGCTTGGGTGATGGTCTGGCCCACTTGGCTGACAAGCTCCGGCGGGGGGGCCTCATCAAGCAAACCGGTCATGGAATGGCGCATCATGCCAAAGCCTGTCCATAGGACATTTAAGGCTACAAAGGCGGAGAGGAGTGGGTCCAACCAAAGCCAATGAAGGACAGGGATGAGGCACACACCAACGAGCAGGGCAATGCTGGCCCAAACATCGGAGAGAACATGATCCCCCGCGGAGCTGAGCGCTTGTGAATGGTGTTTTTTGCCCATCTTCCGCAAGATGAGTGCCCAGAGGAGGTTGATAACCCCCGCTGAAGCATTGAGCAACGCGCCGGGTAAGGGGGCTTCTGGCGCATGAATATGGAGGGCATCATGCCCTGCAATAGCAAGGATGACGAGGGCGGTGAGGACAACGAGTACGCCTTCTATCACAGCCCAAACATATTCAGCTTTGCCATGTCCGTAAGGGTGGTTGTCGTCCGCAGGGCGTGCAGCGAAGGCAACGGCCCATAAAGTGCCGATGGCAGCAAGAACGTTCAGGATGGTCTCGATAGCGTCAGAGAGCAAAGCCCCGGAATGTGAGACAGCCCATGCTGTGTATTTGATGCTCAGGACAATCACACTCACAAGGATAGAGAGGCGTGCAACCCGCAAACGTAGTTTCGTTGCGGCGTTATAAGGGGGGGCCTCTTGGGTTGGGAGTGGGAGAGCGGCAGCCATGGGGTTAGTCCGTGGTTGTGGTTGATGTATGGTGAGCCTCTGGCGTGCAATGCGGTGTAGAGCAGGCCGTAGCCGTAGCAGCCTCGACTTGGAATGTCGGATGGCCGATGGCAAAGCGTTCTTGCAACAGATGGGTGGCTTCATGCAGGGTTGCCGCAATCTGGCTTTGTGCGTCTTGTGCGCTGTATCCTTCAGGGAAGGGGTGGAGGGTGAGATGGACCGTTAGAGCAGTTTCGGTTGTGCTGATTGGCCAGATATGGAGGTGATGGAGGTCCGCAATAGCGGGCATAGCGCGTAGGGCATCCTCAACAGCGCGTGGTGTGATGCTGTGTGGGACCGCATCTAAAGCGAGGCCGAGTGCGTGGGTCAGAAGCGACCATGTGCCCCAGATAATCAACCCAGAGACGATGAGGCTCGCTAAGGGGTCGATGAAGGAAGAGCCTGTGAGGGTGATAAGCCCCCCTGCGATGACAACCCCTAGGGCCATAAGAGCATCGGAGGCCATATGGAGGAAGGCCCCGCGCATATTGAGGTCGTGATGCGCCCCGCGCATGAGCAACAAGGCCGTGCCACCATTAATGAGGATGCCAATAGCCGCTACGATGCTGATTGTCCGGCCGTGGACGATTTCTGGATGGATGAAATGCCAGATAGCCTCCCAAATAATCCCCCCCGTGACGAGCAAAAGGATGGTTGCATTGAGGAGAGCGGTGAGAATCGTGGCGCGTTTAAAACCGTAAGTGAAGCGTTCGCTGGGGCTGCGGCGGGCGAGGGCTTGTGCGCCCCATGCGGCAAGCAGGCTTAATACATCGGAGAGATTATGCCCGGCATCGGCTAAAAGGGAGAGAGAATGGGCGGCAAATCCCCATCCGGCCTCCCCAATCAGATAGGCAGAATTGAGAAGAATGGCGATGAGGAAGGTGCCACCAAAAGAGGTTGGCGCATGGCTATGCCCCCCGTGATGATGCCCATGCCCATGCCCATGCCCATGCCCATGTGTATGCGTATGGTGGTCATGATGGTCATGGTCATGGTGGTGATGGGCGGTGGTCGTCATGAATATCCTGATAGGCAGAGGAAAGCACAGGAAGGCTAATGATAAGGGAAACTTATTCACGATGCATCATTTTTCTGCTCTGCTTGTGCTGAGCCTGCTTGCCAGAGCCGCGTTGCTAGCAGTAAAGGAGCGGGCATGACAGCTTCTTCTCCTATGCTTCGTTTGAGTAACCTTGCTCTCCTCTTAGACCACGCAGAGGATGAGCTACGCACGGCGATTATTACGCGTCTGGGCATAGAGGCAGAGGCTTTGCGGGCCTATCATATCTTCCGCCGTGGGTATGATGCACGGCGGCGGGGGCATATACAGCTTGTCTATACGCTCGATTGTGACGTGCGGGATTGTGAGGCTGTTTTAGCGCGTTTTGGCGATGACCAGCAGATTCGCCCTACCCCCGATACGCGCTGGGTCGCCCCGATATTGACCGCAGAGCAGCGTGAAAGGGCCGCGCGTCCTATTGTGGTTGGGGCGGGGCCATGTGGGTTAATGGCGGCTCTTATCCTAGCTCAAGCAGGGTTAAAGCCGATTATTTTAGAGCGTGGTCGTGCTGTTAGGCAGCGCACGGCCGATACATTCGCCCTATGGCGGAAGGCACAATTTACAGCGGAAAGTAATGTACAATTTGGCGAGGGGGGTGCCGGTACATTCTCTGATGGTAAGCTTTATTCTGGCGTGTCGGACCCGCGTCATCTTGGCCGTAAGGTTTTGGAGGAATTCGTAAAGGCCGGAGCCCCGGAGGAGATTTTATATCTCTCCAAACCCCATATTGGGACGTTTCGTTTAGTGACGGTTGTGCAGTCCCTCCGGGCTCAGATTGAGGCTCTCGGTGGTGAATATCGGTTTGAGACACGGCTGGAGGGCATTGAGACGGTAGCTTGTGCAGATAAGCCAGATATGCGGCAGATTACTGGGGTTAGGCTTTCTACTGGGGAGGTTTTACCTGCGGAGCGGGTGATTCTGGCGGTGGGGCATTCAGCACGCGATACATTTGCTATGCTGCATGAGAGTGGCGTGCCGATGCAGGCCAAGCCTTTCTCTATTGGGGTGCGGATTGAGCATCCTCAATCAGTGATAGATGTTGCGCGTTTTGGCCCGCAAGCGGGGCATCCTCTGCTTGGTGCTGCGGATTATAAGCTGGTGCATCATGCTAGTATGGGCCGGGGTGTATATTCTTTTTGTATGTGTCCGGGTGGGCAAGTTGTCGCAGCAACCTCGGAGGAAGGTCAAGTCGTCACCAATGGGATGAGCCAATATTCCCGTGCGGAGCGTAATGCTAATAGCGGCATTGTTGTGGAGGTTCGGCCGGGGGTGGATTTTCCCGATGAGCCTTTGGCGGGGATTGCCTTCCAACGTCATTGGGAGAAGGCTGCGTTTATAGCGGGTGGTGGGGCTTATCGGGCCCCAGCTCAACGAGTGGGGGACTTCCTCGCAGGGCGGGCTTCAACCTCTTTGGGAGCGGTTGTGCCGTCTTATCAGCCGGGTGTTACCCCGACAGACCTTACAACATGTTTGCCAGATTTTGTCGTGGCCTCCATCCGGGAAGCTCTGCCGCGTTTTGAGCGCAAGATTAAGGGCTATAGCATGGATGATGCGGTGATGACGGGGGTGGAGACGCGGACCTCTTCGCCTCTGCGCATCTTGCGGGATGATACTGGCCAAAGCCCGCTTGTGCGTGGCTTTTACCCGGCGGGGGAAGGGGCTGGCTATGCAGGGGGTATCCTCTCTGCTGGGATGGATGGAATCCGTGTAGCGGAATGGGTAGCTCAATCCTATATGGATGTCTAAGAGAGTCTGTTTCGCCTAAGCTGTACTTAAATAAGGTTATTGGGGTATTCACTTGATTGTAAAAAAAGGCAAGTTTTCCCTCTAAAAAGGCTGATTTCTTTAGAAAAATGAGGAAGTAGGCAGTGTTACCTATCCTTTTTTCAGCATTGGGTTTTTTAATAACGCATAAGGACAAAATTAATCCATTTGAAGAGGTAAGTAATTTTTTTATAGACAAGCCTGACTGATGAAGGAGATGCTTCTTCCCATTTTTTGATTAATTAAATAACGATTCAGGGAGAAGGTTCGTGATGAAAATGCGCGAGGTTTAGGGTGGGATGCGATTGCCATTAGAGATGGTGCCTGCTCGTCGGTCATTAAAACTATTCGCACGATGTGCGTTATTGCTGGCAAGTGTGTCCTCTTTCTCCTCGATGGTATCGTCAGCGTGGGCTGATGATGGGGCGTCTCAACCAGTGGGGGAGACGAAGATTTTTACGTCTGCCCAAGGTAAGATGGTCCCTTATATTGATTCCATTACAGATGATGGGAACAAGCTGGTTTCTGTCGTGCAAAATGGGCCGGGTACAACATTATTGGCATCAGCAAATAGCTATACGGGTTCGACCACGATTAGCCCAAGGTATGCTTGCTTTAGGGATAGAAGGAAGCATTGAGACCTCTAGCGGTGTTATCATGAATGGCGGCATCTTTAGCCTTGGGTCTGCTTGTGGTTCTTGCACTTCACCTGATGGGCTCTGGCGTTGGGGGGGGGCGGTTAATATTAAAAGCCTTTCCGGCGATAGCGGTACAGTTAATATGTACTCTAAGGATCTGAATATCACCTCCCCGGGTAATAATGATAAGCTTGGTGCAGATATTACAGGGAATGGTGGGACGATTACCGTCTTTGCTGGTCAAGATGCTCAATATGCTAAAGAAGGATTTGGAGGTAATGTAAGTGGCCAGCTAAATCTTGTAACATATGCTGGTGCAACTGATGTTTATAATGAAATGGATTATAGCGGTGCGACTACTGTAAAATATGGTGGCAGATTACACATCTATGGTAGTGTTCCTAATACAAGCAATGTAACGATTGAGGATGGCGGTCTTTTTAATGGTGCAGGTACAATCGGTAGCCGTAATAGTACAACATATATTCAGACAGGCGGCACGATTGAGTCTGGTTATGCGGCCAATCCATGGGATGATTTGAAAATTGGAGGTAATTTAAAAGTTGATGGTACCTCAGATTTTACGCGCACAACAAGTCAGCATGGTGGTCTTATTAAAGTGGGAGGTGATCTTACTTTAAATGGGAAGGTTCTAGCACATTCATCATTTGATTATGTAGGGTCAGGGGTACGGACCCTCTATCTTTACGAGGGGACGGTCCAAACGGGAGATAAGTTAAGTCTCAATGTTTATGGTACTCCACAAGGGGGAACGGACAGTTTCCAGATAGGTCACCATCAGGTCAATTTGGTTGAGGCGAATTCGACCGATAATTTATCTTTCTGGAATGGCACTCATATGACCCCTACGAATCAAGTGGAGGGTGGTTCCGGGGTGTGGAAGCAGGACGATACTGCACAAACAAACTGGACAAATGCTGCAGGAACAGAGAGTGCGCCGTGGGCTGCCGGTAGTTATGCTATTTTTCAGCATAGTACGGCCTCCAGTCCCGAGAACGGCGCAATTACAGTAGCGGGGACTGTAGATGTTGGTGGTATGCAGTTTACGCCTGCTCATAATGGGAATGATACACAATCATATTATCTTATCCCTTAAGGTACATCATCAAATATTGTTTTAGATGGGAAGGTGTATAATCAATCTGCATTTGATGTAACGAATCAAAAAAGTCAAAGTGCAGCACAAAACGCGGGCCTTCTTTATAACCCAACCGGTGCAGTTTCTGTGATTCGTGTGGGGGATGGGACCATGGTGGGTACCGGTACGGTTGCAAATATTAGTACAAATATTACAGATAAGTCTGGCAACTCTACAACACTTGTTAAGACTGATTTAGGGACGTTGAACCTTAGTGTGGCGAATAGCTACACGGGGGGGGACTGTCGTTATGGGCGGGGTACTCCAAATTGCGTCTGACCAAAGTTTAGGGGCTGCTGGGACAGCTCTGAATATTGATGGCGGTACCTTGCGGCTTGGTGGGGATGTGACTACGAACCGTACCGTTATCCTTGGTGCGTTTAATAACTATGCCGGGTTGGACTTAAATGGCCATACAGGTACGTTGAAGGGCTCTATCGTTGGGCCGGGACAGAAGCTCGAAGTGTGGGGTAATCGAGATAATCCCTCTGTTCTTAATATTAATGGGAATAACACTTATACGGGGGATACGTACTTTAAAGGCTCTTTTAATGATGCCTCATTCCCTACGAAGACGACAATTAACGCTAATAGTGATACCCCTTTTGGGGCCTCATCAAGCGATGCACATGGCGGCACCGTTTTTGTAGGCAATGCGACACTTAATGTGAATAATCACGCTACATTAGGTTATCATAGTATAATTAATGATGGAGGCACGATTAATCTTAATTCAGCTGACACGAATGGCCATGCAGATATAAATAATAGAGGCGGTTATGGGATCAACGCTGTTTTAAATGTTAATAATGCGTCCTCTGTTGGTGCATCGACCATTACAAATAATAATGGCGGTATAATTAATCTTAACGATTCTTCTCGCGCAGATGCGGCGACCATTAAAAATAACGGAGGAGCGATAAACGCTGTTGGGGGTAGTGGCGTTGGCTCGCTCTCTGGCAATGGAGGGGGGACTATCTCATTAAAGGGGACGTTCACTGTTGGTGCATTGAATCAGGATGATATGCTAGATTCCGTCATCCAAAATGATAGCTCTAAGAATGCTGGTAGCCTCGTGAAAGTAGGTACGGGCACGCAGACCCTAACAGGCAGTAACAGCTATACAGGCTCCACTAATATAAATGAGGGCACCCTCGCCCTTGCTGGTCAAGGCAGTATTGCCCAGTCTGCTTCCATTGATATTGAGCAACAGGGTAGTTTTGATATCAGTAAGGCGGCATCAGATGAAACTGTGAATACCATTAGTGGCTCTGGTAGCGTTATATTAGGTAAAAATACACTAAATATCGTGAATGCTAATTATATTAAGCCATATTTTGGTAGTATTTCTGGTAGTGGTGGTGTGAATCTCTTCAGAGGAGGTGTATTCTTTAGTGGTCAAAATACCTATACAGGTTTAACAGATGTTAAAGGGGGTGATTTCCACTTAGATGGGTCTATTGCTGGGGACTTGCTGAATGAGACGACAACTAAGATAGGAGATCAGCCGCAAGGTAAGGTGAGTGTTGGTGGGGATATAAAGAACTTAGGCGCCCTCACCATAAGAAACGCCACTATACATAATATTTCTTCCGATGCTGGTGCTTCCACGTTTCTAGGTAATGTCGTTGCTGAGGGTGACATATCGTCTAAGAGTGATTTTGTCTTTGGGGATACTAATAAAGACAAAGATAATGATGTTACAGCGTTTTCATATAACCCTGGGAAGGGTAACAGAACGACCCTAAACGGTAATTTGATTCTAACACAGGCCCATGGGGCTATAAACGGCTGGGTTTTGGGGGGGTGCTGGGTTAACCATTGCTGGGGGGACGGAAGCTCTTAATGATTATTACGCGTCTACTGGCAATTTAACCATTAAAAATGGAGGTACGTTGGAAGTAGATGGTCAGGTATCTCCTTATATTGGTGGTCTAACGGATGTCCAAAATGGCGGTACATTGCGTGGGACGGGTAGTCTTCATAGTTTAAATGTTCAGTCGGGTGGCCTTATTGCACCTGGGACGGTTGGCTCTAACACGCCTTCTACCTTGAATGTCGCAGGTGATGTGAGCATGGCGAAAGGCTCCATCCTTCGCATTAATGGCACTAGCGACACGACAGGCCAGAGCCTGACCACGGCAAAGGGGGCTGGGTATAAGGAGCTAACCTCTGACCGTCTGGCCGTTGCAGGCAAGGCAAACTTAGCGGGTGGGACGCTCGACCTGATTGTTAAAAATGCAGGGGCAGGCCTAACTTATGGGCAGGCGTACCGCGTGCTGACAGCCACACAAGGGGTGAGCGGTCAATTTGATGGCCTAACGACCAATCTCGCCGCGCAATATGCGTATCTGGACCCGACCCTCGCTTATAGTGCTGATGCGGTCGATATTGTGTTGAAGCGCAATAGCACTGGCTTTGGTGATATTGGCGGGACGCATAATGAGGTGACGGCTGGCCGAGGGGTAAGCCATGTCGGTGCAGGGAGTGGGCTGGTGACAGCCTTAACGGGCCTGACCAAAGACCAAGCTCGCCGCGCGCTTGATAATCTCTCGGGTGAGTTACATGCCTCCATCCGCACAGCGTTAATCCAAGATAGCTTCTATCTCCGCAATGCTGTGATTAACCGTCTCGCCAATGCAGATTGTGATTATGGGCGTAATGGGCAGAGTGTTTATGACCTCAAAACGCATAAAAAGAACGAGGCCTGCTACTCTGACCATGCTGTCCTCTGGGGCCAAGCTTATGGGGGCTTAGGCCATAATAGCGGGGATGGTAATGCCGCGCTGATGCACCATAACACGGCAGGCTTTATCATCGGGGCCGATACCCCCATCAACCATAGTCATTGGCGTGTTGGTGGGCTGCTCTCCTATGGTCATTCTCAATTTAATGTGGCGCGTGGGCGGTCCTCCTCTGGTAACAGCAATAACATCTCTGTTGGGGCCTATGCGGGGACGCATTGGGAGCGGCTGAACCTTCGTTTAGGGGCCGATTATAGCTGGAATGTGATTAACACGCGCCGTCAGATTGCCGTTGGGGATTATGGCAGCCGTGTGCGGAGCAGCTATCTGGGCGGTACAGCGCAAGCCTATGCGGAGCTTGGCTATAAGCTGCGCGCAGGCCGTACAGTGTTTGAGCCTTTTATGAATGTGGCTTACGTCAATATGCAGACGAACAGCTATCGTGAGCATGGCAATGATGCGGTCTTACGCAGCCGGGGGACGGATCAGGGTGTGACCTTCTCCACCTTTGGCTTCCGTGCGGCCACGCGGGTGAATATTGGTAAGGCTGTCTTTATGCCGCATATTATGGCGGGGTATCGTCATGGGTTTGGGCGTTTGCAGCCCGGGCTGCATGAAGGCTTTGTTGCCGGTGGTGGAACAAGCACGATGGATGTTGCTGGTGTTCTGCTCTCCAGCAATGCCGCTGTGACGGATGCAGGCATTACGGCACAGATTACAAACCGCATCAATCTGGACCTCTCCTATATCGGCCAATATGGCAACCACTCTACCGAAAGCGGTGCTACAGGTAGTGTGAATGTAAGCTTCTAAGGCCTAGAGGTCATAAGGACTTTATGTAAAAGGCGGCCCCAAAAAGGCCGCCTTTTTTGTGCTGAATCCCTTAGAAGTTTTGCACATCTTTCGGGCGGAAGAACGTTACCCCGATGCTCATCATCGTACCAGTGAGCACGCATATGGTTGCGGCGATGGGCAGCCCTGCCACGAGAGGCCCAAGAGCGGGTACAATGCGACCTGCTAAGCCTTGTCCTAATGAGCCAACAGCATAGCTTGTGCCCATCCCCGCGCTGCGGCGTTCATTAGGGAAGCGTTGGGAGAGGTAATGTGGCACAAGGGCATAAACGCCTGATGCGGCTGCCCCGATGAGGAAGGCTGATGCAAGCAAAATGGCCCATGGTCCTGCATTGAGGAAGGGGATGATTAAAAGTATGACGGTTAGGAGGGCAAGGCGCATGATGCGGGCCTCCCCAAAGCGTGCAGCTAAAGCCCCGCATAGGATTTTCCCACTAAAAGAGCCGAGGCAATAAAGTGCTACGGGCCAGAAGATAAGCTGGGGGCTTAGATGGTGATGCTCCCGCAAAATCGTGGGGTAGAATGTGTATAATGCTGCTTTTTGGAACTCTAGGAAGCACATAAAGGCCACAGCTTGGAAAGCAGCTCCGTTCCAGAAGGCACGTATGATATGCCATAGGCTGGGGCCTTTCTCGGCGGTTGGGGAGGTATGTGTTGCGTGCTTCTTCTTTTCTTGCGTGGCGAGCCAGAGGGGGCTTTCTGCCACTCCAAGGCGAATAAAGATGACGAGTAAAGCCGGAAGTAAGCCGATAAAGAACATAAGCCGCCAGCTATAATGTGGCAGAATTAAAGCCTGCGCCCCTGCTGCGGCCATATAGCCGATTTCATAACCGGACATCATTGTAGCAGAGGCTAAGGGGCGGAGCGGGGCGGGTACGCTCTCCATCAAGAGTGTGGCGGAGGCGGTCCATTCTCCCCCAAAGCCAATGCCGAAAAGGAATTGAATGATGATGAGGCTGAGGAGATGATGCGTTGTGCCGGTTAACGCGGCGAACAGGGCAAAGAAAAGGACGCCTAATGTAAAGGCTGGTTTGCGTCCGAAGCGGTCTGAGAGCCATCCCCACCCTGTGTTGCCAACAGCGCGCCCCAGAGCTTGCGCTAAAAAGACGCTGCCTAACATCGCCAATGAACAGCCGAAATCCTTTGCAATATCGGGGAGGGTAAACATGAGGGCGGTTTGGTCAAACGCATCCAAAAACCAGCCGCTAAAGGCAGCCAGTGTGACCTGCCAGTAAGGCAGTAAAGCAGCAAAACGGGGATGTTCATTTTGGTGAGATGAGGCGGACATAGGCAAAAGAGAGGCCCTCCGGCAGCAAGCCCCGTGATGGGGAATCATAAGAGGAGTTAGCTATAACGGAATGGAGAGGAAAATAGTAGTTTTATGGTCCCCTTTTAAGGCTTCTGTAATCATGTTTTCGCCTATAACAGTGTTTAAGCCTTGCTTTCTGGGGAGTGAGACCTAAAGTGAGGCCCGCAAGGAGAACTATTTTATGAATTACGATACCCTATTTCAAACCGCATTAGATGGCCTGCGTGCTGATGGTAGCTACCGCTATTTTGCGGAGTTAGAGCGTCATGCAGGTAAGTTCCCCAAGGCATTTCATCACGGTGTTGGGCGTGATGTGACGGTATGGTGCTCTAACGATTATTTGGGGATGGGGCAACATCCTGATGTTATAGCGGCGATTCATAAATCATTGGATGAAAGCGGGGCTGGCGCGGGGGGAACGCGTAATATCTCTGGCACTAATCATTACCATGTTAGTTTGGAGAGAGAGCTTGCGTCTCTCCATGGTAAGGAGAGTGCGTTATTATTTAACTCA
The DNA here is from genome assembly GCF_009725755.1 of Bombella sp. ESL0385. Taxonomy (GTDB): domain Bacteria; phylum Pseudomonadota; class Alphaproteobacteria; order Acetobacterales; family Acetobacteraceae; genus Bombella; species Bombella pollinis. The sequence continues at coordinate 512,758 of NZ_WNIJ01000001.1, forward strand.
GGCTATTTATCAAATTGGGTTACACTAGGAACATTAGCGGCACGTTTACCGGGCTGTGTGGTGATTTCTGACGAATTGAACCATGCGTCCATGATTGAGGGGATTCGTCACTCCCGTGCGGAGAAGCGCATCTTCAAGCATAATGACCTACAAGATTTAGAAGCGAAGCTAAAAGAGTTTCCGCTTGAGACGCCCAAGATTGTGGCTTTTGAATCAGTCTATTCCATGAATGGCGATATCGCTCCGATTGAGGAGATTTGCGATATTGCTGACCGCTATAATGCGATGACCTATCTTGATGAGGTCCATGCGGTTGGGATGTATGGCCCTCAAGGGGGTGGGGTCGCGCAGGAGCGTGGGTTGGAGCATCGCCTGACAGTGATTGAAGGCACATTAGGCAAGGCTTATGGCGTGGTGGGGGGCTATATTGCAGCCTCGGCGGCGTTATGCGACTTTGTGCGCTCTTTTGGTTCTGGCTTTATTTTCTCGACCTCTTTGCCACCGATGATTGCCGCGGGGGTTCTGGCGAGTGTGCGGCATTTGCGCCATAGCGATGCCGAACGTAAGGGGCAGAAAGCCGCCGTAGCCTCTTTGCGGAAGAAGCTAGAGGCAGTGAAACTCCCTTATATGCCCGCGCAATCGCATATTACGCCGGTGATGGTGGGGGATGCGGCTTTGTGCCGTGAGGTGACAGACCGGCTCTTAAAAGAGCATGGTCATTACCTTCAGCCGATTAATTACCCGACTGTCCCGCGCGGCACGGAGCGTTTGCGCCTTACGCCGGGGCCGCTGCATACAGAGGCAGATTTAGACTCTTTGGTCCGTGCGTTGGATCATGTATGGCAGGAGCTTAACCTCCCGCGGGCAGGGGCTTAAAATCCCCCCACAATTTGGAAGTCGCAGAACGTCCCACGGCGATTTGCGAGCTCTGTTGTATGGATGCGGCGCAGGCGTATCCCGGCATCGACTGTAAGGTTGATGTGCCTATTGAGGCTACCGGTGAGGTCTGCGCCAATGCTGGCGAGGCTAGCTGCGCGTGGCCCTGTGCCGACATGGTGGACTTGGCGGTTATCTGCCCAATCCCAAAAGATACCCAGCTTATTGCTATCTGGCTGTCCTGCTGTGGGGATATGGGCGAGTTTGAGGAGAGAGAGGGCGGGGGTGAATATCTCCTCGCTTACAGCATTGCCGTTACTGCCGAAGGATGTATTGGCAAAATAACCGCGTGCATTGCCCATTCCCCCAATCATGAGCTGCTCACTATAGAGTAGATTTTTGCTCGCACGTTGGAAGGTTACCTTCGTGGTGGAGGAAAACCCGTAAGGAAGATTTTGTGTGCGGGTGAGCATGAGGCGGTCATAAACATAATTCGGGCTGGATTTCGGGAAGATGCCCTCATAAGCGCGGCGTGTATCATTGGGGAGTAGGCCGCCGGGACCGTAAAAGAATTGGTTATTAATTTGCGTCTGCCCCCATGCGTCTTGGAGGGAGCCTGTATAGCCTACCACAAATTGCGCTGTATCGGCCTCGGAGAGGGTGATGGTCCGTGCATGGTAGAATTGGTCGGAATGGGTATTCTTCCAATCAAACCCAACTTGAATCATGCCATCAAGACCAGCATTACGGCCTAGGGCGATATGGTCGAACATATGGAGCCAGCGTAGGGAGACTTGCCCGCTCTGACCACGGTTGATGAGGTCGCGCGTGTTGCTGGTGGGGTGAGAGAGGGCGTAATTGCCAAAGATTTGGAGCGCATTATGCCCAAAAAGAGGGATGGTCCAACTGCCTGTATGGTTGTCAAAGCGATTCATAAAAGTGCGGTTGAATTGATAGGTCAGGATGTGCCCCAGCCCAAAAGCGTTTCCCCATGAGGCTCCCGTGTACCAGTTAAACCGCCCTAAGGAGCGGTCGGCCTGATTATTCATGGCGGCATAAGCATAAACGGGGAAGCGGTCTGTGATATTAATATCCACATCCGTACTGCCGGGGTGCGTACCGGGGCGGTAGATGAGGTCTGCCGTGTGAAAAGGATTAAGGTTAAGCCAGTCTAGCTCCGTCTGAAGGGAGGTGAGGGCCATGGTTTGGTTGGGGCTGAGTGTGCTGGTCTGCCGGATTTGCCAAGCAGGCGTCCAGCGGTTGCCATGCACCGTGATGCGCTCCAAATGGTATTCGGAAATATCAATATGCAGCACACCATTATGCACGCGCTGCGGCGGAACCGTTACGCTGATAAAGGGGCGGTCATGTTGGCGATAAAAGACGGCAATCGCCCCCGTAAGCTCGTGCATTTTCTGGAAGGTAAGGGGTTTGCCTATATAAGGCAGGATGATTTTATAAAGCCCCGGTGCGTGGCTAAGCCTTAGTCCGGCTGAGGAAATGGGCTGTTGGTCCAGTTGGCTGCCAGTTTGACCTGCAGGTTGGAGGACCACAGCTTGGAGATGCGGCAAAGCCACATCATTAGCCATATGGGGGGTTGGGTTTGGTCCGGCAGGGCCTTGGGGAATGGGCTCTGTTACAGGCGGGGATGTGTTGGGGGTGTTATCGCCTGATGCTGTACCTTGGACATTAGCAGAGGGCCCGCCGATTGTATGGCGATTAAAAAGGCCAAATGGTTCTGGCAAAGCGGTGATGGGCACACCGGCTTGTGTGGTGGCAGGGGGAACACCTTGGGCAAGGGCTTGTGCAGGAATGAGGAGCAAGCCCAATAAAGCAGACCATGACCATATGCGCCACTCTTTCAAGGCCCGTTGTGATGTGGAAGGAGCGGGCATCACGGAGAGGCGGGGCCAGCGAGAGCATTATTGCTTAAGTCAATATCCCCATCAGGTAAGCGTTGTGCTGTATTGACGGGGACCTCATGAGAGCGATTACCCGCTAGAGTAAAGGCGTTGCCATCGGCACTGGCAAGGCTGGTGGCGGCATCTAACGTTAAGGCGCGGTCGCTTGGATGGGAGCGCCTGCATGGCTCTGGCAGAATATAAATGCCGGTAGGACCAAAAGAGGCATTGAGTGTTGCCCGACGTGTTGTGGGGGGATGGGGACTGGATGTTGCGAGGATAGGTTGTTCACTTACCCCGATGGTTACGGTCTCAAACCCTTTTCCACGCCGACCGGTGCCAAATTGATAATGGGAGTTTGGAGCACTAGCCGCTTGGCCAGTCGGGAGGCGGGTCGTACTGGGGGTTTGGCAACCACCGGGGGGGACAATTAACCCATTGGGCGCAGTAACAGTGCCATCGGCAGCGATATGGTAGAGGTCGCCCGTGATGCTGGTTTGTTTTTTAAGCGGGGAGTAAGCATTGCCGACAACGCTATCAAGCATCGTATTGGCGGTTGTGGCACTACGCGCGCCGGGGGAGTAGCCTGCAACGGGTGTAGCTTGCCCCCATGCGTGATGAGGGGAGAGAAGGCCGCTTATGAGGATGATGGCTGAGGCACAGCACACTCGGTAGCGTGTGGCGGATACACTCATAAGAACCGAACCCCACATGATAGAAGACAATAACCGCCATCCATACAGGGGAGAGGTATAGAAGATTCTCCACGGGGAGAAAAGGATTTTGGGCAGTTTATCGTCCATTGGGCCTCTCCTTTATGAGGAAAGGAGAGGCCCGCAAGGTTATGAGGCAGCCTGTTGTAAGATGTTCTCCCCGTGGGCGGGGCTCTCACGATAAGGCCCTTCTGTGAGGAGTTGAATGGTTAAAATGGTATGCTCACGAGCAAGGTCTATCCCTTGGAGGGGGAGGAGAGCATCACCATTTGTCCAGCGGCAAGGAGCCTCCTCCTTTACATCCCATCCTGTATGTTGATCTGTGAGATGATGGGTGATGGTGTATACCTGCCCGCCTTGGTGGAGTTCTATCTCCCCAACGAGGACACCGAGATTACGGCGGTCATCAATATACGGGCCGAGCGTGTCGCAAGGGCGACTTGTCCGAGAGCGAAGACGCAATGTTTTCACCCCTTCTGGCAGATGGAAGACGACCCGGTCCTTCACGCGGCGTAGGGGGTGGAGTGTCTCCCCTTTATCGGTGATGAGATGGATGTTGGAGTCGTAGGTAAGAGTGGCAGAAGGCTGCTGGGAAGCGAAGCCAAGAGATTTGGCTCGTTCCTCAAGCCGTTGATAAAGCGGTTGAACGAAGTCTGCTGTTACCGTGAGCGGAGCGTAAGCATCCTTTGCCCATTCTTTTGGTGTTGGGAAGGCAAGCACATTACCATCTTGCTGCGGCTGTGCCGCCCGGAAATGGCGGCGATTGCCTGTATCGAGATAGCTCTCAGTGGCCACATTATTGGCATGCACGATGCTGTGAGAGGCTGTCTCAAAATGATAATACTCATAAGAGAGTTGCTCACGATCGTAATAGATGGACCGATGATTAACGAGCATACGCGCCGGGACGAGCCGTCCTTCAAAATAGAGCGTATGTTCTGATGTCACATAAAGGTCCGCATTAGGGCAGCCCTCCCCGAGTGCATCCTTGCGAATGCAAATTGAGTACCCTGCTTCATCACATGGAAGGTGTGGAAGGACATATACATGGCCTTTTCCGACCCATGTGACAGGCTCTAACTTCTGATCTCCGATAGGACCTGTAAGGACAAGGTCCCCAACAGCAAGGTCCTCCACAGCCTTAGGGCCTGCCTCTGTTGTAATCATAGCGCCGGGGAGGAAGCAGGCAACCACAATGGGGGGATCGCGCAGCTGCCAACCTGGGCTTGGGCCCACAGCAACCGGGAGGCCCGCTCTGACTGTGCCTCGTTCGCTATCGGTGATTGCAGAGTCGGCAGGCGCGAGCTGTAGGAAGGTATAATTATTGGCTAATGTGCCATTCGCAATGCTTTGTTGGAGTTGGTATAGGTCAGGGGAATAGTAGGTATTCGCCTGGTTCGCGACATTACTAACCGTTACGGGCTTGCCTGTTGTCCTATCTACAAAGGAGATGCCCGTAATTTGGAGCTCGGCTATGATATTAGGTTCAACAGCCCCCTGGAAAAGGGCACCTTCATATTTTAGCGTTACTCTTGCTATGATTGAAGGGGTCTCTTCGAAATATAGAGACGCGAGGGCTGTATTGCCCGGTGAAACAGTCGTATTGCCGTCCACGACAAGCTTATAGGCTGTTAAATTAGGTGTTAAATTGTCAAATGGAGAGAGTTGTTCATCCGGGTCAAATGGTCTTCCCTCGGGAAACCATGACCTATGGAACCAGAAGCCGGGTGAGTAGCTGCTTGGATCATTACTGTAATTCTGTGAGTTTTCCCAAGTTAGAGACATGAGCTTTTGCCATCAATCATAAGGATTAAAGCAGAATATTCTGCTGAGTCATCTTGGTTAGAATATTAACATATGATTTCTGACGCAAGGTGTCTTTCTTATGGAAAGTCATATTTTTAAGGTGTGATAGAACAAAAAATATGTTTATTAAGCGAATCTTTAAAAAATATTTATGATTGATTGAGTTTTTGATTGTTGGAGGAGCGGTAACGCCCTCGTGTGCTTTCTTTTCTTTCGCATAAGGTAGTGGAATCGCTATAGTAATGACGTGATGAAAAAATCCATAAAAGACACACTTACCAAAGAGCGCGTGGAGCTGGAGGCGGGCCAAGAGTGCAAGCTCTTTGCAGAGCAGGCGACTGATTGCTTGTTGGATTATCTCTATGGCGATCCAAAGGCTCTGGTAAGTGATAGTGCGTTCTTTTTGCAGGAGCTTCAAAAAATATGGCGACAGCATGGGATTGATGAGGCCGCTATATGGCAGGAACTAAAAGAGCGGCTCGACCTCTCGGCAGATTTGTTAGAGCGTGGCATAAGAGCGCGTAAGGGTGGGCGGTATCGTTCTACCAAATTGCCCTAATTATAGTGAGAGGCGGAGGGCTTTAGAGTCGTTATGGCAGGCCTGCATGGGACGTTTTTAGAGCATCTAGGACCAATGGATTGGGGGATTCTCAGTCTCATTGGGCTTTCGGCATTATGGGGGTTGATGCGAGGCGTCTCTCGCGAGAGCGGGGCTTTGTTGGTCTGGGTCGGGAGTGTGTGGGTTGTCATGCGGGCAGGCGGTGCTGTTTTGGCAAAGCTTGGTCCGTTGGTTGTGCCCTCCCTTCAAGGGACGCCGTTGCTTTATTGGGGTGGGCGGTTAGTCCTTTTTGTATTGGTGTTGATTGTGCTTAACTTTGTAATGGGGCAGTTAGCGCGCGCGCTTCGGGTTGTTCTCTCTGGTCCGCTGGATGCTCTTTTAGGGGCAGGCTTTGGTGTGGTGCGTGGTTATGTGGTTTTAGTGTTGCTTTTTTGCGCAGGAGGGTATCTTGCCCAAGATTGGCTGGAAACTGCGATGAAAGGGAGCACCCTCTCCCCTTATATTGTGCAAGGCGTTGCTTTTTTGCAGGGTTATGTACCGCTTTCCTGGTCGGAACATCTTGCCATTATGGCTCCAAATAGCCATTGAAGGGGCAGCGTTTCATGCGCTGCTGTGTCACTCAGTAAGAGCGGGATTCGCTCGTCAGGTTTGCTCTGTCTATGTCTTTTCCTGAATCGTCCAGTCGTCCTTATGAGGAATGTGGTGTTTTTGGTGTGTGGGGTGTGCCGAATGCAGCCGCTCTTACAGCCCTAGGCCTGCATGCTCTGCAACATCGTGGTCAGGAGGCGGCGGGCATCGTCAGTTTTGATGGCGAGTCCTTTCATCAACATAAAGCCCTTGGGTTAGTGGGTGATGTGTTTGGTAGCCAAACGGTTATAGAGGGCTTGCCCGGCGAAGCAGCGATTGGCCATAACCGCTACGGCACAACGGGCGGGACGCATGTACGTAATGTTCAGCCCATTTATGCGGATTATGCCTTTGGGGGGTTGGCTGTTGCTCATAATGGCAATTTGACTAACGCTGCGACCTTGCGCCAAGCCTTGGTAAAGCGTGGCTGTATCTTCCATTCTACGATGGATACAGAGGTTATTGTCCATCTTATCGCGATTTCTCTTTATGATACGGCTATTGACCGTCTGATGGATGCTGCGAAGCAGATTAAAGGGGCCTATTCTCTTATTACCTTAACACCTGATAACGGCATGATGGGGATGCGCGACCCACTCGGCGTGCGGCCTTTAGTGTTAGGGCGGATGCCTGGTTATGAGAAGAAGGCTGGTGGATGGATATTGGCCAGCGAGACATGTGCGCTGGATATTATCGGTGCGGATTATGTTCGCGATATTGAACCGGGTGAGATTGTTGTTATCAATGGGGATGGTGTTACATCACTTTGGCCCTTTGGGGATGTCGGGCGGCGTTTTTGTATTTTTGAGTATATTTATTTTGCCCGCCCTGATTCTGTGTTGGAGGGTCAGTCCGTCTATGAAGTGCGGACGCGCATTGGAGGAGAGTTAGCGCGGGAGAGTGGTGTAGAAGCGGATATTGTCGTGCCTGTGCCGGATTCTGGCGTGCCATCGGCCATTGGTTATGCACATGAAAGTGGCCTACCTTACGAGATGGGTATTGTGCGGAATCATTATGTGGGGCGCACCTTTATTCAGCCGACAGATCAAATACGTAATCTCGGTGTGAAGATGAAGCATTCCGCTAATAAAGCCGTACTGGAAGGACGGCGCGTTATTTTGGTGGATGATTCGATCGTACGGGGAACAACCTCACGTAAGATTGTCGATATGGTGCGCGCTGCTGGGGCGAAGGAGGTGCATATGCGCATTACCTCTCCGCCAACAAAGCATCCGTGCTTTTATGGGATTGATACCCCTTCGGAGAAACATCTGTTAGCGGCGCGACATTCACTAGAGGAAATGCGTGAGGCGATTAATGCTGACAGTCTTGCTTTTATTAGCTTTGATGGTTTGTACCGTGCCCTTGGTCACCAAGGCCGCCCTGTGGCTAACCATACGAATTGTGATGCGTGTTTCTCCGGTGATTATCCCATTAGTTTAGTGGATAAGGAGGGTAAGCTCGTCCAATGATAAGTGATGGGAAGCCGCGTGTGGAGTGTAGTCTGGCAAGTTAAAATCAATAAAAAAATTAATAATTGGTAGCGTTGTTTACTAATTTGTCATAAGTTCACTTCAGGACGATACTTCTGGGGTGTATGTTATGATTGGTCAGACTCCTTCCGTTAGTCGACATGGGCATAGTGGTTCTGGTGTTGCTGCTTACGTAAGAAGTTTGTTGACGGGGCGTAGTCGCCGCGTTTCTGCTAGTGTGTCCGTTAGCGCGCTAGCTTTTATGATAGCGTCAGCGGGCGTTGTACGCGCTGATGATGTGGCGCCGGTGAGTCTTGTCAGCCAAGTTGATGGCCAAGACGTTACTTTGAAGATTCCGGAGGATAGCTCGAGAACATATGTATTTGGCGGAATGGGCAATAATTATGCTGGCCTTACAGAAAGCGATTATAACAAATTAACGCAAGCTGGTTTGCTTTCGACTAAGGCTGATTCCAGCTTTGCTGATGTGACGGCGCAGTCGTTATTTATAGAAGGCTCGCGGAGTCAAGGGGGGGTTATTCAGGTTGGTGCAACCGGTACAGACTTCTCAGCAAAGACATTAACGTTCATAAAGATTGAGAATGGGGGGACATTAGCAACCGATAATAGTACTCTAATAAATCAAAATGTTCAAAATGGTCGTACTCCCGCTTCCCTCATAGAGGGTGCTGATGGCACTGTACAACCAAAAATTGATATGAATCTTAGTAAGAACAATAGTACGCTAAGTATCTATAATACACATGACAATATATATAATGTTTTAAAGAGTGTTCATGGTGAAGGTACTATTTCTATTTCAAATGTCCTTCAAACCTCATCTAAGGTAGAGCCTAATACATCTAAAGGCTCTGTATTAAAAATATTTGATTCAGATAAATCCGCTTCGGGTAGCTATTTTTCTGGAACAATTCTTGGCTCCGGCGGTGGCCTGGGGGATGCGGGTTCAGTGTCGCTCCTCATGAAGAACGAACCGAACATGAATCAGTCGGGTAGCCTTTCTCAAGGAGCCCCTTTTTGGACGAGTCAGTTGCTGCTTGGCTCTGTTTTTACGGAATTAAATAAGGCGACAGTAACTAACATTGGGACGATGGAGATTTCTGCAGCAGGGGATTTTGGAGATAAGAAGACCGTTACACGAGATTCGGGGCATGTATTAATTCATGGTCCATCTATTATTAATGTTGGTGAGTTGCTTGTTGCTGGTGGGCGTGATGGTTTTGTTTATAGAACGCAGACCGCAGAGGAGTCTCGGAATGTTAAGTCCGTTAATGCGGACCTTGTGATTAGTGATGCCAGGGCTAATGTTAGGGTTGCTCAGCTTGTTGTAGGGCAGCAATATGGTGTGAAGAGGGGTGATATTAGCAATGCTTCTGACTGGCATGTTGATTATGGGGCCTCAGTTGGGGAGGTATGGCTTGCTAATGGTGCTTCTCTTACAGTCACTGGCGGTGGGGTTAATGGAGGTATTTATTTAGGCAATAGTGCTGGTAATGGTCCTGACCAGCGTACAGCAAATGGCCAGAGTAATCCGTATCCAGAGGAAGGAGAAGCTCATGGTACGCTTCATATAACCGGGGATGCTGTTGGCTATGATTCGTCTCGTAAGATTAACCGTACTGAAGGGAGAGGCGCGCAGAGTACGCTGACCGTCAAGCAGGGAGCGTTATGGATTGGCCCGGTTGATGGTGGTCAAGGATCAGGCGAGATTGATGTTGATAAAGGTGGTCGGCTTAATCTTAACAACTCCTTCATTGTTTTAGGGGGGGCTAATGGTGCAGGGAATGTCGCTATTGGTGATGGCGGGACGCTCAATGTTACAGGGATGGATCCGGCCGGCCTTACGGCTGAGAATCAGGGGGCTACATTTAGTCAAGAGCGGAAGGGCTCCTTGACCCTCGCTAAGGGTGGCACTTTGAATATCGGAAATAGTGGAGCAGCGGGGCTGCTGAAGCTATATGGTGACCTAAATCTCGAAAAGGGTAGCACAACAACCTTTTATGAAGGTACGACGACAGATAAGGGGAATTTTGGGGATGCCTATAACTCTCATATCTTTGTAGCGGGTAATGTAAACCTTGGTAGTACGATTCAGATAGCGGGGATTGCGGGGCAGAATAAAGGTGAGAATGGGGCGGTAGATGTCGGCCTGTATCATTTGATTGACTACACGGGCCTATTGCAAGGTGAGCGGCCAAGTGTGCTTGCTACAAGCGCAGGCCAAGAGTTCCGCTATGTGTACGATGATTCGGCAAAAAAGATCGACGCTGTGATTTCTAGCCCGCACTGGGAAAGGCCGCCTTCTTGGGAATGGGGGGATGCGAATTGGACGGAAAAAGGTGTAACGGATGGTACCCCCTTTAGGTTAGAGACCGCCCCTATCTTCACCGGGCCGGGGGGGACGATTACGATTACACGTGATAACCTGCCGAGGGTGACGTCTAATATTGACTTCGAAAAGAGTGGGTACACCATACAAGGTGGACCTCTGGCGGCCGCTCCGGGGAATAATGGACAGAATACCCTTGCTATAAATACTGCCTCACAGCAAAGCGGTACGATTGCCTCTACGATTGTTGATAATGGCAACGCGCCTACAAGTGTGCAGAAGACAGGTGATGGTACGCTGAACCTACAGGCGCAGAATAGCTACACCGGCCCGACCAGTGTGGTTGGGGGGACGCTGCATGTGGCATCAGGAGCTTCCTTATCCGACAAAAGCCATGTTGCAGTTGCTTCAGGAGCGACGTTGGAGAATGAGGGAACAGTAGGGTATGTCGTCAATAATGGGACGGCGGTTATTACCGGTAAGACAGATGGTCTTTCTAATAGTGGTGGCACCGCGACCTTAAAGGGAGGGGGGCAGAGTAGCTCCGCTTATAATACAGGTACGTTGAACATTGATAATGCTAGCGTAACGGGGAAAGTTGAGCAGAAAGCTGGCGTATTAAATCTCTCTGGCAATGCCTTTATTGGTGGTCCGTTACAGGTTGATGGCGGGCAGGATACTGGCAACCGCTTTACCGTTGGGGATAAGGGCACCGCAACAATTGGTCAGCTCCAAGGTGAGGGGCCGGGCTATTTGGGTAAGGATGCTAGTTTAATTCTATCCGGTAATGGGAGTGCTTATAACGGCAGTCTTTCTGGTCAGGGTAAGCTTGTTATTAATGGGCAGAATAATACCCTCATGGGGACCAGCGATTATGCTGGCGGAACGGAGATTGGCTCTGGTGCTTCTGCAACTGTAGGGCCTCAGTCTTTAGGAAAGGGGACTGTTAATATCGCTGGGGCTGATACTGGGGCTAATAAGCCAGTAGGCTCTTTAACGGTTCATGAGGATGGCCGAGGTGACCTGGCGAACAATCTAACCGGCTCTGGCTTGTTTAATAAGACGGGGAACGGGGCTGTAACGCTCTTAAAAACGGCTGATGATAGTCAATTTACCGGGACAACAAATGTTAAGCAGGGCGAGTTGGAGGTCAATACTACACTCGGCGGTACGCTTAATGTTGATAAGGGGGCGATTGTTTCTGGGAGTGGGACGATCAGCAACGTGAAGCTGGATCCTAATGCTTATCTTGGTGTTACGTTAGAAGGCGCAAAAGGTGTTATCACCCCCTTAACTCTAACGGGGAAGAATAATCAGCTTAATGGAGCGCAGGTGGGCGTAACGGTTCATAACTTCTCTGAAGTAGCATTGGGCAAGCAATATCAGACGACAGTTTTGCGCTTAGCTGACCAAGCCGAAGCCACAGGGACATTGGCAAAAACGCCAAAAGCTCTCAATACGGCCTTTTTAAAGGGGAGCGTGTTTGAGGCCCCGGATAATCGTAGTTGGTTGATGAGTTATACGCGTGTTGTTCCTTTTGAATCGTATGCGCAAACTCATAATGAGCATCAAGTAGCGACCGCCTTGGACCGCGCAGCGGAAGCGGGTGCAGGCCCTGCTTTTATGACGGCATTGCTGGGGCCTGCTATGCAGACAGGGGCCCAAGTACGCGGGGCGTATAATGCGCTTTCTGGTGAGATTCATGGCAGTGCCAAGACGGCAATGGTTAATGATAGCTTCTATGTTCAGGAAGTTGTGGTGGACCGTCTGGATTGCGCAGGCGATGCGTTGCGGGCTCATGCTCATGATGGTAAGCAGCAGACGAGCGGCTATTGCGATGTGGACCCTGCTCATCATGTCTCTGTCTGGGGGACGGTATATGGGCAGCGAGGTGGCCAGTCTGGCAGTAGTGCGGGAGCGGCTCATATGGGGCAATCCAGCGTGGGTTGGATTATGGGTGCGGATACGGGCCTAAAAGGCGGCTGGCGTGTTGGTGGGCTTCTGGCCTACGGGCGCGATTGGTTTAGCGTGCAATCTGGCCGTGCATCTTCTTCTCATTCCAATTCGGCAACGATTGGGGCTTATGCGGGTAATGCGTGGCATGTTGGGGGGCTGATTGATAATGCAGCCGTCACCTTTAAAACAGGGGTGAGTTACTCTTGGAATATGCTGCATACAAATCGTAGGCTCAGCTATGGCGATTATTCTGGTCGTCTATCCTCTGATAACCGCACAGGCACAGGACAGGCATTTGTTGAGTCGGGGTATCGTATGGTCTTCTCCAGCGGGAGCCAATCTCCGCTTGAGGTCGAGCCTTTTGCGCGGATGACCTATGTAAATTATGGTCAGGATGGCTATCGTGAGCATGGGGCTGATGCATCCTTGCGTGTGAAGGGGCAAAATAGCTCTATTGGTTTCTCCACCGTTGGGGTGAAATTGGCCACTAATGTGGGTATTGGGAAGCTTATCTTCTCCCCACATTTAGAGGCTGGATATCGCCGGGCCTTTGGTCGGACGAATGCTATGGTGAGGGAAGGCTTTACCAGCTTAGGCGATGGTTATGGCATGGCTGTGCAGGGGACACCGCTTTCTACCAACACAGCGCAGATTAATACGGGCTTTGCGGCACATCTGACAGATCGTATTGATGTGAATCTCGACTATATCGGCCAATATGGTGGACGTCAGACAAGCTCCGGCGGGTCTGGGAGCTTCCGCTATAAGTTCTGATCCTATTATGAGGGCCGTTCTTTCGGGACGGCCCTTTCTTATGAATGAGGGCAGAAAAAAGGGCCTGACTAGTTGCTCCGTCAGGCCCTTTTTGTATCACGCAATGTAGGGTTGTAGCGTAGGGTTTTACCCTTTTGGCGGAGTAATATTCGGTTTGAGCATGAGGGCAGGGTCCGCCACGCGGTCATAGTCCTCTCCGCTCATAAAACCGAGATCTAGCGCGCTTTGGCGGGGGCTGAGTCCATGCTTCATGGCATGATGCGCTACCTGAGAGGCTTTGTCATACCCAATGCTGGGGGAGAGGGCTGTGACCAAGACTAAGGAATGGTCTAATTGTTGGCGGATATGCTCCTCATTGGCAGTTGTGCCCTCAATGAGGAAGCGGCGGAAGTTTTCCATACCATCATGGAGCAGGGTGAGGCTTTGCATGATGTTATGGATCATCACCGGTTTATAGACGTTCATATCCAGCATACCACTGGCCCCGCCCATCCCGACAACTGTATCATTACCCATCACTTGGAGGCAGAGCATAGTGAGGGCCTCGGCTTGAGTGGGGTTGATTTTACCCGGCATGATGGAGGAGCCGGGCTCATTAATCGGAAGGTTTAGCTCTCCCAATCCGGCGCGAGGGCCGCAGGCGAGCAAACGGATGTCATTAGCAATTTTAAAGAGGCTGCCTGCTAAGGTCCGTAAAGTGGAGGAGAGATGTACAAGGGCATCATGCGCGCCTTGGAGGGCGAATTTATTGCTCCCACTTGTGAAGTCGAGCTGGGTGAGGCGGTTAATCTCTTTACAAGCGCGTGTAGCAAATTGTGGGTCGGTATTTACCCCTGTGCCAAGGGCTGTCCCGCCTAAGGCGAGTGGGAGAAGGCCATCGCGTGCGGCTTCAATACGTTGGATGTTTTCGGCCAGCATACCCGCATAGCCTTCCCATTCCTGCCCTAATGTGATGGGGACAGCATCTTGAAGATGGGTACGGCCGACTTTGACGATATGCTTCCATTGCGCTGCCTTATGAGCAATCGCCCCGTGTAATCGCTCCAAAGCGGGGAGGAGGCGGCGATGGGTGGTGAGTGCGCTGGCAATATACATAGCAGCGGGGAAGGTATCGTTTGTCGATTGCGCCATATTGACATGGTCATTAGGGTGCAGCGGTTTTTTGCTCCCTAAAGGTTGCCCTGTCATTTGGCTTGCACGATTGGCGATGACCTCATTAACATTCATGTTGAATTGCGTGCCAGAGCCTGTCATCCAGACATGTAGCGGGAAGTGACGGTCGTGCATTCCGCTCATAATTTCATCACAAATACGGATGATGAGGTCCGCCTTATCGCCTGCTAACCGCTCACTCGCCGCGTTGGCGATGGCACAAGCGCGCTTGAGGATGGCATAGGCCTCAATCATCTCGCGCGGCATGAGGTCCTTCCCAATGCTAAAATACCGTAGAGACCGTTGTGTTTGCGCTCCCCATAGGGCTGTTTGGGGGACTTCTATCTGGCCGAGGCCATCGGTTTCTATACGGTGTGCCATGGGAACTCTCTAGCAAGGGATGGGAAGGACGGGCCTCGTTTATGAGGCCGGACGATAGGGGCGGTAGCGCGGCTGCCAGCTAAGGGCGGCGATGGCCCTTTGCAGGGCGGTATCATCAAAAGCCGGGCAGAGTTGTTCAGCCTGCGCTTGTTGGGCTACGGCATATGCAACTTTAAGAGCAGTCGTGCGAATGGATTCGAGGGGTGGAAGGAGATTCGTCCCCCCATTCTTCAATGGGGAGAGGGCGGCAACGGCTTGCGCGGCGGACATGATCATCCCTTCACTTACCGTTTTGGCTTTGCAGGCCAAAGCTCCAAGCCCCAAACCGGGGAAGATATACGCATTATTGGTTTGGTCGATCACGACATTCCGGCCATCCAGCTCTACTGGGGCAAAAGGCCCACCTGTGCTGACCCACGCTTGCCCTGCCGTCCAGGTGAGGATGTCCTGCGGTGTGGCTTCCACACAGCTTGTCGGGTTGGAGAGGGGGAAGATGAGCGGACGGGTGCAATGAGTGGCCATCTCGCGAATCATCCCTTCCGTAAAGAGACCGGCTTGGCCAGATACACCAATCAGAATCGTAGGGGCAGATTTGCTGATAACCTCCCCTAGTGGGCGGCCCTGTCCATTTTGAGCGGTTTCATCCTGACGGGCAAAAAGGGTCTGCCCCTCGCTAAGATTAGCCATATCGTGGGTGAGTAAGCCGTTACGATCCACGATATAGAAGTGTTTTAGGGCGTCCTCGCGGCTGAGGCCTTCTGCTTCTAGGGCGGTGAGGAGCAGCTCAGCAATGCCAATCCCTGCCGAGCCACCCCCAGCGATGGCGATGCGTTGTTGGCTTAGGCGTTCCCCATTAGCTTGCACACCGCTGAGGATAGCCGCTACGGCAATGGCGGCCGTGCCTTGAATATCGTCATTAAAGCTAGGTAGGCGGTCCCGATAGCGTTTAAGGAGAGGGGCGGCATTACGCCCTGCAAAATCCTCCCAATGGAGGATGATGCCCGGCCAGCGTTGCTGTATAGCGGTGACAAACTCCTCCACAAACTCGGCATAATCTTGGCCACGGAGGCGAGGCGTACGATTGCCGATATAGGCAGGGTCGTTACGCAGTGTCATGTTCTCTGTCCCCACATCTAAGGTGACAGGGAGGAGAAAGGCCGGGTTTAAGCCCGCACAGGCTGTATAGAGGGCGAGCTTACCAATGGGGATGCCCATCCCATTTGCACCGAGATCGCCCAAGCCTAAAATGCGTTCACCATCGGTTACGATGATAAGGCGAACGTCATTCTGTGGAATGGCTGCGAGGCGATCGGCGATTTGTCCACGGTCCGCAGCGGAGAGAAATAACCCGCGTGAGCGTTGCCATATTTTGGAGAACTCCTGACACGCCTCCCCAACGCCGGGTGTATAGACGATGGGCATAAGCTCGGTGAGATATTTTTGGAGTAAGGCGTGGAAGAGCGTCTCGTTATTATCTTGGATTGTCCGTAAGCGCACATAGCGATTGAGACTATCGGGCGTGGCTGTAACGTAATCATAAGCGCGCTCTAGCTGTTCCTCCAGCGTATGAATGCCGGGGGGAAGAAGCCCGTGAAGCCCAAAAGCTGTGCGCTCATCCATGGGGAAGGCTGTGCCTTTATTCAGTAAAGGCGTGTCTAATAAGGCCATCCCGTGTTGGGTGATAGTGCGAGGGGAGAGCGGGGCAGCCATGGGCAGGAACCTCCAGAATCGTGGCAGAGCCTTGGATATAACGCCTCAATCATACGGCGAAGTTTAAAGAAAAGGAACCCGTTCTTACTTTTTACGGCGTTGAATCCATCGTTCCCCGGAGAAGCGGAATTGCGCCAACAGGAACCCTGCCGTTAGCCCGGATCCTAAAAGGGGATAGAGCCAGAAGGATGCTGTGCTGAAGGCATGTGGTGTGAGGATGAAAATGAGGGCCAAGCAGAGGGCAAGGCCACTTAATGCGTAGAGGAGAAGCTCATGGAGGCGGGGGCCATAATGTTTCTCTGCCCCACAATGGGCGCAATGGAGGGCCGTATGTTGGAGGGGTTCATGGCAGCAGGGGCATGGGATGAGTTTACGCGGCGGTAGAGGCTGCGTGCTGTTATGCAACCGGGTGGCGGCTGTGCGGGGTAGAGTGGGCTTCATGGTTGTCCTCCAGAGGCGTGGGTGGGGGCCATTGTGCTGGCTGGTGGCGTGATAGGCGAGGTATGAAACGCCCCAGCAGGAAGGGCGGCTTCAGGATGCGGGCCGAGGAAGGGTTGACCATGTAGGGCATAGAGCAGCAAGGCCACAAGCGGGACTAAGACGAGGGTGGAAATACCAATGATGCGATGCGCATGCCCTGCCCCGCTGAGGCTTGGTGGAGGGGTGGAGATATGGTTGATAATATCGCGCTCTGTCTCAATACGGGCGGCATCATAATGATGTTGGTCCATCAGCCCGGCTTGTTTATCCCGTGCGAGGGCCTCTAGTCGTTCTTGATGGAGGGTGAGGAAGGGATCTTCCGTCTGTTTACTTAAAAGGCCGCGCATCGCTAGGCTAATCCCAATCGGTAAGCCAATAAACAAGCATAAAAAGGCGAGGAGTAGAAACGACATGCAGGCTAGTCCTTATTGAAAAACTGATTGAGTTTTTGGCGTTCTTCCACAGTGAGGGGGGCTGGCGGGGGAGAGGTGCGGCGTGCCCAGAGGGGGCGTGCTAGGAGGAAGCCTATCATAAGGCTGAGGAAGGGCATAAGCCAGAGCAAGGCTGTCGATGCAGAGAAGCGCGGTTGTAAACGGATGAACTCCCCATAGCGTTGGGTCATCCATAAGGTGATGTCTTTTGGTGAGCGGCCCTGCTGGAGTTGCTGACGTACGATGTGGCGGAGGTCTTTTGCTAGGGGGGCGGAGCTTTCCTCAATGCTCTCATTTTGGCAGACGAGGCAGCGTAATTGCTGGCCAATATGCTGGGCTTTTTGTTCTAATACCGGGTCGGGTAGCATTTCATCAGGACTATCAATAGCATGGCCGATGGAGCTTCCATATAGGCAGATGGCGAGGAGGAGCAGGCCCTTTAGGCAGATGCGCATCATAATGCCCCTCTTAAAAAGGGCTGAATCTGCTCACGATAGAGGGCCTCTGTTAAACTCCCCGTCCCGTGCCAGACAATGCGGCTGCCTGTTAGAGGATGAGGGAGGATGAGGAAGCTCTCCGGCACACCTGTTACGCCCCATTCAATAGCGCATTGGCCGTCATAATCCATGCCTAGACGGCTGAAGGGGTGATGCGCTTGCTCTAGCCAGTGCGCGGCTTGTGAGGGGGTATCTTTATAACAAACCCCCCATAAAGCGAGCGGGGATGCGGTAGTGGTCTCCCCTGAGGCATGCTGGCGGAGGAAGGGGATTTCCTCCAGACAAGGTAAGCACCATGAGGCCCAGATGAGCAGGAGGACAGGTTGCGTGAGGGTGTGAAAATCCTGCCATGAGAGGCCGGGGCAAGGGGTAGGTTGCTCTGGCAAGGCTGGCAGGGGAGAGAAGGCGGGGACTGCTTGGCCTAGCCGTGGGTTGCGAACGGCTTTGGGGTCGAATGTTCCTTGGGTGGCATGGCGGAGCATATAAAGGAACCCACCCCCTAAGCCAGCGGCCCCTAAAGCAGGTAGAGCAGCGAGATAATGGCGGCGTGTTAGGCGCATGCGGGCCTCCTCTTACGGCGTGCGGGGATGAGATGTAAGACGCCGCCCATGGCCATGATGATTCCGCCAAACCATAGCCAAGAGGCGAGGGGATTTTCATGTACGCGTAAAATAACGCGGTAGGTGTTTTGGCCTTGCGGAGTTTGGACCTCTTTAACACTCCCTAAGGCGGCGTAGAGGTCCTCTAACGGGCGGTGAATGATTGCGACATGCAGGATTTTTTGCCCCTGTTGGGGGAAAAGGCGGATTTGCGGCTCAAGGGTGGCTAGCACGGGACCATGTGCATCATGACGGCGGATGATGATGTGAGCTTCTACTGCCTCATAATTCGGGCCATGATGAGGGGTGAGAGCGGTGAGGGCCCAATCATGCCCGCCAAAGTGGAGATGCGTGCCTATTTGGGCCTCAATGAGGCGTTCTTGGCTGCCAGCCATGCCGCATAGGCCCAGCATTGTGATGCCGACCCCAATATGAGCAAGGCTTGTTGCCCAAAGGCTGCGTGGCAAGCGGGAGAGGCAGCGATGCTCTTGCGGCATTGTATAAAAACGCGTGATGAGGTCGTTTAAAGCTGCGCTGATAACCCAAAGAGCGAGGACAGCCACACTCGCTGCCAAAGCGGTGGGAAAGAGCCAGAAGGCGGGGAGAGTGATCCCAAGAGTAAAGCATAGAGGCAGCGCAAGACGGCGTAAGGTTGGGTTTATAGGGGCATAACGCCAAGGTAAGGCCATGCTGCCCCCCATTAGAAGGAGGAGCGGGATGATGAATGGCGTTGTTGTGGCCTCAAAAAACGGTTTACCGACCGATAAGGTGCGCCCAAAGAGCAGTTGCATAAAAGGTGGGTAGAGCGTGCCTGTAAGCACGATGGCGCATAAGGTGCAGAGGAGGATGTTGTTAAGGACTAACGCCCCCTCTCGCGAGAGGGGGGTGAAGGATGGTGTTGCTGGTGGTAGGAGGTTAGGCGCGCGCAAGGCGAAAAGTAATAATCCACCCCCGCCATAAAGGCCCAATAAGGCAAGGATAAAAAGGCCGCGTGCCGGGTCATTCGCAAAGGCATGAACGGAGTTGAGAATCCCCGAGCGAACAAGGAATGTGCCAGAGAGTGAGAGCGCGAAGGTGGCGAGGGCGAGTAAGAGGCACCAGCTTTGCAAATGGCTGCGTTTTTCCACCACAATGACGCTATGGAGGAGGGCTGTGCCTGTTAACCACGGGATGAGCGCGGCATTTTCTACCGGGTCCCAAAACCAATAGCCCCCCCATCCTAAGACGGCATAGGACCACCACGCGCCTAATGTGATGCCTAATGTAAGCAACGCCCATGCGCTGATGACCCATGGGCGGGCATAGCGTGCCCAAAGCGCATCGGCGCGGCCATCTAGCAAGGCATTTATGGCAAAGGCGAAGGGCACGGCAAAGCCGACATAACCGCTATATAATAGGGGTGGGTGCACAGCGAGGCCGGGGTCTTGCAGTAGGGGGTTCATCCCGAGCCCATCTATCGGGACGGGCCAGAGGCGGAGGAAGGGGTTGGAGGTTGTGAGACAAAAAAGCTCAAATCCTGCACTGACGATGCCTAAAAGGGCGAGGAGGCGGCTGCGTAAACGGGGTGGCAACCCGGCGGGATGGCGGGGGCTTTGGCTGGGGAGGAGGGCTAAGAGGGCGCAATAGAGGCTTAGCAAGCTCACCCATAAAAGGAGAGAGCCTTCATGATTGCCCCATAATCCGGCTATTTTATAAGGCCATGGTTTGTTGATGGCAGAGTTATCGGCAATGAGTTTGAGGGAGAAATCATCCCCTAAAGCAGCGATGATGAGGCAGGCCCACGAGATGAGCAATGCGAGGCAATGGCTGAGGGCAAGCGGGCGGGCCAAGGCTGTAAGCGGGCTATGGGCGCGGCGCAACCCTATGAGGGGTAATATTCCTTGCAGGGCAGCAAGCACACAAGCGAGGGCGAGGGCAAAATGCCCGCTTTCTGGTGAAAAGACGGGGGCTAAGGCTGCAAGCAGTGTGGTGAAAAGGGCCTGCATATTAGGGTGTGTTCTTTAGGGTGGTGGAGCTTTTGGCGGGGGCGGTCATACGGTTCCAACTTGCAGCATCAGGTGGGGGGCCAAAGCGTGGGTCCCATTTGCCGGTTTTTTGCAGAGCATCAGCCACCTCTTTGGGCATGTAAGTTTCATCATGTTTAGCGAGGACCTCAGAAGCGAGGAAATATCCTGAAGGTTGATAATAGCCCAAAGCCACAACGCTTTGTCCTTCGCGGAAGAGGTCGGGTAAAATGCCGTGATAGGAGACGCGCAAGGCGGCTTGGCCATCTGTGACCTCAAAGGAGGCATCTGGCGTGCCATCTTGGGTGGGTTGGTTATGGAGGGAGCCTGCCACCACCATGCCGCCTAGCCGGATGGTTTGGTGCATGGATGGGGGGTGCGCGTGTATTTGTGCAGGGGTCATGAAGAAGATAATCGTGCTGGAGAGCGCATGCATGATTAATCCCACCGCCCCAGCGAAGCAGCTTAGGCATGCGATGATGAGCCAAAACCGGCCAGCCTTACGGCGCATGAAAGGGCGTGATGAGGGCATAGAGCGTTAGTCTAAAGAGGATGACGGTTTATAGAGGCGGTGCATAAGGGCAAGACGCCGTTTTGCACGATATAAACGGATGAGGCTACCACCGAGGATGAGCAGGACGGCAAGGCAGGTAAGCCCATAGCTGGCGAGGATAAAGCCCCAATGAGGGGGCCATGAGGGTGGGGTCATAATGTGGGGTCCTGCATGGCAAGGGCTTGGGCGCGGCGTTCGAGCAAGGCGGCATGGAGGCGGAGCAATAAAAGGGCGACCCCTGTAAAGGTAAAGCCGATGGTACAGACTATGAGCGGGTAAAAGAAGCTCATAGCCATAGTTGGGGCTTTGGTAAGGGTGATGCTGGCAGGCTGGTGCAGGCTATTCCACCATTGGACGCTGAATTTGATGATGGGGAGGTCTACCGCCCCGGCAAGGGCCAGCAGGGCCGCTGCGCGTTGGCCGCGGAGTGGGTCATCAAATGCGCGGATGGTGAGGATGTGACCAAGATAGAGGCAAAAGAGAATGAGGACGGAGGTGAGCCGTGCATCCCATACCCACCATGTTCCCCAGCTTGGTTTGCCCCATAGTGAGCCTGTGATGAGGCATAAAGCCGCAGCCATAGCCCCTAGCGGCCCTGCCTCCACAGCGATAAGACCAATAAGAGGGTTGCGCCATACAAGATAGAGAAAGCCACATAAGGCGAGGAGGGCGTAATCCAAGCTGGCAAGCCATGCCATCGGGACATGGAGGAACATGATGCGGACAGTCTCTCCCTGTTGCCAGTCCGCCGGGGCAAAAAAGAGGCCCCATATCATCCCAACAGCCAGCATGCTTAACCCTACACATAAGCAAGGGAGGGTGAGGCGGCGGATGAGTGTGAGGCACGCGGTGGGGCTGGTTGTCCAACGGGTTAGGGATGAGGATATGCGCATAGCCCCTAGTATGGACGTTTTAGGGGGCGGAAGAAAATGAAAAATATGAAGGGTGGGGCCGTAAGCATGTTCGCACCATCCTGTAGGAAACGACTCTTTGAAAAAGAGATGAAGTCGGGCATGGTGGGGCCAATAGCGTATAGAATATAAGGAGAATGGAGCCATGGCCTTCTGGCTGATTAAATCGGAGCCAGCGTCTTTTTCGTGGGATGAGCAGGTGCAGAATGATGTTGAGCCATGGACAGGCGTGCGGAATTATCAAGCGCGGAATAATTTGAAGGCCATGAAATGCGGCGATAAGGCGTTGTTCTATCATTCCGTGACGGAAAAGCGCATTGTCGGTGTGGTAGAGGTTGTGAAGGAAGCTTACCCCGACCCAACAGCAGAGGATCCGCGTTGGGTTTGTGTGGATGTTAAAGCAGATGGGGCTTTTGTACAGCCTATCACATTGGCAGAGATTAAAGCCGCCCCTACCTTAACAGAGATGGCTTTATTGAAGCAGTCTCGTCTTTCGGTCGCACCGGTGCGGGAGGAGGAGTTTGCGTATCTCACAAAAAAGGGCCAGTGGGAAAAAGCCTGATTAAAGGTTAGTAACAATGAGGAGGCTTTTGCGTAAAAGCCGATTCTTAAAAGGAGGTACAGAGCATGAGTAACGAGCGGAAAGAGCATATGCCCAGCGCGGCTTTTCTGTTTCAGGACCTCGATACGGAGGCTCTGTCCCAATTACATGCCGTGCTTGATGGTGTTGAGAAAGGGCGTAGCACCCTAACCCGTTTGGCGGATTTGATGGGCGGTGCGGTTGGTCGTGCAGCGCATTTGGGCTTGCATACGCTCTCTTTGGCACCGGGCCTGCAAGAGAAGGTGCAATCCCTTGCCGGTACAGCGTTGGAGCAAGCTTATCGCATCGCGATTTTGGGGTTGGAGCGGCAAAAGGGGCGGCCTCAGCACGCGATTAAGGAGAGGATGAGGCAAGCCGTTGTTGCAGCTTCTGGCGCGGCGGGCGGCTTTGGCGGCCTTATGAGCATGGGGCCGGATATTGGCTTTACCACCCTAACGATTATGCGTGAGATTGCCATTATCGCGCAGGAAAATGGGGAGGATTTGCAAAGCGAGGAAACACGCCGCGCGTGTTTGGAAGTCTTTGCCCTACGGAATATGGGCGGCAAACAGGGCGGCGAGCCGGGTGAGGGGCAAGGTGAGCTCGGCTTTTTTGCAGCACGCAGCCTCATGCGCGGTCAGCCGCTTGTATTGCTTATGGCGGAAGTTGCTGGCCATTATGGGATGGCTCTCTCCCGCAAATTAGCGGCGCAGATGGTCCCGGTAGCGGGGGCCTTATGTGGGGCAGCGATTAACTCCGCCTTTTTGGCGCATTATCGTGCGGTGGCGAAAGCGCATTTCACCATCCGGCGGTTGGAGCGCACCCACGGTATGGCCGTGCAGGAGGCTGCCGAGGCGTATCGGGGTCATGCAGAGGCAGAGGGCTAGACGCATCGGCCCTTTTTATGACGGCAGAGCTGGTAGAGCTCTAACGGGGCGAAGATGAGGATGCCAAGAAGGCAGCCAACCTCAATGATGTTCATAAGAGGGCGCAGGGCAGGGCGGGCGAGTTGCAGCATAAAAGCCAGCCCTAGGCTGAGAGCGTAGGTATATGTTTGGTAGGATGAAGGCTGACGTGTGGACATGAAGAGTCTTTCTATAAGGGCTGCGTGAGAGATGGAGACTATCACGGCTGAGCTAGTTTTGCGCGCTTATGCGGCAGGTTTATTTCCCATGGCTCCAGATGAGCAGAGCGATGAGCTGGAATGGTTCTGCCCACAAGAGCGGGGGATTATCCCGCTAGAGCCTTTGGAGGCCATTCGCCTACCGCGGCGGTTAATGCGGAGCGTCTTAGCCGGGCATTATCGCCTTTGTAGTGATGAAGATTTTGATGGCATGATGCAAGCCTGCGCTCAAGCCACGGCTGAGCGACCAGAGACATGGATTAGCGGACGGATTCGGCAGCTTTATGGGGAGTTGCATCGCTTAGGTCATGCTCATTCTGTCGAGGTGCGCGATAAAGAGAGCGGGGCTTTGCTCGGCGGGCTTTATGGCGTCTCCCTGCATGGGGCGTTCTTTGGGGAGAGCATGGTCTCGCGCGTGCGGGATGCCTCCAAAATCGCGCTGGTGCATCTCATGGCGGCATTGCGGCGTGGGGGGTATAAGCTTTTAGATACGCAATATATCACCCCTCATTTAGCGCGTTTGGGTGGGGTGTCTGTCCCCTTTATAGCGTATAAACAGCAGCTTGAGGCGGCCATGATGCAGGAAGGCCATTGGCCTGATGATATAAGTTTGGAGGCTTTGGCAGCCGAGATTACCCTTATGGCCCAGCGTTCTAAAGGGAGATGAAGGGCGGGGGCATTTTTCCCTCTGGCTCTCTCTTTTTGGTCTGATTATGGTGGGGGTAAGATTGTGAATGAGACGAGCAAGAAAGAGAGGCAGTGATGACACTTTGGCGTATCAAGCGGGATGGGCAGCATAGATGCGGCAAGGGTGGTGTGATAGCGGCTGCCTCATTGGCGATTCTGGTAGGGGCTCATACGCCTCTTGCATGGGCAGGGGCGGATCACCCGCCGCTATCTCCCACGCGGGATGCGGTGGTGACGTATCGCTTCCAAACGGAGGTGCTGCCGGGTGATAAAAAAGGCAGTGAGCCGGAGCATCAAGTCAAAGTATCCTTCGCTGCATCAGGAGACCGGCTACGGATAGACCCTGACGATGGCCGCAGTGCAACAATTTTAAATCGCCAAACCCAGATTATGACGCTCGTGAGTATGCAAGAGCGGCGTTATATTGAGTTTCGCCCTATGCATGGGTTGCATAATCCGTTCTTCTTAGGGTTAGGGATGACCTACCACCCTGAGGGAACGGAGCAGATTGCTCATGTCACGTGTCAGAATTGGACGATTGATAGCAAGCGCGGCAAAGCAAAAGCCTGTGTGACGGAGGATGGTCTCATTCTCTCTGAAGAAGGGGTGGATGCTGATGGGCTAACGGGCCGTTTAAAGGCCATTGCCGTAGAGTATAAAGACTTACCTGCGGATATTTTTACGCCTCCAGCTGGGTTCCAGAAGTTTGATCCATTTGCCAAGATGAAGAAGCAGCTTGCACAAAAGCAGGCGCAGCAAGCACAGCAATCTCAGCAAGGCCAGCCGCCCGTGCCGGGTGCTGCGATGGAGGGTATGCGCCGTGGGGGGCATGAGGCTGTGGAGCAACCTGCTGGGGACCAACCTCATAGCCCGGATGATTCGGTAGGGGATGGGAGTGTTACCCATAGCGACCAACCTACAAGCAGCAATGAGGGGCAATAAGCCATGACGCAAGAAACGCACGTAATAGAGCTTGGGCAGAGCGCGCCAGACTTCACGTTGGAGGGCGTTGGTCCACAAGGGGAAACGCAGGTAGAGAGTACCTCGCTAAAAGGTAAACCTTATTTATTATACTTCTACCCGCGGGCTTCTACGCCGGGTTGTACAACGCAAGCGTGTGATTTGCGTGACCATTTGGCGGAGTTGCGCATTCCCGGTGGGGAGGGGCTGACAGTATTGGGTGTTAGTCCCGATGCTCTTGGCGCGTTAGAGACGTTCCTCACCAAGCAGGCACTGAGCTTTACGCTCCTTTCCGACCATGAGCATAAATTGGCTGAGGCTTATGGCGTTTGGGTGCTTAAAAAGCTGTATGGGCGTGAGTTTATGGGGATAGAGCGCAGCTCCTTCCTTATTGATGCGCAGGGGCGTATTGCTGCTTTTAAGCGGAAGGTCAGCCCTGCAAAGCATGTGGCTTGGGTGCAAGAGGCTTTAGCACAGCTATAAGGCTTTTTAGATATGTCCTTCTTGGGGTCTCCTAGAGTATGAACTGGCAGCCAATGGTACGCCGTGTGGCGTTTGGTCTTTTAATCCCATTTGTTGGGGTGTTATTGGCTGTAGCTCTGCTTTTGGGGCGGTTAGCGCAGGGACCGTTGGATGTGACGGGTCTATCCCATCGGTGGGGTGGGGCGTTAACACATATAGGCGGGGGGACATTGCAATGGGAGCGCATGACCCTCGCATGGCAACCGCAAAAGGGCGGTCACTCCTCCAAATTATTATTGCAGCTTGATAATATTCGCTTCATCGCTCCTTCTGCTCCTATACAGCATATAGAGCATGTGGGGTTTACCTTTAAATTAGCTTCTCTATTGCGTGGGACGGTGAGGGCGCGCTCGCTTGAGGTGCAAGGGGTTAATGTAACCCTGATAAAGACCCTACAAGGCCGTGTGCAGGTTGCAGGGATGGGCCGTAATGTACGGACGCATCATCGCTTTGGGGGGGATGAGTCCTTCGCTTCGCTCGTGCCGTATCATATGGATGTGCGTGATCTTCATCTCACCATGCTGGATGAGGCTCAACCAGATGCCTCTTTGGTGATGAGCATGCCGGAGATGCAGGCGGATTATGAGCCGCAGAGCGGTTGGCGGGGTCAATTTGCGTTCTCCCTCCAAGGGCCGGGATTAGTGGATGGGACAGAGCGTGGGACAGTGCAGATTAAGGGCGATATTGCCCCAGAGGGGAGCGGGAAAAGCCATTGGCACTTCACTCTTTCCCCTATGCGCTTGCCCGCTTTGGCCCCGTGGATTCCTGTGGCGAATGAGCAGAAGAAAGGGCTTCTAGTCGCTAATCTGCCGCTTGCTTTTCAGCTAGAGGGGCAGTTTCAACAACGCGGTGTGTTAGGGGCGTTCGAGACGCTTAGTGGCACAGTTGACGCTGGGGCGGGAGAGGTGATTCGGCCGGGGAAGATGCCTTTCCGTGTGTCATCGGCGCGGTCGCACTTCACCTTTGGGCCAGCTCATGCTGATAAGCCCGAGCCGTGGGCATTGGCCCTTCATACGGACTTAACTGCTCTGGATTCCCATGAGATTCCTGTCCCATTTGTTATTGATGCTCATGGCGAAATGGATCATCTACAGCATGCACATAATGTCAGCTTGACGGTAGATGGTAAGGTTGCTGCCTTCGATTTTGCAACATTAGCGAGTGTCTGGCCAGAAGGAGCCGCTCGCGGTGCGCGGCGTTGGATGACAACCAATATGACTGCCGGGCGAGGGGATCATCTTCGGCTTATCCTCTATTTCTCCAGTACAACGGGTTTAGCTGGGTTGGATGTCCATGCTTTGGATGGTGATTTGATCGGCCATGGGCTGAATGTGACATGGTTAGATAATATGCCCCAAGTAACGGGGGAATATGCTCATGCTCATTTTATAGGGCCAGAGACATTTCAAATAGACCTTCAGCACGGCCATATTGCTGACGGTAAAGGCGGTATGGTTTTGCTGCCTTCTGGGCGCATTATATTGAGTGATTTGTTACATCATGAACAAATGGGTGAGTTCTCTTTGGGGATGGAGGGCAAATTACCACCTTTTTTATATATTTTGTCAGCACCACGATTGAATCTCTTAGCCCGTCATCCTGTTGACCCGGCGACAACGCAGGGCGAGATGAAGGGGACTTTTACAATCAAATTACCGCTCAAAAAGCATCTCAGTATGAAGGAGTTGCAGTTCGGAGCAGCGTTTGACATTCGCGATATTGGGATAGCGATGCCCGGTATTGACCATGTACAACAAGGCTGGGGACGGCTTTCTATTAATGAGACTAGCTTGACGATTAAAGGCGGAGCGGTTTTTCGTGGTCTTACAGTAGCGGGGAGTGTGTTTGATAGTTTCCAATCCAATGTTGCAGGGCGTTTATTATTGAAGGCTGATTTAACCGCCCCGCTCGGTGTAGCGGAGTTTCGCACCCTTGGGGTGCCTGCCTCTATTGCGCAGCCTTCCGTGTTAAAAGGTAAAGCGCAAAGTCATGTTGTGTATGAGCAATATGGATTAGGCAACAAGCATAAACGTACAACAGCGCACTTACAGCTAGATCTTACGCCGCTTGCTGTGACAGCTTCGTTTTGGCAGAAGCCCGCCGGGGCGGATGCAGGCTTAACAGGGACGATCCTGTGGGAGAATGGTCAGCTTATCGGATTGGATGATGTGCAAGTTCATGGGCCGCAGATTGCTTTAAAGGCGGAGGGGCGCGTGCGGCAAGGGCAGGTGGGCGGTGTTCATCTGACGCACTTTCAACTTGGCCGGACAGAGGGCAACGCTGTGTTAGACTGGCCTTTAAAGGGTGATCTGACAGCACGTTATCAAGCGAATATTCAAGCAGAGCTTTTAGACCTTACCCCATGGTGGGGGAAGAAGAAGGGGCAACCTGTTGCGAAGCCTCCTGCGGGTGCGGGTAAATCGCCATCCAAATCGCGCACATCTTTCCTCCCAGCGGGGACGTGGAAGGTGAGTCTGGAGGCTAATAAAGTCCTTTATGGGAAGGAGAAAACGGCCTCTCATGTCATAGTGCGCGCGCAATGGACAGCTTACCATGTAACAGAGCTTGCTCTGCATGTACGCCAACCTAATCCACTCGCTTTTGACCTCACCCCCATCCCCGGGCAGGAGGGCGCGTATGATGTGAAATTTACGGTAGCGGATTTTGGGGCTTGGTTAGCCTCTTTGGGGATTTATCAGCAATTTACTGGTGGGGCAGTGGATTTGGAGGGCCGTTGTCAGCCCGTAGCATCGGGAGGATCTGTGACAGAGGCAGAGCGTACTATGGGTGTGGGCCTTGGTCTGCCGCCTTTTACGGGGCGTTTGAAGATTGATAATTTAGCTTTGGAGCATCCACCAACACCGTTAGTTGTGGCTACTTTGGCGGCCCCTTTGCATTGGGGGCAGATTTCGCGCGATCGTTTTGAGGATGTGCAGATTCGGGCCGCGTTCCATGTGGCGGGTAATCGTCTGGATGTTGAGGATGGCCGCGCCAGTAATGCCATCTTTGGGGGAACGATTAAAGGGCAGGTCGATCTCGGGCAGGAGATGTTGCATATGCAAGGGACGCTCTCGCCATTCTTTGGGGTGAATCAGGCCGCAGGGAGCGTCTTTGGGGCTAAGAAAGGCAGTGGAGCCATGGCGGTGACCTATAAGCTAGAGGGGAGTTTTGCCAAACCTGCCTTGCATGTTAATTATCTCTCAGCATTTGTGCCGGCTATAGTAAGGCGTTTGTTCGAGTAGCTTTTATCATCAAGGCTGTAGAATAAATGTGAGAGAGGATGAGGGCGGAGATTATGGCGGATCTCTTTGGTGGGTCTCCCTCAGAGGAGCCAGAGGCGGGAGCGGCATTGCCACGCCGTGGGGCTGCTATACGGCATAAGGCGGGGACACAGCCTTTAGCAGACCGATTGCGCCCGCAACATCTAGGGGATGTTCGCGGTCAAGAGCATCTCCTAGGGCCGGAAGGCACGCTGACACGGATGTTAGAGAGCGGCCATCTCTCAAGCTTAATCCTCTGGGGTGGGCCGGGCTGTGGTAAGACGACCATTGCTCAGCTTCTCGCTGCTCAAGCTGGGTTGTTTTATACGAAAATCTCAGCCGTCTTTTCAGGCGTGGCAGATTTAAAAAAGGCGTTTGAGGAAGCACGGCGCAAAGCAGAGGCTACCGGGCGAGGGACGCTATTATTTGTTGATGAGATTCACCGTTTTAATCGGGCGCAGCAAGATGGCTTCCTCCCCTATGTGGAGCGCGGCACGGTCGTATTGGTGGGAGCGACAACGGAGAACCCCTCCTTTGCGCTGAACTCCGCTCTTTTATCGCGTTGTCAGGTCTTGGTGTTGCATCGTCTTGATGATGAGGCGTTGGAGCAATTATTGTGCCGTGCCGAGGGGGAGATAGGCCGCACCCTCCCGCTCACCAAGGAAGGACGGGCCTCACTAAGGGCAATGGCGGATGGGGATGGGCGTTATCTGCTTAATATGGTGGAGCAGCTTTTATCGCTTACAAAAGCAGATACGCAGCCACTTACCCCGGAGGCTTTAGCGCGCTCCTTAGCCCGCCGTCCTGTTTTGTATGATAAAGATAGGGATGAGCATTATAATCTTATCTCTGCGTTGCATAAATCATTGCGTGGTAGTGATCCTGACGCGGCCCTTTATTGGTTTGCCCGTATGTTAGAAGGGGGGGAGGACCCGCGCTATATTGCCCGCCGTCTTGTGCGTTTTGCGAGTGAGGATATTGGCGAGGCTGACCCAACCTCTCTGCCGCTCGCGCAAGCTGGGGCGACAGCTTATGAGCGTCTTGGCTCGCCAGAGGGGGAGGTCGCATTAGCGCAGGTTGTGGTACATCTTGCTGTGGCGTCTAAGTCGAATGCTGTTTACAAAGCGTATAATCAAGCACGGGCTTTAGCCAAACAGACAGGGAGCCTCATGCCGCCTGCACATATTCGTAACGCCCCAACAGCGTTGATGAAGGAGCTAGGCTATAATAAAGGTTATGAGTATGACCATGATTATGAAGATGGTGTCTCTGGCCAAAATTACTTTCCAGAAGGGATGGAGCGCGTGACACTTTATGAGCCTGTTGATCGTGGTTTTGAAAAAAGAATCCGCGAGCGTCTGGACATGTTAACGCAGAAACGGGCATCTCGCCAATCATGAGTGTTCAGAATCGTATTGTCAGTGAGGATGAGGCCGATTTACGCCTTGATCGCTGGTTCCGCCGTCATTATCCCAATTTGACCCAAGGTGGGTTGCAGAAATTATGCCGTAAAGGGCAGGTGCGGGTTGATGGTGGGCGTGTACAACCTAATAAACGGCTTTACCCCGGCCAGAGCATCCGCATCCCGCCTCTGCCAGACCAAAGCCGCCCAGCCCCGCCGCCACCGCCTAACCCAGAGCTTATCCAACAAATGCGGGATATGATTCTGTATGAGGATGAGCAGCTCATTGTGTTGAACAAATCCTCTGGTCTGGCAACACAAGGCGGTCCCGGCATTACCGTGCATGTGGATATGATGTTGGAGGGGTTGCGCCCTGAAGGGGGCGAGAAGCCCCGGCTTGTTCACCGTATCGACCGGGATACATCAGGGTTGCTCCTTGTGGCGCGGACGCCCGGCGTTGCGGCGAAGTTGGCGGCGGCTTTTCGTAGTCGTGAGGTGAGCAAGACCTATTGGGCGGTTGTGGTGGGGCGTCCCACACCGCCAGAGGGCGTTATTGATCAGCCTCTGGCCAAAGTAGGGGCTGGTGGGGCCTCGCTCATCGTGCCAGTAGAGCGCGGCGATGAGGATGCGATGAGTGCTAAAAGTGCTTATGAGACGCTTGATGCCACGGGTAAGCGGTTTAGCTGGCTGGCCCTTTCACCATGGACGGGGCGGACGCATCAATTACGCGTCCATACAGAGAGCTTAGGCACACCTATTTTGGGGGACCCGCGCTATGGCGGGGCTGCAGCGCATGTGGAGGGCTTCCCCGACCGGTTACATCTTCATGCGCGTATGCTGGCCTTCCCCCACCCAGCAGGGGGGCGGTTGGAGGTTACGGCTCCTTTGCCGCCGCATATGCAAGAGACGTTTCAGATGTTGGGGTTTATCGCAGGTGATACCCCTAAGCCCCGCCGTAGCCGTTAAGATGGTGGGGCGTTGGTTTTACCCAAGCCCGATGTGAAAGAAGGAAAGGGAAGAGGCTGATGAAAAAACTAGCAGCCAGTCTGATAGGGTTGGTGGTCGTGCTGACAGGCATCAGCCTTGCCCCACAGTTTTTGATAGACCAAAACCATTTGCGTGAGCGGGTGACGGCGGTGTTCCAAGCCCAAACAGGCTTAGAGCTTAAAATGGGAGAGACGTCTTTTCAGCTCTTACCATGGCCGTCTTTCCAAGCAACGAATGTGATGTTAACGCGCCCGGGCTGCTCGCCCTTTGTTGTGGCGCGGTCTGTCCATGCGGATATGTCTTTATTTGCTTTATTAAACCGTGAAGTGTCTTTTCAAGATTTCACAGTGGATGGAGCTGGCGTTATTGTGCATCGGGCGCGTGAGGGACAATGCTCCACATGGTTGCCTGTGTTGACCCAATCACAAGGCGAGGCAGCGTCTCCTCCCATCGCTGTGGCAGGGCGGGTCCATCCGCGTTGGAAGGTAAGCTTTGGGGCTTTGCATTTAAAGAATGCTACGCTCTCATGGCAAGATGATGTACCAGCAGGTGAGGTGCCCTTTACGGGGCGTATTCAGATAACCCGTTTAGAGCTAGATGGCATGCGTAGTGCCAGCCCGTGGGTGGATATGAGCGGGCAATCTGAACATACAGTTTTTACCGCACGCGGGCGTATAGGGCCGTTAGCGCGTTTACTCTCTGCCAAAGCAGAGCAAAAGGGGCCGTGGCCTTTCAGCCTTGGTATGACGTTAGGGAGTGGTCCCCAGCAGGATCACGCTACTTTAGATGGCGCGATGAGCGATGCGCATCGTTTGCAGGGTTTAGCCTTTACGTTGGAGGGGCATTGGGCCTCTCTCAAAGGATTGCATCGCTTCTTCCCTCAGTTTCTTCCTGTAGAGATAGAGCAGCTTGATGGCACGCTGCGCCTTCATGCAGTTGATGTTCCGCATAAGGTTGATGCTGGGCTTGATAAAGGGGCTGATGTCGCGCTGACAGATGCTCTATTGCATGTACCAGAGCGTTTGCGCCCTGATGTGATTCATCTCCATTTAGGGCATGTACTAGCTCCAACGGGGCTTCAGCTACGGGATGTGCAGCTGGATGCTGATAATGGGCAGGCTCCGCTTATTGTGCAGAGCAAGGCCATATGGGGGCGTTATGCGTGGCGTCTTAATGGAGAGGTGCAGAGCTTACAACAGGCCGTTGCTGCGGGTTTGCCAGATGAATCCGCCCCCGTAATGGTGAAGATGGAGGTCCAAGGTCAGGATAAAACCTTGGCGAGCTTGTTTAACCAAAACGAGGCAGAAAAGAGCGATGCGGCGCAAGAGCATGTTTCGTTCGCGTTGCAAGGCCAGATGGGGCGGAAGGGCAGCATGCTGGATGTCTCTGGCCAAGCGGGCCTTTTGCAGTTGCCTGATTGGGGAGTGTTCTCCGGCCTTTTGCTGCATGATATGCA
Organism: Bombella sp. ESL0385; assembly: GCF_009725755.1. GTDB lineage: Bacteria > Pseudomonadota > Alphaproteobacteria > Acetobacterales > Acetobacteraceae > Bombella > Bombella pollinis. The sequence goes on from NZ_WNIJ01000001.1 coordinate 545,486, forward strand.
TCTGAAAGGGCAGCTTGCTCTTGGGGCGATAGGGGAGGCGGGCTTGCCTGCCGTTACAGCGCGCGATGTCGTGTTGGAGAGTCAAGAGATTGGTGGAACAGCTACGATGACGCTTCCCGCGCCTTTAGGGGCTGCTGGGTTGACGGGGCAGATACATCTTACCCATTTGGATGGGACGCGTTTCCATTATGCGCCGGTTATGGAGTTTGCAGGTTCCGCAGCGGAACCTTCTGTGCCGACTTTATCACTTGGTGCTGCGCTAAAAACAGTGGAGCCGCCAGCTGCTGCACCTTCGACTGAATCGCGCTCAGCAGGGGATCGGTATGTGGGGGCGCAATATGCTGGCTCTCATGATAGGGAGGTCGAGGCTAATCCACCGGGTGATAATGCGTTGGGGGCTGCATTTACTAACGTACCCGGCCATGATGGCCCTCTGGCTCGCTGGTTAGGGGCTATGGCGGTCCAGCCTGTAGATGTGGATTTTACAGCCGATCATCTCCAAACTGAGGCGATAGAGTATCAGGGTTTGCATCTCCATCTTTTAGGGCATGAGGGGCATGTTGTTCTTTCCGTCTTAGGAGGTGCAGTGCAGACAGTGCCGTTATCGGGTGAGATTGTGTTGGATGGTTCTGCCGCACCTTTGCGGATGGGTATGAAAGCAGACCCGCTCATTTTGCCCGCACGTTGGGTGCAGTTGGCGTTAAACCAGCCTGTCACGGTGGAGGGGCCAATTCAACTTGTGGGGGCTTTAGGGACGGAAGGCGCGCATCCATCTGACCTTTTGCAAGCGATTGAGGGGCAGATGGGTCTCTCAGTTGTGGATGGACGTATTTATAGAGAGGTTTTGGCCCCCTTAGCAGGCCCTGCGGCACGGTTGCTCAAGTTGGGTGATGGCACTATGGGCCTGCGCTGTGCTGCGGGCGTGGTGCAGTTTGACCATGGGCAGGCTCATTTTGGGGATATGGCTTTGGAGGTCAAACATCTTTCGGTCCTTGGGCAGGGCAGTATGGCCTTGGCAGACCAAAGCTATACGCTTCAGCTTATGCCCCATGTTAGTGTGATTGGGGCGGATTTCTCCACACCATTGCTGCTGGAGGGTAAAGGGGGAAGCGTTCATATCGGTACAGCAGGGAAAGATGGCGTCCCCGCTTTGCCCCCGCTTGATACAGCAAAATTTGGTGATGATGCTTGCGCCTATGCTGTGCAACAAGCACGCGCAGGGCGGCAAGGTTTGCCCCTACCTGAGCGGGAGCAAGACCATGGCGGTGGTGCAGGGGGTATCCTGCGTGCGCTTGGCCTTGGTGGGCATTAAAGAGAAGGGGGTAGAGCGTGGTACAAGCGCGTAAACGCTTTTGGAAGCATGTAACCGTTGGGCCGGTCGGAGATGATGGGCAACAAGGCGTGTTGCTAGATGGCCGGCCCGTGCGCTTACCTGCGGGAGCTGTGTTGGCGGTATCGTCACCCGCCCTGGCTCATGCTCTGGGGGAGGAGTGGCAGCAGATTGCTAAAGGGGCGCATTTCACCCCTGATGATTTGGTGCTGACGCGTATTACCGGGAGTTATATTGAGCGTATTTTGCCCGACCGTACCGCGACAGAGGCCGTTCTCTATGGCTATGGGATTGATGATAATCTCTGTTACCAAAGCGAGGCACAGGATGGGGCTTTAGTTAGCCGCATCCTTACGTGGGCAGCGGAGCAAGGGTTACATCCTGACATGACTGAGGCGGTGATGCCGCTAGAGCAGCCAGAATCCTACAAAGAGGCAGTAAAAGCCACGCTGGCGAAGATGGACCCTGCCTTATTGGCCACGTTAGGGGTTATGGTCCCTATTATGGGCAGTTTGCTGCTGCCTCTCGCCCTTGTGCGGGGGATCGTGTCTTTTGATGACGCTGTGCATCTTGCCCATGCAGATGAACATCAGCAGCTTACAAAATGGGGCCATGACAAAGAGCTGGCCCGCCAATTAGAGCGCAAAAACGCGGATATTGCGGATGCGCTCCGTTTCTATAACCTCATGCAGGGCTAGAATAGCGGGGGTATTACACCCCGCTATCGGGCACCATGACGCTGACGGCGGCTGTAGCGGCGATGCCTTCTTCACGCCCGGTGAAGCCGAGACGCTCGGACGTTGTGGCTTTGACGGAGATGCGGCTGGGATGGACCTTGAGCAACTCGGCCAAACGAGCGCACATGGCCTGAGCATGAGGGCCGATTTTGGGGCGTTCGCAGATGATGGTGAGGTCAGCATTCACCAATATCCCCCCCTTGGAGCGAATTAACTCCCCGGCATGGATCAGGAAACGAGCGGAATCCATATCGCGCCATTTCTCATCTGTGGGGGGGAAATGCCGGCCAATATCACCCTCATTAAGGGCACCGTAAATCGCATCGCAAAGTGTATGGATTCCCACATCGGCATCAGAGTGACCGGCAAGGCCCTTCTCATGAGGAATCTCAATACCGCATAGGATGAGCTTACGCCCCTCAGCAAAAGCATGGACATCATAACCCAGCCCAACACGCGGTAGGAGCGGTGGGGTAGGCTGGTTTTCTTGGCTTTGCATGGCACGTTCAAGCCGCATAAGGTCCTCCGTAACGGTCAGTTTAATATTATCTTCGGCCCCCATAACGATAGCCACAGGGTGGCCTGCTGCCTCTAAAAGTCCGGCATCATCGGTTAAGGCTGTACGGTGGCGGGTATGGAGGGCGTACAATAAAGGAAAGGAGAAGCCCTGCGGGGTTTGCGCACGCCATAGCCCATCACGCGGGACGGTATCGGTGATGATGCCGTCTTTGACCTTCTTTAACGTATCGCTGACAGGCAGGGCAGGGATAACGCCTTCATGATGCTTTAACGCCTCTAAAACACGGGTAATGAGGGCCGCTGGCACATAAGGGCGCGCACCATCATGAACAAGCACAATATCAGGGGGCGTGGGCAAAGCAGCCAGAGCCTCCAACCCAGCGCGCACACTATCATGACGTTCGGCTCCGCCGGGGACGGGGGAAAGAACATCCAGCCCTGCTAGAGCTTGCGGGAGGAGAGGGTCACTGCCTACAGGTTGGAGATAATCAACATGCGGTAAAAGGGCGAGGGCCGCATGACGAATAACAGGCTGTCCCGCAAGGAGATGGAATTGCTTGCTGATGGCTGCTTGTTCTTCTGTCGCACCAGCGGAGAATCGCCGCCCACGCCCTGCGGCAAGGAGGAGGGCCGCAACGCGCTTGCGTTTGATGGGAGAGGGAGTGGCGTCCAAGGAGGCGTCCTTCGCAAAACCGGGAGGTTAGTGGGTCATGCCGATATGATGGGGGCTGTCTAGGCTAAAAGCTGGCACGGTGACATCAAAGCGATGGCCGCTTGTAGGGGCTATCATGTGATAGATGCCCTCCATAAAACCGCTAGGGGTTTTAAGCTCCGCCCCGGATGTATATTGGTAGCTGTTTTTGGCAGCGATGATGGGTTGCTCCCCCACAACGCCCTCGCCATGCACTTGTTCTTGGCTGCCGCGCTCATCGGTGATGGTCCAGCTGCGGGAGAGAAGTTGGATGCTCTCTTGGCCGTTATTTTCTATCAAAACATGATAGAGCCACACATAGCGATGCTCATCAGGGTCGGAATGTTCATCGACCCAAAAGGGACGAACATTCACCGTGACATCGCCTGTACGGGCAGTAAAAGCGGGGAGGGAGGTTATAGGCTCTAGCTCAACAGTGTCTGTATCAGCCAAAGAAGCGTCCGTGGGAGAAGATGTATCAGACATAGGCTCTTACTAGACTCATTAAAACAGTTTGTCACGGCTATGAGGGCCGCATCTTATAGAAAGGCCGCCCATCATGGGGGAATGATGGACGGCCTAGGGGGTGTGTGGACACACCTCCTTATAGCACAAGAAGGGGGGTTAGCGTCCAGCCCTTAAAGCAGCTTCTGCCCCACGGCGAATATCTGCGATGAGGTCCTCTGCATCCTCTAAACCAACAGAGAAGCGGATAGAACCATCGGTAATGCCAAGGGCATTGCGTTGCTCTTGCGTCAGCTTGCGGTGTGTTGTGGTGGCAGGATGTGTAGCAAGGCTGCGTGCATCACCAAGATTGTTAGAAATAGCAATGAGTTGAAAGGCATTGAGGCACGCAAAAGCCCCTTTCTTGCCATTTGCAACGGTAAAGGCAATCAGTGTGCCACCATTGCTCATTTGTGTGTGTGCAAGCTTTGCTTGGGGATGGTCCTTCCGTCCCGGATAGCGCACAGCGGTAATACCGGGAAGGTCGCCTAGCACATCAGCAATACGGGCAGCATTGCGGGCCATAGCCTCAACGCGGAGTTGTAAGGTCTCTAGCCCCTTAGAGAGAACCCACGCATTGAAGGGAGAGAGCGTGTTACCTGTATTGCGAACAAAGGGTTGCAGCGTCTCGGTAATCCATTTTTGGCTCCCTAGAATCGCCCCGCCCATCACACGGCCTTGCCCATCAATATGTTTGGTGCAGGAATAGATAACGACATCGGCCCCAAGCTCTAACGGTTTTTGGCCGACAGGGGTGGCAAAGACATTATCGACCATAAAGAGCGCACCCGCTTTATGAGCAAGCGTGGCAATATGGCGAATATCCAGCACATCCAGCATAGGGTTGGAGGGGGTCTCAATCAGCACAGCCTTGGCAGGGCGGGAGAGGGCTTCCTCCCACGCTGCGGGGTTGGTGCCGTCAATCATGACGGTCTCAATCCCATAAGAGGGGAGCAAGCTGTCGAGCAGCCAATGGGTGGAGCCAAAGAGCGCGCTGGAAGCAACAATACGGTCCCCCGCTTTAAGATGGGCGAGCAACGCGCAGGAGACAGCCCCCATGCCGGTGGACGTCGTTTGGCAGGCCTCGGCTCCTTCTAGCAGGGCGAGACGGTCTTGCAGGGCATCGACCGTGGGATTGCCATAGCGGGAATATTGAAGATGTTGAATCGTGCCTTCAAAAGTAGCCTCGGCTTGCTCGGCACTATCATACACAAAGCCGGATGTGGGGAAGATGGCATCGGATGTCTCCCCATGTTCGGTACGATGGCGCGCGTCATGCAGCAGGCGAGTACCTGTGCGACAGGAGGCGAGGAAGGTAGGGTCGGTAGAGGGCATGGGTTCCTCCAGCTGAAGAGGCAGTCGCATCCTAACGAGCCGCCTTATTAAGATGGAGGCCGTTGGAAGTCCTGATTCTGCGGGGGAGAAACAGGGCCTCTTTAGCGCATATTGTTTAACCTCGCCGCAAGCCGGCCTGTCAAATCGCGAGGGTAATGGCACTAGCCATTACATGCTGACTATGCGCTTGGGGTGCGGGGGCGTCAAGCATAACTATTACGAAAAAATATAATGCAGGGGATTGCACAGTTTTGTCCTCCCCAGTATAAGGAGCCTCGTTGAGCGGATGTAGTTCAATGGTAGAACGGCAGCTTCCCAAGCTGCATACGGGGGTTCGATTCCCCTCATCCGCTCCAAGATTTCCTTAAAAGTTGGATGAGATGCGTTGCCCGTTAGGTAGAGCCTTACGGGCTGTTGAGCGTGTCTTGATAATGTTGGCCATCAAAGACCCACCGGTCATTCCCATTGATGAGCAAATCCGCCATGCCATTATGATAACGCCGTGTGATGCGAATGGTGCCATTCACGCTATCGAGCAAGGTCTCCCAGTCATTTCCAGCTTTACGGTAGATGGAGGTTGTGCATCCAGCCGAGCCGCATAGCCGGTAGGATTGAAGTTGCACAAAGAGAATCGTCTCTTTTTGGCGTGGGGAGAGTCGAGCTGTCCCTGTAAGGATGATGGGCTGGTCATGATGACGGGCGGCATCATCTAGTAAATCGGCATTAAGAGCGCGTGCTTGCTTGTCGAGCTCTGTACCGGGGTGGGCGGTGAGTTCTACCGGGGTTGTGCTAGGGGCGCGATACGCATGAGGGGCCGTTTTAGCCATGGCAGGGAGCAGAGATGTGAGTGTGCTTATGGCGGTGAGGGCCACAACAAGATTAAAGCGACGGAGAGAGCGGTGGTGTAAGCCTATCATAATCATGCTCCTGTAGTGGCTAAGGCAGGGCGAGAGGGGGGTATATAGGGTGATTATTCGTAACGCAATGTGACGACAAGGACATCACGATAAGCTGGTTTTGTCGGGTCTTCCGGCTCTACAGGGGTAACGCCATGATAAACGCGATGGTCATTGACGATAGCGGTATCGAGCGGGTCTTTCAAAGTAAAAGAGCCGAGCTGTGTTTCTTTATCTAGGGCATGGATGCTCGTAACGCCCTCGCGAATATTGATACGGTTGATCATAAACACAAAGACCCAATCTACACCATCGCGATGCATACCCTCTGGTGTTGGTCGGCCCGCTGCATCGGTGGCGGCTTCGATGCGGAATTGATGAACCTCCACATGCCATGAGGCTGGGCGTGCATGATCTTGGGTCAGCTGATTCGCCACTACTGCACTCGCTTTTAGAATAGCTTGCAGGGCAGGATGGGCACAAATGGCCTCCTCAATAGGGTTGAACCATCGTTCTACCCCGCCATTGAGGAGGTTATAATCACGGCTCTGATAATGGGGTTGATGCTCCTTGCGCGTTATCTGTCCTTTATTGATGGAAAAGGTTCCGTAGCGGCGGCGGCGATAACGCCCATTATCGGCCATGTAGCGGTCCATCCCTAGATGGTTCCAGCTTGTGGCGAAGCTTTCCCAGTCTCGCAGACCATAGGGCTGTAGCCATGCTTTGGCATCCGCCGCAGGAAGATGTAGGAAGCCCTGCTGATGGAGCTGCTTTTGCGTGGCGTGGCGTAGGGTGGATGTCATGGCAAGCGAATCTCTCTCCAACACGGATATGGAGTGTGTGTCGAGGAGTATAGACGGACTATAAGGGCTTGTCTGTATCAGGTGGTGCAATTCCCCCTTTCGCCTCACAGTAAGGCAAGAGGGGAGAGAGCATTGGAGCGGCGTTAGTGGCCTTTTGTTTCGTCCTCTTTGCCGTTGAGGTCTGGATTATTGGGGCGGAGATGCTCTTTAACCGTCAAAGCAAGGGTGCGGACAAGACCACTTAGGCTCATCTGATGTTGACGGAAAAGCCCTTCATGAATGAAACGCGCCAGTTTGGCCCCTAGGCCATGGCCACCAAACTCCTTTTTGGAGGGCCACATGCCCCACGCATTATATTGGCCTAAAGCGACTACAGCCCCGCGATCTGTATAGACAAAGGGTGTAGGGGCCTTCCCCGCGATTTGCCGGGGGATAGCAATACGGCCAACATAGCGTCCTTCTTGGCGGGCGGCTTGTGCGGTTGGGGCAACGGGGTTGACCTCCATGCGGGCGCAATCCCCAATAGCGAAAATAGCAGGGTCTTTCGTAGTTTGGAGCGTTGCTGTGACCATGATTTGGCCACTGCGGCTTAGCTCTAGGTCTTTGAGCAAGGATGTCGCTGCGCAGGCTTTAACCCCGGCGGCCCAAATGGGGAAGTTGGAGTCGATTCGCCGCCCATCTTTGAGGGCGATGTAACCGCAACCAACCTCGCTGACCATGCCCTTTGTGATGACCTCAAAGCCTAATGCTTCAAGCTGAGCTTGGGCTTCCTCAGAGACTTTAGGCGGGAAAGCTGCGAGTAGGCGGTCGCTTGCCTCAACCAAAGTAGGTTTGAGCAATCTACGCCGGGTCTCTGGGCCGAGGCCGGGTGTGTTATCAATAGCTTGGCAGAGTTCTGCGGCAAGTTGCACGCCTGTTGCCCCCCCGCCTACAATACCTAAATGCACAGGCTCGTTGGTAAGCTGAGCACGCTCTATGAGAGAGCGGAAACGGTCATGAATAATAGTCGCATCAGCAAGGGAGTTGAGGAACAAGCAATTCTCTTTGGCACCGGGTGTCCCAAAGTCATTAGCGCAAGAGCCAAGGGCGACCACCAGCGTATCGTAAGAGAGGGTTTGACCATTCTCTAAGGTCATGGTCCGGTTAGGGCGGTCGATTGTCTCTAACGTGCTTTGGATGAAGCTAAAGCCAAAGCGTTTCGCAAGCTCATTAAAGGCAAATAAATTGCCTTTCTCGCTGATTGTACCGGATGCGAACTCGTGTAGAGAGGGCTTCCAAAAATGGACGTTGTTTTTATCAATCAGGGTGATTGTAACATGGGGGTTATGGCTTAGCTGCGTTGCGGCTTCTAGCCCGCCAACACCACCTCCAAGAATGACGATATGTTTCTTCGCGGCCATGAACCGTTCCCTCGTTTTTGATGCTCTGAGCGCAATTAGGACATGCGCGGTAGTAAAACGTGTTTTAGTAGCCTTCTCATGCAGGAGATACAAGCCCCGATAGAAGAAGACTGCATGTTTTTAAGGAGGTGTTAAGGTTATAGGGAGGTATGGCTCGCCTAACTGCGATACGAGCCATTTATATCAATATAGCCGTGGGTTAGGTCGCACGTCCAAATGCTCGCAGAGCCTGCACCCAGCCCCATATCCACCGTGATGGTGATTTCCTGTTGGCGCATATAGGCCTCTAGGGCTGCGACATCATGCTCTTTAACACCGCCCTTATTGGCAACCCAGTGGTCCCCAAGGGCGATGGAAAGTTTATCGCGGTCTGCTGGCTGACCACTTTTACCAACCGCCATGACGATGCGTCCCCAATTGGCATCTTCACCAGCAATGGCCGTTTTCACCAAGGGGGAGTTAGCAATGGCTAAAGCGATTTTGCGGGCAGATTCATCACTTTCGGCTTCTTGGACATCAACCCGGATGAGCTTTGTCGCCCCTTCGCCATCACGCACCACTAGCAAAGCAAGCTCGTGTAATAGCTCCTTTAATGCCGTGCGGAAGGCAGAGAGTGCGTTATCCTCAAGGGAGGTGATTTCGGCATGTTTGGCCTGCCCTGTGGCAAAGAGCATGACCATATCTGATGTGGATGTATCGGAATCCACAGTGATGGAATTAAAGCTCGGCCCCACAGCTTCTTCCAATAGGGCTTGTAATATAGGCTGGGGAAGAGCGGCATCGGTGACGACATAGGCGAGCATAGTCGCCATATCCGGCGCAATCATGCCAGAGCCTTTGGCGATGCCTTGGAGGCAGACCGTCACATCCCCAATAGCGACCTCACGGCGTGCCGCCTTGGGGAAGGTGTCTGTCGTCATAATAGCGCGTGCAGCGTCTTCCCACCGGTCCTCATGGAGGCCCTCAATGGCGGCGGGGAGGGCTGCGATAATTTTTTTATAAGGGAGGGTCTCCCCAATTACGCCTGTGGAGGCAAGAAATACGTCTTCCACAGGGCAATCTAGTAGATGAGCGACCTCACCTGCACATGCTACCACAGCCTCCTCACCAGCACGGCCAGTAAAGACGTTGGCATTGCCAGAATTAACCAGCAAAGCCCGTGCGTGGGGCGTATGAGCCAGCGCACCCCGGCACCAAGGGATAGGGGCACCGGGGCAGAGATTACGGGTAAACACCCCGGCTGCTGTCGTACCCGGAGCAAACTCAACCAACATAAGGTCCGTTCGCCCTTTATAGCGTATATTGGCTTCCACGCCGCTGAGGCGTACCCCCGCAATGGAGGTTAGCTTTGGGAGGGAAAGAGCCAAGGGGGAGCGCGGGTACGACTGTGCCATAGCTTAGTGTGCCGTGTTAGCTGGGGCTGCGGCGGGAGCCGGAGCGGGGGTGGAGGCAGGAGCGGCAGCCGGAGCGGCTGGGCTGTTGGTGATGGGCTGGCCTTTCGCATCGTAATGAACGATTCGAGCCTGCTTCTCAGCGTCTTCCACAACCTTATGCACTTCCTGACGAATCAGGTCGCGGCGGATTTGGTCGCGGACTTGCTCAAAGCTCGGCACAGGGGCTGTGCGTGTCCCTAGAACCTGAATAACATGCCAGCCATATTGAGTATGAATCGGTTTTTGTGTGATGGTGCCGGACTTCATGGAGAAAGCAGCATTGGAGAAGTCAGGGATCATGTCCCCGCGTTTAAACCAACCAAGGTCGCCCCCATTTGTGCCACCAGAGGCTTTATCGGTGGAGAGGCGGCTGGCCAGCTTGGCAAAGTCAGCCCCTTTATTGAGTTGGCGAATGACATCCTGCGCTTTAGCGTCACTATCAACAAGGATGTGACGGGCATGGACCTCTTCTTCAGGCTTTTTGGAGGCATAATGGGTCTGATAATAGTCCTTTAGGGCTTCATCAGTTAATTTAGGGGCGACTTTCTCTTCCAGATACGCATTTTGGAGGGCGGTGCTAGCGGCAGCATCCATGGCAGCTTTAACGGCAGGCTTGTTCTGTAACCCGTCTTTCTCAGCTTGTAGCTGGATAGCTTTCTGGTCCACGAGCTGATTGATAATCAGCGGGATGATAACGCTGGGTTGAAGCTGGCGTGCTTCTGGCGGTAAGGTCAACGCAGCGTGCTGGACATCGCCAAGGGTAATCTTTTGGTCATTGACGGTAGCAAGAACCAAGTTAGGGTCCGCCGCTGGGGCTGCGGGAGCTGCTGCATTGGCAGAAGGAGCCGCAGCTGGTGTTGCAGGCTTGGTATCGGCAGCCATAGCGTGCGTTGCCAGAGAAGAAATACCCCCCATAAGGGCTGTGCAGAGCAGGAGAGAGCGGGAAAGCCGCATGAAAAACCTCGTTATCTTGGTTCACTAAAAGTCAGCTTTATTACCATGACAAAGCCCGTTACGCCCTGCAAGGGGATGAGAGCGGAAAAACCAAAGTATTTCCTATATTTTATGTCATGTTATGGGCGGGGTGGCGAGCTATCTGCTTCTTTTTATTATGTGTATGGCGTTGTTGGGCAGGGGGTGGCGTGTAGGGATATAAGGGGGATAGGTAGGCTTTTTCATTGACCATACTAGCAAGGGCCCTTATGTCGGTCCTATATGAAAAGCGTTGTGACCATCCGTAGCATGTCCTTTTCGGCTTTCAAGGAAAGAGGAAGGGACACTGGCCGCTGATGGCAAAATTTTCAGGGTATCTCATGCTTTCACGCCTTGCTCGCGCCCTTTTTGGCCATTCTAACGACCGCTCTTTGAAGAAATATCAGCGGCGAGTGCCGGAGATTAATGCCTTAGAGCCCCAGATACAGGCTCTTACGGATGAGGAATTAAAGGCCAAAACGGCAGAGTTCCGCCGTAAGTTGGCTGATGGTGCTACGCTGGATGAGCTGCAGGTCGAGGCTTTTGCGGTGTGCCGGGAGGCGTCTCGCCGTGTATTGGGGATGCGCCATTTTGATGTGCAGTTGATTGGCGGGATGGTCCTTCATGATGGCCGTATTGCCGAGATGCGCACGGGTGAGGGTAAAACCCTTGTCGGTACGCTTGCAGTTTACCTAAATGCCCTAACAGGCAAGGGCGTGCATGTTGTAACGGTGAATGACTATCTCGCCCGCCGTGATGCGGAGGAGATGGCCCGTCTTTACGGCTTCCTCGGCCTCACAACTGGTGTGATTATCCCTAACCTCTCTGATGAGGAACGCCGAGCAGCTTATGCGGCGGATATTACTTACGGGACGAATAACGAGTTCGGCTTTGATTATCTGCGCGATAACATGAAATACGCGCTAGAGGAGATGGTACAGCGGGACTTCAATTTCGCCATTGTCGATGAGGTGGATAGTATCCTCATTGATGAAGCCCGCACCCCGCTGATTATCTCCGGCCCTGCGGATGATAGTTCCGACCTTTATCGGCATGTAGATGAGGTGGTGGCACGTTTGGTTGAGGAGCCAAATGTGTATGATAAAGATGAGAAGATGCGGACCGTCACCCTCACAGAGCATGGCTCTGACCTTGTGGAGGAGATGCTGAATGCGGCGGGGCTATTGCAGGGCGGGGGATTATATGACCTGCATAATGTCTCGGTCGTGCATCATGTTCAGCAATCATTACGGGCGCGGACGCTCTTTACGCGGGATGTAGATTACATCGTCCGTGATGGTAAAGTGATGCTCATTGATGAGTTTACGGGGCGTATGATGGATGGTCGCCGTTACTCCGATGGGTTGCATCAAGCCCTAGAGGCGAAAGAAGGGGTGGAGATTCAGCAGGAGAATCAAACGCTTGCTTCTATCACCTTCCAAAATTACTTCCGTCTTTACCCCAAACTTGCGGGCATGACCGGTACCGCGATGACGGAAGCGGATGAGTTTGCGGAGATCTACAATCTTGAGGTGGTGGAAATCCCCACCAACCTGCCTGTCCGCCGTAAGGATGCGAATGACGAGGTCTATCTCACGGCGGAGGAGAAATACGAGGCCGTAGCGGAGTTGATTCGTAAGGTTCATGAGCGGGAACAGCCTATCCTTGTTGGGACGGCCTCGATTGAGCAGAGCGAGATTCTCTCACATCTTTTGCGGCAGAAGCGTATCCCCCATAATGTGTTGAATGCACGGCATCATGAGCGTGAGGCGAGCATTATTGCACAAGCAGGGGTGCCCGGCGCGATTACGATTGCTACCAATATGGCCGGGCGCGGGACAGATATTAAGCTTGGCGGTAATGTGGACATGCTGGTGGCTGAAAAGACCGCAGGCATTGAGGATGAAGCCGAGCGTGAGGCTGTTGCCGCCCAAGTGCGGGCGCAAGTTGCGGCAGACCATGAGCGTGTGCATGAGCTTGGCGGGCTTTATGTTATCGGGACGGAGCGGCATGAGAGCCGGCGTGTTGATAATCAGCTCCGTGGGCGGTCTGGCCGTCAGGGTGACCCCGGTAATTCGCGCTTCTTCTTGTCCTTGCAGGATGATTTGATTCGCATTTTCGGCTCGGATCGTATGGGCGCGATGATGCAGAAGATGGGCCTAAAGCGCGGTGAAGCGATTGTGCATCCTTGGTTGAATCGTGCCTTGGAAAAAGCGCAAAAGAAGGTCGAAGCCCGTAATTTCGATATGCGGAAAAACACGCTGAAATATGACGATGTCATGAATGCACAGCGTAAAGAGGTCTATGCCCATCGGCGCGAATATATGGCCTTGAAGGACCTTTCCGGCGTTATTGCGGATATACGCGGCAAGGTGATTGAAGATATTGTCCATGCGCATATTCCCGAGAATGCCTTTGTTGAAGCTTGGGATATTGAAGGGCTGACACGCGAAGTTAAGCGTGTTTTGAACCTTGAGCTGCCGATTGTAGAATGGGCGCAAGAAGATGGCATGACCGAAGAAGGCGTCATCGAGCGGATTGAGGAAGAAGCCACACGGGCTCATGCTGCGCGTGCAGCGACCATCGGGCCGGATATGATGCGCTTGATTGAGAAGCATATTCTGCTCACATCTTTTGATGGCGCGTGGAAGGAGCATCTCCACGGGCTAGACCAAGTGCGCCAAGGGATTGGCTTGCGGGCTTATGGCCAGCGCGACCCGCTTAATGAATATAAGCAAGAAGCCTTCCAGATGTTTACATATATGCTGGAAGATATGCGGATGCGCGTTGTGCAGGCGATTGCCCATGTGCAGCCTGTTAGTAAGGCACCTACCATGCCGGAGGTTCCTGCGGCGATGCAGGTGGAGGAGCCCGTAGAGGATGAAGCGTTGGATACAGCCACATTTGCGCGTTGGTTGAATGAGGTTCCACGCAATGCCCCATGCCCTTGTGGCTCTGGGCTTAAGTTTAAACATTGTCACGGTAAGATGGTTTAAGAGGAGAGAGGCCCATGGCAGGACATTCCCAATTTAAGAATATTATGCACCGTAAGGGCGCGCAGGATGCAAAGCGGGCCAAGCAATTTGCGAAGGTGATTCGCGAGATTACCGTGGCGACACGCTCTGGTATGCCAGACCCGGCTATGAATCCCCGTCTGCGTGCTGCGATCACGGCTGCGCGTGAAGTGAATATGCCAAAAGATACGGTCGAGCGGGCTATTAAGAAGGCCAGCGGTGCCGGCGGTGGTGAGGATTATGTGGCTGTTCGGTACGAGGGTTATGGCCCCGCTGGTGTGGCCATCATCATCGAGGGGCTGACAGATAACCGTAATCGTACAGCCTCCGAGGTGCGTGCGGCTTTCTCTAAACATGGTGGCTCTTTGGGGGAGACAAACTCCGTCTCTTTCGGTTTCGATCATATTGGGGTGATTACCTATCCGCTGGAAGCAGCCTCCGAAGATGATATGCTAGAAGCCGCTATTGAAGCTGGTGCGGATAATGTAGAGACCACGGAAGATGGTCATGAAATTATCACCGAGATGGAAGCTCTGATGAGCGTGCGTGATGCGCTGGAGGGCCGTTTTGGGGAGCCGCGCTCGGCAAAGCTGGATTGGCGTCCCCAAACGACCGTGACTTTGGATGAAGACCAAGCGCGTTCTGTCCTCAAGCTGATTGATGTGCTGGAGGAGAATGACGATGTCCAAGCCGTTTATGCCAATTTTGACCTCCCTGATGAGGTTGCTGAGGCTCTCGCAGCTTGATTCGTCTGATAGGGATTGACCCCGGCCTACGCTTTATGGGCTGGGGTGTGGTGGATGTGGAGGGCAATCGCCTCCGGCATGTGGCTGATGGTGTATTAGCCACGCAGTCCGGTGATGATGTCCCCCGCCGCCTTTGTGACCTGCATGAGGGTTTGGTGACCCTCATCCGCCGTTATCAGCCAAGTGAGGCCGCGGTGGAGGAAACTTACGTGAATCGCAATGGCTCCTCGACATTAAAGCTCGGCTATGCGCGTGGTGTGGCGTTGTTAGTGCCTGCTCTTGCGGGGTTAAGTGTGCATGAATATGGCGCGATGGCGGTTAAACGTGCTGTTGTTGGGACGGGTGCTGCCACCAAGGAGCAAGTGAGCATGATGGTGCGCCGTCTCTTGCCGGGGGCGGAGATAAAACGTGCTGATGCCTCCGATGCGCTTGCGATTGCGATTTGCCATGCTCATCATCGGGCGAGTGCCCAGCATGTCGCAATGGGGGTGCGCATGGCATGATAGGACAGCTTACCGGCCTCGTCTCGCATATAGAGGGGGATCATTGCCTGATTGATGTGCACGGGGTGGGGTATGTGGTGTCGGCCTCTACCCATACATTAGGGCAGTTGCCACGCCCGCCAGAGGTTGCGCGCCTGTTGGTGGAGACAATTGTGCGGGAAGATGCCATCCAGCTTTTCGGCTTTGCTGATGCGGATGAGCAAGCGTGGTTTCGCCTTCTTACGACTGTTCAAGGCGTTGGTGTGCGCGTGGCATTGGCGATTTTATCGGCCAGTCGGCCCGCCTTATTATGGCAGGCTGTGCAGGCGGAGGATAAAGCGGTGTTTACGCAAGCAGCCGGGGTTGGGCCGCGGCTAGCAACGCGTCTATTGACGGAACTAAAAGCCAAAGTCGCCAAGATGCCCGCGCCTGCAAGCCTTAGTGGGCAGCCCCTTGCGCCGATGAGCCACGGCGGTGGTGGGGTAAGTGGGGCGCATCCTCACGGAGGGGTTGAGCAAGATGCCCTTATGGCGTTGGAGGGGTTAGGTTTTAAACGTGCTGAGGCATGGCCTATTGTTAATCGGATTATCGGGGAGACTGAGGGGGCCGGGTTGGATGTGGTGATTCGTCTTGCCTTGAAGGAGCTTGCACGATGACACCCTTTATGCCGGAGACGCCCCCCCAGCGTGCCCCAGAGACGGATGCAACACGTCAGGCGGAGGATGTGGCAGATGTTGCTTTGCGCCCTCAAAGCCTTGCTGATTTTACGGGGCAAAAAGCGAGCCGTGAGAATCTCGCTATCTTTATCGAGGCGGCGCGTAAACGTGGGGAAGCGTTGGACCATGTCCTTTTGCATGGCCCGCCGGGTTTAGGGAAAACGACCCTTGCTCAAATTGTTGCACGGGAATTGGGGGTAGGTTTCCGTGCAACATCTGGGCCTGTGATTCAACGCTCAGGCGACTTAGCCGCTATTTTGACGAATCTCCAGCCGCGCGATGTGCTGTTCATTGATGAAATCCACCGCCTTCAGCCTGCGATTGAGGAAATCCTCTATCCCGCTATGGAGGATTTTCAGCTTGACCTTGTCATAGGCGAGGGGCCAGCGGCGCGCTCGGTACGGATTGACCTTGCCCCTTTCACACTCGTTGCTGCGACAACGCGTTCTGGCTTGTTAGCTACGCCGTTGCGGGATCGTTTTGGCATTCCCTTGCGGCTCGTTTTTTATACACCGGATGAATTGCGGCAGATTGTCAGCCGTGGGGCTGTAAAGTTGGGCATGGCCCTTACAGATGAAGGCGCGGAGGAAATTGCCCGCCGCTCACGCGGGACACCGCGTATTGCTGGGCGGTTGCTGCGGCGTGTGCGTGATTTCGCGTTGGTTGCTAAAAAGGATGTGATTGACCGCCACTTAGCGGATATGGCCCTCTCTCGCTTAGAGGTGGATCGCCACGGGCTGGATGCGATGGATAGGCGGTATTTACGCCGTATTGCCGAGCATCATCGTGGTGGCCCTGTAGGGGTGGAGACCCTCGCCGCAGCATTGGCAGAAGCCCGCGATACCTTAGAGGATGTTGTAGAGCCTTATTTGATTCAGGAAGGTCTCGTCTTACGGACATCGCGCGGGCGTATGTTGGGGGAGCCGGGATGGCGGTATTTGGGTTTGACCCCACCAGCAAGCTCTATAGAGCCACAAGAGCCACGGTTTTTATAAAAAGGAGAGGGTATGGCGGCCCATCATTGTCAATTTCGTGTCTATTATGAGGATACGGATGCAGGGGGCATTGTGTATCATGCGCGTTATCTTGGCTTTGCAGAGCGTGCGCGGGCAGAGGCGTTGCGCTCTTTAGGGCTATCTGTAGGCGAGATGGCCGCAGAGGATGGGATAGGCTTTGTCGTCCGGCAGTTGAATATCCGTTATCACGCCCCATTGCGGTTGGATGAGCTGTTAGAGGTGGAGACAAGCCTCCTGCATGCCAGCGGGGCGCGGTTGATGTTGCGGCAAATCATCACCAATCACAGCCGAGCGGGGCAAAAGGCCGTGGTGATTGAAGTAGAGCTAGCGTGTTTAAAACTCGCCAGCATGACCCCTTTGCGTCTGCCCGCCGTTTATCAAGCGCGGTTGGAGGGGTTAAAAGACCTGACAAAAGATTAACGATTAAAGATATTTGCTCTTTCCTCCCCTTGTGCCATTGAAAAAAGGTCATCCTACTGCAACATGAAGCAGTAGTTTTTTAACTGATGGACTATGAGATAGGAGAGCGGAGTGGATCAGGCTGTGAGTTCGAGTGCCCTGGGTGCTGCTGGGGCAGCGGGGATGTCTCCCCTTCATCTGTTCCTGAATGCTTCGTTCGTGGTGCAGCTTGTGATGGTGGGGTTGGTGCTATGTAGCATCTTCGTCTGGGCTGTGATTGTGGAGAAGTTCCTTCTTCTTCGCCGTGTGAATCAAGAAGCCAGCGCGTTTGAGGACCGTTTTTGGTCCGGTGGCTCGTTGGATGACCTCTATGATAGCGAGGGGGCACGGCCTGTTCATCCTATGGCTGCGGTATTTGGTGCGGCTATGGGGGAATGGCGGCGGTCCTCCCGTATTGCGGGGATTGATGTGATTCATGGCGGTACGTCCGAGCGGATAGACCGTGCCATTGGCATTACGATTGCCCGCGAGACGGACCGTCTGAACCGCTATGTTGTGCTGTTGGCTACGATTGGCCCGGTGGCTCCCTTTGTGGGGCTGTTTGGGACGGTCTGGGGAATTATGCACGCTTTTAGCTCTATTGCCTCAATGCATAACACGAATCTTGCCGTGGTAGCCCCGGGTATCTCTGAGGCTTTGTTTGCTACAGCGATTGGCTTGATTACCGCCATCCCTGCCTATGTGGCGTACAACCTTATCAGCCGCGCGATTGATAATTTTGGCGACCGGATGGAGGGTTTTGGTACGGAGTTTGCTGCTATCCTCTCCCGTCAGTCTGAAGAGCGTGGCGGCGGGAAGGGCTGAAGGTCATGGCGTTTTCCTTACGGAGTGGGCGGCGGACCCGGCGGAAGCCAGAATCGCATATTAATGTGACGCCGCTGGTTGATGTGATGTTGGTGTTGTTGATCATCTTCATGGTTACAGCACCGATGCTCACAAGTGGTGTGAATGTGGACCTCCCGCAGACGAGTGCTAAGCCTGTTAATGCGGATAATAAGCCTATTACCGTGTCGATTAAGAGCGATGGCAGCCTTTACCTAGGGGAAGACCCGGTGAGTGCGGAGGAGTTAGTCTCACACTTGCAGCAATTAGCGAGTAATGATTCCGGGCGGCGGATTTTTGTCCGCGCTGATGCGAAGATTGATTACGGTAAGGTGATGAGCGTCATGGGTCAGATTACCGCTGGGGGCTTTACTCATGTGGCCCTTCTTGCCCAGCAGCCACAGGGCGGGCAGTAAGGAGCTGTTTGTGAGTTTCTCCTCATCTTCACCTTTTGATGAGGCTCCACCGCCTTATCCGCGGTTGGGGCGAGAGCCTTCCAGCTTGGTGACAGGCGGGGTAGTGGTCTCGCTTTTGCTGCATGGTGGGTTGTTGGTCCTTCTACTGTGGCACCCTCAGCCACTACCACCGGAGCCGCAGCCAGAGCAGACGGTTGCTATGGTCTATGAGAGTACAGGCGGCCCTCATGCTGCGGCAAAAGCGATGCAGAAAGCCGATGTGCCTGCTCCTCCTGCGCCGGTAGAGACGAAAGCTCCCCCCGCGCCAGAGCCTGCAAAGCCACAGCCTGTTGAGCCTCCACCGCCTGCCCCGCCACCACCTCCCCCTGCTCAAGCTGAGCCGGAGCCCGCGCAGGTGGCTGCTAAGACGCCCGTGCAGCAAAAGGCTCCCGTGCAGGAGAAGGGCGAGGTGAGTGATACGCCTAAGCCTCAGCCAGTGCCCGCGCGTAAGCAGGCGCAGGTGAAGGCCCCAGAGCGTGTGGTGGAGAGGCCGCCGACTAAGGCGCAGCCCTCCCATACGGAGCAGGCGCATGAGGCGAAGAAAACGCAAGCTGATAGTCGCTCTTTGTTGGCCACGCTGGATGAGTTCCGTAGCCAAGCAAAGCAGGAGCAGCCGCCTAAAGCGCATCCTAACCCGGCACAAGGGGGGTCTCCTCACGGGGGTGGGCGTGTTGATGGTGATACGGCCGCCCTGACAAGCGGGGAGCAGAATGCCATTGGTTCTTCCGTGCAGCGTTGTTATCAAGAAGATACATTAGCGCGGAATTATCAGAGCTTCTCAGCGCGTATGATGGTCACTGTCGATGCAACAGGTGAGGCACGTATGGTGACCTTCCTGCCAGAGACGCGCGCCCGCATGGCGGCGGACCCGGCTTATCGTGTTCAGGCTGAGCGCGCGCGTGATGCGGTGTTGAGCCCTGTATGTTCCCGCTTGCCTGTACCTAAGCGACTTTTGGGGCAGGTGCGGCAGTTTCGCTTCCTTTTTAAGCCCTAAGGCTGGATTTATCTGAGGTAGGTCATGTCATTTTTTTCCGATGCTGAAGCTGGTTTTCTTCAGAAACATCTTTCCCGCCGGTCCCTTATGGGCGGGGTGGCTGCGGGGGGTGTTTTGGCTACGCCGCTGGGCCTTTTAGGGGGGCGTGCTTATGCCAGTGGTGAGGCGGCTCCGGCAGAGATTACTGTAGCCAATGCTCATCAAGCTCCTATTCCCATTGTGGTGCCTAATTTTGGGGCGGGGCTAGGGGATCAGATTTCTAGTGTGATTGCCGCAGACCTTAGCAGCACGGGGTTGTTCGAGCTATTAGGTGGTGATGTTCCCGCCTCTCGCCAGCCAGATTTTCATGCGTTGAAAGCCCGTGGCGCGCGCGTTGCTGTAGCGGGGAGCGCAACAGGGGCGGACAATGTAAGGGTCGAGATGCGCTTGTGGGATGTATTGGCAGGCCAGCAGATGACAGGCCGTGCTTATACGGCCTCTCAAAGCAACTGGCGGCGGATTGCTCACATCATCGCTGATGAGATTTACAAGCGGTTATTAGGTGAGGACGGGTATTTCGATACGCGGATTGCCTATATCGCGCGGACAGGCCCGCGGCGGCATCAAACAACCCGTCTTGCGATTATGGACCAAGATGGGGCGAACGCGCATATGCTGACCAATGGCAGCTGGTTGACGTTGGAGCCACGCTTTAGTCCAATTAGCGAGAAGCTTGCGTTCCTCTCCTATGCCAATAATCGCCCACGCGTTTATGTCTATGACCTCAATAGCGGGCAGCAGACGATTCTTGGCACATTTGAGGGTATCTCTTTTGCGCCGCGCTTCTCCCCTGATGGGCGGAGCATTATCCTCTCAGCCACAACGCGTGATGGCGGGGCGGATTTGTATCTCATTGACCTTGCTACGCAACATCGGCGTAAGCTGACAGGTACCCCAGGTGTGATTGATACCAGCCCGTGCTTTAGCCCTGATGGGCGGAGCATTGTCTTCAACTCCGATCGTGGTGGTTCACCCCAGCTTTACGTTATGAGTGCCGATGGGGGGAATGTACGGCGGATTTCTTACGGGAATGGGCATTATGGCTCCCCCGTATGGTCACCACGGGGGGATCAAATTGCCTTTACGCGCATTGGTCATGGTGGATTCTCCCTAGGGTTGATGGGCCCAGATGGTGTTGGTGAGCGGACCTTGACAGAAGGCTTCACGGTGGAGAGTCCCAGTTTTGCGCCTAATGGCCGGGCTTTGGCCTTCTGCCGTCAAAATGCCGCTGGAACGGGGGGATCTGGTTTTACCTCTACCATTGAGGTGATTGATGTTGCTGGGTTTAACGAGCATAGCATCCCCACCACAACGGGCGCGTCAGACCCGGCTTGGTCTCCTTTACGGCGGTAAGGGGTATTTCGGTTTTTCTTGTTCGCGCAGTGCGGGCGGGGGAAGGCTCCCTCATATAGGGGGAGATTATTTTGGAGGAATGGTTATGAAAATTACAAAGATTGCCGCTTTAGGCATGGTTTGCGCTTTGGCTGCATGTAGTGGTGGCCATAAAGATGATAATGGTGATGGCAATGGCCAGAACGTATCCCAACAGCAATATAATCAGGGTCCCACACCGGGCAGTGAGGGTGACCTTGTTGCCACAGCAGGGGATCGCATCTATTTCGAGCTGAATAAGAATCAGCTTGATGGCGATGCTCGCGCAACATTGGATAAACAGGCTGAGTGGTTGGCTCGTTATCCGCAGGTGAATATTCTCATCGCAGGGAATTGTGATGATCGCGGGACGGAGGAATATAATATTGCTCTGGGGCAGCGTCGTGCCAATGCGGCGCGTGAATATTTGGAGGCCAAGGGTGTTGCTCCAACACGCATCATGACCATTTCGTATGGTAAGGACCGCCCAACAGCTGATGGTGATACACCAGATGCATGGGCACAAAATCGTAACGCGATTACCTCTGTCCGCTAAGAGTAGTTAGGGGGTTGATGCCCCTTATGGGGAGAAATCGGGCCGGTTGGAGAGACCGGTCCGATTTTATATGTAATGATGGCTCATCGGTGGGGAGTTAAAGAGATTATGCGTCATTCTGCTGAGACTATGACAAGCATGACATGTGCGGTGATGCGGGGGTTAGGGGGGCTTGCCCTGCTATCTTACGCAGTAGCTTCGGTGGCATGGGCGGATGATTCCCTCTCGCGCGAGGCGATCATGAAGCAACATCAAGCTCTTGCTCAACAACATGAGCATAATGCGGATGAGGGCGGGGAAGCTCTTGATGACCTAAGCGATAGCGGTGCCAGCACTGCCGAGCCAGAGACATTGCCTTCACCCGCTCCTAGCACATCAGAGGGGCGCGAGGAGACAACTCGTGCTGCGGCGTCATCGCATCAAAGGGGCAGCAGCGACCTGGTGACCACGCTGCTTGAGCGCGTCACGGCGTTGGAAGGCCAAGTGCGGGAGATGCACGGGCAGATGGAGCAGATGAGCAATCAACTCCATCAAGATGAAGCGACAGTGAATAAGCAGCTTGGTGATATGCAATTTGCTTTGGAGAATGGCCATCATGCTGCGGCTACCCCACATGCGGCGGAGAGCCATGCAACCCCAGCGGTAGTGGGTGATGCGCCTTCTGCTGCCTCTGCGGCGGTTGTGCCTCATAATGGGGCAGATGCCTTACAAGCGGGGCGAGCTGCTTTGAAAGCACATAATTACAAAGAGGCTGAGGAGCAGGCCCGTCAGGCTATTAAAGAGGGTAAAACGGGGTGGAGCAAAACAGAAGCTCAGTTCTTGCTCGCGCAATCTCTAGCGGGGCAGAAAGCTTATAAAAATGCGGCTTTAACATATTATGATATTTATAGCCGTACACCGACCTCTCCTCGCGCGCCGGAATCACTGCTTGGGGTTTCGGCCTCTATGTTGGCGTTAGGCAATAAAGCGGCCTCCTGCGAGGCATTGCAGCGGTTACATAAAGAGTTCCCCAATGCATCTGCACGGGTAAAGGCGTCTGAAAAAATCTTCCGTGAGAGAGCATCTTGCCATTAAGGCGGGGGTAGGGACATCGCCCCCTCATCTCATACAGGCTGGGGAGGCAGAGCCGCTTACAGAGGTCGAGTTCCGCGCTTTGATGGCGTTGGTGGAGCCTATAGGGCCTGATGAGGCAGGGCATCCGGTTTGTATTGCGGTATCGGGCGGAGGGGATTCCATGGCCCTTGCCCTTTTAGCTCGGCGATGGCGGCGGCATGTTCTTGCGTTAGTGGTGGACCATGCGTTGCGTGAAGAGTCCGCAGCGGAGGCCCGTTTAACATGTGAGCGTTTAGTGGCGTTGGATATTCCCGCGCGGTTATTAACATTAGGGCCGTTGGCTGCGGGGGGGCTACAGCAACGCGCACGTGAGGGGCGTTTTGCTGCTTTGGAGGCAGCATGCGTGGACGCTGGAGCAACGGTTCTTTTGGTTGCCCATCATGAGGCTGACCAAGAAGAAACACTCTGGATGCGGCATGAGCGTGGCAGCGGTACGCGAGGGCTAGCGGGTATGGCCCATCGTGCTGCGCGTGGGCGGATTATAGTGGCACGGCCATTATTGGGGGTCAGGCCAGAGCGTTTACGCGCCACATTGCAGCAAGCTGGTGTGGCCTGGTGCGAGGACCCGTCTAATCAAAATCGCCGGTTTCGCCGTGTTCAAGTGCGGCAAGATATAACCTCAGCGCAGCGGCGTATGATGAGGGAGTTGCAACAAAAGGCGTGTATAGCCCAGCAAGAGGATGACGCATGGGTAGCGCGCTTCCTTGCTCATGGGGTGGCGTGGCAGCCAGAAGGATGGCTAAAGCTGGCTCCTTTTCTGATTCAAACAGCGCATGAGAGGCCGCATATCTTTATAGATGATGGGCTGGATGAAACGCGCTTTGTCGCTTTATGTGATGAGGTGATGGGCCGATTGATTCGGCTCATTGGGGGGCAGGATTATGCTCCTACGCGGCATGCTGTGGCTGCTTTGCGCCGTGCTGGGCATGGGGCGTTAGGGCGGGCTTGTCTTACCCCGTTAAAAGGGCAGGAGCGAGGTTGGATGTTGTACCGTGAGGCACGCAATCTTGCAGGGGCTATGCCCGCTCATACAGGGCAATGGTGGGATGGGCGATGGCGATATTACGGGCCGGAATATTCTGATGTAGTGATTGCTGCTTTAGGCATGCAGGCTACGCGATGGCGTGAGGGGCGTGATGTGCCTGCCTGCATCTTACCGAGTCTGCCGGCTTTATGGCGTGGGGAGGAGCTTGTGGCTGTGCCAGAGGCTATGCGTGGTTTGCGCTCTGATGTCCCCCGGGTGGCTTTTGTATGGGAGGGGGGAATCCCTGTTACGGGTGAGCGTGATTGGCAGAGTGGCTACGCTGAATAGAGGCTATGTAAAGATGAAATCTCTTACATAAATGCAAAAAAGAGCGTCTTTTGTCCCCTTTCTACGTTGTAAGGGGTAGGAACCGAGGCAGAAATACCTATCTTGAGAGGACTAGAGAGAGTCGTGTGGGGTGAAACTGCATGGCCTATTTGATGGGGTATGAAAATAGATGAACAACATTGGCCGTAATGTTGCGATTTGGGTGGTCATCGTTTTGGCAGCCATTGGTGTGCTGGCAGCATTCCAGCCCGGTAGTCATCAGGTGACTCAAAAAATTGCTTATTCCGATTTTGTGCATGACGTGGAAGGCCATGAGGTGCGCTCGGTGACCATTCAGGACCAGAATATTTCTGGTGTGCTGACGAATGGGACAGCCTTTGAGACATACGCCCCAGAGGACCCGATGCTCGTCCCGCGTCTTACCTCTGCTGGTGTGCAGGTGACGGCTCATCCATCGCAGAGTGATGATAATTCGGGCTGGCGTTATATCATGGCGTATCTGCCGATTCTGCTTTTGCTCGGCTTAGGCTTCATGTTGTTCCGTCAGATGCAAAATGGCGGTGCCGGTGGGCGTGGGGCGATGAGTTTTGGTAAATCGCGCGCTAAGATGATGGTCGAGAAAAAGGGCCGTGTGACTTTTGCCGATGTTGCTGGGATTGAAGAAGCTAAAGAGGAACTGGTCGAGATTGTCGACTTCCTAAAGGACCCGCATAAATATACCCGGCTGGGGGGGAAGATTCCCAAAGGGGTGTTGTTGGTTGGTCCGCCCGGTACCGGTAAGACCTTGCTCGCCCGCGCCGTTGCGGGGGAGGCGAATGTGCCTTTCTTCAGCATTTCCGGCTCTGATTTTGTGGAGATGTTTGTCGGTGTTGGGGCATCGCGTGTGCGCGATATGTTCGAGCAAGGGAAGAAGAACGCCCCCTGCATTATCTTTATTGATGAGATTGACGCAGTTGGCCGCCATCGTGGCGCAGGCATGGGCGGCGGTAATGATGAGCGTGAGCAGACGCTTAATCAAATGCTCGTGGAGATGGATGGGTTTGATAGTAATGAGGGCGTTATCCTGATTGCTGCGACTAACCGCCCTGATGTTTTGGATTCTGCTCTGCTGCGTCCCGGTCGTTTTGACCGCCAAGTGGTTGTGTCGAACCCGGATGTGAGAGGGCGTGAGAAGATTCTTCAAGTCCATATGAAGAAGTTGCCGCTCTCCTCTGATGTGAATCCAAAAGTGATTGCGCGTGGGACCGTTGGCTTCTCTGGTGCGGAGCTGGCTAACCTTGTAAATGAGGCGGCGTTATTTGCGGCACGTTTGGGCTTGCGGACAGTAAGCATGGCGCAATTTGATGAAGCGCATGATAAGGTACGGATGGGCGCAGAACGCCGCTCTGCCGTTATTGAGGAAGAAGAGAAGAAGATGACCGCCTATCATGAGGCGGCACACGCTTTGGCGAGTTATTATAGCCCGAGTGCTGACCCAATGCATAAAGCAACGATCATTCCGCGTGGGCAAGCTTTGGGGATGGTGCAGTCCTTGCCGGAGAAAGATAATCTTGCCTACCGGCGGCAATGGTGCCTCTCTAGGATTGTGATTTGTATGGGAGGTCGCGTTGGTGAGGAGGTTATCTTTGGGCATGATGAGGTAAGTGCCGGGGCGGCTGGTGATATTCAGTCGGCAACAGGCATTGCTCGGCAGATGGTCACACGATGGGGTATGAGCGATAAGCTGGGCATGATGGACTATGCTGATCAGGATACACTCTCTGGCATCACAGCACGGGAGGTGGATCAGGAGGTCCGCAAAATTCTGGATGAGGCCTATGCCACATGCCGCCATATCATTCTGACCCATATGGAGGCGTTTCACCGTGTTGCGCAGGCCTTGTTGGAGTATGAAACTCTAACAGGTGAGGAGATTGGTCGTCTCATCCGTGGGGAGCCTTTAGGCCGTACTGATGAGGAGAATCAGTCCTTCCATGGGCGTAGGCCTTCTGTGCCCTCATTTATTCAAGGGGTGAGTGCTTCTGTTGGGGATGATGGGCCGGTAGCTCCACAACCGGCTTAACGATTCCTTTTAAAAAAGAGGGTTAAGAGCAGGCGTATGGCGGAGGTCATGCGCCTGTTTTGTTAGGGGAAGGCCTTGCGTCCTAAAAGGGAGGCTGGCATCACAGCGGCGATGGGTGTTTTAGTCGATAAAGGGGAAGGGCATGGCAGGTAAACGGACGTTTTTCGGCACGGATGGTATTCGCGGTACGGCGAATATGGCCCCCATGACGGTAGATATCGCCCAGACCCTAGGCCAAGCGGCTGGCTTGTATTTTTGCCGCCAGAGTGAGACAGGCCGCCAACATCGCCATACGATTATTGTGGGGAAGGATACGCGTCTTTCTGGCTATATGATCGAATGTGCTTTGGTCTCTGGCTTTTTATCTGCCGGGGTGGATGTCGTGCTGTTAGGGCCTTTACCTACGCCAGCCGTTGCGTTTTTAACGCGGTCTTTGCGAGCGGATTTAGGCGTGATGATTTCTGCCTCGCATAACCCGTTTACGGATAATGGCATTAAACTTTTTGGCCCTGATGGCTTTAAGCTCTCCGATGCTGTCGAGGCAGAGATTGAAGCTCTGATGGCGGAGGATTTAAGTGGGCAGCTCGCCTCTCCTGCGGCGATTGGTCGTGCCTCTCGGCTGAATGACGCCGCAGGGCGTTATATTGAGAGTGTGAAATCATCCTTCCCCCGTGGGCTACGGTTGGATGGGTTGAAGATTATTTTGGATTGCGCTCATGGCTCAGCTTATCGTGTGGCTCCGGTCGCTTTGTGGGAGTTGGGGGCAGAGGTCATTACTTTGGGGGCTTCCCCTGATGGGCTGAATATTAATGATGGTGTTGGCTCCACCCATCCAGAAGCCCTATGTGCTGCGGTGCGTGAGCATAAGGCTGATTGCGGTATTGCGTTGGATGGTGATGCAGACCGCGTGTTGATTGTAAATGAGCGCGGCGAGATAGTGGACGGAGACCAGATTTTGGCTCTGATTGCGACCTTATGGCAGCGGTTAGGCTGCTTAAAAGGGACTGAAATTGTCGCAACAGTGATGTCCAATATGGGGCTAGAGGCTTACCTTGCCACGCAAGGTTTAAGCTTATACCGCACGGCGGTGGGGGACCGTTATGTTGTGGAGCGGATGCGTCAAACAGGGGGGAATCTAGGGGGGGAGCAGTCTGGCCATATGGTGTTGTCTGATTATGCGACAACGGGCGATGGGCTGTTAGCGGCCTTGCAAGTGCTGGCGGCGTTGGTCGAGACGGGTAAAAAAGCGAGTGAACTTTGTCAGTTATTTACCCCTTATCCGCAGCGTTTACAGAATGTGCCGTATCAGGAGGTGAACCCGATGACGCATCCTGATTTAAAAGAGATTGTGCAATGGGCGGAGGAGCAGCTTGCTGGAAAGGGGCGGCTTCTTTTGCGGGCGAGTGGGACAGAGCCTTTAATTCGCGTTATGGTCGAGGCGCAGGATAAGGCGTTGGTTGATATGGTTGTAGAGCGTGTAAGTGCGTATATTCGTACATTAACAACAGCTTAGGGTAAAAAAGAGGGGACATTCTGTAACAAGAATGTCCCCCCTTGGGAGTAGTGAAGCGTCAAGGCTGGTTAGCCAGCATGACAGAGGTCAGCGACATTATTGCTATGGCCCACTGTTTGCGGTGCCGTAGCTGTGAGGGTTGGTGTTGGGGTGGCTGTTGTTGTGGGGTCTTGCAGAATATACCCACGGCCCCAGACAGTGATAATCATATGGCCCACACCAAACCGCTGTAATTTACGGCGGAGCTTGCAAATAAAGACATCAATAATCTTCATTTCTGGCTCATCAATGCCGCCATAAAGATGGTTTAGGAACATATCTTTAGTAAGCACAGCCCCTTTACGGAGGAGGAGAAGCTCTAAGATGGAGTATTCCTTGCTGGTAAGGTTGAGGAATTGGCCATTCACACTTACCATACGTCCCTCAAGGTCAAGCTCCAGCGGCCCAGCGGTGAGGCGTGGCTCTGGCACCCCATAGGCACGGCGTGTTAAAGCTTGGATGCGCGCTTGGGTCTCGCTCATATCAAAAGGCTTGGTGACGTAGTCATCTGCCCCAGCAGAGAAAGCGGCAACCTTCGTTTTAGCATCTGCATGGGATGAGAGAACCATGATGGGGGTCGTCAGCCGGGACCGCCGCAACTGGCGAATCAATTCCTCACCGGACTGGTCTGGTAAGTCCAAAGCGGTGATGAAAAGATCGTATTGGTAATGTTTGAACATGTCGAGAGCTTCATTAGCTGATTTGACATGCTCAACCTGATAAGAGAACCGTTCCAGCACGGTAATGAGCTGTTCTACAGCGATGCTGTCACTTTCAGCGATAAGAATACGCATAATTCAAACTCCCTTAGACTGGTTGTAGTATGGGGAGTTTATTGCCAATAATGCAACCCTAGATTGTTTAATGGGGGTATCACACAACTAAAAGTATAGGTTTTACGAAAGCTTGTTGCTAGCTCATTTCGAGCAAAAGTGATGTTCAATCACGATAATTTTACATTTTCCCCTAAAGTAAGGGGAAAGTATCTTCAACAGTTATTTAAACCTTAAATGATGTATATCGGATATAAATTTTTTTGTATCTGTTTTAAATCAAATATTTAACATTCATTAATAAAAGAATTATCTAATTTAATTTTTAAATTAACGTAAAATTATTATATCGTGAACATAATTAACGGGTATGCTTATTATTTTGTGTCTATTTATTGGATTTTTCAATTACTTGTAAGTCAATTTAATGCCATCTTTTCGCCATAAATAGCCCATTATCAGGGGAGTGAATGAAGACGAATCGCATTTTCGTGAAGTCGCTTTAAGCCTGCCCGACATTATTATGCGTTATCGCCAATATATGAGTGATGTGTTCGACCGTTCCAATCAAGGCGCAGGCAACGGGATGGGTTTTATCAGCAACAAAGACAAGGCGTGTCTGGGCGGAGCTTGGGAAAAGGTCCGTCTGGAGGGTAAAGACGGTGGCGTCCTCTTTATGTTGTTGCTCGGCCTCTTTGGCGGCTTCACTGAGGAGGCGAGCGCAAATACGCTCTAAGGCAGGGAGGAGGCGCGCTGCAATCTGCGCCTCTGTTTCCTCTGGCGTGGTTTTATGGTGCGCTATTAGCTCCTCCCACCCTGCGCGGGTGAGAAAGCAGGGGATGCTCCCTTCTGGCGTCTCTCGCTCAGCACGGAGGATGAGACCGTTTTGAGCGAGGGAGAGGACATCCAACTTAGGCAGATGGGCAGGGTCGAGCGTAATGGCCATGGGCGTTTATCCTGCTTGACGTTACACCCATTCCCCTGCACGCATGAGAGGAACGCGCTGGCCGTCTTTCACACCATCAATATCAATCTCGCCAGAGCCAATCATCCAATCAATATGAATCATGGAATGATTGGCCCCACGGGCGATGAGCTCATCTTCGCTCAAGCCTTCAGGGTCGATCATACATTTTGTGTAGGCTTGGCCGAGGGCTATATGGCACGCGGCATTTTCATCAAAAAGGGTGTTTTGGTAGAGAATACCGCTTTGGGAAATTGGTGAGGAATGAGGTACAAGGGCCACCTCCCCAATACGGCGCGCGCCTTCATCACTCTCCAAAATCCGTTGGAGGACATCTTCGCCCTTTTGAGCATGGGCCTCCACGATGCGGCCTTTCTCAAACCGGACCTGAATCCCATCAATGAGGGACCCTTGATGAAACAGCGGCTTCGTGCTGGAGACGGTACCTTCTACCCGCGCACAATGGGGAGTCGTAAAGACTTCCTCCGTTGGGATATTGGGGTTGCAGACCACACCATTGCCCGCAGCTTCTGCCCCACCTGTCCAGAGGTGCCCATCTGCGAGGCCAACGGTAAGGTCCGTCCCCGGCCCGGTGAAGTGCAAGGCATCGAACCGAGCATCATTGAGCATAGCCGCGCGGGCATGGAGGGTTTTATTATGCTCTGCCCAAGCCGCTACAGGGTCTGCAACATCCACGCGGGAGGCATGGAAGATGCCTTTCCATAAGGCAGCGAGGGCTTCATCCTCTGGGAGATGGGGGAAGACCTGCTGCGCCCAAGCGGGGGTAGCACAGGCGATGATGTTCCAATTAATATCAAAGCTTGTGATAAGCTCCATCGCGGGGCGATGAGCAGCGGAGCTTGCCCGGCTCGCACGGGAGATATGCTCGGGGTTTTGCCCCTTTAGAAGGGTGGGGTTGCCCCCGGTGATGGCCATGCGGGCTGCGCCATTGCGGAAGGCTTCAGCCATGCCATTGGCCAGCCAGCCCGCAGCTGTATCAAAGCTCTCCTCACGGGCGTGGTGGAAACGGGCCAGAGTGGTTTCATCATCCTGATACAGCGTTGTGACGAGTGAGGCCCCTGCTTTATAGGCATGGGTGGTGATGCGCCGGATAAGCGGGACGGCTTCCAGCCCTGCGGTAATAACAAGCTGCTGGCCGGGTGTAATATTTAACCCCGTGCGGACGGCAACTTCTGCTAGACGGTCTAAAAGCTGGTCATGGGTGAAAGAAGATGTAGGCATCGTCATATAATCCTTTGGAGGAGCTGCATGGGGGCGTTTAGCGGGGGAGTATGTCATCAAGGGCGGTGAGGAGGCTATCCATCTCCTCATCTGTGCCGATGGTGATGCGTAACCAATCGCTGATGCGTGGGCTATCACCTTGATGGCGGACAATGATGGCGCGTTCCCGCAAGGCGGTGAAGATATGCGCCGCAGAGCAAGAGGGATGATGGACTAAAATAAAATTAGCCGTGGAGGGGAGGACTTCCATCCCACGCTTCTGCAAAGCCGTGATAATGCGCTCGCGTGTGGCGATGATGCGGGCTGTTGTTTGTTTAAGCCATGCCTCATCACGGATGGAGGCTTCCGCCCCTACTTGGGCAGGGCGGGAGAGAGGGTAGGAGTTGAAGCTATCCTTCACGCGTGTCAGCCCTTCAATTAAGGGGGGCGAGCCAATGGCGTATCCTACGCGCAGCCCTGCTAATCCTGATGATTTGGAGAAGGTGCGAATGACAAGAAGATTGGGATAGCGGTCGATTAAGCTGATAGCACTCTCCCCACCGAAATCCACATAGGCTTCATCAATCACCACAACCTGTTCCGAGACGCGTTGGAGAAGTGATTCAATGGCCGGTAAAGGCAGGCTGATGCCTGTATTGGCATTAGGGTTAGCAATGATGATGCCCCCCGTAGGCCCTTCATAATCTTCTGGCGCGATGGTGAAATCATCGCGTAACGGGATGGTGCGGTATGTTAGCCCAAATAATTGGCAATAGATGGGGTAGAAGCCATATGTCACATCGCTGAAGAGGACAGGGGCATCATCTCGGAATAAGGCGCGGAATGTGTGAGCGAGGACCTCATCAGACCCATTGCCGACAAAAACACACTCAACGGGGACATTTGCTTGTGCGGCAATGGCTGTACGCAGGGCTAGGGCGGTAGGGTCTGGGTACAAGCGCAGCGTGTCATCAGCACTGGCTTTGATAGCCTCTAGCGCGCGCGGAGAAGGGCCGTAGGGGGATTCGTTGGTATTGAGCTTAACCAGCTTTGCCATGCGTGGCTGCTCGCCGGGGATATAGGGCTTGAGGGTATGGACCCGTTGGTTCCAAAAGCGGCTCATGGGTGTGTTGCCTTTGCTTCAAAGAGGCTGCCAAGACCTTGACGATGGGCAAGGTCGCGTGCGGAGAGGCCCTCAGCATCGCGGAGGTCTGGGTTGGCCCCATGGTTTAGCAAGAAGCGCGCCATTGCTTGCCGCCCAAACATGATGGCGAACATAAGAGGTGTCCGCCCTGCATGATTAGGATGGTCCACTTTCGCCCCATGCTCTAAGAGGAGGCGGGCAATGGGTTCAAAGCCTTTAAAGGCCACACCGGAGAGAGCAGTTGCCCCTTTTGCATCCACGCCATTAGGGTCGGCCCCGCGCTCTAGCAGCAAACGCGCGGTATCGAGCTGCTCATTATAGGTTGCGACAATGAGGGGCGTATAACCTTGGTTGTTGGTGCAATCTGCGGGCATCCCAGCGTCCAGAAATTGCGTAACAAGGTCAGTCTCCCCATTACGGGCAGCATCAATAAAGAGCGTGGTAATTTGCTCTGGGGTGAAGGACATAGTGGGTTGGGACATGGGCAGGGTGCTTTTTAAAAAAGGAGAACAGACTGATTAACAAGTATATCTACTCTCTTGCGTGTGAGCGGTAAGGTCAAGAGGGGGAGACGGTGCGGCAGGCATGTGCAGGGAGGGGCGATAATGGTCACTCTGCCGTTATGAGGATGAAATTATAGGGAAAATTAACCTTATTTGCGTGTTAGGCATTGCGTTCTTTTGCCGTATAAGGCCAGTTGTAGAATGTCTGGACTGTCATTGGGCTGTGTTAAGGGGCACAGGGCTGATGGCAGGCGACCGGACGATGTTTTGACTTAAGGACGTTAGATCAGTGAATAGTATGCTGTCTCAACTTGGCATAGACACGATCCGCACATTGGTGATGGATGGTGTAGAGCGCGCAACATCCGGCCATCCGGGTACCGCAATGGCTCTGGCTCCGGCTATGTATGCTTATTGGCAGTTTACAATGTATTATAATCCGGCTGATCCCTTTTGGCCGGGGCGGGATCGATTTATCCTCTCAGGAGGGCACGCCTCCATCCTGCTTTATGCGACTATTTTCCTCGCTGGTGTGAAGGATATAGAGGACGGAAAGGTCGTGGACCGTCCCGCACTTACCTTGGAGGATTTAAAGAACTTTCGCCGGTTTGAGGCGCGCACGCCGGGCCACCCAGAATATGGCCTCACCGCAGGGGTGGAGATGACCACAGGGCCTTTAGGCCAAGGGTGCAGTAGTGCCGTAGGTATGGCGATGGCCGAGCGGTGGTTGGCAACGCGTTATGGCAGGCCGGGGTTTGATTTGTTTGGCTATCACATCACGGCCTTTTGTGGCGATGGTGATGTGATGGAGGGGGTAGCCAGTGAGGCGGCCTCTTTTGCAGGGCATCTCAAATTAGGCAATCTGACATGGGTGTATGATAGCAATCGCATCTCGATTGAAGGCTCTACAGATGTGACCTTCACCGAGGATGTTGCTGCACGTTTTGCTGCTTATGGCTGGCAGGTCCTGGAAGTTGAGGATGGGAATGACGTCCCCGCTATTTGCGCGGCTCTCAAGCAAGGGCGGGAGGAGACGGACCGCCCGACTTTGATTATCCTGAATACCATCATCGGTTATGGCGCACCGGGCAAAGCCGGGACGGCCTCGGCCCATGGTGAGCCGCTGGGTATGGAGGCCCTTATAGGGGCTAAGAAGGCCTATGGTTGGCCGCATGATGCCCCACATTTTACCGTCCCGGATGGAATAAGGGAGCATTTTGAGGCCCTCTCTGGCAAGCGCGGGGCGGAAGCGCAAGCGCGGTGGGAGGAGCAATTTGCGGCTTATTGTGTGCAATATCCGCAAGAAGGGCGGGAGCTAAAGCATATTTTCGCTGGCACGCTCCCAGAAGGGTGGGAGCATAACTTCCCTCATTATCCCACAGATGCAAAGGGGATTGCCTCGCGCCAAAGCTCTGGTGAGGTGCTCAATGTCATGGCAACTCATGTGCCGTGGCTTATGGGGGGAGCGGCGGACCTTGCGCCTTCGACACGGACCCTGATTAAAGGGGAATCCTCTTTGCAGGCACCCTCTAACCAAGGGGAAGGCAGCGGGCATTATGGTGGGCGTAATGTTCATTTTGGTGTGCGTGAACATGCCATGGCAGCCATTTGTAACGGGCTGGCTTTGAGTGGGCTGCGGCCTTTCTGCGCTGGGTTTGTAATTTTTTCGGATTACATGAAGCCTGCGATGCGTCTTGCCGCGTTGATGCACCTGCCTGTGATTTATGTGCTGACACATGATTCCATCGGTGTGGGGGAGGATGGGCCAACGCACCAGCCTATCGAGCAATTTGCCCAGTTCCGCTCCATGCCGGGGCTTACATTGCTGCGTCCTGCTGATGCTAATGAGGTGGTAGAGAGCTGGCGTGTTGCGATGGGCCATCGTGCGGGGCCGGTGGCTCTTGCTCTTACGCGCCAGAATCTCCCCACATTGGATCGTAGCCGCTATGCCTCTGCCGCTGGTGTGGCGCGTGGGGGGTATGTTTTGGCAGATTGCGAAGGCACGCCAGAGATTTTGCTGTTAGCATCAGGCTCTGAGGTCTCTTTGGTGGTAGAGGTGTATGAGCGTCTCTCTGCTGAGGGGGTTAAGGCGCGCGTGGTGTCTATGCCGAGTTTCGATCTGTTCGATGCGCAAGAGGAAGCCTATCGTGATGCTGTATTGCCACCTGCGGTGCGCTTGCGGGTTGGGGTCGAGATGGCGTCATCCTTTGGGTGGGACCGCTATATCGGCCTAGATGGTGTCGTTATCGCGATGAATCGCTTTGGCGAGTCTGGTGCTGCGGCGGAATTGATGGAGAAGTTCGGCTTTACGGTAGAGGCTGTGTACACACAAGCACGCCGTTTGTTGGGCCAACAAACGGTTTGATGGAGGAGGAAAGATATGGGGCGTAAGCCGGACACCCCCCTTACGCGTCTGGCAGGATACGGCCAATCTATTTGGCTCGATTTTATCAGGCGGGATTTTATTGAAGAAGGCCGTTTGGCCTCTCTGGTGAAGGAGGATGCCCTTAAAGGGGTGACCTCCAACCCGGCGATTTTTGAGCAAGCTATCGGCCAAGGGGCGGAATATGAGGAAGCCGTGCAGGAGCTACTGTGTGAGGAGAGCTTGCCTGCTGGTGCCTTGTATGAAGCCGTAGCGGTGGCGGATATCCGCCAAGCTTGTCGTGTCTTGCGCCCTGTATTTGATGAGACATCCGGCCGGGATGGTTATGTCAGCTTAGAGGTCTCACCCTATCTCGCTGATGATGCTGAGGCCACGTTGCATGAGGCTCGCAGGTTATGGCAGCGTGTTAATCAGCCCAATGTGATGATTAAAATCCCCGCGACAGAGGCCGCCCTCCCAGCGATTGAGCAGGCCATTGCGGAGGGGATAAATGTTAATATCACGCTGCTTTTTGCTCAATCCATGTACGAAAACGTGCTGGAGGCTTATCTGCGTGGATTAGAGGCGCGCGTTCAGAGAGGCCAACCCATTTCCCAGATTGGGAGCGTGGCATCCTTCTTCGTAAGCCGCATTGATGGGCGGATTGATGCGATGATCGACCGGCGCATCGCTGCGCGGGACCCGCAAGCGGACGCGTTGAAGCGTTTGCGTGGGAAGGTTGCTATTGCCAATGCGCGTATGGCGTATCAACATTATTTGCATGTTGTGGCGAGTCCGCGTTGGCAAGCTTTGGCAGAAAAGGGCGCGCAAACCCAGCGTTTGCTTTGGGCCAGTACGAGTACAAAAGATAAGACCTATCGTGATGTCCTCTATGTAGAGGAGCTGATTGGCGAGGATACTGTCAATACGGTACCACCACATACGCTCGAGGCGTTTAGGGACCATGGTGTGCCCCAAGCGCGCTTAGCGGATCATGTGGAGCAATCGCGCCTGATTCTAGAGGATGCAGACCGGCTAGGACTTGATCTCCCAGCGGTAACCACCACGTTGTTGGGCGAAGGTGTAGCAGCGTTTAAAGCTGCTTTTGATGGATTACTCGGTGCGGTTGCAGCCCGCCGAGAGGCTGTTTTGGGGGGACGTCTTATGCGAGTATCCTTAGCATTATCGGATGAGTTGGATAACGCTGTTGTCGCAGCGGGTAAAAGCTGGACGCAGGATGGTAAGGTGCGCCGCCTGTGGGAGCGCGATGCGTCTGTTTGGACAAATGGGCCAGAGAGCAAATGGCTCGGCTGGCTTGATGTCGTTAAAGATGGCATGGCCCATATTAATGCCTACGAGGCCTTACAGCGCGAGGTAAAAGAGCGCGGTTATAGCGATGTGCTGCTCCTTGCGATGGGTGGCTCTAGCCTTGGGCCGGAGGTTCTGGCGGAGATATTTGGCCAGGTATCTGACGGGCCGAAGTTGCATGTGCTGGATAGCACGGACCCGCAGCAGGTTGCGAGCTTTGCTAAGGCGATTGATCCTACCAAGACACTCTTCATCGTTTCCAGTAAATCGGGCAGCACGCTCGAGCCAAATATTCTTTTTGCGTATTTCTGGGCCTTAGCGGGGACAGCCCTTGGCCGTAAACCGGGGGACCGCTTTGTAGCGGTGACAGACCCCGGCTCCTCGCTTGAGACTGTAGCGCAGGATCACGGTTTTGCGCATATCTTCCACGGTAATCCAGAGATTGGGGGGCGGTATTCTGTTCTCTCCCCCTTTGGTCTCACCCCCGCAGCCGCTGCCGGATATGATGTGCGTGCGTTGTTGAACTGCACACAGCTGATGATTGAGGCATGCGATGCCTCTGTCCCCCCTGTGACGAATCCGGGTATAAATCTTGGTTTGGCTCTCGGTGTGGCGGCAACGACCTTCCGCCGGGATAAGGTGACCTTTGTTGCCTCTGAGCAGATTGCCTCCCTCGGGGCATGGCTAGAGCAGCTTTTGGCAGAAAGTACGGGTAAGAGCGGTACGGGGCTCATCCCTATTGATGGCGAGCCGTTGGGCCGGCCGGATGTCTATAGTGATGACCGCATCTTTGTGGAGTTGCGGCTTGGGCATGAGCCTGTAAGCCCGGGGCTGAAAGCTCTGCGTGAGGCAGGTCACCCAGTCGTGACACTGCATCTTGATACGGTGGAGCAGATTGTCCAAGCCTTCTTTGTCTTTGAGTTTGCAACAGCCGTAGCGGGCTCTGTTTTGGGGATTGACCCGTTCGATCAACCTGATGTGGAGTTTAGCAAGGTTGAGACGCGGAAACTGACAAAAGCTTATGCAGAGACAGGGCGTTTGCCAGAGGAAGCCCCCTTTGCAAAGGATGGCAACCTCGCTTTTTATGCTGATGAGCGTAATCATGAGGCTTTGGCGGGGAAGGATGCCAAAGCCATCCTCAAAGCGCATTTTGACCGCGTAGGGAAGAATGATTATATTGGTCTCCTGGCTTACATTGAGCGAAATAAAGCTCATATCGCTTGGGAGCAGACGGTTAGGGTGGCGTTGAGAGAGCAGCTCCATGTGGCAACAGCAGCGCAGTTTGGCCCGCGTTTCCTCCATTCGACAGGTCAGGCCTATAAAGGAGGCCCCAATAGCGGTGTGTTCCTCCAAATAACGGCAGATGATGCTGCTGACCTGTCTATCCCGGGCTATGCGTATAGCTTTGGCGTTGTCAAAGCCGCCCAGGCCAGAGGGGATTTCGATGTTCTTGCCTCGCGTGGGCGTCGTGCTTTACGCGTGCATATTACAGGGCCGTTGCAAGCAGGGTTGGACCGTCTCGCTCAACTGGTGACAGAGATTTTAAAAGGAGCTTGAGGATGCGTATCGGAATTATTGGGCTAGGCCGTATGGGCGGTAATATTGCCGTCCGCCTGACTCGTAAAGGCCATGATGTCGTTGCGTTTGACCGGACCGCTGCCGTTATCGACCGCACCGTTGAGCGTTGCGAGGCAGGGCGTGCGCAGGGGGCTCCTACTTTTGAGAAAATGGTGGAGCTTCTCTCTGGGGAGGAACGCCGCGTGATTTGGGTCATGTTGCCAGCGGGGAAGGTCACTGAGGATTGCATCCAAAAGCTTGCCCCTCTCTTGGGGAAGGGTGACATCATCATTGATGGTGGCAATACCTATTACAAAGAGGATATTCGCCGCGCGAAAGAGCTAGGTGAGCGGGGCATTGATTATATTGATGTCGGCACATCTGGCGGTGTGTGGGGGTTAGAGCGCGGCTATTGCATGATGTATGGCGGCGAGAAACATGCTGCTGATTATGTGGACCCGATTCTTGATGCATTGGCACCGGGTGTTGGTGATGTGCCGCGTACGCCAGACCGTGAAGATGATGGCCGTCACGACCAACGGGCCGAGAAAGGCTATCTTTATTGCGGCCCTGCTGGGGCAGGCCATTTTGTGAAGATGATTCATAACGGCATCGAATATGGCATGATGCAGGCCATTGCCGAGGGGTTTGATGTTCTCGCCAGCAAGAACTCTGCCAAATTGCCTGAAGATGAGCGTTATGACCTTCACCTAGCTGATATTGCAGAGGTGTGGCGTCGTGGCAGTGTCGTCTCCTCTTGGTTGTTAGACCTCACAGCCGAGGCTCTTGCCCGCTCTTCCGACCTAAGCGAGTTTAGTGGGGAAGTGCAGGATTCTGGTGAAGGACGCTGGACGATTGAGGCAGCGATTGAGGAGGATGTGCCCGCTCCTGTGATGACAGCGGCCCTCTTTACACGCTTCCGCTCTCGGACAGGTAATAATTTTGCCGAGAAAGCTCTCTCCGCCATGCGTTACGGCTTTGGTGGGCATGTAGAGCGTAAAAAATAAAAGGCCTGGTATAGGGCGTAAGGGGCGGTTGGGGGCATCCGCCCCTAGCCTCCTTTAAGGAGGATGGTCAGGATGAGCGATACAGCCCCCATAATCAAATTGGTGTTGTCTGATATGGATGGCACCATTCTCGGCCCCGATAAACGCCTTTCCCCCGCGACATGCAAAGCGGTGGAGCAGCTTGCCGCGCATCATGTCCCTGTTGCGCTTGTAAGTGCGCGTTTGCCTGCGGCGATTCTGCCTTATGTGCGGCAGTTAGGGCTAAAGGGGCCGTGCGCGGGGTTTAATGGGGGGGTGTTCTTTTCCCCTGATGGCACAATTTTAAAAAGCTATCGTTTCCCACCCGAGGATGTAACAGCCTTGCTGGCACGGCTTGCGCCCTTGCCGGTAGAGCTATGGTTCCAGACCGAACGTGAATGGCTTGTTAGGGATGCAAGTACGGCTTTAGTACAACGCGAGCATAATCTAACAGGCATTACCCCGCGGGAAGTTGCTGAACTTTCCTTACAAGATGAGGCTGTGAATCGTGTGATGGTATGCTCGGAGGATACGGCCTTAATCGCGCGGTTAGAGGCTGAATTGCCTGCGTCTTTTGGGGGGCGGGCCAGTATGTTGCGTTCAGCACCACATAAATTGAACATTACGCCCGCCCTAGCCAATAAGGGTGATGCGGTGAGGGAGCTTGCCCAGCTTTATGGCGTAACCCCGCAGAATGTAGCGGTTTTGGGTGATGCGCCGAATGATTTACCGATGTTGAGCGTAGCGGGGATGAGCATTGCGATGGGCCAAGCCCCAGAGGGCGTAAAGGCGCAGGCACGCTATGTGACAAAAACACCTGCTGAAGATGGCTGGGCATATGCGGCAGAGAGGTTCATTATACCCGCAGCCCTATCACAATAGGGTAGTTAGTGATTCGGAGAGTTATGGGTATGACAACAGATATGCGCTACGCCGTTGTGGATGTGTTGAAGGATGCTGATGCTGTCGCCATGAAAATGGCAGAGCTATTAATAGAGACGGTGCGTAATAAGCGGGACGGTAAGGCCCGTATTGCGCTTTCTGGTGGGTCCACCCCTAAAAAGTTATTCTCGATTCTTGCACGTCCAGAGGTAGCGCAACAAATTGATTGGTCACGCGTAGAGATTTTCTATGGGGATGAGCGTCATGTGCCAGAGGGCCATGAGGATAGCAATCATACGAGTGCTAAGACATTATTGCTCTCCAAAGTAGCGATCCCGGCCGCTCAGATTCATCCTATGCCGACAAAAGGGACCGCCCAAGCTGATGCCGCACAGTATCAAACCGTGTTGGAACATGCTTATGGCCGTAAGACATTAGAGGCAGGGCATCCCCTTTTTGATATCGTCATGCTGGGCTTAGGGACAGATGGGCATACGGCCTCTCTCTTTCCCGGTGAGGCTGTTTTACAAGAGAAAACCGCTTGGGTAGGGGTATCCGCCCCCAAAACAGCCCCGCATGAGCGTCTTACCCTGACATACCCAGCCATTGCCTCTAGCAAGTTAGTGGTCTTTTTGGTGACGGGGGAAAATAAAGTACCAATGTTGGCCCGTTTGCGTCAGGGGGATGGCAGCATCCCATCAGGGTGTATTGTATCAGAGGGAGAAATCCTCATACTGGCCGACAGTGCTGCTGCTGGAGAGCCTTCATGAACGTTGATGACTGCAAACGTGCCGCTGCTCATTATGCCGCCAGCCTCGTTGAATCGGGGATGGTTGTTGGGCTTGGCACAGGCAGTACTGCCGCCTTCATGATTGAGCGTCTAGGCGAGCGTGTGGCTGAGGGGCTGGATATTCTAGCCATTCCGACATCTGAGGAATCGGCTGCTTTAGCTCGTGCAGCAGGGATTAAAATCACAACATTTGCAGAGCATTCTGTAGTCGACATCACCATTGATGGTGCTGATGAGGTTGAGCGTAAGACGCTACATCTCATCAAGGGGCTAGGGGCGGCTTT
Organism: Bombella sp. ESL0385; assembly: GCF_009725755.1. Classification (GTDB taxonomy): domain Bacteria; phylum Pseudomonadota; class Alphaproteobacteria; order Acetobacterales; family Acetobacteraceae; genus Bombella; species Bombella pollinis. The sequence goes on from NZ_WNIJ01000001.1 coordinate 585,628, forward strand.
GCTGCGTGAGAAGATTGTTGCGCAGGCATCACGGCGTTTTGTCGTTATTGTCGATGCGACAAAACCGGTGAACCAGCTTGGCGAGCGGGTGCCCGTACCTGTGGAGGTTGTTCCTTTTGGGTATGAGGCAACGGCGGCCCGTCTGGAAGCCATGGGGGCAAAGATAATCCGCCCCCGCAGGAAGCTTACTGGTGAGCTTCTTACTACCGATAATGGGAATAGAATACTCGATTGTACCTTTGGCCCTATTGAGGATGTGCAAGCATTAGCGGCACGGCTTGATGGGATTGTAGGTGTGGTGGAGCATGGACTGTTCCCCAATATGGCAACCGATGTACTGGTTGCAACCGAACGGGAGGTTGAACAATGGGCGCCATGACAGAGCAAGAGGCAGCCAAAGCTGCCGCTGGTATCGCTCCGCATTATATTGTGGTGATGGGTGTTTCCGGCAACGGTAAGACGACTGTAGCGGAGTTGCTATCTAAGAGTCTTGGATGGCCGTTTCAGGAAGGTGATGACCTTCACCCCAAGGCGAATGTGGAGAAGATGCGTTCTGGCCACCCGTTGACCGATGAGGACCGCGCGCCTTGGCTGGAGCTATGCCATGACTGGCTGGCAAAATGTGCCGAGAAGGGAACAGGTGCTGTGCTGACCTGCTCCGCGCTGAAGAAGAAATATCGCGAGGCTCTTGCTAAGCATATTCCGGTTCAGTTCGTTTACCTGAAGGTAGACCCGAAGATTATCGAGGAGCGTTTGCAGCATCGCGTGGGGCATTATATGCCACCTTCCTTGCTGCCAAGCCAGTTGGCTACTCTTGAGGAGCCAACGGATGATGAGCCTGTTATCCGCGTACCGGGTGATGCTACCCCAGAGGAATTGCGTGACCGCGTGATTGAGCGTCTGCGTGTTGTTCCTCCGCCGGAGAACTTCTAACTCAAGGCCGCTTATGCGGTTTAGGACGTTTTTTTAACGAGATGAAATAGCGGGGTTTCGGCCCCGCTATTTTTGTGAGGAAGGGGGATCATTTTATCAAATTGAGGCTTTGCTATTGTGACGCTAAAACAGTAGGACCGCGTATAAAGAGGGACCGGCTGAGGGATATAACATGATGACATTAGTAGATTGCCCCATTCCTGCTCTACAGGGCAGTGTTTTCCCCGGGCAGCCTGAGGTCCAAATAAGGCGTAATGTTATTTATGTTCCACGGGCAGATGGAGGGCGTGATACGGCGTTTGGTCTTTTCTCGGAGACAGGGCGGCAGATACTCGACCATGCTTTATTTTCCAACTACCCTCAAACTGTAAAAAGCCAAGGTCTCACAACATCTCTTACGACATCATCGCACCGGCTGCGCCTTAAAGAGCGTATTATTTACGGTGGTGTTATTGGCAATCATTATGGGCATTTTATTACGGAATGTCTGGGTGTTTTGGTTTATTGTTTGCAGAACCCCGACCCAGAGCGGCATATTTTGTTTCATAGTGATATGACCGTGGGGGAGATTTTTGCCACGCCGTGGATGGCAGAGCTTTTCTCTTATTGCGGTATTAAAGCCGAGCAGATTCTTATCCCGCATTTACCCGTTATTGTGGAGGAGCTGCTCCTCCCCGGGCAGGCTTTTAGCGAGGATGGCTTTATATATGAGACTTATGGCAAAATCTGCCGGCAGATAGGCGAACGTGCTCTCCCGCAGGAGATGCGAGAGCGTAAGGTGCAGCCTGTTTATTTAAGCCGTGCGGCTTTAAAGACGGGATCCCGCCAGTTGGTGAATGAGGATGCGCTCATTAAAGCGTTGGAGCAGCGCGGGGTGAAGATTGTGGTCCCAGAGCAATTAAGTGTGCGGGAGCAAATCTCTCTTTTTGCGTGTCATCCTATTATTGGTCTTATGGGGTCTGCGTGGCATACGGCCATCTTCACCGATTATGTGTGTGGCGTTGCTTTATGTTTTGATGACCACGTCTATCGCTCCTTCCCTCTTATGGATGCTGTGCATGATGCGCGTGTCGCTTATGTGCAGGTAAAGCCTAGCGGGCAAACGCATGTCCCTTCGCCACATGGCTTTCATGAAGCCTGTATGTTCGAAAAGCCCGAGGATGTCGCTAATGCGCTTTTGGTACGCTTAGCGCAGCTTATGCGGGAGGAGAAACATCCTCCTGCGCCGCGTGTATCACGCGCGATGCTTCCCACGCCCTCCCTTGGGGAGAGGATTGGTATCTTCAAGCTTTATTCTGGTCTTGGTGAGCCGGTGATGTTGCATACTGCTTCCGAGATCGTCTCTTGTTGTGGCTCTACAAATCGTTGGCATGTGCCTATTCTGGCTCTTATTGTGGGGGATGTGGCCTTCCTCTGTGCAGAGGATGATTGCTTACCATGCTTGGATATTGTCCATGATGAGCGGGAGCCGCTGCTCTCCTACCGTATCCTTCGGGAGGGAGAGCGTGTGAGCCTGCAACATCCCAAAACAGGCTTATGGTTAAAGGCTCCGCCCGCCCATATGGGCCTGCCTTTGCATAGTGATGGAACAGAACGTCTTGATTGGGAGCAATTCACCCTACAGCCCCATAATGTAACATGGGCGCGCGGGCGGTTGCAGCAGGTTCTTACTTTATTAGGGCATAAATGCCGCTCCGGCACATGGGATGAGCAGAGCGCGCATCAAACCGGCCTTGCTGCCGCGTGGCACCGTATGTTCCATGAGGTGGAAGAAACAAGCCGTGATTAAAGAGCCGCGGTTTGCCAGCCCGGCCCAATAATCGCAACACGGCGGTGGCGACCTGTCCCTTGTAAGATGATGGCCTCGCATGTCTCCAGATAAGTGAGTTGCCGCCGGGCGCGTCCTAAGGAGTGTGTGCCGTAAGCGCGGGCAAGGGCGGCATCATCAGGGCATGGCTTGCCTTCCATCGCAGCCCGGGCGAGGAGGAAATAAACAGGCTGCATATCATCCGGTAAGCGTCCGGCCCGTTGTTGAATATCCTGCCATTCTTCGCTCTCAGCTTGCTCGCGCGTTAGGCCGCATCGGATGGTGCTGAGCATGGTTTGGAAGCGCGCCATAGGCAGTAAATTGCGTGAGAATCCTGCTAAACGCGCCCGCATTTGGAAGTCTTGATACAAGGTAGCAAGCGGGCGATAGGCTGCGTCTTTATCCTGCCCTGTTTCTGCAACAAGTTGCCAGAGGGTCTCTGGGTCTGGCTCGGTGGAGAGGCTGGCTTGCTGTTGCTCCTCTGCGGCACGGTTTGCACTATAGGCATCAAGTTGGGCGAGGAGGTCCGGCTTGGGGGCAGCAGGCTCTTTACGCGGGCGGGGTGTTGGCTCGGCAACAGGCTCTAAGATGAGGTCGCGTAATTCCTCCACAGGCATGGAGGGTTGCTCTAAGGGCATAAGGGCTGGGCCGCCTGCATGGCTTGCGGTTTCCACCGGGCCAATCGTGACCCGTTGAGGCCGGCGGGCGAGTGCGGGGCCGAGGGCCATAAATTGCCCGCGGGCAAGGTCACGAAAGCTCTCAGCAGCGCGGCGTTCCATCCCTAAGAGGTCCGCGGCACGGGCCATATCAATATCAAGGAAGGTCCGCCCCATAAGGAAGTTGGAGGCCTCTGCGGCGACATTCTTCGCAAGCTTGGCAAGGCGTTGAGTAGCGATAATTCCCGCCATACCGCGCTTACGCCCGCGGCACATGAGGTTGGTCATGGCATTGAGGGAGAGGCGGCGCGCTTCATCAGAGGTATCCCCCCCTGCGATGGGGGCAAAAAGTTGCGCCTCATCCACAACGACTAAGACGGGATACCAATAAGCGCGTGGGGTATCGAACATTCCACTCAGAAAGGCCCCAACGGAGCGGAGTTGCCCTTCTGCCTCACTTTGTTCCAGATTCAGCACAACAGAGGCACGATGCATACGCACGCGTTCCCCCGCCGCGCGGAGGCTGGCCTCGGATTGTGTATCTGTCTCAATCACGAGATGGTCGTATTTTTCAGCAAGGGTGACGAAGTCCCCCTCTGGGTCGATGATGACTTGCTGGACGAGGGTCGCACTCTGCTCCAATAACCGGCGGAGGAGGTGGGATTTGCCAGAGCCAGAATTACCCTGCACGAGCAAACGCGTAGCGAGCAATTCGGGGAGGTCAATATGGGCATCCTCACCGCGGGAGGTCGTGCCAAGGAGAAGGGGGCCAAACTGTGATGAACTCATGCAGGTAGTTTACCGGGCAATGCGCCAGAGAGCCAGAGATGAACGCCCTCTGCGCAAAGATAAGCGGTCGAAAAACACCCTTGGAGCAAATATCCCCCCGTTGGAGCCTCCCAATCAAGCATTTCTCCACAGGCGAATAAGCCGGGCTGATGATGGAACATGAGATGCTCATCCAAAGCATCCTGCTTGACCCCACCGGCCGTTGAGATAGCACGGTCTAATGCGGCTGGTGCGGTGAGGGTGAGGGGGAGATGCGTAATCGCTTGTGTTAGCTCATCAGGGCTGCGGGCTTCGGGGCAGAGGAGGGTGAGCAGCTCGCGCATGGTGCGGTCTAACCCTAAGGCTTTGCGGAGCTTATTGCTCCGGCTTTCACGCAGGCGTTGGCGTGCCAAACGCTCCCTTATTGCGTCCGCCTTTAAGGTAGGGCGTAAGGAGAGATGCAGGGTGATAGGGCGCGGGTGGTTCTGCGCCAGGGCCTCACGCAGAGGGGCCGAGAGGGCATAAAGGGGAGCCCCCTCAAGCCCGCGTTTGGTGATGATGAGGTCCCCACGTTTGGTCTGGCCTGCAAAGCTGAGCGTAACCCCGCGTAATGTGGCGCCCTCATGCCGGGTGAGGACGTCATCCGGCCAGTCGGGCATAAAGCCACAATTTGAGGGCGCAAACGGCGTGCAATAAGGGGTTAGGAGGGAGGCCCATTGGCCATCACTGCCCAAGCGGGACCAGCTACTTCCCCCAAGGGCGAGGATAACCGCCGAGGCAGGCTGCGTTACACCCCCTTTTGGCGTCTGGAAGGTGAGGGTTAGCCCTTCTTGGCCGATGAGTTTATGATGGGGAAAGAACTGCACCCCTTGCTGTTGCAATCGCGCAAGCCATTGGCGCAGAAGGGGTGAGGCTTTAAGAGAGTGCAGGAATACCCGGCCAGAGCTGCCCACAAAACAAGGCGTGCCAAGCCCCTCAGCCCAATTTTGGAGGTCTGTGGGGGAAAAGGCGCGTAAAGCGGGTTCTAACCAATGGCGCGCGGGGCCATAGCGGGTGAGGAAGGTCTCTAGCGGCTCGCTATGGGTGAGGTTGAGGCCACTACGCCCTGCCATAAGGAGCTTGCGCCCCGGCCGCGCCATATGGTCGTAAAGATGAACCTGATAGCCGCGCTTGCTCAATAATTCCGCAGCGAAAAGCCCTGCAGGGCCAGCACCAATAATCGCAATAGGGGCAGTAGGAGCCGTAGCATGATGGCACATAGAGGGGCGTATCCGGCGATAATATCGTGTGAAGAGGAGGCTGTAGCTGTTGTTAGCCTGTTCTGTAGCAAGGGGAAAGATGGGCTTTCTATGCAACCCTCTATAGAATCGTCTTATAAGACAGGATAAGGAGGAGCCTCTAGGCTTATAGGGCCGTTAGATGAAGGGGATGATGAGATGGAACTCTGCACAACAATCCAAGCCATACGGCACGCGCGTGCTGCTTTAGGGACGGTAGGTTTTGTCCCGACAATGGGTTTTTTGCATGAGGGGCATCTCTCCCTCGTTAGGCAAGCGCGGGCGGAGAATGATGCGGTGATTGTGAGCATCTTTGTCAATCCCATACAATTTGGCTCGGCAGAGGACCTCTCAACTTACCCTCGTGCGTTAGAGCGCGATGTGGCCTTGTTACAGCAAGAAGGTGTGGCGTGTGTTTTCGCCCCTGATGTGGCAGAATTATATCCAGAAGGCTTTGTAACGCAGATGTCCCTTGGCGGTGTGGCTGCTGCATTAGAGGGCACCTCTCGCCCCGGTCATTTTGCGGGGGTCGCGATGGTGCTGACGAAGTTATTTAACATCATCCAACCACAAAGGGCCTATTTTGGGCAGAAAGACGCGCAGCAATGTGCGGTTGTTCGCCGTTTGGTGGAGGATGTGAACAGCCCTGTAGAGATTATCACCGCCCCCACATGGCGGGAGGCAGATGGTTTGGCTGGCTCTAGCCGCAATAGCCGCTTAACGGAGGAGGACCGCAAACGTGCCCCGGCTTTGTATCGGGCTTTGTGCCATGCGCGGGACTGTGTGCGTGCTGGGGAGCATCGCCGTACTGTGTTGGAGGCGGCAATGCGCTCTGTCCTAGAGGCAGAAGGGCTGACAGACATTGATTATGCGATGATTGTAAACCCAGAGACATTCCATACCGAGGGGGAGATTATCCCGTCTCATGCCTTGGCGTTATTAGCAGTCCGGCTAGGGGCGGTGCGTTTGATTGATAATATGCCGTTATTATGAGGTTGATGTAGGGGATAATATTATGTTCTCCTTGCGGAGGTGATGAGGCCGTAGATGGTTCTGTATAAAATAATAGGGAGAGGGCGGAGTGCCTATAAATAGGGGTATTTTCGTCCCATTATTAAAGGAAAGGGAGAGTTTTTCAGGTAAAGAAGGGTAATAGTCAAAAACCTATGCAGTTCACTACATGCAGTCATGCCGGGAAATACGCTCCCCCCTCTAGTCAAGCGCGTAAGAAGGGCGTAGCGTAAGGGGGTATTCAGCATTGTTCATATGCTTGATAGGAGAGTTTGAGTATGGTTAACAATATCCCACGCACCGTTGCTTCCCCTAAGAAATTTGTCATCGGTACGGGTCTGCTGGCCCAGCTACATGATGTTGTAAAGGATTTCGGCGATAATGCCTTCATCATCAGCGATGAGTTCTTCGTTGAGCGCGTGCAGAAGGAATCTGTCGCAGGGCTGGAGAAAGCAGGGCTGAAGGGGAAGGCCGAGAAGTTTAATCGCGAATGTACAGATGCCGAGATTAAACGTCTGGGTGAGCTAGCCAAAAAGCAGGGTGCGAATGTCATCGTGGGTATTGGTGGTGGTAAAACACTCGATACCAGTAAGGCTGTGGCACATTACTACAAACTGCCTATCATCCTGTACCCGACCATTGCATCTACCGATGCCCCCTGTATCGCTTTGGCAGTGATTTATACTGAGTCCGGTGAGTTTGACCGTTATCTCTTCCTGCCGCAGAATCCTGATGTTGTGGTGGCTGATACAAGTGTGATCGCTGGTGCACCGGTACGCTTCTTCGCTGCGGGGATTGGTGATGCGCTCTCTACCTATTTTGAGGCACGGGCTTGCCATCAGGCTGATGGGATGAACCTTTCTTGTAAGCGTCCGTCCCGTACAGGGTTGGGCCTAGCACGCATGTGTTACGACCTTGTCTGTAAGAATGTGGATCTCGCTATGGATGCCGTCCGCAATAAAGTGCCGACCCGCGCTTTGGAGGAGATGGTCGAGGCGACTATCTATCTTAGTGGGACCGGGGCGGAGACAGGCGGCCTTGCCGCAGCCCATGCGGTGCATAACGGTATGACCGCGATTGAGGACCTCCACCACGCTCAGCATGGTGAAAAAGTGGTCTTTGGTTTGATGACCCAGCTCGTCCTTGAGAATGCGCCGAAGGAAGAGATTGAGGAAGTCTTGCGTGTCGTGCGGGTTGCTGGCCTGCCCATGACGCTGAAGGAACTTGGCGTAAAAGAGTTTGTTGAGGCAGATTGGCGCAAAGTTGCTGAAATCGCTTGCGATAAGAACGACACAATGGGGAACCTACCCTTTAAGGTGACGCCAGATGATGTGTATCACGCTATGGTAGCGGCTAATGCGTTAGGTGAGCGTTATCGCGCAGAGCATCAGGGCAAATAAGGCTCTGCTCTATAAAGGGGGGTGGGTTTTCCACCCTCCTTGCAAAAAGGCCCGGGGATAGATGCTCCGGGCTTTTTTTTATATGGGTATGCATATGGTGTGGTTAGGTTAGTTCTGTAGGGTGAACTCCCCTAGTAGGTGGCGGAGCTGGCGTGTACGCTGGGCCATATTGGCAGTTGCGGCGGATGTCTCCTCCACCATGGCGGCATTTTCCCGCGTGCCTTGGTCGATGGTGGCAATGGCACTATTTACATCCTTCAAAGCGGAGGCTTGCTCGGATGTAGCTTTAGTAATTTCTTGGAGATGTGAGTTAATGTTCGCCACGTTGGAGATGATAGTACCCACGGCATTACTGGCATCCTTCATAATACTGGAGCCTGCGGTGACGTGGTTTTGGGATGTGCTGATAAGTTCTTTCACTTCTTCAGAGGCGTTACCGACACGGTTGGCTAATTTACGGATTTCTTGGGCAAGCACGCGGAAGCCGCTGCCCGCCTCTCCTGCATGAGCCGCCTCTACCCCTGTATTGAGGGCAAGGAGGTTGGTTTGGGTGGCAATATTAGAGATCACATTGGTGATTTTATTCACCGCTTCGGCAGAGCGTTCGATTCCTTTCATTGCCTCATGGGCTCGGTGAATCATCGTGCCGAAATGTTCTGTGGCAGTTTGGCAGTCCTTCACAAAGTGATTAGCTTCTAACACGCGGGCGGCGGTGGATGACACAGTTGCGGTGATTTGCTCCACTGCGGCGGCTGTTTTCTCGACAGATGCCGCTTGTTTTTCAGTCCGGCGAGCAAGGTCGCGGGCAGCACTATTTATCTCATCGGCTGTATTATCAATGCTGCCAGTTGTTTCCTTAATGATATTGAGGGTTTGGCATAATGTAGCGATGGCGTGATTGAGGTCATCGCGCATGGGGAGATAGGTTGTGGGGAGGTCACCTTCCACAGAGAGGGAGAGGTTTTTATCGGCTAATGCGTTGATGATATGGCCGAAGCTTTGAGTGACGAACTGACGCTCTTGCTCAATAGCGTTATCAAGCTTTGCCATTTCTTCTTTATTGCTCCTCTTAGTCTCCTCAATATAGATAGAGATAGTGAGGTCCACATCTAAAAAGACTGCTTTTAAGAGGCAGGCGAAAGAAGATGCAAGCTCCCGTAGGGGGAGTTTTGGCGGTAAGAAAGGGACAGCAGGGACAAGTTGTGCGGTAACATCTTGGATAATGTGGCTTAAAATAACGGCATAGCCCCCAATATACCAACGGGGCTCTAACCCAATGCGGGCATGGGTTTTACCAACACGCCGGACTGTATCGGCAAATTGTGTCCCAAAATTAGCCAGAGCAATATGACGCCAATAGCCAAGTTGTGCCTGTTTGGCCTGTTGCATATGTTGTTTAGAGGAGAAGAATATTTTTGTTTTTGGCTCTTTAGCAACAAGGTCGTAAAAAATATCCAACGCATGAGGGATGGCTTTGGTAATATAAGGCTCAATCCGCCGGATTATTTGGCATTCTTTTTCAGTAAGACCAAGAAAATGAAGGCGAGACGGTAGGTTCACAGAATCATCAAGAGGCTTATTGTCGTGAGTAATGGCGGTTGAGATTGTTGGCATGAAACACTCCAAGCGTTCTTTACAGCTTTGGAGGGGAATATGAATGAATAAGATTTTTTTGAAAGTATTTTTTGATGGTATAGGATATTTTCAGATTAAATGAAGTTATTTATTAATATTTTTGGAATTATTACCTAACAATTAACAATAAGATTATTATATATATGTGATAAAATACATTTATTTTTCTATGATCTACTTCATAGTGATGGCGGTGTGAAAGGGGGAGGGGCCTTTTGGGTATAATGCCCTTTCTATGAGCGTAGGGGCTGTGCTGGGCGGTAGCAATTTGGTAAAATGAGGTTGGCAATTTTTTATCCAGGAGGGCGTTATGGCCACAACTGCCAAAATTACTATTACGCTTGATCGTTCTAAGATGTTGAATTTTAACTCATCTATGTATGGGCCAGAGTTTCTTGAGCGTGTTTTGGAGGCTGTCCGCACGGTGGTCCCAGACATTTATCAGCTCCAAGCCAATTTCGGGTCTGACCTTGCTACAGTTGAGGTTTTGACAACGGAAGATGTGGAGGAGTTCCCCAATATTACGGAGATTTATTCCGTCATTAAGCAGACTTTTAAAGAGTGGAACCACGCTGTTCGACAAATTGATGACGAAAAATTAGAGAAGTTCCCCTTCCAAAAGGGACAAATACTTAAAAAGACAGAGGAGCATCGTGGGGAAGGCGAAGCGAGTGATCGCTTTATCGTCACGCATGTTCATTATGATAATGATGGTTTTGTGGTTTATGAGATTGAGAAGCTCGACCATGATGGGAAGTCTATCTCCGATAGCTTGGAGAAAGTTTCTCTTGAGCATTTAGAAGAAATTTTTACAGCGGCGGAGTAACGACGCCAAGGGGGTAGTGCTATGCCCCCTATTAAGCCGATGAGGAAAAGGGTTTAGGATGTTGCATTTTATAGCCTCTGGGCTTTCGCATTTATTTGCTGAAAGTCCAGAGCTGGCCTTTTTCCTCTCTATCGGGTTGGGGTATTTGGTAGGGCGTATAAAGGTCGGAGCCTTCCAGCTTGGTGGGGTGGCAGGGTCTTTATTAGTCGCAGTTTTGCTCAGTCAATATGGTGTGCAGATTAGCTCCAACCTTAAAACGGTCCTTTTTGTCTTGTTCATCTATGCGGTGGGCTATCGCAGCGGGCCGGGTTTTTTCCGCTCTTTAGGGCGGCAATCCTGTAAGGAAATCGCCTTAGCGGTGATTATGGCCATGAGCGGCCTTGGCACGGTTGTTATCCTAGGCCGGTTATTTCATTTAGATAAAGGGATGGCTGCGGGCTTAGCGGCTGGGGGATTGACCCAATCTGCGATGATTGGCACCGCAGGATCGGCCTTAGAAAAGTTAGGTCTGCCTTTAGCGCAAGTACAGCAATTACAAGGTAATGTCGCCATTGGTTATGCGGTGACCTACATTTTTGGCTCTATCGGCACAATCATTTTTTGTGTGAATATTCTGCCCTTTTGCATGGGCCGGTCTTTAGCGGAGGATGCGCGTAATACAGGGCTTACCCCTACTGAGGATGCTGTACTAGAAACGTCAAAACATTCAGCCATCCCGCCGGTGATTCTGCCAGTGGGGACGGACCTTGTTTATAATATGTTCGGCGTTGCAGCGGGATTGTTGCTGGGATTGGTGGTGGTTCATTGGGGGGATATTCCCCTTACATTAGGGAGCGGGGGCGGAGCGTTGCTCTCTGGCTTGGTGTTTGGCTGGTGGCAAGGGCGGCACCCTCATTATGGGGCTATGCCCTCATCAGTTTGTGCCTTTTGGAGCATGTTTGGCTTAGCGGGGTTTGTGGCAGTGATGGGCCTGCAAACCGGGCAACGCGCCGTGGCGGTGATTGCAGAGCATGGGGTTATGTTGTTGTTATTAGGGGGGCTGGTAACGCTTATCCCCCTCATGATTACGGCATTGATTGGCTATTTTGTATTAGGCTATCGCAATGTGGCTCTCTTTGCCGGGGCTTTAGCGGGGACGCGTAGTTCTAACCCTGCTTTTGGGGAGATTTTAGCCAAAGCGGGTCATAGTAGCCCTACAATTCCGTTTGCGATTACTTATGCACTTGCCAATGTATTACTCACATTGCTGGGCCCGCTCATCGTGGCCCTTGTGTAGGGGAGGTGCGTGTTGATGATGAAGGGGGCTATGGGGATGAAAGCTTACATAAGGGCAGTTTTTATGGTGTTGACGATGTTACCTTGGGGGACAAGCCTTATGGCGGCCGCTCCTGCGTCTGGCGGGGGAAGCACAGGGCAGGGGCCCTTACCGCGTGTTCTTATCTTAGCCACAGGGGGCACGATTGCGGGCAAGGCTGACCCACGCTCGGCCATTGGTTATGATGCCGGGGCGGCAACAGGCCAGCAACTCATCGCGAACGTGCCGGGGCTGGACAAGCTTGCGCATCTTCAGGTGGAGCAAATTGCTAATATTCCCTCGCAGGATATGAATCATACGGTCTGGTTCCGTCTCGCAGAGCGGATTAATGCCGCCTTTGCTCATCATGAGGCGGATGCGGTGGTTATCACCCACGGCACGGATACGATGGAGGAGACGGCCTTCTTCCTCGATACTGTGTTGCACCATGAGCAAGCTGTGGTGATGACAGGTTCTATGCGTCCTGGCTCAGCCATTAGTGCGGATGGTCCGGCGAATATTTACGAGGCTGTGCAGGTCGCTACCCATCCCCACGCACGCGGGCGGGGTGTGTTGGTGGTGCTGAATGATACAATCCATGCGGCCCATTGGGTGAGTAAGGCTGATAGCACAGCGTTGCAAACCTTTACCTCCCGTCATGCAGGGCCTGTTGGGATTGTGGACCCGGCAGCGGTGCGTTTTTTTGCCCCACCGCGCTCGCGTTTGGCGATGGCACTCCCCAAAGAGCAGAGCTTGCCAGCTGTTGATGTGATTTACGCTCATGCGGATATGGATGGACGGCAGATTGATGAATCCATTCGTGCAGGGGTAAAAGGGCTTGTGATTGCCGGGATGGGCGATGGCAATGTCTCTGCCTCGGCCATGAAAGCACTGGACCGTGCCGTAGCAGCGGGGCTTGTGGTTGTGCGCTCTAGCCATGTGGGGGATGGGTTTGTTAACCGGAATGTAGAGGTTGATGATAATGCGCATCATTTTGTGGCATCATATGACCTAAACCCCCAAAAGGCTCGGATATTGCTCCAACTTCTCTTAGCGGCAGATGTGCGGGATGTTGGAGATGTGCAACAGGCTTTTGCTTTCGGGTATTGAGAAGCAGCCCTGCATCTTCATCAGTTTATAAGCCGGAGCCTTCCGCGGTAGGGTGGCGAATATTTTAGATGAGGAGGGCAGGGCATGAGCATCAAAGCAAAGGTGTCACAAAGGAGGGCGCGGCATATGTGCTTAACCCGGCGTGGTGTGTTGAGTGGCCTTGTGGGTTTAGCGGCTACCCCCATTGCAGGGCGGGCCATCGGGCCGATTGCCTCTGGGCTGAGTGTGACGAGCATGCCCCCGCGCCCGTGGGGGGCAGAGGCTCCGCCGGTTAATCTGCCTGACCCCGATATATTAGTTTTGGACCCCGCCTTTGGGCAGGTGAATTACGGCAACGCCCCTTTACAGCGTGTATGGCAAGGGGCTGGCTGGTTGGAGGGGCCTGCATGGTGTACGGTTGGGCGGTTCCTCCTACTTAGTGATACGCTTGCAAGCCGGCAATATCGGTATGATCCAGAGGATGGGCCGCAAGGGCATATCAGCGTGTATCGCCGGGAGAGCTATAATGCTAATGGCAATACATTTGATGAAGAAGGCCGGTTAATTACCTGCGAGCATGGGATGCGCCGTGTTATCCGTTGGGAGCATGATGGCAGAGCAAGCGTCTTGGCCGACCGGTATCGCGGTAAGCCGCTTAACTCTCCTAATGATGTTGTCGTAGCCCCTGATGGGGGCATCTGGTTTACCGACCCCGGCTATGGGGATGGTGTGGTAGAAGGCCATGCCGATGCGGAGGGGCCAGCAAACCCTCATCGGCATCTGAATCCTTATTTGGATGCTGAGCTGACAAGCCAATATGGCGGGTTGCAGCGGCAGGAGGACCATACATTCCGCATTGATGGGCAGACAGGCAAGATAGAGGCTGTACTATCCCAAAAGGATGTTGCTGGCCCTAATGGGCTTTGCTTCTCACCTGATGGCACAAAGCTTTATGTGGTTTCATCAGGTGTTGCTTTGGGTGCGCAACCGCCCTTGCCAGACCACAGCATCCATGTGTTCGATATAAAGCAGGGCCGCCCGGTAAATGGACGGATTTTTACGGATTTCACCGTAGCAGGCCATCCGATGCGCCCTGATGGTCTCCGTGCCGATGTGGAGGGTAATCTTTGGTGCGGGGCATGGGGGCCGTTAGGGCTGTGCGGTGTGCTGATTTATAACCCAGAAGGAAAGATGATAGGCCGTATTCGCCTGCCCATTGGCTGCTCCAACCTCACTTTTGGTGGGCCGAAACGGAATATCCTATATATGTGCTGTGGCACGGCCCTCTTTAGCCTCGTGACGGCAACCCAAGGGGCAGGGTATTGCTAATGCTTTTTCCCATGCCCCATGTGTCCCACGCTCCAACGGAGTTACCCACAATTTTGGCGGATGAAATAGTGGATGATGTGGGGATGAGGCTGTGGATAGGTGGGGAGAAGCATATGTGTCATACTCTGTACATGACGTTACTTCTTAGAGAGGATAGGGAGTGACAATAATGCACCCTCAAACAATTCAGGTCTTTTTGCCATTTGGTAATCCGCAAAGTCTTCGTGTGGCCTGGGTGACGACCCGCCTTGTAAATGTCATTGAGATTCCAAGGGCGCAGCTGGATCGTTTTATGAGGATGTCAGAAGCTCAAGCTGTGGGGCTTTATTTTTTGTTTGGTGAAGATGAACAAACAGAACATCCCCAAGTTTATATAGGGCAAACAGAGCGGCTAGGTGAGCGATTAAAAGAGCATAATAGGAGTAAGGATTTTTGGAATAAAGCAGTGGTGGTTGTATCGCGTGCGGAGAGCTTGAATGTAGCACATGGTCGCTTTCTGGAAGCAATGGCGATACAAAAAACAAAAGAGGTGGAACGTTACATATTGAGCAACGGTAATACGGGTATTTTGCCGCAAGTTCATCCTTCTGTAAAAGCCGAATGTGTAGAGTTATTTGGAACGATTGATATTTTATTGACAACCCTAGGGTATCCTCTTTTTGAACTAAAATTGAAAAGGAGTGTCGCTAAAGGGCAGGTGAGAGAGGATGAGAAGCTTTCTGAGGTAGAGAAATTATTTTTCTGCCGAGGAGATGGCGTGGAAGGGTGCGGTATTTATACGGAAGAGGGGATGGTCGTTCTTAAAGGCTCTTACGGGCGAGTAGAATCAAAGGGTTTGAGGGCTTATTCCCCGAGCTGTGTCGCACAACGAGAGAGGGCTATTAAGGAAGGGATATTGAAGTGGGAGGGGCAGAAATTACGGTTAATGCAAGATAGAGTTTTTACAAATCCATCCCCTGCCGCTAGTTTTTTATTGGGGCGTGCAGCAAATGGATGGATAGAATGGAAGGACGAGACAGGGCACACATTGTCGGAATGTGTCAGGGAGTAAAGTGAAGGTGCATTATTCGTCGTGCGCCTTTAAGTAATAAGCGCGTTCTATTTTACCATCGGCTTTAAACTCATAGACGAGCGGGGTGCCGGTGGGGAGTTCTAGCGTGCAGGTTTCTGCCGGGCTGAGGCTGTTTAGTTGACTGATGAGCGCGCGCATAACCGTCCCGTGGGTGATGACAAGCAAGGATTGCCCCGCCTGTAAGCTGGGGCGGAGTGTGTTTTGCCAATAAGGAAGGACGCGCTTTATTGTCGTAGCGAGGCTCTCTCCTTTGGGGAGGTCAGCGCGGGGGAGGCTGCCATAGCGTGGGTCATGGCCGGGATAATGGGGGCTGTTTTCCTTAACTTCCGGTGGGGTAATGGCAAAGCCGCGCCGCCATTGTTGGACCTGCTCAGCCCCATAGCGGGCAATAATATCGTTTTTCTCCAGCCCTTGTAGGGCACCGTAATGACGTTCATTTAGCCGCCAGCTTTTATGTTCGGGGAGCCATGTTTGGTTAAGCTCATCCAAGCAATGCCATAAAGTATGGATGGTGCGTTTAAGCATAGAGCAATGAGCTGCATGGAACTGGAAGCCATGTGCACGCATCAGGCGGCCTGCTCTTCTGGCTTCTTCATGACCTGCGGGGGAGAGGTCTAAATCATACCATCCGGTGAAGAGATTAGCATGATTACCAAGGCTCTGCCCGTGGCGCATGAGCACGAGTCTTGCATGGGTCATGGGGCCTCCCTCTTAATGGTTAGGGCTGTAACGCTACAAGAGGATTATAGGGGACGCCAAGAGAGAATGCCCCGCCTATCATGCATGGCTTCTCATACTTGCCAGATGGTTAAGGATGGGCCATGCAGAATATGTGATGATATAGAAGGACGCCATTCATGATTGAGAAGAAAGACGACTCATTACTACAGCGGGAAGGTAATTCCGGCCTGATTATGGGGATATTGATTGTTATCGCAGGTCTTGTGATGGCAGTGACCCCGGTACTGACCTTCATCTCTCTTACCGCTTTGGTAGCTGCTTTGTTGTTTGTGGCGGGGATTTGTACATTGGTTGATGTCTTCCGCCGTAATGCCATGGAGCGTAAAATGCTCGATGGGCTTTTGGGGATATGTTTTATCGTCCTAGCGGGTCTGATTTTCTTTAATCCGATTGGTGCCGCGATTGGTTTAACGGTGTGGATCGCCGCTTGGTTCATCGTCCGTGGTGTGATGGAGCTTGCAGGTATGGGGGCCTCTCCTTATGGCCGTGGCTTTATGGCGATTGATGCGTTAGTGAATATCGTTCTCGGTGTGATGCTGCTGTGCTTAAACCCCATCACCGCACAGGCTGCTTTAGGTTTTTATGTAGCGATTAGTTTGATTTTCTGGGGTTTTTCTTTGATTTACCGGAGCGCGTTACTGAAGCATTTGCTCTAAATGCGTTGATGATGGCATATCATAAGTATAAAGAGACCCGGCCTCGCATAGTGGCTGGGTATCTTTATATAGGGGTATGAGACGGATGAGTGAAAACGGGGGAATGTTCTCTCTCTATAAAGAATGGCATGTGGGCTGTGGTCATTCTTCTTGTTGGCTATATTGGGGGGCATGCTGCTTATGCTGAGGATGCCGCCTCTCCAGCCCCAATACCTGTTCGTGCCGGTTTGCTTACAAAGTCAGCGCGTATTGGGACGTGGGGGTATGGTTGTGCGTACCCTGATAAAACGGGCAAAGCTCATATAATTAGTTGTGGGGTTGGTGGGCCTTTTCGTTCAGGTGTGTTGGCAGGGGCTATTGGTGGGTCTGCAATCTTTTTGCGCGTAACGTCTGATGTGGCGCAGAAGCCGATCGCCCAACAATTTTGGGGGGTTCTTGTAATATTTCCCAGAGCTGTGGCAGTTGACCAAACAGTGCCAGCGCAACTTGTGGTAGATCAGACGCATAAAGTTTTAATTCCATGGGCGTTTTGTAGCTTTTTAGGATGTCAGACTATTGCTAGGGTTCTCCATGAGGATTTTCTCCAGATAATGAAGGCGGGAAAGCAGGCGCGTTTTATAGCGAAGCAGAAAGATGGCACGCTATGGTCTTACGATTTTACCCTGGATGGGGTGAATACGGGCATTACACAGATTAACCAGTGGATTGAGCATGGTGAGTTAACCCCTTAATCGTGCATTAAGGCATTAACTAACAGAGTTTTTAAGGAATATAGGCAGAGGCATTGGGCGTGTAGTGCTGGCTTTGCGGGGTAAATGCGTTAGCGTCCGTTGCAAAATACGCCTATGATAAGGATAAAGATAAGAATGATGCGTTTTGTAAAAGGCGGCCTATGCGCGCTGGCTGTGTGTCTTGCTGGTAGCTCTTATGCTCATGCAGGAACCTCCCCTGATGCTGTACCAGCAAGTCCCGGCTTTGTGAAAAAAGCGATGACAATGGGTCCATGGGGGTATGGGTGTGTCTATCCGGGTAAGGCTAGTCCAGCAAGTGCTACGGTATGTACGGTAGGCCGTGCTTTTGCCATAGGTAAGACCCCCTAGCAAACTAGCAAAAATGGGATGGTGATGTTTTTACGTCAAACAACGGATATGAAGGCTCGACCCATTGTGCAGCAGCCTTGGGGGGGGGCCGTCGTTTCCCCGGCATCTGTGGCGGTGGACCAAAGCGTGCCTGCTCAGTTAGTTATTGAGCAAGGTCCAACTTTGTCTATTAATTGGCGGTCTTGTACAGATTTAGGATGCAGCGCACGGATTCCGGCTATACCGGAGGCTGTTATTCAGGCTTTGAAGACTAAAAAACAGGCGCATTTCACTGCAAAGCAGAAGAACGGCACAGTCTATTCTTATGACTTTTCTTTGGATGTTGTAAATACAGGTCTAACACAGGTTGATAGCTGGATTGAGCATGGTGAATTAATCCCCTAATATGTGGATTATGATGGAGTGGGTTGCGAACTCCCATATTATTTGGGGGCTATGCTCTCGTAAATAGAGATACCCAGCCTTCATTATAAGACCGGGTGTTTTTGTAAGGGGCTATCATGGTACGTTTTGTTCTGCAAAAGAGGGTAATGCCGTTGGTAAAGAGCGGCCTCTTGGCTTGCCTCTTATGTTGGGGCAGTAACGCTTTTGCGCGCGTGGATTGGGGGAATCCTCATCTGCCTTTTGATACAGGTACTGAGCAGGTGAGAGGCGCGATAAGGACGAGTTTGGCGCGGAACTGGTGGAGCTGGGGGTTGGGATGCCTCCCCGGGACGCCAGAGTGGCATAATAACGTTACCAAATGTTGGGTTAGTCGTCCTTTTATGGGAGGGACAGTAACAGATAATTTTTTATCAGGTGGCGAGATATTCTTAGCGCGTGAGGAAGCCCCATCGTCGCAGCATCCATGGTTTGTGCTGGTTATCTTCCCAGATATGGTAGAGGCAGACCAGAGCATCCCTCTACAGCTTGTGGTGGACCACGGCCCACCAATGGCAATAGGGTGGGATGTGTGTTACGGTAAGAAATGCAAAGCGGCGTTTCGCCCCGAGGTATCAAACGCGTTTGTACAATCTCTTAAACAAGCAAAACATGCCCATCTGACAGTGACATTGAAGAATGGCACAAAATGGTTCTACAATCTGGGCTTTATGAACTTTCGGTTCATGCTTGATAATGTGACCAGATTTACTGAGACGCAGCCGGAATGTCAGTCCTGTGAGGCCCCAAAAGCAGCAGGGCCATAAGGGGGGGTATGAGAGCGGTGTGGGAAGGAATGAAAATGCGGCATGATGGTTATATGTTTGGGGGTGTGCTTGCTGCATTGCTCGTATTTTTTATGCCGGTACCAGCATGGGCGGATGAGGCGGCTCTTGTTGCGTCTGTCACGCAAAAAGGTGGGGGCATGCCGGAGATTATGGCCGCAGAGCATCCGGGTGTTGCTGCGCGGTCCGCTTTTGCAGGGCCGTGGCGTTATGGCTGTGCGTATCCTGCCAAAGGCAGCCCACAAGTGACGCAATTTTGCATTATTCAGCTTGAGCATATGAGCGGCACAACGATTGATAGCGGTTTCCTCCTCTTTACACACACCACACCGAATATGAAGACAGCCCCTTTGGCACAACAGCCATGGGAGATAAGCTTTAACTTACCCACGCGCTTGCCATTTGGGATGCAGGCTGCGCCGTCTCTCCGTATTGACCAAGGGACGACTATCCCGCTGACGATACAATCATGCGATGGTACGGGCTGCATGGTGCAGCAGGCTTTGACGGCTGAGCAGCTTCAGGCCCTAGCAACGGGGCAAATGGGGTATTTAAGCGCGCAAACAAAGCAGGGTGAGGCGTGGTCCTACAGCTTTTCCTTAGCGGATATTCAGCTTGGGATGAGGGAGATTGAGAGCTGGGCCGCTCAAGGAGCCTTGGCCCCCTAATGTAGGGTAGGGAGGGAGATAGGTCATGCCTATGACGGTGCAACATCTCGCACAGCGTGCGCGGATAGCGGCTCAGAGTGTGGCTCTAAGCCCGACAAAACAGCGTCAAGACGCCCTGTACCATATAGCTGCTGCATTGCGGGCGGATAAGGCGGCTGTGCTGGCAGCGAACCAGCATGATATAGGCGGGCCTGCTCTTAGTCCTTCTTTACAAGCGCGATTAACATTAACAGATGAGCGTTTGGAAGGGATGGCCCGTAAGGCCGAGGCTCTTGCGGAGATGGAGGACCCTGTTGGGCAGGTTCTAGGGGAATGGGAACGGCCCAATGGCTTAAAAATCCGCCGTGTTGCCATAGCGTTGGGGGTGTTAGGCTTAATCTTCGAGCATCGCTTGGTGATAGGCTGGGATGCGGCATTACAAAGCCTTTGGTCAGGTAATGCGATACTGCTTTGCGGTGGGGCGGAGAGTGCCCATAGTATGCAGGCCCTTCATGAAGTGATTCAGCGTGGCTTGCGACAGGCGGGCTTGCCAGAAGATGCCGTTCTTCTCATTCCACATGGGGATGCGGCACAGCGTGCGGCCTTATTGCAGGCTGTTGGGTTGGTTGATTTCATCATTCCCCGTGGCGATCGCGCTTTGACAGAGCGTATCAAGCGGGAATCACGCGTGCCGGTTTTGGCGCATGCGGCAGGGTTGTGCCATAGCTACATTCATGCGGCGGCAGAGCCTATGATGGCAAGGCGTGTGCTGCGTAATGCCAAGCTGCGTAGCCCCGGCATATGTGGGGCGACAGAAACGCTCTTAATAGATGCTGCCATTGCACCGCAGCTTCTCCCGTTGATTGTAGCAGACCTCGGCGCAGAGGGCTGTAGCTTTCGCGCGAATGAGGCCGCCTGTGCCCTTCTGCCAACCTTGCCTGCGGCAATAGAGGAAGACTTCGCGACAGAATGGTTGGATAAAGTGCTTAATATCGCTGTTGTGGCCAATATTGACGAGGCCCTAGCGCATATTGCACGTTTTTCCTCCCACCATACTGAAGCGATTTTGACAGAGGATGAAGCCGTAGCGCGTTATTTTATGGCGCGTATTCCGAGTGCTATTGTGATGTGGAATAGCTCGACCCAGTTTAGCGATGGCGGGGAGTTCGGCCTTGGGGGAGAGGTGGCGATTGTGGCAGAGCGTGCCATACCACGCGGGCCGATTGGGCCTTTTCAACTAACGAGTTACCGTTATGAGGTGCATGGGGCGGGGCATATACGGCCATAATGATGAGATAAGGGCTGCTTGACCTCCTCTTGAGGAAAGAAGAGGGTAGGGGATGTTTTATAAACGTTCGTTGAGGAAGGAGCCTCTATGTCACGTATTGTAAAAGATGCCCGCCAAACCGAGCATCAACGGGCTGTTGATAGGCGGAGTTTTGTCTCTGGGGTTGCCGCTTTGGGGTCACTTTCCTTATTTTCATCTGCTCAAGCTGCGGCGGGGCCGTCTGTCATGCAGACGCACGAGGCAGGGGGGTTATTTGACCCTGTGACGCGTTATCCCGCTCCCCCTTTTGCGCAACAACCGCAGAATTGGCCCGGCCTGCAAAGTGCGATGACCCCTCGCCCTGATTGTGGGGAGGCGCATTATCAAGGCTCCGGTCGGCTTGCGGGACGTAAGGCGTTGATCACTGGTGGGGATTCCGGCATTGGGCGGGCCGTGGCGATTGCTTATGCGCGCGAGGGGGCCGATGTTGCTATCAGCTACTTGCCGCAAGAGGAAAGTGATGCGCGTGAGGTTGAGGCTCTTATCCGTCAAGCAGGGCAAAAAGCCGTGTTATTGCCGGGTGATATTCGTAAGGAAGCAACCTGCCAGACCATCATACATAAAGCGGTTGATGCGTTGGGTGGGTTGGATATTCTGGTTAATAATGCAGGGCGGCAGCATTATTGTGAGGATATTCTTGAGCTTACGACTGAGGAGTTTGACTGGACAGTCAAGACGAATCTTTACGCACTCTTTTGGCTTGTAAAAGCGGCCATACCGCATATGCCAAAGGGTAGTGCGATTATTAATACGACCTCCCGCAATGCGTATCAGCCTAACCCTATTCTGGTTGATTATGCGATGACGAAGGCCGGTATAGCCAATATGACCCATAGCTTGGCCCGGCAGCTTCTCCCACGTGGCATCCGGGTGAATGCTGTGGCACCGGGACCATTTTGGACGCCTCTCCAAGTATGCGGGGCACAGCCGCAACCAGTTGTGCAACATTTTGGGGAGGAGACGCCTTATCATCGCCCTGGTCAGCCGGTGGAGATTGCCCCGGTTTATGTCACGCTGGCGTCTCAAGAGAGCAGCTATGTGACGGGACAAGTTTGGGGTATTACCGGTGGTGATGGCGTACCGGGGTAAGGTGTGATGCCGCTTATGCAATGTGGTGGCAGCCTGCATGGTTGCCCCCTTGCAGGGGAGCTTTGGGGTGAGAGGAGAATAGAGCGAGATATTTTTTCGCTTCTGTAACATTCTCTGGATTGTCGGACGAACATGCTGTAATAGAGCCGCCAAGGAGACCGAGAGAAGGATAGTCATGGCGGTAAAAACGCGGGAACTGCTTTATGCAGCGTTTATGGCGGTCACGATCATCCCTTTTCCCAAAGCTTATGCTGATCTCACGCTGTTTTCTCGTAAAGATATCACCATCAATGCTGCATTAGATATTGGTGGCGATGCGTTTTATTTCCCTAATGCTAATTTTGCGACAGGTTCTTACGCGCCGCATAAAGGGGGGTACTATACACGCACGAAGAATGTCACCCTTGGGGAGCTTTATGGCCAGCCTATGCTTTCTGGCACATGGAAGACACCGTGGGGATTTTCAGTTTTTGGGCTAGTTTCAGCCATTGGCTCTACCACCCTTGGCGATGGTGATGCAGAGAGTGTGAGCCAAACCTCTGGCACACCACGGCAGGTGAATCTTGAGGATGCAAATCTCGGTGTCAAAATCCCTCTCACGAAAACAAAGCGGCTGATTATTGAGGGCGGGCGGCAGAAGTTCCAAATTGATGATGGGTTTTTGATGGGGAAGGGGGCCTATAGCTCCGGTGAGAGAGGGGCGTGGTGGTATGCGCCACGTTTTGCTTTTTCTGGCCCGGGGGTCATTAAATATGAGGGGAAATCTTTACGCTCTGATGTATTTATGTTGGAGAATAATAGTAATAACCGCCAGACTTATGGAAATGATAAGCCAGAAACAAAGTTTGTTGGGTTTGATGTTACGTTATTCCGCAGTAAGCCGGGGGGTGATGGGGCTTCTACTTATGGTGATAGAGCCGCCTATATTACGCTGACCTATTTTTATGTGCGTCATGCGGATAAAGGTGCGGCCTATGATTACTCCAATAGGGCAGATAGGCAGGGGATGAATGTCGTAGCTCTTAGCTGGGGCGGGACACCCTTTGCGATGAAGGCTCATCCTTTTACAAAGAATATCACATTTTACGGCAATTTTGTTTCGGAGCAGAATAGCCATGCAGGCAATGGCTATAAGGGTGTAAGTGCTTATGCTGTATATGTAGAGCCCGGCTATACATTTGCAAATGCACCTTGGCGGCCTCATATATTCTACCGTTATACACGCTTTAGTGGCGGAAGGGATTTACATAGCCGGACAAAGCATAATTACGATACTTTCTTTTTATATGATGGCGCGCGCTATACTTATGGCGGCTATTGGCCGGGTGAGATTGTAGGTAATAATCTCTCGCCTTTATCTAATATGGAGATTCAGCAATTTGATATTACAGGTGTGCCACCTGTTCATTTATGGAAGAAGGATGACGAGCTAAAGCTTGGCCTGCATTTTTATGACCTCGCTTATCTTTATCCTACCGGGGCAGGGCTGCCAGCGGGGACAAAACGGCGTATGTCTGATGAGGTGAATATCTCTGCCGAATATGCGTTGGACGCTAATACATCAGGTGCGATTGCTGCGGGGGCGGCGTTTTCTGGTCCAGCAGGGCGAGCTTTAGTGCGTGCTGGTGTGCCTGCTGGGCAGACGATGCCGGGGGTACATGGGGCGTCTGGCGTGGTGGAGTTATATTTTTATAAACATTTTTGAGATTTTTTGAGAGGTAATTTTCATACGGGAAAGGCCGTCCCCATAGTGCTTTCAAAGAGAGGAAAAGGCACGGAGAACAGGGCATTAACGGCTGATAAACAAAAATCTACATTCTACAATAATAAAAGAATAACTTTATATATAGATGAGTAATTATAGGTTTAGTTAATAACTAATTATGTCATGATATAGACAGAGTTAGATTATCCTGTAATAAAAGAGCGACAAAATACCCCAAAAAGGTTTGAATATGGCATCAAAATTGCGGAGATTGCTTATCTCTCTGGCCGCATTAGGCAATGTCTATGCAGTTTCTGACGCTTATGCAGATCAGACACTTATTGAGAGTAAGAATGTTACGATTAAAGCCGGGTTGGATATTGGCGGGGATGCGTTTTTTCTACCCAATACGAATTACGGTGCGGGTTCTTATAGGCAACGCCGCTCAGGCGGTTATGCGTTGATTCAAGATACGACCTATGCGGAGCTCTATGGCAAGCCAATTCTCTCAGGGCAATGGAAGACCCCGTGGGGCTTTACGGTCTTTGGTCAAGCATCGGCGATTGGCTCGACAACCTTAGGCGATGGGGATGCAGAAAGCCTCTCCCAAACCACGCGTACGCCGCGGGCGATTACGTTGGAGGAAGCTAATTTGGGGGTCGATATACCGTTTAATAAAGACCAAAAGCTGATCCTCGAAGGAGGGCGGCAAAAGTTCCAGATTGATGATGGCTTTCTTATGGGTAAGGGGGCTTATAGCTCTGGGGATCGTGGGGCGTGGTGGTATGCGCCGCGTTTTGCTTTTGCAGGACCTGGGGTGATTAAATATCAAGGTAAGCATATCCGTGCCGATGCGTTTATGCTGGAGAATAACACTAATAACAATCAGACTCGCAATAATGACCGCCCGGAGACGAAGTTTGAGGGGTTTGATGTTACCCTTTTTCGCAGCAAAGAGGGTGGTAACGGTGGTGCAGTTTATGAGGATAGAGCGGCCTATATTACGTTAGCGTATTTTCATGTGCGTAAGGCGAATATTGGGGCCGCTTATGACTACGCAAACCGTGCGGACCGGCAGGGGATGAATGTTACGCAGCTCAGTTGGGGTGGGACGTTCATTCCTGTAAAAACATGGGGCATTGACAAGCATTTCTCCTTATATGGGACATTTGTTTCTGAACAAAATAGCCATGCAGGTAATGGTTATAAGGGTGTTAGCGCCTATGCAACCTATATAGAGCCGGGATATACGTTTACATCTCTGCCATGGAAGCCCCATATATTCTACCGCTATACGCGCTTTAGTGGAGGGAAGAACCCTCATAGCCGGACAAAACATAATTATGATACATATTTTCTCTATGATGGTCGCCGCTATACTTATGGCGGATATTGGCCGGGAGAGATTACAGGCATGTATCTTGCTCCGCTCTCGAATATGGAAATTCATCAGGTGGACTTGACAGGCGTGCCCCCAATCCATTTATTACGCAAAGGCGATGAATTAAAGTTGGGTCTGCATTTCTATGACCTTTCTTTTCTCTATCCCAGTGGCTCTGGCCTGCCGAGTACGGTAGGGCGGCATATGTCGGATGAGGTTGATTTTTCTGCTGAATATTCGTTTGATGCCAATACATCTGGAGCCATTACAGGAGGGGCCGCATTTGCAGGCCCTGGGGGTAAGGCTCTTGCAAAAGCAGGGATCCCTAGTGGGATGAATGTTCCGCCCATGCATGGGACATCAGGCGTTCTGGAACTTTATTTTTACCGGCATTTTTAGGGCAATACGGGCTTTTCTTCTGTTCTGCCTTCCATTTTGTCGGGAGATGTCACAAAATGGGTTACCGTAGCGGAGTGTTCATCTTTTTTACTGGGTGCCCCGTACAGCCAACTATCATAAGGACCTTTTCATGAAGGAACCAACTAGCGATCAAACCGTGTCCGAGGATAAAGGACTTTCGAGTCGTCATATCGCGATGATTGCCCTGGGCGGTGTGATTGGCGCGGGACTTTTTGTCGGGAGTAGTGCGGCTATAGCAAAGGCGGGACCGGGCATTGCGCTCGTTTTCGTTGCTGTGGGCTTCTTAATCATGGCGATCATGCGCATGCTGGGCGAGATTGTCGTGAGTGACCCGGGCCGTGGCTCCTTTGTGGAATATATTCGTCTTGCCCATGGGGATCGGATCGGCTTTGCCTCTGGCTGGCTTTACTGGTTTTTCTGGGTGGTGGTGATTGGCTCGGAGGCTATCGCTGGGGCCATGATGCTGCGGGATTGGATCCATCTGCCTGTCTGGGTGTTGTCTGTCCTGCTCATCATCAGCATGAAGCTGGTGAACTTCTTTGCGCCAAAGATTTTTGGTGAATGTGAGTTCTGGCTTTCCAGCATCAAAGTGTTCACCATTGTGGCCTTTATCTTACTGGCATTGCTTTATGTCCTGCATGTTTTTGGTCATGGTGTGTCCGTGCATGAGAATCTCTTTGGTCGCCGTGGTTTGTTCCCTAATGGTATTGTGCCGCTGCTTGCCCTTGTGCCAACGGTGTTGTTCACCATGATGGGGTCTGAGATTTCCACCGTTGCGGCGGCTGAAACATCCGATCCGGGCGAGAACGTCTCCCGCGTGACACGGACACTCGGTTTGCGGATTATGATGTTCTACGTCTCCTCCATCTGCTTGATTACAATGATCGTGCCGTGGTGGAGCCTTTATCCGGGTAAATCCCCCTTCGTGGCTGTGTTGAAGGTTATGGGTGTGCCGGGTGCTGCGCTCATTATGCAGATTGCTATCTTGAGTGCCGTTCTGTCCTGCTTGAACTCCAGCATGTACATCACCTCTCGTATCCTGACAGAGTTGGCGATTCAGGGTGACGCCCCGGCCTTCCTTGTGCGCTCTGCACCAGATAAAGCCCCGCGTATGGCGATTACGATCAGCTCTATTGCTGGGTTGTTGGTGGCGTTCTCCTCCATCTTCGCACCGAGTGAGATTTTCGGCTTCTTGCTGAACTGTAGTGGTGGGTTAATCCTCTTAACCTACGCGCTTATTGCCACATCTTATATTGTTCTGCGTGGGCGTAGTAAGCGTGCTGGGACGAGTGAGCATTTCACCATGATGCTCTATCCGTATCTGAGCATTGCCTCGTTGATTGCTATCATCTTGGTGTTTGTCGCCATGTTGATTAATCCCGGCGAGCGGGAAACGGCTTTTGCCTCCCTTGGTACAGCCGTGGTGTGTTATCTCATGGCATGTAACTTTGCGAGCCGTTTGGCCCCTGTCGCTATCTCCGAGCCTGTGGTGACGGAGGAAGAGACAAAGGACGAAGAGTCTAAAGACGGTAACGCCTAAGTTAGGCATAAGAATAGGGATGGAGGGGGCTTCCTTCCATCCCTATGGGCGGGCTAACCTATAGAGACGAGGATAGCCCCCAGCCCTATAAAAAGAATCCCCATCCAGCCTTTAAGTGATAGCTGCTCACCTAAGAATGTGACGCTTAGTAAGGCGACAAACACAACGCTGAGTTTATCGACTGGTGCAACACGGGCCGCATCCCCCAGCTTGAGGGCGCGGAAATAACAAAGCCATGAGGCCCCCGTCGCCAAACCAGAGAGCAGCAGGAAAAAGCACGCCCGTGGCGTAAAGCCTGCGGTATTATGAAACTTTCCTGTCGCCAGCAATAAAGCGGCCAGAATAGCAAGAATAACGATTGTACGGATGAATGTTGCAAGGTCGGAATCTATCTCATTAACACCGACCTTAGCGCACAGAGCCGTTAATGCCGCAAAGCCTGCGGAAAGTAAGGCCCAAAAGAGCCATGAGGTAGAGGGCATTATACCTCCTCATATTATGCTGATCTTTTTCTAAAATATGGAAGATGGTCTGAAAAGGGGGCTTGCCGGATTAATGGTTCGGGTCTCCAACGTTCTATTTAATGGGCTTTTTGGTGGTAATATCTTTTGTAATTTTTTGAATTACAGTTTCTTCTGACTGTTTGTGTCAGTTCTCATATTCAGCAGGGGGGTATGCTCCCAGCGTGAGCAGAGAGGTAGAGCAAAAGGAAAGATCATAAGCTAGTTAGGATGAGAGCCGTCCTGCTTGGCGTTCCTTGCTTCACTGTGTAGTGTGAAAACACTATTATGAACCGGAGACCACCCATGTCCAATTCACAAGGCACTGCTTTTCGCACACTTCTAGCGAGTTTTGATGAGGATGGGCAGGGCCATAAGACAGGCCAGCGGGACCGGGGCACGGGGTTTGAAAAACTGGCCCAAATTTATCTTCAGAATGAGCCGAAGTTTCAGGAATTATTCTCGGAGGTTTTGACCTTCGCAGATTGGGTTAAAAAATACATCCCCGGTGGTTCGGCGCGTGATACGGGGGTTGATCTTGTTGGTGTTATGCAGGATGGCTCCGGCTTTGAGGCCATTCAGGCCAAATTTTATAGCCCGGACCATACAATCTCCAAAAAGGAATTGGATAGCTTCATCGCGGCAAGCAATCGTGCGGACTTCATCAGTCGTCGGATCATCGCTACAACGGGCAAGTGGGGTGATAACGCTAAGGCTACCATGCAGATGGTCGAGCCGCTCATCCATTTAACAACGCTTTCCGACCTTGAAAATGCGGCCATAGATTGGAGCCAGTATTTCAAGACGGGTGAACCGACATTACTACCCCGCAAAACACCTCGTGAAGAACAGCAGGAAGCCATCGTAAAAACCGTCTCAACCTTGAAGGGGGGGACTATAGAACATCCTACTAAAGGTCGCCTTCTTATGGCTTGTGGAACGGGCAAGACCTTTACATCCCTCAAAATTGCGGAAAATCTCGCAGGCAAAGGGAAGGTTGTTCTGTTTTTAGCGCCATCGCTTCATCTTGTGTCTCAGACATTGACGGAATGGACGCAGCAATCTGCTATTAAGTTGTCCTGCTTTGCCGTTTGCTCAGATAGCGAAGTGGGTAAAAAACGTGATGATGTTGGACGGGTGGAAAATGACTTGGATTACCCCGCCACTACCGATGCCCTCGGCCTGACAAACGCCCTTACCAAAGCGCGTTCTGCTAAAGATGCTGATGAGCGGATGATCGTCATCTTTTCGACCTATCATTCTTCGCCTGTTATTGGGGAGGCGCAGAAGCTTGGTTTGCCTGCTTTGGACCTCGTCATATGCGATGAGGCGCACCGTACGAGCGGTGCTAAAAGGCGAGATGAAGAGACAAAGGCCTTCCAGTTCATTCATCAGCCGGACGGCATAAAACGGGCGCGCACTCTTTTTATGACGGCAACGCCGCGTATCTTCTCATCCGACGCGTTGGAGAAGGCCAAGGATGCCGATACAACCTTGTATTCCATGGATGATGAGGAGCTATATGGCCCCATTATTCATGAAATCTCTTTTGCTGAGGCGGTGAAGAAGGAGCGTCTCTGCCCCTATAAGATTGTTGTTCTCGGTGTGTCAGAGAGCGATGTGGCGGAGTTCGTCCCCAGTACCTTGTCTGATAAAGATAATAACATCACGTTGGATGTCGCCTCGCGTATTATTGGTGCATGGAAGGGCCTCTCCCGTGATGATATGCGAGGTGAGGATGAGACACGCCCGATGCATAGGGCGGTGGCTTTTTGCTCTACGATTGATCCGTCTAAAAAACGTAGCGGCAATGTTGCCTCCCGTGTGATTGAGAAGGGGTTCTCCGATGTTGTGGAGGAGTACCGTAAGCGCAAGAGTAAGCTACCAGAAGAGGCAGCCAAGAAGGAAAAGCCTGGGGCTTATTGCGAGATTAGGCATGTTGATGGCGGGATGAACGCTGCCGAAAAAAGCGCACGGCTGGACTGGTTGAAGGATGATGCCCCACCCTTTATTGATGAAGATGGGAAAGAACGGGAGGTCTGTCGTATCCTCTCTAATGTGCGTTGCTTGTCTGAGGGGGTGGATGTCCCCGCATTGGATGCCGTGGTGTTTTTAGCTCCTAGCAGCAGCGAGGTGGATGTTGTTCAGTCCGTAGGGCGGGTGATGCGCCGTGCGCCGGGTAAGAAACGTGGCTATATCATTATTCCCGTTGTGGTGCCGCATGGTTATACGGCTGATGAATATTTCGCTAAAGGGTCATCAGGCTTTC
Organism: Bombella sp. ESL0385; assembly: GCF_009725755.1. Classification (GTDB taxonomy): domain Bacteria; phylum Pseudomonadota; class Alphaproteobacteria; order Acetobacterales; family Acetobacteraceae; genus Bombella; species Bombella pollinis. Next base: position 615,305 of record NZ_WNIJ01000001.1, read on the forward strand.
GTACGGTTTGGATGGTTCTTCAGGCCCTCCGAGCGCATGATTCTTCTTTGGATGATGAGCTAGACCGTGTGAATCTTGGTGGCCAGCTGGACTATACGAAGATGGAAGTCGTATGCGTCTCAGCTCGTATTCCAGCTAAAAAGAAAAAGGGCAAAGCTGAATCCGCCGCCAATAGTGTGAATAAACATCTCAATGGTCAGGGTGCGGATGAACGTGCCTCTGAGGAGGAGATTACCGATTACGGCCAGCAGCTTGTCATGCAATATGGCCAGCGGGAAAAGCTGGCTGATGCGCTTTATGCTCGTATTGTGCAGAAGGTTGGCAATCGTAATCCCTTTGCTCGGTGGTCTAAAGACGTCAAACGCATTGTGGACCGGCATATTATTAGCATCACCCGCCTTTTGGATGGTCAGCTCCCCCTTGGGGCCGAGCATGATGCAGAACGTACCCTGCAAGACGCATCCGCCAGGGCCCGGAAGGTCTTTGACAAGCTAAAGGCGGAAATCCACGCCTCTATCAACCCGAACGTCCCGGATAGTGACATCATCGAGATGCTAGGCCAGCACCTTGTGACAGGCCCGGTTTTTGATGCTCTTTTTGGGGAAAATGGTGGTCATAGCTCCAACCCCATGACACAAGCTCTTGATGCCGTCACGCAGGAGCTTTACGCCAACGGCTTGACGAAGGAACAACAAGGGCTGGAGAGCTTTTATGACAGCATCCGTGCCCGCCTGAAGGATGCCAGCCCGGAGAGCCGACAGGCCCTGACCATCCAGCTTTATGATGATTTCTTCCGAGAGGCCTTCAAAAAACAAGCTGATAAGCTGGGCATTGTCTTTACACCGGTCCCCGTGGTGGATTTTATCATCCGCTCTGTTGAGCATGTGCTTCAGACGCAGTTTGGCTGTGGCATGGGGGATGAGAACGTCTCGGTTTTGGACCCCTTTACCGGTACTGGCAGCTTTATCGCCCGCTTGATTGACCTGCGGCAACGTCAGGCCGATGGTAGTGAGGGAGACTACATCATCCCTACTGAAAAACTGGCTGCCAAATATGAGGCCGCCGGGAAAGAAGATGCCATCCTTGGCAAGCCCGGCCTTTGGGCCAATGAGCTTGTCTTGCTCGCTTATTACGTAGCGGGTATTAATATCGCGACCTCTTATACCGCCCGTACAGGCAAACAAGCACCCTTTGGTGGCCTCTGCCTAACAGACACGTTTAATCTGACAGAGCATGTCCAGACAGATAGAACCCTGCATGACGGCATGGGAGGATACCTGAAAGGCAATAGTGACCGCATCCTTGCACAGGAGAGTGCTCCCATCCGGGTGATTATGGGCAACCCACCTTATTCTGCGGGGGCTAGTAAAGCCGGACAGGCTCAGAATGATAAATATGAATATCTCGATAAGCGGATTGAGGAGACTTACGCTAGAGCCTCTAGGGCCGTTAGGAAAGCTGCTCTTTATGATAGTTATATCCGCAGTATTCGTTGGGCTTCTGATCGCATAGGTGAACAAGGCGTCATAGGGTTTGTGACCAATGCAGGCTTCATAGATAGTGCTGCCAGTACTGGCCTCCGTAACGCTTTGGAAAGTGAATTTTCCGAAATCTGGATTTTCCATCTGCGTGGGAATGCGCGGACATCAGGTGAACAACGACGGCAAGAAAAGGATAATATTTTTGGACAGGGAAGCCGGGCTCCAGTTGCCATCACCATTCTAGTTCGAAAGAAAACTCATACAGGCAAAGGCCAAATCCATTTCTGCGATATTGGTGACTACCTTTCAGCGCAGGAGATATATGCCCGGGCCGGGGCAGAGCTGAGCAACGCTCCGGAAACAGACAAGTTCCATTGGCTGCATCGCTTTGGGTCTATCGCAGCGATCCCGAGCGAGGCCTTAGATGCAGGGAAAGAGACCAACCCTGATGGTACGTTCCGCCGCTGGCAGACATTGACACCTGATGAGCATGGCGACTGGTTAAACCAGAGAGATGATAGCTTCTCAGTCTTTATGACAATGGGCAGTAAAAAAGGTGAAAAGGGGATTCTTTCATTATTTTCCAATGGAGTAGTTACAGCCCGTGATGCTTGGGTTTGGAACTTCTCTCGTGAGCGTATTCAGCAGAGTGTAGAGCAACAAGTTGCGACTTATGAAGCTGAGCGGGAACGGCTCAATGAGCTTTTGCCTCATGGCAAGAAAGAGGCTCGGTTAAATGAACTGAAACGTTCTCCTGATTTTGAGACAACGGCACTGAGCTGGACAAGAGCCCTGCAAAACGATGTGGTACGGGATAAGCCATTATTCATTTCCGATGGGGAGGTACGTACTGGCATGTACCGTCCTTTTACGAAGGAGGTTTTTTTCTTTAGTCGCAGGCTGAATGAAATGGTCTATCAACTTCCCCAACTCTTTCCAGAAGTGGGGATGGAGAATAAGGTGATTTGTGTAACAGGAAATAGTGCTTCAGATTTCTCTGCAATCATGATGGACTATATACCTGATTACAATTTGTTACAGGCTGGGGCCCAGTGCTTCCCCCTCTATCATTATGAACCCATAAAAACTATACAGCCTGAAGGGGATATGTTTGAAGGGATGGAGGAGCCAGCTGCGGCTCGTTACAAAAAGAAAAGAGCCATCACGCCGGAGGGCATGGCCTATTTCCGTAAAGCATGGCCCAAGGCGCAGTTTGATGAAGAAGATGTGTTCTATTACATCTATGGTCTGCTTCATGCCCCGGATTATCGCAGCCATTACGCCACCAGTCTCTCCAAGGAACTCCCCCGTATCCCTTGCGTAAAGACGGAAGATGACTTCTGGGCGTTCTCCAAAGCAGGACGGGCGCTTGCGGAGCTTCATTTGGGGTATGAGGCGGCGGTGCCTTATTTCGCGCTGGATGATGCGACGCATGTGCATATCAAAACCAAAGCGGGCCTTACGGAGGAGCAGCTTTATCGTGTCGAGAAGATGGCCTTTGCCAAAACCCGTGGTGAGGATGGCAAGCGCATCCCTGACAAAACCCACCTGATTTATAATAATCACATCGAGATTACAGGTATTCCGCTGGAAGCCTATGAATATCAGGTCAATGGCAAATCTGCTCTTGAGTGGGTCATGGATCGTCAGCAGGTCAAGACTGATAAACGCTCCACCATCACCAATGATCCGAACGATTGGGCTCTTGCCGAAGCTCAAGACCCTAAATGGCCCCTCTTGCTCTTTTTAAAAGTGTTGCATGTGGCATTAGAGACGAGAGAGGTGCTAGCTATGTTGCCTAAGATGGCGTTGTGAGAGAAAGACAACGGTAAGAGGCTAGCAAGGGGCTGAAATACGCCCCTAACGTCTTTGCTTTTAGGACTGTTGGATGGTGGACCCGGCGCGATTCGAACGCGCGACCTTTGCCTTCGGAGGGCAACGCTCTATCCAGCTGAGCTACGGGTCCGCTGGTCGTTCTTTTAACGGGAAGTTGCTGTTTTGCCTAGCCCTTGTGGCCTCTTTTTTCATCTATATCAGCGTGTTTCTTTCAGCCAAAGCCACATGGTGGCAGCATTATCCCCGCCGGAGGGGAGGAAATGCCCCGGCTGCTCAAGCCATGAGAGAATGTCTCGGGCAGGGCGGTTCTGCGGCTCGCGGGAGATGAGGTGATAGCCATGGGGGAGTTCATCTAGCCGGAGGAGGCCTTGGGGTGATCTCTGGATAAGGTGACGTGTGGCAGAGGCGGGGACAAATTGGTCGCGATCACCCCATATCAGTAAGGTGGGTGTGTGTAGTTTTGGGGTCTCTTGGGCAGCATGGCTCATCAGATGCGTTAGTCCCCGGAGGGCGTGGACGGTTGTGCCATGGCGGGTGAGAGGGTCGAAAAACATGCGACGGAGGGCTTTGATATTGCGCGTTGCAATATGGTGGCCCGGCATATGGGCCCCTGTTAGGCGGGCTTGAGGGGTGATGAGATTCCAGCCCTCCAAAAGGCTTTGCCATGGCTGGCCTAATGTCATGATGGCTGGGGCGAGGAGGATTAACCCGGTGGGGTGGGGGGCATGCAGTGCGGTGCTGGTGAGAAGGGCAATAGCACCCCCCATGCTCTCGCCCATTAGGTAAAGCGGTTGCTTGGGCCATTGCTGATGGCACCATTGGGCCTCTGTTACGCTATCAGCAATGAGGCGTTGGGTGTTGCTCCATGTCCGTGGTGTGGGGAAGGCCCCAAAGCCGCGTATATCAGGGGCAACGATGAGGAACCCAGCCTGCGTTAAGGGTGGTGCCATAACCTCCCACGCATCGCGGCTATCCCCAAAGCCGTGAAAGGCCAGAATCACCCCGCGTAGGGGCTTGTTTTGGGGTGGCGTGTAAAGCCGTATGGGCGCACCCTTCCCATCGGAGAGCGGGAGGGAGAGGCTCGCGGGGATGAAGGCGGATTCTGTAGGGCTGTGAGGCCATGTTTCCGGGCGCGGCCCCGTGCTGCACCCTGTGAGACATAGCGCATAACAGAGCATGAGAGGGAGAAATACAGCCTTATCGGCATGTGAGGCGTTTTTAAAGCGGCGGAAATCCGCTAGAGAGAGCCTATAGAGCAAAAGTAACGTGCCCAATATGGCAAGGGAGAGGGACGGCGTGACGTCAAAAAACACACATCTGGTTTTGGTGGATGGTTCTGGCTTCATCTTCCGTGCCTTTTTTGCCATCCCCCCGATGACCAACCCGGAGGGTGTGCCTGTTAATGCCGTTTATGGCTTTACCAATATGCTCTCACGCCTCATTAAGGAGCATGAGGGCCAGCCTATGGCTGTCATCTTCGATGCAGGGCGCAAAACATTCCGTAACGATATTTATCCCGAATATAAAGCCCATCGGCCAGAGCCGCCGGAGGATTTACGCCCGCAGTTCGACCTCATTCGCCAAGCGACGGACCAATTCGGCATCCCCGCGATTGAGCTACCCGGCTGGGAGGCGGATGACCTCCTAGCAACTTATGCGCGGCTGGTGGTGGAGCAAGGCGGGAGTTGCACCATCATTTCCTCCGATAAAGACCTCATGCAGCTTGTGCGTGAGGGGGTGATGCTGAAGGACCCGATGAAGCAAAAGCCCATCGGCCTAGCGGAGGTTGAAGCGAAGTTCGGTGTAACGCCTGATAAAGTGGTGGATGTGCAAGCCCTCATGGGGGATTCTACCGATAATGTGCCGGGTGTGCCGGGCATTGGCCCAAAAGGGGCGGCACAGTTGATTAATGAATATGGCTCGCTAGAGGCGGTGTTGGAGGCCGCACCGGGGATGAAGCCTTCTAAAAGGCGGCAGAACCTGATTGACCATGCCGAGGGGGCCCGTATTTCCCGCCAGTTGGTTTTATTAGCGGATGATGTCGCTGTGCCGACCCCGGTTGATGAGCTACGTCCCCGCGAACCTGATGCCGAGACGTTGCGGCATTGGCTGGAGAGCATGGGCTTCTCCTCCATTCTTCAGCGCATGGGTTTTGGGGGCAAGGCCCGCTCGCCAGCGCGGCATAAGCCTGATGTGAGCCCAGCCTCTAGTGGCGAGGCTGAGGTGGAGGGCGATATGGTGCCTCGCAGTGAGGCTCCTTTTGGCCCTTATGAGACGGTGACAACGCAGGAGGCACTTCAACAATGGGTGGAGGCTGCTTATAAGGCTGGGTTCGTTGCGGTGGATACGGAAACAACGGGCCTGAATGCACGCACGGCGGAGATTGTTGGTTTGTCTCTCGCGATTGCACCGGGGAAGGCGTGCTATGTGCCGTTCCGTCATGAAGGCACGTTGGAGGCTCCTGTTGGGGAGCAGCTCGCTGTAAAAGATGCGCTCGCCCTGCTTGCCCCATTGATGGCTGATGAGGCGGTGTTGAAGATTTTCCAGAACGCGAAATATGACCTCACGATTTTGCGCCGTGCGGGATTGGAGGTTATTACGCCGCTGGATGATACGATGCTGCTGTCTTACGCGCAGTCTGCTGGGGCGCATGGGCAGGGGATGGATGAGCTCTCCCGCCTGCATTTAGACCATACGCCCATCTCGTATGATGATGTTACGGGCACGGGGCGGAATCGCATCGCCTTTACGCAAGTTCCGTTGGATAAAGCAACCGCTTATGCGGCGGAAGATGCGGATGTAACATTGCGTTTGTGGAAGATATTGCGCCTGACCTTACCACGGCAGAAAGCCACCGCCTTGTATGAGGAGATGGAGCGTCCCCTTATCACCGTGCTGGAGGGGATGGAGGACGCTGGCATCCGTGTGGATGCGGAGGAATTGCGCCGTCTCTCGGAAGATTTCGCAACACGCATGGCGGAGATGGAGGAGGGGATTTATGACCGCGCTGGGCGGCCCTTTAATATTGGCTCGCCTAAACAATTAGGGGAAATCCTGTTTGATGAGATGGGTCTGCCGGGGGGCAAGCGGACGAAAACCGGCGCATGGGGGACAGATTCCCGCGTGTTGGAGGAGCTTGCTGTACAAGGGCACGATTTACCAACGGCTATCCTAAATTGGCGGCGTTTGGCAAAGCTGAAATCCACCTATGCGGATGCGCTGCTTAAGCTGATGGAGCCGAAGACCCAGCGTGTGCATACGACCTTCCAGATGACGACAACCACAACAGGGCGGCTTTCCTCCAATGAGCCGAACTTGCAGAATATTCCCATCCGCACGGAGGAAGGGGCGCGTATTCGGCGGGCTTTTGTGGCAGCACCGGGGCATAAGCTGCTCTCTGCGGATTATAGTCAAATTGAGCTGCGTTTATTGGCTCAGGTAGCGCAGATTGACCCATTATTAGATGCATTTCGTCATGGGCAGGATATTCATGCCCGTACAGCGTCCGAGGTGTTTAATATCCCCTTAGAAGGGATGGATGCGTTGACGAGACGGCGGGCGAAGGCGATTAACTTCGGTATTATTTACGGTATTTCAGCCTTTGGGTTGGCGCGTCAGTTGCAGGTGCCTCAAGGGGAGGCCAAACGCTATATTGAGGCGTATTTTGAGCGTTATCCCGGCATCCGTACCTATATGGAGGCGATGAAGGAAGAAGCGCGCGAGAAGGGTTATGTCCTGACCCCCTTTGGGCGGCGTTGTTATGTGCCGGGGATGCAAGCGCGGCAGGCAGCGCAGCGGTCCTATGCGGAGCGGCAGGCGATTAACGCGCCTTTGCAGGGCGGGGCGGCGGATATTATCAAAAAAGCGATGGTGCAGGTACCGCGTGCTTTGGCTGAGGCCGGGTTAAAAGCGCGTATGTTGTTGCAAGTGCATGACGAATTATTGTTCGAAGTCCCCGATGAGGACGCTGAGGCAACAGCCGCTTTGGTAAAGCGTGTGATGGAACAAGCGGCCTCGTTAAAGGATGTAGCCTTGGTGGTGGAGACGGGGCTTGGGGATAATTGGGCTGAGGCTCATTGAGGTTTGAGGTCATAGTAAGGAGCATGATGGACGTGCAGAGTGACGGTACGGGCGGGGTGGAGCCAAAAAAATATCTAGGTTGGAAGATTGGGGCGATTATAGCGGGTTTGCTGCTGGTCGCGGGGTTGTTAGGTTTGGGGGGGTATTATCTCTCCACTGGTCATGATGAAGGGGCGCGGCTCCATAAACAGGGTAATGAGGTTGGTGGCTCTTTCCGTGTCTTCTCCCTTGGGGGGGGAATGGTGACGGAAGGGGACTTCCGCGGGGCGTGGATGGTGGTGTGGTTTGTGGACCCGCGTTGCCCTGCTGCCCAATGCCAGCCGCCTTTAAAGGCTTTGGATGCCACCCTTATGAGCATGAAGGCACAGGGCCGGAAGGTCCTCCCCCTTGTTGTATCCTTAGATGCAAAGGCGGAGGATTCTGATGGGCTGAAGGATTATGTCATGGGGGTGGCCCCGCATATCTTCCCCGTTTTTGCGACCCAGAACATGACCCAAGCGATGACGCGCTTGTTCCATGCCCCTTATGAGCAGGAGCGGGGGACTGGATATTATAAGCCTGCGCCGTCCTTTGTGGTCATGGACCCAGAGGGCCATTATGCTGGGATGCTCCCTGTTATGGATGATTCAACGGCGTTGACGGCTGGGTTAGAGCACCTCATGGCTCACCCTCAGCAAAAGAGCCAATAAAGGACCGCCGCTATGTTACGTTATCCTGTTCTTTTACTTGATTATGATGGCACATTGGCTGAAACACGCCCGGCTATTATTAGGAGCTTGCGCGAAGCTTTTGAGGACATTGGCCGTACCCCGCCCTCCGCTGCGGAGCTGGCAGAGCGGTTAGGTAAGGGCGATGCGCTCCAAGGGTTTTATAAGGGGTTAGTCAATGATAGCTCCCCCGAAGAAGCCGAGCGTTATGTCGCAGCCTATCGGAAGCGTTATGCCCAAGTGGATGCGGAGGAGACCTTCCTGTATGATGGGGTGCATGAGGTCTTGCCTATTTTAAAGCAGCGTGGCTATCGGTTGGTGGCCCTTAGTAACAAGCATGGGCCAACCTTGCGTCATAGTTTGGCACGGTTCCAGCTTGATGGGTTTTTTGAGGTCGCCCTCGGTGCAGAAGAAGGGCTACCGCGTAAGCCAGAGCAAGAGGTGTTTCAGCACCGTCTTGCGCCGCTATTTCCTTCCGTCCCCGCAGCGGGGTTCCTCATGGTGGGGGATACAACGGCCGATATCGGCTTTGCCCAAACACTCGGTATGGATGTCTGCTGGGCCAGCTATGGCCATGGTGTGGCGGAGGTCTGTAAGGCGTTAAAGCCTACATATCATATTGATAGTTTGTGGGAGTTCCCGACTCTTTTAGCAAAGACGGAGAGCTAAGGGAGGCCCCCGCCTGCCGGTAAGGGGGTGGGGGGGGTATCACCTATGATACCGCTTTAGAGTCCAATATCGCTGCGGAGCATTTTATCAGCCCATTGAATAGTCGCTGCGGCCTCATAAGCGCGAGAGCGCGCCTTGGCTGCTGTGGGGGCTGTGGCGCAGATGGTCAGCACGCGCCCTCCATTCGCTACCAATTTATCGCCTTCTAGCTTTGTTCCTGCGTGGAATATGGAAACGCCGGGGAGTTGTGCGGTGCGGTCTAAGCCAGAAATGACACCCCCTTTTACCGGAGCATCAGGATAGCCTTTAGCCGCGAGCACGAGGGAGAGGGAGGGCTGGTCTGTAAAGCGGATGCTCTCCTCAGAGAGGGTGCCTTCTGCGAGGGCTTTGAGGGCGGGGAGGAGGTCGCTCTCTAAGCGGATGAGCAGGGCTTGGGCCTCTGGGTCACCAAAGCGGACATTATATTCTATGAGCTTTGGTCCTTCTTCTGTCAGCATCAAGCCTGCGAAGATGACACCACGGAAGGGCGTGCCCCGGCGGAGCATCTCAGCCAACATGGGACGGACAGTGAGGTCTAATGCGGCCTCTTGTGCGGCGCGGTCAAAATCCGGTGGGGGGCAGATGGCTCCCATCCCGCCTGTGTTAGGGCCAGTATCGCCATCGCCAACGCGCTTATGGTCCCGTGCGGCACCAATCAGACTGGCTTTATCATCTGCACAAAAGGCAAAGAGGGATACTTCCCGCCCTGTAAGACATTCCTCAATGACGAGGGGGAGGCCGAGATGATCGATGGCGGCGAGGGCTTCATCAACGCTTTGTGCCACAACAACGCCTTTGCCCGCAGCGAGGCCATCGGCCTTGATGACAATCGGCGCACCTTGCTCACGCACATAGGCTTTGGCGGCATCTACGCTGCTATTAGCATCAAAACGCTGCCAGCGTGCGGTGGGGATGCCCGCAGCATCGGCCACTTCTTTTGTAAAGGCCTTGCTGCCCTCTAAGGCCGCCGCCGCTTTGGAAGGACCAGCGCAGGCAATGCCGGCCTCTTTACACGCATCGGCTAACCCCGCTACGAGGGAGACTTCCGGCCCGGGGACGACAAGGTCGATCGCTTCTTTTTGGGCGAACTTTACAAGGCCTGCAATATCATCAGCTGCAATAGGGACACAACGGGCGCATTCTGCTATGCCAGGATTACCGGGGGCGGCAAAGAGGGCTTTGAGCTGAGGGGACCGGGCAATGGCGGTAGCGAGGGCATGTTCCCGCCCGCCAGAACCAACAAGAAGTACGCGCATCCTGTTTCCTTTATATGAGCCTGCGGTGTTGATAGCCGCTTTTACGTTGCCCCTCATTTAGCATAGAATAGCAGGATGATGGAACGAGACCTTCTCTTTTCTGCCCAAGAGCCGCAAAATGCTACTTCGGCGGGGAGTAACATCCCCGAATATTCTGTTGGGGCGATTTCTTCCGCCATTAAGCGCGTGCTGGAGGGAAGCTTTGGCCGTGTGCGCGTCCGTGGGGAAATCACGGAGATGAAGCGTTATGCCTCTGGGCATATTTATCTTTCTCTCAAAGACGAGGGGGGGAAGATTGCTGGGGTGATTTGGCGGGGCAATGCCTCTCGTCTCGGTATGGCGCCAGAAAATGGGACAGAGGTTATCGCCACTGGGCGCATCTCCTCTTATGGGGAGCGGTCGAGCTATCAACTGATTATTGAGCGGATGGAGTTTGCCGGGGAAGGGGCCATGCTCGCGCGGATAGAGGCCCTAAGGGTGCGTCTGCGAGATGAAGGGCTTTTTGCGCCGGAGCGGAAGAAGCCTATCCCCTCTCTGCCGCATCGTGTCGGGGTGATTACCTCACGCTCCGGTGCGGTCTTGCATGATATTTGCACTACTATTGCCCGCCGTTTCCCCCGTGAGATTCTGCTCTGGCCCGTTGCCGTGCAGGGGGAGGGAGCGGCACAGCAAATTGCTCATGCTGTTAAGGCAATGGGGCAGCTTCCCCACCCGCCAGATGTGTTGATTGTGGCGCGTGGGGGTGGTTCGTTAGAGGACCTCATGGCCTTTAATGATGAAGCTGTGGTACGGGCCGTGGCGGCGTGCCCCTTGCCGGTTATTTCCGCCGTGGGGCATGAGACCGATACAACCCTCGTAGATTATGCAGCCGACCGCCGGGCCCCGACACCGACTGCCGCGGCGGAGATGGCCGTGCCTGTGCGCTCGGAGCTTGTGGCAGACCTTGCCCATCGGGCAGCGCGCCTTTCAAGCGGGTTAGTGGGTATTTTGCAAAAGCAGAGCTTGCAGTTGCAAGCAATGGCCGCGCGTATGCCGGACTTGCCTAGTCTGCTTGATACGGCACGTATGCGTTTGGATGACCGCGCTCAAAGGTTGGAGCTTGCCTTACCGGGCTTTGTGATGCGTGCGCGTGCACGCTTGGGGGGGGCGGCATTTCACCTCCCGGCCATGGAGACGGTTCTTGGTCAGCGTCATCGTTTGCTGGAGGGGCAGGCAGGGCGGTTGCAGGCAGGGTGGGAGCGTTTTTGGCAGGGTTGCCAGATGCGTCTTATGCGGATGCCGTTGCAAATTGGGGTGATTCAAGGACAGTGTGCTGTACAACGAGAGCGGCTTGTTGGGGTAGCGCGGCATTTAGAGGCTGTCTCTCCCCGTGCGGTGTTGGAGCGTGGTTATGTGCTGGTGCAGGATGCAAAGGGACGACCAGTGACGCACGCGGCGGCTTTACCTCAAGGGGGTATAGTGCAGCTTGCGTTTGTAGATGGTGCAAGACAAGCTAAGTTAGAGCCGCATGAGGGTGGCGCAGGGCGTAGTGGCATTGTGCCGAGCACGCGCGAGAAGACCACCATAGCATCAGCCCAACGGGAAGACACGCAAGGTGAACTTGGATTATAATGAAGTGATATGAAGGAGGGGCCGATGCGTTATTATGGAGCTATAGTGGGGATAGGTCTTTTACTCACGAGCTGTGCGAGCCAGCCCTCCCAACAGGAGCGGGCGGCGGCAGAGCATCCTAAGATTCAGAGTTTTGCAGGGGCCCCAACAGGCCCCTCTAATCCTGCATCCAACCGGGTGAAGATGAATCTGCCCTCCGCAGCAGTGACGACCCCGCTATGTGGCACGGCCCTGCATGAGCAAGCCGCCACAGGCGGAGCGATTTATACGAGCAGCCTTGGGACAGGCAATAGCTGTACGCGTAATGCCTGTTTTCAGCCATTGACAGGAACCTTCATCGCGGAAAATGGCACGAATAGCGTTTGCCGCTAAAGAATAGGTGCGCGTGCATCATAATAACAGCCTAAAAAAGACGGCATAGGAGAACCCCAGCCGTCTTTTTATTTAAAAGCCTCGTATCTTTTGGGGGATGTAGCGACTTAACGCCGCCACCACCCCACACGTCGTTTCTTCGGCTTGGATTCATCAATATTCACCGGCTGCGGTGCGGTGATATTTTCGGCAGAGGAGGTGGCTTCCACTGGCTCTGGTGCAGAGGGAGGGGCCTCGTCAGCCTTCTTCCGCCGGGTAGGGCGGCGTTTGCGCGGTGGGGTGGTGTTCTCCGCAGGGGCCTCATCAAGGGACGCGGGTGATGCTTCCTCTGTTACAGGCTCCTTCGCTGTTGTGGTGCGCGCTGCTGCCGTGCGGCGAGGGGGCCGTGGGCGGCGTGGGCGCGGTGCCGTCTCCCCATCCTCATCAGCAGTGGCGGGACGAGCGGAGATTTTTACAACGTGATTCTCCTCATCCTCTGCCTCTTGGTCCGTAACAATACGGCTGCGTGTTGGGGGACGGCGAGGTGTATGAGGCCGGCGAGAGGTTGTCTCGTCTTCTACTCCGTTGGTTTCATCCCGTGATGGAGCGCGCCTGCGGTGGCGTGTGGTTGGGGCGGGGTCTTCCGCAGGCTCCTCTTGAGGATGAGCCGGGGCCGTATGACGTGCCTCTTGCTGCTCCATCATATCGAAAATATCAATCCCTGCATTATGGAAGGGATTAGCCGGCGTTGGTCCTTGATAAGCAGATGGTTCTTCTTGGAAGGGCTGCTCATCGCGCTGGCGTGTAGGGCGGCGGCGAGAGGCTGCATGCCCACGGCGGTCAGGCCGCTCCTGCGCGTCTTGTTGTGGAGCTTGGCCCTCTATATTCGTGGTGACACGCCGTGTTCTCGTGCGCCGGCGTCCGGGCATAAGGGCACGGTCACTGTCTGTACGGTCGTCACTTTCTGCCGGGTTAGGCATAGCTGTCTCCTCATTTATGGAGTTGAGAGCGTCTTGGGCATCCTCCTCACGGCGGCGGCCCCCCCGTCTGCGCCGGCGGCGGCGGGAGGTCCCTTCCTGATTATCGCTTTCAGCTTCAGGAGAGGGTGTCTCATCAGATGCTGTAGTGTGAGAAGCCGGGGGCTCATGAGCAATGTCAATCGTGCGCACTGTCGTGACTGGATTATCACTGCGTGTGGCTTTGTGATGATTATGGCGTGGGGCAACACGCTCAATACGGAGCTCCCCTGCGGGGAGGCTGCTATCATTCTCAAAACGGATGGTCATGTCGTGATGTTGCTCCATCCCGCTAATAGCCGCCCTTTTGCTATTAAGCATGTAAAGGACGATATTCGGGCTAACATGCACGACAATTTCCGAAGCACGGCGGCGGCTGGCTTCATCTTCTATATTGCGTAGTACTTGCAGGGCCATGCTCTCCACCCCGCGGATGGAGCCAGTGCCTTGGCAATGCGGGCAGGGGCTGAGCATACTCTCAGCAATGGAGGGGCGCAGGCGTTGGCGCGACATCTCCAAAAGGCCGAAATGAGAGATACGGCCTATCTGAATCCGCGCTCTATCCAACCGTAAGGCATCTTTGAGGCGTTTTTCCACCTGATTATTATGGCGGCGGCTTTCCATATCGATGAAGTCGATGACAATCAGCCCGGCAAGGTCACGCAGGCGGAGTTGGCGGGCGACTTCCTCAGCGGCTTCCAGATTTGTGCGGAGGGCGGTTTCCTCAATATTGCGCTGGGAGGTGGATTTACCGGAATTGACATCAATAGCGACAAGGGCTTCGGTTTGATTGATGACGAGATAGCCCCCAGATTCCAACCGCACAGTGGGGGAGAACATCGCATCAAGGTGGCTTTCTACCTGATAATGAGCGAAGAGATTTTGCCCTCTATTCTGCCAAAGGCGGATGCGATTGGCGTTATGGGGCATCAGCAGGCGTGTAAACTCCCGCGTATTTTTCCACGCCTCCTCTCCATCAACCAATACGGTCTCAATATCGCGGGTAAAGAGGTCACGAATAGCCCGCTTAATGAGGCTTGCTTCCTCATAAATTAAAGCAGGGGCAATAGAGGTAAGCGCATGAGTGCGAATATCTTCCCAGAGTTGGAGGAGATATTCACAATCCCGCGTAATCTCCGTCTCCGGGCGGCCTGCCCCGGCGGTGCGGATAATCATCGCCATTGTGGGGGGGAGATCCAGCATGTTTACAATGCTGCGTAAACGCCGCCGGTCTGTTTCGGAGGTAATTTTACGCGACACACCGCCCCCGCGGAGGGTATTGGGCATGAGCACACCATAACGCCCCGCAAGGGAGAGATAGGTCGTTAAAGCAGCTCCTTTATTACCACGCTCCTCCTTTACAACCTGAACAAGGATTACTTGCCGGCGGCGGATGACTTCTTGGATGCGGTAATTGCGTAGAAAACGCGCCATGCGGCGGCTGGCACTATGTTCATCACCAGTATCATGCTCGCCGCTGACAATTTCCGGGCTTACATCGTCACTGTCATTATCATCATCGCCGTTATCTTCAGCGAGGGTGTCTTCTGTACGGTCGTCCTCTGCGAGGGGGTCATCCTGTTCGCGTTGCTCTGCGTTATATTCCTCCTCTTGGAGGGCGAGGAGCTTTTCGCGATCAGCAACAGGGATTTGAAAATAATCAGGGTGGATTTCGCTAAAAGCGAGGAAGCCATGGCGATTACCGCCATAATCCACAAAAGCAGCCTGCAAGCTTGGCTCTACACGGATAACTTTAGCAAGGTAAATATTGCCTTTAAGCTGGCGGCGCGCTGATGTTTCAACATCATAATCTTCAACGCGCTTACCATTCATAACCACCACGCGGGTTTCCTCTGCGTGTGTGGCATCGATGAGCATTTGCTTAGTCATGAAGGATGGGACTCCGTGGCGCACGGGTCATTGCCCTGCTTGCGCCGATTGTCTGGGTCAACAGAGGGCAGCATCCTGTCTGGTTTGTGGCGTTAGGCTTAGTATAACGCGGCACACCGTGATAAAGAACACAGAACAGCATTGCAGCCTCTGGTAAACATGCTGGTAGCAGACACTGCCACCGGGATTATCATGCAACCTGCCTGCGAGATGTGATGCCTCCGGGCCGATTGCGCTTAATTATAGATGCGGACCCTCCACCAGGGTGTGAGCGTACTGAGGGCAACTGCCTCAGGCTTTCGACACCAAACGGTATGAAGCGCATTTTTGCAGCGTGAGCCGCTCTCACTATAATGCTGCCCAGCGTCTCAAACGGAAGGGGCGCATTATGCTAATCGGCATCCGCTTGGTGAGCATGGCGCAAATTATCGCCTCTGGCAAGAGGGGAGTTATAGTCTGTATTGTTCGTTATGGGCTATAATCGCCGCATAGTTAAGAGGAGGCGGCGCATCGTGAAGGGCAAAGAGACGGGCATGAGTGAGCTGACACGCCGCTATTTTATGCTGAAGGCCGCGCGAGGTGGGGTTGTTACAGCCCTTGCTGGGGCGTCTTCTTGCATACACAGAGTGCAGGCAGCAGGGCGGCACCCTTTACACGCTCCGGCTATTTTACGCCATGCTCCCCCGCCCAAGCCTGTCATCATGTTGGATCCCGGCCATGGGGGCAAAGACCCCGGTGCGATTGGTGTCTCTGGAACGTATGAGAAACATATCGCCATCGCCGCCGCGACAGAGCTACGGCGCATGTTGCTGGCCTCAGGGCAATATCAGGTCGTGTTGAGCCGCAGTGATGACCATTTTATCCCCTTAGCAGGGCGTGTAGAGCTTGCGCATAAACATAGGGCAGCCCTTTTTATCTCTATGCATGCCGATGCATTGCATCAACCACAGGTGCGCGGGGCGAGTGTTTATACATTATCCGGCAATGCCTCGGACAAACAAACAGCCGCATTAGCCGAGACGGAAAATAGTGCGGACCGTTTTGCAGGTCATGCAGGGATAGGGGGTGTGCCAGCTGAGGTTGAAGCGATTTTGAATAGCCTGATTCATGAGGAAACACGGCGTGGCTCGGCTCATATGGCCGCGAGTGTGATTCAGGCGTTTCAGAATCGGGTGCAGTTGCTGCATCACCCCTCGCGCCATGCGGCCTTTCGGGTGTTGAAGTCGGGCGATATTCCCTCAGTGTTGGTAGAGATGGGCTTTATGTCCAACCATTTAGATGAGCAAGCATTGCGCCGCGCTGCGCATAGAACACAAGTAGCCCAAGCGATGAAGCAGGCCATCGATCATTACTTTCAAAGCCGTACAAACGCTACGTTGTGAAAGATGCCGCGTTGTCCTCTTGTATTTTTGTAACAGAGAGGATAGGCTGCCGCGGTAATGATAAAGTTTCGTACCCTCCTCCTTCTACGACTTATAACCCCCTGAATGTCGTATAGGCAGGCAGATGGCCTGTCGCGTTCAGGGGGTTTCTCTTAAATAATCTATCAGTAAACGTAGAAATAGGGACGACATCATGTCTTTTCAGCATCCTTCCTTTGGCCGTATTGACGATAAACGTATCATTATTTTCGATACCACTTTGCGCGATGGCGAGCAGTCTCCCGGCTTCTCCATGAATCTGGATGAGAAGCTGCGTATGGCCCATGCTTTGGCTACGCTGGGGGTTGATGTAATTGAGGCAGGCTTCCCCGCCGCTTCGGAAGGTGATTTCGAAAGCGTAAAACAAATTGCTGACCATGTAGATGGGCCTGTCATTTGTGGGTTAGCCCGTAGTGCTGCGCGGGATATTGAGGCCGCTGGTAAGGCGATTAAAGGTGCGCGCCGGGGGCGGATTCATAACTTCATTTCCACCTCGCCTCTGCATATGAAGTACAAGCTGCGGATGGAGCCGGAGCGCGTGTTGGAGCTGATAGCATTCGGCAATAAGGAATCTCGCCGCTATACAGATGATGTTGAATGGTCAGCTGAGGATGGCTCCCGGACGGAACCGGATTTTCTGTGCCGTTGTGTGGAAACAGCCATCGCGAACGGGGCGACGACCATTAACATCCCCGATACAGTCGGCTTTGCGACCCCTGATGAGATGGAGCGCATCTTCACGATGTTGAAGGAGCGTGTCCCGGGGGCAGATCAGGTGATTTTCTCCACCCATAATCATAATGATTTAGGCTTGGCTGTAGCCAATACGCTGGCCTCTGTTGAGGGGGGAGCCCGCCAGATTGAATGTACGATTAACGGCATTGGCGAGCGCGCAGGTAATGCAGCACTAGAGGAAGTCGTCATGGCGTTGCGGACTCGGCATGATCGCTACGGTATGGAGACGGGGATTGAGACGCCACGGCTGTTAGGGATGTCGCGTTTGCTGGCGACCATTACAGGCTTTGATGTCCAGCCCAATAAGGCCATTGTGGGGCGTAACGCCTTTGCCCATGAGAGTGGCATCCATCAAGATGGCATCCTTAAACATGCTGGAACATATGAGATTATGACGCCGGAGAGCGTGGGCTGGACGAGTACCTCCTTGGTGTTAGGTAAACATTCTGGTCGGGCTGCCTTCCGCGATAAATTGAAGGCTCTGGGTTATGATGACCTGAAAGAGGAGACAATCAACGCGGCATTCCAACGCTTTAAGGCGTTGGCAGATCAGAAAAAGATTGTCTTTGATGATGATGTGCGGGCCTTGGTTGATGATGAGAGTCGGGATCATGAGCGTGTGCGCCTCATCTCTTTGGAGCTGAAGGGCGGGACGGAGCATGCCGCTCATGTTGTTATGACGCTGGAGATTGACGGGGAAACGCGGCACGTCACAGCAACGGGGAATGGCCCGGTGGATGCGGCTTTCCGTGCGTTAGGTGAGGCCTTCCCGCATGAGGCGACCTTGGCGTTGTTCTCGGTAGCGAATGTGACCGAAGGGACGGATGCTCAGGCACGCACAACGGTGCGTTTGCAGGAGGGGGGCCGTCTTGTGGATGGGCAAGGCAGTGATGCCGATACGGTTGTCTCTGCGACACGGGCTTATATCCATGCGCTCAATAAGCTGTTGGTGAAGCGTCTGCGTGGAGAGCCGGCTGAGGAAGTCGCTTAAAGGCGAGGGCTACGGCCCCCGTTTTTGTAAAGTCAAAGGGCATCTGAATATAACAGCTTATTAATGAGCCGGGTTTTCTGCGAAAAAAACATGCAGAAGCGGGAATATGGCCTTGCTGAACTATCATGGAGCTTTATAATTCGCGGCGAATGCTGTGAATGGTATTCGGACCATTTTCTTTATCCTCGTAAAAGCGGGGTCATCCTGCCAGGAGTTTTGAATGTTCTCTCGTCTGTTGGGGCTCATTTCCGCCGATATGGCGATCGATCTTGGCACTGCCAATACCTTGGTATACGTCAAGGGGCGTGGTGTTGTGTTGAGTGAGCCTTCCGTTGTTGCTGTCACAGAGGTACGCGGGCGCAGACAAGTTTTGGCCGTGGGTAATGAGGCCAAGTTGATGGTGGGGCGTACGCCGGGAAATATTCAAGCCATCCGTCCCCTCCGTGATGGGGTGATTGCTGATTTTGAGAGTGCGGAGGAGATGATTAAGCATTTCATCCGCAAAGTGCATAATCGCCGTTCTTTTTTCAGCTCTCAGATTGTAATTTGTGTGCCCTCTGGATCCACTGCGGTGGAACGCCGTGCGATTCAGGAGAGTGCGGAGAGTGCTGGGGCCCGTAAGGTATATTTGATTGAGGAGCCTATGGCGGCGGCCATCGGTGCGGGCCTTGCTGTGACGGAGCCTTCCGGCAGCATGATTGTTGATATTGGTGGCGGCACGACAGAAGTTGCCGTGATTTCCCTCGGCGGCATTGTGTATGCACGCTCTGTCCGTGTTGGGGGGGACCAAATGGATGAGGCCATTATGGCTTATATCCGCCGCAATTATAATCTGATGATTGGTGAAAGCTCTGCTGAGCGGATTAAGATTGACCTCGGGGCTGCGGCTTTTGATCCGAACTCCCAAGGGGAGGAACGGACCCTGCCTTTAAAGGGGCGGGATTTGCTCAATGGCGTCCCGCGTGAGATTGTCGTCAGTGAGGCGCAGATTGCTGAAGCGTTGGAAGAACCGGTAGGCCATATTATTGATGCTGTGGCTACGGTGCTGGAACATACACCGCCGGAGCTAGCAGCGGATATTGTTGAGAAGGGCATTGTTCTCTCTGGCGGGGGGGCGTTGTTGCGCCGCCTTGATGATGTGTTGCGAAACGCAACAGGTTTGCCAGTTTTTGTTGCAGAGAATGCGCTCTCTTGCGTAGCTGTGGGGACAGGACGGACGTTGGAACAAATGCAGCAGCTCCGCAGCGTTTTGAGCAGCATGTATTGATAATAGGGCCTCGCTGGGGCAGGCTCAGCCTGCCGCTCACTTTGTGCTACAAAGAGGGTAAGAGGGGAGGAGCTGCTTTTTCATGATTTCCATCCATACACGTCAGCTTTTATCGGGGTTGGTTCTACCGGCCTTCGTGTTTGTGGCTGTGGGAATCATTCTAGCGGGGCAGATATGGTCTGATAAAATGGCGCGGATGCGCATGGCTGCGGTGCGGGAAGTCGGGCCAGTATATCAGGCGTTATTATTTCCGCAGCGACAATTTCATAAATGGCAGCTCACATTACAAGGTGTTGGTGACCTCTTGGCGGAGAATGCCCGCTTACGCAAAGAGAACCGTAAGCTCGCTTACTGGTATGGGGAGGCGCAAACACTCAAGCAAGAAAATACCCGTTTAAAATCTGTCCTCCATTGGGGGGCAGAAGGCGCGCGGGATTATGTAAGTGGCTGGGTCGTGCGTGATGAGAGCGGCCCTTATTTGCGCGCTGTGTTGCTGGGTGTCGGGGGGCATCACGTTACAGCAGGTAGCCTTGCCGTAGACGAGGTTGGCCTTGTCGGGCGGGTGAGCGAAGTCGGCCCGCAGGTGGTCCGTGTGTTGCTCATTGAAGATGCGGCAAGTCGTATCCCCGTTACGCTGCAAAATAGCGGCGGTGATGCGATGATGATAGGTGATAATACGCCTTACCCACGTCTGATGTATTATAACCAAAATATTCACCCCGAGGAGGGGGAGCATTTGGTAACGCGGGCACAAACAGCAGGGTTAACGGGTGGTATTGCAGTAGGGCGTGTCCATTATCTTGCACCGGGCCAGGCGGTTGTGGTGCCAGATGCTGCTTTGGAGCATTTGGACCTTGTGCGTATTTTTGATGGTGATTTCATGCCGGAGGGGCCAATTAGCTCTGACCGTGTGCGGGAGAAACCGCCGCTTTTACCAGAGCAACATGATGGGAACACGCCTTCAAGCTGGCAGAATCTACGCCGGTTTTTGCCATTCTCATCCTTACAAAATGGATGATGAGACAAGGGGCGTGTAAAAGGTGCGCTAAGGGGATGCAAGGGGGTGGTGATGCGGTTTGAGCATAGCGGGCTAGACCATGACGCGTTGGAGGGGGCACGGCAGCGCAAGCTTATGGTTCGGGTAAGGCGAAAGCTCTTCCCTTGTATCATTATGGTGGTACTGGCGATTATTCTCTCTGCTCCCTTTAGGATTTTGGGGCAGATGGAGTTGCAGGTAGCTCTTGTCCTGGGGACGGTGTGGTTTTGGTCGCTTTATCGGCCTGCTTTTATGCCATTAGTGGGGTTGTTTTGCGGTGGTTTGGTGGTGGAATTATTCAGTGTAAATCCGCCAGGTGTTCTCTTATTTTGGATGCTGGTTGCCTATGGCGTTGCTCATGGCTGTCGCGTTGGTTTATCGCGCCGGGGTTTTCTTTTGGCGTGGAGTCTTTATGGGCTAATCGTCCTTGGGGAAGCTTTGACAAATTGGGTGTTAATGGTCATCCGGGTACGGGGGGCACTCTCGGTCTATCCGATTGTATTTCAAGAGGCTTTGGCAGTGGGGAGTTACCCTTTTTTGCATATTCTTTATCTATGGGGCCTTTCCGTTATGGAAAAGCATGACAGATTATAATAGGCTGTGTAAATATAGCTTAAATAGCTTGATTTCTGTTTTTTTAATCCTTCTTTAAGTGTTTAGTCTGGATGTCCCTCTGGCGTAATGACCCCGGCTCGCTATTTCGGAAGCGGAGTAGTCCTACGGCCGACCTATCTTTTACAGAAGAACAGGTTGTCGGGGGGGGTATGTTTACGCGGCGCGCGCTGTTGATATTAGCTGTGCAGGCGGGCGTTATGGGCACTCTGGCGCATCATCTTTATAAGTTGCAGGTTGTAGAAGGTGAGACGTTAAAGGAGCAAGCACGCCGTAATCGGACGAGTCGGCGGCAAATATCGCCCGCACGTGGGGAGATTTACGACCGTTGTGGTGTGCTCGTTGCGGGGAATAAGCCAAATTGGCGCGCTCTTGTGATGGTGGAGGAGACAACGGACCTCCAGGCGGTGGTGGATCGGTTTGCCACCATTGTGCCGCTAGATGAGCGGGATCGGGCTCGTATAGAGCGGGACCGCAAACATATTCGCCGTTATGTGCCGCTGACGTTAAAAGAGTTTCTCACATGGGATGATGTGGCACGCTTGGGGTTAAACGCACCGAGCTTGCCGGGTGTGTTGATTGATGTCGGCACCACGCGTGAATATCCGTTTAAAGAGCTGATGTCTCATATTATCGGCTATGTTGCCCCGCCGAATGAGACTGATGTGCAGCATAACGCCGCATTGGCTCTGCCGGGGATGAAGATAGGCCGTGGGGGGTTAGAGCAAACACAAGAGGCTACGCTGCGGGGCCAGCCCGGCACGGTGGAGATGGAAGTCAACGCCTATGGCCGTGTGATGGGCGAGTTGGAACGTGTAGAAGGCCAACCCGGTGCGCGGCTAGGTTTGACGCTAGATACAGTGCTGCAAACACGCATCAGAGAACGCATTGGCGAGCGTGTGGCGAGTGCGGTTGTGATGGATTGCCGCAATGGGGAGGTGATGGGGCTGGTCAGCACGCCCTCTTTCGACCCTACTTTATTTGATGGCGGGATTAGCCGTACGCAATGGAATAGCTTAATTACCGACCCCGCTACGCCGTTGGTGGATAAAGCTGTGTCCGGTCTTTATCCGCCGGGCTCTACCTTTAAGCCTGCCGTAGCATTAGCGGCGTTGAAGGCCCATGCCATTACCCCTTCGGAGCGTTTTACATGTCCGGGTTATTACGACATGGGCGGGGTGCGCTTCCATTGTTGGAGCCGTTATGGGCATGGCTCTATTAACCTGCATCAGGCGTTGAAATATTCGTGTGACGTTTATTTCTATCAAGTAGCGCGCCGTTGTGGGATGGATGCGATTCACGAGGCTGCTGTTAGCTTAGGCCTAAGTGGCCATTTACCCATAGAGCTTCCCCATATGCGGGCGGGCTCTGTCCCCACGCCAGAGATGCGGCGGCAGCATGGGCATCATTGGAATGGCGGTGACACCGTTAATGCGGGGATTGGGCAAGGCTTGGTGCAAACAACGCCTCTGGCTTTGGCCACATATACATCTCGCTTAGCTACGGGGCGGATGGTGCAACCCCATCTTGTTCGGACGGTGAGTGAGAAGCTTGTGCCGGAGGATATTCCTCCTCTGCCCTTTGCGAAGGATTCTCTCATAGCTGCGCGGAGCGGGATGTTCGCGGTGGTGAATGAGCCACAAGGGACGGCTCCCCAAGCGCGTTTAAACCTCCCCGGTGTACAAATGGCGGGGAAAACGGGCTCGGCACAGGTGCGTAATGTTCCCCGCGCTTTGCGTGAGAGCGGGCATTTTAACTCTATGAATCTGCCGTGGCAGTATCGCCCTCATGCGTTGTTCATCTGTTTTGCACCCTATGATAACCCGCGTTATGCGGTTTCGGTCGTTGTAGAGCATGGTAATGCTGGTGCGACAGAGGCCGCCCCGCTGGCCGCGCAGATTATGACCGATACGTTGGTAAGAGACCCTGCTAATCGGACGTCACTCTCGCGCGGGGTTGTGGCACGCGCTGATGATGTAAGCGAGTAGGGGAGGCTTATGTCCCTCAAGGATTTTACTGTCCCTCGCACAGCGCGGCGTTTATTGCGAGCAGAGCCTAACCTGCGCATGTTCTCGCGTTTATGGCAGATTAATTGGTTTTTTGTTCTGCTGGTGTGCTGCTTGGCTGGTGTTGGGTATATCGCTTTATATTCAGCAGGTGGCGGGCGTGCGGAAGCCTTTGCTCAACCGCAGATTATACGCTTTGGCTTTGGGCTTTTGATGATGTTGGGGGTAGCCCTTGCTAGCCCGCGCGTTTTGCGGATGCTCTCCATCCCGATTTATGGTTTGTCCATCTTGCTTTTGGCTCTGGTGTTGAAAATGGGCCATGTGGGTAAGGGGGCAGAGCGGTGGATTAATTTGGGGGGCTTTCAGTTTCAGCCTTCAGAGTTTTCTAAAATCGCGCTGGTGTTGATGCTCTCAACATGGTTTTACCGGATAGGGCGGGAGCGGATGGGAAATCCGCTGCGCTTGATTATCCCCGCGATTTTAACGGCTATTCCTGTCGTGTTGGTGTTAAAGGAGCCTAACCTTGGCACGGCAACCATTGTGGGTGTGATTGGGGCCTCGCTCTTTTTTGCCGCAGGGATGCGCTGGTGGTTAATCATCCTGCTGGCTGCGCCTATCCCGTTCTTAGGGCCGTTTCTTTACAGCCACCTGCATGATTACCAAAAAGCGCGGATTGATACGTTTCTACACCCTGAGCATGACCCGTTAGGGGCCGGGTATAATATCCTACAATCGCGGATTGCCCTTGGGGCGGGTGGTCGCTGGGGGCAAGGCTATATGCATGGCACGCAGGGCCAGCTTAGCTTCCTGCCAGAAAAGCAGACGGATTTTATCTTCACCATGATTGGTGAGGAATGGGGCTATGCGGGCGGTGTGTTGGTGATTGGCCTGCTCTTTCTCATCACAATGAGCGGGATGTTAATTGCACTGCGATGCCGTAATCGGTTTGGCCGGCTGGTCGGGCTGGGTATCTCGATGGATTTTTTCTTATATTGTGTTGTAAATCTCTCTATGGTGATGGGGGTCATCCCTGTTGGTGGGGTGCCTTTGCCACTTATCTCCTATGGGGGGTCGGCCATGTTGACAATGATGTTTGGTTTTGGCCTGCTTTTATCAAGCTGGGTCCATCGGGATGACCCTGATTAAAGCAATAAGCGTGAGAGGTAGTCGGTCTTTATGCATGCGTGGCTTCTCCCCTTATTAGCGTTTACGACCGCTGGCGCACTTTTCACCATTACGCCGGGGTTGGATTCCATCATGGTTTTACGGACAGCCGCAGCAGAGGGGCGGCGCGCTGGGGTAGGGGCCATTTTTGGCATCGCGCTCGGGCTAACCATATGGGGCTTAGCGGCCGCTTTCGGGCTGACGGCATTATTGGCTGCCTCTAGCAAAGCCTTCTTCATCGTAAAATGTGTGGGGGCATTGTATTTATTATGGATAGGCTGCTCTCAGCTCTTTCATCCCAGGGCCGCGTTGACAACGTCCCCTCCAACGACATTTCGTCCCCCTCTTACATCTCGTCACGATTTTTGGTCCGGTTTCCGCCGAGGGGTGTTGACGGACTTGCTGAACCCTAAGGCGGGGATTTTTGTGGTGACGTTCTTTCCACAATTCATCCCACCAGATGCCAATATTGTGGCTTTTACCTTAGTACAGGTGGTGATTCAGGCCTTATTGACATTTATTTGGCTAGGGCTGCTAGTGGCTCTTACTGTGCCTTTAGCGCGGTTTTTTAATAAGCCGGTGGTGGTGCGGCGGCTTGATCGGCTTACTGGGCTGGTGTTTATCGGGTTTGGGGCGAAGATATTCCTCACCCATAGTCCCGTCGCTCCTTGATAAGAACGGACATAAAAAGGCCGGTCAGGACCATAACCCCACCGGCCTTTATAATGATGTGCTGAAAGTGTGATGAAGGGTGGTTTAGCCTTCAATCTTGCTAAAATCAGCAATGAGCAGCCCGCTTAGGCTAAAGCGTTTTAAGAGGCGCAGGCGATTGCTGCGTTGTGCTGCATCGTCTGCATTTACCGTGACAGCCTCAAAGAAGCGGTCGATCACCGGGCGTAGAGCGGCAAGATGCTGCATAACGCTGGTGAAGTCCTCCTTCTTCAAATGGGCATCAATAATAGGCCCAGCCTCTTTAAGGGCGTCATCTAGCGCACGCTCCTCCTCCTGCACATAGAGATGTGCTTCTGGCGTGGGGGCGTAGGGGCCGTCTTTTTTCTCCTCAATACGGAGGATGTTGTTGGCACGGCGATAGGCGGCGAGAAGATTCTTCCCATCCTCTGTGCCTATCATGGCAGAGAGAGCCTCCACCCGGTTGAGCAGGCGGACGAGGTCACCATCTAAATGCTTAAAGAGGGTTGTGCCCTCTAGGGCCTGCGTGACGGCCAATGTGGCATCCAGCACGTCATGGCGGCGGCCTTCATTACGCAGTTGGACGCGCAGCCTATCGATGAAGAACCCATCCATATCCTCAAGAGCGGAATCCTTACCGGCCTTGCTGGCATGAGGGATAGCCGCTTTGGAGAGCAGGTGGCCAAGGTCTAGGCGGAGGCCATTATCACGAATGGTGCGGATGACGCCTAAAGCGGCGCGGCGCAACCCGTAAGGGTCGCCAGAGCCACTGGGTGTCTCCCCAATTGTGAAGAAGCCTGCCAGCATATCCAGCCTATCAGCGAGAGCAACGGCGATGGAGATGGGCGCGTTAGCTGTTTGGTCGTTCAACCCGCGGGGCATGTAATGCTCAGCAATGGCTTGTGCCACCTCTGAGGCTTCACCATCATGGGCCGCATAATAGCCCCCCATGACGCCTTGAAGCTCAGGGAACTCACCCACCATGCCCGTTGTTAGGTCTGCTTTAGCGAGCAGGCCCGCCCGCTTAGCATGGGCTATCTGCCCCTCATTAAGGCCCATATCTGTGGCGATGAGGCCCGCTAAAGTGGCGATGCGCTCTGCACGTTCTTTTTGCGTGCCAAGCTTAGCATGGAAGGTCACAGCCCCTAGCGCAGCGACACGCTCTGCGAGTTTGGTTTTGCGGTCAAGGTCCCAGAAATGCCGGGCATCAGCAAAGCGGGCGCGTAGGACGCGCTCATTCCCCGCGATGCAGAGGGCCCCTGCATCGGTGAAGCTTTGATTGGCGACAAAGGCAAAATAGGGAGCCGCTTTGCCCTCTTGCGTACGCAGGGCAAAATAGCGTTGATTTACCCGCATGGAGACCTGCATCACCTCTGGCGGAAGGTCCATAAAGGCATCATCAATGCGGCCGAGCAAAGGTACGGGATATTCCACCAACCCGCTGACTTCTTGGACAAGCCCTTCATCCTCAACGAGCTTTAAGCCTTTATCCTCGGCTAATTTATGCACACCATTGCGGATGAGATCAGCGCGTTTTTGTTCATCAAGGATGACATGTCGAGCCTCTAAATCCCGCAGCCATTGCGCCGTATTGGTGATGGTGAACGTGCCGGGGGAGAGGATGCGGTGACCCTCTGTCATATTGCCGCTTGTAAGGCCATGAGCATCATCATCCTGACGCGCAAGGCTGAAGGGGACGGTCTGCCCATCCAACACACAGGCAATATGATGAAGCGGGCGCACCCATGTAAAGAGCGAACCATTGCCCCAACGCATCGCCTTAGGCCAAGGGAACTTCCATAATAGCTCTGGTAGCTGCTCGGCGATGAGAGCTGCTGCATTGATGGGCGGGAGCGTGCGGTGGAGGACCCAAAAGCCGTTCTCTTTTGTTAGAGCATCGGGGGAGACACCATGTTTACGGCAAAAACCAGCGAGGGCTTTCTCTGGCGCGTTCTCACGCGGTCCACGCTCGGAGAGAGTGCGCGCAGGGATGCTCTCATCCACCTCTAGGCTAGCGGCAATATGACGTGCCCCGTAAAAACCGCGCATAGTGCGGGGGTTGAGGGGGGCTAGGGCTTGCTCTAGCAAGCGGGTAAGGTCCTCTGCCGCGCGGGCTTGCATCCCGGAGGGGATTTCCTCACAAAAAAGGTCAAGTAGCAATTCAGCCATGGGTGGTGTCCTCCTCATCTCCAGCAAGCCAAGCTTCGCAGGCGGCTTTCGCTAATGTACGCACACGCCCAATATAAGAAGCACGCTCGGAGACGGAGATAACCCCGCGCGCATCTAAGAGGTTAAATAGATGGGAGGCTTTTAAGCATTGGTCATAAGCTGGCTGGGCCACACCGGCTTCAGAGAGGCGGATAGATTCAGCCTCGGCAGCGTTAAATTGGGCAAGGAGCATATCCGTATCGGCAAGCTCGAAATTATGGCGGGAATAATCACGCTCAGCCCGGAGGAACACATCGCCGTAAGTGAGGCCCCGACCGTTGAAGTCGAGGTCATAGACATTCTCCACCCCTTGCACATACATAGCTAGCCGCTCCAACCCGTAAGTTAGCTCGGTAGAGGGGATGACCGTTGGGATGCCGCCAACCTGTTGGAAGTAGGTAAATTGCGTCACCTCCATCCCATCGCACCAGACTTCCCAACCAAGGCCCCACGCGCCGATTGTGGGGTTCTCCCAATCATCTTCAACAAAGCGGATATCGTGCTTCTCTGGGTCGATCCCAATCGCACGATAGCTCTCAAGCAGGAGGTTCTGGCTCTCTTGCGGTGTGGGTTTGAGCAGAACTTGATATTGATAATAATGCTGTAAGCGGTTGGGGTTTTCCCCATAGCGACCATCAGAGGGGCGGCGGCATGGCTGCACATAGGCCGCAGCCCAAGGCTTACGGCCAAGAGCGCGCAATGTAGTATGTGGCGAGAGTGTGCCTGCGCCAAGCTCGGTATCGTAAGGCTGAAGGATGGCACAGCCCTTTTGAGACCAGAATTGATGAAGACGCAGGATAAGTTCCTGAAAGCAAGGGGGCCGGGATGCGGACAATTCACGAGGCTCCATAAACGTAAAGCGTTGCGCCTACTCTATAGGATGAGCGGCATAATCGCTAGCAGCTAGAAGGCAATTTTGGCATGAGGGGAGGAGGGGCCTTGCAGGGGTGGGGAACAGTATCCTATCTTATGGGGCAATAAGGGCGGTCTTCCTAGCCGCTATAGCCCCTGCCTGATGAAGGATAGCTTATTCATGAATTCGGAAGAACGTGATCTCATAAGCCGCTTTGTTGCTCGTGTTGGGGGCGGGGTAGGGCTGCCAAATGGTCAAGGGCCAGCCAGCTTGCCTCCCATTGACCCAGAGGCGGACCGCTATATTGCTGAGACCTTTCAGCGTTATCCAGAGGCGCGCTACCGCATCACGCAGCTTGCTGTTGTGCAGGAGGCGGCATTAGCCCAAGCGCAAGCGCGTATTCGTGAGCTTGAGATGCAGCTCCAGCAAGCACGAGGGGAGATAGCGTTATTGCAGCAGCAAACGGCCTCGCAATCGAGTACGCAAGGGGGGCAGTCTGGTGGATTCTTCTCCGGGTTGTTTGGCCGTGGTCCTGCTACGCCGCCGCCGCGTGGGGCAGCGTTGCCACCGGGTTGGGGCCCAGCCTCTGGGGCGGCTGCGCCGGAAATGGGGCGGGCTTATGCCCCACCGCCGGGCTATCAGCCGGGGATGTTTGCACGCTCTGGCTCGGGCTTTCTAGGTTCGGCTTTGACAACAGCGGCTGGTGTCGCTGGTGGTATGATGGCAGCGCATGCGTTGGAGGGGCTGTTCTCTGGTGAGCATGGGGCCCATGAGGGTACCGCTGGGACGGGGGCCGATTTTGGTAATGAGACAACCATCGTTAATAATTATTATGGCGATGGTGCGAATGGGGATTTTAACGGCCCACAAGGGACAGACCCTTTTGGTGGTAGTGGGACAGATGCTGGGGGCTTTGGCGCACAAGATTTCGGCCCACAAGATTTTTCTGATGATAATGCGGACCGGGACGATTTCTTCTAAGCCTCTTTATCAATAGAGGGCGATAGTAGCGTTGCGGTATGAAAAGGGATTAGGGCGCGATGGTGGAGAAAGCTCCTCAAGTGGTTCAGGAAGCAGGAACGCGAGGGGCTGGCTCTCCTGTGCCGGACCAAACTCTTTATGATGTCGCCGCGATAGAGGATGTGCGTGAAGGAGACATCCTGCCCATTACGCTACAAGAGCAGTCTATTGCGCTTGTGCGGATGGGGGATGATATCCACGCTATCGGGCGGCGATGCCCGCATAAGGGTGCGACATTTCGCGGAGACTTGGCTTGTCGTAGCTCTGTGCATGGGGATGTGGTTGTTTGCCCATGGCATAAAGCTGTCTTTGGGGTACGAGATGGTAAGCTGAAAGAGCCTATCGCTTTTTCACATTTGCCGGTTTACCCGGTCCGGCAGGTGGAGGGGCGTGTTCTTGTAGGGGCGCACCCGATGTCTCGCAAACCGGCTGAACAGAGCGGAGAGGAGGAGAGGGTCCTCATCGTAGGGGCTGGGGCAGCTGCGGCGAGTGCGATTTATACATTGCGGGAAGAAGGTTTTGCAGGGCGCATTACCTTGATTGGGGATGAGGGTTTTTTGCCCTATGAACGTCCGGCTTTGAGCAAAGGGGTCTTCCTCGGTGGGGGGGAGAAAGTTCAACCCTCCCCTCTTTTGAGCGAAGCTTTTTATGCACGGCATGAAATTGCCCGTATGCGGGGCAAGGTCGTTGCGCTGGATTGTGAGAAAAAGGAAGTCCTTTTAGAGGAAGGCAAGCGGTATAGTGCTGACCACATCCTTATCACCACAGGGGGGCGGCCCATTTTGCCGCCATTACCGGGGATAGAGCTTGAGGGGGTGATGTCCCTCCATACGGTACGGGATGCGTGGAAGATTGCCGAGGAGATTACGGGAGACCAAGCCGTTATCCTCATAGGCTGTGGGCTTACAACGTTAGAGACAGCTTCTGCTCTGCGGCAAAAAGGGGCTGGGGTGACCATCATTGCAACAGAGCGTCCTTTCCCTATGGAGGGGCAATGGGGGCGCGAAGTTGGGCAGATTCTACGCCGTCTGCATGAGGATAATGGCGTTGCCTTTGTGACAGATACCGCCGTTGTGGGCATCCACGGGACAGAGCGCGTCACGGGGGTGGAGCTGGGTGATGGTATGGTGCTTAATTGCACGCATGTGCTTGTATCCGTTGGGAATAAGCCATCACGGGATTTTTTGCCCTCTCATATTGAGGATGAGGGCGTGGTAGGGGGTATTATCGTAGATGATACTATGCAGGTACGCCCCGGTATTTATGCGGCTGGGGATGTGGCTGCGTTCCGGCGGAATGGAGCATTATGTCGGATTGAGCATTGGCGTCCTGCCCAATGTGAGGGCCGTGCAGCAGCACGGAGTATTTTAGGCCTCCCGCCCCAGCCTATGCCTGTCCCGTGGTATTGGACGCAGCAATTTGGCAAAAAGCTGGAATATTTAGGTTGGGGTGAGAGCTTTGATCATGTTTTGATTGAGGGTGACCTCGGCGGGTTTGATTTTATGGCCGCTTATATGAAGGGTCAAAAAGTTGTTGCATTAGTCTCCTCAGGCCGTTCTGCAGCGATGGCACGCGCTGCCGTGGATTTTGAAGGATTTGTGGCGCGAGAGGTTAGGACGCGTATTGTATAAACGGCCCTTTAGATAGAGATAGTAGGAGGATGAAAGCCGAGCCGCACAGCCTAAGACTATAAGAAATTAAAATAATTATTAGTATAACTTACTACAATTTAATGTTACAGCTATACCTGTCTTTAAACATGATTTATAAAGTGTTTCTTATGGTTGATGCTACTTCAACATCAAAGCCGCTATCTATTTTTCATCAAGATTGGTGGTTGGAGCTAGCAAGCCGTGGGCAATTTTCATCTATTGATATTGAGATGGGTGGGAAAATTGTGTCTCATTTTCCATTCATTGTAAAAAAGAAATTAGGTTCTCCCGTTATAAGGATGCCGAAATATACGCGGATATTAGGCCCGCATTTATCGCTCCCGCCTTCTAAGCCATTTCGACATGAACAAAATATTCGACACGTTGTTGAAAAAACAATCGCGCGTTTACCCAAGCATGATGGGGTTCAATTTTTTGTAGACCCGGATAATGAGTCCTTACTGGCCTTTCGTCTAGCGGGGTTTAAGGTCATGCATGACTTTACCTTTCGCATTATGCCGGAGAAGCCATTGGAGGCTGTTTGGCATGATTGTGACCATAAAACGCGTAATCTTATTAGGACAGCCGAGAAGAAGCTCTCTGTTCAGCAGGCGGGAGATTGTGAAAGATTTATTGGCCTAGTACAACGAGAATTGCCGCATAATCATCATGATTTCCCCCTGTTAAAGGCGTTGTTTGATGCTGCTTATCAACGTGACCAGGCGATGGCCCTCTATGCTTATGAGCAAGAGAGGCTTGTCTCTGCCGCATTATTAATATGGGACGAGCAGACGCTTTATTTTTGGCAATCGGCACGCTGTCATTGCTCTAGAGTACCGGGCATGACGATGTTGCTTATTTGGGAGGCGATGAAGCAAGCCAAAAAGCGGTATCTGATTTTTGATTTTGATGGTTTTGGCTCTGTTCGTACAGCAAAAATGTTAGCGAGCTTTGGGCAAAAGCCAGTCTCCCGGCCGGAAATCCGCTTCGGTACATGGGCGTATAATATAAAATGTTACATCATTGATACGGTTAAGAAATACATCATCAAGAAACATGGCAATTATGATTTTTATTGAATCTCTTTCTCTACCATAGCAGGAGCAATGACGGATTAAGATTGGCGTTTTTTTAGTTTTTCAGGTAGGAAGCAGCGAGAAGAGGGATGCTGCGTCAGGATGGCGTAAGGCACCTTATGCCGTTAGAGACGATAATAACGAGGTTTGAGATTCATGCACCAGTACCGTACCCATCTTTGCAATGCCCTGCGTGCTGATGATGCAGGCAAGACCGTACGGCTCTCTGGCTGGGTTCATAGCAAGCGGGACCATGGCGGGCTGCTCTTTATCGACCTACGCGATAATTACGGCATGACGCAAATTGTCATCCCTTCTGAGGGGGCATTGCTCGAAAAAGCCGAGCGTTTGCGGGTGGAGAGCGTCATCACCGTCACCGGTGAGGTCGTGGTGCGTGAGGATGGGCAACGTAACCCCGCCTTGCCAACAGGGGATGTGGAGGTTCGTGCCAGCGAGATTGATGTGCAATCTCGTGCGGAGGTGCTGCCTTTCCAAGTGGCGGGGCAGGAGCATTATCCTGAGGATTTACGCCTGAAATATCGTTATATCGACCTCCGGCGTGAGAAGATGCACCGCAACATCGTCTTGCGGAGCCAGATTATCACCAGCTTGCGCCGCCGTATGGTCGAGCAGGGCTTTACTGAGTTCCAAACCCCTATTCTTACAGCTTCCTCCCCAGAGGGTGCGCGGGACTTCCTCGTGCCAGCACGGTTGCATCCGGGTAAGTTCTATGCGTTGCCGCAGGCTCCGCAGCAATTTAAGCAGTTGGCGATGGTGGCGGGGTTTGACCGCTACTTTCAGATCGCTCCCTGTTTCCGTGATGAGGCTTCCCGTGCGGATCGCAGTCCCGGCGAGTTCTATCAGCTGGATTTTGAAATGTCTTTCGCCACGCAGGAAGATATTTTCGCAGTGCTAGAGCCAGTATTAGCGGGCGTGTTTAATGAGTTTACCCCAGAGGGATGGAAGATTACCGAAGGGGCCTTCCCCCGTATTCCCTATGCGGATGCGATGCGCGATTATGGCTCCGATAAGCCGGATTTGCGTAACCCGTTGATTATTAAGGATGTAACGGAGCAATTTGCAGGCTCTGGCTTTGGGTTATTTGCGCGTATTGCTGCCTCTGGTGGGCAGGTGCGGGCGATCCCGGCGCCGGGTGCGGGCAGCCGTCCTCGTGCCTTCTTCGATAAACTTAATAATTGGGCGCGGGAACAAGGGGCTGGTGGTCTTGGCTATATTATTTTTGATGAAGAAGGTGGGAAAGGCCCAATTGCCAAAAATCTGGAAGCCGAGCGCGTTGCGAAAATCCGTGAGATGTGCGGCTTGAAGGCCGGTGATGCTGTGTTCTTCGTGGCAGGGAAGGGTGATGAGGTCGCCAAATTCTCCGGCGTGGTGCGGACGAAGATCGGGACAGACCTAGAGCTGATTGAGCAAAATGCCTTCCGCTTCTGCTGGGTGGTGGACTTCCCCATGTATGAGCGTAATGAGGAAACAGGAGAGATTGACTTCTCCCACAACCCGTTCTCCATGCCGCAGGGTGGCTTGGAGGCCCTGAATACGCAGGACCCGTTGAGCATCAAGGCTTATCAGTATGATATTGTCTGTAATGGTGTGGAGCTATCCTCCGGGGCGGTGCGTAACCATCTGCCAGAGGTGATGTTACGGGCGTTTGAGATTGCAGGTTATGGCCCTGATGTTGTGGAGGCGCGCTTTGGTGGGATGCTCAATGCCTTCCGCTATGGTGCTCCGCCGCATGGTGGTGCGGCACCGGGTGTGGATCGCATCGTCATGCTGCTCGCTGATGAGCCGAATATTCGTGAGGTCATTCTCTTCCCGCTGAATCAGAGCGGGGAGGATTTAATGATGGAAGCTCCTGCACCGGTCGAGCCAGCCCGCTTGAAGGAGCTTTCCCTCAAGCTGGACTTGCCTAAGCCGAAACCTTCTGCTTCCAGCGGTAACGCGGCGGAAAAGAAGGGCTGAGTTACAGCCTTGAGTGGATGGTTTAGGTGGTGAGATAAAGGCCGGGATGGTAAGTCCATCTCGGCTTTTTTGTAGCGGGGCTATGTCTTCTTGTGATGGTCTGGGCCATTCTGGGGAGGGGAAAGAAGGAGCGGCGCATGAGTTTTGATGAGATGATGCCGGATTACGTGCCGGAAATTGCTCCAGCGGTGCGGGCGGAGGTCATGGCCAGCTTGCGACAGATTGAGCAGGATCATGATGTGGAGATCCTGTTTGCTGTGGAGAGTGGCAGCCGTGCATGGGGGTTCCCCTCGCCAGATAGTGATTATGATGTGCGCTTTATCTATCGCCATCGGTTGGATTGGTATTTGTCCTTAACGCCAGGCCGGGATGTGATTGAGCTGCCTATCTCTGATGATTTGGACGTAAATGGCTGGGATATACGCAAGGCCCTGAATCTATTGATGAAACCTAATCCCACTTTGTTGGAATGGTTAGTCAGCCCGGTGCGTTATGTATGGCAAGCACAAGCTGATGAGCTTGCCGCCTTTGCCCAGCAGATTGAAGCGGGATTAAGCTGCCAACTTCATTATCTAAATCTAGGGCGTAATAGCTGGAAGCGTGCCTTCCAACAGGATGGAACAACACGTTATAAGCGGCTGTTTTACGCGCTACGCCCGGCTATGGCGTTACGCTGGATGCGCCTGCACGGGCAGGGCCAGCCCCCGATGAACTTTCAAGCCCTTTGTCAGGGCTGTGACGTGCCACGCTCCGTATTGGGGCCTATCCGGGAGTTGCTGCATCTTAAATCCAGAAGCCGGGAGCAGCAGAGCGGCCCTTCCATCCCTGCGGTGAATGAGCTTATCGAAGCCGAATTCGCCCATGCCGAGGCCTGCCCCTTCCCCAAACCGCAGCAAGATGTGCAGAAGCAGGCTGAGGCTTTGTTCCGAGCCATGATGAAGGTGCCGTTTTAGGAAAAGCGGTATTGTTGGGCAGTAGCACAAAGTCGTTTGAGTATATCTTCGGCGTTTATGTGGGGTAGCGGTTGTGTTGTCTGAAGCATCGTTAATGCTCTAAAGAGATGGGCATATTCCATCCGGAGGCTTGTGGCGAAAATCCCCGGGTCATCAGACCCAACAACGATATTGGGTAAATGTGTGAGATGGCCATAGCCAAGCCAGTTGGTGATATGATGGTCTGCATAATTTTTATGGATACTAATTCTAATATTGCTGCTTGGTAGTGTTTCGATGGCGATGTGGCGTTCTTGCAGTAAGCTGATAGTGAGTTCCTGTAATGTGGATAATATTTCTATGGTTAAGATATTATCTTCCTGTCGTATAGGTATTAGTTCTTGAGAACGAGACAGGGGACCGTAGTCCTGTTTTTTGAGTTTATTTATCTGATGACGTTTTAGATAATGTTGGTATGCAGGGAAGTCATTCATTGCTTTTTTGTGCAGTAACTTTTCTTGGCGGCGATTACTATCAACATCATAATAACGGTCATATTTGATAGCAGGGTCATCATAATGATAATCTTGTACAAGTGGGTCTAGGTAACGTAGTTTCCAGGCACGGTATAATAGATCTGGTGTTAAGGTAGTATCGTTCCAGATATAGCTAGCTAGCCTTTTTATTTCTTCATCTAGAAGGGGAAGTCTATCGAGGAGGAGTGCTTTTTCTTTTAGAGTACCCCAAGCGAATACGAGGTCATCTAATCTGTCTTCGCAGGGTTGGACGATGCGGCCACCAACAGCGTCCCACCAATGCTGGGGATTGAGTCCGGCAGCGGTACCGTGGCCGATGCGACATCCTGAAGAAAGATCTAGAAAAAAGACAGCTTCATTGATTGCCCGGATTCCGGCGGCAAGGTGGCAGAAATCTTCGCCGACATGATACGTCTTGCGTTTAATGCCCTTACGATACATTCGTCGAAAGACAGGAGCAAAGGCCTCAGGGCTAGCGTGACGCTCATTGCTGGCAGCATCTATACCTGAGATAAGGTCGTAGAGACCAGGTGTTTGATCTAATATCTTGAGGAGAGCCCGGGCAGAACGATCCGCATCACAACGGACGTTACTATTTCTGCATAATGTAGGAACCTTTCTTTTGTTTGTAGCCTGCTTTTTTATAAAATGGGCGGTAAGCCCTAACCTTAGACGGCGTTGGGTATGGCGTTCACTTCTTTCCGCTTCAAAGTCTTTAGTTATGTCCAAATAATTTTTGAGAGAAATAGGTGGTTGTGAAGCACCACAGAAGTTCCTTTTGGGATTGTCACGGGATTTACCTTGGGGTGTTTCATTTAAAAAATATGAATAGCCACGTAGAATCTGATAAAGAATATTAGCGTTCTTTTCTGGTGTTACTTTAGGGGCGAAACGCCCTTCTAAGAAGCTGATAGACTTTTGAGTGCCACGTTCTATTTGTCGGAAACGCTCTGTATATGTTTTTTCTGTTTCTTCGCGCAGATCATTATTTGTAATATATTGGAATTGGTCAAAACCGTTTTGATTGCTTTGTTGGACAAGAAGACGACAAAATTGGGCACGGACTAATACATAAAAAAAGAAGCAGATGCCCTCAAAAGAGGATGATTCTTTAGAAGTAAGGCGATCTATAATAGATGCCAGCCGTATGGCCTCTCTCGCAGTAATGTGCAGGTTAGAATAGGCAGGGGTACGTATGGCTTTGAGATAGCGGCTTGACCACGCTAAATCCCCCTCAGAGAGAGCCTCTTGTGCGTTAAAAGAGTTATTTTCAGAGGTTTCTAATAGATAGCTTTTAAGAGCCGCCGCATGGATAATTCTATTATGGAGTATTTTTGGGGTTAGGGCGTGTTCTTCTTGTTTTAAGAGACGGGCGACTCCATTGCCGATAGGGGTAGATATGCCGCCCTCAGAGGAGCTGTTATGAGTGAGACCGGCTATGATTTTTTGATGATTTTTCAGCCCATCGACCCATACTTTTTCAGCCTCAGTAGTTCCATTGAGGTGCATGTGTGTTTCTTCTAGCCCTATATCGCGGCACAAATGGTCCATAAAGGGGTTATTATCAATGGGGAGGGTACTATCGCATAGTAAATGCTGTATATGCGTATAATATGTAACACATAAAGAGTTGTAGGACGCACTGCCTTTGGTGGGGGCAGGGCAATGTCTGGTCAGCCATCCTGCTATAATGAGAAGAGGCGGAACGACAAGGATAAGGTCCTGCCATTTTTCGAGCAAATGGGAATGAACCCGTAGCGTTTTATCATGACCTTCGACTAGAAAGACGTCCCCTAGTTTTTGGAGGAGGAAAGGGAGAGAGGAAATAGGGTTGTTGATTTCCTCCTTTTTGAGGGGGAAGGTGCTTTTGCCCAACGCCTCGATAAGCCAAGCGACTTTATTCTCAATGGCTTCATCCGTGAGAGCCGAGTATAATTGTCGAAAGTTCAAGAAGCGGTCTTCTAGGAAGATCCTCTCTATGTCCTTACGTTCATTTTTTTGCTTCCAAAAGGCATTTAGGACCTTGGGACCATAATCCTTGGCGTTGAATTGATTCAGCCGAGTAAGCAAGCTTGTGTGAGAAAAGCTTGCTTTGGCGAGAGCAATAAGGTGGTCTTCTAGAAGGGCATCTCGAGAGTAGTAATCCATTATTTTGAACTATGATAGTAACGTGGCACTACATTGAGGATTTTGAAGAATCCTGTTTGTTTAACGGTATCGTTATTACGTTTTGAACGTATGCGGCTTGAACGTATGCGGCCAATTAAAATATTGAAAGAGGGTGGGGTGAGGAAAACAGCGATTGAATGCTTCTTTGTTGGAAAATTACTGGTGATTAGGGCCTTTTTGGCTGCTTCATATAACGGTGTTCTACCCCCTGTTCGATCGGGTGGTGGTAAAAAAATCCATATGAGCGGGCAGGAGAGGACGGACGCTGCAAGGGGATGAAGAGGGGATTCTTCTTCTGTGGTTCGATTTAGAGCACGAATCAGAGGCTCGTCTGTATGTTTGGGAGCTTCGACACGGTACTGGCTATTGGATGTGGCCGTGATAAGGACATGGAGAATATTTGTGATTTGGCGTTGTAGGATAAGCCCAGTTTGCCAGTTCTCGCGGACTTCCGTGTCCAGGGAGATAAGTTGTGCGTGTATTTGATTCGCTATTTCTCCGAGCATGGTGGGAGAGATATGAAAATCATCTTTTTTCCTTGAACAGTTGAAATATTCTTTCGATGATTCTCGCCACTCTTTTATTTTTTCAACAAATTTGTTAAAGGAATCGTTATTCCCAGCATCATCTGAAGAGACATTATCGTCTTTATCTTCCTCATCATCTTCATTAAGGGGGGTAGAGGTAGAATTGGTTATTTTATTATTATCCTTGATGGAAAAGGCGGGTACGGTATCTAGACGTTTCCTTTTGTTGAACAATTCATCCATGAAGGAAGCAGGTGAGAGGTCATTCCTTAAAAGCTCTACGATAGCGGCGAAGAGAGAAAATGCCGAAATAGAATCGTATTCTGCGCCATCAAGGGCGTACCGTTTATAATAAATAAGCTTCAGAATATCGCCGAATTTTCCACTGCGTGCAATGATGTCGCCGATCGTAAACCACGCTATGCCGCGCTCAATGGCTCTGTTGGTAAATGGCTGAGCAGCCGCTTCCAACGGAGCAGCCTCTTTAACATCATAGAGCCATTCTCTAGAGAGGTATATTGGCTGCTTATTTTTTTTATTGTTATCTTTCAGCTTAAAGCCGGGGGATGGATTATCACCATTATTTGGTTTGGTATTATTTGGGCTGTTCCCGGATTCAGTGTTATCTGGCTGGAAATGTCCAACATGAATATTTCTTAGAGAGGCGTCCTGACCTGAAACAGTAAATCCAAACATCAAGCCTAACGTGCTAAGCTTATCCCTGGGTTCTTTTAAAATGCCGACTGAGCCGAAGCAACTAGCTTTTGTTGTGCCGATAGAGGTTTGTTTGTTAGAAATACCCTCTAGACGACTGATACTACCAATACGAGCGATGATTTCGAAGAGGCTGCTATCCGTGCCTGTATCTGACCAGAGGAAGTTAACCATGGCAGTGCGAACGTCGGGAATTGTATAATCGCCACGCTGCATCATTTGAATGGGGAGATTGACGGTCAAGAGAGTCCTGAAAGCTGCGTAAAGTGATTGGTCCAGCTCTTGCGCAAGGGCTAGGGCAAGGCAGTGTACAATTACTGCTTTTCTCGAATCATTAGGGACCCCAAACAAGCCTAAGCTTGCGGGGGCATCTTGCCCTGCAAGCCAGCGAAACACAGTAAAGCGTGTGTCCTCAGCTGTTGTATAGGCGAGGTGTTGTACGTCTATCCCTGCATGCCGTAGGCGGGCTTCAAATACTTTTTGGACCGCTTGTCGTGCCGTGGTGGTTGTTTCATTGTCTAGGGCATAGAGGTAATCAATAACGATACGTAAATGCTCGCGGGAAATAATATCAAAAAAGGGATGAGGGATGGTATCGTGTCCATTTAGAAGGAGGCGATTAATATGCTTACTTACCCACTCATCTATTTTAAAAGGTATGTCATTCTTGTTTTTATCTTCATCATTTGTGCTGTCGTAAGTATTTTTGATATAAATAATGTCTTTATTACCGTCTCTTGTTTGTTGGATGATACCACTGAGGGGCAGCATAGCAATACGGTTTTGTGGGGGGATAATCTTCAGGAGATATTGTTCCTCAAGTTCCCATACAGCTCTGGAAAGGCTAGTGGCGCTGCCGCCCATTAGCTCATTATCGTGATCTAGAATATTTTTTCCCAGCGTATCGTAAATACTGCTACGAACAAGGCGGCCATAGAGATCTAGATCGCCGGAAATAATTAAAACAAGTTGAGGGGTTGTAAGATATTTACGGATGGCCTCGAGAATACTACGGCCATGCTCGAAATTGGTATCTATATCATCAAAAGCGAGGATAAAGACTTTCTTATTTAAAACCTTTAAAGCGTGATGAATGTAATTTTGGAAAGCTTTCTCAAAGAAAGACCCTTTCTTCGCCTTGCGTAGGCCAGTGCTCATAATCCATAGAGGGTCTTCCCAGTTCGCCTCGCCATAAGGCTCAGCCCGACCGATGCCATCAATGAGCGTTAAGCCTTCAGCCATGTCCTCCCGTGCTTTATCAACTTCTTTATATTGGTCAGTCTCTGTATACATAAGGGAGCAGTGACGGTCCAAGATTTTATCAATCATTGCGATTATTACAATGATGATATGTTGTTTCGTCTCAATAAGAGTAGGGTCTATGATAGGTAAAACACAAACCTTCCCAGCTAAGTCATGTGATTTTTTGCTAAGATCATCAGGGAATGTATAAGCTTGCTTTTGCTCATTTGTGAATGCTTCTTTCCCATCAAGTGCATGAAGAGCATTGAGGAGAAATGTGGTTTTCCCACTACCACGGCCGCCCTCAATAAGGATGGCTTGGTGGGTATGATGGTGGGAGAGAGCATCTTGGCTAGGTAGTGAAAAATTTTCAACAGTTTGAAGCTGCATACTGATGAGATGAAAGAGTTTGTTAAAAGCTTCATTTTGAAGGATGTTACTGTGATTATGCCCTTCTTTTGCTTTGTTATGTTCTCTATATAAAATTAATGAGCTCATCTTGAACATCCCTTCACCATAACATCACGAATATGATGGCTTATTTGGGTGGAGCGAACAAGCGATATTTACTGTCTTGTAATTATTTGTCCATCTTAGCAGGGGGGCGTTTAGAGTATGGCGCCGCCCTCGCTTTTGGAGTGAAAGGTTGTTTATTCATGAGAGGATTGGGCGGTGTCTAATTTTACCACCACCGGTACATGGTCGGAGGGTTTGTCTCGGCCGCGTTCGTCTTTGTCGATGGTGAAGCTGGTGAGGCGGTCGGCAAGGCGGGGGGAGAGGAGGGCGTGATCAATCCGTAAGCCGGAATTACGTTGATATGCCCCTGCCTGATAGTCCCAGAATGTATAATGTTGCCCGGTAGGGTGTAGGCAGCGCAGTGCGTCTGTCAGGCCGGACCATAGCAGACGGCGGAAGCCTGCGCGGCTTTCTGGGTGGAGGAGGGCATCATCGGGGGAGAGAGCTTTGGGGGCGTAATCTTCATCCGTTGGGCAGACATTATAATCACCAATAAAGGCGAAGGAGCGTCCCTTTTGCTGCAAAGCACGGGCGCGATGATAAAGGGCGTCAAAGAAGTTTAACTTCTTAGCAAAGCCGGCCTCTCCGCCAGAATTGCCATTGGGGAGGTAGAGATTACCAATGGTCACATCGTCTAGCTCAGCCTCGATGTAACGGGCCTCGTCACTTTCAAAACCGGGGAGGTGGTCGGTCGTGATGGTTAGAGGGGCGCGGCTGATGAGGGCAACTCCGTTATAAGCCTTCTGCCCCGCGATAGCGACATGAAAGCCAGCCTCCTCAAAGAGAGGGGGGAATTGGTGGGCTTCGCATTTAATTTCTTGCAGGCAGAGCAAGGTACAGGCTTCATTGCGGTCCAGCCAGTCTTTTACCAGATGGGCACGGGTGCGGATGGAGTTGATGTTCCAACTGGCAAAGGTCAGGGACATAGGGTGTGAGGTCTCCAAAAAGGGCGTTAGGTGAGGGAGAAACTACTGCCACACCCGCAAGATGAGGCCGCATTGGGGTTTTTAACTGTAAAATGCGCGCCCATGAGTTTATCAACAAAATCTAGCTCTGCCCCTTCGAGGAGGTCTAGGCTTGTAGGGTCAACAAAGACGCGTGCGCCGTCTTTTTCAATTAAATGGTCATCGCTTTCTCGCTCTTGCACAAGCTTAAATTGATATTGGAAGCCATTGCACCCGCCCGCGAGTACGGCAACACGCAGGGCGGTGTTTTCAGGCTGGGGTTGCTGGCTAATAATCTCTGCGATACGGGCCGCTGCCGCGGGGGAAATGCCAAACTCGGCCATGAGATATGCTCCTTATCATCACAAAAACGCTTACCATCGCGGCAGAAATGGTTGCGGAACGGTTGACACTATAAAATTGGACGCCAAGAATCAAAAGCTGAAAGGCTGTGTAGTTATAGCAGCCTACATATGGATATGGGGACAATAGAGCATAATGGCTAGATACGCTGTACAGTTGCAAGGCGCGCGCGGGCGACAATTTGCAGAGGAGGAAAGCTCTACCCGCACCCCGTGGCAGCGTGATCGTGACCGTGTGTTACATTCGGCGGGGTTTCGTCAGCTGCAATATAAGACGCAAGTTTTTTTGAATCATGAAGGTGATTTTTTCCGCACAAGGCTAACTCATTCGCTCGAAGTCGCACAAATTTCCCGCTCTATTGCCCGGACATTGGGGGTGAATGAGGATTTAACAGAGGTTATCGCCCTCGCGCATGACCTTGGCCATACGCCTTTTGGTCATGCTGGGGAGGATGCGTTGCAAGAGGCGATGAAGGATTGGGGTGGGTTTGACCATAACATCCAATCCTTACGGCAAGTGACGGAGATTGAAGCGCGATATAATGGTTTTGATGGCTTGAATCTGACATGGGAGGCGTTGGAAGGGCTGGCAAAACATCACGGCCCTGTAAAACGACCCTCCCCGTGGCTGGTGAGTTTTGATGACCGTTACCCGTTAGAGTTGGAATGTTATGCCTCTGTAGAAGCGCAGATTGCTGCTATTTGTGATGATGTCGCTTACCATGGGCATGACCTTGATGATGGCTTGCGGGCGGGCTTGCTCAGTTTTGAGGATATTGAATCCGTCCCACTTTTAAAAACCTGCCTTGAGGAAGCGCGTGCGCTGGATTGGTCCGGTCATGGGGCGTTTGACCGTGACCAGCGTATTCGGCATGAGACGGTGCGGCGGGTGATTAATCGCTTAGCGAGTGACCTGATTGAACAAAGCCAGAAGAATTTAGCCGCGTTAGACCCGCAAAATGCGGATGAGGTGCGCCATGCAGGCCGGGCGATGGTGGAGTTCTCGCCTGAAATGGCCGAGCGGAATAAGGAGATACGCAAGTTCCTTTATGCGCGGATGTATCGGCATTGGCGTGTACAGCGGATGACCCGTAAAGCGCGTATCGCTTTGGGAGATATTTGCACTATTTTGGGTAATGAGCCGGAGCTATTGCCAACGCCATGGCGGGAGCAAGCTTTGCCAAGCAAGAAAAAAGGGTACGAGGCCGCCTCGCGCCGTGTAGTTGCCGATTATATCGCGGGGATGACGGATCGTTTTGCGATGGAGGAACATCGCCGGCTGATGGATATTTCCGTTTTAGGGTAAGTGCGGTATCAGGGACGGAAGA
This sequence comes from Bombella sp. ESL0385, assembly GCF_009725755.1. Classification (GTDB taxonomy): domain Bacteria; phylum Pseudomonadota; class Alphaproteobacteria; order Acetobacterales; family Acetobacteraceae; genus Bombella; species Bombella pollinis. Next base: position 658,219 of record NZ_WNIJ01000001.1, read on the forward strand.
AAGACCAAGCCGTAAGAAGGGCTTTGGCAGGTTTTAAAGGGAATAATATAGATTATGGCAGCTCTTGCCCCGACAGCATCATCTCCAGATTGTCTTTTTTCCGTCATGCGCGAGAAGGTCGTTGCGGCTCTCAAGACCGTATTGCCTGACCTGCCAGATGATGTTGCTGCCCGTGTGGAGGTCACTCCCCCGCGTGATGCGTCTCATGGGGATATGGCAACGAATGCGGCCCTTTTGGCAGCAAAGCCAGCTAAGCGGAAACCCTTTGAGATTGCTAAAGAGCTTGTCGCGCAGCTAGAGGCTTTGCCTGACATCGCCCATGTAGAGATGGCAGGCCCTGGCTTTGTGAATATGACCTTAAAGCCTGCTTTGTTTCATGATGTCGCAAAAGCTGTTCTCAAGCGCGGGGCGGCTTATGGGCAGTCCCGCTTAGGGGCGGGGAAACGTGCGAATGTGGAGTATGTTTCGGCTAATCCGACCGGGCCGATGCATGTTGGCCATTGCCGTGGGGCTGTGGTGGGGGATGCACTAGCGAACCTGCTAGCAGCAGCGGGTTTTAACGTCACGCGGGAATATTACGTTAATGATGCTGGGGCGCAAGTTATTGCGCTAACATGGGCGGCTTATTGGCGGTATCTTCAGGCTATTGGTACGGAGATTCCGGCTGATGAGTTTGGGGCTTTGGCCCCGAGTGGTCTGCAATATCAAGGTGATTATCTCATCGCTGTGGGGCAGGCTTTGGCCAAAAAACATGGCCGTGCCCTTGCCGGGGCTGATGGGGGTGTTGCCCCAGAGAATGCGTGGTTTGAGACCGTGCGGGCGGAAGCTCTCGCCCAGATGATGGGGATGATTAAAGAGGACCTCGCAGCTTTAGGGATTGAGCATGAAATCTTTAGCAGTGAGGCAGAGATTTTAAAGAGCGGGAAGGTGGATGCGGCCATCGCTCAGTTGGAAGCGCGCGGCCTGCTTTATGAAGGCGTGTTAGAGCCTCCAAAGGGTAAGAAGCTCGAGGATTGGGAGGCGCGCCCTCAGACGCTTTTCCGCTCGACAGAGTTTGGGGATGACCAAGACCGCGCCTTGCGGAAGTCTGATGGGTCGAACACATATTTTGCCAATGATGTCGGCTATCATGCTGATAAAGCATCCCGTTCGGACCTTTTGATTGACGTATTGGGGGCTGACCATGGCGGCTATGTCTCGCGGATGCGTGCAGCCATTACGGCGTTGACGGAGGGTAAGACGGCTTTTGAAGTCGTGATGTGCCAGATTGTGCGTGTCGTAAAAGATGGCGAGCCAGTGCGTATGTCCAAACGGGCTGGCACCTTTGTGACCTTGCGGGATTTGATTGATGAAGTCGGCAAGGATGCCGTGCGTTTTACCATGCTGACCCGTAAAGCCGATGCGCAGATGGAATTCGACCTCAATGCCGTTGTTGCGCAGACGCGGGATAACCCGGTCTTTTACGTCAATTACGCTCATGCACGTTGTCGGTCTGTTCTACGGTTGGGGGAGGAGCGTTACGGGGCGGAGGCTATGACAGAGGCCGCCCTTGCAGGGCAGGATTTATCTTCCCTTACAGCGGATGAGGAATTAGCCGTCTTACGCCGCATTGCAGAATTGCCCCGCCAGATCGAGGCCGCTGCTCTTGCGCGGGAGCCGCACCGTATTGCAACCTATTGCATTGACCTTGCGGCGGACTTCCATGCGCTTTGGAATCGCGGGCGTGAGGAGACGAGCTTGCGCTTTATTCAAGATGATGCCCCAGAGGCGAGTAAGGCACGCTTGGCCCTTGTTGCGGCCATTGCGGCGACATTGCGCATCGGGCTAGGGCTTCTAGGTGTTGAGGCGGTAGAGGAGCTACGCTAAGCCATGGCTAGGCCGGATGATGAGTATGAGGATGACACACCCCCACAAGGGCGCGAACGCTTAGCTGGTGGGGCGCAGCGGCCGCCGCGCAGAGAGCGCAACGTGCGTGGTGGCGATGCAGCGGGTCGTGCGGGGTTTGTCTCATCATTTCTAACAGGTCAATTCGGCACGCGTGGTTTGATGATTCTTGCCCTTGCGGGAGCGGTCTTGCTGCTTGTGATTGGCGGGGTGTGGAATTGGGTTGTGGGCAGTCATCCCGCTGGTGTGCCTGTGATTGGCCCGCCGCCTTATGCTGTGAAGGATCGCCCCGCTGACCCCGGCGGTATGATGATTATGGGGGATGATACAACCAAAAGTGACGTTACCGGTCGCGGTGCGGTGCATTTAGCCCCCCCGCCAGAACAGCCCGATGCGGGCTTGCTTGCGGGACGGTTGGACCAGCCTGCAACCAATGGAGAGGAGAAAGTAGCAGCCTCTGACGCTACCGCTCATAAAGAGGGTGAAGCCTCGTCACTGTCGGAAACGAAGCCGCCGTCTGGGGCAGATAATGCGGAAGCTCCCCCTATGGATGGGGAAACAAAGACCGAGGCGAAGCAAGAGGCTGTGAAAGCTCCAGCAGCGCAAACCTCAGCCGTTCAGGAAGGGGAGCTTCCTCCCCCGGCAAAAGTTGCTCCCTTGCCACCGGCTATACCCGATAATGCAGCAGGGCAGGGGAAAGAGGCCAAGGCGGCGCAGGCCGAAGCACCAGCCCCGGCCTCTGCGACATTGTATGAGGTACAGCTTGCTGCTTTACAAAATGAGGCGCAAGCCCGGCAGGAATGGGCGCATCTGCGTAACCGCTTGCCAGACCTTTTAGGCGGGCGTGAGCCTATTTTGCGGACGGTGGAGCGCGATGGTAAGCACTTCATCCGTTTGCGGGTGGGAGGCTTTGCTGACCGGGCAGCGGCGCGGCAATTCTGTGTGAAGCTGCATGCGCAAGCGCAGGCTTGTGCTGTGGTGACAAACTAACGCAATGGCCTATCGCTTGTGAGTGACGCATTGCATTTGGTGTTGGAGGGGTTTGAGGGGCCGTTGGACCTCCTTTTAGACCTTGCGCGCTCTCAGAAGGTGGACCTCCAGAAAATCTCCATTCTGCAACTCACAGAGCAATATCTGGATGTTGTAGAGCGCGCCCGCCGTGGGGCGGAGGCGTTACGGTTGGAGATAGCGGCGGATTGGTTGGTCATGGCGGCGTGGCTCGCATGGTTAAAATCTCGCCTTTTGCTGCCATCTGCTACGCAGGATGATGAGGCGGAAGATGCCGCTGGGCAGTTGCATGAGCGGTTGATTGACCTAGAACAGATGCACCGTGCTGCGGCATGGTTGGAGGAGCAACCGCGCTTAGGGCGTGATGTGTTTGCCCGACCAGAGCCGGAAAATCATACGCGTATTGAGATGGCCCCGCTCAAGGGGGATATGCTGGCTTTGGTTCTGGCTTATCTTGCTGCGCGGCGGCGGAGCGGGCGCAAACGCTCTTATTCTCCACGCGTGGCGCGGTATTGGAGCATCCAGCAAGCGCGCTCTGCACTCGCACGGCTTTTAGGGCGGGCGCATGTGGCCGGGTGGCAATCTTTGGCGTCTGTTTTGCCAGAGCTAACAGAAGGCGGCCCCCTTAGCCAGCGCGCCGCCCTCGCTGGGGCTTTGATGGCTGGGTTGGAGATGGCCCGTGGGGGGCAGGTGGAGTTACGGCAGGAAAATGCGTTTGGCGTCATCGAATGGCGGCAGAGAGAGGAGAGCGGGCATGAGTGAGCGTGAGATGCCGTCAACCATGCTGGAGATTCCGCCGGACATGGTGGAGCATGATAGAGGCGCAATGGCCGTTAGCTTTGTAGAGGCTCTGCTATTTGCCAATGCGGGGCCGGTTTCTGCCAGTGCTATTGTGGCGATATTGCGGGAGCAAGGGTTAGAGGAACAGGCAGATAATCCCGGTGCTGTTCTTGATGGGCTGGCCCAGCGTTATAAAGGCCATGCGGTGGAGCTTCAGGCGGTATCTGGTGGTTGGCAATTACGGACACGCGCTATGTTTGGCCCCGCCCTTGCGCGGGTGATTGAGCGACCAAGGCGGTTGAGCCAAGGCACGTTGGAGGCTTTGGCGATTGTGGCGTATCATCAGCCTTGCACGCGGGTGGAGATTGAGACAATACGCGGGGTACGGCTTGGGCAAAGTATTCTTGATACATTGCTTGAGGAGGGATTGATAACCCCTAAAGGGCGTAAAGAGGTGCCGGGGCGGCCTGTTCTTTGGGGGACAACGCCACAATTTTTACGGATTTTTGGCCTTGCGAGCCTTAATGACCTCCCCAGACGGGAAGAATTGCTCTTTGAGCCGCCTTCCGATGAGGGGGGAAGTGAGCTAGAAGAAACCATTCGGCCTTCATAAGGGGGAGATGGGACGATGTTTGACCTGAGCTGGACGGAAATTGCCTTATTGGTGATTGTAGCACTCGTCTGTATTGGCCCTAAAGACCTCCCCGTGGCGATGCGGACGCTCTCTAAGACGCTTAAAGCCATTCGGAAGATGGGGGCGGAGTTTCAGCATCATATTGATGAGATGGTTAAAGAGGCCGATCTCAGTGAAGCACGAGATCAATTACGAGAGATTAGGCAATTTAGCCCACGCGAGCAGTTACGCAAGGCGATTGACCCTGACCGCACATTAGAAAGGCAAATAGGAGGTAGCCCTCAGGAGGGGATGCCTATGGCACCGCCGCCCCCTCCACCACCCCCGCCTCCACCGCCTGCACCGGGGAGTGAGGAGTTAGGACAGCCGCGTTCTTATACAAACCCCCAGCCGCATAATGCCCGTATGCAAGAGCAAGCCGCAGCGTTGGAGCGCGCGCCCGCACTCCTCCCCCCGACGACGGCTCTACGCTTGATTGAAGAAGCACGTTATTGGCATCGTCCTGCTTTCTTGCCGCCTGAAATTGCTTTGCATCATGGTAAACGTACGACCATTCTTGCGCCATCACAGCCTCATAAAACGAGGGAGACAGCGACCTCATGACCCAGCATGACCCCTCTAAAATAAATGAGCCGACCTCCCAACCCCTCCCCACAGCAGAAGTGCAGGATAATGGGGCTGTAGAGGATAAACCTATGCCGTTGCTGGAGCATTTGATGGAGCTTCGGCGACGGTTAATTTGGTCTTTAGCGACTTTTGTAGTGGCGTTTTTGCTATGTTATCACTTCTCGGGTGAGATTTACCGCTTTCTGGCCGCCCCTTTAGCGAGCATCATGCGGCAGAAGGGTGAGCAACCGCATTTGATTTACACAGCCCTTTATGAGGCTTTTTTTACCTATGTGCGTGTAGCGGTTTTTGGGGCTTTCTTCCTCTCCTTCCCGATGATTGCTATCCAGGCATGGATATTCATCGCACCGGGTTTGTATAAGAATGAGAAAAAGGCCTTCGCGCCCTTTTTGATTGCCACACCGGTGTTGTTTGTCGCAGGGGGGGCGTTGGCCTATTACCTCGTCTTCCCCTTTGCGTGGAAGTTCTTCCTCTCCTTCCAACAATTAGGGGGGGCGAATCAGATGGGCATAGAGCTGCAAGCGCGTGTCTCGGAATATCTTAATCTCGTCACCAAGATGATTATGGCCTTTGGGATTTGCTTTGAGCTCCCCGTGATATTAACCCTCCTTGTTCGGGCCGGGCTTGTGGGGACGGGGCAGCTAAGGCGTGTTCGCCGTTATGCGTATGTGGCGGCTTTTGCGGTTGCAGCGGTATTGGCCCCGCCGGATGCAATTACGATGCTGGGCCTCGCTATCCCGCTTGTAGGGTTGTATGAGGTCTCTATCCTAACCGCTCGCTTGGTAGAGCCTAAGCCTATCACCGCTGATGATGACGATGAGACCTCATCCACCCTCCCATAATTAAGAGCTTATACGGAGTATCTGACCTTATGCACGACCTTAAAGCCCTACGCGCTGATCCTGCTGCTTTCGATGCCGCTTTGGCACGGCGTAACCTCCCTGCTGTGGCGGAGAGTTTGGTGAAAGAGGATGAACAACGCCGGGCGGCTTTAGCTGCATTGCAGGAGGCCCAAGGGCAAAGGAAAGGCTTGGCAAAAGAGATTGGCCAAGCCAAACGGGCAGGGGAGGATACAACCGCCATCGAGGCCCGCGGTGCGGCATTGCGGGAACAGATTGCTGAGTTAGAGGCCCGTGCGAGCGAAATCCAAGCGCGCATTGATGGTGTCCTCCAACGCTTGCCAAACCAGCTTGATGCTTCCGTGCCTGATGGCAAGGATGAGAGCGATAATGTCGTGGTGCATCAACGCGGGGAGGTGCCGTCCTTTGCGTTTGAGGCCAAACAACATTTTGAGCTTGGTGAAGCTTTGGGGCTGATGGATTTTACCGCGGCGGGTAAGATTGCAGGCTCGCGGTTTGTGATGTTGCGTGGAGCCCTAGCGCGGCTAGAGCGGGCCTTAGGGCAGTTTATGCTCGATGTGCATACGGGGGAGTTTGGTTATGAGGAGGTCACTGTACCGCTTTTGGTGAATGAAGCGGCTATGTATGGCACGGATAAATTACCCAAATTTGCGGAAGATTCGTTCCATACAGATGATGATCGTTGGCTCATCCCTACGGGGGAAGTGCCGCTGACAGCCTCAGTTATGGGGGAGATTCTCACGGCGGAGAGTTTGCCACGGCGCATGACAACCCTCTCCACCTGCTTCCGCTCTGAGGCTGGCTCTGCGGGGCGGGATGTGCGGGGTATGTTGCGCCAACATCAATTTACGAAATGCGAGCTTGTCTCCATTGTCGCACCAGAGGAGAGTGAGGCAGAGCATGAGCGCATGACCCGTGCAGCCGAGACCGTGTTGGAGCGGCTGGGCCTGCCCTTCCGCCGTGTGTTGCTTTGTGCGGGTGATACAGGCTTTGGGGCGGCTAAAACATATGACCTAGAGGCATGGTTGCCAGGGCAGCAAGCATGGCGGGAGGTCTCCTCTTGCTCCAATACGCGGGACTTCCAAGCGCGGCGGATGAATGCCCGTTTGCGTAAGGAGAAGACGATTGCCTTTGTGCATACACTAAATGGCTCCGGTCTTGCGGTGGGGCGGGTGATGATTGCCCTGATGGAAGTGTATCAGCAGGAGGGTGGCAGCATCATCGTGCCGGAGGCCTTGCGCCCTTATATGGGGGGTATTGATGTTATTCGTTCGTAACCTATGCAGGTGACGTGTGCGACCCCTTGTTTTTGTTCCTCTTTTTGCTGGTAGGCTTATAAGGGGCTGTGATAAGTTAACAGCATTATAATTTTTGATGCACCGGGGGTGGTATATCCTCAGTGTTATATTTTCGGGATAAAGTATGACCTTGCTTCGTTCTATGGGGCGTGTGTTGGCGGTTAGTGCGCTTGCTCTTACGTCCTGTGCGTCTTCAGTCGGTCCGCATAATATGCGGCGGGACCGCTTGGATTATGAAAGGGAAATGAGCCGACAGCAGAATCAGGAGATGCTCTTTAACATTGTGCAGCTCCGTTATTCTCTGTCGCCGACCTTGATTGAGACGACGCAAATCATCTCGGCTTACACAGCTGAGACGAGTTCTAGCGCGAATATTAGCGGTACGCCGTGGATTCAAGGAGCAGGTGGGTCGCTGGGTGGCTCTTTAGGCTATTCCTATAGTGATAGCCCGACTGTGACGTATCAGCCTGTTTCTGGTGTGCAATTCTCGGTGAATATTTTGCGGCCGATTTCGCCACAGACGCTTCTTCCGTTGATTTCCAGCGGGTTGCCGGTGGATACATTATTGCAAATGACGATGCAATCTATCGGCCCGGCGAGCAATACAACTAGCACGATTGCAGGGACGGAGGGTAAAGAAGCCTCCATCCGCTTTACGTATTTACTGCGCGCGTTGCGTAAATTGCAGGCTGGTAATGCGTTGAGTATCCGTAGCGTTGCCCCTACACCCGCAACAAAGACACAGCCAGCCCAGCCAGAGCGGACCTTTATTCTCTTACCTAAGAGCAGTTCTCCAGAGATTACGGAGTTGCAGAACCAAGTGCGCCAAGCTTTGCAACTCCCCGCAGGCAGCGATCAAGCTGAGGTTATTTATGGCCGTACGGCGGATCATCCCGGCCAGGTGGCAATGGTGACGCGTTCCATGTTGTCCATTTGGGAGGACGTGGCCAGTACGATGGAAGTGCCCAAAAAAATGGTAGAGAAGGGCATTACAGCTCCCTCTGTTGTGCGTGGTCCTAATGAGCCGCAACCAGCGATTCTCATCCATTGTAGCGCAGCGCGCCCGGGTGATGATGTCGCTTATACAGCTGTGGAGTATGAAGGTTCTTGGTACTGGATTGCAAAGAGCGACCTTGCCAGTAAGCTTGCTTTCTCCATGCTGCAATTCATCCATGCGATTGCTGAGACAGCAACGTCTAAGGGGGCGATGGTCACTATTCCGAGCCGGTAAGGTGAGGGTTTAGCGTTGTCGCAAAAAGGGCGTGTCCTACATTTGGGCACGCCCTTTTTTGTGAGGCTAACGCGTTTTGCGTTTGTGATGTGGTTTTTTAGAGCTAAAGCTATTTTTCTTACCATGAGAGGCTTTATGATGGCTGCGTCCTCCTGTATGGGGTTTTGGGTGATGCTCGCCCCGGCGGCCCTGATGGCGGCGGGAGGTCTCGCGCATCCGGCTTTGAGTGCGGAGGACATGCTCAATCCATTCATCTAGGATAGCGGCATTTCGTTCCGCTACGATGAGCTCTGGGTAATTATCGGGGAAGCGCATTGCCAACCACCGCCATGTCACAAGGCGGCGATGGCGTTTTTCAGCGCGTTCTAATTCTTCACGCCCGGCGGTAGAGGCTTGGGGAAGGCGGCCCGTGCCGGGGGGGAAGATGGATTGCCCGCGGGCATGGAGGGCCGCCCATTCTACAAGGCGGGGGATGCCGTTATCGCGTGTGTTGATAGGGCACATGGCGTAGGTCCACCGGGTGGAGAGGTCTAACCCATCCACCCCCTCCAAGGCTGCGGCAATCTCTAACGCTTGCTCCATATCCGCAAGGCGGTAATTGGGGTCATCAGGGCGTAAAACAGCCCGTTTAATGCGGGTTAGCACACCATAGAGGCTGTCTGATTCCATCTCTTGAGCAACGGCTTGCACAATGTCAGCATCAGGCTGCACAAGGGGGCGTAGCTCTAGCATAGGCTCTGGTGGGGCTTCGAGCATATGGCGGATGAAGCTGGGACGGCCCGCCCCTTCTAGCACGCAGACCAAGCCTTCCTCATGTTTACCAAAACGGCCCGCGCGCCCGCCAATTTGCTTGACCTCTTGAGAGACAAGATTGCGCGTTTGCCGCCCATCATATTTGCGCAGCGTGCTGAATACCACCCGGCGAATGGAGAGATTAAGCCCCATGCCAATCGCATCGGTTGCGATGAGGATGTCCGCTTCACCACGGTTAAAGCGTGCTGCCTCGGCCCGGCGGACCTCTGGGCTTAACGCCCCGTAAATAACGGCTACCCGGCGGTTATGGGCCATTAGCTCGGCGCGGAGGTCTAGCACATCCCGGCGAGAGAAAGCGATGAGGGCATCCCCTGCGCGGAGGTCCGTTAAGGCAAGCGTACCCGCAGGGCGTAGCGGGCTTTTACGCTCTAGATGGATCTCATCAACGGGGTCATTACAGAGTTCGGCAATGCGTTTGACGAGGGGGATGCAATCTGCCGCGCCTAAGATGAACACATGGCGGGCAGGCACCCCCATAATGGCCGCTGTCCATGCCGCACCTCGGTCAGGGTCGCTGAGCATTTGGGCTTCATCAATGATGGCCACATCAACAGGGTTGTTAAATGGGCACATCTCCACGGTAGCGGCAAGATGGCGAGCGGTGGGGTCGATGATGCGCTCCTCCCCCGTGGTGAGGGAGGCAGGCACGCCGCGGCTTAGCATAGCCTCGCGGAACTCATGGGCTAAGAGGCGCAGCGGGGCGAGGGCCAGCCCACTTTCTGCTTGGGCGAGGGCCTCTAACGCTGTATGAGATTTGCCGGAGTTGGTCGGCCCTGTCACAAGCGTGATGCGGCGATTAAGCGCGCGTGCCGTGCGGAAATGCGCTGCAAAGCGGTCTAATGCCGCTACACGCGCGATAGCTGCATTGCCTTTGCGGGCTTGGGGGCTATCATCATACTCTTCATCGCGTTTTTGGCTTGTCCCACGTCGCCAGCTATTGAGGAGCGGGCGGCATTTTTTAAGCTCGGCTGGGTCAAAATAGAAAATCTCCAACCCGTCTGGCTGTTGGTCGCGTTTGGCGATGGGGATGCGCTGTTCTGCAATCCAACGTAGGGCTTCGCGGCGGGAGCAATGCAGAAGGGCGGGGAGTTTCTCAAACCCGACAAGTGTGGCTTCCCAGTCTTTAATTTTCTGTAGCTCGCGTGCGCGGCGGGCCTCGGCTTTGGCGCGGATGTCCTCTTGCTCGCGTGCGCGGCGTTCTTCCTCAAGGATCAGCTCATCTTCAAAGCCGAGATCAACCCCACCAAAGGCACGAGCAATGCTGTGGGAGAGACGCTCAATTTGCGCACCAGAGAGGTACGTTCCCGCATCGGCTAGGTCGGCACGCACATCATCAAGGACGCGCAAGGGGGTATCGGCCATATCCCGCCAGCGTTCCTCCAAGAGGCTTTCCAGCACGGCGGCTTGGCCTTCCTCATCAATGAGGGGGTCGTGAATCCGTTCCGCTGCGAGGAGGACATCAGCTTTACGTACCCAAACCGCCCCGCTGCGATGAGCATGGTTCATCATGCTGTTAGCCCAACCACGGCGGCGGACTTGGCAGAGCGCATGGAGGAGCTCGGCTTCATTAATGCTGGTTTTATCAGCCCCTAAACGGCGCGCCACTTGCCGGAGCAAAGCGGCACGTTCACGCGGGGTGATGGCAAGATGCGTGCCAAAGGCTTCTTCAGCCTGTGTTAAGGCGAACTCCGCAGGGGAGAGAGGCGTTGTATTGGCGGAATCATAAGAGGAGGAAGCATCTGTCATAGGGGTGTTTTCGGGAGTGGTGGGTAGGGAAGTCAAGCAAAAAGGCGGGTATGACTGTGTTTGTGATGACAAAAGAGGAAAAGATAGGCATGGTACGGGGCATGATGGGTGGTAATGATGGCCTCTCGCTAGTATCACCCCCTTGAGATAAAAGATTGTGACCTAGCGTCATTTTGGAGAGAAAGACGGATTCATGAGCACACCTTATCCTGCTGAATCAGCTCCGACCCCTGTTATTGCTGAGCCATTGACGGGCCTCGTCCCTTTTGAAGGGTATGAGGGCCAATATCGCCTTGCTGTCCCAACGCAAGAATATGGCCATCTTTATCCGGCCACGGTGAAGCAAGTGCATCATTGGACAAACCGGCTCTTCAGCTTCACCACGACTCGCGACCCCGGTTTGCGCTTCTCCAACGGGCAATTTGCGATGATTGGGATTGAGGTAGAGGGCAAGCCGTTATTGCGTGCTTACTCCCTTGCCTCTGCGAATTATGAGGATCAGATGGAGTTCCTCTCCATTGCGGTGGAGAATGGCCCACTCACTTCCCGCCTGCGCCATGTAAAGGTTGGTGATACGGTATTGATTGGCCGTAAGCCAGTTGGCACTTTGTTGCTCGATAATCTCAAACCGGGGCGGAATCTATATTTCCTCTCCACCGGGACGGGTCTTGCTCCTTTCATGAGCTTGATTAAAGACCCTGATGCATATGATCGCTATGAGAATGTCATCCTCACCCATACAGTGCGTGAGCGTGGGGAGTTGGCCTACCGGGATTACATCACCAATATCCTGCCAAAGCATGAGTTCCTTGGTGAAGATGTTGCTGCGAAGCTGAAATATTATCCCGCTGTGACGCGTGAGGAGTTCCCCGTGCAGGAGCGTATCACGGCATTGATCAATAATGGCCGCATCTTCCGTGACCTGAATATTGATGAGCTAGACCCAGAGCATGATCGTGTGATGATTTGTGGCTCCCCAGAGATGCTTGCAGATACACAAAAACTGCTGGAAGAGCGCGGTTTTGAGGAAGGTAATATGAGCCGCCAAGGCTCTTATGTGGTCGAGAAAGCGTTTGCAGAGCGGTAAAGCCGCGCTGTAAAGGCAGGAGTCTTTGCGGGGAGGGATACACGCTATGCAGGAATTGGATCTCTTTGTCATTGGTGCTGGCTCAGGTGGGGTGCGTTGTGCGCGTATTGCCGCGCAGAACGGGGCCCGCGTGGGCATTGCCGAACGCCGTCATTGGGGTGGGACCTGTGTCAATCTCGGTTGTGTCCCCAAAAAACTGATGGTCTATGCTGCAGAGACAGGCCGTATGATTGAGGATGCCCCAGCTTTTGGTTGGGATGTCCAACGGCCTGAAACATTCGATTGGTATAGCTTCCTTGCCGCGAAAGACCGTGAGATTGAACGCCTAAATGGCATTTACATCTCTATGTTGGAGAAAGCAGGCATCACCCTTTATACGGGGGATGCCCGTCTGATTGATGCTCATACGATCGAGATTGGCCCTTCTGTCCTTGCACCGGATGCCCCGGTACAGCGCGTGCGGGCTAAGAAGATTGTCCTCGCCACAGGTTCGACCCCGATACGGTTGGACATTCCCGGTGCAGAGTTGGCCATTACCTCTGATGAGCTATTTCACCTCCCAGAGCGGCCCCAAAGGGTTGCGATTATTGGCAGCGGGTATATTGGGGTGGAGTTTGCTGGTATCTTAGCCGGTATGGGCTCTCAGGTGGATTTATTCTACCGTCAGACGTTGCCCTTGCGCGGCTTTGATGGTGAGGTCCGCGCTCATCTAAAAGAGTTGATAGACCTATATGGCATTACGCAACATCCCGGCACGAGCCCCGTGCGGTTAGAGGATGTTGGCGGTGGTAAAGCTGTTCGCCTTGTGTTGGATGATGGCACAGCTCATGAGGTTGATGCTGTCATTATGGCAACGGGTCGCCGGGCCGCTATTGATAAGCTAGGCCTTGATTCTGTTGGCGTAGTGATGGAGAAGGGCCATGTTGTCGCTGGGATTGATGGGCGGACGAATATCCCTTCTATTTATGCGATTGGGGATATTCGTGATGAATATAACCTAACCCCCACGGCGATTGCAGAAGGCCATATGTTGGCCGAGCAGCTTTTTAACCCGCAAGGGCGCACATGGTCCTTTGAGACGCTACCTAAGGCGGTGTTCTTCTCCTCCCCTATAGGGGTTGTGGGGCTGAGTGAGGAGGAAGCGGCCCAAAAGCATAACCTCGCTATTTATACATCCACCTTCACCCCCATGCGCCAAACATTGCCGAAACGGGCCGGGAAGGTGTTGATGAAGCTGGTGGTGGACCGCCAGAGCGACATTGTGTTGGGCGCGCATATGGTCGGGCCTGATGCGCCAGAGATTATCCAAATGCTGGCTATTGCTGTAACGGCAAAGCTGACGAAGAAGCAGTTGGACCAAACGATTGCTTTGCATCCTAGCACTGCAGAGGAGTTCGTGACGATGAGAACCCCAACCCGTATGGTGGATAAGCAATAAGGCTTTATTAAAGGGGGGAGATAGGCATGAGTTGGCCCAAGTTACAGCCCACAACTCTGAGTGCCGTTTTCTTCTCCCTTAGAACAACCATCGCCTGCTTAGTCGCTCTTGCCATCGCTTTGAAGATGGAGATGGGCGGGCCGCAATGGGCGGCTATGACGGTGTGGATTGTCGCCCAGAATTCTCGCGGGATGAGTCTCTCTAAAGGGCGGTGGCGTATTGCTGGGACCATGCTGGGGATGGTGGGGGGGATTGGCCTCATCGCCATTGCCCCGCAACATCCATGGATTTTCTTCTTACTTTTAGCAGGATGGGTTGGCTGGTGTACGGGTATTGCCTGTTTGCTGGATAACTTCCGTGGTTATGCGATGGTTCTCGCTGGCTATACGGGGGCCATTATCGCCCTTGCCTCAGCCGAGCAGCCGGATCATGTGTTCTATATCGCCATGGCGCGCGGCTCTTATATTTTACTCGGCGTTGTTTGTGAGATGGTCGCGGGAATGATTGCTGTACCGGGGGCGGACCGTGCGGCACAGGCGGAATTGCAAAAGCGCATTGCAGAGTTGTTGAGCCAAACAGCCATCGCGTTAGGGCAGATTTTACGGCGTGATGATGAGGGGATTAAAGGGCTGACGCGGTTGCTTGGCTCACTTCAAAGTTTTAATGACCAGTTAGAGTTTATCCGTATTGATTCCCGCTTAGCAGGGGAAGATGCGGACCGCGCTTATGTCACGTTAGAGCGTGTAGCTCTTGTTCTTGCACGTGGGGTGGGGCTGAGCTCCCGCCTTGCTTCTGCCTCGCATATTCCAGAGCGTTTAGCCAAGGGGCTGGAGCGTGTTGCTGAGGAAATGGATGACCTCTCCAATTTATTGAAAAAAGACATTCTCCAAGTGGTCGCGGGGTTGGGGCGGTTGGATGTTATGTTGCAGGAGAATCGGGAGGAATTAGAACGTTGCCTGCCGCTGAATGATGATGATTCCATCCAGCAAAGCATCGCCGGGGTGGGGGTGGAAGCCATGTTGGTGGATTTCCGCTCGGCTGTGGAATCCCAATTTGTAGGGTTACAGAAGCGGAAGCGGCATGTCTTGGTGCGGCATCATATTCACCGTATTGCGGATGGGAGGTTGGCCTTTACCAATGCGGTGCGTGCTGCAGTGGCGATGATTTTAGGTGCATTAATATGGGAAGTAACCGCATGGTCCTACGGGTGGGCTTATTTAAGCCTATTGGCTGTGGTTTGCGCCCGTTTCTCCATTATGGATAATATGATCCTAGTGAGTAAATCCTTCTTTTACGGAGCGGTATGGGCGGTATTGGCCAGTATTATTCCCGTCTTTTTTGTAATGCCGCTGACCTCTAATTACCTGGTATTTTCTCTTCCTTTTGCGGTGTTGATGTTTCTAGGTGGGATAGCGTTACGCTATCCCCCTACAGTTGGTATTGCAGCCTCTTATGTTAATTTCTTCCCTTGGGTATTGGGGTTGGATAATCAGGCGCGCATTAATGAGGTAGAGTGGTTTAACCAATCCCTTGCTTTGCTTTTGGCGTTATGCAGTGGGGTGCAGATTTTTAAAACGGTAATGCCATTTTCCACTAAGCAAGCATGGGCGCAGTTACGCCGCCAGCTTGTGGAGGAGATTCGCCAGCTTAAACAGCCTTTGCAAGGCCGTAAGAAAGCTCAAAATGACTGGACAAGCCAAACCACACAACGCATGGAGCAGGTCATACGTTTTGCAGGGAAATTACCCCAGCATGACGTGAATAGTATGGTCCGTGGGACATTGGCGGTGATGACGGTAGGACGGCATCTCATCACCTTGCGGGATTTGGCGTTGCAAAAGCGATTGCCCGAAAATGCGCTACAAACAGGTGAGCAGATGGTGAAAGATATTATCCATCTGACAGAAGCAGGCGGCCATCTTCCGCGCTCTACTAGTAAAGCTTTTTTAGAGGAACAACAGTTCCTAATAGAAAAATACCAGCAAAGCCACAGTACAAGTACAACACGGCATGATCTAGCCGTGGGGATTGGCTCGTTGCGGATTATTCATTTTGAATATATGGCGAGTAGAAACTTCTTCCGTAAGGAATATGAGTTCCTACTCGCACGCGGGCGTAATCGGGGGTAACGCCCTGCTTTTAGAGAGGCACAGGGCGATTAAAAGCCGTTGCCACGCGGGGCAACCCAGCCATTGCCTGTTGCATCGCCCATTTTGCCGCCTTGGATGGGGTTGCTATCTTGATACGCGCTACCGAAATGCCCAAGGTTGCTCCCTGTGACAGCATCTCGGTTAGAGCGCAGATGGGCTTCGTGGTCCGGGTCTGGCCCATTTTCAAATTCTGTGGAGGGCACATCCTGATAACCCGGCGGTGGGGGGCGATGGCCTGTAGCGTGGAAATGCTCACCACCATGGGTGGTAGGTGCTGTGGTTTTTTGTGTCGATTTTTTGCTGCTAACTTTGCTGGAGGAGTCGTCCTGATAAGGGGTGCTAAAATGGACGCTCTGCGCAACAGCGTGAGAGCTAAGAGAGGTGGCAAGCCCCAAGGCTGCGAGTGTTGTCAGCCGCATGAGGGGGAAAGAAAAGCGCGAAGCCATATGTGATTACGTCCTGCGTGGTAAAGCTACTTCTAGGGCATTATACTCGCTATATGGGGCGTAATAATCAAGTTTTTTCAGAGAGAAAGATGGCAGATCTGCGTGAAGATAGCCGATTAATTTGCTGCAAACTCTACCATTTGCAACGTATTTCAGCCATAAAACAAGGTGCCAACAGCCTGATCATGCCCTAAAAGGTATGGTAAATCCGCCCCGTTCCCCATGTTGTAGGAGAGTAAGATGCAGCAGTCAGATAGGCAGAGCAAAGCTTCATGGTCTCCCGAGAGTTGGCGCACGCGGCCCATCCGCCAAGCCCCGCATTATGAGGACCAAAACGCTCTTGCCGAGGTTGAGGCGCGGTTGCATCGCTATCCACCACTCGTTTTTGGGGAGGAGGCGCGCAGGCTCAAAGCGCGGTTAGCAGCGGCTTCACGCGGGGAGGCCTTTGTCTTGCAAGGCGGCCCATGTGCGGAGAGTTTTGGGGAGTTCACCGGCGATATTATTCGCGATACGTTCCGCGTTCTGTTGCAAATGGCTGCCGTGCTGACTTTTTCAGCCAAAGTGCCTGTGGTGAAAATCGGACGCATGGCCGGGCAATATGCGAAGCCGCGCTCTTCTGATATCGAGACACGCGATGGGGTGGAGCTGCCATGCTATCGCGGGGATAACGTCAATAGTCCGGACTTCACCGCTGAAGCGCGTAAAGCAGACCCCGCCCGGATGGAGATGGGGTATTTTCAAGCTGCTGGTGTGTTGAATCTATTGCGGGCTTTCTCCCATGGCGGCTTTGCTAATCTGCATGATGTGCATCGCTGGATGTTGGATTATGTGCAGCAATCCCCCCAAGGGGAGCGTTACGCGCAGCTTGCCAGCCAGATTGAAGGCAGCCTTGCTTTTATGAAGGCCTGTGGTGTGGATGATAATGCCCCTCAATATGATGAGGTGGAGTTCTTTACCTCTCATGAGGCATTGCTGCTGCCTTATGAGCAAGCTTTGACACGTATTGATGAGACGACCGGGCGGCATTATGGCCTCTCGGCTCATTTCCTTTGGATTGGGGATCGCACGCGCCAGCCTGATGGCGCGCATGTGGAGTTCCTCCGTGGGGTGGATAACCCGATTGGGATCAAGGTCGGGCCGACCACCACAGTGGAGGATTTGAAAAAACTCTTAGATATTCTCAACCCAGAGGATGAGGCCGGTCGCATTACCTTGATTTCCCGTATGGGGCATCAAAAGGTGCGGGAGCTTCTGCCGCCTTTATTGGAGGCTGTTTCCCAAACAGGCCGCCGTGTGACATGGGTGTGCGACCCGATGCATGGTAACACCACGACATCCTCCAATAAGTATAAAACGCGTGCGTTTGAGCATGTATTGGGGGAGATTACCGGCTTTATGGATGTGTTTGAGCAAGCAGGGCGTATCCCTGGCGGGATTCATCTGGAGATGACAGGCTATAACGTGACAGAATGCACTGGCGGCCCGCGTGGTTTGACCGATGCTGACTTGCCAACATGCTATAAAACATTCTGTGACCCACGGTTGAATGCGGAGCAATCTTTGGAGATTGCCTTCCAGCTCTCCGAGCGGATGGCGCGTATCTTTGCAAAAGGGTGAGCAGAACGGCCAGCCCATCGCGTGCTGGCGGGCTCTTTATAAGGGAGTGGTCGTGTGAGCAGTTGGAATCAGGCCCTCAAACAGGCAAAAACCCCGCGGCAAGAGTTGGAGACGGCCCAGATTGAGGGGCGGACGGATGCGTATTTTTTAAGAATGCGCGATATTGTCCGCCAGTTTGGGGATAGTCGAGTAACCTATGCCGTCTTTATCCGTCGCCCGGTTGTGGCGGCTTATGGGCTGGCTCTGCGCTGGGTAGAGAATGTTGCCCAGCATCAAGGTTTTGCGGTGGAGATTACAGAGGTCCATCCAGAGGGGACATGGGTCGGGGCGGGTGACCCGCTCTTTTACCTTACAGGCTCGTTGGAGGCCCTTGCGCCGTTAGAGACATTGTTGCTCCAAAAAACAGGGGCGGCTTGTGTTGCGGCACATAACGCGTATCAAATGGCTTTGGCCTTACCCAAAGTGCCCTTCCTCGCGATGGATGCACGCCATTGCGCGGGGGCGGAGATGCAAGAGCTTATGGCTTATGCCGCCGCTGTGGGCTCTCGCGCCGCGCAGAAGGAAGGGGCTGTTGGCTTTATCGGCAATGCGAATCACGACACGGCACGTTTTTTTGGGCAGGAGCGTGGGCTAGGGACGATGCCACATGCCTTTATTGGCTATGCAGGCTCTACCTTGCGGGCCGCAGAAATGTATGTGGAACGCTTCCCCGATGAAGGTTTAACCGTTCTAGTTGATTATTTTGGCCAAGAGGTGAGCGATGCGCTGGCTGTCTGCCGCCGCTTCCCAGAGCGTGCAGCAGCGGGGAATGTGAGTGTGCGGCTAGATACGCATGGCGGGCGGTTTTTAGAAGGGTTAGACCCGCAACGCTCTTATGAAGTGTTGGAGCGTCACACGCCGGGTACGATTCGGCGTTATCGCTCGGAGAAAGAGCTGCGTTATTTGGTGGGGACGGGGGTCTCTGCCGCAGCGATATGGCGGATGCGTGAAGCGTTGGATGAGGCAGGCTTCACAAAGGTAAAGATTATTGTCTCCTCTGGCTTTGGCATCGCTAAATGCACAGCCATGCATGATGCGTCTGCCCCGATTGATATTGTGGGCACTGGGTCTTTTCTGCCTGATCGCTGGTCGGAGACTTATGCAACGGCGGATATTGTTGCTTATGATGAGGTGCCACGGGTGAAGATTGGCCGTGAGTTCCTTTTGCAGAAACTTCAGGAGAGAGCCAAATGATGGATGAGGCTGATAAAGAGGCGCAGCGCGCTTTCATCACTGGTATTCGCGGGGAAGTGAGCGAAGGGGAGGAGCCAGAGCAAGCCGCCACTGCCAAGCCGGGGGAGACTGGCTGGGTGGTGCGTATCCTCGACCAATCCGGGGCGAGTGCGGGTGATGATGACGTGGTGGAGGAGGTCAAAGGTTTTTTAGACCTCGCCCATGCCAATGCTTTTGCGCGTGCTTATGTGCGCGATAGTGTAGAGCGGTGCCGTATCCCCGGGGCTGCAGAGCGCGATGTGCTGGAAAGTTGGTTCGCCTTTGGGGAGAATGCTGAGGTTGTGGATGCTGGTGAGGATGGATGGAAGGCCAGCACGGAGCTGGATGATTTTGTCTCCAGCCCTGCCACTCCGATGGAGCGTGATTGGCGTGCCTTAGACCCGCGCCGCCTTGTTGATGAAGCCGCTCTTGAGGGTTTTTCGAACACTGCGCATGATGATGACCTTGCTGATGAGGATGATGACGAGGCCTTTGTGACGGAAATCATCCGCCGCAAGCAGGCTGAATCCTAACCCTAACGCCGCCCCTTAGTTTTTAGATTTATGAGACCAAAAGACGGAATGATTATGAAAGTACGCTTTGCTCCTTCGCCCACAGGGCAGCTCCATGTTGGTAATGCACGTCTTGCCGTAGCGAATTGGCTGTTCGCGCGGCGGCATGGGGGCCGCTTTTTGCTGCGGATGGATGATACAGATACACAACGCGGCAGCAAAGCGTATGAGGAGGGGATTGGCCGGGACCTCACATGGCTTGGGTTAGACTGGGACGAATATGCTCGGCAGTCTGAGCGTTTAGCCCGTTATGAGGAAGTCATTGCTCAGCTTAAAGCTGATGGGCGGTTATATCCTTGTTTTGAGAGTGAGTTGGAGCTGAAATATAAGCGCGAGCAACGTCTGCGAGAGGGGAAGCCCCCGCTTTATGACCGTGCGATGCTGCGGATGACAGAGGAGCAACGCGCTCGCGCCGAGGCAAATGGCAAGGTGCCTTATTGGCGGTTTAAGCTCAGCGGGACAACGCGGACATGGCAAGACCTTGTGATGGGGGAGTGCCATGTAAAGTTAAGTGCCGTGTCCGACCCGGTATTGGTCCGTGCGGATGGGAGCATCCTTTATACATTGGCTTCTGTTATTGATGATGTGGATATGGGCATCACCCATATTCTGCGTGGGGAAGACCATGTGACCAATACGGGTGTGCAGTTGGATATTGCCGAGGCTATTGGCACCAAAGTGGGGCATTTCACCTTTGGGCATCTGCCGCTGCTTTTGGGGCAGGATGGCGGTAAGCTCTCCAAACGTTTAGGCGGTTTGTCTCTCTCCACCTTGCGGCATGATGGGATAGAGCCACGGGCCTTAGTGGCTTATCTTGCCCGGTTGGGAAGTTCGGACGACCCGCAAGTGGCAGATATGGCGGAGATTATTCAAGGCTATGATATTAGCCATGTATCACGCTCTGCCGCACGGTTTGATGTTCCACAGCTTTTGGGGTTGAACCGGCGCGTGTTGCATAGCATGTCGTATGAGGAAATCCGGCCACGTTTGCCAGAGGGGGCTGATGAGGCATTCTGGTTGGCCATCCGTGGGAATATCGACCTTGCGGTAGAGATTGCACATTGGTGGGCTGTGGTGCAGGGGGATATTGTCGCACCCTCGCAGCCTGAAGATGGCGCGTTCCTCCGCCAAGCAGCACAGCTTTTACCCGCAGAGCCGTGGGATGAAACAGTGTGGAAACGCTGGATCGACCTCATAAAGGCTGAGACAGGCCGTAAAGGCAAGAAGCTCTTTCTACCTCTACGCTTGGCCCTAACAGGTGAGGATGCTGGGCCAGAGCTTGCCGCGCTTTTACCGCTTATGGGCCGCGGGCGTGTGCTGCAACGCTTAGAGGACGCGGTGCAGGGATAATTTATCCCTGCGGCTCGGAGGGAGGAGTAGGAGCATCTTCTGGTTGCTGCTGGGCCTCCACCGGCTCTTGTGGGGAAGGTGCGTTGTTTGTATCGCTTGTGCCATCAGGGATGGTCGAGTGAAAGAGGCTGAAATCGACCTCTAAGACACCATCATTATTTGGCTGGAGCAGACTAACAAAGCGTGACTTTGGGAGAAGGTCATCGGCTTTATACATGCGGTATGAAAACACACTTTGTGCGGATACGGGGTCCGTTGCGGTGAGGGTGAGCAGGATGACCGCTTGTTGTTGCAGCAGAGCCTCTTTATCCCGCTCATAAATCGGGCTTTCTTCCGTAACGGTATGGGTGAAGGAGAGGCTAACAGGGAGCAGCGGAATATGGCCATGGGTTAATGGCAATGTGTCTAGCTGGAGGGTTTCCCGGCCTGTATCATCTTGTTGTGTGCGGGCGATAATTGCTTCAAGCTCTACATTGATGAGGGGGGTGCGCCGCAAATTACCAACACGGAAATTGAGGCACATATGCTCGCCCCGCTGGGAAAGCGTGGCCACGCGGCTAAAGAGGACGGCTGCACGAGGGCGGGAAAAGCGTGCATAGACTAAGCCGGTGATGATGGCGGTAAACACCACGCCAACGAATACTTCTATAGAGGCAATGGCATTCGCCAGATAGCCTTGCGGGTAGAGGTAACCATACCCCACAGTTGAGAGCGTTTGCACACTAAAGAAGAAATCCGCCCAAAAATCGTTCTTTTGGACGTTGCTAACCCCATGGGGTAGGCAAAAAAAGCAAAGGCTAAAGAGGAGATTGATGAAGAAATAAGCCCCTGTGGTGGCGGCAAAAAAGGCAGTCCAGCCTATGCTTAGGCTGATATGATATAGGTCCCCTAAGAGACGTACCCCCGTACGCCTTTTTACAGGGATGTTAAAGATATTATCTTGCGAGAGAAAACTACTTTGTGCCGGAGGGCGTTGTTGTTGCCGCTTTTGTTTATAACGTAGGAGGAGGTCATGCGGGCTTTGGAAGAACATAAAGAGAGCGTTACTTTTTCAAGTGGCGGGCTTTACGCGCGCGGGAGAGTTCACTGACGACCCCATGGAGGGTCCGTAACTCTTGCTCAGTCACTTCGCCACGGGCAAAGAGATGGCGGAGATTGCGGACCATACCGGGCCGCTTTTGTTCATGATGGAGGAAGCCACATTCGTCAAGGTCGTGGATGAGGTGGGTCATAAAGGTCTCAACCTCCCCCTTTGTGGCGACGTGTGTTTCATTCGTCATAAAATAACGCTCAGGTACGGTATCTTCTGTAAGATACCATTCATAAGCCATGACTAAGACCGCTTGTGCCAGATTAAGCGACATAAAGCGCGGATTCAGCGGGTAACGGATGAGCGTATCGGCACGGGCCATATCCTCATTATCCAACCCTGCGCGCTCTGGCCCAAAAAGGATGCCCGCTTTAAGGTGGCGGGAACTGATAGCGCGTAACTCAGCCGCCGCTCCACGGGCTGTCATCACCGGTTTAATGACGTGGCGAGGCCGTGGACAGGTGGCAAAAACACGGTGAAGGTCTGCAATCGCGTCATCGACTGTATCAAAAACAGTTGCAGCTTCTAGGATGCGGTCAGCCCCAGAGGACGCGTACCATGCGCGTGCTTGGGGCCAGCCATCACGCGGGGCAACAAGGCGGAGGTGAAATAATCCCCCATTAGCCATAGCGCGCGCTGTGGTGCCGATATTCTCCGCTAATTGCGGGCGCACGAGGATGATAACGGGGTCGAATGGAGCGGGTGGGGCGAGGTCTGCCCCACCATTACGGCCTGTCATTGTTGTTTATCCTTTGCGCCAAGTGGTGCCGTTAGGGCCATCTTCGAGCAGAATCCCTTGGGCGGCGAGGTCATTGCGTATCTGGTCGGCAAGGGCAAAATCGCGCACCTTACGCGCTGCGAGGCGTTTTTCAATGAGGGCATCAATCGTAGCAGGGTCTAGCTCTGTTCCCCCTTGGAACCATTCAGTCGGGCTCATGGTAAAGAGGCCCAAAAGCTGCCCCCCTGCGAGGAGCTGATTAGCGGCCTCCTGTTGGCCCTCTAACGCCGCATCAGCATAACGATGCAGAATACTGAGTGCCTGTGGTGTATTGAGGTCGTCACATAACGCATTAAGGACATCAACAGGGCGTGAATCGTCTTTCGTGGCGGGGGTTTTCTCCAAAGCACGGTAGAAGCGGTCCATAATATGGCGTGCTTCCTCCAGCTTCTCCCATGTGAAGTCCAGAGTAGAGCGATAATGCGCCCCAAGGAAAAGCAGGCGGAGGGCCTCTGCGGGTGCGCGCTCTAACACCTCATGGATTGTATGGAAATTGCCCAGCGATTTGGACATCTTCTCCCCACCAGAGAGCAGCATCCCCGTATGGAGCCAATGGCGGGCGAAATGGCTATGAGGATGGCAGCAAAGCGATTGGGCACGCTCATTTTCATGATGAGGGAATAGGAGGTCATTGCCCCCGCCATGAATATCAAAACTCTCCCCTAGATAGCGTTCTGCCATGGCGGAACATTCAATATGCCAGCCGGGCCGCCCGCGCCCATAGGGGCTATCCCAGCCGGGTTCTGTTGCGTTGGAAGGCTTCCAGAGGACAAAATCACCGGGATGGCGTTTATAATCGGCAACCTCCACACGTGCTCCGGCCTGCATATCCTCTAGCGACCGACCAGAGAGCGCGCCGTAACTGGGGAAGGAGGTAACATCAAACAACACATGCCCGTCAGCTTCATAAGCGTGGCCTTGGGTGATGAGACGCTCAATCATCGCCAGCATGTCAGGGATATGATGCGTAGCACGCGGCTCAATAGTGGGGGGTAGGATATTTAGTGCAGCGAGGTCTTGGTGGAAGTCCTTTGTTGTGCGTTCGGTAAGGTGGGTGATGTCCTCCCCATTCTCTGCGGCACGTTGAATGATTTTATCATCAATATCAGTAATGTTGCGGACGTAAGTGACGCGCTCATAAAGAGCATGAAGCAGGCGCACCATAATATCTGCACTAAGCATAGAGCGCAGATTGCCCAGATGGACGCGGTCATAAACCGTTGGTCCACAAAAATAGAGGCGGATATGCGCCGGGTCTTCGGGAAGAAAGGGGACAGTCTCACGGCGGTGGCTGTCATGCAGCTTTAGGCTGAACAAGGCGGGGGGCACGGTGATGTGGCTCTGCTTCGTAGTCATAATCTGTTCAATGCGACAGAGATGCGTCTGGTGCAACAGGGGAATTACGACTTTCATAGTTGCGTCTTGGGTTATATGCGTTAAGAGAATGGTATGTCTGCATCAAAAATCCACATAAAACACCCTAGAGTAGGGATGTCCGCGCATATTCGCACTCTCATTCAGGTTAGTTTGCCTCTTGCCCTCGCTCAGTTGGCAGAGATGGCCATGGGGGTGACAGATACGATCCTTCTCGGGAGTTTAGGGGTCGATGCGGTTGCCATTGGTGGGATTTCCAACAATTTCTTTTTTACGACCATGATTTCCTTCCAAGCGGTGTTGGGTGGAGTCGGCGTGCTGCTCTCCCATGCGCGTGGTGGGGTGGAGCATGGCCATCATGGAGGGCATGATAAACGTAGCATCATCAGTGCTGGGGTTATGGTCGCCTTGCTGGCCTTTATACCGTGCTTGTTGATTTTATTATGCTCCAGCCCGATTTTCACATGGATGGGAGAGCCCGACCTTGTCGTCACGCAAGGGGGGCGGTTTATTGATGTATTGCTCTATGCCTTATTGCCGAATCTCGTTCTGTTAGGGTTATGCCGTGTGGCCTTGCCGTCCTTGGGAGCAGAATCGCTCTTATTATGGACAATGCCGATTATGGCCGTGTGTAATGGGGTGCTGAATGCGGCTCTAATTCATGGTTGGTTTGGTCTACCGGCTTATGGGCTGTTCGGCTCGGCCCATGCCACCATGCTCACAGGGTGGGGGGCGAGCCTTGTTTTGTTGGGGCTATGCCTGCGTAAAGCCAATTTACGGGCGTTATTGAAGCCTATGAAGGTGCGTCTGTCGCTTATTAAGGAGCTTTTGCACCTTGGTTTGCCGATGATGGTGACCGCCACGGCAGAGCTTTTGCTCTTTCAAATCACTACATTAAATGCAGGGCGGTTAGGGACGCATAGTCTGGCAGCGCACCAAGTGGCATTGAACACGATTTCCCTCTTTTTCATGGTGTGTTTAGCCATTGGGCAAGCGGCGAATGTGCGGGTGGCTTATTGGCGTGGGGCAAAACGACCATTAGAAGCCTGCCGGGCCTCTAGCGGGGCGTTGCTGCTTGTATTGTTGTGGACGATTCTGACAGGCCTTGTATTGATGCTTAGCCCGGATTGGATTGCACGGCTTTATTATACGGGGACGCCGCCCGATGCTGGGACGTTTGCAAAAACGGTTCTGCTTTTAAAAATAGCGGGGATTTTCCAGATTGTAGATGGGATACAGGCAGTGTGTAACGGTGCCTTGCGTGGCTGTGGTGATACGGTGGTACCCATGGTCATTAGCATTGTAACTTATGGCTTGGTCGGCATTGGTTTGGGGTATTGGCTGGCTTTTTGTCAGGGTTATGGTGTTAAAGGTTTGTGGATTGGCCTTGCAGCAGGGCTAGGGGTTACTGCTGTGGCATTAGGGTTACGCCTCTATATGCTGCTCTATCGCCGTGTTGGGAGCGTATCGTCATAGCGTTATAGGGACTGTATAAGGAAGGGCTTTAGGGGGTAGGGTTTGTGTATGTGATGGGTTCAATCTGTTTGAAAGACGGCTTGGTCCTCTATATCCTTAACGCATCGTACCTGCTAAAACATATATAATTCAGTGAACAAAGCGTGTGTGGTCGCTGTAGCGTATTCATCCAAGAGGGTAAGCACCCCATATTGCGACAGTATGTATTTTTCTGATGGTTGGAGTAGAATCTTGTATGAAGTTGCCTAAGGTCGCTTTTCCCTCTCGTGATGGCATACCATGGTGGGTTGTGTCTTTAAGTCTTGTTCCATCAAAAGGATGGGCATGGGTGGGTGCGCCTAGTTTTCCCATAGTGGGTGCGTATTTCCCCGCTTGGTTAATCTGCCTTGTTATTGGGGGGATCGGGGCGGTTTTGCTGCGGACAATCTTCCTTGCTTTGCATGTGGATGGCTTATTGCGCTTTCATTTGGTGACGTATCTTTCCCTTGGGTCATTGGTCGGTCTGATAGGCTGGCTGGTGCTTTTTGGGCAGTAAGGGTGCTTTGATGAAAACAGAACGAATTAAAGGCAGCTTCCCTGTGGGGAGCGTGTTGGCCCTTTCTGCCCTTGTGGGGGCGTTGCTTGTGGCCCTGTATGTGGATCATGAATCAGGGCTGCATCCTGATAGTGATAGTTCGATTATCTATACAGAGAGCGTTCATGTTGCAGCTCTGGTAGGGGGGCGTTTGCAGCATCTGGCTGTGGAGCCTAACCAGCCTGTTCATAAGGGGGATTTGCTTTATCAAATCGACCCTGAACCTTACGAGATTGCCTTGCATCGGGCCGAGGCGAGCCAAGCGCAAGCCGAGGCAGACCTTAATGACGCCCGCCGTGCTTTGGCTGTGCGTATGGCAGAGGCTGCAACAAGTGAACGTAGGCACCATCAAGCAGAGGATGAGAAAGACCTTGCATGGCGCACGGTGACGCGTCTTAAACCTTTGGCTGAGCAACATTATGTCTCATGGCAGGTTTATGACCAAGCTGTGACGCGGTTTAACTCGGCTGTTGATGCCTTGGCCGAAGCCCAACATGCCGAGCAGGCGAGCCAAGTCGCCGTTGGTGATGTGAAGCATGCTGAAGCGATTCTCAAAGAAGCTGTCGCAGCGGTGGAGCATGCTCGTTATGAACTACGCCAAACGCGCGTTACAGCGAATCTTGATGGCTTTGTAACCAGCCTAGGCGTGCGGGAAGGGGAGGTCCTTGCGGCTAATCAGGTGCTGTTTACGTTGGTATCAAAAGACCAATGGTATGCTCTTGCCCCTATTCGTGAAATCAATCTTGCCCCGATTCATAAGGGGGATTGTGCCACTGTTTATTCCATGATCGACCGTAGCCACCCACTCCGTGGGGTTGTGGAGAGTGTCGGTTGGGGTGTGTTGACTGATTACATGAAGGAAAATGACCGCGGGGCTCCGTATGTGGAGCGGCAAATGGACTGGGTGCATATTGCGCAGCGTTTCCCTGTGCGGATACGGATTGAGCATGCCGCTGAAAACCAACATTTATTACGATTAGGGGCGACGGCCAATGTGGAGATTCTCCATGGTGCTGCTTGCCATGCTTAAACCGTACATTGATGCGGTTTTGCGGGTATGGCGGTTGGCTATTAGGCCGACACGCGGCCGCACTGCTTTGGCCTTGCGCAATGCTCTCATTTGTATGGGGGCTGTGCTGATTGGTGAGATATGGCAGCTGCCAATGTTGAGCCTGCTTACCTTGAGCTTGGCCGCCTTATGGCAGAATAACAGAGTGGCGAATATGAAAGTCGCCGTGATGTATGTGGTCTTTTTCTCGGTCGTAACGGGTGTCCTTTACGTTGGTGTGGCGACAACTATCAACAACTTCTTTGCAACATTGGTGTTTAACTTGTTGCTGAGCTTTGTGTTTTTCTTTTTGAGTACCACCACCATATTAGGTCTCATTAGTGTTGTGGGTGGGTTAGTGTTGTCTTACCTGCTTGTAACCTTAGATAGTATGCAAATAGGCGATGCAGTTGCTCGTCTTGTACTTTATGCGTGGCGTGTGTTCCTCATTATTGGGGGATTGATAGGGTTCATTGGGAGTTGGCTTTCGCCCTCGCCAGAGCATGTTTTGACCGATCAGATTGTGGAGCGGTTGTTCTTATCAGCAAAATGCCTAACCCGCCGTGCAAAAGGCCAGCCAATTCCGATAGGTTTGCAAGAGGCAATCACCGATAGTGTCGGTGAGGGTGTAAGCGGTATGTTTGGCGTTCTCGGCCTTGCAGCGTTAGAGCATCGCTGGACGGGGATGGATCTTTCTTATCTACGGCGTGCTGCTTTAAATAGCTTTGGTATTTTGCAAGTCGTTGAGCAATGTTTGACGAATAATGCGCCTATCAGCGATGAGGATTGCGCTCATCTTGCTGGTAAGGTGAAGGCATTGGGGGATTGTTTTGCCGAGAATAGGCGACCAACCGAGATAGACGAGCAAACGGTTTGCTCTGGTCCTTTAGCGCAAGAGATAGAGCGATTAATTCAGGCGTTTACGCAACCGCTCACGGCAGAGGAGGTCCAGCTCCCTCCTAATCAGCCGCCAGCAAAAAACCCTCCCAAAAAGCCGGGTTTCTTTATACCGGGGGCGTTTTGGGATAAGGAGAATGTCCGCTTTGCCGTCAAGGGGACTGTTTCTGTCTGTATAGCGATTATCACTTATAAGCAGTTGAATTGGACAGGGGTGCATACGTGCATCATCACCTGCTTTGTTGTGTCTCTCCCAACAATGGGGGCTGTGTTGGATAAGCAACGGCTTCGTATTTTTGGGGCACTGATTGGCTGTAGTATGGCGATGGGGCTCATCGTGTGGGTGATGCCTCACCTAACGAGTGTGGCAGAATTATTGATCGTTGTTGGGATTATGATTTTTATCGGGTCGTGGGTAAAGGCCGGTGATCAGCGGATTTCCTATATGGGTTTGCAGATGATCATAGCCTTTGCTTTATCGGACCTTGTGCAATTTGCCCCAGCGACAGATCTTACCATCCCGCGCGATCGTATTATCGGGATTTTGATTGGACTAACCATTACCTTTGTTGTGCACACGGTCTTTTGGCCATGCAGTGCGATGACAGGGGCGATGAAAAAGCTCAAAGCGTTAGATGCTTTATTAGGGCAAGACGTAACGCAGTGGAATCATGACCAACGTATGCTTCAGGCCGCTCGGGTGCAGGAGGCTGCTAGTGGTGCGATGAGTTCGTTGCGTTCTGCTATGTTAGAGCCTTCTTATATGCGCCCAACACAACATAGGCTGCGGCAATATAAGGTGTTTTTACGGCGGGCTGTTATGAATGCAGGATGCTTATTTGGGGCCACAGCAGAGCATCAGGAGAAAAAGGTCATTCGGTTGGACCAGATTTTAAAAGAAGATGCGCCAGCCTCTGCACAAGGAGAGGGGCAATCGTGATGATGGGCAGGGATTGGGAAAAACGCATGAGGCATAATAAAGGACAAAAGGCACAAAGCTGGCCAGTTGTGTCATCTTGCCAATATAGCGCGCCGGGCGGGCGGTGGCGCAAGGCGGTGTGGCTGTGTGCATGGTTGGTAGGCAGCACAGCTCTTAGCGGTTGCCAAACAGGGGCGATGAAGGATGCGCCCACGGCACCAGACCGCCCTTGGGCACAGCGGACTAATGCGCAAGGTCATCTCCTTGCAGGGGGAGAGGCTACCCCTCATGCAGAGCGTGGCGCGCGGGGCTTGCGTATGCCAGCGGGATTTAGGTTGGCGGCGGACCATAGTATGCCTCAGGCTCCTGCTTTAGCTTCCGTTCAGGTCGATCACGCTTATAATTTGGCGGATTTGATTGATGCAGCGCAGTCCCTTAACCCCTCAACGCGTATGGCGTGGGATGCGGCACGTCAGAGCGCGGCGGAGACAGGCATCGCGCGCTCGCAATATCTCCCTCATTTAACGGCAAGTGCTATGGGGGGATATATGGTGTTGGAGCCGCATAACAGGATTCGCGGTGACGCCTCAACGAATAGTAATACGAAGATTCATGGCACAATCGAGCGGCAACAAGTGGGACTGGAATGGCTATTGTTCGACTTCGGCAAACGTCGTGCCACGATGGAGGAAGCCAGCCAGATTAGCTTAGGTAAGAATATTCTTTTTACTGGTGAGCATCAGAAGGTTATTCATCAAGTAGCGTTGGCGTATTATCGCTATTCTGCAGCGTTAAATAATGTCGCTTTAGTGAAGCAATCGCTTGAGAACGCGCATGAGATTTCTCGCGCTGCGGCGGCTAATTTACGCAATGGCGAAGGGACTGTGGTGGATACGTCTCAGGCTGAACAAGCTGTTGCTGAGGCGGAGTTGGTTCTGGCACGCACGGAAGGCGATGTCGAAACCTATCGGCTAGAGCTGCTTACAGCCGTTGGGTTGAATCCTTCGCAACCTTTGCATGTGCAGACAGATAATAAGCGCGATATTAAGGTTGATGATATTCGCCTTAGTGAGGAGATGGTTCATCAAGCTGTCTCACGCAGGCCGGATGTTTTGGCTGCTTATACAAGTTTGCGGGCGGCACAAAGTGCTGTTGAGGGGGCGCGGGCGAGTTATCGGCCACAAATCTTCATGAATGGGAATGTGGGGTATAATTTTGATGACCTGCATTTTCGCGATTTACCTTTAGGGCCGGTTGCGTCTTTGAATGACCGTATCCATGCCTTTGGGAGTACGATCACGGCGGGGATTTCTGTCCCAATTTATGATGGTGGGCTACGCCGTAACCGTTTGCGGCAAGCTCATGAGCGCGAGGATAGTGCCCGTGCTGCGCTGCAAGATGCACAAAATAACGCAGTACGAACTATCGTGAGCGCGGAGGCGATGCTCCATACGGGGATTACCGCCTATCAAGCGGCTCTTAGCTTGCAAAAGGCTAGCCAAACGGGCTTTGATGCTGCTCTGACCGCTTACCGTTCTGGTGATGGGACGATGACGCGTATGCTAGAGCTGCAAAATACACTTCTTAATGCGCGTCTTTCCGTTTCTGACAGCTATTACGGTATGTTGAGTGCTGCTGCATCCCTCGCTTATGCAGCAGGGACGTTGGGCAGCAGCGCAGCCTTGGCGGATATTGAAGGCTCTTTGGCTGAAACAGCACCAGAGCCAGTGCCCGTTGCAACACAACATCCGTAAGGCACGCGCTGCGTTTTGGGGTTAAAGGGGATGGCGGCGGCCAACATGGAGGGTGAGAAGGTAAATCACCAGCCCTCCAGCGGAGAGTATGGCCCCGCCCCAGCCGACTGCATTCATCCCCAGCCCATGCCCAACGAGGAACGCCCCAAAGGATGCCCCTAATGCATTAGCAATATTAAAGGCGGAATGATTAAGCGAGGCGGAGAGTGTTTGCGCATTCCCTGCAACATCCATAAGGCGCGCTTGCATAGCAGGGCTTAGGATAATCGTAGCGGCAGGAAGAAAGAAACAAATCACAACCATTGCCGCAGGGGATGGGAGAAAAACCCAGAAGGCAAGCATGAAGATAATGCTAGCAATGAGGCTGAAAATGGTTGTGAGGTCGAGGTTTTTATCAATCATGGCCCCGCCAAAGGCATTGCCAGCGACCATGCCACAGCCCCAGATGACTTGATACAGCGTAACCATCCAAGGGCTTAGATGCGTAACTTGGGCAAGCGCGGAGGTGAGGAAGGTATAAACCCCAAACATCCCTCCAAAGCCGATAGCCCCTGTAAGGAGGGTGAGCAGAACATGAGGGTTTTTAAAGGCAGTAAGTTCTGAGAGGGCATTATTATCATGGCGCGGTTTATCGGCCGGGATGAGAGCCCATACTCCTGCAATACAGAGCAGGCCTAGGACGGACAAAGCCCCATAAATGACCTCCCATGAGATATAATGGGAGAGGAAGGTGCTGAGGGGAGCTCCAATAACGGTGGAAATCATAATCCCGGAGAGGACCATGCCAATGGCTCGCCCACGCCGGGCGCGTACGGTCATGGAAGCCCCGGTCAAGGCGGCGATACCAAAATAGGCCCCGTGTGGAAGCCCGGTGATAAAGCGCATGACCTCAATCGGAAGTAGAGCGGAGCAAAGAACAGTGCCGATATTGCCGATGCAAAAGAGGGTGAGCAAGAGAAGCAGAATGGTACGGCGTGATAGATGCGCCCCAGCAATCGCCATTACAGGTGCGCCAATGACGACCCCTAAGGCATAGGCGGAGATGACGGAACTTGCATGCTCGACAGAGATATGAAGTGCCTTGGAGAAGGCGGGCAGAATGCCCATCATGGCGAATTCGCCCGTGCCAATGGTGAAGGTACCCAGCATGAGGGCTGCAATGGCCGGGGCAAACCCATGTGGTGGGGTAAGCTGTGGCCCGGTGTTGGTTTGAGTTTGCTCCATGAGGAAGCATTCTCCCTTAATGACAAAGAGGTATATGGGGCGATATTACGGGATAGCGAAGGCGTTTTCCAAGATGGACTTATAAAAACGCATCTTAATTTTATAGTTTTTATAAGGCGATGGTAGCGATTGCTTCCTGTTTCTTGACATTCCTCATCCCTTCATGTACTCGCAACCCCATTGCCGGGAATGTGGATGGTCTGGCTGGGAGGCAGCGCGCTGTGGCGTTGTTCTTCCGTATGGTCGTAGGCGATTCCGTTCTGTCTAACCATTGTTGAACATGGGGAGAGAGCCTACCGGTGCAACAAAGGGCTGCCGCGCAGAATCGGTACGTCTGAGAGAGAATACGGGTTTAACCGATGTCAAAACGTCTTGAGAGCAAGTATAAAATTAACCGCCGCCTTGGCGTTAACCTGTGGGGCCGTGCAAAATCCCCCGTTAATCGCCGTGAATATGGCCCCGGCCAGCATGGGCAGCGTCGCCGTCAGAAGCCATCTGACTATTCTGTTCAGTTGATGGCGAAGCAGAAGCTGAAGGGTTATTACGGTAACATCAGCGAGAAGCAGTTCCGCCGTTATTATGATGAGGCTGTGCGCCGCAAGGGTGATACGTCTGAGAACCTGATTGGTCTGTTGGAGCGTCGTCTGGATGCGGTTATTTACCGCCTGAAATTTGCTATGACGCCATTTGCTGCACGTCAGTTTGTCAGCCACGGCCATGTGTTGGTGAATGGTAAGCGCGTCAATATTCCTTCTTACCTCGTGAAGGAAGGGGATGTGATTGAGGTGCGTGAGAAGTCCAAGCAGCTCGCAATTGTTCTGGATTCCGTCCAGAGTGCTGAGCGCGATGTGCCTGAATATATCGAGGTTGATCATCGCCAGATGAAGGGTACCTTCATCCGCGTGCCGCAGCTTTCCGATGTGCCGTATCCGGTGCAGATGGAGCCGAATCTGGTGGTCGAGTTCTACTCCCGCTAAGAGACGGTTTTTGAGCCGTATAAGAGACGCCGGGCGGTTTGTACCGTCCGGCGTTTGCTGTTTCATGCTCATAAGTGAGGAAAGTCCCTATGTCCGAGTCTCCTAAAGCTGGTGATATTGCAGCGGAGGTGTCACGCCGGCGCACATTTGCCATCATCTCCCATCCTGACGCTGGTAAAACCACGTTGACAGAGCGTATCCTTCGCGCTGGTGGGGCGATTCAGCTAGCTGGGAATGTGCGGGCCAAGGGGGAGCGGCGGCGCACCCGTTCGGACTGGATGAGCATTGAGAAGGACCGTGGTATTTCTGTTGTTACCTCGGTGATGACCTTCAATTACGGGGGCTGTGTCTTTAACCTGCTAGACACACCGGGCCATGAGGATTTCTCTGAAGATACATACCGCACGCTAACGGCGGTGGATTGCGCCGTGATGGTGATTGACGCGGCAAAGGGGATTGAGGCACGGACGCGGAAACTCTTTGAGATTTGCCGGTTGAGGGATATTCCCATCGTCACCTTCATCAATAAGATGGACCGTGAGGCACAAGATTGCTTTGAGCTGCTTGATGAGATTTCTAGCGCATTGGCGTTGGATGTCTCCCCTGCGACATGGCCGGTTGGGCGTGCTGCAAAATTTGCCGGGATTTATGATATCCGCACCAAATCTCTGCATCTCAAAGAGGAGTTAGCAGAGGATGATGAACGCTTGCAGCTGATGCGGGAGGAGGTAGAGCTTGCTGAGGGCGTATTGCCCCCCTTTGAGCAAGAGTTTTTTGATGAGGGCCATTTAACGCCCGTCTTTTTCGGCTCCGCGATGAAGGAAATTGGCGTTACGGATTTGCTGGATGCGCTTGTTGCGTACGGGCCGCCACCGCGCGCGCAATCCTCTGAGACGCGTGAGGTTGAGGCAACGGAGGAGAATGTCACGGCCTTAATCTTTAAGATTCAAGCCAATATGGACCCTAACCATCGGGACCGCATGGCCTTTGCGCGTGTGTGCTCTGGCCGTTTAACGCGTGGTATGCGCCTTAAACATGTGCGGGTTGGTAAACAATTCGCCCTGCACACGCCGCAATTCTTCTTCGCCCAAGACCGTCAGTTAGTGGAGGAAGCCTTTGCAGGTGATGTGGTGGGCATCCCGAACCATGGCACATTGCGGATTGGGGATACATTAACCGATGGCGAGGAGCTGCGCTTTACCGGTGTGCCTCATTTTGCACCAGAAATTCTTCGCCGTGTGCGTTTAGATGATGCTATGAAGGCCAAGAAACTCCGCCAAGCATTGGTTGAATTAGCAGAGGAAGGGGTTGTCCAGCTCTTTCGCCCTCAAGATGGAGCACCGCCGATTGTCGGGGTGGTGGGTACCTTGCAGCTTGATGTTCTACAATCCCGCCTGAATGCTGAATATAACGTGCCTGTTGGTTTTGAGAGCACGCCCTTCACTCTAGCGCGTTGGGTTACGGGCGAAAAGGCGGCGTTGGAGCAATTTACGGCTGTCAATCGTAGTGCCATGGCTGATGATTTGGATGGAGACCCCGTCTTTCTCGCTGGTTCAGGCTTTATGATGAATCGCGCTATGGAGATGAATGAGGCCCTCAGCTTCCATGATATTAAGCAGATTGGGCTTGTTGAGAAGGCTTAAGGCAAAGCTAGCTGGACAGAAACGGGGCAATGATCCGAGAGGGTTATGCCCCGTGCTGTATGGGGAAAGACCATAACCCTTAGACTATCGGCAATAAGCCACTCCCGCGCTTGGTTGCCGAGGATAATATGGTCGATAAATTGCCGCCCTCCTAAACATGGGCTGGAGAAGCCAGCAGTGGTCAGGGTGAGGGGGGCATCGCTTTGCAGGGTTTGCATAAGTGGGTCGAGCGGGGTGAGGCGGCGGTTAAAATCGCCTAGAATGGCAAAAGGGATACCGTCATCTTGACGGTCTAAAATCCAATTTTCAATGACGTGAAATTGTTGATAAAGCAGCCGACAAGCCCGTTTTTTAGAGGTCAGTGGCTGGGCCCAGCAGCCTGTTTTTAAGTGCAGGATGAGGAGGCGTAAATGGGCATCCCCATGATGGATGGTGATGTCTAGCCCCCCTCTTAGGGGGTGGTGATGGCCCTCTTGTAGTATATTGAGGGCCGTAAGCTCCGGGTTGAGGGTTGCTGTCAGCCCCTTATCGCGCCGCATAGCAAGGCCGACTTGCTGGATGATGGGGTCAGGCGCAAAGAACAGAACATAATCCTGCGGGGGGAAAACCTGTCGTGCTGCGTCTGGGCCATCGACTTCCTCAAAGGCGATAAGGTCGCTTTGGAGCTTCTCTGCATAAGCGCGCAAGGCAGCAAAATCGGCCTGTGTCCGGGTAGGGACGTTAGGCGGTAAGGCGGGGTCATTAGCGGGGCGGAGGGTGAGCCAATCCATATTCCAGCTTGTGAGTTTAAGCGGGGTAGAGGCTTGAGCGGATGAGAGGAAGCCAAAGAGCATGGCACATAAAAAACCGCCTACGAGCGCGCGCAGGCGGTTTTTATAGTTTGTCATGATGGCATGATTAAACATCATTGGGGTTTTTATTTTTTCTAAGGATAGCGATAGCCTCTTTGACGGAATGTTCTGTTTTGGCATCCTCAGTAAGAATATAAACACGGCCCTTCTTAATATCGTAATACCATCCTTGCACATTTAGCTCCCCACGGGAGAGGGCTTTGGCAACGATGGGATGGGTTTTTAGATGTGTAATCTGCAAACGAACATTTGCTTCCGCAAGGTCGCGCACATCCTTAGGGCCGACATCTTCGGCACGGAGGTCACTAATAGTCGCAGCGGCGGCCTCTGCATTATGCAACCAACGGCGGACGGTGGGCATATGTTTTAGCTTGTCCGGTTCCGTAGCTAAGTCGATGAGAGCCGACATAGCCCCGCAGTTAGAATGACCGCAGATGATGATGTTCTTTACCTTGAGCGCACCGACAGCATATTCAATGGCTGAGGCGATTGCCCCAACCATATTGCCATAGGCGGGGACGATATTACCGACATTGCGGATGAGGAACAGCTCACCCGGCTCTGTCTGTGTAATCAGGCTAGGGCTGATGCGGCTATCCGCACAGGTGATGAACAAGGTTGGCGGGGTCTGATCGTAAGCTAGACTCTGGAATAGATCCTGCTTTTGTGGATACACTTCGCTCTCGAAAGTCTGCACGCCATCCAGCAGCTCTAGCAGAGTGTTACGGTGAAAGACCATATTTTTGTTTCCCCGGTTAAGACGCCTCATACAAAAATAAAAGATGGCGTAATGGCAGGTGGAGCGATAGAGAGATACAGCCCTATCGCTCCGCACCCTTAAAAAGATTTTTAATCTCCGTCTAGCTGAAAAGACCTTAACCCTCTGTAAGTTTACGGCGAATCATCTCAAACACAGCTTCAGCAGCGGGTTCAGTCCCACCGGCTTGGGCCATGTCGGGACGGCCACCGCCACCTTTACCATCCATGAGGGCAGAAGCCTCACGGACAAGGGCTACAGCATCAAAACGTGTGGTGAGGTCTTTGCTAATGGCAATGACGATGCTGCCACGCTCATTCGCCCCGGAGATTAACGCGACAACGCCGGAGGAAATCTGTTTGAGCAGCCCCTCAGCTAGTCCTTTGAGGTCCTTGGGGTTTACATCCTCCAAGAAGCGGGCTGCAAGCGTAACACCGTTGATTGTCTCGCTTGATGCCGCACCATCCCCCGTTGTTAGCTTATGTTGCAGAGAGGAAATCTGCGCATTTAAGGCTTTGCGCTCCTCTAACAAAGCGGCAAGACGAGCGGGAGCCTCAGCCGGTGTGACCTTGAGCAGAGCGGCCATCTCGGCAAGGCGGTCCTCACTAGTGCGAATAGCCTGTTCTGCTGCGGCCCCACATACGGCCTCAATGCGGCGCACACCAGATGAGACCCCGCTTTCGGACAGGATGCGGAAAAGGCCAATCTCACCCAGACGGTTTACATGCGTTCCGCCGCAAAGCTCGATGGAGTAGGCTTGGCGGTTTTTCTCATCCTCATCCCCCATGAAGACAACGCGCACCTCGTCGCCATATTTCTCACCAAAGAGGGCCATAGCCCCGCTCTCAATGGCTTGCTCCTGCGTCATGAGGCGCGTTTCAACCGGGCTATTTTGCCGGATGCGCGCATTAACCTCAGCCTCAATGTGCTTTAGCTCCTCCTCAGTGAGGGGACGGGGCTGGCTGATGTCAAACCGCAAACGATCCGGCGTGTTGAGGCTACCTTTTTGGGTGACATGCTCGCCAATGTGACGGCGCAAGGCCTCATGCAATAAATGTGTGGCAGAGTGATGCCCGCGCACGGCCGTCCGGCGTGTATGGTCGATTTCGGCATGGACATCCATACCGGGTTTGAGGACACCCTCCACCACGCGGCCATAATGCACGATGAGCGTGCCGTTCTTCTTTTGCGTATCGGTGATGTCGATTTTCAAACCGGGGCCTGTGAGCGTGCCGTGGTCGCCCACTTGCCCACCACTCTCCCCATAAAAAGGCGATTGGTTGAGAAGAATAGCGACTTCATCACCCGCTTTTGCCTCGGCGAGTTCATCACTACCGCGGAAGATAGATTGCACTTGGGCATCCGCGGCTTCACTTACATAGCCGAGGAACTCCGTCCCCCCGAAGCGGTCGCGCGCATCAAACCACACAGTCTCTACAGCACTATCGCCAGAGCCCACCCAGGCCGCACGGGCACGTTGGCGTTGCTCAGCCATGGCATTTTCAAAGCCTGCCTCATCCACTTTATGGCCGCGCTCACGGAGGACATCTTGGGTAAGGTCCAGCGGGAAGCCAAATGTGTCGTAAAGCTTAAAAGCCACATCACCGGGGAGCTGCCCTTTGCTGGAGAGGCGTCCCATTTCCTCTTCCAGCAGAGCCATCCCACGGCCAAGTAAGGCGGTGAAGCGTTCTTCCTCGCCTTTCATGGTCTCAGCAATGAGGGCTTTATGCTGGTTTAGCTCTGGGTAGGCATGGCCCATCTGTTGGATGAGCGCGGGGAGGAGGCGATAAAAAACAGGCTCCTTCGCGCCCATGAGATGGAGATGGCGCATGGCACGGCGCATAATGCGGCGTAAGACATAGCCGCGCCCTTCGCGGGAGGGGAGAACACCATCGGAGATGAGGAAGGCTGTAGAGCGTAAATGGTCAGCCACAACGCGATGGCTGGTTTTAAAACGCCCATCAGCATCTTGATGCATTAACTCCGCAGAGGCCTCAATTAAAGCGCGGAGGGTATCTGTATCGTAATTATCCTTCTTACCCTGCATAACGGCAGCGAACCGCTCTAGCCCCATGCCGGTATCAATAGAAGGATGGGGGAGGTTGGAGCGTTTGCCCTCACCTTCCTCAAAGAATTGCATAAAGACGAGATTCCAAATCTCGACAAAGCGGTCGCCATCTTCATCAGGGCTACCGGGAGGGCCCCCAGCAACAGAGGGGCCGTGGTCGTAAAAGATTTCGGAGGAGGGGCCACAAGGGCCAGTATCGCCCATGCGCCAGAAATTATCAGAGGTAGCAATGCGGATGATTTTTTCGTCCGTAAGACCTGCGATTTTTTTCCACAATTCTGCGGCTTCATGGTCATCTGCATAGACAGTAACAAGCAGCTTTTTCGCAGGGATGGAGAAGCCCTTGGTTAGGAGTGTCCAAGCGAATTCAATCACTTCCGCTTTGAAGTAGTCTCCAAAGCTGAAATTACCCATCATCTCAAAGAAAGTATGATGCCGGGCTGTATAGCCAACATTATCAAGGTCGTTATGCTTCCCGCCCGCCCGGACGACCTTTTGGGCTGTTGTTGCACGCTTGAAGGGTAAGCTCTCTTGCCCGGTAAAGACGTTTTTAAAAGGGACCATCCCCGCATTGGTAAAAAGAAGGGATGGGTCATTTTGTGGCACAAGAGACGCAGAGGGTAGAATCTGATGACCGTGAGATTCAAAGTAGCTGAGGAATTGAGAGCGGATATCGTTGGTGCTGATCATGAGCCTATAAGTCCGAAGGGCGGAAAGGAGGAATGCTTTCCGTATGTTAGAGGATTCCCGCGTTATTGGAAATGGCAGGATTCTTAGTCGGATTAGTCTTTCTTTTTGTGAAAGACGAAATGATGACAGAAGGCGAAATTGATGAACATGCCGCCAGCCGTGCCGCAAAGAAGGGCGATAAAAGTATAATGGCGTGTAAGGGGCCAGAGGCTGAACAGAGCCAGCACAATTCCGCGATTGATGATAAATCCGGGTAAGTTAGCGAGGATGAATCGTCCCCATTGGTGATGAAGTGTATAGCTTTCGCGGCAACGGTCGCGGAATGTCCAATAACGATTTAACAACCAGTTATTGCTAGAGGCCACAATATAAGCAAGCAAAGCGGCGAGGCGCAGGCCAAGGGCATGACGAAAGAGCGATAATGTAGCCCAATCTACCAGGAAGCCTATCGCACCAACGATACCAAAATAGAAGAACCGTTGGAGGAGGGGATAATATTTTTGCCAGTTTTGTTTGATGAGGTGCATTGCTTCTTTTAGGTGCCAACGCTGTGAGGGATGGAATAGCTAGGGGCTTAGCATAGCTTGGCTCTAGACGTAAGGATTTCTAGAACGGTTTTAGAGATAAAAAGCCCACAAAAAAGGGCACCCGGAGGTGCCCTCTTTCACAAACCTTAGATGGTCCGCTGAGTGTTCATCTGAACTTACTTCAGGATGATCTCAACACGACGGTTCTGCGGCTCACGTGTGTTTTTAGCTGTTGTAACCAGCGGCTTGGCATCGCCGTAACCGTGGATGTCGATAGCTGTAGCAGGCACGCCGAGACGGACCAGCTCAGCCTTCACGCTGTTAGCGCGCTTGATGGAGAGACCCATGTTGTACTTCTCACCACGCGGGCCAGGATGAGCAGCGGAGTTATCGGTGTAACCGTTAACTTCGATGCGTGTTGTCTGGACGTGTGTGGAAGCTTGAGCAGCCTGAGCAACGATCTCACGAGCGCGACCTGTCAGGTTGGACTTATCCCAGTCGAAGAAGACGAGGTAAGTGCGAGCAGCCTGAGCCGGCGGCGGAACGACAACATGCGGTGCAGCAGGCGGAGCTGGCGGTGCGCTGTTGAAGGCGTAACGAACACCGAAGAGGAACTGGTGGGTATAGCGTGTGCCATAACCAACGCGATCACCGCGTTCACCGTCATGATGCAGGTAGTGACGGCCGTTGGAGCCCCCCCCTGAAGAACCAGCCTGACCGATGAAACGATACTGGGTGGTCAGAGCCAAACCGGGAACGCCTGGGATGTCGTAAGCCGCACCAACAATACCCTGAGCAGCGAGGCCACCTGTGGTGTTGTTGAAGTTAGGATAGTTTGTGCCGCGGTTGTAAACCTTACGGTAGTTCTGCCACATATAGCCAGCACCGATACCAACGAACGGTGTGACAGGGAAGTTGTTCAGGCCGAACATGCCGAGGTCAATGTCATACAGGACGTTGACGAACGCGCCATAGCCTTCGCTCTTACCATGAGCGTGACGTGTTCCACCATCAGCGAAGGTGCCTGTCAGACGATTGATATGCGTCTGGTTGTAGTTACCCTCAACCTCAGCACGCAGGCCGTTGCCGAAGCCATAACCAGCGGACAGATAGCCGTTAAAGCCTGTGCCGGAGTGCATTTTGCCGTAGTCTTGCGTAGCATCGCGCTTGATGCTGCGGCCTGTGCCAACGCGGGCACTCTGGTGCTGAACCAGGTTATAGCCGGCTGCCATATCGACATACGGGCCGGTGATCGTGCTGGCCATGGCGAGGGAGGGCAGAGCCACCATCGAGGTCATGGCGAGAAGTGCATTACGAATACGCATTTACTTCATCAGTCCTTAACATTGTGTAACATACGGCCATTACGGTTGGCGGGCATCGGAATGATCACCGTGTGAAGCCAGCGCGGCCGATGAGTCTGATTTAGGGGAAAGATGCCTCAAAGTTAAGAGCTTTTAGGCATCTCTGTTGCGAAGAAGTAGATACTGTGTCTAATTGAACACAGATTGATTAAGGGGCGAACCCTTCGGCAAGAAGGAGAGCGCGAACATCCTCCAAGGCGACATCACGACAGGTGAAGGCTTTGCCAATGCTGTGGAGGAGGACGAAGGTTACTTTTCCTTCGCGGAGTTTTTTATCCCGCCCCATATGTGCCAGAAGAGTCGCTGTACTGAGATTATGGGGCAAGTCGGCCTTTCCTACAGGCATATTGAGCTTATGTAGATGGGCATCTAGGCGTGCGAGATCGTCTTGGGGGGCGAGTCCCATTTTGACCGAAAGAGCAAGAGCCATATGTAGGCCGATAGATACAGCCTCCCCATGTAAGAGCCGCCCATCATAATGAAACTCGGCCTCAAAAGCGTGGGCGAAGGTATGGCCCAGATTAAGCAAGGCGCGCCCGCCAGAGTGGGCAGATTCCCGCTCATCGTCTTGTACGACTCCGGTTTTAAAGAGGCAGGCACGGCGTACCGCTTCGCCTAGAGCGGCAGGGTCGCCTTTTAAGACGGCATGGCCATGTTGCTCACACCATGCGAATAATCTTTCATCCGCAATTAAGCCTGACTTAACGATTTCTGCATACCCCGCTACGAGCTGGCGTGGGGGGAGTGTGTCCAGCACGGTTGTATCAGCTAGAACGAGGTTAGGCTGCCAGAAGGCTCCGATGAGATTCTTCCCGGCTTTTGCGTTGATGCCGGTTTTCCCGCCGACAGAGCTATCAACTTGAGCAAGCAATGTGGTGGGGATTTGGATAAAGGGTACGCCGCGCAAAATGCTTGCAGCAACAAAGCCAGCAAGATCCCCTACAACACCACCGCCAAAGGCTATGATGGTTGTGCCGCGCTCTATCCCTTGGGCGAGAATCGTTTCAATGACGTCTTCAAATCGCTTGAGGGATTTGCTGCTTTCCCCGGGCGGTACGGTGATGGTGGCAAAATGGATGCCAGCGCGGGTGAGGCTTTCTTCTAGCGCAGCGAGATGCAAGGAGGCGACCGTGCTATCTGTGAGGATAACAGCGCGGTTATTGGGCAGGTGAGGGCGGATGCGTAAGCCTGCATCATGCAAAAGCTGAGGGCCGGTGAGTACTTCATAGCTATGGCCTGCCAATGTAACGGGAACATGATGCGGTGGTGTGGCTGTGGCGAGTTGGGTTGTGATGGTGTGTGTGGCGTGTTCCACGCTTTCATCTCCACATTCGATGATGAGGTCGGCCTCTGCGTAATAAGGGTAACGCTCTTGGGCGAGGCGGCGGAGGGTTGCTTCTGGGTCGCCTTGGGCTAAGAGAGGCCGGTTATGGCGATTATGGAGGAGACGTTTGAGGAGGGTTGGCATGGGGACATGCAACCATATAGTGCAAATGTCTGTTCGTTTATGGCTAAGGGCGCGGGTGCGTGGGTGCATCCACGCTCCGCCGCCTGTGGCAAGGATACATGGCCCCCCCTTGAGGAGGCGGCGTATGACCCGATGCTCTCCCGCACGGAAATGGGCCTCTCCATGTTGGGAGAAGATTTCTGCAATGCTTTGGCGGCTTGCTTTTTCAATTTCGGCATCAGTATCGATAAAAGGGATACCGTAATAGTGGGCAAGTTGGCGGCCTAGCGTGGTTTTGCCAGCCCCCATGAGGCCAACAAGCACAATAATATGAAAAGGGGGCTTCTCTGACGAAGCGCGCGGGGAAGGAGAGTGCGACATAGCGTTTTTCTATCACGGCTAAAGAGGCGGGGGTAGGTCTCCTCTATGTTTAAGAGCATGTTGGAGAAGGAGGGTTTTTAAAATGGCTTCTTCCCTTTATAAGCGTGTCATATCCTTTGGGGAGTGATTTTATGAAAGTCATTGTGCGTTTGGCTGTGGCCTTATTGGTCCTGATTATACTGGCAGGGGGCGGCTATATCTTAACGCAT
Source organism: Bombella sp. ESL0385 (assembly GCF_009725755.1). Taxonomy (GTDB): domain Bacteria; phylum Pseudomonadota; class Alphaproteobacteria; order Acetobacterales; family Acetobacteraceae; genus Bombella; species Bombella pollinis. Next base: position 701,059 of record NZ_WNIJ01000001.1, read on the forward strand.
GGGGAGCATGCTCCTGCTCCTGTTATGGTTCATCATGACTTAGTGCCCCATGCTGCACCTAGCGCGCCAGCACAGACAAGCGGGGGGGCAAGCTTGCCGGAGCTACCCCCTGTTGGAGGGCATTGAAGCATCGCACTTTTATGGTGGAGTCTGCGGCTCTTATAGATTCGTTCTTGGAGACGATGTTGGCCGAGCGCGGGGCGGCTCAAAAGACGCGGCAAGCTTATCGTGCTGATTTGGAGGATTTCGCCCGTTGGTGTGCGCCGGAGTCCGTAGCTGTAGTGCCAGCAATGCGTGTTCACGCCTATTTTGCGGCGTTAGGGCGCGCGGGGCTTGCCGCACGCACACAAGCGCGGCGGCTTTCTGCCCTTAAACAATTTGCCCGCTTTTTGCTTCAAATGGGTGTGCGTGAGGATGATTTTACAGCAGGCCAAGCAACGCCACGTTATCAGGCAGGCTTGCCTCATCCGCTTAGCGAAGCTGAGGTGCAAAAACTGTTAGAGAAAGGCACGCGCGGCCATGCTGATGTGCGGCGCGATTTACTGGCTCGCGTAGCGTTAGAGCTGCTCTATACAACGGGCCTGCGGATTAGCGAGCTCCTCACCCTTCCTGCGCAGGCAGTGCGTCATAAGGGAGGGATGTTGCCCATCCGCGGTAAAGGCGGGCGGGAGCGGCTTGTGCCGTTCTCTTATGCTGCGCGCGAGGCGGCAGAGGCCTTGATAGCTTATGATAGTGTGTTGGATAGCCCGTGGCTGTTCCCCGGTCGTAACCCCAAAAAGCCTCTAACCCGGCAGGGTTTTGATAAGATTTTGCACGCTTGTGCGCTTCAAGCGGGAATAGACCCGCAACGGGTTAGCCCGCATGTATTGCGACATTCCTTTGCTACACATTTGCTCAATCGTGGTGCGGATCTTAGAGCGTTACAGATGTTGTTAGGTCATGCTGATATTACGACCACGCAAATTTACACACAGGTGATGACAGAGCGGTTGAAAGAAACTGTTCGGCAGTATCATCCCTTAGGACGAAGGGGATAAGGGGCGAGTTTCTCGTTAGGAAATGCAAATAAGGGCTATTTTAGGCTTTCTTGGCGTGCTATCGGGCAGGGTATGCGCCAGTTCCTAGATTTTGAAAAATCAGTTGCCGAGCTTGAGACCAAGATCGGTGAACTTCGTCAGGTTAGCCGCCAAGAAAATGGGGCCGGCCTGGATGGTCTGAATATTGATGAGGAAATGACCCGTCTGTCTGAAAAGGCGGATAAGCAGCTTCGCACTTTGTATGGCAAATTAACGCCATTGCAGAAGGTACAAGTTGCACGCCATGCACAGCGGCCTCACGCTTTGGATTACATCGAATCCCTCATGACAGAATACACCCCTCTTGCGGGGGATCGTCTTTTTGGGGATGACCAAGCTCTTATCGGGGGGCTTGCGCGCTTTCGGGGTCAGCCTGTTGTGGTGATTGGCACAGAGCGTGGCTCTGATACAGAGAGCCGTTTGCGTCATAATTTTGGGATGGCACGGCCAGAGGGGTATCGTAAGGCGCAGCGTTTGATGCGTCTGGCAGAGCGTTTTGGCCTACCGATTCTCACTTTTGTGGATACTGCTGGCGCATGGCCGGGGATTGATGCTGAGGCACGCGGTCAGGCCGAGGCGATTGCGCGGGCGATTGATACATGCCTGCAAGTAAAAGTGCCGTTGATTGCTACCGTAATTGGTGAGGGTGGCTCTGGTGGGGCGATTGCCATTGCCGCAGGGGACCGTGTGTTGATGTTAGAACATGCGATTTACTCGGTTATTTCGCCAGAAGCGGCGGCTTCTATTTTGTGGCGGGACCCGAAGATGGCCCCTAATGCCGCTGAAGCTTTGAAATTGACAGCTCATGATTTGAAGAAATTAGGGCTGATTGATCAGATTATTGAGGAGCCTGTTGGTGGTGCACAGCGTATGCCTGCCGAGGCGATTGACCGTGTTGGTGAGGCCATCGCAGAGGCTTTGGCCGCTGTGAAGGCAATCCCTAAAGAGGATTTGCTGCCATCCCGCCGGGAGCGTTATTTGGAGATGACGCGCGCTCACTGATGTGTAGGTAGTATTACGCCGTATAAGGCCGCCCCTCTCATTATAGGGGCGGTTTTTTTATGGTGAGACTGGTATGTGGCAGCTTTAAGGGAGTTTTTTTAGTACCTTAGAAGGCTCTGTATTACATCAATAATTCTTCACAATAACCTCGTTTGGCTCTTTTCCTCTGCTTCCCCCTTTGCAGTTAATGGCTCTTTTGGCGGATACTGTTTTGATATCAAAATCGCGATATAGCTCTCTAACAATCTCGGTATTAGAGTTAGAGAGCATGGCTTTTACCCCTTTGTGTGAAAGCTCTTTAAAGAGTGCGGCAAGGTCTTCTTGGTCTTGCAGAGTAAACCCCTGCTTTGTGTAGCTAGAAAAGTTAGCTGTTGGTGTCAGCGGCACATAAGGGGGGTCGAGATACACAAAATCCCCTTTTTGAGCGGTAGAACGCACTTTTTTATAATCATGGCGGCTAATGGATATAGATTTTTCATTAAGATAGCCATGGATAGCGGTTAAGTTTGTCGCATCTAGGATGTTTGGATTTTTATATTTGCCGAATGGGGTATTGAATTGGCCCTTTTTATTCTCTCGATACAGGCCGTTAAAGCATGTTTTATTCAAGAATATAAACCGGCTGGCTTGCTCTACCTTGGAGAGCGTAGTCGGGTCTTGGGCGCGTATGGCGTAAAAATAATCAGGGGTGTTCTGATGTCTGCTGAGAGCCTGCAATAGGCGGGGCAATTCATCTCTGATGATCGTATAAGCGTTGATGAGGTGAGAGTTAATATCCGAGATGGCCGCCTTTTGGGGCAGTTGGCTAAAAAAGAGTGCGCCACCGCCTAAAAAAGGTTCATAATATGTATCAAATCTTTCAGGCAGTTCCTCTTGCAGGATAGCAACTAATTGACGTTTACCGCCAGCCCATTTCACAAATGGTTTGGGGTGGATAAAATTGCTTTTGTCTCTTGAGAGAGGCATTTTGCTGATTTTCTTCCAGACAAAGGAACAAAGGAATACCTTGTTTAATGATATATCATACCTATTTATGTATGGCTATTATAGAAAATATCTTAGATTGACATAAGCTTTAATACATTCTCTATCTTAGGACAGGGCGTTTTTTAACGGTCTATCTTTATAGCGTTATGGCTTCAGCTTACTAAAAAACATGAGTAGGGGATATAAGATGACAAAAAAGACCATATCAAGGGATGAGGCTCTACATAATTTACGAAAATATATAGGCCATGATTTAGGGCTTTATGCTGAGAAATATAACATTACTATAGAAAAAGATGGAAAGATTAATAAAGGGTGGAAAGGGCAGGTTTTAGAACAGTTAGCGGGTTTGGATAATAACAATATTAGGGCACCAGACGGAGGAGATTTTGAGTTAAAATCTGTAGTGCATACAAGAAAAGGCGATAAATGGGACCCCAAGGAAACAATGGCCATTACGATGATAGATGAAGCGTCCTTAGCGAAAGAGGATGATTTTTATAAAACTCATCTATGGAGCAAGTTAGAAAAATTAATATGCTGCGCTACCTCTTTTGAGGGGAGCGGGGCGAAGACAAGTAAATTATTAAGCGTAACCTCTTTTGAGTTTTTAGATGGTGATGAGACAATAAAGGAGATAAAGAAAGACTATGAGGATATTAGAGAGAAATCTATAAAAGATGGTTTCCATAGTTTAAGTGGAAAAGATGGAACATGGATTCAACCAAGAACAAAAGGTCAAGGAGGGGTTAATCCAAGAACTGGGCAGCCTAACCCTAAGACCCGTGCATTTTATGCGCGCAAAGATTTAGTGAGGAAACTCTTCGAGCCTAATGCCAAGGCTAAGTCTTCCTTACATAAGGTCTCTGGCGCGCAAATAGGTATCCCACTAACAGATGACGAATAAACGCACTGACTCCCCGTTGGGGGAAGGGGCCGCTTAAAGGCGTGTTTAGTCTGTATGACGGGGAGGGTCGCCTTCTAGCGGTGTGAAGCCGAGGCCTTGCAATAAGTGCTTAAGGGCGGCCCCTGCATGGGAGACGGCTTGGTCATCATACCCTTTAGCTACAAGAGCCACGCCGCGTTTTGGGCCGGCATTAAAGGGGTAAGAGCCAATATCTAGCATAGGGTAGTCATGTTGCAGGGCAGTGAGGGGCTCAGCAAGGTCGCCTTCATACACATCATAGCTATACCAGCTTACGCTGGATAAAGGGGAGCCTGCCTCTAATTGCGGGATGAGCCATGAGACCATGGCTTGAAAAATACGCGGCACCCCCGCCATGACATGGACATTGCCTAAAGAGAAACCCGGCGCGGTGGAGACGCTGTTTTTAATAGGCGTTGCCCCTTGGGGGAGCCACGCCATACGCTGGCGAGCTTTATTAAAGCTCCCAGCAGGGAAAAGGGCTTCAAGCTGGCGGAAGCTTTCCTCATGGCATATCAGCGGGACGTTAAACGCCTCAGCAATGCACGCGGCGGTAATATCATCATGGGTGGGGCCAATGCCCCCGCTTGTAAAGAGGAGGTCGAACCGGGCGCGACATTCATTAACCGTTGTGATGATATGAGCAGGAATATCGGGGATGACACGGACCTCTACCAACCGAATCCCTTGATGATTGAGGGCTTGAGCAAGGACGCGCACATTTGCATCTTGTGTGCGGCCGGAGAGAATCTCATTACCAATGACAAGAAAACACGCTGTACGGGGAGCCATAAGCCTAGAATTACCTTATAATAGCCACATCCCCACAGGTTGTAGGATGTCCTATCAGCCTAGGGACGTGATGAAGGATGTATGAACCACCCTCACTATGGGCCTATTCCGGTGGTAAGAAAAGGAGTGTTCGCTATGGAGCTAGAATATCACAAACCTGTTTGTCTCTCGGACCTTCGCGCCATGCTAGGGGAGGGACCAGTTTGGATAGCGGCAGAGCAGTCCTTTTATTTTGTGGATATTCATAGCCATCGCGTCCATCGCTATTGCCTTGCAGATGCTACGCTCAAGAGTTGGAATGCCCCTAATCGGATTGGCTTTCTTCTCCCTGTCAGTGATGGCACATTTTTGGCGGGGTTGCCTGATGGGTTGCATCGGTTTGATGTTAAAACCGGGTATTTTGAACATGCGTGCACGATAGAGGCAGAGGATCCCGATAACCGCCTTAATGATGGCTGTGTGGACCAAAAAGGGCGTATCTGGTTTGGCACGATGGATGAAGGCGAGAGCCGGGAGAGTGGTGCCCTGTACCGTGTTGAGCATAAAAAGGGTCAACTTAGCGTGTCTCATTGGGATAGTGGCTATACGGTCTCAAACGGGCCAGCGCTCTCACCTTGTGGCAAGGTACTTTATGCTTGCGATAGCCCGCGCCAACGTATTTATGCGTTTGATATTACAGAGGCAGGCGAGCTTAAAAATAAGCGTATCTTCGCAACCCTGACGAAAGGGTATCCCGATGGTGTGGTGACCGATAGTGAAGGTAATCTATGGTGCGGCACATGGGCTGGTGGTCAGATTACGCGTTTCCGGCCTGATGGAACGATGATGGAGCCTATCGCTTTGCCAGTCTCTAATGTAACGAAGGTTGCTTTTGGGGGCGTGGATTATAAGACCGTTTTTGTAACGACCGCACGGAAGGGCTTAACCCCTGGTATGGCAGAGGCGCAGCCTCAAGCGGGGGGGATTTTTGCCTTCCGTACCGATATTGCTGGTAACCCCCAACATAGCTTCGCGCTGGAGCCGCTATAAGGCGGCGTCTCAGCCATTATGCCCGCTATTAGTGAGTGAGCAATTCTTGGATGTGGGGGATGAGGGGCGCATCTGCCTTTGGCATAGGATACGTCCCTAAATCTTCAGCAGAGACCCAAGCGAGGGTTTGCCCTTCCCGCCCGATAGGGTCGTTCTCCCATTGCCGGACGACATATAGCACCATGAGGAGATGGAAGGTTGCGCAATCCTCACTCACAAAAGTAAGGGGCTTTAGGGCTTCTGGTGCCACAATGAGGCCCAGCTCCTCATGGAGTTCGCGCACTAAGGCGGCCTCTGGTGATTCGGGGACTTCGACCTTCCCACCGGGAAACTCCCATAATCCTGCAAAGCTTTTGCCCTCTGGACGTTGGGCCAGCAGGACCGTGCCATTATCTTTTATGAGAGCGGCTGCTGTGACGAGTAAGGTACGGGGACGGAAGGGTGTCGTCATGCAATATTCCCATTAAGATGGACTGACCAGAGGAAAGATAAGGTTAAAATGCGCCTTTTATGCCACAGGGGGAAGAGGAAAAGTTAAAAAATGGACACAATGCTTGGCGTAAGCGCAGTAGGCCGGTAAGGAAACCGGCCTGTTATGAAAGGATAATCATCGGTTATTCTGTAACAGTGTGTGGCTAGTTTATCACCATTGGAATATGCGAGGGATTTGAGCATAGTGCGCCGTCATCTTCTTTTATCGTCTGTTGTGATGTCTGTTGGCTTGGGGGGCGCGTCTGCTTTTGCACAGACAAAGCCGCAGAAGCCTGCTTTAGCACATGGAACAGCAGGCAAGAAGCTGGCGTCCTCTATGGCTGCGCATCCGGCAAAGAAGGGGGCTGCGCCTGCCCAGCAGGCGGGGGTTCATGCTGCTCCAGCTCATCATAAGCCGAAATATGTTTCCGCAAAAGGCGTGCAGACGCTCTCTGTTCATGCAGGGCATGTTAGCCGCGCGGCAGAGATGGTGGTGCCGAAAAGCGTGATGAAGCAATATGTCCCCGGTACCAGCCCGTATAAGGCGTTGGACCGTATGCCGGGGGTTAGTTTTACCTCGACTGACCCTTTCGGTGTGGATAGTTTTGGGGCCAATCTTTACGTCCGTGGTTTCTTTATGAATCAGCTAGGCGTAACGCTTGATGGCATCCCGCTAAATGACCAGACCTATCAATCGGTTAATGGGTTGAGCTTGGCCTCTGCTATCATCCCTGATGATATTGATAGCATCACTATGTCCCAAGGTGGGGGTGGGGTGGATGTCCCCTCGACCAACACGCTGGGCGGGACAATTCGTTTTACCTCAAGCGACCCGGCCGATAAATTGGGGGGGAAGGTTAGCCAAGCTTTTGGGAGCTATGGCTCCTATCGGACTTATGCTCGGTTTGATTCTGGACGGCTGAATGAGTCGGGGACGAAGTTTTACACCTCTTATGCGCGTACAGATGAGGGAATGTGGGAAGGGAAGGGTGATCAGTTCCTCCAACAAGTGAATGCGAAGTTAGTGCAACCTGTTGGTGAGCGTAGCAAAATCTCTGCTTTTTTTGACTGGACAGACCTGCAACAGCAAAATTACCCAGACCTCTCTTTGGGGATGATTCATAATCTGGGATGGCGTGTGCCTCATCTCTATCCTGATTACAAAAAAGCCTATCAATGGGCGCAGCAATGCAATAGTAGCCCGAATAATTTTCTCGCTTATCCGGGGTCTAATGGGCAGGTCAATGCGTGCCAAATGCCGTATTATGACGGGGGGCAGCGTGAGACGAACTTTTTAGGTGGGTTGAACTTCGATTTCGCATTAACTGACCATCTCACATGGCACACAACTGTTTATGGGCATGGGCAGTCGGGTAATTATAGTTACACAGCCGCCGCCTCTGCTGCTTCGACCGACCCGGACCTCCAAGTAGCAACACCTAATGGTGTACCGCTTTATCAAGAGGTGTGGAAGAATAGCCAGCAGCGTTTTGGGGTTAATAGTAGCCTGCAATATCGTATTGCTCATCATAAAATTGAGACCGGTATTTGGTATGAGAATAATAACCAAACAGCAGGTTTATATAATTACCTAGAGCCAGAATTAGGGGCGGGGAATCCTGTTAAAGCCGTTGGGCCATATAATGTGTATGGCCCAGCTGACCGGGTATATAACTTCCGCTGGCGTACCAATGTGGTGCAGACGCATCTACAGGATATTTATAGCATCACGCGTAATTTGACGCTGACAGCGGGCTTCCGTTCTCTTATCTCCCAGACATCTGGTGGTGGGCATGAGAATGATAATTCATGGGCTGCGCTGGATGCAGGGGGGCTGCCTGCTGGCTCCTTACATGCGACAGGGGCATTTTTGCCGCATTTCAATCTTGATTGGCGGGTGAATCGCCATCATGAGTTCTATATTGATGTCTCTAAGAATATGCGTGCTTATGAGGTCTCCGGTACAGGGGTGGCAAACTCCCTCTTTTCCGTCCCGAATCAGCAGGAGTTCCTACGGCAAAAGGCGCAGAGCAAGCCTGCAAGAGCATGGACCTATCTAGGGGGGTATCGTTTTACGACCTCCATTGTGCAGCTAGATGCTACCGTTTATCACTCCACCTTAATGCACGAGCTTCTCGCTGGGGCACGCGGGACGATGTTTAACCCGATCTCTGAGGAGTTTGACTTCGGGCGTATCTCTATGACGGGGGCGAATGGGAGTATTGCCATCCGTCCATTGCCGGGCTTGGTGATTACCAATACGCTTAGCTATAATAGGGGGCGATATGAGCGTAATATTACCTCTAGCGCGGGGAATTATTATCCGCTCAAAGGTAAGAGCATCGCTAATTACCCAACATGGATGTATAAAGCCTCTATTGCCTATACATGGCATGGATTGAACGCGCATCTTGATGCGAATTATTTCGGCCGGCGTTATTATAGCTTTATGAATGATACCTCTATTGGTGGTTATTGGCTGGCCAATACAGGGGCTAGCTATACGTTTAAGAAACTGGCTGGCGTGCGTGATGTTACAGTGAGTTTTAACGTCTATAACCTCTTAAATACAAAATATATTGCCATGATGGGTGAGAATAATAACCCACCTGTAGGGGATTATCAGTCCCTAGAGCGTGGGGCCACGCGGGAATATTTCGGGACGATTAGCGCAGCGTTTTAAGGGGAAGGTCCAGCCTGTATTATGAGAGGCTGGACCGATTGTGCTAGCGTTGTGCTGTTGCAAGCTCTGCAGCAAGGGCGGTTATAAACTGAGCGGCGACCCGGCCAGAGCGGCTTCCTCGTTGGATAGCCCATTGGAGGGCACGGCGGTGGAGGTCCTCCTGAGCGATGGGGAGGTGCCTTTCTGCGGCATAAGCATCAATGATGCTGAGATAATGCTCCTGCGTTGCCCCATACAGGCCAATCCAGAGGCCGAAGCGGTCGGAGAGGGAGAGTTTTTCCTCAATCGCTTCCCCCGGATTGATGGCATCTCCGGCTTCATTATCAATCATATGACGAGGCATGAGATGGCGGCGGTTAGAGGTTGCATAGACCAATACATGCTCTGGCCTGCCTGCAATGCCACCATCTAGGATGGATTTGAGCGATTTATAATCGGCATCTTGTGCCTCAAAGGAGAGGTCATCACAAAAGAGGATGACCCGGCGGGTGCTACAGCGCAATAGGGCGAGAAGCTGCGGGAGAGTGTGGAGGTCATCGCGGGGGATTTCGATGAGGGCGAGGGGAGGCTGGCCTGCCTTGCGCTGCTCCTCATTCACCCGGAGAAGGCAAGCTTTGACGAGGGAGGATTTCCCCATCCCGCGCGCACCCCATAGCATGACATTATTTGCCGCTAAGCCTTGGGCAAAAAAGCGCGTATTGGCCAGCACTTTTTGCATTTGCTGGTCGATCCCTTTTAACAAAGAGAGTGGGACGGTCTGCATAGCTTTAAGTGGTTGTAGGTTGGCTGTTGTGCCTTGCCAGAGGAAGATGTCGCTGCGTTCATCCTCTAATACGGCAGGGTCTGCTGGGGGTGGGGCGATGCGCTCCAAACTCTCGGCGATGCGGGTTAAAAGGGGGAGGAATGCAGCGGAAGGCATGGTCTTTTCCTAGAATGAAGGTTGACGTGTGGTGTCGGCACTATATGGTCGCCAAGCGTTTCTCCCTAAGATGGAACTAAACTGACTTATGAACAATCTTCTTTTCTCTACAGCCTATGCGGCTGATGCAGCAGCTAGCCCGTTTAGTGCAGCGGGATTGGTGCAATTTGCTCCAATCCTTTTGGTGTGTGTTGTGTTCTATTTCTTGCTGATTCGCCCTCAGCAAAAACGCCAGCAGAAGCTGCGTGAGGAGCAAAGCAATTTGCGCCGTGGTGACCGCATCGTGACCTCGGGCGGCATTGTGGGGACTGTGCAAGCAACCCGTGATGATTCGCAGGAAGTGGATGTGGAGATTGCCCCCGGTGTGAAGGTGAAGGTCATCCGCAGCACGATTAACACCGTCCTTTCACGCGAAGGCAAAGCGGCTAACGATTCATAATCGTTATAAACGATGCCCTAAAGAACCCCCGCCACGAGTAATCATGGCGGGGTTTCTTTTATAGATGCCGTGGGGCAGGAGGTTTAGGCCCCTTTAAGGCAGGCCTCGGCATAGTCGTAATTAGCGAGCTTATCGAGGAAGTTTGTCACATAATCAGGGCGGCGATTGCGGAAGTCCAGATAATAGGAATGTTCCCACACATCTAGCCCAAGGAGTGTACGCCCTTCATCCTCGGAGAGGGGGTTGGCGGCATTAGCGGTTTTGGTAACCTTCAGCTTGCCATCAGAGCCTAAAACCAGCCACGCCCAGCCGGAGCCGAACTGCGTTGTTGCGGCTTGTTTAAAGGCGGCCTTAAAAGCATCGACAGAGCCGAAATCCTCAACCAGCTTCTTCTCTAACGCACCGGGGATGCGCCCGCCTTTAGGGCTGAGGCAGTTCCAGAAGATGATGTGGTTCCAATGCTGGCCAGCATTATTAAAGACTGGGGTGAGGGCGGAATCTGTATGGGAGAGGGCGATAATTTCCTCAAGGGATTTACCAGCAAGTTCTGGTTTACTTTCAATAAACCCATTAAGGGCCGTAACATAGGCTTGATGATGTTTACCGTGATGCAGCTCCAGCGTTTCTTGGCACATGCCAGCAGCAGCCAAAGCATTTTCCGCATAGGGGAGTTTGGGGAGCTCAAAAGCCATTGTGAATCTTCCTTACTTATAGGAGAGGGGAGGCACGGAGTACCGACCCCCTCATGACGTCCCTTTAGCTATGGCGGCGGTGCGGGAACGTCAAGGGAGCGAGAGGAGAGATGGGCAAAAAAAGAGTAAAATGGTCCAAATAATCTTATAATTGAGAAATCGTATCAAAAAAGCCCCGCTCTAGCAGGGCGGGGCTTTTAGGGAGGGGAGAATTATTCCCCATCATCATAATCATCATCGACATCAGCAGGATGACGAATAGGCGGGCGGGAGCGGTTATCGGCATTGCGGCGGGTGAAATGATGGGCAATATCCGCCAACTCTACAAAATGGTCGGTCTGGCGGCGGAGGTCATCACCAATCATTGGGGGGGTGGTTTTAACGGAGGAGATGACTGTCACACGGACACCACAAGCTTGCACCGCCTCTACAGCACGGCGAAGGTCGGAATCGCCACTGATGATGACGATGTGGTCCAACCGTGGGGCCTGCTCGATAAGGTCCACAGCCAGCTCGACATTCATATTCCCTTTGATGCGGCGTTGGCCAGATTGGTTGGTGAACTCCCGTGCTGTTTTAGTGACGAGATGGTAGCCATTATAAGCAAGCCAATCTGTCAAGGGGCGTAGGGGGGAGTAATCCTCTGTCTCTGGCATAGCAGCGTAATAAAAGGCGCGTTGAAAGGCTGATTGCTGCTCAAACAAATCCCGCAGTGCTAGGAAGTCCACCTCAAAGCCAAGATTGCGGGCTGCATGGTGGAGGCTGGCCCCGTTGATGAAAAGTGACGTGCGATCGTTTTTGCGTAGCAGAAGGTTAGACATATAGCTCACTATAGGATTTTAAGTTGATGGGGTTATGCTAGGAGGAACGTCCTGTTTGCTCAGGTTTAGACCGTCAAATACTCTTGGCTTATGTGGTGGTAAACACCTTTTTCTTTCCCTGCTCCATAAATGGCTTTTGTGATGATGTAGCATCATCTGTGGTAAAGGCATGCCGCATGGAGGACAGGACAGCCCCTATGCCCCTTCTTACAGCTTTACGTTGCATCAATAAAGAGATTTATGATAGTTGCTCGCACAGATTGTGCGATAGGTGGGTGTGATGCCATTCTTTTCGTGCTAGGCTGGGGCGGCTTTGCGAGAGAGCAAAGTCTGCTCGGTGTGATATTACAGGGGGAGAGCCAGTTTTATGGCACGTGTGACCGTAGAGGATTGCATTGAGAAGGTTTCAAACCGTTTTGACCTCGTATTGCTGGCTGCTCAGCGGGCGCGTGGTCTCTCCCGTGGGGAGGAGTTACAGGTCCCACGCGATAATGATAAAAATACTGTTGTAGCCCTGCGTGAAATTGCGGAGGACCATGTCAGCCTTGAAGGGCTGAAGAATGGGATTGTCCGCTCCATGGGCCATCAGCCAGAAGTTGAGCCTTCGGATGAGGAAGTGCTAGATTTGATCCCAACAGACCAGAATATCTTTGGTTTGCAGGATGTCTCCGCTGAGGAAGAAGCCGCTAATATGGCTGCTGATGAAGCTGGTTCTGGCCGGAGACGTCGCTAATCTTTAAAAGACCGCCTCCTCTGTAAGCGGGGGAGGGGGTTGTTCTCGCACTGTTCTCCCAATTAGGGGGCTAGCGGGATGGAATGGAGGCGGGGTCGTGGGTGGTGAGTCGTTGCTTTCATCTGGAGGTTCAGAGGGAAAAACGGGTGAGACGGCCAACCCCGCGCCTAAAGACTTTTATCCGCCTATTCATGGTCTGTTAGAGCGTATTCGGCAATATGATGCTTATGCCGACCTTGCCCAGATAGAAAAAGCCTATGACCTAGCGGCAAAAGCACATGAGGGGCAATGCCGTGATAATGGCGACCCTTACATCACGCACCCTATCGCCGTAGCGAATATTTTGGCGGGGTTTCATATGGACCCTGTCTCCATCATGGTGGGTTTGCTCCATGATACGGTGGAGGATACGGGCGTTACGCTGGAGAGCTTAACGCAGCAATTTGGTAAAGATGTTGCTGCTATTGTGGATGGCGTAACCAAGCTTACGCGTTTGGAGCTGCAATCCGACCGGACAAAACAAGCAGAGAACTTCCGTAAGCTCGTTTTGGCGATGTCGCGCGATATTCGTGTCCTCATCGTCAAATTGGCCGATAGGCTGCATAATATGCGGACCTTGCATTATGTGCAGCGGACGGATCGCCGCCAGCGTATTGCGCGTGAGACGTTGGATATTTACGCTCCCCTTGCCGAGCGCATCGGTATGGACCGCGTTAAGACAGAATTGCAGGATGTCGCTTTTGCGAATCTGGAGCCTGATGCTGATGCGACTATTCGCGCCCGGTTGAATTATCTGCGTGGCCAAGGCGCGGATATGATTGAGCAAATACGTTGTGAGTTGCTCACTCTTTGTAAAGAAGCTGGGGTAGAGGGGGCGGAGGTTGTTGGCCGAGAAAAGACGCCTTATTCCATCTGGGAGAAGATGAAGCGGCGTAATGTCGCCTTTGAGCAGCTCTCGGATATTATGGCCTTTCGTATCCTCGTGCCTACGCGGGAGGCATGTTATGCGGCCCTGGGGGCTGTGCATGGGGCTTACCCGATGATTGCCGGGCGGTTTAAGGATTATATCTCCACGCCGAAAACAAACGGTTATCAATCCTTGCATACAGGGGTGACGCTTTACCGCCCTCATAGCCAAAAGATTGAAGTGCAAATCCGCACGCCAGAGATGCACGACCTTGCCGAAAATGGCGTGGCCTCGCATTGGAGCTATAAAGATGGCTCTAACCCGAGTGAATATGAAACGGCTGTCTTGTCTGAGACCTTCGGGGCTTACACGCGTAAGCTGCGTTGGGTGCAAGATTTGTTGGATATTTTGGAGGATAGCCAAGGCCCTGATGAGTTCTTAGAGAATACGAAGTTAGAGCTTTATCAAGACCAAGTCTTTTGCTTTACCCCCAAAGGGCAGCTTATCTCTCTCCCGCGTGGGGCGACCCCGGTGGATTTTGCCTATGCGGTGCATAGCCAGATAGGGGATCGCTGCGTTGGGGCTAAGGTGAATGGTAGGCTCGTCCCGCTAAAGCATATTTTGCAAAATGGGGACCAAATCGACATCATGACCGCACGGGGGGGCACACCTTCACCCTCGTGGGAGCGGTTTGTCGTTACCGGCAAAGCGCGGGCGCGTGTACGGCGGTTTGTTGCTCTCCAACAGCGGCAGAATAATGTAGAAAATGGCCGTGGTGCGGTGGCGCGGGCCTTCCGTCAAAAAGGGGTGGATGGCTCTGAAAAGGTGTTGGAGGGTATTTTAGGCACCTTAAAGCAGAATAGCCTTACAGATTTATACGGGGCTGTTGGGGCGGGTCATATAGACCCGAAAGATGTTGTTGGGGCGGCATATCCCGAGCTTTCCCGCCAAGGGCGCGCCCCGCGGATTGTCCCCGGCTTATCTCCGCGTTTGGAGGAGCGGTTAGGCCAGCGGCCTGCACCACCCAAACCCCTTAATAGCCATGATAGCCCCTTGATTGAGGGCATCGGGAGTGGGATTGAGATTAATTTCGCGGGGTGTTGTCGCCCTCTGCCGGGGGACCGGATTGTCGGGATTATTGCGCCCTCAAAAGGGGTGACGGTGCATCGGCGGAAATGTCATAATCTCAGCATGTTCTCCGACATGCCGGAGCGTTTTTTGGAGATTTCGTGGAGCGATGAGGCTATGGGGCGTGTCGGGCGGGATGCCCCCCGCTATATGGCGCGGCTCTCTGTTGTGGCAGGGAGTGACCCGGCTGTTCTTGCGGCTCTTACCAATCTCGCAACGCGGCATGAGGCGAGTGTGGTGAATTTGCGGATTGTGAATCGTCAGCTCGATTTTATGGAGATTTTGGTGGATTTGGAGGTCCGTAATAAAGGCCATCTTGCCACGGTATTAGCGAGTTTCCGCTCCGAGAAAGGCGTCCTCCAAGCAGAGCGGACGAAGGGATAACCCGTATGATTTTGGGCATTGGGGTGGATGTCTGCGCCATAGCGCGGATAGAGGGAGCCTTGGCGCGGCATGGGGAGGCGTTTTTGCAGCGTGTTTTTACGCCAGCGGAGCAATCTTACATACGCAGCCTCGCCCCTACGGCCCAAGCGGGGGCTTGTGCCAAGCGTTGGGCAGCAAAGGAGGCTTGTGCTAAAGCTTTGGGGACAGGCTTTGCCGAGGGCGTGCAGATGCAGGATATAGCCGTGGAGCGTAACGCGAAGGGTGCGCCGCTTATGAGTCTCTCTGGTAAGGCTGCGGCTCTTTTGCAAAAGCGTACGCCAGCGGGTCATTATGCTGAGATTTTGGTGAGTATGAGTGATGATGCCCCTCTCGCAATGGCACAGGTTTTGATACAGCTTGTCCCTATAGGTGATGTAGAGAAAAGCGCAGCACGGTAAATTAACGCATGACCCCACAGGCCAAGCAGGCTATGCCGGGTGGGTTAGATTTAGGATATAGAGAGATATGAGCGCAGAGACACCATTAGAGCCATCAGAGCAGAAGGAGAGCCTTGGGGCCTCTATTCGGCAGATTATTTTATGGATTGTGCTGATTGTGGCTGTGCGGTCTTTATTGGTGGAGCCTTTTAATATTCCCTCCGCCTCGATGGTGCCTACTCTGCAAGTGGGGGATTTTGTTGCTGTCTCTAAGATGAGCTACGGCTATTCCCGCTATTCCTTCCCGATGTCGCCTTCTTTCATCTCTGGGCGTTATTTTGCCAGTATGCCTCATCGTGGGGATGTGGCGGTGTTCCGTTATACGCAGAATACCTCCATTGATTATATCAAGCGTATTGTTGGCTTGCCGGGGGACCGGATTCGTATGGAGGAGGGGCGGCTCTTCATCAATGGGCAGGCCGTGCCAAGGCAGGATAAAGGCCCTTATAGCGTGCAGGATGAGCGTGGCTATGTGCTTTCTGGCACGCGTTATCGTGAGGTGATACCGCGGGAGGATGGTCGCGTTGTTGCGCATGATATTTTGAAAATGCGTGACCATGACCTCGCTAATAATACGCCGGAATATATCGTCCCGCAGGGCTGTCTTTTCGCTATGGGGGATGATCGAGATGATAGCTCTGATAGCCGCTTCCAAGGGGGGCGTGAGACAGGGGCGTGTGCGGCCCCACCGGGGAATGCGTATCTCAGCGATAGTAGCGGGCATGACCTCGGATTCGTCCCTGTAGGGAATCTGGTGGGTAAGGCGAAGGTTGTTCTTTTCTCTGTAGAGATGCGCCATCCAGCATGGCAATTTTGGTACTGGCCTGTGGAGATTCGGTGGGGCCGCTTTTTACACGGTATCGACTAATGATGACACGAGAGGACGCCGTTCGCCTTGTGGAAGCTAAGCTGAATCATCATTTTGAGGATTCAGCTCTGTTGCATGAAGCTTTGACCCATCGCTCTGCCGTGCCTCGGCGGGCAGGGCGGAATCGGGGACAGAAGAAGGACCAAAAGGGCGTAAAGAAGCCCCGTGGGCAAGGCTCTAATGAGCGGTTGGAGTTTATAGGTGACCGTGTTTTGGGCTTGCTCATGGCTGAATGGCTGTTTGAGCGGTACCCAGAGGAGCAAGAAGGGGCCTTAGGGGCGCGCCATGCACATTTGGTCTCACGCCCTGTTTTAGCCCGCATTGCGGAGCGGATTGAACTTTCTGAGGCTATACAAATTGCCCAACATGAGGAACATGCCGGGATTCGCGAGTTAGCGAGTGTCCTTGCCGATGGGATGGAGGCCCTTTTAGGGGCGTTATATCTTGATGCTGGGCTGGAGCCTGCACGGCATGTTGTCCGCCGCTTATGGGATAGGGATATTGAGCGGAGCGGCCAGCCGCATAAAGAGCCTAAAACGTTATTACAAGAGTTTTTGCTAGGCCGTGGGGAAGCTTTGCCGCATTATGAGCTGACGTCTGCTGAGGGGCCATCTCATGCGCCTGTATTTTGTGTGGAAGTGCATGCGCTAGGGCAGGTCGGTGTTGGGCAGGCAGGCAGTAAACGCGCGGCAGAAAGTGCTGCTGCAAAAGCGTTGTTAAAGCAGTTAGGACGGGAGGTGGACCATGACTGAGGCTTTTACCCATCCAGAGACATTATCCCCCGCTCATGATGGTGTGGCTCGTTGCGGGTTTGTGGCTCTAGTAGGGGCTCCTAATGCTGGTAAATCCACCTTGATGAATTATATCGTGGGGACCAAGCTTTCCATCGTTAGCCCTAAAGCACAGACGACACGCTTTCGGACTTTAGGCATTGTCATGCGTGGGGCAGCGCAGATTGTGTTTGTGGATTTGCCGGGGATTTTTAAACCCCGTCGGCGGTTGGACCGCGCGATGGTAAAAGCGGCTTGGAGCGGTGTGCAAGATGCTGATTTAAGCCTTTTATTGATTGATAGCCGCATTGGTTTGACGGATGAAATCCGCGACATCATCACCACGCTAAAGGAAAGCAAACGTCCTGTCTGGTTGGTGCTGAATAAAACCGACCTCATCGCCCATGATCAGCTTCTCCCCCTGACTAAAGCCGTTACGGATTTGCTGCGGGTGGAGGAGGTGTATATGGTCAGTGCGCGCTCTGGTGACGGGGTGGATGGGTTGTTAGATGGGCTGGCCAAAGTCTTGCCTGCAGGGCCATACCATTATCCAGAGGATGACCTAACGGACCTGCCTGACCGTTTTCTTGCTGCTGAGATTGTGCGGGAGCAGGTGTTTTTACAGACCCATGAGGAGATTCCTTATCATGCCACTGTGGAGACGGAATCGTTTAAAGTGCGGCCTGATGGGTCAATCCGTATTGATGTAACAGTTTATGTCTCGCGGTCTGGTCATAAAGCGATTTTGATTGGCGAGCGCGGCCAGCGCATCCGGGAGATTGGGATGCGGGCGCGGAAGCAGCTATCAGGCTTGCTTGGCGCGCCGTGCCATCTTTTCCTGAATGTGAAGGAACGTGCAGCATGGGATGAAGAAACAGCCCGCCTCCGTGCCCTTGGTCTTGCTGAGCATAGCTGAGGGTTATGAGTTTTTCTTGTTTGCTGAGAGTTGGCTCTGTATGAGAGGGCTGACAAATATCCGGACACCCCTAAGCTAGAGAGCCCCTACGATTATGAGTTCCGCCCCACAAAACCCTTCCTTCCCTTATAAACGTGTTCTCCTCAAAGTGTCTGGTGAGGCCCTCATGGGCAAAGGGACAGCCGGTGTAGACCCGGAGATGGTGGATATGGTCGCGGCCGATATTGCCGCCGTGGTCGCGATGGGAGGGGAGGTGTGCCTTGTTGTTGGGGGCGGCAATATCTTTCGCGGGTTAGCCGCAGCAGCCAAGGGGATGGACCGCGTACAGGGCGATTATGCCGGGATGTTGGCAACGGTTATCAATGCGCTCATGTTGCAAAATGCGTTGGAGAAGCGCGAGGTTGAAACCCGCGTGATGACGGCTATTCATATGGCGTCTATCGCTGAGCCTTACATCCGGCGGCGTGCTTTGCGGCATATGGAGAAGGGGCGAGTTGTTATTTTCGCTGCGGGGACGGGTAATCCTTTCTTCACGACCGACACCGCCGCGGCGTTACGCGCAAATGAGATGGAGTGCGATGCCCTCTTTAAAGGGACGCAGGTTGATGGTGTTTACTCTGACGACCCACGCCGCAATCCTGAAGCCACGCGGTATGAGCAGCTTACCTATATGGATGCTTTAGCACGCAACCTGAAGGTTATGGACGCTGCCGCTGTGAGCCTTGCGCGAGAGAATACGCTGCCCATTATTGTTTTTAACATTCATGCACCGGGTGCCTTTGCTGCGGCGATGAAGGGGGAAGGACCCTTTACGCGCATTGTTGAAGGCTGAGGTAAGACGCGCTAAGCGCGTTTAAAAGAATGGTTTTTGAGGAAGCATGTTATGAGTACAGAATTAAACACCCTGTTAGATGACCTAAAACGCCGCATGGAAGGCGCGATAGAGAGTTTGCGGCGAGACCTCTCCGGCCTGCGTTCTGGTCGGGCTAGCCCTAATTTGTTGGAGCCGGTGCGGGTGGAGGTTTATGGCTCTGTTGTGCCGCTCTCGCAGGTTGGCTCTGTCGCTGTGCCAGAAGCGCGTATGCTAACAGTCTCCGTATGGGATGCTAGCGTTGTGTCCTCTGTTGAGAAAGCGATTCGCGATAGCGGGCTGGGGCTGAACCCTGCCGCTGAGGGTCAGACGATTCGTGTACCCATCCCTCAATTGACGGAAGAACGCCGCAATGAGATGGCCAAAGCCGCGGCACGCTATGCCGAAGGCGGACGTGTTGCTGTGCGTGGTGTCCGCCGTGATGGGATGGATAAAGCCAAAGGGCTAGAGAAGGATGGCGATATCAGCCAAGATGACCTGAAGGTCTGGACAGCTGCCATCCAAAAACTAACCGATGATTATATTGGCCGGGTTGATACGCTGCTTGCTGATAAAGAGCGTGATATTAAGCAGGTCTGATCGCTAGAGTCGTGGTGGCTTCTTCCCTCTCATCATCTGCTAAGGATGTTCCCGCCGTGCCGCGCCATATGGCTGTGATTATGGATGGTAATGGGCGTTGGGCGCAGCAGCGCGGCTTACCTACAGTGCAGGGCCACCGCGCTGGTGGGGAGGCTGTGCAGCGTTGTGTGCGGGCTGCCATACAAAATGGGGTGAAGTATCTCACCCTTTATGCTTTCTCCTCCGAGAATTGGCGGCGCTCTGGTGATGAGATCAAGGACCTTACCGGTCTGATGCAATTTTACTTGCGCCATCGCTTTAAGGAGCTGGATGAGCAAGGGGTACGGCTGCGGATTATTGGTGAGCCTGAGCGTTTTGGGGCAGCTTTTTGTAAAGAGTTACGCCGTGCGGAAGATAAAACCGCACAGAATACGCGGCTAACGCTAATTTTGGCTTTGTCTTACGGGGGGCGTGCAGAAATTGCCGCAAGTGCGCGCGCTTTGGCAGAGCAAGTAAAAGCCGGGACATTACAGCCAGAAGCGATTGATGAGGGCCGCTTTGCCTCCGCTTTGCAGACACATGATGTCCCAGACCCGGATATTGTGGTCCGTACAAGTGGAGAGGCACGCCTGTCCAACTTCCTCTTATGGCAGTCTGCCTATGCGGAACTGATTTTTCTTGATGTGTTCTGGCCGGATTTTAGCGAGGCTGATTTTGCAGAGGTTCTCCAGCATTATAAAAGCCGCCAACGGCGGTTTGGGGGACGGCCATCATGACGGAGCTGCAAAAGCGTATTCTCTCTAGCCTCGTTTTAGTGCCTATCGTGCTGTTTTGCTTATGGTCGGGCGGATGGGTGTACCGGGCATTAGTGCTTCTGGTTATGATTGGTCTGGTCTGGGAGGGTGAAAGCCTGCTCGGCCAACGGATGAAAACTCTGCGTGGTGTCTTGTTGATGTTATGGCCGCTTTGCGCGGGGTTGATCGCGATTAAGGGGCAATGGTTGGCTGTGGCGTCTTTGGTGGGGGCGAGTCTTTTGTTTGGTCTCCCCACTTGCGGGCCGGTGTTGGTCTCCATTTTTGGGGGGATTGCCCTTTTATGGCTGCGTAGTCGCCCAGAAGGCTTGTATGAGACACTCTTTGTCATATTTGCCGTGATTGCGAGTGATAGTTGCGCTTATGCGACAGGCCGTTTGATTGGCGGGCCTAAGCTTGCCCCAGCGATCTCCCCCGGTAAGACCATTTCTGGCTCTATCGGAGGGATTATAGGAGCTGTGGTGATGGGCGGGGTCATTGCTCATGCTGCGGGGGCGGGTTGGTCTGTTAGTGCCTGTCTTATGGGGGGCATTTTAGCCATTGCGGCCCAATGTGGGGACTTGATGGAAAGTGCCTTTAAGCGGCGTTTAGGGGTAAAGGACTCGGGTAAGCTGATTCCCGGTCATGGCGGGTTGCTAGATAGGCTAGATGCGCTGTTACTGGCAGCCCCCATTGCGGCGTTATGTGCTCTATGCAGCGGTCAGGCAGCCTTGTGGACACTATTTTAGACTTATTTCTTTAAGGATTTGGTGGGTGATCTGCTATAGGGCAGAGGCTTTTATGCGAGATGATGGAACAATTAAAGGAGAGGGTGTTTATGGGTGGAGGTTCTGAGCGGCGGCGGGTCAGCGTATTAGGCAGCACGGGCAGTATTGGTGTTTCTACCGTTGACCTTTTAAAAACGCAGGCAGAGTCCATCCAAGTGCGGGCTCTGGTAGGCGGGCGGAATGCGGCTCTTTTGGCAGAGCAAGCGCGTGCGTTAAATGCGGAGCTAGCCGTCTTAAATGATGAGAGCCATTATGCCGAGCTTAAAGAGCGTCTAGCCGGGACATCTACAAAGGTCGCAGCAGGGCGGCAAGCTGTGATTGAGGCAGGCGCGCTAGAGGCAGATTGGACCATGGCCGCCATCACAGGGGCGGCGGGTCTCGCCCCTACATTGGCAGCGGTGCAAAATGGGCATCAGGTCGCTTTAGCCAATAAAGAAGCCCTCGTTTGCGCGGGGGATGTCATGCTCAAGGCCGTGCGCGATGCCGGGGCAGAGTTGCTGCCGGTTGACTCCGAGCATAATGCGATTGTCCAATCCCTCGGCGGGGCGGATATGTCTTTAGTGGAGAAGATCGTCCTTACCGCTTCTGGCGGGCCATTCCGCCGGGCGAGCAAGGAGGAGATGGCCAAAGCCACGCCAGAGCAGGCTTTAAAGCATCCAACATGGTCTATGGGGGCGAAGATTACGATTGACTCAGCCTCTATGGCCAATAAAGGGTTAGAGGTCATTGAGGCCGCACGCCTCTTTTCGCTGCCGGAGCATCAGATAGATGTTCTGGTTCATCCGCAATCGGTCGTGCATGGGATGGTGTGTTTTCGGGATGGGAGCTTCGTAGCCCAGATGGGTACGGCTGATATGCGGATTCCCATCGCTCACACATTAGCGGCCCCTACGCGGATGGAGACAAAATGCGAGCGGTTGGATTTTGTAAAGCTTGGCCGGATGGAGTTTGAGGCCGTTGATGAGGACCGTTTCCGCCCTCTCGGTCTAGCTCGCCAAGTATTGCGAGCAGGCGGTGTGGCCCCAACGGTGTTCTCCGCCGCGAATGAGATTGCCGTTGAGGCGTTTTTAGCAGGGAAGATTCGTTTCCTCGGTATTGGCCAGCTTATTGAGGCAAGTTTGCAGGCTATGCCCGAGAATCCAGAGCCAACCTCTTTGGAGGATATTTATCATTGGGATGAACGTGGTCGCGTCCTCGCCCGTGAGCAAATGGAGCGTATGAGCTGATGATGCATACCGTATATACGGTTATTGCCGGGTTAGTCGTTTTTGGGATTGTCGTGTTCGTTCACGAGATGGGGCATTATTTGGCCGCGCGCTGGCGTGGGGTGCAGGTGGATGTATTCTCCATTGGTTTCGGCCCAGCTCTGACATCATGGCAGGACCGGGTAGGGACAAAATGGCAAATTAGCCTCTTGCCACTGGGGGGATATGTTAAGCTGCATGGCTTTGAGAAGCACCCTGATGCCCCCGCTGAGGAAGGCGATGAGAACGCCTTCAACCGCAAGTCCGTTCTCTCCCGTGCGCTTGTAACTGTCGCAGGGCCGGTGTTCAATTTCTTACTGACCATCATATTATTTGCTGTTTTGCTTTCATGCTTCGGCAAACCAGAGGCAAAGCCCGATATTGGTAGCCTCGCTGCTAATGGTGCCGCTAGCCGTGCGGGCTTAAAGTTGGGGGATGAGATTACCAAGCTGGATGGGCATCGTATCCTCAGCATTGGTGATATTCAGACGCAAGTAGCGGCTCATCCGGGGGCAGTGATGCAGGTCAGCGTGATGCGGGAGGGCAAAGAGCTAGAACTCCCCGTGACGTTGGATCGTCTCACACAAGATGGGCATGAGGTCGGCCGTTTAGGCGTGGGCTTTATGTTGAAGCATGGGGCACCTTTGCCTGTTTACAAGGCTATTCCCGCAGCGTTTGGGCAAACATGGGATATGTGCGCTAATATGCTGGAGGGCATTTGGCAGATTGTCAGTGGGCAGCGGAGCGCGAAGCAGCTCTCGGGGACGATAGGCATTATTCATATGTCCGGCCAAGCGGTGGACTATGGGGTGGCGAGCGCAGTTGGGTTTGTGGCACTTTTGTCGCTTAATTTAGGTTTGATTAATCTGTTCCCCGTGCCGATGCTTGATGGCGGGCATTTGCTGTTTTATGCCTGCGAGGCTGTCTTAGGTCGTCCTTTATCAGAACGGACACAAGGTTACGCGCTGCAATTTGGATTATTGCTCGTTGTGGCTCTTTTTGTCTATTCAACAGTGAATGATCTCAGGGGGTTGGGTGTTTTTCACTGGTTGTTTGCACATGGGGGTTGATTTTTGCCCCCTCAATGAGGGAAAAGACCATACTTGGGTAGCGTATTATAACTAAAATAAGTGGGTCTTTGGTCATTATATGGTTAAAGAGCTGCGGTGGGTTGCGCTATGCGTATAGGACTGTGTTGAGCGGCTTGCATCGGAATGATGTGGGATGGCTGTTCGTAGAACTTTGAGACGAGGAATACCGGTTTTGTCAGGATTGCGTACAAAAAGCTTTCGGCCAATGGCCGTTCGACTGGCTCTGCTGGCGTCTGTCTGTACGGCACCAACCCTGCTTAGTGCTGCACAGGCTGCGCCTCTGGGAGGTCATGGGCGTGGGGGGCATGCTCATCCCGTAGCGAATCAGGCCGAGCCGGGGGGGCTCGCCTTAGGGGGGATGATTCAGTCTATTGATGTTCGTGGGAATACGCGGATTGAGACCAGCACCGTCCTATCATATTTAGTGGTGCAGCCGGGCGATAGCTTTAACCGCGATGCTCTTAATCGCTCCTTAAAAACATTATACGCAACGGGTTTGTTTCGGGACGTTACTTTGCAGCGTCAAGGCAGCACGTTGATTGTCAATTTGGTAGAAAATCCGGTGGTGAATCGGATTGTTTTTGAGGGAAATCATACCCTCAAAGATGCTGATTTGAGAAAAGAGATTAGCTTGCGGACGCGTGCGGTCTTCTCAACACAAATTGTTGCCGCAGACCGTCAGAAGATTTTGAATATGTATGCTGCCCGTGCCCGCTACGGGGCAACGGTGGTCCCGCAAGTGATTCGGCTATCGCATAATCGTGTTGATGTCATTTTTAATATTAACGAAGCGCAGCAGACGCTAGTGCGGAAAATCTCCTTTGTGGGGAATAATACCTATAGTGAGGCTGTATTATCGCATGCGATCTCCTCCAAGGAATCTGCATGGTATCGCTTTTTCTCATCCTCTGATGAGTATAATCCAGAGCGCGTCCGGTATGATGCAGAGCTGTTAAGGCGGTTCTATTTGCATAATGGTTTTGTGGATTTTCATCTTGTTGATTCCACAGGCGAGTTATCACCGGATCATAAGAGTTTCTATATCACCTTCACGATCCATGAGGGACCACGTTATAAGCTGAATAAGATTGGCGTGCGCTCTAATGTGCATCATGTCACCCCAGAGATGGTGAAGAAGCATATCGAGGTTTATAAAAACCAGTATTATGACGGCACAGCCGTGCAAGATAATGCGACCGATATGCAGGAATGGTTGCAGGCAAACGGTCATCCCTTCGCGATGGTCCGTCCAGAGATTGCACGCAACCCAGAAAAGAAGGTGGTTGACCTCCTTTTTGATATTGTGGAAGGTCCACATGTTTATGTGGAGCGGATTGATATCAACGGCAATACTGTCACGCGTGACCATGTCATCCGCCGTAATCTGCCTATGGTCGAGGGGGATGCTTATACGCCCTTCAACCGCAAATATACAAAGATGGCCCTGCAAGATATGGGCTATTTTAGCAGTACAAATGTGGATCAAAGCCAAGGCTCTGCTCCAGATAAGGTTAATGTCAGTGCTAATGTGGTGGAGAAGCCAACAGGGGAGTTCTCCCTTGGTGGTGGGTACTCGACAGATGCCGGTGTGATGGGGAATGTGGGCCTCAAGCAGCATAACCTTTTAGGGACAGGTGTGGATGCTGGGTTCTCCGGTACGGTTGCGTATTACGAGAAGCAGGCGGATTTGTCTTTTACAGACCCTTACTTTTTAGGGCGTAACTTTGTTGCTGGGTTTGATATTTATACGGTTCAGAATAATTATCAAACGTATCAGAGCTATAATGAGGGGCAGTATGGTGCCTCTATCCGTCTAGGCTACGCTTATAACCGCTATCTTTCCCAATCGTGGACTTACACGGTGGTGGATCGTCATGTGGGTAATGGCGTGCCGAATCAAGATTATGCAGGGTGGCAGGATGATACGCCTTCTGTCTATGTGCGTAATGCGGCGGGTTGGTCTCTGCTATCGCAGATTGGTACTACGATTACATATGATCGGCGCGATAACCGCATGAACCCACGCTCTGGTTATGTTGTGAGCGCGGGCGGGGAGTTTGCTGGCTTAGGGGGTAATGAGAAATATTACCGCGTAAAGGCAAATGGTGCGTATTATGTACCGTTGGATGATTTGACAGGAACCCATAATTGGGGCCTCCAATTTAAAGGTGGCGTGGGTTACATGCATGACTGGAGCTCTAGCGGGGATAGAAACATCGTTGATAACTTCTATCTCGGTGGTGAGAATCTGCGCGGCTTCCTGCAAGGTGGTGTGGGGCCGCGTAGCTCCCACTATCCTGCCCCCTGTCATCCAACCGCAGCGAATAATACGCTCGCACAAGCGCGTAATGGTTATTGCCCCGGTGCTGGGCAGGATGACCTGTTAGGGGGTACTTTCATGTACACAGCCTCAGCGCAGGTGAACTTCCCGCTGCCATTTGGCGAGAGTCTCGGTATTTCTGGGCGTGGCTTTATTGACGCAGGTAGCCTCTCTGGCAAGCGCGTGAAGGACCGTAGCCATTATCGTAATTTTAATGACCCCTATTATACGCCAATCGGTGGTAGCACGATGACGCCGCGTGTCTCTGGTGGTTTGGGGATTTCATGGAAAAGTCCTTTCGGATTGGTTAATATTGATGGTGCTGTGCCGATTCGGCGTGAGAGAGGGGACCGCCTGTATCCAATTCGCTTTGGCTTTGGGCAGCAATTTTAAAATCTGTTGAGCAGTCTTTTCGTTACGCTAGGACTTTTTGGATAAGAGGGTTTCATGTCACGCTTTTCCGTCTCTTTGATGCTCGCCAGCACGGTGGCTCTTTTGCCGCTAGGGCAGGCTGTTGCTGCTGACAATAATGGAAGTGGGGCATGGTTCGTGCCGAAGGCGGCTCAGCCAGCCACCCCAGCAGTGCATCACCATGCTGCGGCGGCTCCTACGGTGCCTGTGGCTTCACAAAATGCCGCTGGTGTGGATGATGGAGCCTCTGATGAAGGTGAGGGTGATGCACCACAGCAGGCCCCGGCTATTTTGCCACTTCCTGCTGTGCCTAGCTCACCAGCTGTTCCACGGGAGGATGCTCCACCACCGCTTACATTGGGGTTGATTAGTGTCCAAGGTGTGATGCAGCTTTCTACAGCAGCGCAAGAGATGCAGCAGGTCCTTGGGGCACGGCGTGATCGCCTCGCACAGCAGGTCCAAAAGGAAGAAGCGGCATGGCGGGAGGAGCAGCAGAAGCTCCAAGTGCAAGCGCGTAGTCTGACATCCGACCAACTCCAGCTGCGTGTACGGCATTTGCAAGAACGCCGCGCGAAGGATCAGCATGATTTTGGCAATCAAGCACGAATCATTCAAGAGGCTTATCAAGTGGCCTTCCATCAGATTGAGCGGGTGTTGGAGCAACGCGATGGCATTATTGCCAAGGTTGCGGCTGCCCATGGCATGAATCTTATCCTCCATGCGGAGCAGGCAGTTCTTCATGTTGATGGTCAGGATATTACCGAGGAAGTGGCAGACCGCTTGAACAAGGTTTTGCCCCATGTGTTCATCCCTGCCGATGGTGTGGACCCGGAGGTTCTGGCAAAATCTGGTAAAATGCCGACTACTGCTGATGAGGAGCGTATGATGCAGGCTGCACAGCAACCACCTGCACCTGCGCAAACACCAGCAGCAGGCTCTGTAGTACGGCGTCACTAAAACCAGAGGGCGGCGGCCATGGGGGCGGATGCACAGAAAACACAATTACCGGGTGATTCTCGTTTCTTCACGCGTGCTGGGCCGTTTTCTCTAGATGAGTTGGTGAAGGCCACCGGGGCGGAGGCAACGGGTCCTGCTGGGGGAGGAACCCTCTTTGAGGGGGTTGCTCCGCTCCATGCAGCAGGGCCGCAGCATGTTAGTTTTTGTGATAACCGTCGTTATCTGCCTTTGTTAGAGAAAACGGGGGCGGGTCTGGTCGTGCTAGGGCCTGCTTTTGTTGATAAAGTGCCTGAGGGCTGTACCGCGCTGGTGAGTCGTGAGCCTTATTTGCTCTGGTCCCGTGTTGCGCGTTTATTCCATCCTTTACCGCCTGTTCAAGCCAAACGGCATCCTACTGCCGTTATTGGGCAGGATGTTACGATTGGGGAGCGGGTGGAGATAGGGCCGTTCGCTGTTATTGGTGATGGGGTGAGCCTTGGGGATGGCTGTGTGGTTGGCGCGCATGCCTCGGTGGGCGACCATGTTGTTATAGGGGCAGGGTGCCGGATTGGGGCGCATGTTTCACTTAGCCACGCCTTGTTGGGGGAGCGCGTGGTTTTGTATCCCGGTGCGCGGATTGGGCAAGATGGTTTTGGCTTTGCCGTGGGGCCGGAAGGGTTTGAGACGGTCCCGCAGCTAGGTCGTGTTGTGCTGGGTGATGGTGTTGAGGTTGGAGCGAACTCAACTATTGATCGTGGATCAATGCGTGACACGGTGATTGGGGCGGGGACACGCATCGATAATCTGGTGCAAATAGGCCATAATGCACAGCTTGGCCGTTGCTGTATTGTTGTGTCCCAAGCGGGTGTATCTGGGTCCACCGTGATTGAGGATTTCGTAACGATTGCCGCGCAGGCGGGTCTGATTGGCCATATTCATATTGGCCGTAAGGCGCGGATTGGTGCGCAATGCGGCGTTATGAATGATGTGGAAGCGGGGGCCGATGTGATTGGTAGCCCCGCGATGCCTTTCCGAGAGTTTTTTCGCAATGTGGCGACATTAAGGAAGTTGTCGCGCAAATAACATTCCCGGATTGGTTTTTGGGGATTTTTTTGGTAAAAGGGGCAAAGATTGCTCCCTTCATCCTAAGGTGATGAGGGCTGGTCGCGTTTTGTCAAAAAAATCCGGGAGATGAAATAGGTGGGAGAGGCTGCTGAGCAGACACATCAAGTGCCAGAGAGCGTTGATGTCATGCAGATTATGAAGGCGATTCCGCATCGCTATCCTTTCCTCTTGCTGGACAAGATGGAAGACATTGAGGCAGGGGAATCCGCTGTCGGCATTAAGAATGTGACAGTTAATGAACCTTTCTTTCAGGGGCATTTCCCGGCGCGGCCTGTTATGCCAGGTGTTCTCATCATTGAGGCCATGGCGCAAACAGCGGCAACCTTGGTGGTGCTAACCCTCGGGAAGGCTTTCGAGGGGAAGTTGGTCTATTTCATGACGGTGGAGAACGCGAAGTTCCGCCGTCCTGTTGGTCCGGGCGACCAGTTGCGGATTCATGTTAAAAAAGAGCGCGCACGGGGGACTGTGTGGCGTTTTCGTGGGGTGGCAAAGGTTGATGATGTCGTTGTGGCTGAGGCATCATTCAGCGCGATGATTGTGGACTGACTTTGATGCCAGAACCGGGACATCTCCCTAAAAAGACGGAGATTCACCCCACCTCCTTTGTGGACCCACAAGCGACTTTAGGCCGAGGGGTACAGATAGGCCCTTGGTGTGTGGTGGGTCCGCATGTGCGTATGGGCGATGATGTCCGCCTGCATGCGTCTGTTATGATAGAGGGGCATACTGTTGTGGAGGAAGGGGTGGAGATTTATCCCTTCACGACAGTGGGGTATCCCCCGCAAGACTTAAAATATAAAAAAGAGCCGACACGGTGCCATATTGGGGCGCGGACCATCGTGCGGGAGAGTGTCACAATTCATCGTGGTACAGCCCAAGGCGCGGGGGAAACCCATATCGGGCGAGATTGTCTCATCATGGCCAATGCCCATATCGCGCATGATTGTGTGTTGGGTGATGGTGTTATCATTGTCAATAATGTGGTGATGGGCGGTCACGTGATTATTGGGGAGCAAGCACGCATTATGGGATCGGCTGCGTTGCATCAGTTTGTCCGCATTGGCCGTGGGGCCGTTGTGGGGGGGCTGTGCGGTGTGGAGATGGATGTTATCCCCTATGGGAGTGTTTTAGGTAACCGTGCTCGTCTCGTAGGGCTTAATTGGGTAGGGCTGAAACGTGCGGGGGTGGATGCAGGGGAAATCCAGAAGATGCGTCTTGCTTTTCGGGAATTATACCCTCGTATTCGTGGAGGGGACGCCCTTTTAGGGGAGCGTGTGAAGGCTGTTCGCCAAAAATATGGGCATATTGAGCGTGTGGCGGAGATGCTCCACTTTATGGAGGCCCCAACGCGCCGCGGTCTGACCCGCCCGGGGAGAGGGGCTGCGTGGGAAAAGGATGATGAGGGGTGATCCAGCAAGAGCGGGTTGGGATTTTAGCCGGTGGTGGTCCCTTGCCTGCTCGTGTTGCTGCGGCCCTACGCCAGCAAGGGCGTGAGCCGTTTCTTATCGGTTTTCAAGATTTTGTAGATGAGGCGTTGCTTACGCCCTACCCTCATGAGGTTATACGCCTCGGTGAGGCTGGGGCGATTCTGCGCGCTTTGAGGGCGCAGCATTGCCGAGAGCTTGTTTTAATAGGCCCAATTAAGCGACCCTCATGGCGGGCTTTACGGCCTGATGCAGAGGGGATGCGCTTGATAGGCCGGTTAGGCCGCGCCCTCTTTGCGGGGGATGATGGCCTTCTTGCTGCGATTGTACGCCTATTGGAGGAGGAAGGCTTTCGCATCCGTGGGGCGCATGAGTTTCTCACACCGTCATGTTGCCAGAAGGGAGCATGGGGCAGGTTTCAGCCTGATGAACAAGCGTTAGCGGATATAAAGCAAGCGATGCATATTTTATCCGTGATGGGACCGCTAGATATTGGGCAGGGCTGTGTTGTTCAGCAAGGGCTGACCTTGGCGGTAGAAGCTCTGGAGGGGACGGATGCGATGCTCCAGCGTTGTGCGGCTTTGCAGCAGGAGGGGGCGGGCGGGGTGCTCGTTAAAATGCCCAAAGCGGGGCAAGAGCTGCGTGCTGATATGCCAACAATCGGTCCGATGACTCTTGTAAGGGCGGCAGAGGCTGGGTTGCGTGGGATCGCTTTTCCCCCACAGCTGACCTTGGTGCTGGATGAGAAGCACTGTATAAAAGAGGCAGACCGTTTAGGATTGTTTCTTTATGGCTTGGGGGCGGAAACACCCTCTTTATAGAGAGTAGGACGAAAGAGATATGAGCATTTATCTTCACACAATGGTTCGTGTACGTGACCTTGAGCGTAGTTTAAGCTTTTACCGGCTGCTAGGCATGCGTGAGCTGCGGCGGTTAGAAGTGCCAGAGGGGCGGTTTACGCTGGTTTATATTGGCTATGGCGGCAATGAGCATGGTGAAGCGGAAATTGAGTTCACCTATAATTGGGACCAAACAGAAGATTATACTCACGGCACGGGCTTCGGGCATTTTGCTGTTGGGGTGCCAAATGTTGCGGAGGCGGTAGAGGTTGTTCGCCAGGGAGGTGGGCGCGTTACGCGTGAGGCTGGGCCGATGGGCAATACGGGCATTGTGATTGCCTTCGTGCAGGACCCTGATGGCTATAAGATTGAGCTGATTGAGAAAGCTGACGCTCCGAAGCCTGCCTAAGTTCTAATGCCTTATAAGCAATGAGTGGGCATTGTAGGATTGACAGAGTAGGGCCAGCCCCTTAAAAGCCACCCCTAAGTGGAGGGGCGTTATTGGGTGCGTCCTGTTCTAAAACGTGCCATTGAGCATGTTCTAAAGATTAGAGGATAGAAAGAATGAAGCGCACATATCAGCCTTCCCGTCTGGTTCGTAAGCGTCGTCACGGCTTCCGTACACGCTCCGCTACTGTTGGCGGGCGTCGCGTGCTGGCTAACCGCCGTGCAAAAGGTCGTAAGAAGCTTTCTGCCTAATTATGGAGCGGCTTGACCGTCTCAAAAAGCGGTCGCAGTTTCTATATTTAGCCCGTAAGGGGCAGAAGGTCGTGTCTCCCGGTCTCATTGGGCAGGTTCTGCCGCGAGAGGGGGATGTGGGGGTGCGTGCTGGTTTTACCGTAACGAAAAAGGTCGGTAATTCTGTTGTGCGTAATCGCACCCGCCGCCGTCTGCGTGAGGCTTTACGTGTGAGCGTGAAGGAGGAGGGCTGCCCTCCTTCTGGTGACCTTGTTTTGATAGGCCGTGCCGCAACGAGGCAACGGCCTTTCTCTCTTTTAAAGAAAGATGTTCGGAAAGTCCTCCGCGCCTTAGAGGGTGAGGGGAGATGAGGCATGTGCTTAGTGTCTTTTTGGTCGGTTTAATAAAGCTGTACCAGATTTTGCTAGGGCCGCTTATGGGTGGGCGTTGTCGTTTTTACCCGTCTTGCAGTGCTTATGGTGAGGAATCGATACGCCGATATGGGCCGTTTTATGGCTCTTGGTTGACGATACGCCGTATTTTAAAATGTCATCCCTTTCATCCGGGGGGTGTGGATCATCCCCCTTAGCAGCCTATTTAATAAGGGCGGGATGGATAAAAAAATGAACCCGGCTATTGTTTTAGGGATGATTTTACGCCAGTGAAGGGCCATCTACCCTTCCAGTTCAACGAAAGAGCGGCTCTAGCCCGATGGAAAGTAGCAAAAGATTTATCCTCGCTTTTGGCTTATCAGCGTTAATTCTGATTGGCTTTAATTTTCTTGTGCCGCAGAAAGCGCATAAGCCAGAGGCCGCGCCCCCACCGGCTCCGGCCTCTGTTGTGGCGAATCAATCGCCCGCTGTTACGACTCCTATGGCCTCTCCGGCTGTGGCAGAGGCAGCACAGGACGACCACAAAGAGCATCGTCTAGCGGTGCGGAGTCCTGATGTGCAAGGCTCCTTCAATCTGCGCGGGGCGCGGTTGGATGATTTGGAGCTTACGCGCTATCGCGAAACGATCGCCCATGATAGTCCGCTCGTGCGGTTGTTGGATAAAGCAGGCAGCAAAATGCCGACCTATCTTGTGTTAGGCTGGCAGAATGGGGAGGGGGATAAAACCCGTGTGCCTGATGAGCAATCCCTCTGGCAGGTCGATGGTGGGCAGGAGGCCCTTACACCAGAGCAGCCCGTGACGCTTTATTGGGATAATGGCGCGAATGTGCGCTTCATTATTCATTTAGCGCAGGATCGTCACTATATGGTGACGGTACGGCAGGAGGTGGAGAATCACTCTGGCCAGCCTGTCTCACTTTATCCTTTCCAACGGATACAGCGTGATTATCTGCCGCAAAACACAGGCTCTTTAACAGAGTTTGAGGGCCTTGTTTCCGTCATGGAAAATGACCTGACACGCAATGGGTATAAAGACATTCGTGGTGATGCTGGCAAGCCGAATCATGTCTCGTGGGAGGCCACGAGCAAAGGTGGTTGGGGTGGCATTACGGATAAATATTGGTTAGCAGCCATCGGGGCGGATTCGGCTTTGCCTGTCCGTTTGCAAGAAAGTTACCTCCCACAGAGCGGCTCTTATCGCGCAACCTTTACCCCACAAGAGCCGATGGTCATTCAGGATGGTGCGCGGCTAGGGCAGGGGAGTTACCTGTTTGCTGGTGCGAAAGAACCCGGATTGCTGCGTTATTATGGCCGCAAGCTAGGTTTGCCCCGCTTTGATGATAGTATTGATTTCGGTTGGAGTGCTTTCTCCTACCTGAATAAGCCCATCCTTTTCGTGCTGCATTGGCTTTATATCCATATTGGTAATTTCGGCCTTGCTTTGATGGCTTTAACGCTGTTGGTGAAGATTGTTCTCTTTCCCTTGGCGTCTAAAGCGGCACAATCATCAGCACGTATGCGGCTCGTGGCCCCTAAAGTCACGGAGATACGGCAGAAATATAAAGATGACCCGGTGACGATGAATCAGAAGGTCATGGCCTTGTATAAGGAGGAGCAAATTAACCCGGTTGGGGGTTGTTTGCCGATGCTTATCCAAGCTCCTATCTTCTTCTGCTTGTATAAGATGCTGAATCTGAGCATTGATGAGCGGCACGCGCCCTTCTTTGGGTGGATTAAGGACCTCTCCGTCCCAGACCCAACAAATCTGTTTAACTTATTTGGTCTCTTGCCGTTTGACCCAACCCATATTTTCTCCTTCTTGCATCTTAGCGTCTGGGGAGCGGCATTGGGCATTACCTTCTGGCTGTTGCAGAAGCATAGCATGATTCAGATGGACCCAGCACAGGCACGGATTATGCAATTCATGCCGGTGGTGTATGTCTTTGTGATGTCGAGCTTTCCTGCTGGTCTGCTGGTTTATTATACATGGAACAACGTGCTGACCTTCCTCCAGCAACATTATATCGAGCGGCGGACGGCCCTGCCTGTACCGTTGATGAAGCTGGGCGGGCGCGCTTTGCGTAAACGCTTTGGCAAGAAGAACGAGCCGTGATGCCACATCATATCCCTGCTCTGAGTGAGGAAGAACTTGAGGAAGGTCGGCGGCTTTTTGCAGGCCCTTGTGACTTCTTCTTCGGCGCGCAGACGATCGAGCAGCTTCCCCCGCCAGAGCGGGCAGAGGTGGCGTTTGCAGGACGCTCTAATGTAGGCAAATCCAGCATCATTAACGCTTTGACGGGGCGGCGGGCTTTGGCCCGTGCCTCATCAGAGCCGGGGCGGACAAAGCAGCTTAATTTCTTCGACCTCGGCGGGCGTCTTTCTTTGGTGGATATGCCGGGTTATGGCTTTGCTAAAGCCTCCAAAGCGGTGAAGGAAGATTGGCAGAGGACGATGTTCGCTTATTTGCGTGGTCGTCCGAATCTGGCTCGTGTGATTTTGCTGATTGATGGCCGGGTTGGCCTTAAGGCCTCTGATAAAGAGGTCTGTGCCCTTTTGGATAAAGCGGCGGTTGTCTTTCAAATCGTGCTGACAAAATGCGATGCTTTATCCCCCACGGTTCTAACAGAGCGTGTGAAGGAAGTGGAAGCCTTGGCGAAAAGCCATGCGGCAGCTTTCCCCCATATTGTGGCGACAAGTAGTACAACTGCGTTGGGTATTGCGGAATTGCGTGGCATAATAGCGCAGTTTGCTGAACCCGCTATTGGGCGTCCTTGAAAAATAGTGTCTGAGAGTGAATGGTCATGTCTTCTTCATCCTCCCCTCCTATGCCACTCCCGGAAGAATTTCTGGCGTCCGATAAATTAAGCGAGCAAGAGCAAGCGGCTATTCTTGCAGGGGCTTTGCCTTATCTGCGTCGCTATGCCGGTGATACTATTGTGGTGAAATATGGCGGCCATGCAATGGTTGAGAATGACCTTGCCGCGACATTTGGGCGCGATATTGCCTTGCTCAAGCTTGTGGGGATTAACCCCATCGTGGTGCATGGCGGGGGGCCGCAAATTAACGCTATGATGAAGCGTCTGGGGGTTGAAGCCCAGTTCGTGGACGGGCTGCGCGTGACAGACCGTGAGATGATTGATGTCATCGAGATGGTCCTCTCCGGTACGGTCAATAAGCAAGTGGCAGACCTTATCAGCCATGCAGGGGCCTTGGCCGTTGGGATTTCCGGCCGGGATGGGCGTTTGATTCAGGCCGAGCGGTTAGTCCATTATCGCCGGGGTGATGCGGCACATCAGGAGGCTATAGACCTCGGCTTTGTCGGCACGCCTGTGCGGGTGGAGCCGCGCGTTCTTTATGCGCTTTTAGGGGCGGGGTTGATTCCCGTTGTTGCTCCTTTAGGGGCCGGTAAGGAAGGCGAGATTTATAACATTAATGCCGATACAGCCGCCGGGGCCGTAGCGGGGGCTGTGCGGGCCTCTCGTCTATTGATGCTGACCGATGTACCCGGTGTTTTGGATGAGCATGGTAAGCGCATTGAGGAGCTTACCGCAGCAGAGGCACGCCGGCTTATTAAAGAGGGGCATATCACAGGCGGGATGATTCCGAAGGTGGAGACATGCCTTAAAGCCGTGCAAGCAGGGGCTAAGGCTGCGGTTATTTTGGATGGTCGCGTGCCTCATACATGCTTGCTAGAGCTGTTTACCCGCGCTGGACCGGGCACGCTCATCACGGCAGAATGAGGAAAAGGGCACGCTATTTGCCTTCATGATGGTTGTTAAAAAGGAATGAATTATGGACCACGCAACGCTGCGTAAGCATGTAGAAACTTTGTGGGAGGACCGTGCAAGCCTCTCTCCTCAAACCAAAGGGGAGGCGCGCGATGTCGTAGAGGCTGCTCTGGCCGGGTTGGATAACGGGACCTTCCGTGTTGCAGAGCAAAAGGGCGAGGAGCGTATTGTTCATGAATGGCTGAAGAAGGCCGTTCTTATGTCCTTCCGTCTTTATGAGTCCGAGCCTATGGCTTATGGCTGTGGTGGTGCCCCGGGCTTTGATAAAGTGCCGCTCAAATTTGCTGGTTGGGGCAAGGCTGAGTTCGAGAAAGCAGGCTTCCGCGCTGTACCGGGGGCTGTTGTACGGCGTTCGGCTTATATTGCGCCGGGTGTGGTTTTGATGCCCAGCTTCGTTAATCTCGGTGCCCGTGTGGAAAGCGGCACAATGGTTGATACATGGGCCACAGTGGGCTCCTGCGCTCAAATTGGGAAGAACTGCCACATTAGTGGTGGGGCAGGGATTGGCGGGGTGCTGGAACCCCTCCAAGCCGCACCGGTGATTATTGGGGATGATTGCTTCATCGGCGCACGCTCTGAGGTGGCTGAGGGCGTCGTGGTCGAGCGTGGCTCTGTTCTCTCCATGGGGGTTTTCCTTGGGGCCTCCACGAAGATTGTGGATCGCACAACAGGTGAGATTCATATGGGCCGTGTCCCGGCTTACTCTGTTGTTGTGCCGGGTACATTGCCACCCAAGACACCGGGTGGGCCTTCTTTAGCTTGCGCGGTCATCGTGAAGCGTGTGGATGAGCGGACACGCTCTAAAACATCCATCAATGAGCTCTTGCGCGACTGAGTGACCTTATGAGCCTGTCATCTTCCCTGCGGGACCCGCTTGCCCTTGTGCAGGCCCTTCTTCGTTGTCGTTCTGTTACCCCGGCTGATGACGGAGCTTTGGGCGTCGTGGCAGAGGCGTTGGAGATGATGGGCTTTACCGTCAGAAGGTTGGCCTTTGGCCCTAAGGGGGAGGAGACCCCCAATCTTTATGCGCGGTTAGGGGAGGGTCGTCCCTGCCTTTGCTTTGCTGGTCATACAGATGTTGTGCCCCCCGGTGAGGGGTGGAGCAGCGACCCATTTGCGGGGGAGGTGCGCGAGGGTCGTATTTATGGCCGTGGTACAGCGGATATGAAAGGCGGTGTAGCGGCCGCTCTGGCCTCTGTAGCGCGCCGGCTGGAGGCCGGGCCTCTTAAAGGAAGCCTTGCCTTCCTGATTACAGGGGATGAGGAAGGCCCCGCGCATTACGGCACACGCTCCGTGTTGGAGTGGATGAAAGAGCAAGGGGAACAGCCTGATTTCTGCCTCCTGGGTGAGCCGACCAACCCAACGGAGATGGGTGAGGTGATTAAGATTGGCCGCCGTGGCAGCATGAATGCCGTCATTGCGGTGCGTGGGGTGCAGGGGCATGTGGCCTATCCACATTTGGCAGATAACCCCACCCATCGGCTTGTGAAGATTTTAAGTGACCTAACAGCGCGTGTGCTGGACCAAGGCAATGAGTGGTTCGCGCCCTCATCTTTGCAAATTACCAGCATTGATGTCGGTAATTCTGCAACGAATGTGATTCCCGCTACGGCACAAGCGCGGGTGAATATTCGCTTTAATGACCTCCATACGGGGGAAAGTCTTTCGGGCTGGATAGAGGATGTTGTGGCGTGCCATACAGCGCATGGCACGGTGGATGTCTCCATCAGTGGGGAAGCCTTTCGCACTATAGCGGGGGCGGAGGTAGAGCATCTCTCCCAAGCGGTGGAGGCTGTAACAGGGCAGACGCCGAAGCTCGATACTGGCGGGGGCACGTCCGATGCCCGTTTTATCACGCATTGCTGCCCTGTGGCGGAGTTCGGTCTCGTGGGGGCAACGATGCATAAATGTGATGAGCATGTCTCCCTCGCTTCATTGGAGGAGCTAACCCAGATTTACGGGGAGTTCATGCAGCGTTTTGGTGTTTAAGCGGGTGGGGCGTTAAGGATAGCCTGCCCCGCGCTATAGATATGATACAAGCTGCTAGCGGGCATATGGTCCGTTGCGCTGTTGCCTGCTTCATCTAGCCGGTCAATCCACCCACCAAAGAGCGTAGCAGGCGCGTATTGGGTGAAGAAAAGTTGGCTCATACGACATAGACGTTGATACCGCGTAGCAGGATCAGCGGGCGCGTGTTGAGCGAGCAGGCGCATCATCTCCGTTTGGGGCCAGATGCGTGTTGTGGCCTCTAGTAGGGTACCATCATCATATAACGCATCGGGTAGGAGTGGACCGGGAACAGTTTGGTGGAGGCGGTCATAGAGCTTATGTTGAGCCTTGCGTGCAGCAGTGGCGTGGGCACCTGTTGGGGCAAGGCGATGATACTCTCCTAACAGCCAGCACCATTCGGCTTGATGGCCGGGTTCGACACGATTGCGCCCATAGGGTTCTTCTGGCGTCCAAGCGGGGGTAAAGAACTCCAACAGCGCATCTGTCCCTTGAGGAATGAAGGCGCGCAGGGCCAGAGCCAGAATAGCTTCTGCATGATGGAGAAAAACCTCCCTTTGTGAGACTTCAAAAAGGGTCAGGCAGGCTTCCAGAAGATGCATATGCGGGTTTTGGGAATGTCGCTCAGAGAGGGCAGGAATAGCGTCACGATACCCCCCTTGAGGGGATGGAAAGAGGGCATCAATCTCAGCAAGGCTTTCCTCAGCTATGGTAAGGAGGGCTGTATCCCCGCTAAGGCGGTAGGCCCATCCATGGGCAAAGAGGATGAAAGCATGGCCGTAAAGGTCGCGCTTGGTGTCAGAGGGGGCAAGGTCCGGCCCTAAAGCAAAGACCCATCCCGCTTGACCATCAGCACGATGATAGCGTTTGGTGAGTTGTGCCAAACAGGCCAAAGCGCGTTCTCCTGCTTTATAATGGCCGTTTAAAGCCGCTTGGCAATAAGTCGCAACCTGACGTGCTTGGACCATCAAACGGCGATGAGGGAGGGGGATGGGAGCGCCTGCAAAGGTGAGGCGTTCATGATACAAGCCAGCTTGTTCATCAAAACCAGCTTGGTTCCAGAGGGGTAGGGCCTTCTGGCATAACCATGAGTGCCATTGTGTTTGCTCTGTTGTGAGAGACGGCATTAGGGAACGTCCTTTAAAGGGTGCGTGTCATCCATGATTTTAACGATGCGGCTTGTGGAATGGCCATCTAGCAGTGGAGCAAGGCAGACCCGTCCGCCATAGGCCTTGACGAAATCTCCCCCTACGACTTCATCCTCTTTGTAATCAGCCCCTTTAACGATGATGTCCGGTTTAAGGGCGGTAATGGTCTCAAGGGGGGTGTCCTCATCAAATAGAACAACAAGATCGACATGGCGTAGGGCGCGTATAACCGTTGCGCGGGCTTGCTCATGCTGCAAAGGCCGCCGTGGACCTTTGAGCCGTTTGATAGAAGCATCGCTATTGAGGGCTACAATGAGTTTATCACCTTGCCCTGCAGCATATTGAACAAGGGCAACATGGCCGGGATGGAGCAAGTCAAAACAGCCATTCGTAAAGACGACCGAAGCCCCATGACGCTTCCACGTCTCCACAATCGCACAGGCATCAGTAAGAGGGAGGTAAGAGCCGTTATCGGCAATTTCCGCGAGGAGATGCTGATGCAATTCCTCATGCGTCACATAGGCTGTGCCTAATTTGCTCACCGCAATAGCGGCGGCTGTGGTAGCCATAGTGACCGCGCTGGGGAGGGTATGACCATCGGCCAACGCGCAGGCGATTGTGGCGATGACCGTATCGCCCGCGCCAGAGACATCATACACCTCTGAAGGATGAGCTTGGCAATGGAGGGGGGCGGCCTCTTGCTGCCAGAGGGTCATTCCTTTCTCGGAGCGTGTGAGGAGGATATCGCTACCTGTAAGAGAGGCTATGGCTGTGCAGGCTTGTTCAATCTCTGCCTCCTCATCTAAGGCCCATTCATGTCCAGTAGGCGGGCGGATAGAGGCGGTTTTTAACGCGGTGCGCAATTCTTGCCGGTTGGGTGTTAAAAGGCTTGCCCCACGATAGGCGGATATATCAGCCCGTTTAGGGTCCACTAAGATAGGAATGTCCCGTGCGCGAGCGGCGGCAATAACATGTTGCAGCACATAATCAGACAGCACACCCTTGGCGTAGTCGGAGCAAATGAGGATGCGGCTTGTCTCTAACGCGGTGAGCGTTGCAGCAATGAGGGCATCCTCAACCGCACGGGGGAGGGGGTTCAGTTTCTCTTGGTCTAAGCGAACAATTTGTTGCCGCCCGCTAAGAACACGGGTTTTGGTAATGGTTGTCCAGTTAGGATCGGTGATAAGGCCCGTTAAAGCGATGTCCGACCATTGTGCTAGGGCCTGACGGAGTGTTTCTGCCGCAGGGTCCTTGCCTACAACTCCGATGAGATGGACCGGATGGCCAAGAGCCGCTGCATTCACCGCGACATTTGCGGCCCCACCGGGGGTTACATGCTCTTGAGTGTGCAATAAGACGGGGACGGGGGCCTCTGGGGAGATGCGATTGACCTCACCGCTAATATATTGGTCTAAAAGCAGGTCGCCCAGAATGGTGATGGTGCGGGTTGTTACAGGCTTGGACAAAATACATACCCCTTCATAGAAGTCATAGGATGTTAGCGCGTTTGGGTTGCGAAGGGATTATCAGGATAACCAACATCCATCAGGCATAGCCCATCAGGTGGAGCCGTAGGGCCTGCTTTGCAGCGATTACGGGCCTCTAAGGCTGTTTTTACACGCTCGGGGGACCATTGATGATGGCCAACTAACGCTAACGTTCCCACCATATTGCGGACTTGATGATGGAGAAAAGAGCGTGCTTGTGTATCAATATACACAGCCTCTCCCGAGCGTGTGATGGTCAGCTCATCCAAGGTGCGGAGGGCATCACGCGCTTGGCAAGCGACAGCACGGAAGGATGTAAAATCGTGACTGCCGAGGAGGTGATTGGCCCCCGCCTGCATTGCCTCAATATCGAGCGGGGCGCGAATATGCCAGACAAAGCCCTCCTGCATCGCAGGCCGAGCCGGGCGGTTGAGGATGGTGTAACGATATCGCCGCCATGTTGCAGAGAAGCGGGCATTCCATCCATCCGGTGCGGGGGCAGCCTCTAAAATGGAGATAGGGTGGGGTTTGAGGTGATAGCCCAGCGCATCACGCACAGCTTTGCGGCTGAGCGGGGCATCTTCTGGGAAGTCTAAATGCGCGACAAGCCCCGCTGCATGCACGCCCGAATCCGTCCGCCCTGCCGTTACGCTGCTGACCTTGCGGCCCTGTGTGAGATGCTGCGCAGCTTCTTCAATCAGTTGTTGGACGGAAAGGCCGCTCTTTTGCCGCTGCCAGCCTACAAAGGGCCGTCCATCAAACTCAATACGAATAGCCCAGCGGCTAATACCGGGGGGAGCAGCATCAAACAAAGCGGGTCCCTTTGCTAAGCGTGGTACCGCGGAGGAAGGCGTCTCGTGCCATCATGGCTCGCCCCGGTTTTTGAATTTGCTCAATACGCAAACAGCCTTGCCCGCACGCAATGGTTAAAGCGTTATCCAATATGGTGCCCGGCATAGGGGATGCAGCGGTGAGAGCAGTGGCTTCGGCGTCATCCACTAGCGTTACGGCCCCAATGCGATAGCTTTGCTCATCCAATAAGGCATAGCTTCCTGGCCAAGGGATAAAGGCCCGGATTTGCCGCTCAATCTCATGGGCGGGGCGTGTCCAATCGATATGCCCATCTTTGCGTTCTAAGCGCGGGGCGTAGCAGCTTTGGGCATCATCTTGCGGGAGAGGGGTGGGGTGCTCGGCTAAAGCACGGACGATTAAACGCCCACCACTCTCCGCTAATTTATCATGCAAGCTCCCAGCGGTATCCGTGGGGGTGATGGGTGTGGCCTCGGAGAGAATGACCGCCCCCGTATCAAGCCCTTTATCCATCTGCATAATGCAGACACCGCTTTTTTCATCCCCAGCGCGAATGGCTGATTGGATGGGCGAAGCCCCCCGCCAACGCGGCAGGAGGCTGGCATGAATATTTAAGCACCCAAGGCGGGGAGCATTAAGAATCGCCTCTGGAAGAAGCAACCCATAGGCCGCCACAATCGCCGCATCTGCGTTGAAGGATTGGAAGATAGCCAGCTCTTCCTCATTATGGCGCAGTCTTTCTGGGGTGCGAACAGGAATGTTTAGCGCATCTGCGGCCTCATGCACGGGTTGCCGGCGTAATGACTTCCCCCGGCCTGCGGGGCGTGGGGGCTGGGTATAGACGGCCACAATATCATGGCCCGCTTTTATAAGCGCATGAAGGGCAGGGACGGCAAAATCCGGCGACCCCATGAAGATGAGGCGCATGGGTTTATCGTCTCCGTTTTTGTTCCTTCGCTAGACGCCGCATAATCATATTGCGTTTTAGCGAGGAGAGATGGTCCACAAATAAAATACCATCGAGATGGTCAATCTCATGTTGGATACAGGTGGCCAGTAAGCCCGATGCCTCTTGCTCAATGGTCTCACCAGCTAAATTACGATAGCGCACACGGATGGATTCCGGGCGGATAACCTCAGCATATTGGTTAGGGAGGGAGAGGCAGCCTTCCTCTCGCGCGGCGAGTGTCTCAGCAGAATCGATGATTTCTGGATTGATGAGGACCATCGGGTCGCGTGGTTCATCTTCGCGGGCAACATCGACAAGGACAAAGCGTTGGCTTAGGCCCACTTGTGGGGCCGCAAGGCCAATACCGGGGGCCTTATACATAGCCGAGAACATCCCCGGCAGAGCCTCACGAATCCCGCTCATATCCTCTGGTCGTACCTCATGGGCGACACGGCTGAGAACAGGTTGCGGCGCAACAAGAATTGACGTTGGGGCTATATCATCAAGCCGCTCAAGAAAATCTAAGTCTTTCATACGGCTATGTTAGCGGCTGGGCGGTGTTAATTCCAGCGTCTTCTTTGTATGCCTAATGAGGGAGGGCTTGCATCTTAGGAGGTGGATTATCATATCATGCAGCGTGGGGGATGCCTTTGGTAGGGTCGCCTGCTTGTTATCACGTCTCGCTCCTTGAGGAGGCCGTTTCGCTTATGTCGTCAGGACGTCTTTTTACATCCCCCATGTTTTTGGGGTTTGACCATTTGGAACAAATGCTTGAGCGTGCTTCAAAAACAGCATCAGACGGTTACCCGCCGTATAATATTGAGCAGTTAAGCCGTACGGCTCTGCGGATTACCCTTGCTGTGGCAGGGTTTGTGATGGATGATTTGCAGATTACCCAAGAGGATAATCAGCTCGTCATTCGTGGTCGCCAAGCTGATGACGCGCAGGGCCGCGTGTTCATCCATCG
Source organism: Bombella sp. ESL0385 (assembly GCF_009725755.1). Classification (GTDB taxonomy): domain Bacteria; phylum Pseudomonadota; class Alphaproteobacteria; order Acetobacterales; family Acetobacteraceae; genus Bombella; species Bombella pollinis. The sequence continues at coordinate 743,701 of NZ_WNIJ01000001.1, forward strand.
CGGGATTGCAGCGCGGCAGTTTCATAAAGCCTTTGTCTTAGCAGAAGGCATTGAGATTGCTGGGGCGTGGCTTGATAATGGCTTGCTGCATATCGACCTCCATCGCCCAGAGCCAGAGGTGCGGATAAAACACATCACCATCCAGCAAGGCAGTGCTGAGCTTGCCACTGCGATGCCCGATATAGCCCGCCGGGATGATGTAAGCCCCGCGCGTGACCTATCCCCTGTGATGGAGGAGGGGCCGTTTGGGCGGGAGTAAGAAGGGGAAGCCCACTCAAACTAAGTCCGCACATGATGTTATAGAGGAGATGCACGCCCGTGCCCGTGCGATGACAGGTGCGGAGCTGCGGGATTGGGGTCTGACAGAGGTCGCTTATCTGCGGCCTCTCCCCTATGAGGGGGCTTCTCTTGTGGCAATTTATGCCGCTGATGGCACACCCGTAGCGATTGCTGAGGATGAAGCCAGCGCGGTTGATGCCATCCTCGAGCAAGATATGGTGCCGACCTTCCTGCATTAGCTCTGGGATTAGAGGGAGAAGTTCTCCCCCAGATAGACGCGGCGAACGTCCTCGTTAGCCACAATGGCTTCCGGTGTGCCTTCCATTAAGACGCGCCCGCTATGGAGGATATAAGCGCGGTCAATCACTTCCAGCGTTTCGCGGACATTATGGTCAGTAATTAACACGCCAATGCCGCGATCTTTTAGGTGCGAGACAAGGTCGCGAATCTCACTCACCGCAATAGGATCAATCCCCGCTAGAGGCTCATCTAGGAGGATATAATTAGGCTGGCTAGCAAGAGCGCGGGCGATTTCTAGCCGCCGCCGCTCACCCCCTGATAGAGCAAGGGCAGGGGACCGCCGCAGCCGTGTAATACCAAACTCTGCAAGCAGGCCATCTAGCATAGCGTGGCGTTTGTCGCGGTCTTTCTCTACTGCTTCGAGCGCGACAAGAATATTCTGCTCAACATTTAACCCACGGAAGATGCTGGCTTCTTGGGGGAGATAGCCAACGCCTAAGCGTGCCCGGCGATACATGGGGAGGGGGGTAATATCAGCACCATCAAGGGTGATGCTGCCCATATCGGCCTGCACAAGACCAACAATCATGTAAAAGCTGGTGGTTTTCCCTGCCCCATTCGGGCCAAGTAGCCCCACAGCCTCACCTCGTTGCACATGGAGGGAAACATCATGCACAACAGTGCGCTTTTTATAGCTCTTGGCAATGCCATGTGCGGCTAAGCCGGGGGTCTCGCTGATAAGGTCGGTAGTCATTGCTTGGTCTCATTTGGGACAATTAGGCCCTGTACAGGGTCACTAGAGCCAGAGAGCATGTGGGAAATGCCTGTTTTAAAATCCACAATCGCTTGGGAGCCGTTATTTTGATTTTGCCCTTGGGTGACATGTACATTACCCACCATACGGGCAAGTTGCGGCCCAGCCAGATACACCCCTCGGTCCCCCGTGGCGGTTTGTCGCTCGGTGCGGACGACCACATGCCCCCAACCGTAAGCGCGGTCTAGATTTGTGTCTTGTTGGTCAGAATTGTTAGCACTCTGCCCCTTTTGGCTGGCACGGTTAGCCGCCTTCTGGGCATCAGTGAGCTCAAAAGCTTGCATAATATCGGCGGTGATGCGTTTGCCGTCACTCGTATTGACAGTAGCATCTCCCCAGCCGATGGAGACGCGCGTATGGGGGTAATATTCCACAAGGTCGCGTGCGGTGAGGAGATGGCGTGGGCTTGTGAACTTCATGGCTTTGCCAGTCATCAGCATGACGCCTTTATCGACATCATAAAGCCCGTGATCCCCCCATCCTTGGTCCACAAGGTTATAGATATGGACATGCCCAAAGGCCTCTACGCGGTAAAGCTCCATATTCCCCGTATCGCTCTCTGTAGTTTGTGCGCTTTGGGGTTTGGGGCGGAGATAACCAACCAGCGTATCTGCATCCACAGTCATATCACCACGTTGGGCACGCGCTCCACCTGTGAGGGTAACGGTCTGGCGGTTATGGTCGTAAATCTCCTCCTTCTTCCAAAAGAGATGCACAACTTGCCCGTGTGATTGGTCGGGCATGACAGTATCAGCCGCATGAGCAGAGCAAGGGGCTGCAAGAAGGGAGGTGGCGAGTGTTAACCCGGCCACTGCCAGAGGAGTATAAGAGCGAGAGAGGACAGAAAAACGCATCATGCCCTCCTTATGGGCTTTTTACGGGTTTGGGAGAAGAGGGGGTGGGCGATAAATCAGCAAAATGATTCGTCTTTCCTGCCCCGATGAACTGAATCGTATTTGTTTGTTGGTCCATAAAAGCCCCTTCAGCGTCCTGTGTGCCAAAAGGCCCTTCTGCATGGACCCAATCATGCGTGGCGACAATTTGTTGTGGCAGGTCGATATCAGCCGTAGGGCTATTCAGTAATAAGCCATCACTGCGATAAAGGACAACATGGCCGGTTAGGGTCAATGTTTGTTCATGCTGGAGGTACATCCCTATATCAGCCCTCACATGAATCCATTGCCCGTTATGGAGCATAATATCGGCCACGGGGTCGGTCATATCAATGCGGTTATGCTCGCTTTGCTGGGCGATGCGCGCGGTGAGCGTGTAGGGCCGTTCATGCGAATCAATATCGTGATAAATAGCGTGTTCCATCATACCGCTATCAGTATGGGTATGGCGCATCATCTCTAAGATAGCTTTATTTTGGTGGATGAGATGATTGATCTCCGGCCAAATGGCAATGCAGAGCAGCATAAAAGCTGCAAAAGCTGGCAATCCCCATTTCGCCCGTTTGAATAATAGGCGGCGGCGGGCCATTGCGGCGGCAGAGGGCGGTGTACGCCGGCGCGCGAGGGCCTCTTGCCGTAATTGGGCTAGTTGCTGCGTTTTTGCTGCGCGGTCTGGGTCAAAATCATCTCGATTAGGAGGGGGAGCCTTCATGAGAGACCTGCCCGTAAAAGGTCATGGATATGGAGGATACCAAGAGGCCGGCGTTCTTCATCCAAGACGAACAAGCTGCTCACAGGGGTGGGACGGTGGCTCATAAGATGTTGCACCTCCTGTGCGCGGGCATGTGCTGTTGTGGTGAGCGGGCTGCGATTCATAATATCGGCTGCATAGGTTGCATCAAGGTCGCGCTCCAAAGCGGGGCGGAGGTCACCATCGCTGATAAAGCCACTTAGGCGGCCAGCTTCATCTAAAATGCCGATACAGCCAAAGCGTTTGCGCGTCATTTCTAAAATGATAGAACGCAGCGGCATGGTCTCTTGCCCGAGAGGCATCTCATCGCCGCTATGCATAAAGTCACTTACAGGGCGTAAGCGCGCGCCTAATGTGCCAGCAGGGTGCAGTTGGTGGAAATCGTCTTGATTAAACCCCCGGCGGCCTAAAAGGGCAATCGCTAGAGCATCACCCAGAGCGAGTTGCAGCAGGCAAGAGGTCGTAGGGGCTAGGCCCATTGGGCAGGCCTCGGGCACTTGTGGGAGGATAAGCGGAATCTGCACAGCACGAGCAAGGGTAGAGTCGGGATTGCTGGTGAGGGCAATTTGCACCAACCCCAATCGCGTCGCATGGAGGAGAATCGGGGCTAATTCATCCGTCTCGCCGGAGTTGGAAAGATAGAGGATGACATCGCCACGCTCGACCATGCCGAGGTCCCCATGTGCTGCCTCAGCAGCATGGAGAAAGAGGGAGGGGGTTCCCGTGGAGGCTAAGGTCGCGTTGATTTTACGCCCAATATGGCCAGACTTCCCCATCCCTGTGAGAACAAGGCGGCCTTTCATAGTGAGGATAGCCTCTAAAGCCGCCTCAAACCCTACCTGCATAGGCCCTTGCAAAGCGGCTTCAAGCTGCTCAAGCCCCTGACGCTCCATCAATAAGGCGTGGCAGGCTGTCGCGAGGGAGGGAGAGGTCATGAAGCAGTCGTATCAAGCGCGGTGAGCAAAAATATCCGACACATCATAGCCGAGAAGGTCTAGCTTTGCACGGGTGGGTAGAAACTCATAACAGTCTTGAGCAAGCTCACGCCGCTCTTCGCGGATGAGCATAGCTTCTAGCTTCTCCCAAAGGGCATGGAGGTACAACACATCAGAGGCTGCATAGCGGAGCTGCTCCTCTGTTAAATGCGGGCTCCCCCAATCGGAGCTTTGTTGCTGTTTGGACATCTCAATACCGAGAAGCTCCCGGCTGAGATAGGCAAGGCCATGCTTATCGGTGAATGTATAAACAAGCCGTGCGGCGATTTTTGTGCAGATGATTGCGTTAAGCGTGATGCCCAAATAATGCTGCAATACAGCGACATCAAAGCGAGCAAAATGCATCAGTTTGGTGACAGAGGCATCTTGCAATAAGGCTTTGAGATTCGGGCAATGATGATAGCCGCGCCCGCCAAGATGTTCCGGGATGAATTGGACAAGATGTGCCTGCCCATCCCCGCTTGAGAGTTGAACAAGGCATAGCCTATCGCGGTGAGGGTTAAGGCCCATTGTCTCGGTATCAATCGCGACAATTTTCCCTAGGTCCAATCCGTCCGGGAGGTCGCCCTCATGAAGATGAATGGCGTTGTGCGGAGTACTCATAAAACCACCGGATTGTCTAAGGGGAGAACACATCCCCCCACATGAGCGGGGAGAAAGCCTTGGTGCCCAGAAGAAGACTCGAACTTCCACGTCCTTGCGGACACAGGCACCTGAAGCCTGCGCGTCTACCAATTCCGCCATCTGGGCTTGAGGAGGGTTCTAAGAGGAACTGGTCTTTTTTGCAAGATGCTAAACAAGGCAGAGAGAAAAGGTCCGCTTCGGAACTATTTTATAAAGAGAAATAAGTTAAGAATCATTCTTAGTAAGAATAGGAAGATAAAATTAGTCAGCAATGCTGTCTATTTTTCTATTTCGCATCTGTTTATGAAAAGGGCTTAGATTATATAGCGAGGGATGGGGCGTAAAATGGCTGAGCAGATGTTGCAATTTGTAAAATGGTCTCAAAAACGCCCCACAAAACGCTCTGCTGCGGAGAGACGCCGGGATTTTAGGGAGATTTATGAAGGTTTCCGCTCGGACGCTGCGCGGGAGCAAGCCTCTCGTTGTTCGCAATGCGGTATCCCTTATTGCACGGTGCATTGCCCGTTAGGCAATATCATCCCCGAATGGTTGCGCTTAGCGACAGAGGGACGGTTACAGGAGGCTTATGCGCTGTCCTCCCAAACCAATAGCTTCCCTGAGATTTGCGGGCGTATTTGTCCCCAAGATCGCCTTTGTGAGGGGAATTGCGTCATCCAACCCGGCTTTAAGAGCGTGACCATCGGGGCAGTAGAGCGGTACATTACCGAGACCGCTTTTGAGGAAGGCTGGGTGCAACCACGCACACCGCGCCATGAGATAGGGCAGAGTATCGGGATTGTTGGCTCTGGCCCGGCGGGTTTAGCCTGTGCCGAGCGGCTGCGCGCGGCGGGGTATGAGGTGCATGTTTATGAGCGGCAGGAGAAGCCCGGCGGGTTGCTCATGTATGGCATCCCCGGTTTTAAGCTAGATAAAAGCGTGGTGGAACGCCGCTGGAAGTTGCTGGAGGCACAAGGCATTATCTTTCATCTAGGCCAAGCGATTGGGCATGGTGAAGGGGCGATTGCGTTAGAGACCTTACGCCAGCAGCATGATGCTGTGTTTCTAGCGACAGGTGTGTATCGGGCGCGGCAGGTCAAAGCCCCCGGTGTGGGTTTAGCCAATGTGGTGGAGGCCCTGCCTTATCTTAAAGCCTCCCAAAGTGATGAAGCCACAACAGAGAGCCTTACAGCGCGAGGGAAGCGCGTTGTTGTGTTAGGTGGTGGTGATACGGCAATGGATTGTATGCGCACCGCTATTCGGCAAGGGGCGGCGGATGTGGTCTGCGCGTATCGGCGGGATCGTGACAATATGCCCGGCTCTCGCCAAGAAGTGCTCAATGCCGAGGAAGAAGGCGCGCGGTTTGAATGGATGCTCACTCCAGAGGCCTTCTTAGGCGATGGGCATGTGGAAGCTGTGCGGCTGCGTGAGATGCGCCTTGGTGCGGCTGATGAGACAGGCCGTCGAGCCGTAGAGCCGACCGAGCAGGTGAGAGACCTTAAAGCCGATATGGTGATTTGCGCTTTGGGGTTTGAGGCAGAGCCTCTCCCCACCTTATGGGCAGAGCCAGACTTAGCGGTGACATCGTGGGGGACATTAGCTGTGGGGGAGCGTGGCTATGAGACGAGCCTACCCGGTGTGTTTGCTGGGGGGGATATTGTGCGCGGGGCGAGCTTGGTTGTGTGGGCTATTCGTGATGGGCGAGGGGCGGCAGACGCCATCATGAAGCATCTTTCTGCCTGCTCTGTGAGTGAAGAACCATCCGTTGGGGAGTGTGCCTAATGTCAGCCTCTTACAAACATTCTAAAAGCGCATCCTCTTCAGCCGAGACAGCGCAGGGTTTTGTGGCTTCTTATCAGGCGAATCTCCAACGGTTGGAGGGGTTGTACGACCCTCGCCAAGAGCATGATGCTTGCGGTGTTGGGCTGGTCGCAGCGATGGATGGCAAACCCAGCCGTGCCGTGGTGAAAGCGGGTATCGAGGCGTTAGGTAATATTTGGCATCGCGGTGCAGTAGATGCCGATGGCAAAACCGGGGATGGGGCGGGGATTCATGTCGAAATCCCGCAGAACTTCTTTGAAGATGCCATTCATAATGCGGGGGATTTACGGATTCAGGGCCGTATTTCTGTCGGGATGGTCTTTCTGCCTCGTACAGACCTTGCCGCGCAGGAGCGGTGCCGGCAGATTATTGAGACAGAAATCCTTAAATTTGGGTACGGGATTTATGGCTGGCGGCAAGTGCCGATTAATACAGCCTGCATTGGCGAAAAAGCGAATGAAACCCGCCCCGAGATTGAGCAGATTATGATTCGTAACGCGCTGGGGCGTGATGAGGAGACGCTCGAGCGTGACCTTTATATCATCCGCCGGCGTATTGAGAAGGTGGCCACACAGGCGCATGTGGATTTATATATCTGCTCTCTCTCATGCCGTTCTTTGATTTATAAGGGCATGTTCCTTGCGGAAAATCTGACGGATTTTTACCCTGATTTGCTTGATGAGCGTTTCATCTCTCGCTTTGCGATTTACCATCAGCGTTACTCCACCAATACCTTCCCAACATGGAAGCTCGCGCAGCCCTTCCGCAAGATTGCTCATAATGGGGAAATCAATACGCTTTCGGGCAATGTGAATTGGATGCGCGCGCATGAGACGCGCCTGAGCAGCCCTAAGCTTGATGCTTATATGGACGCCCTAAAACCGGTTGTGCAGGTTGCAGGTTCCGACACTGCGGCGTTGGATAATGTGTTCGAGCTGCTGACATTTGCGGGGCGTCATGCGCCTTTTGCTAAAGCGTTACTTATCCCCGCTGCTGCGGGGGCGAACTCGTCCCTCTCTAGCCGGGCGAAGGCGTTTTACCGCTATTGCAATGCCGTTATTGAGCCATGGGACGGCCCTGCGGCCTTATGTGGTACAGATGGCCGTTGGGTGATTGCGGGGTTGGATCGGGCAGGTCTTAGGCCCTTGCGCTACAGCCTCACAAAGGATGGGTTGCTGATTGTTGGCTCTGAGACGGGGATGGTCCGCGTGCCTGATGAGGCCATCGCACAACGGGGGCGGCTAGGGCCGGGCCAAACCCTCGCGCTCGATTTGGATGAAGGGCGTTTTTACACACCTGATGATGTGCAAGAGCAGCTCATCACACGGCAGGATTATGAGGGCTGGATTAAAGAGGGCATCCAAGACCTTGCCCCTATAATGGCACAGGTGAGTGAGCCTGAGGGCATCGACCCTGAAACACTCCGCCGCCGTCAATTAGCGGTCAACCTCACTTATGAGGATATGGAAGCCACACTTCACCCGATGGTGGAAAATGGGAGCGAGGCCTTGGCCTCTATGGGCGATGATACGCCCTTGCAGGTGCTCTCGCGCTATTATCGGGGCCTATCGCATTATTTCCGCCAAGGCTTTAGCCAAGTTACTAACCCCCCGATTGATAGTTTGCGAGAGACGCGGGCTATGAGCCTTGTGACCCGCTTGGGGAATCTGGGCAATATCCTTGCGGAGGAAGCAAGCCAATGCCGGCTTCTTCAACTCTCTAGCCCGATTTTAACCAATGGGGAGTTCCATCGCCTTCAGGAGATGTGCGGTTCGCAGGGGGCAACGATTGATTGCACCTTCCCCGTAGCAGATGGGGAGGAGGGCATGCGCGCGGCTTTGACCCATCTATGCCAACAGGCTGAGGAGGCCGTGCGCGGCGGTTGTGCGCATCTCTTCCTCACAGATGAGCATAGTACGGCAGAGCGTGCCGCCGTGCCGATGGTGCTGGCTGTAGCGGCGGTGCATGTGCATCTCATCACGCATAGTTTGCGGACTTTCACCTCCGTGAATGTACGAGCCTCAGATGTGTTGGATGTTCATAGTCTAGCGGTGATGGTCGGTGTTGGGGCCTCGACTGTGAATCCGTGGTTGGCTCAGCAAAGCATTGCAGAGCGTCTCCGCCGGGGCCTGTTTGGCAAAATGACCCTTCGCCAAGCGATGGAGCAATACCGTAAGGCCGTGGATAAAGGCCTTTTGAAGATTATGTCCAAAGCGGGGATTTCGGTCGTCTCGGCTTATCGTGGGGGCTATAATTTCGAGGCAATCGGCCTGTCGCGTGCTTTGGTGGCGGAGTTCTTCCCCGGTATGGCCTCGCGTATTTCGGGCATTGGGCTGCCGGGCATCGCGCGTAATGTCATCAAGGCGCATAAACGCGCATGGCAAGCGGCGAATATTTCGCCCCTGCCCATTGGGGGACGGTATAAAATCCGCCCCGGTGGGGAGGCTCATTCCTTCTCGGCGAGTGCTGTGCATATGCTGCAAACGGCAGTGCAGGCCAATAGTTACAAGCTCTTTCGCCGTTATGTTGAGACGTTGGAAGCCCAAGAGCCTGTTGCTCTGCGTGACTTGTTGGATTTCCGCTCCACCGCGCGGCCTATTGATGTTGATGATGTTGAAGGCATCACTCAAATTCGCCGCCGCTTGGTGGCACCGGGTATTTCCCTCGGGGCTTTAAGCCCTGAAGCGCACGAGACCTTAGCCATCGCCATGAATCGCATCGGTGCGAAGTCTGATTCCGGCGAGGGGGGGGAGGACCCGGCGCGGGCGATGCCGCGGCCAAATGGGGATAATGCGTCCTCTGCGATTAAGCAGGTTGCCTCGGGGCGTTTTGGTGTTACGGCAGAATATCTCAATAATTGCCGCGAGCTGGAGATTAAGGTTGCTCAAGGGGCAAAACCGGGGGAAGGGGGTCAGCTTCCGGGCTTTAAAGTGACGGAGCTGATTGCACGCTTGCGCCATGCAACACCGGGTGTGACGTTGATTTCTCCACCCCCGCATCATGATATTTACTCCATCGAGGACCTCGCCCAGCTGATTTATGACCTCAAACAAATCAATCCAGAGGCCAGCGTGACGGTCAAGCTTGTGGCACGGACAGGCATCGGCACGATTGCTGCTGGTGTGGCGAAAGCCAAAGCGGATGCGATTTTGATTTCTGGTCATTCAGGCGGGACAGGGGCGAGTGCCCAATCCTCCATCTATTATGCAGGCTTACCATGGGAGATGGGGTTGAGTGAGACGCATCAGGTGTTGATGCTTAATCGCTTGCGTCATCGGTTGAAGTTGCGTGTGGATGGCGGGATTAAAACCGGGCGTGATGTCGTCATGGCCGCGATGTTAGGGGCGGAGGAGTTCGGCATCGGTACGGCGGCTCTGGTAGCGATGGGCTGTATCATGGTGCGGCAATGCCATACCAACACCTGCCCTGTTGGGGTATGCGTGCAGGATGAGGAGCTGCGTAAGAAGTTTGAGGGCACACCAGAGAAGGTGATTAACCTCTTTACCCTCATTGCCGAGGATGTTCGTAATATCCTTGCACGTTTAGGCTTCCGCTCCCTTGATGAGATTATCGGGCGGACAGATTTGCTGCATCAGGTCTATCGTGGCTCGGATTATTTGGATGATTTGGACTTAAACGCGCTGCTCGTACAGGCCGATACGGGTGGTTTTGCCCGCCATTGCACCCTAGAGGGCCGTAATGAAGTGCCTGATACGCTTGATGCGCAGATTATTGCTGATGCTCAACCACTCTTTGAGCGGCGCGAGAAATTGCATCTTCATTATATTGTCCGCAATACACATCGCGCGGTGGGGACGCGTCTTTCCTCCCTCATCACCCGCCGCTTTGGGATGGCAAGTCTGCCAGAAGGGCACCTCACATTGTCGTTGCGCGGTTCTGCGGGGCAATCGCTAGGGGCTTTTGCCGTGCAAGGGCTACGCATTGAGGTAGAAGGGGATGCGAATGATTATGTTGGCAAAGGCCTCTCTGGGGCGACCTTAGTGCTGCGGCCTAGCAAAGCCACACCTTGTGCGACAGAGAAGAACGCCATCATCGGCAATACGGTGCTTTATGGGGCCACGGCGGGGGCATTATTTGCCGCTGGGCAAGCGGGGGAGCGATTTGCTGTGCGTAACTCCGGTGCTATTGCCGTGGTGGAGGGCTGTGGCTCTAATGGTTGTGAATATATGACCGGCGGGACAGTCGTTGTGCTGGGTAAAGCGGGCGATAATTTTGGGGCAGGCTTTACCGGTGGAACAGCTTATGTGCTGGACCGGGAAGGGGACTTCCTCAAACGGGTGAATCACGACACGGTGATGTGCCAGCCCGTGACAGCACAACGCTGGAAGGACGAGCTACGCACCCTTGTAGAGCGGCACGAGCGTGAGACAGGCAGTGCCTATGCAGCGGACTTACTGCACCATTGGGATGAGATGATGCCGCATTTTTGGCATGTCGTGCCGAAGGATTATGCTCGCATCATTGGCTATGAGGAGGCGGATTTAAAAAATCTTTCGGCCTAATTTAGCCTAATGAGGTGAGGAGAGTGATAAAGGGTGTTTTCAGAGGCTGCTTGCTTGCGGTAGTCTGACAGCATGATAACATCTTTTCTCACCTCGCCTTCGTCTGTCTCAGCCTCTGGCCCGGTTGCGGCCCCACGCTGGGATTTGTCAGACCTCTATACCTCACCAGAGGACCCAGCCCTTGAGTCGGACTTCATCCGCTTAACAGCGGAGGCTCAGAGCTTTGAGACCCGCTGGAAGGGTAAACTTGGCAAAGCCTCCGCTGCGGAGCTGGCCCATGCCCTGCAAGGGTATGAGGTGATAGAGGAGGGGCTCGGGAAGATTGGCTCTTATGCTCAGCTTCTCTTTGCGGCCCATACGACAGAGGCCAGCGTAGGGCGGTTTGCCCAGAGCGTGCGTGAGCGTCTAACGGCTCTTTCGGCTCATCTGCTCTTTTTCCCCTTGGAGCTAAACCGGCTTGATGATGCTGTTTTAGAGGCTGGCTTTCAGGAGAATAAAGACCTCGCCTCATGGCAATCTTATCTGCGGGATTTACGCGTCTTTCGGCCTTATCAGCTCTCTGATGAGGTAGAGCGTGTATTGATGGATATGGCCGTGTCTGGTCGTAATGCGTGGGTGCGTCTTTTTGATGAGACCATGGCCGGGCTGATGGTCCATTTTGAGGGGAAAGACCAGCCCCTTGGTGATGTGTTCAATTACCTTACCGATAGTCAGCGTGAGCGGCGGGAGGCCGCGGCAAAGGCCATTAGTGCGACATTAGCAGCGGAGAATAAGCTGCTTGTTGGCATTACCAATACCTTAGCAAAGGATAAAGCCACAACTGATGCCATGCGCGGTTATCCGCGCCCTGTGAGCAGCCGTAACCGGGCCAATATGGTGGAGGATGAGGTTGTTGATGCGCTGGTGGATGCTGTGCAGGCGGCTTTCCCGCGTTTATCGCACCGCTATTACAGCATGAAGGCCCGTTGGCTGGGGTTAGAGCAGCTGGAGCATTGGGACCGTAACGCCCCTCTGCCAGATGTTCAGGATAAACGGCTAAGCTGGGATGAGGGCAAGGCTATTGTTCATCGCGCTTATCAGGATTTTGATGAGGAGATGGGCCGTCATGCTCATAGTTTTTTGAGCAATCCATGGATTGATGCGGCAGCAGTGCCGGGTAAGTCCTCCGGGGCGTTTGCGCATCCTGTTGTGCCGTCTGTCCATCCTTATTTATTGATGAATTATCATGGCCGCCCGCGCGATGTGATGACCTTAGCCCATGAGATGGGGCATGGGATTCATCAGATGTTAGCAGGGCAGAAGCAGGGCTATTTACGCTCCAACACGCCTTTAACGTTGGCAGAGACAGCCTCAGTTTTTGGGGAGATGTTGACTTTCCAATCTCTATTGGATGGGGAGAGTGACGCTAAATGCCGCCATCATCTCCTCGCGTCCAAAGTGGAGGATATGCTCAATACTGTGGTGCGGCAAATTGCCTTTTACCTCTTTGAGGTACAGGTCCATGATGAACGCCGCAAAGGGGAAATCCCTGCCGAGCGTTTAGGGGAAATCTGGCGTGATGTGCAAACGCGCAGCTTAGGGCCGGCCTTCCATTTCACCCCGGATTATGACCTTTATTGGTCATATATCCCACATTTCATTCATTCGCCTTTTTATGTCTATGCTTATGCGTTTGGCGATTGTTTGGTGAATGCCCTTTATGGTGTGTACCAGGATAGTCCCGCAGGTTTTGCCGGTAAGTATAAGGAGATGTTGGCCGCTGGGGGGACGTTGCGTCACCAAGAGCTGCTCGCTCCTTTTGGGTTGAATGCGGGTGATCCATCCTTCTGGACGCGTGGGTTGGATGTGATTTCTGGCCTTATTGACCAGCTTGAGGCCACGCCTCATTCCTAAAAGGTCATTCCCCGCCCTCATGGGCAGAGTAAAGAAGGATGATGAGCATGGCGCGTGAACGTGACATCGATAAGACCGGCTTTGTCGATAACATGCAGCGTATGTTTCAGGCATCTGGCATGGTGGGCGGTGTTGCAGTGCGCATGGCAGGCCATAAGCTGGGGCTGCGCAGCAATAAAACGAGCCATGCGGAGGAGTTACGCGCTGTTTTAGGCTCATTAAAAGGGCCGATGATGAAAGCCGCGCAGCTTCTCTCCACCATCCCCGGGGCTTTGCCGGATGAATATGCGGAGGAGTTAGCACATCTCCAATCCAATGCGCCGCCTATGGGGTGGAGCTTCGTGCAACGGCGGATGAAGGCCGAGCTAGGGCCGGGCTGGGAGGGGCATTTCCGCTCTTTTAGCCATGAGGCTGTTGCAGCGGCATCATTAGGGCAGGTGCATCGCGCGGCTTTGGCCGATGGGCGCGAGGTTGCATGCAAACTGCAATATCCCGGTATGGCCGGCGCGATGGAGCAGGATTTAAAGCAGCTTAAACGCGGTTTAGGGGTCTTTAGTCTTGTGGGTAATGCCATTAGGCAAGATGAGGTCTATACCGAGCTTGCGGAGCGGATGCGCGAGGAGTTGGATTATATTCGTGAGGCCAGCCATGTGCGGCTTTACCAGCATATGTTGGCCGATGTGCCAGAGGTTACCGTCCCTCACCCTGTGGCAGAGCTAACAACAGGGCGACTTTTGACGATGGATTGGGTGCCAGGTCGCTCCATGAAGTCCGTTTTGGCCGAGCAACGCTCCCAAGAGGAGCGTAATGCGATTGCGGTAGCGTTGTTTAAAGCATGGTACACGCCTTTTTATCGCTATGGGGTGATTCATGGTGACCCGCATATGGGTAATTTTACCGTGCGAAAAAATGGCGGGTTGAATCTGTTGGATTTCGGCGCGGTGCGGATTTTCTCGCCTCGTTTTGTAGAGGGTGTCCTTGCGCTTTTTCATGCTCTGCGGGATGGGGATGAGGAGCGCGCTTATGAGGCTTATTATGCTTGGGGCTTTAAGGATATTTCCCGCGAGCGTGCAGCGGTGTTGAATGAATGGGCACGCTTTTTCTACCGCCCTTTGATGACGGACCATGTTTGTGATGTAGGGGAGAGCAATAACCCCCAAGAGGCCCGTAAAGTGTTAGAGCGTGTTTATGAGGGGTTAAAACGGACGGGCGGCATCACCTTACCGCGTGAGTTCGTGATGTTAGACCGCTCTGCCATTGGGTTAGGCAGTGCCTTCTTACGGTTGGGGGCGAAGGTGAATTGGCACCGGCTCTTTATGGAGCTCACACAGGACTTCACGGTGGAAGCCCTCACAGCCCGCCAAAAAGAGGCCTTGGAGAAAGCGCAGGTTAGTCCCGCTCAGTAAAAATAAGGCCCAACGCGCTTAATACGTGTTGGGCCTCATCATAATGCAGATTATGGCCGGTCCTTACCGGAGGAACTTCTTTAGCAATGCGCCACCAATCTCTTGGATAACATCTTGCTGAAGAGACTTGCCGAAGTTTGCGACATCGCCGCCTTGCTCCCCAGAGCTTGCTCCGTCTGTCTTTTCACCAAGATGGCTAACAAGCCCAGCAAGCTGCCCCACAAGGTCGCCCGCATGGCCTTGACCATTTTGGAAGATGGAGGAAATTTTCTGGAGGCTCTCGGCCCATTCACCAGCTTGCGCATCGCCATTTTGGGAGGCTTCCTGCATTTGGCCGGTTAACCGGTCAATGAGTTGAAAAGCCTCTTGCGCTGTGTTGCGAAACTGCGTGTAGCTCCGCGTAATTTGTTCAATATCCATAAGGGTCCAACCTTTTTAGAGATGTGACGTTTGAAGAAGCGGGCTCGCGGTAAATAATCTCTCAAGAGCTACTAGTTTTATAGGGATGGAGCAGCCCGAGGAGGGCGAGCCATTTATTCCGTCATTAGCATCTTGTGATAGCAGAAAGATAGTCCCATTTTAGGGGGCATGGTAGTCTCATCCTCTCGTAAGAAGAAAAAACCTATCGCCCCGCGTCAGACGGATTTTTTCCCTGAACGCCAACCGGCAAAGCCAAAGCTAAAGCGGCTTGTTGTGCAGTCGGACTATGAGCCTTCTGGTGATCAACCCCAAGCGATTGCAAGTTTGGTAGAAGGGTTGGCCGCTGGAGAGCGGGACCAAGTGCTTATGGGCGTGACAGGCTCTGGTAAGACCTTCACCATGGCGAAGGTGATTGAGGCCGCCCAACGCCCTACGCTCATCATGGCCCCCAATAAGACCTTAGCCGCCCAGCTTTATAGCGAGATGAAGCAGTTTTTCCCCGATAATGCGGTGGAATATTTCGTCTCCTACTATGATTATTACCAGCCAGAAGCTTACGTTCCGCGCTCAGATACGTTCATTGAGAAAGATAGCCAGCGTAATGAGCGCATCGACCGGATGCGCCATGCCGCCACACAAGCATTGTTGGAGCGCAATGATGTCATCATCGTAGCGTCTGTCTCTTGTATTTACGGTATTGGATCGCCCGAATCATATGCGCGGATGAAGATTCGCCTCGTGCCGGGGGAGATTATCGACCGTGACGACCTCATCCGTCATTTGGTGGAGCTGCAATATCAACGCAATGACCTCGCTTTTGAGCGTGGAACCTTCCGTGTGCGGGGGGAGCAGGTGGATATTTTCCCCATCCAGAATGAGGATCGCGCTTGGCGTGTAATGCTCTTTGGTGATGAGGTGGAGAGTATTACAGAGTTCGACCCGTTAACAGGGGAGAAAACGGCAGAGTTGGAGGAGGTAAGCCTCTATGCCAGCTCTCATTACGTCACGCCCCGGCCAACGCTGAATCAAGCGATGGTGAGCATCAAAGATGAGCTGCAAGAGCGGATTCGGTATTTCCAAAATGCGGGGAAACCGCTGGAGGAGGAGCGCATCCTCCAACGGACCAATTTTGACCTTGAAATGCTAGAGACAACAGGCGTGTGTAAGGGGATCGAGAATTATTCCCGCTATCTCTCTGGGCGTAGGCCCGGTGACCCGCCACCAACCCTCTTTGAATATCTCCCCGAAGATGCGTTGCTCATTGTTGATGAGAGCCATGTGGGCGTGCCGCAAATTGGTGGGATGGAGCGAGGCGACCGCGCACGGAAGGAAACGCTGGCGGATTTCGGCTTTCGTTTGCCATCATGTTTGGATAACCGGCCTTTATCTTTTTCGGAGTGGGATGCGTTCCGCCCGCAAAGTATCTTCGTTTCCGCCACGCCAGGGCCGTGGGAAATGGAACAAACAGAAGGGGCCTTTGCCGAGCAGATTATCCGCCCCACAGGCTTAACAGACCCGATAACCATCATCCGCCCGGTAGAAGGGCAGGTGGACGATTTGTTGCATGAGGCCAAAGCCACGATTGCCGAGAATGGTCGTGTTCTGGTCACAACCCTCACAAAACGCATGGCCGAGGATTTGACAGAATATCTCTCCGAACATGGCGTAAAGGTTCGCTATCTCCATTCCGATATTGATACGTTGGAGCGCATGGAGATTATTCGAGATTTGCGGCTAGGCGCGTTTGATGTGCTGGTGGGCATTAACCTCCTGCGGGAGGGGTTGGATATTCCCGAATGTGCCCTTGTGGCGATTCTTGATGCGGATAAAGAGGGCTTTTTGCGCTCGCGTACTTCGCTTGTGCAGACTATTGGCCGTGCCGCTCGTAACGTGAATGGCCGTGTCTTACTTTATGCGGATAAGGAGACCGATAGCCTACGTTATGCGATTGAGGAAACAGCCCGCCGCCGTGAGAAGCAAATGGCGTGGAATGAGGCCCACGGCATCACCCCGCAAACTGTGCGAAGCCGTATTAGTGATACGCTCTTTCAAGAAGAAATCGCGGGCAAGGAGCCTTCTGCCGAGGCAGACCCACAGCTTACCCTTGATGAATTGCGTAAAAAGATGCGAGAAGCCGCAGCAGAGCTTGACTTCGAGCAGGCAGCGGCCTTTCGTGATGAGATTCACCGGCGGGAGGCAAGTGATATTGGCTTGGTAGCTCCCCCCATGCCCGCCAAAGCCGCCCCCCAAGGGCCAGCCCGTAAGACGACCAAACGGACAAGCAAACGCAGAAAGAAGGATTAGCCATGTTAACCCTAAAGAGAGACGAGCAGAGCCTTACTATCCTGCCTGATGTCGGGGCCGCTTTGGTGCAATGGCAGGTGCGGGGGCATGATATTCTTCGCCCTGTCGCTAATGAGGCTTTACGCGGGCAAAAGGGTATAGCGGTGGGGGCTTACCCGCTTCTGCCTTATGTGAATCGTCTTGCGAAGGGGCAATTCGCTTTTGGGGGGGAGGCGCATCAGCTTGCTTTGAATATGGAAGGCTGCCCTCATTCTATCCACGGTAATGGGTGGGAGCATGAATGGCAGGTCTCTCATAAGACGGAGAGCCACGCTATTTTGACCTTCGAACATAAGCCAGAGGATGAAGCGGCGAAGCGGGAATGGCCTTACGCGTATCGAGCTGTCATCTCGTATGAGTTACGCGCTGATGGGCTGCATATCTCTTTAGTGATGAAGAATTGCGATGAGCGTGACCAGCCTGTAGGGTTTGGCTTTCATCCCTTCTTCCATGCAACAGAGGCAGCCCGTTTAACCTTTAACGCGGCCTCCGTGTGGTTGACGGATAAGACAGGCCTGCCAGAGACGCAAAAAGCCTGCGAGGGGGAGTGGGATTTCTCCAAAGGGCAGGCTTTGGCAGGGCGCGTGTTGGATAACGGTTTTGCAGGCTTTACCGGTTCTGCGCTTTTGGAGCCATCCCCTACAATTCCGTCTGTGACGATAAAGGCGGATGGAATATTCTCTCATCTGGTGGTGTTCTCCCAACTCGCTGATGACTATGTGGCTATTGAGCCTGTAACGAGCATGACGGACGCGCTTAATCGGCCTGATAGTGCAGGGCGGGGCGTACATGTTCTTGCGCCGGGGCAAAGCTGTGGGGGGATGCTGCATGTCCAAGTTGAGGCCCCACGCCGCCCGGCAGAAGGCTAGGCTGTATGGCTGGTGAGAAGATTGCGCTGCATCGTTATCTCTCCCCTCAAGGGGCTGCGCGGATGCGGGCGGAGCTTAAAGAGCTAACCCAAAAGGAACGCCCGCAGGTTGTGGAGATTGTCTCTTGGGCGGCGAGTAATGGGGATCGCTCCGAGAATGCGGATTATCAATATGGTAAACGCCGCCTCCGCGAGATTGACCGGCGCATCCGCTTCCTAACCAAAAGGCTGGATCAGGCCGTGATTGTGGACCCCGCCGCGCAGACCAATCGCCAGCGTGTCTTTTTTGGGGCTACTGTATGTTACGCTGATGAGGAGGACCGCCATTATACGGTGACCATCCTCGGTGTGGATGAAGCGCGGTTGGAGCATGGGGAGATTAGCCTGCAAGCCCCTGCTGCACGGGCCTTGATGAAGGCGGCTGTGCATGATGAAGTGACTATGCACACCCCCTCTGGCCCTGTATTGGTAGAGGTCCTATCTATCACCTATCCTCATCCGGCTTAAGTCCGGCCTAAGAGAGCCATCTGGCTTGCGCCTTTGTGACCTGCTTTGCGGAGTAATAAGTTATGGTGTCGTTATCATCGTCCTCATGCCGTGTGGCTGTGCAGATGGACCCGTTGGAGGAGATTAATATTGATGGCGATTCCACCTTCGCATTGATGTTAGAAGCCCAACGGCGTGGTCATGAGCTTTATGTCTATCATCCCACCACATTGTCTTTATTGGAGGGGAAGGGCACCTCAAGCCGCCTCCAAGCGCGGGGACGTAAGGTGAGTGTCCAGCGTAAAAAGGGGGACCATGCGGCTTTTGGCCCAGAGGAGGTATTAGACCTCGGCAGTTTTGATGTCATTCTCATGCGGCAAGACCCGCCTTTTGATATGGGCTATATCACAGCGACCCATATGTTAGAGCATATTCATGGCACAGGGCCGGGGCGGGCATTGGTGGTGAATGACCCTATCTCGGTGCGCAATGCGCCAGAGAAGTTGCTGGTCACGCATTTTCCCCAGCTTATGCCGCCAACCTTGGTTACATGGGATAAGGAGGCGATTGCCGCTTTCCGCCAGACGCATAAGGACATTATCCTCAAGCCTCTGTACGGCAATGGTGGGGTGGGCATCTTTCGGGTGAAGGAGGATGATGAGAACTTCTCATCCCTTTTGGAGATGCACTTCTCTCGCTCGCGTGAGCCTTTAATGGTGCAGCGTTACGAACCTGCTGTGCGGTTAGGCGATAAGCGCATCATCCTTGTAGATGGGGAGCCGATTGGGGCGATCAACCGCGTGCCAGCCCAGGGTGATGCGCGCTCTAACATGCATGTCGGTGGTCGTGCCGAGCGTGTGGCCCTGACAGCGCGGGATAAGGAGATCTGCAAAGCGATAGGCCCTTACCTTAAAGAGCACGGGCTTATCTTCACCGGCATTGATGTGATTGGCGATTGGCTGACGGAGATCAACGTCACGTCCCCAACAGGCCTACAAGAGCTGGATCGCTTTGATGGCATTAATAGTGCTGGGTTAATTTGGGAGTGTATTGAGGGGCGTCTAGCCTGACCTCTTTATACCCTATGGCTGGTGCGGGGGAGGTGGAGCATCACCCTCCGCACCATGCTTCTGCATCTGTTGAGGCGATGGCTCTGTGTTTTCCCCTTCTTCTGCTTGTGAGGGCTTTTTAGAGGGGTGGAGATTTTCGCGGAAGGGGACGGCTATACCGTCAGAGAAATAGCCGTCCTTTATGTCGATACTTTTAGGCATTTTATCGCGCGTAAAACGGTTAATCGCCCAGGGGATGAGTTTCTCTTTATAATAAACGAGATACAGGCTTACCCATGTAAGCAGGCAGAGCAGAGCAAGAATGAGGTTAAGATGCTTCATCCTCATAGTCCTGCCTCTTAGACCAAGGCGATGCAAGGCAGATACGCAATTTTTTTTACATTATACTGCTCCGTGACCTTGTCATCTAAGGGTGATGAGAGGCAAGAAGGAGGCGAACTGACTGGTGTCAGTAGCGATTATGCTCCCCGCTTTAATTGGGGGCAGACTGTTGAGGCTGCGTTTTTTTCATGGTGTCTTCCCCTAACCCTCGTTCTTCTCTTGATGCAGATAGTGTGCGTGAGGCGTATCGCCGTTGGGCACGGATGTATGACAAAGTCTTTGGTGGTGTCTCTGCCTTTGGGCGGCGGCGGGCTGTAGCCGCGGTGAATGCCCTATCGGGAGAGCGCGTGCTGGAGGTTGGTGTTGGTACCGGGCTTGCTTTGCCCTCTTATCGGGCTGAAAAACGCATTACAGGAATCGATCTTTCAGAAGATATGCTGGCCTTAGCCAAAGAGCGCGTAAAGCGCGATGGCCTGCGTAATATTGATGAACTTTTGGTGATGGATGCAGAGCAAACAAGCTTTGCTGATAATAGTTTTGACATCGCCGTAGGGATGTTTGTGGCTTCTGTGGTGCCGCATCCTGACCGCCTGTTGGCCGAGCTAAAACGGGTGGTAAAGCCGGGGGGGCATATCCTTTTTGTCAACCACTTCCTAGCCCGGGGGGGGATTCGTTTGCATGTGGAGCGTGTGATGGCACGGGCCTCGCGTGCGCTAGGTTGGCATCCTGATTTTGCGATTGAATCACTCCTGCCCCCGGAGGATTTAGCGCGTGCGACGATTACACCTGTTCCTCCAGCGGGGTTGTTTACCCTCGTGACATTGCCGCCAGAGCCGTCTAAAGAATAAGGTCTTCCATTCGTTTAAGGATGGTTAGATTGGATTGAGACAAGAACAAACTGGCATCAAAGACGTGACTGCAAGGCCCTTATTTCATAAAACATCCTCCGTTCCAGCGTATCAGGGGGGCGGGGCGTTCTTCCTATTGGCATTTTTTGCGGGCATGTTAGGGGGAATGTTAGGGCTGCCTTTCCTCCATGTGCAACCCTCTGCTGGTGTTGTGGTGGCTCATGCGTTGTTGATGACGCTTTATGTCGTCTGCCCTGTGATGTTGGGGGGCATGGCGCAATGGTTTCTCCCCAAGCTGTTAAAGGGTGAGGGGATGGCCCTCCCCACTGCCTCTCATATTGGGTTTGTGCTGTTAGCTGTCGGTGTGTTTTTGCTGCCTGTTATGCCCTATGGGGGGTTAGCCCTTTGGGCCTTGGGGATGTTGGCTTTGGCCGTCAATGTTCTTGCCACAATATTGGAGATGCGCTCTATCACCTTTCGGGCGTTTCCTCCCCTCATTTGGGCTTTTGTGGGGAGTGCTTTGTCCGTTCTCATCGTAGCACCGGTTCTTTTGGCTTTCCTCGTGCGTAGTGGCTTTGCGGGTGGTGGGGCAACAGCTTTGCTGGCAGTCCTGCATGGTGGGGTCGAGATGAGCTTGCTGAGCGTTCCTTCTTTAGGGATTATTGTTGCAGCCCTGCTCCCTGCCAAAGCGGAACGTGGCATGGTCGTACGATGCGCCCCTTATGCTTTTGGGGTGATGGGGCTTGTGCCTGTTTTATGCTGGGCAGACCATCTATTTGGGGGGCTATCCTCCACGGCGTATAGGGTCGGGCTTGTGGTGGGGCTCGCGATGCCCTGCTTGGCTCTTTTAGGAGCGTTTCTAGTTGATATGTGGCGCGCACGTTTGCCATCCGGCCCTGTGGCAAGCTGGGCCTCTGGTGGTTTGGTGTTGCTTTTAGCGGGCTGGATTTTGATGGTGTTGGGGGATGTGCAGTCACTCCCCTTTGGGCTTTCAGGCGCGGCGAGCCATCAATTAGTTATGTTTGGTAGCTTATTGGCATTAGGCGCGGCATTTTATGCGTGGTGCTCTACGGGGTTGGCTCAGCATAATAAAGGGCTGGCCTTTTTTGGCTCCCTTCATGCTTTTGTGACATTTATAGGGGCGGTCTGCTCGGTCATGCCGCAGCTTGCTCTCCCCGCGGTTATCTTGATGACGGCGAGTCTGGTCATGTTCGGCTTGGTCGCAGGGCGGCTTTGGTACGCTCTGTTAGTGGCGCGTGCCAACATTAGAGCCGAGCTTGAGTGTAAAGGGTAATCGCATCATGCAGGCATCATCCACACCATCCTCATCGCTACTAACGCGGTTTATGGCTATGTTGCGTGTAGAGGGGCAAAATGGTGATGCCGCCTTGCAAGATTGGATCGCCTTGCTCAAACCGCGGGTGATTTCGCTGGTTGTATTTACGGGGCTTGCAGGCATGGCTGTGGCCCCTAAATGGCCGTCTATCCCCGTTGGTCTTGTTATCATTGCTTGTATTTGCATCGGGGCTGGGGCGGCTGGGGCCATCAATATGTGGTATGACCGCGATATTGATGCGATTATGAAGCGTACGCAGGTTCGCCCTGTGCCAGGCGGGCGTGTAGAGCCGACGAGCGCGCTGGTTTATGCCGTGATTCTCTCCGTGGCGTCGGTTGTGGTGCTGTGGTTGGCGACAAACCTGCTCGCAGCGGGGATTTTGGCGTTCTCCATCTTCTTTTACGGCGTGATTTATACGATGTGGCTTAAGCGTAGCACGCCGCAGAATATTGTGATTGGTGGGGCGGCGGGGGCTTTCCCCCCCATGATAGGCTGGGCTGCGAGCATGGGCTCGCTAGATGTGTTGCCTGTAGTGATGTTCGCGATTGTCTTTTTATGGACGCCGCCGCATTTTTGGTCTCTCTCCCTTTATGCGTGTAAGGATTATGAGAGTGCGGGCATCCCCATGTTGCCAGTCGTAAAAGGTGCACGCCATACGCGCTGGCAGATTGTCATTTATACTGTGATTTTAAGCCTTGTCTCGCTCGTGCCGAGTGTGGTGGGTCAATGTGGCTGGTTCTACACAGTTTGCACCAGCCTGTTAGACCTCGGCTTTATCTATTACGGGCTGCGCGTTCTCTGTGATAAGCAAGATGACAAGGGTAACAGCCTGACAAAGGATAAACCAGCTCGCTACGCTTTTCGCTACTCGCTGGCATATCTCTTTTTTCTCTTTTGTGGTCTATTGATTGATAGGGTTCCTCTGATATGAGCGATCTTAATACGACCCCCCGTCGGCAAGGCCGCCTTTTTGGCATTGTTGTTGGCTTGTCCTTCTTTGCTCTTTCCCTTTTTGTGGCAGCTCTTTATCGGCTGTAAGGTGCCCTCAATAAGGGCCTATAAAAACCCCACATCCCACCAGCACAGGCAGGATGCGGGGTTTTCTTTACCTATGCTCAGCAGGTGTAAGATTACCCTGCTTGTTGGATGGCAGAGAGAATCCAATTACCGCGTCCATCGGCCCGGAGGAAGGTCCAAAGCTCTGTAATAGTTTGTGGCTCGGTTTTGCTGCCATCAAGCACTGTGCCCATACTATCGGTCGTGACATCGACAGCAGAATATTGCAGAGCAACGCTAGCATAAGTGATGTTGCCTTCTCGCCATGCCTCGGCGAGGTCCCCACGAATGAAACGTACCTGAGAGACAATATTGCGCGCCCCACGGCTTGTAAGCTCAGAGAGTTGGTTATTGAAGTAACTCACCATCTCCGGCGTGGCCATACGTTGCAGGGAGGCCATGTCCTGCGCGCTCCATGCCGCTTGGACATTGAGCAAGAGTTGTTGGAAGCTCTGATAATCCTCTGGTGTTAAGGTAACATCTTGTGCTGGTGTCGCCTGAGGTTGGCTGGGGAAGGGAGATGCCCCACCATTAGCGGGCGTAAACCCCGTTGTAGGGCCATTATTCGTGCTTGAGGATCGCCGCCATAATTTGATGATGAAGTTTATCAGCAACGCAACGAGCAGTGCTTGGAAGATAAAGCCAAAGAAGGAACCGCCACCACTAAAGCCCCCAAAGAAGCCATGCCCGCTAAGCATTCCAAAAAGGCCAGCCCCTAAGAAGCCACCGGCCAAGCTGGTCAGGAAGGGATGACGTGTCGCAAAGGGAGGGCGCATCCCACCACCAAAAGCAGGACGGTTAAAGCCACTGCCCATGGAAGGCTCTGCCGTGCCGTAAGAGGGGGTGCGTGGGGTCATGCTACGGTCCATAGGCCGTGTCCAGCTAGGGGTAACGCTGGTGCGGGGCGGTGCGCTCCATGTACGGGAGCCACGGCTGCCAAGGGAGGAGCCCATCCCAGCGCGGGCCTCAGCGGCAGGGGCGAGGGCAAAGAGCGGCAGGCACAGCACCGCTGTGGCAAGAGGGATAAGACGAATACGCATAATCGGGTTAGTCTCCAGCAAGACTCATATGGTCGATACGAATGGTCGGGGCGTGATAACCAGCCATGAGGTCGAGGTCATTGGCCGGGATAAGGCGGGCAAACATCTCAAGCAGATTGCCAGCAATGGTAATGCCAGAGACAGGCTCGGCAATCTCACCATTGCGAATCATAAAGCCAGAGCCACCACGGCTATAATCCCCAGTGAGCATATTGATGGCATTGCCCATAAGTTCTGTCAGTAACACGCCTTCTTTAATATCAGATTGCAACGCAGAGGGGGAATGGTCTCCAGGATGGAGATAGAATGTGGAAAGACCCGGCCGTACACTCCCTCCGCTGCGGACAGCCCGCCCATTGCTTGTAGGGAAGCCTAGCTTACGCGCGCAGCGGCTATCTAGCAACCAGTGGTTGAGTTGGCCATTCTCAACAAGATTTAATGGAAGAGTCGCGCTCCCTTCACCATCAAAGGGGCGAGACCCCGCAAGGCGAGGGAGGGTTGGGTCATCAGTTAAGGTGATGCCCTTATGAAAAAGGGCCGCTCCGCGCTTATCTTTAAGAAAGGAGGCCTCTTGTACAATGGCCGCGCCATTAATAGCTGCGGCGAAATGCGCTAAGAGAGAGGAGGAGACGCGTGGGGCGAATAATACGGGATAAAAGCCCGTTTTAGGCCGGATAGGGTTGAGACGAGCCAACGCATGACGGGCTGCTTCATCCCCTAAGTGAGTCGGATTGTGCAAATCGGCCTGATGCACCGCGTTATGGAAGGCATAATCACGCTGCATATGCGGACCTGTGCCTGCCACAACGCTGATGCTTCGGCTATGCCCACTGCGTTGATACTGCCCCGCAAAACCTGCGCTTGTGGCAAGGGCAATGTCATGCGTGCTGGCACTCGCTGCGGCCCCGCTACTATTTGTGATGCCCTTATGGGCGAGGGCCGTACCTTCCATTTCCTTCGCTGTGGCGAGGAGGGCGTCTATCTCTGGTGTGGGTGTGGAGTCAAAGAGGTCTAGCTTTGTGATGGCCTCTTGTGGGAGCGGGATGAGCGGATGCTCGGCTAATCCATCCCCTGGGGAGGGCGGAACGGCTTGAGCCATCGCACAAGCGCGTTCGGCTAGCTGGTCGAGTGCGTGTGTGGTGAGGTCATTGCCTGACACACTGGCAACACGCCCTTGATGAAAGACACGCAAGCTGAGGGAGAGCCCCTCTGCATGGCGGATGCCCTCCGCCTTGCCTTGCCGAATCATAGCAGAGCGGTTCTGGCTCCGCATAATGAGGGCATCAGCATGGTCCGCTCCGTGATGGCGCGCACGTGTGAGAGCATCGTGAAGGGAAGTGAGGAGGTCTGTCATGCCGCCTTCAAAGCGTTATGGAGGCTATCCAGCGTTGGAATGTTGCGCGCGGGCCCCATAGTGGTGAGGGTTGGTGCCCCTTCAAAGATGGTGCGTGCCATAGCGAGAACATCGCCCTCTGTCACAGTGTCAATCTTGCGGACAATCTCCTCTGTCGAGATGATGCGGTCATGAACCTGGATTTGCCGCGCAATTTGGGCGCAACGGCTGCCTGTACTTTCCAGCGACATGAGCAAAGAGGCTTTTAGCTGCGTGCGGGCGCGATTGAGCTCCTCATCATTGATGCCATGTTGCAGATTGCGTAGCTCAGCAAGGGCGGCGGGGATGAGTTCATCGGTTTTATCTGGCCCTGTCCCAGCATAAAGGCCGAACAAGCCGCTATCAGCAAAGGGGCTAGCGAAGGAATAGACGCTATAAACCAAACCGCGCCGCTCCCGGATTTCTTGGAACAAACGGGAGGACATGCCCCCACCGAGTAAGGTGGAGAGGACCATCGCGCTATAATAGCCTTGCTCCCGATAGCCAGGGGCGGGGAAGCCCATAAGGATATGCACCTGGTCTAGCTTGCGTTCTGTCTGCTTCATCCCCCCTTTATAATGGGCGGGAACAGCTGGCGGGGGCGTATGTGTGGGGAGGTCGGCAAAATGTTTGCGGACTAATGCGACCACCTCATCATGATGGAGATTCCCTGCCGCGGCGATGACCATATTTTGCGTGCTATAATGGCGGTGCATATAAGCCATTAAGGTGTCACGGCTCATAGTAGCGATGCCGTTTTCCGTCCCGAGGATGGGGCGGCCCATCGGTTGGTCGGGATAAGCACAATCCTGAAAATGGTCAAAAACGATGTCATCAGGCGTATCATTGGCTTGGCCAATTTCCTGCAGAATAACGCCCCGCTCACGCTCTACCTCCTCTGGGAGGAAGGTGCTGTGGGTGAGAATATCGCCAATGAGATCCACCCCTAAAGGGAGGTCATTTTTAAGGAGCTTGACGTAATAAGCGGTATTTTCGCGCGCCGTATAGGCGTTGATATACCCGCCGACATTCTCAATCTCCTCGGCAATGCGGATGGCAGAGCGGCGTTGTGTGCCCTTAAAGGCCATATGCTCAAGGAAGTGAGCCGCCCCGTTTGTCTCTGCCTCCTCATGACGGCTGCCAGCGGCAACATAGGCCCCAAAAGAGACCGTCTCGACCCGTTCCATTCGCTCTGTGACGATGTTGAGGCCATTATCAAGAGTTGTACGTTTGATTTGTTCGTTCATGCAGTTTCGTGATGGTCCATGCGTGTAAAAGAATGGGATATGCGCACTTTAACGGCCCCGATGAGCGCGCACAGCCGCTTTGACCTTGTCTATATCGTTTGGCAGGACGTCATAACGCTCCTTACGAGAGAACAAGTCGGCCAGATGAGGGGGAAGGGCTGGGTGAATCCCCGTTGCTTTTTTCACCGCATCGGGGAACTTTGCTGGATGCGCCGTGGCAGCGGCAACCATCGGCACGCCTGCCTCGCGGAAGCGTTTACCCGCAGCAAGGCCGATGGCCGTGTGAGGGTCCGCTAGATAATGGCTGCTTTTATAAAGTGCGCGCATAGTCTCGGCAGTGTGCTCATCATCCAAGGCCATGCCAGAAAAGATCTCCCGAATTTGCTCCCACGCATCATGGGGGACCGCCATGCACCCGGTTTGGCGGAACTCCGTCATAATAGCGCGGCAGCGGTTGGAATCCCGGCCTAGCATCTCAAACAATAACCGCTCGAAATTGGAGGAGACTTGAATATCCATCGAGGGTGAGAGGCTCGGCTCCACCTTGCGCTTGGTCATGTCGTTATTGAGGAGGAAGCGCGTGAGAATGTCATTACGGTTGGAGCCAACGCAGAGATGCTCAATGGGTAGGCCCATCTGGCTGGCGACCCATGCGGCGAGAATATTGCCAAAATTACCCGTCGGCACAGCAAAGGAGACAGGCCTATCCGGCCCACCAAGGGCGAGGGCTGCATGTACATAATAGGGGATTTGTGCGGCAATCCGTGCCCAGTTGATGGAATTAACAGCCGAGAGCGAACATTCCTGACGGAAGGTCTCATCAGCAAACATGGCTTTCACCATATCCTGACAATCATCAAAATCGCCCTCTATGGCGATGTTGAGGACGTTATCCTCCAACACGGTGGTCATTTGCCGCCGCTGGACCTCGGATGTCCGATTATGGGGGTGGAGGATGATGATGGAGATATGCTCTCGCCCGCGGAAGGCCTCAATCGCGGCAGAGCCTGTATCGCCAGAAGTAGCCCCAACGATGGTTACATGGTGGTTGCGTTGCTTCAACACATATTCAAAAAGGCGGCCAAGCATCTGCATGGCCATATCTTTAAAAGCGAGGGTAGGGCCGTGGAATAATTCTAGCGAGAACAGCCCGTCATCCACCTCAACTAACGGGGTAACAGCGGCATGGTCGAAGGTGCCATAAACCTCCCGCGCCATTGTGCGGAGTGTATCGCGGTCTATGCTGCCTTCGGTAAAGAGGCCGATGACCTCTGCAGCAAGGTCAGCATAAGGGAGGGCACGCCAGCTTGTTAAGGTCTCACGCGGGATGTGGGGCCAATGGTCGGGCATATATAGCCCGCCATCATCGGCCAATCCGCTGAGAAGGATATCGGAAAAATCAGGAGCAGCGGCATCTAATGTGCCGCGAGTAGATCGATAACGCATGGAACCTCTATAACACTGAAATGCCATTAGGGCAGAGCAATTTCCAGAAGATGATAATGGCTATCTGCTGCTGTTGGGCCAAGCAGGACCGCCAAATGGCGTTGTGGGCTGGTTTTATCCTTTAAAACAGTGAGGGCTTGGGCATCATAAAGCCGGTCATCATGGAGGAGACGCAGCGGGATTCGGTCTGGCCCAAAGGCGAGGAGGTCGCCATGCTCAATATCAGCCATATAAAGCACATCGTGGCTATCTATCGTTAGGCCACCAAGGCTAGGGGTGCGCCGCCAATTCGCCATGCCCTCAATGCGTTCAGCTGGGCCGAGGCTCGGGTCGGTGAGTAGGTTTGTACCAATGCGATAAAGCGGCCCTGTTGGAGCCTGATAAAAAAGCCATTGGCGGTTGTGATCTAAAGCGAGGAAGCGGATATTCCCGCCTGTCTCTGCTTGGCCGCTAGCGGTGGTAACAGGCTGCCCCCGGCGCATAAGAGGGCCGTGCCCGCTCAAGGTAGGGGAGCCTTCTAACAGCCGTTGCATTTTGCCTGTTTTTAGGTCGATGATGATAAAGGCCGGGACGCCATCATCAGCAAGAATGGCGGTATCATGCGCAATACGCATCGCTGCGATATGGCTACCCGTTGTGAGAACTTTTGTAATGCTAATATGATTAAGAATAACACCAGTATCAGGCGCGAGATTGAGGAGCTCTGGCTTAGGGGCTGGGGCTACAGCCCATAAGCCTTGTGCTGTAGCGGTGACGGCACTGAGGGGGGGAAGCTCATCCATGAGGGTGGTGAGGCGGCCATCAACGGGGTCTAAGCGGTAGAGCTTGCCTGTTTTGTCTAACGTAAAGGGAGCCCCAGCGGGGAGGGCTGTGAGCACAGGGGCGAGCGGTTGGCTGAGGGGGAACTCCTTTACCACCTGCGCAGGCGTGGGAACATCCCGCCAAGGGCGGTCCGCATGTGCGGCAGTACTCACGCCCAAGAGGGTGGCAGGGAGGATTAAGGCTGAGGCCAGAAGGCGAGAGAAACAGACTTTCATAACGGGTATTTTGAGGCTTCCTGTCATTTTTGCAAGTAGTGTTCCGCTAAGGTTTCATTTTCGCATGAGCTTTTGGGGAAGGTAAGGCAAGGCAATGCCGAGGAAAACACCCATAAGTGGCGCGCTAAAGCCCCAGAGAAAAAGGCCATCTAGCCCTGCAAGGCGATAGCTTAGGGCTAAGGCGATGAAAGGGCCTGCGATATAGCAGGAGCGTTGCCATGGGGTAGAGCGTGGAAGATGGCATGGGTTCTGCCGCCTATGGGGAGGCAGGCTGTTGAGATAACAGAGCCCAATGAATCCCCATAGGGGGAGGAGTATCAGGAGGGTTATCATCGTT
The DNA here is from genome assembly GCF_009725755.1 of Bombella sp. ESL0385. GTDB lineage: Bacteria > Pseudomonadota > Alphaproteobacteria > Acetobacterales > Acetobacteraceae > Bombella > Bombella pollinis. The sequence goes on from NZ_WNIJ01000001.1 coordinate 773,164, forward strand.
TTGACCTCAAAATAGCGCGTTTTTTGGCATAATGAGGATGGTAAAGAAGGGCCAATAGGCACGCCCCTCCCAGACAGGCAGCAAGAGCATCAATGCTAAGAAAAAGGGCTGGGCGGCCTGTATGGAAGGGACGAGTGGCAAGGTCTAGCCCGCTTGTGCCAAGGCCTAAGAGCATCAACATCATCAATAAATGGCGGGCAGCATGGCGGCTTATCAAGGCGTAAAGAAGTGATACACCCCATAAGGTGAAGAAAAGCCCTTCCTCCCATAAGATGGGGGGGAGGGGGGCAGGGAGCCGTGTACTCCAGAAAAGAGCAAGGGTGGCGAGGGGTAAGCCGAATATTGTCGCCATGCTCACTGCGCGATAGAGCCGTTGCTGAATATGCTGACTGTAAGTGATGGCGTGATGATGGCAGAGGTGATTTTGCTCCGATTGTAAGAACAGCCTCATGCCGGAGCCGATAATTAAGCACCCTAAAAGGCCAGTGAGCCCATAAAGACAACGTGTGACGAACCCCGCCCAGCGCAGGTTATGCACCCCGAGGAAAACGCTATGTAGAGTAGGGCATAAATTGTGCGGGGGAAGGCGCGGGCGTGAAGCTGTTATGGCTTGGCGGTAAAGGCAGAAATGTAGTGTATCAGGGGCATATAAGGCGAGCTCTTTGCCCGCAAGCATGAAGAAGCCATCGCCCTCATCACCCCATTGCTGTTGTGCGTTTTGGGCTAATTTGGTGATGAGTGCATCAGAGATAGGGGGTGATGTTTGACTATGGGCCTGATGGCGGTTTGCAGGTCGTGCTGCGTGGGAGGGCGGATTGATAAAATGAAGGAGTTTTTGGGATTGCAGCACAAGGCCAGAGCCCCCCACGATGAAAAGAATTGGTATGCTGAGCGTTCCCCCAAGGAGGTGGAGGTCCAACCATTGGCGATGGCGTGCCGCATGAGGGCGGAAAAGGAGCAAGTCAGGGAGAAAGCGGCGGAGTTGAAGCCATAAACCGCTGATGAGGGCTATCATCAAGGTCAAGCCAGCTAAGGCAGTGAGACATTGTCCCCACGGCGTAGGAAGATACAGGCTGCTATGGAGGGTGGTGAAAAAGGAGCCCCCGACAACATCCGATGTGAGGAGAGGCAAGCCGGTATCGGCAGCAAGCGTAGGGCCGCGGAAAATATGGCCATCATAATGCCATAGGCGGAAAACAGGGTCTCGTTGTGAGGGCAGTTTTAAAAAGGCGAACAGGCCTTTATCAAGCTGGGCTTTAAGCTGATGGCTTGCCTCTATAAGGCCGGTTTGGCTCATGGGAGGGGAAGAGGGGCGCAAGGCTGCCTCTGGCTGCATCCAGTTTTGGACTTCTGGCCCAAAGCAAGCAAGGCTCCCTGTAAAACAGAGGATGAATAAAAAGACCCCAAAGGGAAAGCCAACCCAACGGTGGATAACGCGCAAAATGGTGCGGAGCCTAGGGGACATAGGGGTGCGACAACATATGAATGAGAATTGTTCGCATCTTTAATGGGCTTTCTAAACGCTGTAAATGGCGGTGAGAAAGATTGTTAAATGTCGGCAACAGAGGGAGGGGGAAGGTGAGAGTGCTGATAAAGAATCATTGCGAATAATTTTCATTTACATATAAACAGCACTCCCTGGCTCCCTTATTTAGGATGATTGAAGAGATGGTGTCTCTATTTCGTATGTCTTATAAAACTGTTGGTTTATGGGGATTGGTGGTTGGGAGTAGTGTGGCAAGCACACCTTTATGGGCTGCGGAATCATCTCACTATGCTCCTGTTGGTAAAGGAAAGAGTGACGCACAACACCCTTCTTCCAAAGTGACGAAAGCGAACCTAAAACAGCAACACCCTCCACAAGAGACGATCATCGTTAAAGCGCGGCGGCGTGAGCGGATGGAGGTTCAGCTTGGGGGGCAAGCTGGTGTGTTGGGGACTAAAAAGGGGTTAGACCTCCCCTTTAACCTCCGTAGCTATACCTCCAGCATGATTTTGAATCAGCAATCACAGACATTAGGTCAGGTTTTGGAGAATGACCCCTCCGTACGGACAACCTATGGCTACGGCAATTTCTCGGAAGTATTCATCATTCGTGGTCTGCCTATTTATGGGGATGATGTTGCCATTAATGGGCTTTATGGCATTACCCCGCGCCAGCTTGTCTCACCGCAGCTTTATGATTCTGTGCAGGTGATGAATGGGGCGAATGCCTTCCTCAATGGGGCGGCTCCCGGTGGGACCTCTATTGGTGGGAATATCAATCTTCAATTCAAACATGCCGGGAAAGACCCGCTATTACGCGTGACAGGCGATTATACCGGGACAGGCCAAGGCGGCGGTAATGTGGATATGAGCCGGCGGTTTGGGGAAAGTCAGCAATTTGGTGTTCGCTTTAATGCTGCTGGAATGGACGGGCAGACCTCCATCCACGGGGAGCGGCGACATTCCGTGGCATTAGGGTTGGATACGGATTGGCATAATGAGGCAGAGACAACCCGCATTACGATGGATATTAACTACCAGAATCAGAACGTCCAGCAGGGGCGCGGTGGGGTTTTGTTATCATCTGCCTTAACCTCTGTCCCCAAACCAACGGCACCGTCTCATAATTGGGGCCAGCGTTGGAGCTATGAAGACATGCATTATGTCTTTGGGATGGTGAATGTAGAGCATGACCTTAACAAGCACATCACGCTTTACGGAGCGTTTGGCGGGTTAACAGGGAAAGAGGAAGGGAATTATAGCTCTCTCACCGTGACGAACGCCCAAACAGGGGCGGGGACAGATGGCTTCCTTTATGTGCCGTATCAGGAGACGAATGAGAGTACGCGTGGCGGGGCGCGTGTGCATGTTAATACCGGGCCATTAAAGCATGAGATTAATCTTGGGGCATCCAGCTTGTGGAATGAGGTTGCACGCGCATGGGGTTTTGGGAAGTCGAGTGCGAGCAACCTCTATGCACCTATTTATTCGCCTTTGCCTGAAACGACCTTAACAGGGGGGAATGTTCATCATCCTAAAAGAGATATGATGACACGGCTTTATAGCGTGTTCTTCTCCGATACTGTGTCTTTCTGGCATGACCGTATCGCTTTGACAGGGGGCTTCCGTTATCAGAACATTATGACAAAATCCTACGGCTATAAGCAGGTTTTGACGGACCATTATGACCGTGATGCCATCACCCCTGTGGTAGGGCTTGTCATCCATATGACAAAACATTCCTCCTTTTATTTTAACCGTGTTGAAGGGTTGGCGCCGGGCCCACAGGCAACAGGGGCGAATATTGTTAATATGGGACAGCTCTTTGCCCCAGTGCGGACAGTGCAATATGAGTTCGGCGGGAAGTACGATATTGGACGGTTTAGCGCGTCTTTAGCTTTTTACCGCTTAACGCAGCCTAATAGCTATGTCCGCCCTTATGGCAATACAGGGCAAGGTATTTTCACCGTGGATGGAGAGCAGCGTAACCAAGGGATTGAGTTCAATATCAATGGGGAAATTATCAAGGGCCTGCGCTTTAATGGGGGAACGGCCCTCATTGATGCCAAACAGATGAAAGGAACCTATGAAGGGCAACGGGCCATCGGGGTGCCCGGTTATACGATCAATGGGAATATAGAATATGACATCCCTTTTGCTAAAGGGCTGACCTTAACGGGGCGCGTGATTCATACTGGCCATCAATGGGCGAATGCACAGAACACACAGCGTATTGCCAACTGGACGACTTACGACCTCGGCGGGCGATATACGTTCTTGATGACGCGTAAACAGCCTATGACATTACGCTTTGGTGTAGAGAACCTGACCAATAGCCATTATTGGGCATCCTCTTATGGTGGCTATCTGACAGAGGGGCTACCGCGGACCTTTAAAGCCTCGTTGACAATGGATTTATAAGACCAGCTTATGGAAAAGGACCATGCAGTAAAATGGCATGGTCCTTTTTAAGGGGCGGGTAAAGCTAGGTTGGTGGCTCTGCTGTTTGATGGAGGGTGTTGATTAACGCAGCCGCCAAGGCTTCTTCCTGCGCTGGGGAGGTGAGTTTATGGCCCGTTGCATCAGTGATGTAAAAGACATCCACCGCGCGTAGCCCATAGGTCATAATATGGGCGGAGGAGATATGCAGCTTCATCCGGCTGAGCGTGGCTGTGATGTTGTGCAGAAGAGCAGGCCGGTCCCGCCCATTGACCTCCACAATACTACAGCTTTCTGAGGCTTCATTATCAATAAGTACTTGCGAGGGGATATGCAGGGCCTCTAGCCGCCGTGTAAGCGGGAATTGCGCTGCCTTGAGCGTCTCGCTGAGGTCAATCTCACCATGAATGGCTTGGATGACCGTCTCACGCAAGCGGTCCAGATGCTCTTCCTCTATAAAGGCTTCCCCATAGGGGTCTTGGAACCAGAATGTATCGAGCACCATATTGCCGTTAAGCGTATGGATGCGCGCATCGGCAATGGAAGCCCCACATAACGCTAACGCCCCTGTAATGCGGGAGAATAGCCCCGGTTGATCCTTACAAAAAACAGTTAGCTCTGTAATGCCGCGCTCTGGTAGGGGGGCGATATCTAAGAGGATGGCATCATCCCGCCCTTCGGCACGATAGCGGCTAACAAGCCGTGCATGGCGGAGCTGGCTATCTCCATCAAAGCCGAGCCAATAGCCCGGGCGGCCTAACTTGATGAAATGAGCAATATCAGCAGGGGTCATGCCTTCTGCCTGCAATGCCTCTTGGACAAAGATTTTATTTTGCTCTACGCGTTCATCATCTTCTTGGGCTTGTAATCCACCCTCTAAGACATCAGCTATACGGCTGTAGAGGCGGCCAAGGAGAGTCGCCTTCCACGCATTCCATGCGTGTGGGCCAACGGCGCGAATATCAATAATGCTAAGGAGCAATAAAAGCCGGAGCCGCTTGGGGGACTGGATAATATCGGCTAGGTCTAAGATGGTTTGTGGGTCATCAATATCCCGGCTAAAGGCGGTGCGGGAGAGAAGTAAATGATGCAGCACAAGCCATGAGACTGTATCGCTATCGCTAGCAGAGAGACCAAGTTGTTGGCAAATGCGTGTAGCAATTTGTGCGCCAATTTCGGAATGTCCGCCCCCACGTCCTTTGCCAATATCGTGCAATAAGGCTGCGAGATAAAGGATTGTCCTTTGGGTAATGGTGCGGGCAATTTTATAAGCAAGAGGAAGCTCATCAGCCATTTGCCCTTGCTCAATTAGCCGTAAAATACGGATAGATTCAATGATGTGGGCATCAACACTATAAAGGTGATAGCCGTCAAATTGTGTCCGCCCTAAAATGCGAGACCAGCCGGGGAGGAAGTGTGAGAGTATCCCCGTCTCATTAAGCAAAGGCAGCCAGAAGGTGCGCTCTTTTATTGCCTCATGAGTAGGGGCGTCTGCTGGGGCATGGGCCTCTTTTAATGGGTCGCACAGGAGTTTTAAAAAGAGGGAGGCAGCCTCTGCGTTTTCGCGTAGGGCCGCGCTATGGCGTTCAAAGCGGATGAGTTGCTGTAGGGCTGTTGGATGAAGGGTGAGCTGATGGCGGCGGGCACAATCAAGAAAACGGAAAACCGTCACCGGCTCTTTAACCAAAGCGAGAGGGTTCGGCAGGCTAAGATAGCCATCAATACGTTTAAAAGCCTCAGGCCCGGCCTCAATATGCGGGGGGCTTTGCTGGATTTGATGGCGCAGATAGAGAATAAGAGCCGGTTGGAAAACATGCGATAGCCGCATCACCGCGCGTGCCATAAGGAAATGATGCCGCATAAAGCGATCCACCCCACGCTGATGGCCATGATTACCATAACGCATCCGCGCGCCAATAATGGGCTGGACGTCAAACGTTAGCCGTTCTTCATTACGGCCGGTGATGTAATGGAGGTGAAGGCGGACTGTCCAAAAGAAGTTCCATAAAATGCGGGTACGGGCGACCTCACGCTTTGTGAGTAAGCCTAATAAGGTGCTGATAGGCGCAAGACCGCGTGCATGTTGGCGGGTGGATTGCTCTGGTATATCATAGCCAAGAGCTGCATGGCCTATCCAGTTTAGGACTTGTAGGTCCCGCAATCCCCCTTTGCCTTCTTTAATATGGGGCTCGACAAGGTATGGGGTATCACCAAAAGCGAGGTGACGTTCCTCTCGCTGAGCGATGGCCCCGCGGATGAATTTTTTAAGCGAGGGGCCTTTAAGGTAAATATCATGCTGTTTGCGTAATGTATGGGCCAAAGCGGTTTGGCCATAAAGAGGACGAATATCTAAGAGGGTGGTGCAGGCTGTTTGGTCGGTTTTAGCCATCTCCATTGCGCTCTCTATGGTGCGGGTCGCATGGCCAACGCGCAAGCCAAGGTCCCAAAGCGTATAGAGGACATATTCAATAGATTTGATGAGATCGGCTGAAGGGGGCGTCTGGGTGAGAAAGAGGAGGTCCACATCGCTAAAAGGTGCCATGAGGGCCGCCCCATATCCCCCTGTCGCACAAAGGCAGAAGGCTTCACTATGTGCAGGCTGTTCCGTTTCAGAGCCGGGGAGGCCTGCATAACGGGCGAGTGTCTCGATAATATGGTCCATCAAAAGAGCGAGGTTACGGGCTGTTTCGACCCCGTTTGTCTCGCGTTGCTCAAAGGCTTGGCGGATATGCTCACGCCGTGTCCCAAGCTCTGTCCGCAAACGTGTGAGGGCTTCCTCCCTTGGGATGAGGGGCTGATAGGGCGATGGGGGGGCGGAGGTGTAAGGCGTGTTGGTCATAGGGCATTCCCATCTATCGGGGCGGTGGGCCGGGGGGTGGTCATGAGGCTGCACTCTCATCATGCGGCGTGTTGGCGGTGGGGTGCCCTTCAAGCAAGGTTTTTAACTGATAAAGGACGTTATGGGCCTCTCGTGGGGAGAGGGAGTCTGGGTCTAGTTCTTTTAGCGTATGCTCTATGGTGTCTAGCGCGGTGGGTGGTAACGCTGGTTGGGGAGAGGGGTCTTGTTGCTCAAAAAGGGGAAGGGAGGCGGCATGGTGGTTGCTTCTGTGGTCTTCTTCTAAACGGGTTAGAAGCGTACGGGCGCGTTGGATAATAGTAGTCGGTATTCCCGCTAATTTTGCAACATGTAAACCCCAGCTTTTTTGTGCGAGTCCGGGATGGACTTCATGTTGGAAGATGACCTCTCCCTTCCATTCCCGCACGGCCATTGTATAGGCCCCAAGGCGGGGGAGTGTGTCCAGTAATGCGCCAAGCTCATGATAATGCGTGGCAAAGATGGTGCGGCAGCGTAATTGGGAATGGAGTGCCTCTAACGTTGCCCATGCGATGGAAAGCCCATCCAGCGTTGAGGTGCCACGACCAATTTCATCCACCACGACCAGGGAACGCGGCCCCGCTTGGTTGAGGATAGCGGCAGTCTCAGTCATTTCCACCATAAAGGTGGAGCGGCCACGCGCGAGGTCATCAGCGGCTCCAACGCGGGAGAAGAGACGGTCCACAATCCCAATTTTGGCCTCTTGAGCAGGGAGGGGGAGGCCGGCTTGGGCAAGAATGACCGCTAGAGCATTTTGGCGGAGGAAGGTCGATTTCCCCGCCATGTTAGGCCCGGTGAGTAAGATAGCGTGCTTCTCTGGCGGTAGGGCGCAATCATTCGCGATGAAGGGGCTATTATGGGCGGGGTTATCCTGCAAAGCCGCTTCCACCACAGGGTGACGGCAGGCATGGAGGCTGAAATCCTGCCCCTCGGTCATGACCGGGCGGCACCATGAGCCGCGTGCCATGAGAGTAGCGCATGAGAGCAGAACATCCAGCTCGGCCAAAGCAAGGCCGATTTCATCAAGGGCAGGGGTGTTTAGGCATTGCTGGGCGAGGTCGGTAAAGAGGTGGCGTTCTAATTGGTCTGCTTTTTCAGATGCTTCTAAAATAGCTTGATTAAGGGATGTGAGTTCTTCGTTGGAGAAACGCGCGAGGCTTGCCGTCCCTTGGCGGAAGCTTAACTCCTCATGCTGGCGTAAGGTACGACCGGCCGCCGTGGGGACCTCAATAACATAACCAAGTTGATTGTGATGGCGGATACGCAAGCTCGTTATGTTATAATGCTCTGCCAAACGTACTTGAAGCTGAGCCACCAAACGGCGACTATTATCGCGGAGGTCCCGTTGATGGTCTAATTCCGCATCAAAGCCGGGGGCGATGACCCCGCCATCCTCAATCTTGGCGGGGAGGTCCGGGTTTAGCGCAGCGTCTAAGCGTTCAAGTAAGTTATCAGCACGGCCATAAAGACTTGCCCCGATTTGGCGGATGCGAGCGGGCATTGCGTCTGTTGCGAAAGCTTTAAGGGCCTCTGTAATCAGGTTAGCCGCCCTGAGCGTATCGCGGAGTGCTGCAAGGTCCCGTGGGAGGGGGCGTCCGCTAGAGATACGCCCTAAAGCACGCGCTGAATCAGGTGCCTGTTTGAGGATCTCGCGTAACGTAGTGGCAAGCTGAAGGTGTTGATGCAGCCAATCCCACCCCTCTTGTCGTTGCGTGATGAGGGTGAGGTCTGTGCTAGGGCTGCTAAGCCATGAGGCGAGCAGACGCGTCCCCGCTGCCATTGTGGTATGGTTAACACTGCTAAAAAGAGTGTGTTTTGTCCCGCCATCGCGGGATTGGAGAATATCAAGGCTGCTGCGTGTAGCAGGGTCTAGCCCCATGATGGTGTCTAAACCATGGTCGATGGGTGGGGCTAAGCGGGGGAGGCCGCCAGCCTGACTACGGCGGACATAATTTAGCAATACCGCACAAGCTATGCTTTGCTCTGTACTGAAATCCCCTAACGAATCTATTTGAGCAACGTGATAAGCCTCTTTTATCGTGCGCTCTGCTGCGGCTTGGTCTGGGCAGGCCGTGGAGGGGGTGAGAAGGCCTGCATAATCAGCAGGGATGAGGGATGGCTCAGCTACAATCTCGGAGGGGGCGAGGCGGGCAAGAAGTTCCGCTAGCGTATCGCGTTTGAGGCTAAGCATTTCCAACGTGCCGGTGGAAATATCAATCCACGCTGCGCCAAGCTGCTCTTTACGGCGTTTATCAGGGGCAATAACGGCAAGGAGGGTGTTAGCCCGCCCAGCTTCTAGGAGTTCATCCTCTGTGAGGGTGCCGGGAGTTATAACACGGATAATCTCGCGCCGGAGCGGGCCTTTTTGGCCTTTACTTGGGGTTTCCGTCTGCTCGGCAACAGCAACGCGAAAGCCACGGCGGATGAGGCGGGAGAGGTAAATCTGCGCCGTGCCAACAGGGACGCCGCACATAGGGATAGGGGCATCATCATGCATACCGCGCTGGGTGAGGGTGATGTCCAAAGCCAGAGAGGCGGCTTCCGCATCCCCGAAGAATAATTCGTAAAAATCCCCCATGCGGAAGAAAAGTAACGCGTCAGGTTCTTGGTGTTTTAGGCTAAACCACTGCTCCATGGTCGGTGTGACCTTGCCCGTTTTTTGAGCGGGGATTGGGGGGATATGTGGTTTCTGGTCGACCATGCAGAGAAGGGAGCCCTAACGAATATGTAATAATTTGACTAGGTTAGCTAAGATTAACAAGGATTCAACCGCTAAAGCGACTATTTTCTTGCCCTAAAATGGGGAAAAGGCTGGGTATAGGGGGAGATATGATATATTCCCTCTTGTCATCACAGTATTGAGAACGGCATGGTGTGTTCATGAGTACTGCACCGCAAAATCCAATTTTATTTGATGATGTTCTGCCGATGGCCCAAGGATTGCTAGAGGCCGAATGTGATGAGATTGCTAACCTCGCCAATATCGCTGCTTTGTTGTTTGAGGCAATGGCTCAAGTAAATTGGGTTGGGTTTTACATGATGAAAGCCGGCGATCTTGTGCTTGGGCCTTTCCAAGGGCGGGTTGCTTGTACGCGGATTGCTGTTGGTAAAGGCGTGTGCGGCACAGCCGTAGCAGAGCGTGCGACCCAGCGCGTGGCGGATGTGCATACCTTTCCCGGTCATATTGCCTGCGATGGGGCCTCAGCCTCGGAGATTGTTATCCCGATTATGCGCGGCGGGCAGGTTTATGGCGTGTTGGATATTGATAGCCCCGTGACGAATCGTTTTTCAGCAGATGACCAAGAGCAGCTTGAATCATTAGTCCGTTTGATAGAAGCGCATTTCGCTGGCTGAAGGCTTAGCGTTTTAAGCGTTGGAGGAGACGTGCGCGTAGCTCGGTGAGGTTTAAAACACCGAGGAGAAGGAGCAGCCCCCCATAAAGGGCCGCACTGCTGCTGATGAGCAGCATCAACATCCCTAATTTGGGTAGGGCATGCCAGTTGGGGAGGTTAGGGGTAAAGAGGGCGGCTCCACCCCATGCCCACAGCCCCATCAGCACGCCTGCCCCTAGGATACGCCCCGCGCGCGTCAGGCTTGTCATGGTGGGGCGGAAGGAGTCTCGCCGCCATAACATCCAGCCGAGGGCGAGCATATTCACGAGTGCGGCTAAGGTGCTGGCAAGGGGCGGGGCAAGATGAGCTAATGTGCGGTAAAGGAGGAGATTGAGGGCGAGATTGAGCCCTAGCGTGACGAAACCGATACGCACAGGCGTTGTGGTATCGCCCTCAGCAAAAAAGGCCGGGGCTAATAATTTCACGATGATAAAAGCGGGCAGGCCAAGCGCATACATACGCAAAGCCGCTGCGGAGTTGTGAACATCACGGGGGGTGAAGTGCCCATAGCCAAATAGGGTTGCCATAATTTCTGGGGCGAGGCTGAATAGGCCAATCATTGCCGGTAGGCTAAGGAGCAGCGCGTAATCCAGAGCGCGGTTAAGGCTTGCTTGGAGGGCGGGGCGGTCATTGGCGGTGATATGGCGTGTAAAGAGGGGGAGAAGCGTTGTGCCTAACGCCGCCCCTAAGACGCCTAAAGGCAGCTGATTAACGCGGTCAGCAAAATAGAGCCACGAGATAGAGCCTGTGGGTAATAAGGTGGCGATGATGGTATCAATCGTGAGGTTGATTTGCGTTACGCCAGAGCCAATAAGCCCCGGCATCATACGGCGGAGTAAGCGTTTTATGTCGGCTGAAAGAGTGGGGCGGACCAAAGGGGGCATGACCCCGGCGCGTTTAGCGGCCCATAAAAGGCCAGCGAGTTGGACAATACCAGAGAGGGTAATGCCCCAAGCACTGGCTGGGGCGACGCTATGTTGCCCGCAATAAGCCCCGATTAAGATGGCCGCAATCCCAACAATATTGAAGCTGATATAAGCAGCAGAGGCCGCCGCAAAATGGCTGCGTGCATTGAGGATGCCCGCCACAAGGGCCGCGCCGCAAATCAGCACCGTATAGGGCATTGTAATGCGCGTGAGCTGGACTGCGAGGGTGAAACGCTCTGCCCCAGAATGGCGGAAGCCGGGGGCGATGAGGTTAATCACCCATGGCATGAAGATTTCAGCAAGGAGGGTGAGGAAGGTGAGCCATAGCAGCAATAAAGAGAAGGCTTGCCCTGCGAGTAAGAGAGCTTGCTTGCGGCCCTGCTCCTCATAACGTGCGGTAAAGAGCGGCACAAAGGCTGCGTTAAGCGCGCCCTCGCCAAATAAGCGGCGGAACATATTGGGCAGGCGGAAGGCGATTTGATACGCATCTTGCACCGCTCCCGCACCGAGGAACATAGCAAGGAGCTGGTCTCGCACAAGGCCGAGCAGGCGGGAGAGCATGGTCCACCCGCCAACAGTGAGGAGGTTCCGCAGCATAAATTAGCGGCGTTGTGCGCTTACCCGTTGGATTTCCTCCAACAGACGGGGGGCATGCGGGGTTGTGAGGGGGGTGAACCAGCGTTGTAAATGCCCCTCCCGATTGATGAGATATTTATAGAAGTTCCAACGCGGGCGGGAGAGGAAGCCGCCCTCCTTTGCTAACCATTGAAAGAGCGGAATCGCCGCATGTCCCTTGACGATGGATCGCGCGGTAAGGGGGAAACTCACACCATAACGCCGTTGGCAGAATTGCTTAATCTGCCCTGAATCCCCCGGCTCTTGCTGGCCAAAATCATTACTGGGAACGCCTAAGATGATAAGTCCATCCGGCGTAGAATGGCCCATCTCCCGCCAGAGTTGTTGGAGGCCCTCATATTGCTTGGTAAAACCACATTCTGATGCTGTATTGACGATTAAAACCGGACGCCCCCGCCATTGTGAGAGGTCAATCTCTCCCCCTTCAAGCGCGGGTAGTTTGAAATCATACAGGCTGGTCATGAGGGTATATCCTGAAAGCAGCATAAGGCCATAAGAGCCGGACTCGGGGCGGCATATTATTCAAAACAAGGAGGACGGTCCAATAATTCATCACGGGCTTGATGGGGGGTCAGCTCCCCGGAGAGTAAGCGGGTGATGACATTAATAATGGGCGTATCAATTTCAAAACGGCGGCCAAGTTCGCGTAGGGTTGGGGCGGTGAGAACGCCTTCTGCCACTGTATTGCGGCGGGCGAGGATGTCATCAATATTCTCGCCCTTACCCATTGCCACACCAAGGCTATAATTGCGTGAGCCCGCCCCCGTGGCAGTGAGGATGAGGTCCCCCATCCCAGCGAGGCCGTACATAGTGCGCCCTTGCCCGCCCATAGCTTCGACAAGGCGGGCGGTCTCGGCTAAAGCACGGGTAATGATGGCAGCACGGGCATTTTCTCCCATGCCTGCCCCCACACTAATGCCCGCCCCAATGGCGATGACATTTTTCGCAGCCCCAGCAAGTTGCACACCAAGCGGGTCCGTACTGGCATAAAGACGTAAGCTCGGTGTCGTGAGGGCCTGCGTAAGTTGTGCGCTTAATGCGGCATCCTCTGTAGCTAGCGTGGCCGCGCTGGGCATACCTTGGGCGACTTCGATAGCAAAATTGGGACCGGATAAAACCGCAGCAGGGCGGCCGGGCATGGTTTGGGCGAGGACCTCCAACGGGAGGAGGAAGGTGCCTTGCTCCATCCCTTTGCAGCATGTGACGACAGGGACATGAGCAGCAAGCTGCTTTTGTAGTGCAAGGCTTGTATCACGCAGCCCCTGAGTGGGGACGACCAGCAACACAATATCCGCCTCGCTAGGCAATGAGCTGGAAATTGTAACGCTCTCGGGGACAGTCACTTGGGGGAGATGCGGCATGTTGCGCGTCCCTGCGGGGACGGGGGTGCGCGTCCATAAGCTGACCTTAGCAATAGGGGCGAGGCTACAGGCGAGGGCGATTCCCCACGCTCCAGCCCCGATGACGGCAATGCGTGGCGGGGCAGTCATGATGATGGCTCCATTAACGAGGGGGAGATTGAAGCAGAAGGATGAGCAGAAGGCGCGCAGCGTTCGCTTAAGGGCCAACGAGGGCGTGGGGCAAGGGCGATATCACCGGGTTGCTCACCTTGATATAGGCGTTCCAAAGCGGCCCAGCCAATCATGGCTGCATTATCGGTGCAGAAGCGCAAAGGCGGGGCGAGGAAGGCGATATGATGCTCTTGTGCAATGTTCTCTAAGCGTTGGCGCAGCGTTTGATTCGCAGCCACCCCACCCGCTACGACCAAAGCCGTGACAGGTGGGGCTATAGCGAGAGCTTGCTTTACACGGTCTGTCATTACATCAGCGACAGCTTGCTGAAAGGATGCAGCAAGGTCTGCGGCGATGTGTCGAGGCAGAGCCTCTCGGCCAAAGGGTTCAAGATGGCGGGAGACGGCTGTTTTAAGCCCGGAGAAGGAGAAGTCACAGCCGGGGCGACCTTTGAGCGGGCGGGGCAGGGTGTAAGCGCGGGGGTTACCCTCTTTTGCCAGTGCCTCCAAAGCGGGGCCGCCGGGCCAGCCAAGGCCAAGCATCTTTGCAACTTTATCGAAGGCTTCCCCCGCAGAATCATCAATCGTACCGCCAAGACGGCGATATTGGCCGACGCCTTCCACAAGGATGCATTGGCAATGCCCCCCAGAGACTAACAAGGCTAAGTAAGGGAAGTTTGGTGCGGTTTCTTCTGGGCGGAGAGAGGCCGGTAGGCGTGGTGTGAGGATGTGCGCTTCAATATGATTAATGCCCATAAAGGGCTTCCCGCGCGCCATGGCTAGCCCCTTGGCGTAAGAGCTACCAACAATCAAACCGCCAATTAAACCGGGGCCTGTCGTGGCGGCAAAAAGGGCAATATCGCTAAGGGCTAGCCCTGCACGCTCTAAGGTGAGGTCCACAAGGCTGGGCAAAGCTTTAAGATGGGCACGGGCGGCAATTTCCGGCACGACCCCCCCTAAGGCTGCGTGGTCCTCTTGCGAGAGGACGCTTTCCCCCAACAAGGTGCCATGACTATCGAGAATCGCGCAGGCGGTATCATCGCAGGAGGTCTCAATAGCTAAGAGGGGGGTGAGGGAGGATAGGTCGGACATAGTGCCTTATTATGCCGGATTCTCCAGAAGCATGACACCCCTTAGAAAATCGGTTATGGAGGGCAGACCATGAATGCTTCTTCTTTTTCTTCCGCTTCGCTCCAAAAGGTCGCTGCTGAGGCAGCGCGCCGTTCGCACGCGCAAACCCCGCCGGACCGCCGTAAACTCCCCTTACGAGTGGGGACGCGGGCATCCCCACTGGCCCTTGTGCAAACGCGGCATTTTTTAACGCGGCTAACGCGATTTTGCCCCGTATTGCGGGATATGGGGGCTTTTAAAGAGGAGCAGATGCAAACCTCTGGCGACCTGAATCTAAAAGACAGGCTCGCTGAGATTGGCGGAAAAGGGCTGTTCTCTAAGGAAATTCATGAGCTTCTCGCTGTCGGTGGGATTGATTTTGCCGTCCATAGTCTCAAAGACCTTGAGACGCATCTCCCGCCGGGGCTTGTGCTAGCTTGTACGATGAAGCGTGAAGATGCGCGCGATGTCCTCATGCTACGTAAGCGTGGGGTAAAGGTGGACCCGGCCAAGCCGTTTGATTGCCTGCCAGAAGGGGCCTTAGTGGGCTGTGCGTCTGTACGGCGGCAGGCGCAGATGCTCCATGTCCGGCCAGACCTCCGCTTCACCCTTCTGCGTGGAAATGTGCAGACTCGCTTGGATAAGCTGGGTGCGGGGCAATGTGATGCCACCTTGTTGGCTTATGCGGGGCTAAAACGGTTAGGCATGGAGGACCGGATTGATGTTCCTCTCTCCCCCGAGGTGATGTTGCCTGCCTCTGGCCAAGGGATTGTCGGCGTTACCGTGCGCGAGAGCGATCATGAATTACGGGAGCTTCTCTCAGCTATTGAGGACCCGGAGGCCCGCGCTGTTGCGACGGCTGAGCGTGCTTTATTGGCAGAGCTTGATGGCTCGTGCCGGACCCCGATTGGGGGCTATGCCCAGTTGAAAGAAGGGCGGTTGCATCTCTCTGGCCTTGTGGCGAGTGAGGATGGCACCTTCTTGCTACGGCGTGAGTATGAGGGCCTCCCAGAGGATGCCGCGCGGATGGGGTATGAGCTTGCTTGTGAGCTAAGGCGCGATACACCACCGGCGATTTTTGCAAAGATTGTTCAATCATAAAGATGATGCGCCGGGTTGTTCTTATCACCCGGCCAGAGCCGGGCTTGTGGGAGACGCTTGCGCGTGTGCAGGCACAAGGTTGGCACGGTGTGGCAAGCCCTGTGATGCACATACAGCCCACCCCGCCTATTGCTGATTATCCCTGCCAGGCGATGTTGGTGACGAGTCGGCAGGCCCTCCCTTTTTTAGCGCATCAGAATCGAGAGCGTTTGGTCCTGACTGTGGGGGAGGCCACAGCGCGTCATGCGCGGGCGATGGGCTTTCAGCATGTCGAGGCTGCAAGTGGTGACCAAGAAGCGTTAGAGACTCTTTGCCAGCAAAAAGGCTTGCGCGGGCCGAGCCTTGTTTTGGCGTGTGGACGTGGGCGTGATGGCCAGCTTTATGGGGCAGGGCTAGTGCAGTCCTTGGGGGTGCAACGGCTCGAGGCGTATCATGTGCGGCCGGTTCCGTCTTTAAGTGATGCAGCCCTGAGGGCTCTTGCTCATGATGAAGTAGCGGCCATCTTCTTTTATTCGCGTGAGACGGTAACGCTTTTTATGGAGCTCTGCCCCGCAGAGCTACGCGCTGTATTACGCCATTGCCGTGCGCTTTGCTTGTCGGAGGCCATCGCAGCCCATGCCAGAAGCTATAATATATGGGGCGAGGTGGAGTTTGGACCTCCTCTTACCCTTTTGGGCCACATATAGCGGCTATGGAGGGTAAAAGGAGGCCAAGAGGCTAGGCCTTCGGTGATTATGCTTCGCCTTCTGGCTCGGGGAAGTTTTGTTCCTGCTTTGCTTGCCATAGGGCTGCGAAATCAATCGGCTGGAGAACAACCGGCGGGAAGCCCCCATCACGCGTTACATCACTGATGATGGCGCGGGCGAAGGGGAAGAGCAAACGAGGGATTTCAACCAACAGAATCGGCTCAATCAGCTCTTGGGGTGGGTTCTCTAACGTGATGATGGCGGCATAGGAGAGCTCTGCAATAAAGACGACAGGCCCAGCCGTTTGTTCACCCTCAGCAGGGGCCTCGGTGGCTTCTGCACGGATGATGAGCGTGACCTCATAGATGGATTGCTCTTCCTCAATTCGGCTGGCTTGGACATCAATATTCACACCTACTTGCGGTGGTGCTTGGAGGGAAGCAAAGGTCGCTGCCCCGCGGGGGACTTCAAAAGAGAGGTCCTTTGTATATTGCAGATTAATGGCCAAAGGCAGGGCTGGCGGGGTGTTATCTTGTGCAGCGGTCGGGCCGTTAGAAGCTGACATGGGGGTCATCCTTGCATGATGTAGAGAGTAGGTTCGTAAAAATGATGTAAGCATACTGTAGTGAAGTGACCTTCACCATGGGCAGAGGCGTCTATCTTCTTTTGCCGGTAGCATGTCTTGGAGACAGGGCCAAGCGAGGGAAACATCTTTTATCGGGGCTCCGATATGTTTATTTAGCGGGGGTAAAAGCATCTCCTTTATATATGCATCATTTACGGGGATGTAATAGAGGCACTTGAGATTGTGGCGGGGGCGTCCTACCTTTGAGCTATTGTTGGGTGGGGGTGTTGAGGCTCCTTCCTTATTAGGATGAATAATTTAGGACATAAAATGGCGGACTTCCCTTGGGACATTGTGATGTGGGCCGTGTTGGCTGTCATTATTGGCAGCGCCGTGTTTTTCGTATTAGGGCGGCGTATAGGGGCGCAGGCCTTCCGGCGGGAGACCATCTCCTCGCCCCGTCCGGCGCAGCTTCCTAAGCAACCGGGTGCGACAGATGCCCTCAAGCCGCCACCATTACCAAAGAGCGTAGGGCTAGAGCAAAAGGCAACAGAGTACGGCCTCCCAGCGGAGGGAACAGCTCTTGCACAATCTCTGGCGCGAGTCGGTAGCGTAGTGAATGGCTTCTCAGCAGATTATTTTCTTAAAAATGCGGAAGATATGTTTGCGCGCACCGTTAAAGCCTTTGCCTGTGCTGATAAAGCTGTGTTGAAGTCTGTGCTTGCTCCTGCGGTTTTAGAGTCTTTTACAAAGGTTTTGGATGAGCGTGCCGAGCGGCATGAGCGTGTGCATCTGGAGCTAAGGCAGATTGAGCGGCTGGATTATGTCTCCATTACTGGTGTGGAGGTAGGGGAAGGCCCGTGCCAGATAGGGGTAAGAATTGTCTCATGGCAGGTGAGTTATTGCCGCGATGAGAAGGATGTTATCGTAGAGGGAACAGAAGCTCTCACGGAGTTCCGTGACCGTTGGGTGTTTGAGCCTAAAGTGAATGGGCAATGGATGATTGTTGCTACACAAGCTGACTAAGAGGTTCCTTCTGCGCTAAAGGGCCTCCCTGCGGGGCGTAATGCTAAGAAACTAGCGTCTATTAGACTGGGTTATGGTGTGTTCGTATGGCAAAGCATTATTCTCCGTTAGTATGTTTGGTAATGGTCCCACTTTGCATAGCACTAGCGGGGTGTATGCCGGGTTTGCCTTCTGCGCAGATGGATGTAAAACCCGCCGATTATAGCCAGCTCTCCGGTTGGGAGCGGGAGGATCATCTCCAGCTTTTTAAGATGCTAGCGGAGGAGTGTCAGCGTATAGACCACCTACCTGCCGGGACGTTCCTTGGTGGGGCGAGTACGTTGCCGTCTGGTAAGAATGTGGAGGAATGGAAGGGTGTTTGTACCGCTGTAAAAACGGGGGCAGTCGACCAGCCAGCGCAGGCACGGCAGTTCTTTGAGGCATGGTTTCAGCCTTACCTGATTACAAAACAGGCTTTCTATACAGGGTATTATGATCCAGAGGTCCCCGCATCCCTTACAAAAGGGGGAGAGTATCAGGTTCCGCTCTATCGCCGTCCAGCGGATTTGCTTCATGGTCGTAATGCGGCAGGTGAGTTAGAGTTCGGCCACTGGGTTGATTCTGTTTTCCGCCCGTATGATGACCGCGCCACGATTAATGCAGGTTCGTTAGAGGGAAAAGGATTGGAACTTGCATGGTTGAAAAGCCCTGTGGACCTTCTTTTTCTACAAACGCAAGGCTCTGGCCGTTTGAGACTACCTGATGGTGGGGAGTTATTTGTCGGATATGATGGGCGCAATGGTCGGCCTTATGTCCCAGTCGGTCGTATTTTAGTGCGCCGTGGCGCGATGCGTGCAGAAGATGTTAGCGTCAAAACCATCCGGGCATGGTTGGAGGCTCATCCAGACCAAGTAAAATCGGTCTTAGAATCCAATCCAAGCTATGTCTTTTTCCGTTCGGTGGAGCGTAAAGCGGGGGAAGGACCTGTAGGCGGATTTGGTATTGCTCTGCAAGCACAACGCTCTTTGGCTATTGATAGGCATTTTGTAAGTTATGGTATGCCCGTTTGGGTGGAGATAAATGATAAAGGCCGTGATGGGCAGGCTGTTTCATGGGCGCATATGACCTTTGCTCAAGATTCGGGGAGCGATATACGCGGGGCAGGTCGTGGGGACCTCTTCCTTGGGGAAGGGGAGAAAGCTGCCACGATTGCAGGGGATATGAAGGTATATGGCCGGATGTTTGTCTTAGCCCCGCGCCTCTCTTTGCCTAACGCACCGAATGTGGGTGCTAGCACAGCCTCTGCCAGTGGGGGACAGACGGCCAAATGATACGTGCGCGTCGCGAGACGCTAGGAGAACATGCTTTAATCCGGGGTGATTGCCTCAGCGTGATGCGGCGTATGCCTATAGGGAGTGTGGATGTCGTGGTGACATCGCCTCCTTATAACCTTGGTCTTGCCTATCGCAGTTATAAAGATAGCCTCTCTGAAGAAAGCTATTTGGATTGGATGGAGCTTATCTGCCAAAAGATAGCCCGTGTTCTTAAAGAAGATGGTTCGTTCTTTCTTAATATTGCAGGCTCCTCCGCACAGCCTTGGTTACCTTTTGAGCTTATGGTCCGGCTGCGTGGTATCTTTGTGCTGCAAAATCATATTTCATGGGTCAAATCTATAGCCATTGGTGAGGTCACGCATGGGCATTTTAAGCCTGTAAACTCCCCGCGCTATGTTAATCGTAATCATGAACATATTTTTCACCTCACCAAACAAGGTGCAGTAGAGCTTGATAGGCTAGGGGCGGGGGTGCCCTTTACGGATAAGAGCAATATTCATCGCCGCCAACATCAAGAGGATAGGCGGTGTCGGGGGGATACATGGTTCATCCCTTACGAGACGGTACGGAGTCGTCACGCGCGGTATAGCCATCCCGGTATCTTTCCCGTTGCCTTGCCAGAGCGTTGTATTCGCCTGCATGGCTTGAGGCCTGATATGATGGTATTAGACCCCTTTATGGGCACAGGCACCACCCTTATCGCCGCAGAGGCGTTAAAGGTGCGGTCCATCGGGATTGAAGCCGATACAACATATGTCCGCTTTGCGCGTAAGCGTCTGCGTGCGATGATAGAGCAAGGCCAAGAGGCGGATGTATGATGGAAGTGGGGCGGTAAGAGCGTGGCAAAGCGAGCATTAGGTGAGGATGAAGCCGCCCTTTGGCGTGCCGTGATGCAGGATGTCACGCCATTGCGCTCTCGTCAGGCTGTTAGGGCGGTGCGTCCGCCTAAGTCCCCTCATAAGCCAGAGTTAAAGCAAGAGGCGGGGGTAGAAACGCGGGCGCAGCCTGCCCCAATGGTGATGATGCAGCTTGCCGTATCGCCAGCTAAACCGCTCATCAAACCTCGGCCTGTGCCGCATGTGGGGGTGAGGGCGGCTGGGTTGGATGATACACAATGGCGGCGTCTCTCACGGGGGCAATTACGCGTTGATGCACGGCTCGATTTACATGGCTATATCGTGCAAGAGGCTTTTGAGGCGTTCCATCGGTTTATGCAACGCGGCCGCGTGATGGGGTGGCGATGTGTGGAAATTGTTACAGGGCTAGGTAGCGGGGCGCGCGGCGGAACCATACGTCAGGAATTGCCCTTGTGGTTGCAGCGCGGTGATATTGCGCCCATGGTGTTGGGGGTTGTTCATAGTCATCGTGGGAATCAGGGGGCTTTGAGGGTTTTATTACGGAAAAAGCGTTAGTTGACGAGAAAGATGTTATTTACCCTTGGATAAGGGCTTAGGCTCTTTTATAGATAGCGTAACGCGAATGATTATTAATTGAGGCATAAAGTCCAGACCATCGAGCAGAAGCAACGATGGGCCGGCGTCTCTAGCGGATAAAGGCGTAATAATGATGGTCTCACTCAAAAGCTTCTTTAATTCTGTAGGGTTAACAGTAGCCATGCTGGCGGGGGCTATGCTTCCGTTATCAGCACAGGCGAAGGATGTGCGTGATATTACGGGCGAGGTTGTCTCTGTCCCGGACCATCCGCAGCGGATTATCCTTGGTGAAGGACGGCTGATTTACGCGCTGGAGCCTTTAGAAGGCCGCCATTTGTTTGACCATATTGTGGGTTGGCAAGGGGAGTTTCGCGAGGCAGATACGCAGAATTATGAGCAAATGCTCAAAACCTTCCCAGAGGCGGCGCGTGTTGCAGTGATTGGCCGCACAACAGCCGATACGATTAGCCCAGAGAAGGTGCTAGACCTCCACCCAGACCTTGCCATCTTTAGCACAACAGGCCACGGGCCGGGGCAATCTGGCGATGTAACAGCGCGGCTTAGAGCAGCGCACATTCCTGTTTTATTTGTGGATTTCCGCCAAGACCCGGTAAAGACGACTGTGCCGAGTATGCTCATTTTAGGGCAAGCTCTTGGTCGTGAGGCCGAGGCCAAGGCCTATACAGATTTTTATGAAGAACGGTTAAAGGCTATTCGTTCGGTCGTGGAGACCATCCCAGAGGCACAAAAGCCGACTGTATTCATCAATATGCTAGCCGGGGCACGCCAAAGCTGCTGCCATACAGCTGGGCGTGGGAATATGGGTGCGTTTATTGAGGCCGCTGGTGGTCGTAATATCGCGGCATCTCTTTTGCCCGGTTATATTGGGGATGTCTCTGCCGAGATGGTTATCGCCCAAGACCCTGACGTGCTTATCTTGGATGGGACACGCGGCCCCGGCCATAGTGGTCCGGGCCTAAAGATGGGCTCTCAAGTCACGCCGGAGATGGCAGAAGCCTCATTAAATAGCCTCCTACAAGCCCCGGAGCTTGCAGGGTTGAAAGCGGTGCGGAATGGGCGTGCTTATGGCATTTGGCATACATTTTATGATAGCCCCTTCAATATCCTAGCGATTGAGGTCATGGCTAAGTGGTTTTACCCAGAGCGTTTTAAGGATTTAGATCCAGAGGCGGATCGTAGCCTTGTGCAGAGCCGCTTTACGGCTATGCCAAATAGCGGGACATATTGGATCAAGGCGCATGCCCAATAAGGATGTTATGAAAGACAGTGATGCTTCATCTGCGGAGATGACCCGTCTAGCCGCACGTTTGACGGGCATACAAACGGCCTACGCACAGCTTACGCGTCATAGGGTGGCTTTGTTGGGCATATTGGGTGGGTTGATACTGCTCTCATTATTGTTGGACTTCTCCTTAGGCCCAGCAGGGTTGGGGCCGCGCGCTTTAGTACATGCGCTCCTTAACCCCTCCTCCGGGACAAATGGTGTGATTGTCTGGCATATTCGTTTGCCTTACGCGCTTATGGCTATCCTTGTTGGGTGTGCTTTAGGCATTGCCGGTGGCGAGATGCAAACTGTGTTGGATAATCCATTGGCCAGCCCTTACACGCTTGGCGTGTCTGCGGCTGCGGCCTTTGGGGCATCTTTAGCGATTGTGCTGCATTGGCACATTCCTTATGTGCCAGAGACATGGATGGTCCCGCTAGAGGCCTTCTTATTTGCTGTTGGATCAGCTTGTTTGCTGGAGGTTGTGGCACGGGCACGGGGCCATTCCACCACGATGGTGGTTTTATTTGGTATTGCGCTTGTGTTTACCTTCCATGCTTTTGTGGCGTTGATGCAGTTCATTGCTGATGAGGATGCCCTACAAGACCTCGTCTTTTGGACAATGGGCAGTTTGACACGCGCTGATTGGGGGAAGATTAGCGTCATGGCGGTAGGCTGTGCGGTGGTCTTGCCTTTCTGCTTCCGTGCGGCCCCAGCTCTGACGGCTCTGCGTCTAGGCGAGGACCGTGCGGCGAGCTATGGGGTGGACGTTAAACGCTTGCGGATGATGTCTTTATTGCGGATTAGCATCCTCTCGGCCTTGGCGGTGTCCTTTGTGGGGACGATTGGGTTTGTCGGGCTGGTAGCCCCGCATATTGCACGGCGGCTTTTGGGGGAGGATCATCGTTTTTATCTTCCCGGTTCTGCTTTATGTGGGTGCTTGATAATGTCTCTTGCCTCCATCGCGGCAAAGAACATCATGCCGGGGGTTGTGATTCCTGTCGGGATTGTGACCTCCTTAGTGGGGATTCCTTTCTTCCTTGCTGTGGTTTTACGAAAGGGGGCGTAGATGCTGGAGATTGAGAGCCTTTGCGTCCATTATGGGCGGCGGGAAGTGCTGCACCGTATGACATTGGCCCCCATGCAAGCAGGGCGTGTTACAGCCCTTTTGGGGCCGAACGGGTCGGGAAAATCGACCTTTATGCGCGGTATTGCGGGGCTTATTCGGGCAGAGGGGCGTATTCGCCTAGGGGGGAAGGACCTCTCTAGCCTTGCCGTGGGGGAGCGGTCACGCTTAGCGGCGTATTTACCGCAGAGCCTTCCTCCAACAGTGCATCTTCAGGTGATTGAAGCAGTGATGGTAGCGCGCCGAGCGGGCGAGGCTGTCTCGGCTGAATGTGCGTTGCGCGATAGCACTGATGTGTTGGAGGAGCTGGGGATTGGCCATCTTGCCCTCCGCTATATGGATGAGCTCTCCGGCGGGCAGCGTCAGATGGTTGGTCTGGCACAAGCCTTAGTGCGCCGTCCCGCGATGCTGTTGCTGGATGAGCCCTTAAGCGCGCTAGATTTACGCTATCAGTTTGCTGTGATGGATGTTGTGAGGCGGGAGACGCGTAAACGCAATATCGTCACATTGCTGGTTGTGCATGACCTCAACATCGCTCTCCAACGCGCTGATGATGTCGTCTATATGCGCAATGGTCGCCTTGTCGCACAGGGTAGCGTGATGGGTGTTACCACACCTGAGGTTCTCGGTGATGTTTATGGGGTTGAGACCCGTCTCGAGGTCTGCCCCCGTGGCCTGCCTCATGTGCTGGTGGATGGCATTATAGGAGAGGATGCTTAAAAGAAGGGCATCCTCTTATAAGGGGATTAGGGCCAGATGACCTCTGGCGGCATGGACATAAGGATAGCCTCCGTATTGCCACCTGTTTTTAACCCAAAGAGCGTGCCTCTGTCGTAAAGGAGGTTAAACTCCACATAACGACCACGCCGTTTGAGCTGCGCTAAGCGGTCTTCCTCGGTCCACGGGGTGAACATGCGCTTGCGAACAATGGCGGTATAACATTCCAAAAACGCATCGCCGACATCGCGGGTGAAGGTAAAGTCGCTTGCGAGATTACCGCTATCGAGCCAATCGTAAAAGATGCCCCCAAGCCCGCGTGGCTCATTGCGATGTTTGAGGAAGAAATATTCATCACACCAAGCTTTAAAGCGTGGGTAATAAGCAGGGTCGTGCCTATCGCACGCTTGCTTAAAGGCGGCATGAAACATAGCCGCATCATCAAGAGCTTCTTGGCTCTCGGGGAACATGGGGGTGATATCGCCACCACCGCCAAACCAGCCCTTGGAGGTCAGGATCATCCGTGTGTTGAAATGCGCTGCACTGACATGCGGGTTACAGGGATGAGCTACGAGAGAAATACCAGTAGCAAAAAAGCGTGGGTCATTTTCTGCTCCGGGGATGGATTTGCGGAACTCCGGCGTGAACTCCCCCCACACGGTGGAAATATTGACGCCCACTTTCTCAAAAACGCGCCCTTTCATGACGGACATAACCCCGCCGCCACCTTCAGCACGCTTCCATGATGTTTGTTGGAAGCGACCAGCCTCCGCACGCCCCTTCAATGTTGGGGCATTTTCTGCAACAGCTTTATCCTCCAAAGCTTCATAAGTAGCACAAAGCCGATCACGCAGGTTCTCAAACCAATATTGGGCGTCTTTTGTTAGCCCAGTATGAGGGAGATCGGGGAGAACAAAGCTCGTGGAGGAAGGCATAATAATCTTCCTATTCTTCATAGAAGGATGTGATTTCTTTTACTTTACCATAGGGGGGATGCCTCACAAGACAAAAAGCCGTGTTCGCTTACTGGCTGTTCCTGATGCTGTCATTAGTAAAGGAAATGATTATGCTTTCCTTCATTTTATGGTGTAAGGGCAGAAGGAGGGCGTAATAATTTTTGCTCTTGATTTTAGGGGTGCCCTGCTGAAAAACTCTCCGTTATCAGAGGAGAGACTGTCAGCAGCCTGTATGGGGGCAATGTGCCCATCAGTAAGGCGAGTTCAGGCAGGATGAAGTGAGGATTTATGGTTGCAGAAGATACAATCGAGCCTGTCATCGGTGTTATCGGAGGCTCCGGCCTTTATGAGATTGATGGGCTGGAAAACCGGGAATGGCGTCGTTGTGAGTCGCCATGGGGTAAGCCTTCGGACGAGCTGCTTTTTGGTACGCTGGAGGGTGTGCGATGCGTCTTTTTACCACGTCACGGCCGTGGGCATCCTATCCCACCTTCCCATTTGAATTATCGTGCCAATATTGATGCGTTAAAACGCGCAGGCGTGACGGATATTATCTCCCTTTCTGCTGTTGGCTCTTTGAAGGAAGATTTAGCTCCCGGTCATTTTGTGTTGGTTGACCAGTTTATCGACCTCACACAAGGCCGCCCCCGGACCTTCTTTGAGGAAGGCTGCGTGGCCCATGTGGCCATGGGTGAGCCTGTTTCAGCACGAATGGCTAAAACATTAGCGGAAGAAGCTGAAAAGCTGGATATTTCCGTCACGAAGGGCGGGACTTATGTGGTGATCGAGGGGCCTCAATTCTCCACACGGGCTGAGAGTGAGCTTTATCGCTCTTGGGGGGCGTCTGTCATTGGGATGACAAACATGCCAGAAGCACGTCTCGCGCGGGAAGCAGAGATGAACTACGCTACCGTTGCGATGGTGACGGATTATGATTGCTGGCATGAGGAGCATGAGCATGTCACGGTGGAGGCTGTAATTCGGACGATGAAGAGCAACTCCACCCATGCGCGGGAGCTTGTCCGCCGCGCTATTCCTGCCCTTGGGAAGCCGCGGCCTATTTGCACAGGCCCCGGTGCGGCAGAGCGTGCGTTGGATAACGCCATTATCACCCCGCCAGAAGCACGGGATTTTGCGGCTATTTCACGTTTGGATGCGGTCGCAGGCCGTGTTTTGATGGGCTAAGTCCAGCCTGTAATGATGCAGGAATGACGCTGTAGAAAAGCCCCTCTGTTCCATCGTAAGCAGAGGGGCTTTTTTTATCTTTTTCTAGGATGAATGGGGCCTAAAATCCGTGAAGCAAGCCGCCATCAATCGGGATGCGCGTCCCGGTGATATAAGCGGCAAGCGGGCTTGCGAGAAATGCTACGAGATGGCCGAACTCCTCAGGCTGGGCATAACGGCCTGCGGGGATCCCAGCTTCTTTTTGTTTGCGAAACTCTGCGAGGGGAATACCCGCCTTTTCGGCACGGATTTTATTAAGCGTTGCGGTGCGCTCTGTCTCAAACCGACCGGGGAGAATGGTGTTAACAGTCACGCCATCCTGCGCTACCTCACGCGCAAGCGTTTTGCCCCAACTCGCTAAAGCAGAGCGTAACGCGCTAGAGAGAACAAGATTAGGGATAGGCTCCACAATACTGGTGGAGGAAATCATAAGGATGCGCCCAAATTGCCGTTGCCTCATCCCCGGTAGATATTGGCTGACAAGCTGCATAATGGGCAGCAGCATGGTTGTGGCTTCTTGCTGCCATAGGGCTGGGTCGCACTCTGTTGCAGGGCCAAGGGGCGGGCCGCCGCCATTGCCGATGATAATATCAACTTCTGGCAAATCTGCTTTTAAGGTTTTGAGGCACGCTTGGACACTCTCTTGAGAGGCAAAATCTACACTATGCCACTGTGGTGTGATGCTTGTCTCAGCCGTGATTTTTGTTGCAGCCTGCTGGAGGGTCGCCTCATTGCGGGCGAGGAGATAAGGGCGTACCCCTTCTTTTGCAAGGGCTAGGGCGGCCCCTAGTCCCAGCCCTTGGCTACCCCCCATAATAATGGCCGAGCGGCGCGTAAGATGTAGGTCCATAATCTGGCTCCCCCTTTTAAAAGACCTTCACACCATTCATCCTCTCGGAGAGGAGCGCAAGAGGGAGATGGTGTTTGACATAGAATAAGAAAATCTAATGAATAATAGATATTAAAAGGCAATAACGATTAAAAAACATCATAAGGACGCCTCTCTCCTGCTTGACGCTGCTAGAGGGCATCACTATTTCTCATTCGCCCCACAAAATGGGGAGTTTTCTTGGTGCGCTGCTAGATTGAGCGCAATAACCCGGCTGCGCTGCTTTATGAGAAGGGCCAGCCTAGAATGGAGTAATCCATGACGAAATTTCGTCCCCTTCACGACCGTGTAGTGGTCCGCCGCTTAGATGGTGAGGAAAAAACCGCTGGTGGCATTATCATTCCTGAGACCGCTAAGGAAAAGCCAATGGAAGGCGAGGTTCTCGCTGTTGGCTCTGGTGCCCGTAACGAGCAAGGCCAGGTTGTGCCGTTGGATGTTAAAGTGGGCGACCGTGTCCTCTTTGGCAAATGGTCCGGCACTGAGGTGAAGGTCAATGGGGAAGACCTGTTGATCATGAAAGAGAGCGACATTCTTGGCGTTGTTGGCTAAGGCTGCGCCCTCTCTTTAAATCCTGTTCTGACCTTTGTTTAAGGAAGTGATATTATCATGGCTGCTAAAGACGTAAAATTTGGTGCAGATGCTCGTGAGCGTATGCTCCGTGGTGTGGATATTCTCGCCAATGCTGTGAAGGTGACACTCGGCCCTAAAGGCCGCAATGTCGTGCTGGATAAAAGCTACGGTGCCCCGCGCATCACTAAGGATGGTGTCTCTGTCGCTAAAGAGATCGAGCTTGCTGATAAGTTCGAGAATATGGGCGCGCAGATGGTGCGTGAGGTATCCTCTAAGACCAATGATGTTGCTGGTGATGGTACCACAACAGCTACAGTTCTGGCTCAGGCTATCATCCGTGAGGGGGCTAAAGCTGTCGCTGCGGGCATGAACCCGATGGACCTCAAACGCGGGATTGATAAAGCCGTTCTGCGTGTTGTGGAGGAGCTGAAAAACCGCACTAAGAAGATTTCTTCTCAGGATGAGATTTCTCAGGTCGGCACAATCTCTGCCAATGGTGAGTCCGAAGTTGGTAAGATGATCTCCGAAGCTATGGGGAAAGTCGGTCATGAGGGCGTCATCACGGTAGAAGAGGCCAAGGGCCTGCACACCGAGCTTGATGTTGTTGAGGGCATGCAGTTCGACCGCGGTTACATCTCCCCGTACTTCGTGACAAACACGGAGAAGATGACCGCTGATTTGGAAAACCCTTACATCCTGATTCATGAAAAGAAGATTTCTTCCCTTCAGCCGATGCTGCCGCTGTTGGAGAGTGCCGTTCAGTCTGGCCGTCCGCTGCTCATTATCGCTGAGGAAGTGGATGGCGAGGCTCTGGCAACCCTGGTTGTCAATAAGCTGCGCGGTGGCTTGAAGATTGCTGCTGTGAAGGCTCCGGGCTTTGGTGACCGCCGCAAAGCTATGCTGGAGGACATCGCCATCGTCACAGGTGGGCAGGTTGTCTCTGAGGAAGTTGGCATCAAGCTGGAATCTGTAACGCTGGATATGCTTGGCACAGCCAAGAAGGTGCATATCGATAAAGAGAACACCACCATCGTTGAGGGTGCTGGTGCGGCAGAGGCTATCAAGGGCCGTTGTGCACAAATCCGCTCTCAGATTGAGGCCACAACCTCCGATTATGACCGCGAGAAGCTGCAAGAGCGTTTGGCTAAGCTTGCTGGTGGCGTTGCTGTCATCCGCGTTGGTGGTAGCACCGAGGTTGAGGTGAAGGAGCGTAAAGACCGCGTGGATGACGCTCTGCACGCAACCCGCGCTGCGGTTGAGGAAGGCATCGTCCCCGGTGGTGGTACGGCTCTGGCCCGTGCAAGCCTGCTGTTTGATGATCTCTCCTTCGAGAATGACGATCAGCGCGCCGGTGCCCATATTGTGCGCAAGGCTCTCCAAGCTCCGCTGCGTCAGATTGCCCATAATGCGGGTGAAGATGGTGCCGTGATTGCTGGTAAGGTGCTGGAGCTGAGCAATTATAACGAGGGCTTTGATGCTCAGAAGGGTGAGTATAAGGACCTCGTAGCGGCTGGTATTATCGACCCGACAAAGGTTGTGCGTACGGCTCTGCAGGATGCAGCCTCCGTTGCTGGCCTGCTCATCACTACCGAGGCTATGGTTGCCGAGCGTCCGGAGAAGAAGTCCGATGATGCTGCTGGTGCCGGTATGGGTGGCATGGGCGGAATGGGTGGCATGGGGGGTATGGGCGGCTTCTAATCGCTCATCCTTCCCCATCCCGGTCATGTGGCCGGGATGGCCACCTGTCACGACAGGTCAAAAGAAAAGCCCTGTTTCTTGCCGGAGCGGGGCTTTTTTTATGCGTTGTTTTTGTGCGTTATGGGTTAAGAAACCCATTAATATCCTCCAACGCTTCAGCAAGAGGGAGCCTTTGGATGGGCACTCCCTCGGGGAAGGCGGAGAGTAAGCGGGAGGGCATGCGGCGGTCTAAAATAATGAACACCCCGCGGTCATCCGCACGGCGAATAAGCCGCCCAAAGGCTTGTTGTAGGCGCATCCGGGTGATGAGGTCGTCATAATCACCAGGCCTGCCGCCGGAGAGATGGCGGCGGCGTTCACGGTGGAGGATATCGGGCCGTGGCCAAGGGGTGCGCTCTAACACGACCATACGCAGGGCCTCACCGGGGACATCCACGCCATCGCGCATCGCATCTGTGCCGAGTAAGCAGCTATTGGTCTCGGTGCGGAAAACATCCACCAAGGTGGCGTTATTCATCGCATCAATATGCTGGGCATAGAGGGGGATATGGTTCATCCCCAAAGGTTCATGAATACGGCGATGAACCTCTTTAAGCCGATTAATGGCGGTAAATAACCCTAACGCGCCGCCATGAGCAACTTCAAAAAGGGCTTGGAAGGCTTGCGCCTGCGCGGCAGGGCCTTTGGCGAGGTCGGTAATGATGTAAGCGCGGGTTTGATGGGCGTAATCAAAGGGACTCATTAAAGAAGCCCGCATAGGCGGCTTGAGGAAATGCGTCGTCCCTAGCCGCCTTTCAGCGCGTTCCCAGCCGTCTTTTTCATCATCATCAGCTTTGCGGTCCCGCAATGTTGCGGAGGTAATAAGCAGCCCGTGGGTGGTGCTTTGCAGTGTGCTGGCAAAGGGGATAGTAGGGTCTAACCAATGGCGGTTGAGGGCAATATTATGCCCCTCTTGCCCAAAGCGTGCCGTGGGTAAGAGTTCGCGATGGATGAAGTCCACAAAGGTGGGGAGTGTTGGGCTGAGGGGAGAGCTTGCAAGGATAGAGCGCAACATACTAATCCACCCCTGCAAACGGGAGAGGGCACGGCGGTAGAGGCTGCGTATTGCGCCTTCCACCCGTTGTTGAAAAGCGGTGTCGAGCTCCTCTTGGTCTTCCAACGCCTCACGAAGAATACGCAGGATGTCATCAAGTGGGGTGACAATCGCTTGCAGAGCAGTAAGGAGGGCCTCGGTTTGGTCTTTCAGAGTCGGGGGAATAGGGTGGAGGTCACATTCTTGCCGTGCATAGGCTCCATGCTCGCCTCGTGTTTGTAGGCTGATTTCTGCCAAGCGGGCATCAAGATGGGTATCAAGAGATTGAAGAAAAGCCTCTGCTGGTTGTTGTGCTGCGGCATCATCTAGGTTGGCTTCATGCTCGGCTTCCATAATAGGAGCATTGAGGCGGTTTTGCCGTGCCTCATGGATCCGGTCGCTCCAACCGGGGCGGGGTAAGCCTTGCTGCGTGGCATAGACCAGTTTTTGGAAGGGGTCTTTTAGGGCAGGGAGAGCCTCTATGAGGTCCTCCATCCGGCGTAATAAGCCGCGTGCGCGAGAGCGGCTCCCTTCCGCACCGAGAATCCAACGCCGTAGCTCTGCGGTTTCTAACCCGGAGAAGGTGAGGGAGAAGGCACTATCGGCAGCATCGGGGATGTGATGGCCTTCATCAAATACATAACGGGAGGGGATGCCGTTTTCATCGGGCAAATTGCCGGGGGCAAGCTCTTGGGGGAGGAGGGCGTTCCATGCCGCTTGGGAGAGGACGAGCGCATGATTAGCGATGACGAATTGGGCATGATGGGCACGGCGTATGCCATGCTCGATAAAGCAGCTTTGATAATGTGGGCAGGCCGAATGGATGCATTCACCGCGCCGGTCTGCCAGCGTATTTAATAAGCCACGTTGAAATAGCTCCCCAAACCAGCCGGGGAGGTCGCCCCCCATGAGGTCACCATCCTGCGTATGCTCAGCCCAAAGGGCGAGAAAGATAAGTGGGATAAGGCCATGTTGCTCATGCGGGGGGCGGTTAAGCCACGCATTTGTGAGGTCTTCCAAGTTTAAAAGGCAAAGATAATTCTCACGTCCTTTACGGATGACGGCTTGCTCCCGCCGCTCTATTGGGTCGGGATAGAGGCGGGTGAGTTCTTGCTCAATTTGGCGTTGTAGATGGCGTGTATAGGTGCTGACCCATACCGCCCCATCGTTCTTTTCCGCCCATAAGCTGGCTGGGGCGATATAGCCCATCGTTTTGCCTGTGCCTGTTCCAGCCTCGGCCAACATGATGTTGGGGGCGTTGGCAATATCGCGTGGGGCAAAAGCATAGCTGGCAGCAGAGGCAAAATCCGCTTGGCCGGGCCGTGGCTCTGCCGTGTGACCGAGCAAGGTGGCGAGGCGTTTGCGGGCCTCTTGCGGGTCCACCGGTTGGCTAGCGGCTTGGGGGCGAGGCGCGCGCTCCTCCCATTGGGGGAGACGTTTCCATATTTTCAGCGCATCAATCTCTTGCGCGCGGTTGGGGGGTGTTGTGTCAGGCGATGGCGGAAGGGCCTGCGTGACGATGTCATGCCAGCTCCACCCTGCTTGCTTTAGGGAGGGAAGAAGGAGGCGAATTGTGGCAAGGTGATGAGGTGGACGCGCGGGGAGGTCATCAAGCAGCTTCTGCGCGATTTCATAAAGGCTATCAGCTTGGAGGGGCTGTGTATTCTCGGGGGCGATGAGGCCAAGCTCTAAGGCGAGGCCACGGGCGGTAGGGGTAACATTACGCGCAGGATGAATGAGAAGGAAAAGCTCCAGCAGGTCTAACCACGGGGCTGGTGGGGGTTCTGGCGGGAGGTCCAACAGGCGTAGCGTGGCCGGGCCGTGGATGAGCAAAGGCGGGGGAAGCTGGTGTAATGTGCTGCGCAGCTCCTCTAACGGTAAGTCCAGCATTTCCCCATCAGGTGTGATGAGGGAGGATAAGCCATGGCGGGCAATGAGAGCCGGGGCATCAAAAAAGGAGTGAAAAAGGCTGGGCATTGCTGCTACCATACACGCGAATGGTCTTTTCTGCGAGAGAGAAGACATGCCTCCCTCGCATTAGGATACTTGACCCGTAGAGTGTGGCTTCATAATTACCGTGGGATTATGACAAAACATTCACCGTCTTCTCAGACTGATTCGTCCCTTCCCAAGCTCTGGCCGTTTGAGGAAGCCCGCAAGCTCGCCGCCCGAGTGGCAGAGAGGGACCCTAGCAAACCGGTCTTGATGGAGACAGGTTACGGCCCCTCTGGTCTGCCGCATATTGGCACATTTGGCGAGGTAGCGCGGACAACATGGGTCCGTCAGGCATTTGAGGAGCTTACAGGCCGTAAGACCCGGCTCTTGGCGTTCTCTGATGATATGGACGCTTTGCGTAAAGTGCCGGGCAATGTGCCACAACAAGAGATGTTGGCAGAGCATCTCGGCTTGCCCCTCTCACGTATTCCTGATCCTTTTGGTACGCATGAAAGCTTTGCGGCCCATAATAATGCTCGCTTGCGTCAGTTTTTAGATGCCTTTGGCTTTGATTACGAATTCGCCTCAGCCACTGATTATTACACCTCTGGCATTTTCGATGCGGCTTTGAAGCGTGTTCTGGAGGAGCATGATCGCATTATTGAGGTCATCGCCCCTACATTGGGGAAGGAACGCCGCGCGACTTATTCCCCCGTGCTGCCCATCCATCCAGAGACGGGCCGTGTCATGCAGGTGCCTATCATCAGTGTGGATCCTGATGCTGGTACAGTGGCTTGGAAGGATGAGGGTGGCAAGAGCTTTGAGACCTCTGTGTATGGCGGCCAGGCCAAAATGCAATGGAAGGCGGATTGGGCCATGCGCTGGTACGCCTTAGGGGTCGATTACGAGATGTCCGGTAAGGACCTCATCGATAGTGTGAAGCTTTCCTCCAAAATCTGCCGTATTTTGGGGAAAGAGCCGCCGCTAAATCTGACCTATGAGCTGTTCCTTGATGCTCATGGGCAGAAGATTAGTAAGTCCAAAGGTAATGGCCTCTCGGTAGAGGAGTGGCTGCGCTATGGCCCGGCGGAAAGTTTGGCGCATTATATGTTCCAGCAACCTACGCGGGCGAAGCGGCTTTACACCGATATGATTCCGCGTGCTACGGATGAATATTTGGCCCTTGTGCAAAAGGGCGAGCAGCAAACAGCGGAGGAGTTCCGCTCTAATCCGGTTTGGTTTGTGCATGATGGGACGTTACGCCCGCAAGATACCAGCCCGGTTTCCTTCACAGCTCTGTTGAATCTGGCTAGTGTGGCGAATGCGCGGGAGGTGGAGACCTTGTGGAAGTTCCTGCGCCGTTATGATGCGTCTCTCTCGCCAGAGACACATCCTTATGTGGCGCGGTTGGTGCAACATGCGTTGGATTATTTTAATGAACGCGTCCGCCCGACAAAGGTCTTCCGTGCCCCAACGGAGACAGAGCGCAAAGCGTTGGAGGACCTTGCCGCCACGCTAAAGACTGTACCCGAGACGGCCAGCCCGGATGATGTGCAAAATGTCGTCTTTGAAGTAGGTAAGCGGTATTTTGCCAAGCCAGAGCTGCGGTCATGGTTCGGTTGTTTATATGAGGTCCTACTGGGCCAGAAGGAAGGGCCGCGCTTTGGGATTTTTGCAGCACTCTTTGGGCTGAAAGAAACCATTGCTTTGATTGATGAAGCTCTAGCGCACCCTGTAGATGCCCATGCTGGAGAGGCTGAAGGCTAAGATGGCCGAGCATGCCGGTACGCCGCAGGAGGAGCCTGCCCAAACGCCATGCTCTGTAAAGGGTAAATGGTTAAGGCGGTTGCTTACTCGGTTGCCTGCATTGGTCGGGCTGGTGTTGTTGGTCGCTGCCATTATTGTGATGTGGCGTGAGGTGCAGCATCTTTCCTTCCCCCAAATTATTGGGGGATTACGGGCTATCCCCGCTCTGAGTTTGTGGGAGGGGGCGGGGGCTACTTTGCTCTCTTATGGGATTTTATCGTTTTACGATGGTCTTGCATGTCGCCATGTGGGGGCGGGTGTCTCGTGGGGGCGTTCGGCCTTTGTGGCGTTTTGCTCCTATGTGTTGTCTCATAATCTAGGCTGTGCTGCGATATCAGGCACGGCGGTGCGCTATAGGCTGTACCGAAATTGGGGCGTCTCGGGGCGGAAGATTGCCTCCATCGTCGCGTTTTGTTCAATTACATATTGGCTGGGGATGATTGGCTTAGTTGGGGTTATTTTGCTCACTCAGCCGGGCATTATCCCTTATATTCGCACGATGCCGCTTTGGGTGCCTAAGCTTGCCGGGGGTGGTTGCTTTGCTGTTTTGCTGGCTTATGTACTCATCCCATGTTGGAAGCGTGAGATAACGCTTTATAAATGGACTTTGCCGCTCCCTACATGGCGTATCGGGCTGGGGCAGATTCTTGCGAGTATGGCCGATATGTCCGCCACGGCTTTGATCGCCTGGTGCGTGATGGGTCCTTTGCCTGCGGGATGTAACCTAACCTTTGGCGGGTTCCTCGCGATTTATATCGGGGCTTATACAGCGGGGCTTTTGGCCAATGTTCCCGGGGGCCTCGGTGTGTTTGATAGCACCATGATGCTGGCTCTCTCCCCGTGGTTTTCCATCCCTCATATTATGAGCGGCATCCTCGTTTTTCGCCTATTTTACTACATTATCCCCTTACTTGTGGCTGGGCTGATGTTCGCAGGGCATGAGTTAATGGTACGCGGGGCTCCCTTCCTAGCGCGCTTTGGTCGTGTGGTTGAGGCCAGCCAAGCGTTGCGTACGTCTGAGGGGGACTTCTCCACCATCGTGGCAACGAGTAGCCAAGCCGTGTTGGGCGTGGCGTTGGTGCTGTATGGGCTGCTTACGCCTCTCCCTGCGTTTCGTTCCTCTCTAGAAGGGGATGTGATGCAAGCTGCGGCCTTTCTTCTGGTGGTCGCTGGGGTGGTGTTGATCGCCCTCTCCACAGGGCTTTCGCGCCGGGTTGCACTGGCATGGCGGCTCTCGGTGATTATGTTGAGCAGCACGGTGGGGATTTTAATGTTACGGCAAGCCCATTGGGCCGTGTTTGTTGTGGTGATGGCTATGTTAGTAACGTTAATCCCGTTTCGGAAGGCCTATTATCGGCAGGCTTATTGGCGGGTAGAGCCATGTTCTCCCTTTATTCTTGCCCCTTTATCCTTATGGCTTTGCGGTTTGGCAGGGGTGAGGTGGATTGCACGTCAGCATCATTTAGGGCCGATTTGGTGGCGGGCAATGGTTTATGATGCCCATACAGCCATAGGCCGCTGGGTTTTGGGTGGCTCGGCTTTATGTTGCTTATTAGGGTTCGGCTTAGCCCTCCGGCGGGCACGTTTGCATGTGCAACCATGGACCCTGACGATGAGGATTCGTTATGCCTGTTTGCAAGATGCGCGATCGGCTCTCCCCATACCGCAGAGCCGTGGTTTAATGCCGGAGGGCATTGTCGCTGATGCAACCGGTACCGCGGCTTGTGCGGTGATGCGTTTAAGCCCTTTTCTGTTCTCAGAGCCTATTTTGCTATGCCTTGGGGGAGCAGTAGGGGCCCCTAAACAGCGGGCCGGAGCGATTTGGCGATTGCGCGATTATGCGGTGCAGGAAGGATGCCGCTTAGCTATTTTCCAATACGGCGCACGGCAGGCAGAGATTTACCGCTCTATTGGCTTAGAGGCGTTCTCTTTAGAGGCAGAAGATGGGTGGTTTTTGCTCTGTCGGGTAGAGGATTATCTAGCTTTACGGAAAGTCATCGGGCTTTGGGGATGAACCGAGCGCATCATCAAGGAGAAGGCTGGGGATAGCGGGATATTGTTCCAAAAGTTGAAAATGGTCCTCGCCGTGAGAATGGAGATATTCTAGGAGCATGAGGTGATCAACCATCATGGGTGAACTGTGAAAGAGGTTATGACGTTGCACCCATGTCATAAGGTCGGTTGGGGCAGCGGGGTCGAGCCGTGCAATGGTCATTGTGGGGATGAAGGGGCGGCGCGATGCTGTAAAACCAGCACGTCTTAGTAAGGTTGAGAGCTTCTTTTGGAAGGTAATGAGTGCTTGCTTAGGCGTTATCCCAACGCTGAGCGTATCTTCAACCTCCCCTAAATGATGGCTGACCTCCTGCAATGTGATGGAAAAAGGCTCCCAGTGGAAATGGGAGAGCGTGGCATCTAGCTCCTCTAAAGCATGGCGTGCGGTGATTCGGCCTAAAGTGTAGAGAGGAATCATACAATGTGCAGGCGGGAGCCAGCGTACCTCATTTAAACTATCACGCAGCACGTTAAGTTCGTCTTGCATGGTAGCGGAGAGGGGGAGAGCGAGGAGGAAAGACATAGGGGGAGTGTAGTTCATCTTGACTTCAGCAGGAAAGACCCCACATTTTGCATAGGTTGGGGATGATGTATCCCTTTAGACTTATAGTTTAATTCCGGAACAGTGGGTATCATGGCTTTTTATTCCGATTTTGACTCCTCACGGGGATACTCGGCCGCTGCAGCGTTTGATGCTGGTTTGCGCGCTTATATGGTGCGCGTTTATAACTGGATGGCATTCGCTCTGTTTCTAACAGCCGTTACGGCTTATGCCGTGGTTCATACCTCTCTGCGGACGTTGTTTTTCCACGTGGTGCAGCGGGGGGACGAGTTTGTATTGGCCCCAACGGGCTTAGGTATGGTGGGGGTTTTCGCGCCGCTCGCTTTTGTTCTTGTGCTGTCATTTGGGGTTAATCGTCTCTCCCGCTCAACTGCGCAGATGCTTTTTGTGCTCTATAGTGTTGTTATGGGCATTAGCATGGCCTCTATATTGATGGCCTATACTGGGGCTTCAGTTGTGCGGACCTTCTTTATTACGGCATCGCTTTATGGTGTGATGTCCTTATGGGGCTATGTCACGAAGCGCTCTCTAATGGGGATGGGCTCTTTCTTAATGATGGGCCTGATTGGTCTTGTTATTGCCTCTCTTGTGGCGCTGTTTATCCCCTCACAAGGGATGACAACGGTAATCTCCTTCATCGGAGTGCTGATTTTTGTAGGGTTTACGGCTTACGATACCCAGCGCATTAAATTTTCTTATCAGAGTTACGCCTCGGCTTTGCCAGCTGAAGCATTGGGGAAGATGAGCGTGTATGATGCGCTCTTTATGTACCTAAATTTTGTTAATCTTTTTCAGTTTCTTCTTCAATTTACTGGGACGAGATCAGGTGGCCGTGACTGACTTTAGAAGAGTCGGAACATTGCATAAAATAAGAAAGGGGCCAGAGCTGCCCCTTTTTTGTTGCGATTTTTTGCGATTAGGAGGATAATGAGAAATTAAAATACGTAGACTCTATTTTGTAATCTCATTGTGATGACATATAAGGAATGGCGGCTAACTGGTCTTTTTTGTAAGAAAGACCAAGGGGGTCTCTTTTTTTGTTGAAATTGACCCCTTGTAATCTGGGCCATTCCAGATGATTAAAAGTGGCGACACTGGGGCGTTTGTACGTCCTATATTTCATTAAGTACGGGGGGAGGTGTTCCCCCTCGTTGTCAGGATACGAACGGGAAAGGCACATATAAGATGACGACGTTCGATAGCAGTTGTGCTGTCCTGACTGTGTCAGAAAGTGTTCTGACCCCTTTTGTGGCAGAATAACAGATAGAGGCAGGATCCATGAAAAGACTCTGGCGATTTTTCCCGGCGTTGCCTGCATTGATGCTGTCGGGCTGTACGGTTGATCTTCTTCAACCCGCAGGTCCGATCGGGGAAGGTAATCGCGACATGATGGTGCTTGAATGGGCCGTCATGATGTGCGTTGTGGTTCCAGTAATTATTGCGACCCTCATATTTGCGTGGAAGTACCGGGCATCTAATGAGAAGGCCGAATATTTGCGGAACTGGTCACATTCAAACAAGATTGAGGTATTTATCTGGGGTGTACCCATCCTCATCATTCTTGTTCTGAGTGGCTTTAACTATTGGAGCACGCATTATTACGACCCGTATAAGCCTATCTCTAAAGAGATGCTGGCTAAAGTTGGTGCGCCAAATGCAAAACCGCTCCGTGTGGAAGTGGTCTCTCTGGACTGGAAATGGTTGTTTATTTACCCAGATCTCGGGATTGCTACCATCAATGAGCTTGATGTTCCCACAAAGACTCCTCTGGATTTCCGGATTACGTCTGATAGTGTGATGACATCCTTCTTCATCCCTCAGCTTGGGTCTCAGATCTACAGCATGGCAGGTATGGAGACGCAGCTCCACCTATTAGCAAGCCGTCCGGGTAACTATCAGGGTGAGGCCGCTCAATATACAGGGCCGGGCTTCTCTGATATGCGCTTCCGCACGATTGCTATGCCCCAAGAGCAGTTTGAGGCATGGGTGCAGAGCGTCCATAACACTGAAAATCCGTTCGTAGCTAAAGAGGCACTGGACGCACAAACTTACCCGAAATATCAGGCCCCGCCGGCTGTCTCTAACGAGGTAGCACCAAAACCGGCTCCGGTTCTGTATTTCTCTAACGTGCAGTCCGGCTTGTTTGAGAGCATTGTTGCGAAATACAATGTTGGCAACAATGCCCACGGGAAAGATAGCAAGCCTATGGGTGATATGCCTATGGATACGCATTCTGACTCTCAGATGGCTGCGCCTTCTAATACCGGCATGTGAGGACTAATCTAAAGATGCTCGGAAAACTTACCCTTTCTGCCATACCGTATGATGTGCCGATTCTTGTCGGTACATTTATTGGTGTGGCTGTAATCGGGATTGCCGTGCTTGCGGCAGTCACTTACTTTAAAAAATGGGGTTATTTGTGGCGCGAGTGGTTAACCACCGTTGACCATAAGAAGCTTGCCGTTATGTACGTCATCCTCGGCCTTGTCATGCTTGTGCGTGGCTTTGCTGATGCGGTGATGATGCGTACGCAGCTTGCCCTTGCTTACGCTGGTAACCCCGGTTACCTGCCGCCGCACCATTATGACCAAGTCTTCTCCGCTCATGGCACGATCATGATTTTCTTCATGGCCATGGTGATTATGCAGGCTTTGTTCAACTTCGTGGTGCCGCTGCAAATTGGTGCGCGTGACGTTGCATTCCCGCTGATTAACTCAATCAGCTTCTATATGACGTTGGTCAGTGCTATCCTCATCAACATCTCCCTGTTTGTTGGTGAGTTCTCCAATGTTGGTTGGCTTGGCTACCCGCCAGTCTCCGAGTTGCAGTTTAACCCCGGTGTTGGTGTGGATTATTACATCTGGTCTGTGCAGATTTCCGGTATTGGGACGCTGCTTACCGCTGTAAACTTCATCACAACGATTGTTAAGCTCCGCGCCCCCGGCATGAAGTGGATGCATATGCCTGTCTTTACATGGACGGCATTCTTCTCCTGCATCATGATCCTGACGACCTTCCCGGTTCTGACGGTCTCCATGGCGTTGCTAGCACTGGATCGTTACGTTGGGATGCACTTCTTCACCAATGATGGTGGTGGTAGCGTTATGCTCTACCTGAACTTGATTTGGTCTTGGGGTCACCCAGAGGTTTACATCCTCATCCTGCCTGCTTTTGGTGTCTTCTCCGAAATCGCAGCAACCTTCTCCGGCAAGCCGCTCTTTGGTTATGCCACGATGGTTATTGCAACGGGTATCATCACCTTCTTAGGCAGCATTGTGTGGGTGCATCACTTCTTCACAATGGGTGCTGGGGCAGATGTGAACACCTTCTTCGGTATTATGACGATGTTCATCGCCGTGCCGACAGGTGTGAAAATCTTCAACTGGCTCTTTACCATGTATAAGGGGCGTGTCCGCTTTGAAGGCCCGATGAACTGGATTGTCGGCTTCATGATCACCTTCTCCATCGGTGGTATGACCGGTGTGATGATGGCGATGCCTGCAGCGGACTGGGTGATTCATAACTCCCTCTTTTTGGTGGCGCACTTCCATAACGTGATTATCGGTGGTGTGTTCTTTGGTTATGTTGCTGGTCTGAGCTACTGGTTCCCGAAGGTCTTCGGCTTTAAGATGCGCGATGTTTGGGGGAAATGGGCGTTCCGTTTCTGGTTCGTTGGTTTCTACGTCTCCTTCATGCCGCTCTATGTCGTTGGTCTGGAGGGTATGACCCGCCGTATGAACCATTATGACAACCCTAATTGGCATCCTTGGTTGCTGGTGGCTTGTGTTGGTGTGTTCATTTTGGCGGCTGGTGTGGCATGTCAGGTCATCCAATTTGTTCTCGCAGCGTTTGATGCGGTGAATAAAAAGCCTGATGCGCTAGACCTAACAGGCGATAACTGGGGCTCTGGCCGTACGCTGGAGTGGTCTTTGCCTTCCCCTGTACCGCATTATAACTTTGCTCGTTTGCCGGTCGTTCGCGGTTTGGATACATTCCATATCGAGAAGGAGCTGGGTCGCCCAGCACCATTGGCTGAGCTAGAGCCTATCCATATGCCAAAATACTCTGCCGTTGGTCCTGTCCTCGGGGCTTGCGCGCTGGTGATTGGCTTCGCCCTTGTCTGGCATATTTGGTGGGCTGTGATTGCGGGGCTAGTGGTATCCTTCTTCACTGTGGTTCACCGTAGTGCGAATTTGGATATCGACTTCTACGTCCCTGTAGAGGAGATCCGCGCTGATGAAGAAGCTTTTGCCAAGCGGCTTGCCGCTGCTCAGGCAGCAGAGTAAAGGGAGGCGATGAAAACCATGTCTTACGACACAACTCACGCATCCGTTGCTCATAACGAGGAGCATGAGCATCATCAGCAGGAAACCACAATTTTTGGTTTCTGGGTCTATTTGATGACGGACTGCATCATTTTCGGCACGTTATTTGCCGTTTTTGCATCGCTCTGCCATCATTTTGCTGGTGGGCCAACGGGGAAAGAGCTGTTCGACATCAAGAATGTTGAGATCGAAACAGCTATCCTGTTGCTCTCCTCTATTACCTACGGCTTCGCGTCTATTAATGCGCATAAGAAGAACAAAGGTGCCGTGTTGGTTTGGCTGTTGCTGACCTTCATCCTCGGTGTCTCCTTTGTCACCCTTGAGATTAAAGAGTTCCATGAACTCGTAGCTCATGGGGCAGGGCCGGATAAATCCGCCTTCCTGTCTTCTTTCTTCACGTTGGTGGGGACGCACGGGCTGCATGTCACGATTGGCCTTATCTGGATGTTCATTTTGTTCTTCCAGGTTATGGGCAAGCAGGGGCTTAGCACTCGGATGCAAACAAAACTGACATGCTTGAGCTTGTTCTGGCATTTCCTTGATATTGTTTGGATTTGCGTCTTTTCCTTCGTCTACCTGGGGAGTGTTGTCTAATGAGCGAGAATCATACGACATCGCACGAAGGTGAGAGCCACGGCTCTTACGGCTCCTATATTGTTGGGTTTGTTCTTGCTGTTATCCTGACAGTGGCGTCTTTTGCCACTGTCTTGAGCAAGGCCTTCGCCTTCTGGCAGACGATTGCCATTCTTGCTGTGTTGGCGACAGTTCAGGTTGTTGTGCATCTGGTCTTCTTCCTCCATATGGGGACGAAGAGCTTGTCTCAGCGTCAGAATCTTGCTGCCTTCATCATCACAGTGTTGATGGTTGCAGTGGTGATTGCGGGTTATCTGTTTGTCCTTTGGGATGCCCAGATGAATATGATGCCCGGCTGATACGCCGTTTCATCTTTCAAGATGAGAAAAAGCCGGTGGGGGCCAACTCCACCGGCTTTTTATGTCTGGATGATTAGCGTAAGAAAAACCCCCGGAGAGTTCAGCTCATCCGAGGGTTTATTATAGGGCGATAAGAGGGGGGGTTAGTCCTTATGAGGCTCCTCAGAGAGCATCTCCCGCTTACCTTCTTTACCGTTCCATTCTTCACGGTCAGCCGGTGGGGTCCCTTTTTGGGTTATGTTAGGCCAAATTGTGGAATATTTGGCGTTAATCTCCATCCAGTCCGCAGAGCGTTCATCACTATCTGGGAAGATGGCTTCTGCGGGGCATTCAGGTTCACATACGCCGCAATCGATACATTCATCAGGATTGATGACAAGAAAGTTCTCACCCGCGTAGAAGCAGTCAACAGGGCAGACTTCCACACAATCCATAAACTTGCAGCGCACGCAGTTTTCTGTGACCACATAGGTCATGATTGCCGTCTCCGGTTTGGTGTTACAGGCCAGCCGAACGGCCCCTTTTAAAGATTCCTGCACTGATATGCCGAATGATGGGGGGCTTTTGCAAGTCTATTGTCAGGAATTACCGCTCTTTTCCTCAAGTTCTTCATAGAGAAGGGCGGCTTCTTTAGCGGGGCCGCGCCGCTCGCCAAGCTGTATAACGCGCCAAATACAGACTTTTTCGTCCCAGTGGGGGGAGGCAAAACTCACAATATCGCCAATATGGAGGTGTGCGTGGGTTTTATGCGTCCTTTGGCCATTAATGCGGACACGCCCCTTGCGGATGAAGGCAGCACAAAGGCCGCGCGTTTTGGCAAGCCGCGTGTAATAAAGCCAGAGGTCTAGCCGTTGATGTGGCTCTGTACTCATGAGGAGGGGCGTATAGCCCAGTTCTGGAGGGCAGCAAAGGGGGAGTCGGCCACGGCGCGTTGGGGTTTGCGGGTCTTTTTTGTACGTGTTGGGGCTGTTTTATGTTTATGCGGGCGTCCTAGAATAATGAGGGGCGCAGCAGGCCCATAGCGTGTTTCCTCTAAAGGTTGTGGAGGATGGTGGGCAATGCCCAGCCCTTTTAGGAGGGCGGGGAGGAGGGCGGATTTCACCCCAAGGGAGGAGGCGAGCGTGGGGGGAATGAGCTGGTTATGGCGGGGTGGCTTGCCATGAGGGCGAAGGAGACGCAAGAGCGCGTTTAATTTATCGAGTCGTATATGGACAGGGCCGGCATTCTGCCATCCGGGTGGTGGGGTGGGATAATCTGCGCTGGGTAGGCAGATAGACCCGGCATGAGGGATGCGATACTCCCGTCCATGCCAGATAGTATGAAGCAGGCTCATCATAGGGAGATAGGCTGGTTTAAACAGGCGTGGGCAGTAAATAAATTGCTCCCCAATCTGTACACCGTGATGATGGAGGAAGCGTTTTTCTTCGCGCGAGATTGCGCGGTCCTCCGGCAAGGTTGGTGTTGTGCCGCCATCTTTACGCAAACGATACGCCAAACCGCGTAATGAGGCCGTCTTTTGGAGGTGCGCTTCCATCTGAAAGAAGGGGGCAAGTGTTTTGCGCAGCAGTGCGTTGATGAGCGTATGAAGATGTTCCTGCACTTGGCGGCTCTGATATGTATCGCGAAACTCCCCCGGTAGAAGCTGGCTATGGGGGTTAAAGAGGTCCTCGCCACGGGTCAGGCTGGCGATATGCGCGCCTTCCCAATGGATATGCCCAGCCTCTGTGATGTGCAGGGCGGTCATCTCTTGTTGGAGGAAGTAGCGTATCCGCGCGGGCATTGCGTGGTGGAGGGCGCGTTTGCCTGCTTTGAGGAGCAATGCACTCTCTTGAGGGTCCGCCGTGGCGTCCAGATTCATACCAAAACCGGTGATACGGCCAATTTCATGGCCTTCCACAAGGATGCGATTTTGGGGCGTTATGGCATAGAGGGCCTCAACACGTTGCCCGGTGTCCGAGCGGCGGAGCAGGGCCGTGGCACGTTTATTGACAAAACGTTCTTTCAGCCTCTCATGTAATGTATCAGAGAGACGGTCCTCCACTGTGCGGCAGCGTTCTTGCCAATGGCGGCTTTGGGGCATCCAGCCTGTCCGAGCGGCGATGTAAGCGCAGACACGCACACCAGAGAGCCTGTGCATGAGCGTATCCATATCGCCATCCAGCCGGTCAAGCCCGCGTAATTGGCCTTCCATCCACGCAGGGGGGATGCGGTGATGCTTTAAGAGGTCGAGAAATAAACGGCCACAAAGGCGAGTATGGCTACCATCACCAAGCTTGCGGAAGTCCGGTATCTGGCAGACTTCCCATAGGAGAGTTGTGGCCTTTGTACCGCGTGCAGCAGCGCGAATATCCTCCATCTGCATCAAGCCGGTGAGGACATCAAGGTCCGAAGCTGTGCGCCCGGTGATGAGGCCGGGGCGTGGGGGTTTACGCATCAAGCTGTGATACAGCGTTTCAGGAGAGCTATAATCTAGGGCCGTTTGCCGCCAATAAAGGGCGTGTAATGGCTCAAACTTATGGTCCTCCACAGCCTTGATGAGCTCTTGGCTCATAGGGGGGCAAGAGCCTGTGGTGCCGAAGGTGCCATCATGCATCCCACGGC
The DNA here is from genome assembly GCF_009725755.1 of Bombella sp. ESL0385. Lineage (GTDB taxonomy): Bacteria > Pseudomonadota > Alphaproteobacteria > Acetobacterales > Acetobacteraceae > Bombella > Bombella pollinis. The sequence continues at coordinate 817,411 of NZ_WNIJ01000001.1, forward strand.
CTGCTCGCCCGGTGATTTGAGCCACCTCTTGCGGGGTTAGAGCGCGGGAGGCAAGGCCATCAAACTTATGCAAGGCTGCAAGGGCAACATGGTCCACATCCATATTCAGCCCCATCCCGATGGCATCAGTCGCTACGAGATAATCAACATCGCGATTTTGATAGAGGGCGACTTGGGCATTGCGTGTTCTAGGGCTGAGGCGGCCCATAATAATCGCACAGCCCCCGCGCTTTTGGCGGATGGCCTCGGCAATGGCGTAAACCTCCGTGGCGGAGAAAGCCACAATGGCAGAGCGTGGAGGTAAGCGTGTGAGATTCACCGGCCCTATATTAGTAAGGTGGGAGAGACGGGCGCGGGTCTCAATCGTAATGGAGGGGATAAGCTGTTTGAGCAAGCCGCGAATGGTCTCCGCACCGAGGAAGAGCGTCTCTCCCGTCCCACGTGCATGGAGGAGGCGGTCGGTGAAAATATGCCCGCGATCAGGGTCCGCAGCGAGCTGGATTTCATCAATAGCGATGAAATCCACTTTGCGGTCCAGCGGCATTGCTTCCACTGTGCAAGAGAACCAACGTGCATGGGGAGGGATAATCTTTTCCTCCCCTGTGAGGAGGGCGACATGGCGTTCGCCTTTTAGTTTGACGAGCCGTTCGTAATTTTCGCGCGCAAGCAGGCGGAGGGGGAAGCCGATAATCCCACTCTGATGCGCCATCATACGGGTGAGGGCGTAATGGGTCTTACCGGTATTGGTTGGCCCTAAAATCGCATGAATAAGCCGTGGGGGCTGGCCCGCCGCAGGCATAAAGGAGGAAGAACGTGCTGTCATGGGTGGAATGATCTTGCGTGAATGCGATAAAAGCAAGACATTCTCTATAAGAGTTTTTTGGTGGAATGGTTTTTTATGTCTAATGCCCCTTTTTTGCCCCTGTGCGCCCCCTGTGATGGGGAGGAGACTTACCCGCTTCATATCGTAGAAGCGGGGGAGTCTGCTGCGCTTTCCGCTCTATTAGGGCGTGATGAGCCTTTTTTGCGCGCGCAAGGCTTTGAAGGACGTGCGGGGGATTTTACCCTTTTGCCGGGTAAGGAGGGGATTGCCGGGGCGGTATTTTGCATCAAGCCTACGGCAGGGCCTATGCCTTATGGGGCTTTGTCAGCAAAATTGCCAGAGGGGCGTTGGGTTCCGCAGTTTCATCCGCAGGCTCAGGGGCAAGACACAAAGGCGGCTTTGGAGGAGCTCATTCTTGGCTTCTGCTTAGGGGCGTATCAGTATCATCTAAAGGGGGCTGCCCAACATACCCCCAAAGCGCAGCCTAAATTATGTATCGCCGCAGAATATGGGCGCGAGGCGCGTCTCCTTGCGCGGGCGGCGTGGCTGGGGCGTGACCTGATTAATAGCCCGGCGAATCTGATGGGCCCTGCGGAATTAGCGGCGGCAGCCCGTCACATGCTGGAGGAACGTGGGGCCTGTGTTGAGCTGATAGAAGGGGAGGCATTAAGACAAGCGTACCCATGCCTTGCCGCTGTGGGGGCGGGCTCGGACCGGGAGGCTGTTGTGGTGGTCGGGCAAAAACCCGGGCGGAGCAAAGCAGCCCCGCGCCTCTCTTTAGTGGGTAAAGGCGTATGTTTTGATACAGGCGGTTATGACCTCAAGCCCGGCTCCTCCATGGCGAAGATGAAGAAGGATATGGGTGGAGCGACATTGATGCTCGCCCTGGCCTGCGCGATTATGGAGGCGGAGCTAGATGTCGCTTTGGAGATTCGCCTTGGTTGTGTGGAGAACAGTATCTCCGGCCATGCGATGCGGCCGGGGGATGTGTTGACCACGCGGAAAGGGCTGCGGGTAGAGGTCGGCAATACGGATGCAGAAGGGCGTTTGGTTCTAGCTGACCTCTTGACAGAGGCCGCAGAGAGCCAGCCGGACCTTATCATAGATGCCGCAACGCTTACCGGGGCTGCGCGTGTGGCTTTGGGGCCAGATTTACCCGCCCTTTTTAGTAATGATGATGCATTAGCGGCGCATATTCTTGCCGCTGGGCGTCATGCGCATGACCCGCTTTGGCAGCTCCCATTATGGGCTGATTATGATGAATGGATGGATAGCCCCATTGCTGATTGTAACAATCTTTCCTCTCGGCCTATGGCCGGGGCGATTACAGCGGCGTTATTCCTCCAACGCTTCGTCCCAGAGGGGCAGAGATGGGCGCATATTGATACTTATGGATGGAATGATAACGCACGCCCCGGCCGGCCTATGGGGGGTGAGGTGCTAGCTTTAAGGGCGTTGTTCCGTGCGGTTTCGGAAGGTTTCTAAAAAGTAATGATTCGTTATAGCGTGTATAACTAGCTGTTTTTATTCATTTTTAATGAGGTTTGTCTTTAGGAATAGCAGCCCTGCGTTGGGCGTGGTTGTTATTTCGATACATAAGCGTCACAAATTAGAATAGGACTAAGTAGAAATCGCAAATATGATGTATCCCACCGGCCAGCGGGGAGGGCGTATATGCGCTAACTGGCAGAGGGTAAGTCGCGTTGTAAAAGAGCGAAAGAGAGTTTTTATGAGTCGAAATGGCGATAACCGCATGTTGCAGCTTTTGCGCGATACGATTGTGTCCACCGTGCGCGGTGATGGGCCGGACCTTTCTGCGCGGCAATTATCTGTGTTTTTGAGCTGTTATTTGGATGATGGGGCTCATACCGTTCGGGGCTTAGCACAGTCTTTGAATGTCTCTAAACCCGCTATCACCCGTGCGTTGGACCGGTTGAGCGAGCTTGATTTAGCACGCCGTAAGGTGGACCCGTTGGACCGCCGCTCCATTCTTGTTCAGCGGACATTAAAAGGCTCGGCCTATCTGCGTGGGTTGCGGGATGTGATGGAGGAAGCTTGCGGGGATGAGATTATCCTCCGTAAAGCGGCTCGTCCGGCTGTAGCATCCTTCCAAGCGCGGCGGGCTGGGTAAGTATCTTGGTGGGAGTTGTTCCCTTTCTGGATCTTCCTGCCCAGCAGCGGCGTCTTGGCGCGGCGTTGCGGGAGCGGATGGAGCGGGTCTTAACCCATTGTTGTTTCGTAATGGGGCCGGAGATTGCAGAGCTTGAGGCGCGTTTGGCTCTTTATGGGGGGGCGCGTCATGCTGTGGCTGTCTCCTCCGGTACAGATGCGCTTTTAACCGTCCTCATGGCGGAGGGAATTGGGCCGGGGATGGCGGTGTTCCTACCTGCTTTTACATACACGGCCACGGCAGAGGTTGTTCTGTTATTAGGCGCGAAGCCGGTTTTTGTGGATGTGGAGGCGGATAGCTTCCAACTCTCTCTTGCCTCCTTGCAGGCGCGTGTTGCCGCGGTAAAGCAAGCGGGAGAGGTGGTGCCAAAGGCGATTATCGGGGTTGATTTATTTGGCCAACCTGCCCCGTGGGATGCGCTAAAGAGCTTTGCCACACAAGAGGGCCTAACCCTCATTGCGGATTGCGCTCAATCCTTTGGTGCGGCCTATAAGGGGCGGAAGTTGGGGCATGAGGCCATGGCTACGACTCTGTCTTTCTTCCCATCTAAGCCGCTAGGTTGTTATGGCGATGGCGGGGCTATCCTCACTGATGATGATGATAAGGCGGCTCTTTACCGCTCCCTGCGCAGCCATGGGGAGGGGCAACAACGCTATGAGGTGCAGCGCATTGGCCTTAATGCGCGGTTAGATAGCTTGCAAGCGGCGGTTCTCTTGAGCAAGTTGGATGTGTTTGAGGAGGAGCTGCAACGGCGTGAGGCTGTGGCACGCGCTTATGATGCAGGCTTGCCCTCTCTCATCACCTCACCTGCACGTGTGGCAGAAAGCCAGAGTGCATGGGCAGTCTATTGTGTGAAGCTACCCTCTCTATCTTTGCGTGAGTCTTTAAGGCAACATCTCACACAAGCGCAGATTGCAACGGCTATTTATTATCCCAAACCATTGCATCATCAGCCAGCCTATCAGGCGTGCCATGATGGGGTTCCTTTACCTGTGTCGGAATCGTTAGGAGAGTACGTCTTGGCTCTGCCAATCCATCCTGACCTTACCGATGAGGCCGTAGATTATGTGATAAGAGAGAGTCAAACATGGGCGAGAGAGCAGCATGAAGCAGAATGACGAATATCTTCTTATGTTTGCGGCGATTGTGATTATTCCTGTTGTGGTGATTTGGTATTTTGCGTGGCCTATTTTGCGCCCGTGGTCCCTCCCAACGGTTGTTCATGGCACGGTGGAGCAGGCTCAGCAGCAACGTAGCCTCACTGAGGATGAAGTAAAGGCGATGAATCTTTGGGTGCAACAGTATCGGACAGGCTGGGGGATCCCAGGTGAGGTACCCCCTAAGAATATGCCTGCGCTCGCTGTGTATCAGATGAGCAGTGCAGAGGGCCGCCTTGTCATTCTCTCCGCATGGCATTTTAAGCATGGGGATGATGTTGTGGGGATACAAACCCAACCGGGGGGCGCATATAGGATGCGCTCCTTCGACCGTGGGACCCTCCATTTGCCGGGCCTCCCTTAAAAAGGCGGTCTTGCTTTCCTCAGGTGGAGGGAGGCGGGGTGGTTTTATCTTTTTCCTTTTGTTTGGTCTCTTGTTTACTCGCGGCTGCTTTTTCTTGAGCGTTCTGAGCAACTTCTTTTGGGGTAAGCTCGTTCGTCTCTAATCGGGTTTTGGTGGCATCTTCCAGCGGGGGCATGGCTTTATCAAAGACAGCGAGGAGGGCTGCGGTGATGGGGGAAGCCAGCACGAGCCCCGGCACCCCAAGGATGGAGCCAAAAACGCTTTGGGAGAGGATGGCTAGTGCTGGGGGCATATGGACCGCACGCCGTTGGATGAGCGGGGCGAGGATATTGCCCTCACAAAACTGGATAACGCTATAGAGGATGGCCACGAATAAAACTTCATGCGTGCCAAGAGAGAGGCTGATGAGCAAGGCAGGCACTGCCCCTAAAATCGCGCCGATATAGGGGATGAAGTTGCACAACCCTGCGACAACGCCCAAAGCGAGGGCAAGGGGCATCCCGATGAGATATAGCCCAATACCGGAGAAAAGCCCTACGGCGAGCATGTCCAACGCTTGGCCTGCGGTCCATGCCCATAAGGTATTGCCTGCGCTATAGAGGAGCGTGCGTGTGGCTTCGCGTTGGTAAGGAGGGATGAGACGGAGGAAGCCGTTGATGTAAAGAGATGGTGAGACGGCAAAATAAAAGGCGGCGATTAAAACAACAAAAATCGTACCGATTAAACCAACCGCACTGCCGAGCAACCCGGTCACGGAGCCTGCAATCCCAAAGCCTAAACTGCTGAGGGAAGCTGTTTTATCATTCCCGCCAAGGGAGGTTGGCAGATGGTTTAAGACCATTTGGCCGAAAGTTGTTTGGGAGAGATGGGAGCGGAGATCGCTTGATTGCACAACGAGAGCATTTTTTAGGCTGATAAACTGCTCCCCCATAGAGGGGCCACTACTCCAAATAAGAGCGGCAAATAGCCCAATAATGCTAAAGGCTACGATGCTAATTGCGATTGTATAGGGGATGAAGGGTAAGCGGCGGCGGAGGATACGCGCAAGCCCATGCAAAACAATCGCCATCAATACCGCCGCAAAGAGGATGGCAAGGACTTCTCCCATCAACCAAACAGCCAGCATGATGAGAGAGAGACAAAGCGTTAGACGGATAATGCCATAAATGCGGTCTAACGCGGTGGTGGGTGTTTGCTGGGCTGCGGGAGTCGGCGGGCGGTTGAAGAAGAAAGGCATGCTGGGCGAGTCCTGCAACGGGCGGTGAGTTGGTGTGCTATAATGTGGGTTATTTAATGGTGGGTCAATTTGTGGCTTGCTCTAATTCGTCTTGGGCTTCTAGCCATTGTAGCTCGGTCTCCTCTTGTTTTTGGCGGACAAGGGCGAGGTCGCTATTTAATGTGGCGATGTCTCCAGCGTGGTTTGCTTGGTAAAGGGCAGGGTCTGCTAATTTTGCTTCAAGCTGTTCTTTGGCTTTTTCCAAGCGGGAGAGGCGGGTTTCCAGCTCCCGAATCTTACGGCGGAGGGGGGCAAGCTGGCGGGTTTGCTCTTTGCGTTGGGCACGTTGTTGGTTTTTATCAGGCGTTGTGGCGGCTTGTGCGCCGTGTGCAGCGGGGGAGGAGGCTTGTCGCGTTGCCTCTAAAGCGTGTTTAGCGCGGGCCTCTAGCCAGAGGCGGTAATCATTCATATCCCCGTCAAAAGGGGTGATGGTCCCGTTTGCGGCGATCCAAAGCTGGTCAGCTACGGATTCGACTAAATGACTATCATGGCTGATGAGGATGACGGCCCCTTCAAAAGCACTGAGAGCGCGGATGAGCGCATCGCGGGCATCGAGGTCTAAATGGTTGGTTGGCTCATCTAATATGAGTAGATGAGGGGCGTGACGTGTGGCAAGGGCGAGGAGGAGGCGGGCTTTCTCCCCACCAGAGAGATTGCGGACGGGTGTTTCGGCACGTTCAGCATCGAGCCCAAAACGGGCTAGTTGGGCACGCACTTGCGGGGGTGTGGCATCTTTTAACGTGCGGGCCATATGTTGGATGGGGGTTTCATCCACAATAAGCTCATCTGTTTGATGTTGGGCGAAATAACCAACCCGCAAGCGTGATGAAGGCTGAAATATCCCTCCCATAGGGGTGAGCTGACCGGCGAGTAATTTGGCGAAGGTTGATTTGCCATGCCCATTTTGCCCCAGTAGGGCGATGCGGTCCTCACTATCGAGCCGCAAAGAGAGATGGTGAAGAATTGTGCGCTCCCCATATCCGACAGAGACATCCTCTAATGTGAGCATGGGGGGTGGGAGCGCGCCGGGGTCGGGGAAGGTGAAATGGGTAGGGGTATCCTCCACGACTGAATCAATTTGTGGCAAGCGGGCGAGGGCTTTTAAGCGAGATTGCGCTTGTTTGGCTTTGGTCGCTTTGGCACGGAAGCGCGCCACAAAGGCTTCCATCTTTGCACGTTGGTCTGCCAGCTTTTCCGCTTGGCGATTTTGTTGGAGCTTCTGCTCGGTGCGGATTTGGACAAAACGCTCATAGCCGCCGGGGGTGAGGGAAAGCTTTTTTTGGTCTAAATGGGCAATGGCTTGCACGCTGTTATCTAGTAACGCACGGTCATGGCTGACAATTAACGCCGCACCGGGGAAGCGGCTTAGCCAATTTTCCAGCCATAATGTGGCTTCAATATCCAGATGGTTTGTTGGTTCATCAAGGAGTAGAAGGTCAGGGGCGAGGAATAAGGCACTGGCAAGGGCAACGCGCATCCGCCAACCACCGGAGAAGTCATTGACCGGGCGATGTTGGGCCTCTTGGTCAAAACCTAACCCGGCGAGGATTGTACTAGCACGCGCTGGGGCAGCATGGGCATCAATAGCGAGTAAGCGTTCATGCACATCAGCAAGGCGGGTAGGGTCGGTTGTGGTTTCGGCCTCGGTGAGGAGGCGGGTGCGTTCCTCATGGCTGTTAAGAACGGTCTCTAATAAGGACAGCTCGCCGGAAGGTGTTTCCTGCTTGACCCGCCCCATCGTGGCACGGCCAGAGAGGGTAATGCTGCCGCCATCTGGGGCGATGTCCCCGGCGATGGCCGCCAGCAGCGTGGACTTCCCCGCTCCATTATGGCCGATGAGCCCGATGCGTTTACCTGGCTCAATAGTGAGGGAGGCTTGCTCTAGCAGGGTACGGCCTGCGATGCGTAAGGTAAGGTCGGTGATGGAAAGCAGGCTCAACGCACACACTCAGCAGGGAAAGATGAAAAAAGATGGCTCTAACCCTATCAGGAACTCCTTTTTTCCTCTAGGGGAAGTTGGAGATAGAGGGCTCTTTATAAGGAGGGACTTATGGCTCTGGAACGTACATTATCCATCATCAAACCGGATGCAACACGCCGTAATCTGACAGGCAAGGTGAATACTGTTTTTGAGGAAGCTGGCCTGCGTATTGTAGCCCAAAAGCGTATTCAGCTGACAGAGAAGCAAGCCGGGGCTTTTTATGAGGTCCATAAGGAGCGCCCCTTCTTTGGGGAGCTTGTGTCTTTTATGTGCTCCGCGCCGGTTGTTGTGCAGGTGCTAGAGGGCGAGAACGCCGTGGCGCATCATCGTGAGGTGATGGGCGCGACCAACCCCGCCGAGGCGGCTGAAGGGACTGTGCGTAAGCTTTATGCTCAAAGCATTGGTGAGAACTCCGTTCATGGCTCTGATAGCCTTGAGAATGCTAAGCGTGAGATTAGCTTCTTCTTTGCGGAGACGGAAATCCTGCCCTGATGAAGCAGTGGCGTTAGCATGATGTTTGGACATGCTGTGAAGGGGAGCCATTATGGCTCCCCTTTTTTATGCTTGGCTTTTAGGTGTGGCGTTGTGTGATGAAGTGCTTGAGCGTTTCGGGATAGAGGCGGTGTTCTTGCTCCAAAACGCGGGCGGCGAGGGCATCAGCATCATCATGGGGTAGGACAGGGACGCGCGCTTGGGCAAGGATGGGGCCTTCATCCACCCCATCGGTGACGAGGTGAATGGTACAACCATGCTCTTTAGCACCCGCTTTTAGGGCGGCTTCATGCGTATGGAGGCCGGGGAACGCAGGAAGCAAGCTGGGATGAATATTAATCATCCGCCCCTGCCATTGCTGGACAAGCCAAGGGGTGAGAACGCGCATATAGCCTGCAAGGCAGATTAACTCCGCACCAGAGGCTCGCACGGCTTCATCTATGGCACGTTCATGCGCTTCACGGCCCTTCCCATAGTCTTTATGGGGGATGCAGAGCGTTTTAATCCCTGCCTTGCGAGCGGTGTCTAACCCAGCGGCATCGGCCTTATTGCTCAGAACAAGGACAATTTTAGCTGGGAAGTCCGGGCGGGCGCAGGCCTCCATTAACGCGAGCATATTACTACCGCGCCCGCTAATGAGGATAGCGATGGGGGTTTTCGTCACCATAAATCGCTTCAATCCAGATTTAATGGCGCAGTGAGGCGGAAAGGTGTGGTGCTGCGGACAACACGGCCAATCAGCATGGCGTCTTCATCCAGCTTTTCCAATTCCGTCATGAGTTTTTCGGGTTCGCTGGTGATGAGAACCATACCAATCCCGCAATTAAAGACCTTGAGCATTTCATCTTCAGATACAGGGCCTTGCTCGGCAAGCCATGAGAATACACCGGGGAGTGGCCAGCTTTGCCCATCTACTTCCACACCGAGTCCTTCTGGCAGGACACGCGGTAGATTGCCCGGCAGGCCACCGCCTGTGATATGCGCGCAGCCATTGAGGAGCTTCTTCTCATGTAAGGCAAGCACGGTTTTGACATAAAGCCGTGTGGGGGTCAGGAAGGCTTCTGCCAAAGTTTGCTTTGGTGAGAAGGGGGCGGGGTCCTTCCAGCTTAGACCAGAGGACTCCACGATATGACGAACGAGGGAGAACCCGTTGGAATGTACCCCAGAGGAGGGCAGAGCGATGAGACTATCGCCCTCGCGAATGGTGGCAGGCAACATGGCATCGCGCTCTGCTGCCCCAACGCTGAAGCCGGCGAGGTCATAATGGCCTTTGCCGTAAAGGCCCGGCATCTCCGCTGTTTCCCCCCCAACGAGGGCGCAGCCACTTTCCTTACAGGCTGCGGCAATCCCTTTAATAATCCGCTCTGCCACGGAGACGGAGAGATGACCTGTTGCCATATAATCAAGGAAGAAAAGCGGCTGTGCCCCTTGGACGATGAGGTCATTAACGCACATAGCGACTAAGTCGATGCCGATTTCATCATGCAAGCCGCTCTCGATAGCGAGGAGGAGCTTTGTGCCCACGCCATCTGTACAGCTGACGAGGACAGGGTCCTTTAACCCAGCGGCTTTGGGGTCAAACAGGGCACCAAACCCACCAAGCCCGCCCATAACACCGGGGCGATTGGTTGCTTTGGCCGCGGGCTTGATGGCGTCAACCAGAGCATCTCCGGCTTCAATATCAACACCGGCGGCTGCATAACTTGCATTGGGGGGAGAAGGGGTTTTGGTCATGGAGAGAGGGTATTCCTGCTGGTTGATGCTGGCCTCTTTATAGAGCATCCTGCACAAAGACGGAATGTAGGGCGTGTGGAATCATTGAGGCGATAGGCGAGAAGGGTAGATATGGGCGACAAGAGAGAGCAGGACACGCCCTTTAGCGTACAAGCGCAGCTAGCATTGGATTTGCAGCAAAAACGCCATTTTTCGGCAGAGCGTTTTATCGCAGGGGGGTCTAATGCTTCAGCACGGGCTTGGTTAGCACGGCCCCAATGGCCAGAAGGGCGGTTGTGGTTATGGGGGCCTGCGGGGACGGGCAAGACGCATTTGCTTCATATATGGGCCGCAGAACAGGAGGCGATTCTCTGTGAGGCATCCGCACTATCATGTGCTCCAGATGGTGCATTGCGCGTGGGGCAGCAGATTTTGGAGGCCAGTGCTGCGCCTTTGGCGATTGACCATATCGAGAGGGTGGGCAGTGAGGTTGCGTTGTTGCATCTCCTTAACCGTGCTCATGCGGCAGGGCAGCGTGTGTTGATGGCCTCTCGTCATCCTCCTGCACGGGGTGATTTTGCATTACCGGACCTTGCAAGCCGGTTGCGCGCAACTGTAACCGCTGGGCTGGAGGAGCCAGAGGATAATGTGCGGGCAACATTATTGCTTTCCCTTCTGGCGGAGCGTCAGCTTGTTGTCCCGCAATCTGTGACCGAGTGGTTATGGCGGCGTTTGCCACGCACAGGGGAAGCATTGGTGCAAGCTGTGCAAAGATTGGATGAAGCAGCGATGGCACAAGGGAGTGCGATTAGCCGTAGTCTCGCAATGAATGTTCTAAAAGATTTATTAAAGGACGAGCATTTATAAGAATAACCCCTGCTAGATTAAAGGGGATTGTCATAGAAGCTTCATAGTAATGCGTCCTATTTTGTTGCGATAGTGTATTTACCGCTCAGGCGAATAAATAAAATAGCATGGAAGGATTGCCATGATGAAAGAATGGTTGTTGTAATGATGTTCACATTCGGGTGTCCCCATTGGGATGCTGGCAGAAGCTTGGAGGAGAACTGACGTGACTGACAGAACCGATTCTGCACATCATGGGGAGCATGGGGAAGCTAAGAGCCAACGTAGCTATCACCATCTTGATTTCATCAATAGGGAATTATCATGGTTGGCCTTCAACCAGCGCGTTCTGGAAGAAGCAGAAGACTCAACCAACCCTCTGTTGGAGCGGGTGCGCTTCCTCTCCATTAGTGCGGGGAATATGGACGAGTTTTATGCCGTCCGTGTTGCTGGGTTGGTCGATCAAGTTCGCGCTGGTGAGGGGAAGAAGAGCGTTGATGGCTTAACCCCCACTCAACAGCTAGAGACTGTACGGCATCAAGCATGGCGTATGCAGCAGGAGCAGCAGCGCATTTGGCACAGTGTCCGTGCTGAATTGGCAAAAACTGGGATTGTTATCGAGTCGGTCGATAAGCTTCACCATAGTGATAAAGGGTGGCTGGATAAGTATTTTGAGGAGCAAGTCTTCCCTGTTCTTACTCCGGTGGACTTGAACCCTACCCATCCCATGCCTTTCATCCCCAGTGGGGGGCAAGCCTTGGTGTTGCGTTTGCGGGATGTTGATACGCATAAGCATAAGGCTGATGGCCTTGTTGTTATGCCACCGCAGATTCCACGTTTTATTCGCCTGCCAGATAAAAATGGGCAGATTCGCTTCATTGCGCTGGAATATCTTATTGCGCATTACACAAAACGTCTTTTCCCCGGGCTGCACGGCGTACCAACAGGCATGATGCGTATTGTGCGGAACTTGGATGTTGACTTGGAGGAAAAAGCAGAGGACTTGCTCAATACGTTTGAGAAAGCCGTGCAAGACCGCCGCCATGGTGTATGTATTCATTTAGAGGTAGAGGGAACAATCCCGAAGCACTTGGTCCGTAAGTTGGGCCTAGAGCGTGATGAGGTTGTTTTGCTGCCGAAGATGGCCGGTATGGGTGATGTAAAGCAACTTATCGTCTCCGATAGGCCAGAGCTGCTTTTCTCCCCCTTCCATGCGGCTATGCCTCAACGTGTATTGGACCATGATGGCGATTGCTTTGCCGCCATTAAAGAGAAAGACTTGGTAGTTCAGCATCCTTATGAGAGCTACGATGTCGTGGTCCATTTCCTCCAACAGGCCGCGCAGGACCCGAATGTTCTTTCCATCAAACAATCCATTTATCGGACATCGCATGATAGCCCGATTGTCCATGCGTTAATTGCCGCTGTGGAGGCCGGTAAATCCGTCACCGCTGTGGTGGAGTTGCGGGCACGTTTTGATGAGGAGGCCAATATCAACCTTGCTCGTGCGCTGGAGGCGCGGGGTGTACAGGTTGTTTACGGGCTGGCAGCTTATAAGACCCATGCAAAGATGATTCTTGTCGTCCGGCGCGAGGGTGAGCGTCTGCAATCTTACGCTCATTTTGGGACGGGGAACTATCATCCTAGCACGGCGAAGATCTATACAGACATCTCCTTCTTCACCTGTGACCCTGTGTTAGTGGAGGACGCAGCACGCCTCTTTAACTACGCAACAGGCTGTGCGAAGCCGCATTTGCAAGCTCTGTGCTGCTCCCCGCTGACAATCCGTTCTACTTTGGTGGAATTAGTGCAGGCGGAGATAGCTCACGCCCGTGCTGGTCGGCCAGCGCAGATTTGGTTGAAGATGAACAGCCTTGTCGACCCTCAGTTGATTGAGCTGCTCTATGATGCCTCACAGGCGGGTGTGTCTGTTAAAGCTGTGGTGCGGGGGATTTGCTGCCTGCGTCCGGGCGTGAAGGGTCTCTCTGAGAATATTGAGATACATTCCATCGTTGGGCGTTATTTAGAACATGCGCGTGTCTTTGCCTTTGGTAATGGGGAAGGGCTTCCTTCGCCATATGCTAAGCTGTATATCTCCTCGGCAGATTGGATGAAGCGTAATATGGACCGGCGGATTGAGGCGATGGTTCCCATTACTGACCCTGCCGCTCATGCGCATATTCTAAACCAGATTATGGTTGTGAATATGCGGGATACGCTGCGGAGTTGGAAGTTGCTGCCAAATGGGAAGTGGGAGCGCATGGCACCGGGAAATGAGCCACTTTCTGCTCATGACTATTTCATGGCGCATCCATCTCCTGCATATGGGGAGGAGATTGCCCCCGTAGGGTCCGAGTCTCGTACCGGGGTAGCCGTACAGGAGTCGTAAGGATGGTAGAAAGCACAGCGCAAGGGGGGGCTGCTCGTCAGTCCCGCCGGGCGGCGATTGTGGACCTTGGGTCTAACTCGGTGCGGATGGTGGTGTATGAAGGGGTTGCGCGCAATCCCGTCCCCATCTTCAACGAGAAGGCAACGCTCAGGCTCGGTGCTGGGTTAGAGGCAACGGGCCTGTTGAGCGAGGAAGGCATCGAGCGCGCGCTGGAAGTGCTGTCGCGCTATCAGGCGATTGGTCAGGCAATGGGGGTTAAGCCCTTTGATGTTCTGGCAACGGCTGCGGTGCGGGATGCTCGTAACGGAGCGGAGTTTGTAAGAGCAGCTCAATTACGGATGCCTGAGGCACGTTTTCGTGTTCTAAACGGGGAGGAGGAAGCCGACTACTCCGCTACGGGCGTGTTATGTGCCCTTCCTGATGCTGATGGCGTGGTGGCAGATATTGGCGGTGGCTCGCTAGAGCTGATTCGTGTGCGGGATAGTGCGTATTTTGATGCTGGGACAACGCCTCTGGGTGTGATTCGCCTGCGGGAACGCTCAGATGATGATGTGGAAGCAGCTAGTAAAATCGCGCGGAAGACCCTTGCTGATGTAGCATGGTTAGAGGATGCAAAAGGGAAGCCACTTTATCTGGTAGGTGGGGCGTTTCGTGCTTTGGCCCGCTTACATATGGCGCGGACAGATTATCCGTTGAATATGGTTCACCTATTCCGTCTTAACCGGCAAGAGGCGGTGGAGATGGCGGAGTGGGTCGTAGGGGCGAGCCGCAAGCAGATGGAAAAGGTGGGGAATGTCCCCCGCAAGCGGATGATTGATGCCCCCTTTGCGGCACAGGTTCTCCTAGCATTGCTTGATAGGACTGAGGCTCCAGAGGTCATCTTTAGTGCAGAGGGGCTGCGTGAGGGTTGGTATATGCGTGAGGTTGCCGCGCGCGTAGCCGATGAGGAGCCGATGCAAGCTCTGGTTCAGGAGATGGAAGGGCGGTTGGGGCGTAATCCCTCTTTTGCTGAACCTTTATATATGTGGCTGACCTCTGTCTTTTTGGAGCGATTGGGCTGGAAGAAGGATTCATTCCTTGCTTTGCAATTCCGCCTAGCCTGTATGGTCTCCGATGTTGGCTCTTATGATCATCCGCAATATCGGGCTGAGCAGACATATCGGCGTATTTTATATTGTCATGGTGTTGGCTTCTCGCATGAATCGCGGGCCTTTCTCGCGCTTGTTTTGGCAGGGCGATACGATATCGATCGTGATAGCTCGGTTTTGGAGCCTTCGCGCCGGTTGCTGAGTAAGGATTATTATGAGGCGGCAATCCAGCTAGGGCAGGCCTTCCGCCTCGTTTATGTGCTTTCTGCCGGGACGGAGACTTTACTAGAGGGGACGCATCTTACCATTAAAGATGAGGACCAGTTGGTTCTTAGCTTACATGGAGGGCGTTTGCGCTCTGGTGGGAATGCTGTTTCACGCCAACTCAATCGTTTAGCTGAGTCTCTGGGGTTAGAGGCTGATTTACAATAGCTTGCTTTTATGAGGATGGTCATATCCCGCAAAGCCGTGGTCTGCCTTATTGGCGGGGCCGCGGCTTTGGTGCTTTTAGCGGTGTTATATCTTTTTTATTGGTCTTATCAGAGCAACGCTTTGTGGCGTATCGTGCGTCATTGTGGGGTGGATTCTGATCACAACCCTTGTGCCGTATATAAGGCGAAGGATGGCTATGCCATTCTTAAAGCGCGTGAGGGGAGAGGGCAGTATTTGCTTATCCCGACTCAACCTTTGCGCGGTATTGAATCAGCATATCTTTTGCGGAGTGATAGCCCGCCTTATTTAGCGCAAGCGTGGGGGTATCGTCAGCTTGTTGCACAAGCCTATGGCTGGCCAATAGCGGATACTCGCCTCTCTTTGGCCATCAATTCCCGCAGGGCGCGTAGCCAAGAACAGCTTCATATTCATATAGATTGCGTGCGTAAGGATGTATGGCAACAAGTAACGCATTTACCGCAGGAACAATCGGCGGGGGAGCTGCGTTTATTAGGGCATATGTATCATTGGTGGCGCATTCCTGCACGTTCCTTACCTTTATGGCGCATTGAGTCCATCTTTCCTCAAGGGGCGGATGAGACGGAGCGTGGTCGGTACGGCTTGGCTGTAATCGCCGTGCAAGAGGGCTTTATTCTGCTGCGTAGCCGTGCTGCTGGGATGGTGTGGGGATATGCGGAGGAGCTACAGGATCATCACTGTACGCCATAATTGCACGATGCCCGCTAATGGGATTGGCGCAGTGGGGCGAGCAAACGGTTGAGGTAATCAAGCTCGCTTTGCGGGCGTGTGCGGTCTGAGGCCCGGCGTTGGAGTTCGCGCTCAATATCATGGGCGCGGTTTGTATCATGGTCGGGGATATGGGCATCAGAATCCGAGCTATCATCCATCTTCCGGCCTAGCGGGTCTTGGTTTTTAGGTTGTTTCTCGTCTTCTGGTTCGTCATTATCCTGGCCACCATTAGGGTCATCCTCTGGGGAGACACCAGCACTGCCATTGGGGTCTTCTGTTGAGGAGGCAGAAGGTGGTGGGATGAAGCCAAGATGGCCTTTACTCGTCTGCTGTGCTGCGGCTTGATTTTTCTTCATATCATGGCGCGCTTGGGAGAGGTCCTCCAAAACAGTTTGGATGGTGCGCACACTGACCTCATCCTCTCGGTTAGCCAGATTATGCAGAACAGGCCCCATATCCGCTTCGGCTTTTACGAGATTAGGCATTTTCTTTTTTGTTAAGGCTTCACCGCGTTTATTTAAGATATGGGTAAGGTGGCGGAGGGCATATTGCGTGGCATGGTCTTGTTGGCGACCTTCTGCATGGCTGAGAAGGGCCGTAGGGTCTAGCGGAGTGGTGGCGGGGCCAGTGCCCTCATGCGAGGCCATGCCTAATTGGCTGAGCAACTCCGCCGTGGACATTTGGGAAACATCCTTATGCGATTCCATAACCGAGGAGGTGGGTTGCTCCGCAGCGAGGCGTTTTTGAGCATGATTGAGTAGCTCTGTCTCTTGGCGGATAAGCTCGCGCAGGGCCATGCGCTGGTTGCGTGCTTCAGCTTGTGCCTGCATGGAGGCAGCTAGTGCTTGCATATCTGGCAAGGTTGCTTGGCGCATTTGCTCGGCAGGTTCCAGCATGGCTTTAAGATGCTCTAGGGCTTGTGGAATATGGCCTGCTAGGGCTTCAGCCTGCACATGCTCGGCAAGGCGTACCCAGGGCATCCCTTTGCCATCCGGCATAGGCATGACCAACCCATTACGATTCGCTTTTTGGAAGATGAAGGCGAGGTGTTGCCCCAAGGCCTCTTTGAGACGATTCAATTCATCATGCAGAGCGTCTTGTTCATGAGGCGGTGGAGGGCTTGGTTGTTGGGCTAACGCCAGTAAATGCAACCG
The DNA here is from genome assembly GCF_009725755.1 of Bombella sp. ESL0385. Taxonomy (GTDB): domain Bacteria; phylum Pseudomonadota; class Alphaproteobacteria; order Acetobacterales; family Acetobacteraceae; genus Bombella; species Bombella pollinis. The sequence goes on from NZ_WNIJ01000001.1 coordinate 834,046, forward strand.
CACGGCATTTTGTAGAGCACGAACATGGAGCATAGACGCGGCAATGACCTCGCCGGTTTGTTCGCGGTCTTCTTCATAAAGAGCGTTGAACCATAGTTGCTCGTTAATATGTTCGCTTGGAAGGCCCGCTATGATGCGTTGACGGAGCCAAATAAGAGGCAAAGCGACATCAGAGGGTAAAGAGAGCGAGGTAAGAAGGCCCAGTGCATGGGCTGTTTGGGTAGGGTCATCCTGCCCACTCGCAAGGCGGAGCCGTAGAGCGAGCAAAGCACGGCTGACGGGATTATGAAACGGGCGATGGCCAAGCCGGAATGTTTGTGGTGGGGAGCAAGCTTGTTTGTTGGAGCTACTTGTTGCGCAGAGGCGGCCTACGACCTTTAGCCCTGCAAAGGGGTTGTCTGAGAGGTCCAGCGATGTGGTCTCATGTGCTTTGCGTGTATGTGGTTTTAAGGGAAGGGGGCTGCGTATTTCGTGCGCTTTATTCGGCGTATGAGAGGGGGGAATGATGGGGTAGAACCGTACCTCCAATGCTGTAACGCCATGAGGCTGGGCAACAGACCATGGAATATGAGTATGCCAGTCATCACTTGTTTTGGGGCCAGCTTTGCCATCCCAACGGATATCAGGGGGGGTATCATGACTAATTTGCACAGACCAATGGCCCATGACCCGGCCACGATAGGATAAAGTGAGGGTGTGGCTTTTAATGAGGGCCGTTTCTATTTGCCATTCCCCTGTAGGGAGATGATTATAGTGAATATGTTTCTGCCCCCGCAAAGAAGGCCTAGTTGTAGCCCCCCCTACGAGGATATGCACTACCGCGCCTTCTGGTAAGGTGAGAGGGGGCATATGAGGGGTTAGGAAGAGAGGAGCCCCCGGTGCGTAATGTGGCAGGTTGACCCATCCTTGAAGCGTAGGGAGCGGGACGGAATCGTCATCATGACCGGGGAGGAAACCCGCTTTTAGGCGTAAGCCAAGGTGCGGCCCCGCTACGCTTGCGAGGCTAATAAGGCCGATGAGAAGACAGAGCGCGGTTAACCGCTCTGCCCAATGATGGAAGAAACGAGGGGGGCGTAGGCGCAGCGTTCTCAGTGAGTCCAAAAGCTGCTGGTGATGGAGGGCCCAAAGCTGTCCAGCTTGATGTTTTTGCTCTTGAGAGGCTGTTTTTATTAAAGCGGGACGGTCTGTAAGAGCCTCAAGCGGACGGAAGTTTAACCCTCCATCGCGGGCTATGCATTGATCAATATCCTCTAGTGAGGGGGGTGGGCTATGATATAGCGCGTAGCTTGCCCAGCCGATAACACTTCCAAAAAGAGCAAGCTCCAGCACAAAATGAAGATAATCCGGCAGAGATTGCGGAAGGTGGAGGCAGGCAGCACACCCCCATAGCCCGATAAGCAGCACAAGCCAGCGCAGATAGTGCCACACACGCTCCACCTGCAACCGGCGGGCGGCTTTCCGCTTGAGGCGCGCAAATTGGGGGGGGAGGAGTTGGGCCTTCACGAGCGTTAGGGGCGGGCTAACCAGCTAGGGACAACGTCTTGTGCGAGAAGCTCATCAAGCGTTTGGCGTTTACGGATGACGGCCTCTTGGCCATTACTAATCATGATTTGTGCTGCAAAAGGACGAGAATTATAGGTCGAGCTCATCACTGTGCCATAAGCCCCTGCATCTAAAAGGGCAATAAGGTCGCCTTTTTTAAGAGGTGGTAAGGTACGTTGACGGGCGAAAATATCGCTGCTTTCACAAATCGGGCCAACAACATCAACGCGTTCTTCAAGCGTGTCTGTAGGTGGGGCGTGTAAGGGTAAGATACCATGCCATGAATCATACATAGCGGGGCGAACAAGGTCATTCATCCCGGCATCAATGATAACAAAACGGCGCGCTGCCTCTTTAACATTAATAACGCGCGCAAGCAGCACCCCCGCCGGGGCTGCGAGCCAACGGCCCGGTTCGATATGAAGGTGAACGTCCAATCCCCCCAATGTCTCGGCAATGACCTTAGCCCAGAGCGCAGGCGGGGGGGCGTCCTCACCACGATAGGCGATGCCAAGCCCGCCGCCGCAATCAATATCGGTGACAGATAAGCCATCTGCGCGGAGGGTCTTAACGAGCTCCGCAATGCGTTCATACCCTTTGCGGAAGGGGGCTTCCGCCAGCATTTGGCTACCGAGATGGACCGCTAGACCGACAAGCTCCACCCCCTTCATCTCCTGCTGTGTGCGGCGATATAAGGCAGGGATGAGGTTATAAGCGATGCCAAACTTATCTTCAGCGCGTCCGGTTGTGATTTTACTATGGGTTTGGGCATCAATATCGGGATTAACGCGGAAGGCAACGCGCACACGTTGTTGAAGGGGCTCGGCAAGGTGGTTGATGCGGGTTAGTTCTTCAATACTTTCGATATTGATTTGGCCTATGTTTTGCTGGATGGCATAGGTCAATTCGTTATCAGTTTTACCGATTCCCGAAAAGACGATATGGCGCGCTTCCATCCCCGCTGTAAGGGCGCGCTTTAGCTCCCCCCCGCTGACAACATCCGCGCCAAAGCCACATTGTGCGAGGACGTTTAAGCAGGCTTGATGATCCTGCGCTTTTACGGCGAAATGATAGCCCATAGATAGGCCGCGCTCTTTAAAAGCGGCCTGCATGTTATGTGCACGTTGGCGCAATGTGTCGGCACTGATAACCCAGCTTGGCGTACCATAACGCTCAGCAAGGGGGGCTAGGGCTGTTCCATCCATCATTAAACCCTGCTTGTTGTCATAATGCAGGCTGGGATGAGTCGCGAGGAGGCGATGGAAGGTCGGGTCTGAAGCTGCGGAAGTCATGCCTGCATGATTACAGACCAGTAGCGTAAATGGGAAGATGTCTCTTTAGAGAAAGCATTCACTTTGGCTCAGCCAGCAGCAAGAATGATGGGCTTCTGAAATCCTTTATTTAATAAAGAATGTTATAATCCCGGCTTATAGAGGGAGATTTTTCTTATAAAAAGGAGATTATTAAAACATTATGACGAAAAGAAAGATACTTGTCACATTTGCAGGGCGTGAAGACCGGATGGGTCTTTTAAGAAAGCATATTTCGTCCTTATTAGATGCCGGGTTTTTGGATGAATGGCATGTATGGGATTTTACAAGAACAGAAAAAGACCGTGCTTATATTTCATCACATTATGGTCCTGCATGTTTTTTAAGGCCAGAGGCGGGGTATCATTCTGTTGGGATGATAGAGCGTGGTGCAGGGCGTGATGTGGCATTCATGGCGGCATCAGATGTGCATGTCGCCATTAAACCAGCCGGTCATGATCAATTTTTGGAATATGTGATTGGGGGGTGGCAGAATCGTGGCTCGATGATTCGGCAGTTAGAGGGGGCTGCTTTTTCAACGTATGAGCGGCAGGCAGGGCAATGTTTGCATCAAGCCAGTACGCCGTCTGTTTTATGTGGGCATCTTAAAGATAAGCTGCGAATTCACTTGAGTGATGAAGGGGTGTTGCAGCTTGGCGTCTCTGCTTACCAATTCCCAGAGGTCCCCTTGCGGGGCGATATTGGTGAGGTAGAGGTTTTCATCCGTGGTGGGTTTGGGAGTTCGGTAGAGCTGCCAGAGGTTACAGGGCCGATTCGGCGTTTTATTGGGGATAGGGGATGCCAGAAGCCTTATTGGCAGGCTTATCAATATTATGTGGAGCGTTATGAGGCGTATAAAGAGGCCATCTTCTTAAAATGTGATGATGATATTATTTACCTGCAAGAAGATCGCATTGCTGACTTTATACGCTGTATTGAAGAACGAACCGATAAGTTTCTCATCTCGGCTAATGTCGTGAATAATGGTGTCTGTGCTTATCTTCAGCAACAAGCTGGGCATTTGCCGCAGGCTCTTGGGGCTTTTGAACATCCTGAAGGGGGTTTTGGAGGGAGCTTATGGCAAGATGGGCAAAAAGCTTATGACGTACATCGTTATTTTGTAACGCAAGGCAAGCCTGCCTTCCCGTTAGGGGAAGCGTTGATGGATGTGGAGGCGCGTCTTTCCATCAATTTCATCGGTTGGCGGGGGGAGATGTTGCGTTATATGCAAATAACGCCGCAAGATGATGATGAGCATATGCTAAGCGTTGTTCTGCCACGGTTTCTTGGTAAAAAGGTGGCGATTTTCTCGGATTTTATGGTCAGTCACCTCAGCTTCTTCCCGCAAGAAGACGCTGTGAAAGCTGATGAAATCAGCAAGCTGTACGATACTGCATGAGGAGATTGGTGCACCCGGGAGGACTCGAACCTCCAACCCCCAGATTCGTAGTCTGGTGCTCTATCCAATTGAGCTACGGGTGCAGGGCCTAAAAGGCTAGGCTATAACCCACATGGTGCACCCGGGAGGACTCGAACCTCCAACCCCCAGATTCGTAGTCTGGTGCTCTATCCAATTGAGCTACGGGTGCATCGTGTTGAGGAGGCTTTTATCTGGTCTTCTCAAAAGGTGCAACCCTGCTGAAAGGCTTTTTATAGATTTTCAGCAGGGAGGGGGCCGCCTTAGCGGCGCGTCAGGGTGATGTGGGCATGGCAGCGGGGGGTTGTAAAGTTCCCGCCGATGGCTGTGCCTACGGGATAGCCCTCAAAAACCTGCCGGTAGGGAGTGTGATTCATCCCTTCATCCACTTGCTCAGCATGATAGCTTTGCTGGCCCGGCTGGTAGGTGCCGTGCAGGGCAGCAGAAGTCATACCGGGGTTAAAAACAATATCCTTCCCGCGAATACGCAGAGAGGACATATTCTTTGTAGGGCAGACTCCCTCATCTCTTACAAGCTTGCCGACCCATGTACCGTATGGGTCGTGCGCGGGGTCGGGTAGGGAGGAGCAAGCCCCAAGGAGAAGAAGGCCAAAGAGACAGGGGAGAGGAGTAAGACGCATAGGCAAGCTCTGATAAATATGTTTTGAGGGTAAAGCCGCAGGAAAATAAGGATGACCTTGGCGGCCTGTCGTCTTATAGAGATAGCACGAAATGACTATTGTGCCATATCCAGAAGGCGAGGCCGGACCGTGACGCAGAAAAGCGCAGAGACTCTTCAACATCTTGATGAAACCCTTCATGAGGACTGTATCCTGATTTTGGATTTCGGTAGCCAAGTGACCCAGCTCATCGCTCGGCGTGTGCGGGAAAGCGGCGTTTATTGTGAGATATGGCCTTTTACCTCCACATTGGAGAAGATTCGCGCTTTTAACCCGCGTGGGATTATCCTCTCTGGTAGTCCCGCTAGTGTGCATGATGATAATGCACCAACCCTACCAGAAGGTGTGTTGGAGCTTGGCCGCCCTATTTTAGGAATCTGCTACGGCCAGCAAGTATTGTGCCACACACTTGGCGGGCGTGTGGAGACGCATGATCATCGCGAGTTTGGCCGTGCTTATATTGATGTCGCGGAGGAATGTGCGCTCTTTCATGGCCTGTGGGCACAAGGTGGGCGTGAGCAAGTATGGATGAGCCATGGGGACCGCGTTACGGCTCTCCCACCTGGGTTTAAGGCCGTTGCTTATTCCGAAGGTGCGCCATTTGCCATCATCGCTAATGAGGAGCGGCGAATTTATGGCGTGCAATTCCACCCGGAGGTTGTTCATACCCCCCACGGGGCAGAGTTGATTCGCAACTTTACGCATGATGTGGCGGGCTGTTCTGGCACATGGACAATGGCGGGCTTCCGTGACCTAGAGATTGCCCGCATCCGCAAGCAGGTGGGTGATGGCAAGGTGATTTGTGGCCTATCTGGTGGGGTGGATAGCTCTGTTGCGGCGAAGTTGATTCATGATGCGATTGGCGATCAGCTAACCTGCATCTTCGTGGATCCCGGTATTTTACGGGCTGGGGAAGCGGATGAGGTGGTAAAGACCTTTCGGGATCGCTTTAACATTCAGCTCGTTCATCGGGATGCTTCCGACCTGTTCCTTGGTGAGCTGGCAGGGGTTACGGACCCGGAGGTAAAGCGCAAGACCATTGGCCGCTTGTTCATTGAGGTGTTTGAGCAAGAGGCAGCGAAGCTAGGGGGCGCACAATTCCTCGCGCAAGGGACATTGTACCCGGATGTGATTGAGAGTGTCAGCTTTAATGGTGGGCCGTCTGTGACGATTAAGTCCCATCATAATGTGGGTGGCTTGCCAGAGCGGATGAATATGGAGTTGGTTGAGCCGCTGCGTGAACTCTTTAAGGATGAGGTGCGTGCTTTAGGCCGTGAGATTGGCGTGCCAGAGCATATTGTGGGGCGGCATCCCTTCCCCGGGCCGGGGCTGGCTATTCGCATCCCCGGGGATATCACGCGGGAGAAGCTGGACCTTCTACGTAAGGTAGATAGCATCTATCTGGAGGAAATCCGTAAGGCTGGCTTGTATGACGAGATTTGGCAGGCTTTTGCTGTCCTGCTGCCTGTGCGTACAGTCGGTGTGATGGGTGATGACCGCACTTATGACCAAGCGTGCGCCTTGCGTGCCGTCACTAGCACGGATGGCATGACGGCGGAGGTCTATCCCTTTAGCTTCGAGTTCCTCAACCGGGTTGCAGGGCGCATCGTGAACGAAGTCCGCGGTATTAACCGCGTAACTTACGACATCACCTCCAAACCCCCGGGTACGATCGAGTGGGAGTGAGCAAGGCATAGCGCCGTGCAGAGGGGTGTTTTATGTCTTCCAACCCTGCCCCGCTTTTCTGGCAGGGCAGGGTTGCTCCTTATAGGGGCATTTTTTGGGGGAATGAGGGTGAATACGGCTTGCCCAAATGCTCATCCCTTGGCAGGGATAAGGGGATGAGAGTGTTTGTTCCTTTTTCCCACAGGTTATTTAAGCAAGGGGTTGTGCCCTTTGCGGTGATGGCCTTGTCGCTCGGGGGGCCTGCTTATGGGGTGGGTCAGGAGCAAGACGAGTCTCAAAAAAACCATCGCGTTCATCACCATGGCAAACATCATGCAGGGGCGCAGGCTCATGCAAAGGAGGCGAAAGCTGCGAAAGCAAAAGCCGGAGCTGGGAAAGGCTCGCCTCATGCGGCCAAGCATGGGGGAGGGGCTGCGCGTAATCGTGCGTTGGAGCGTAAGGCGGCCGCTGCCGCCGCGGCGGCAAGTGCTGCAAAAGCTGCCCATCCTGCTCCGCCAGCCGTGCCCGATAATGTAGGGACGGAGACGAAATTGCCGCTCCCACGCTTTGCCTCTATGCGAGCAGACCGTGTGTATATGCGGCGCGGCCCGGGTGAGCGGTACCCGATTGATTGGGTGTATCATCGCCGTGGGTACCCGGTGAAAATTGAACGTGAGTTTGGGGTTTGGCGTCTTGTGGAAGACTCAGATGGCCAAAAGGGATGGGTGCATCAGGTCACACTGCATAGCAGCCGTTCCTTTCTTATACCCGGCTCCTCATCCTATGATGGGGATGCGTCTAAAGTTTCGATCACGGGGCATGCTGATTCGCGCATTGTGACCTATCGGTCCGCGGGAGAGGTAGCACGGGGTCAGAATCGTGACGTCCCGCTGATGAGCTCGGAGAAGCCTGATCAGAAGATTGTTGCCCTGCTAGAGCCGGGTACAGTTGGTACGATTAAAGCTTGTCCACAGGGTTTATCATGGTGTCATGTTACAGTCAGGGGCTATGACGGGTGGGTTGAACGCCGCCTGTTATGGGGGCTTTTACCCGATGAAATCATTCAGCCTGACTGACCAAATGAAAAGTCGAGGAATGTTATGACAGCCAACATCCATCATCGCCGCACGCGGATTGTTGCGACCCTCGGGCCGGCATCACAGACTGCTGAGCAGATTCTTAATCTTGCCAAGACTGGTGTGAATGTTTTCCGCCTGAACTTCTCCCACGGTGCTCATGATGAGCACGCCGCCCGCCACAAAGCTGTGCGCGAGGCTGAGGCCAAGCTGGGGCGTCCTCTGGCTGTTCTGGCGGACTTCCAGGGCCCCAAATTGCGCGTTGGCGTGTTTAAAGACGGGCCGGTTGAGCTGAAGGTCGGGCAGAAGTTTAACCTAGACCTTGATAAAGCTCCGGGTGATGCTCATCGCGTTAACTTGCCGCACCCAGAGATTATCTCTGCTATTGATGTCGGTCATCGTCTGTTGCTGGATGATGGTAAGCTGGCTCTGCGTGTCACCAAGAAGAACAAAGACTCTCTGGAGACTGAAGTCCTCGTTGGTGGGAAGCTTTCCGAGCGTAAGGGCGTGAACGTCCCTGACGTTGCTCTGCCAATCCCTGCTCTGACAGAGAAGGACCATAAGGACCTTCAATTCGCCCTTTCCATCGGGGTGGATTTGATTGCCCTCTCCTTCGTGCAGCGTCCGGCTGATATTCAAGAAGCACGTGACATCGTTAAGGGCCGCGCTTGGATCATCACCAAGCTGGAAAAACCACAAGCTGTTGAGTGCCTTGAGGAAATCATCCGTCTCTCTGATGGTCTGATGGTGGCTCGTGGGGACCTTGGTGTGGAGCTGCCTGCTGAGGATGTGCCTGTGATTCAGAAGCGCGCCATCAATGAGGCACGCCGTCAGGGTCGCCCGGTCATCGTGGCAACACAGATGATGGAGAGCATGATCTCCAGCCCAGTGGCAACGCGCGCAGAAGTCTCTGACGTTGCAAATGCCGTTTATGATGGTGCCGATGCTGTTATGCTCTCTGCTGAGAGTGCGGCTGGCTCTTTCGGGCCGGAAGCTGTGGCAACGATGGTGCGTGTCACCTCCCGCGTGGAGCAGGACCCAGAATGGCGTGCCCGTATGGACCGTATGCGCCCGGTTGCTGAGCATACCATCCAAGGGGCACAGGCTAAGTCTGCCTTTGATGTAGCGCGTAATGCGCGTGCGGAGGCTCTGGCTGTGCATACAGAGAATGGCCGTAGTGCTGTGCTGGTCTCTCGTGAGCGTCCGCATGAGCCTGTTGTGGCTCTGACCAACGCGGAGACATCACGTCGTCTCTGTGTGGTGTGGGGTGTGTTCCCGAAGGTTGTCTCCAGCAAGGATGATGTGAAGGCTGTTGGCGAGTTCGCTAAGAGCGGTGAGCATGTTGTTCTGCTCGACAGCTCCAAGAACCTGCGTATTGTTAAGGTCTAATCCCTACGGATTGCAGGTCATCACCTCTGATGGTTTCAGTCGTCAGAGGTGATGAGACTAAAAGCCCCCGGCAGGGTTCATCCTCTGCTGGGGGCTTTTTTATAATGGGGTCGTTATAGCGTGAGGGCGGTTAGTTTTGGGGCTCTGGCATCAAGCCGCGCCGAATATGCCGCCCGCGTTGGAGGTTTTGCATTATGGCCTCGCTATCATCTTCTTGAATGGCTTTAACCATGCGATGCGCATCTTCCTCAAACCGCTTAAATGTGGCGAGGAGGACATCTTTATTGGTCAGGAAAATATCGCGCCACATAATCGGGTCGGATGCCGCAATGCGTGTAAAATCCCGAAAGCCAGAGGCCGCATATTCTAACACATCAGTTTGTAGGTCAGCCGAAAGCCGGTCTGCTGTGTTGCAGATAGTAAAGGCCAGTAAATGCGGCAAATGGCTCACAATGGCACATACTTGGTCGTGATATTGGTCGGTCATTTGCCGTGTGCGTGCCCCACAGCGGTGCCAAAAGGCCTCCATAAGCGCGATGGCCTCCGGTGCAGTGCCGGGGGGTGGGATGAGGAGCGTCCAACGGTCCTCAAATAAGGTGGCAAAGCCAGCATCTGGGCCGGAATATTCCGTCCCTGCCATAGGATGGGCAGGGACGTAGCTTACCCCCTCGGGTAGGAGCGCGTGTATCTCTGGCCCTAAGTTGCTGCGAACAGAGGCGACATCACTTAGAATAGAACCGGGCTTCATATGGGGGAGAATAGTGGCGGCAACAGCTCTAACAGCCCCTGTTGGGATGCACAGAATTACAAGGTCAGACTGCGCCGCTGCCGCGATGAGGTCGGTTGTGGTCTCATCAGCGATATTCAGCGCGGTTACGCGGTGGAGAACAGCCTCTTGGCAGTCCGCAGCGATGAACTTTTGGGCGAGTGTGCCTGTTTGTCGAGCACGGCGGAGGATGGAGGAGCCAATTAATCCCGGCCCAACGATGGTTATGGTCTTAAAGAGAGGGGGGGTATCAGCCATTTAGGAACGCCGCTTTAAATGCCGGAACTCATAGAGCTGCCATAAGAGTAGGACAGGGATGCCGATGACAATATCCCGCCCACGGCGTAGTAGGGAAATGCTCATGGCGATGTCGGCATTAATACCAAAGAGATGCCCTAAAGCAACATAACCAGCCTCTTGCACACCTAAAGAGCCGGGGATGAAAAAGCCAGCAGACATAATCCCGCAGACAACACCTTCAATCGCTAACGCATTGAGAAAGCTGCAATGCGCGCCAAGGAGAATGATGGAGAGCCACGTCATAAAAGCACTGCCCATCCAGCAGAGAAGGTGCATCCCCGCGCCTAGTCCGATGCGTGCCGGGTTACCCCATAAGCCTTCCATATAGGATTGGAAGTTCTCAGTATTATCGGCAAGGACATCGCGCCATTCTGCGGAGATATGTTTGGCAAAAAAGCGTGCAAGGGCTTGCAGGGCGTTCCCGCTGCGTTGCTGTGTCCAAATAAAACCAGCCACCCCGCAGGTGAGAAACACCATCCCAATACTGAGCGGCCACATAAACCGCCCTGCATCGGCCTGGCCAATCAGGCACAGGAGGGCGATGATGATAAAAACAATCTGGCCCAAAACTTCGGTTGTAATATCGACAATATTTGCGGCAATACCCTCCATCCAGTTAATGGGCTGCTCATTGGTGGTATGGCGGGCATGGCCAGCGGTTGTGGCACGGATGCCAAGTAGCATCCCGCCGAGTTGGGAGAAAGGCAAGCAGGCCGCTGCGGCATCTCGTACAAAACGTGAGGCGGTTAGCCGGGTAAAACTAATATCGGGGATGCTGCTCTTCCATGCGAAGCCGAGAAGAAAATTGACAGCGAGTTGGCAGAGAAGCAGCAGAAAAAAGCCCGAGAGGCCAATTTTAGCAAGGCTTAGGAGAATCGGATGTATCCCAGCCCGCAAGGTGAGGATGCAAAAGAGGGTAATTCCTGCCAGAGACAGGATGTAGGGGAGCATTTTCTTCAAGATGGCCGCCGCAAGTCAGTTCAGTTTGACCCCTTCTAGGCTACTCTGGGAGGAAGGTCCAATCAGAGGGGGCTTTACCGGCTATGCAGTGGGGGCTTATATCCCTCAAGATAATGCTGGTAGGAAGGAAAGAGCGGTTATGGCAGAAGAAATCACCCTGATTACCGGTGCAACCGGCTTTGTAGGGTCCGCTGTGGCGCGCGTTTTGCTAGAGCGCGGGCATAAGCTGCGTCTTTTTGTCCGCCATACATCAGACCGCAGTAATGTAGCGGACCTACCGGTGGAGTTCGCTGTTGGGGACCTTTCCGACCAAGCGAGCATGGAGGCTGCGTTGGAGGGGGTATCCTATCTCTTTCATGTCGCAGCGGATTATCGGTTATGGGTGCCTGACCCTGATGCGATGATGCGCGCGAATGTGGAGGGTACGCGTCAGTTAATGATCGCGGCTAAAAAAGCAGGTGTAAAGCGGGTTGTTTATTGTTCCTCCGTTGCAGCTCTTGCCACGGCCCGCAATGGGGTGCCGGCTACGGAATCATCCCCTGTGACGGAGGATCAGATTGTTGGGGCGTATAAACGCTCTAAATATCGTGCAGAGCAAGAGGTCTTACGCCTTGTGCGGGAGGAAGGGCTGCCCGCGGTGATTGTAAATCCCTCCACCCCAGTCGGGCCACGCGATATTAAGCCAACCCCAACAGGGCAGATGATTCTTGATGCTGCTACAGGGCGTATGCCCGCTTATGTGGAGACGGGGTTGAATATCGTCCATGTGGATGATGTTGCTGAAGGCCACGTCCTTGCTTTTGAGCGTGGGACGATTGGCGAGAAATATATTCTCGGCGGGGAGAATATCATGCTGGGGGACCTTTTTGGCATGGTAGCGGAGATTGTGCATAGAAAACCCCCGCGCATCCAGCTCAAGCAATCATGGTTGTATCCTGTTGCCTGTGTGTCGGAGCTATTAGCGCGCAGTTGTGGCATAGAGCCGCGCGTAACACGGGAGATGCTGGTGATGTCTAAGAAGCTGATGTTCTTTTCCTCAGAGAAAGCAGAGCGCGAGCTAGGCTACCGTCCCCGTGCGGCGCGTCAGGCCCTTACGGATGCGATTGCGTGGTTTAAAGCCCATAAATCAGGGCAGTTTTCAGCATGATAACGGAGTCGGGCGGGGAGGGTTATATGCAAGAGCAAGAAGAGGCACGCCTGTGGGGGGCGCATGATGTTTCATCCGCAAAAGGGATGAAGGATGAGAACTTCCCGGTCGGGTCATTCCTCATTGCTCCGCGCGTGAGGCCGGCTGTTCATGCTTATTATCGTTTTGCGCGTATTGCTGATGATATGGTGGATAATGCCGAACTTTCTGCCACGCAAAAGGTGGACCGGCTGACAGCGTTGCGGGATGTCCTTTACGGGCGGCGGCGTCCGCCTGCTGGGCGCGCTGATGGGTGGAGTGCCGTTGTGCTACGCACTGTGCTGCAAGAGCATGGCCTGCCTTTGGAGGTGGGGGGCGATTTAATCACCGCTTTCATTATGGATGCTGAGAAAGCCCGTTACGAGCATTGGTCGGAGCTTCTGCATTATTGCCGTTATTCCGCCAATCCTGTGGGGCGGTTTTTGCTGATGCTGCATAAGGAGAGTGAGGAGACATTCGGCCCTTCCGATGCGCTTTGCACGGCGTTGCAAATTGTCAATCACATGCAGGATGTTAAGGGTGACCTTAAAACGCTGAATCGGTGTTATGTGCCTTTGCCTTGGTTGGCGGCAGAAAATGTGGGGATAGAGGACCTCCTTCTCGCGCGGAGTAAGCCGGGTGTGCGGCGCGTGTTTGACCAAATGCTCGCCCATGTTGATGCGGTAAATGAGGAAGCGGCCCGCCTGCCTGCTTTGGTAAAGGATCGCCGGATGCGCTTAGAGGCTGCGGTTATTGTTGCTTTATGCCGCCGTTTGAGCGCACGCTTACGCCATCAAGACCCGATAGCAGAGCGTGTAGCTCTCACCAAACTAGATGGCCTGCGCGCATTAAGCTGGGCGATGCGGTATATCCGTTGAGTTCTTTTAATGTGTAGCTCTTGGCCTGATATGGCCTTTAAGAGTAAGACAGATTTACATTACTGTTAGAAAAGCAAGAGGAAGATATGGTCTCCACACATCACAAAGAGTCCCAAGGTTTGCCCTGCGCTCCATCGGACCTAAATTATGTGGAGGAGATCGTTAACCGTTCTGGCACATCCTTTGGGCGCGGGATGAAGATTCTACCCCCTATAAAGCGCGATGGCATGTATGCGATCTACGCTTTCTGCCGGCTGGTGGATGATATTGCCGATGGTGATATCCCTCTGGATGACCCAGCCTTCGTTTTGGAGGGGTGGAAAGAGCGCATCGCTGCTTTGTATCAAGGCCATACAGAAGATGCGCTGGACCGTGTCCTTCATGCTGCGATTGAGCAATTCGGTTTGCAGCAAGATGATTTCATCGCCGTGATTGAGGGGATGAAGATGGATTGCGGCGCGCCCATTATTGCGCCTGATGAAGCCACGCTGGATTTATATTGCGACCGTGTGGCCTCGGCTGTGGGGCGGCTTTCTGTTCGCATATTTGGCACGCCAGAGCCAGAGGGGGATGAGCTGGCTTATCATCTGGGGCGTGCGTTGCAGCTTACCAATATTTTGCGGGATGTCGCAGAGGATGCCTCCCGTGGGCGGCTTTATCTCCCTACTGAGCTTTTGCAGCGTTATGGCGTTCCTGCCGATCCAACTGAGGCTCTTTATGCTGTCGGGCTAGAGGGGTTGTGCCGGATTATCGCAGGGCGGGCGGAAGACCATTTCCGCAAAGCTTATGCGGTGATGGCCCGTTGTCCTGCGGCAACGGTACGGCCAGCGCGCATTATGGCAGCTTCATACCGCGTGACCTTAGCCGCACTCCGGCGGCGTGGTTGGAGTAACCCAGAGGCGCCTTTACGGGTCTGCTCGGTATGGAAGAAGCTTTCCATGCTCTTAGCGGCCTTTGGGGTCTCGCTGTGAGCCATGTTCACATCATCGGCGGGGGGCTTGCTGGCCTTTCTGCCGCAGTGGAGCTTGCCCCCCAAGCGCAGGTAACACTTTATGAGGCTGGCCCTGCCTGTGGTGGGCGGGCACGGTCCTTTCACGATAAAGCGTTGGATTGCGTGATTGATAATGGCAATCACCTTATTCTTTCAGCAAATCCCTATACATTTCGTTATCTGGACCTTTTAGGTGCGCGCGGTACGTTAAAAGGGCCGGGGAGGCCGCTTTTCCCGTGGTATGATTTAGAGGCGGACCTTTCTTGGGTCTTGCGGCTCTCTAAGGGGCGGATTCCCTTTTGGTTATTCCGTAAAGAGCATCGCGTGCCGGGGATGAGATGGGGGGAGTTGATGGCCCTCCCGCGTTTGATGAAGGCTGATGACGATATGTGTGTGGGGGAATGTCTCTCATCAGGAGCATTGTCGCGCCGTCTGTTGGAGCCTTTGGCGGTCTCTGCGTTGAATACGGATATTGAGCAAGGAAGTGCCCGCTTGCTGGGCAATATTGTGCGGCAAACCTTAGCTAAGGGAGGGGCGGCATGTTGCCCTTGGACGGCTGCGCATGGTTTGTCAGAAAGTTTCGTCACTCCGGCTATGGCTTATCTGGAGAGCTTTCATGCTCAAATATTAACGGGGACGCGCGTATCTGCTTTGCGGGAAGAAGGAGGGCGCATTACGGCGTTAGAGACATCTGGCGGGGAGGTTTCCCTTGGGGCTGAAGATGTCGTTATTCTTGCTGTACCGGCCCCTGTGGCTACGGGGTTGATGCCCTCCATTACTGGCCCTGATGCATTTGAGAGCATTGCTAATGCGCATTATCGCTTGGCAGAGCCGCTTAAACCGCATGCAGCATTGCGTGAGGCAGGCTTTATGGGGCTTGTCGGCGGTGTGGCGGAATGGGTCTTTCTGCATGATGAGGTTTTGTCTGTCACGGTGAGTGCGGCGAACCGTTATGCAAGCTGGCAGAATGACGAGATGTTAGCCCATATGTGGCAGGAGCTTCGGCAAGCGTTAAATCCTGCTTTACAGCATCCTCTGCCAGAGGTAATGCCCGCTGCACGGTTGATCCGTGAAAAACGGGCCACCTTTGCAGCCACGCCAGAACAGGATAAGAAGCGGCCTGAGGCAAAAACCTCATACGCTAATCTTGCTCTTGCGGGGGATTGGACGGATACCGGTCTGCCTTCAACGATTGAAGGGGCTATTAAATCTGGTCTTGCCGCAGTGGATGCGTTGGGTTTTCGTTCGGCCGTGAGTGATGTGGCATAAGGCCGATATTGTGGAAAGTGGAGGAGAGATTCAGTGAGCGCGACGTTGTCCCGTCATAAAATTGATGCCACAGCGGTGGAGCAAGCGGTTAAGGCCTCGCACACCGCTTTGGGCAAACGTCAAAAGGAAGATGGTCATTGGGTCTTCGAGCTAGAGGCTGATGCCACCATTCCTGCTGAATATGTCTTGCTGCGGCACTTTCTCGACCGGATAGATGAGCCTCTTGAGCAAAAAATAGGCGTGTATCTCCGGCGTATCCAAGGGGTGCATGGGGGTTGGTCTCTTTATACGGATGGGAAGTTCGACCTCTCAGCGAGCGTGAAGGCCTATTTCGCCCTCAAGATGATTGGCGATGATATTAATGCCCCCCATATGCGCCGGGCGCGTGCGGCCATCCTTCAACATGGCGGGGCTGAGCGGAGTAACGTTTTTACGCGGATTCAACTCGCTTTATATGGGGAAGTGCCGTGGCATGCCGTCCCTGTTATGCCGATAGAGCTGATGTTACTGCCGCGAAAGGCCTTCTTCTCCGTTTGGAATATGTCTTATTGGTCCCGCACGGTCATTGCCTCGCTTTTGATTCTTGTGACGCGTAAACCATTAGCGATTAATCCGCGTGGTGTGCATGTGCAGGAGCTATTTAAAACTCCCCCAGCACAGGTGAAGGATTGGATACGTGGGCCTTATCGCTCCATTTGGGGGCGGCTCTTTACCTATCTGGATAAAGCTTTGCGTCCCGTTGTGCCGCATATTCCACGCTCTATTCATGCAAAAGCGATTCGGACAACTATTCAATTTGTGGAAGAACGGCTTAGTGCGGGTGGGTTAGGGGCTATTTACCCCTCCATGGCCAATGTCGTGATGATGTATCGGGTCATGGGCGTGCCTGATGATGATCCACGGGCTGTAGAAGCTTGGCAAGCTGTGCAAGATTTGCTGGTTGTGAAGGACGATGAGGCTTATTGCCAGCCGTGTGTCTCGCCTGTGTGGGATACGGGGCTTTCTGGTCTTGCGATGATGGAGGCCGCGACAGGCCCCAAAGCTGTACAGAATGCCGAGACAATGGCTGCTTTGGAGAAGGCGGCGTCATGGTTGCGTGAACGGCAGATTCTTGATGTGAAAGGCGACTGGGCGATTAATACGCCGCATCTGCGCCCGGGTGGCTGGGCCTTTCAATATAAAAACGATTATTATCCTGATGTTGATGATACAGCCGTTGTCGGGATGTTGCTGCATCGGATGGCCCCAGAGAAAAACGCTCCTGCGATTGAGCGCGCGCGGGAATGGATTATTGGGATGCAAAGCAGTAATGGCGGCTGGGGGGCATTTGATATTGATAACGATCTCGAAGCTCTCAATCACATCCCGTTCTCAGATCATGGTGCGTTGTTGGACCCGCCAACGGTAGATGTCTCAGCACGGTGTATCTCCTTCCTAGCGCAGTTGGGGCACCCAGAGGATAAGGACGTTATCCGTAAGGGGATCGACTATATTCGCAAAGAGCAGGAAGTCTCTGGTAGCTGGTTTGGCCGGTGGGGAACGAATTATATTTATGGGACATGGTCTGTATTATGTGCCTTGAATATTGCCGGTGTCCCCCATGATGACCCGATGATTCAACGCGCTGTTGCGTGGTTGGAAAGCGTGCAGAATGATGATGGCGGCTGGGGTGAGGATTGCGCCAGTTATGAGGGGGCTCCGCAAGGGGTATATAAGGAGAGCCTACCGACCCAGACAGCATGGGCTACCCTTGGGCTCATGGCTGTCGGGCGGCAGGAGAGCGAGGCTGTGCAACGTGGCATGGCCTATCTTACCCAAGCGCAAGATGAGGCAGGGGAATGGCACGAAGCCCCCTATAATGCTGTTGGCTTCCCTAAGGTCTTTTACCTGCGTTATCATGGTTATAAGCAATTCTTCCCGCTTATGGCTTTGTCGCGTTATCGCAATTTGGCCTCTAGTAATTCGGGCCGGGTGGAGTACGGCTTTTAATGCTCGGCATTATTGTGGGATTAGCGCAAGAGGCTCGTTTGGCTGAACGCTATTTCCCTCATGCGAAAATCGCCCTTAGCCACGCGCATGAGGCAGGGGCGAAGCGGGCGGTTGCCTCCCTAAAAGAAGCCGGGGTGACGGAGCTGCTCTCCTTTGGCTGTGCAGGTGGGTTGGACCGTACCTTACAGCCGGGGACGATACAGCTTGCCGATTACGTTTTTGTTGAAGGGAAAAAATACCCGACCTCCCCAGCCTTAAATACGCGTTTTGGGGCGGGGCAGGCGGTCATCGGCGGTGGGGTGTATCATAGCCCGATTATGCTCGATCGTGCGGCTGAAAAAGCCGCCTGCTTTACGCGCAGCCAGTGTTCTACAGTGGATATGGAGAGCGGGTTAGTGGCACAAGCGGGCCTGCCTTTTGCCGTGCTGCGTGTTGTGTGTGATGATGCGGGGCGAGACCTTCCCCCTGCAGCGCGCGATGGGCTGCGTGAGGGGCGCATTGATATTGCTGCGTTAATGGGGTCCCTAATACGCCATCCGCTGCAAATTAGTGCGCTTATCAGTTTAGGGCGCGATGCTGCTCATGCAGGGCGTGTTATGGAGCGGTTTTTACAAAAAATAACATCCTAGCCCCAGCGGCAGCGCGGGAGGCTTGTTTTCTCTCCCTCCCTCGCTTATAGGAGAGCTATCTTCCTTCGTAAGGGGAGGTGTATTTCGCACGCATAGCCCGCAATCACCTGGTGTTCCCGTTAAGGGGGCGTTGCTATGCGGAGGTTTAACCAGAGTTAGAGAGATTTTACGATGGCAATGCCACAATTCACAATGCGTCAACTGCTTGAGGCTGGTGTTCATTTCGGTCACCATACCCGCCGTTGGAACCCTGCTATGGCACCGTATCTTTTCGGTGTGCGTAATCAGGTTCATATCATCGACCTTCAGCAGACTGTACCGCTGTTAGACCGCGCTTTGAAGCAAGTGCGTGACACGGTTGCTTCTGGTGGGCGTGTCCTGTTTGTGGGGACAAAGCGCGCTGCAGCGGATCTCGTGGCAGAGGCAGCACAGCGTTGCGGCCAGTATTACGTGAATCACCGTTGGCTCGGTGGTATGTTGACGAACTGGAAGACCATCACCGGTTCCATTAAGCGTCTGCGCGGCATTGATGAGATGCTCGCTGGCGATACAACGGGCCTGACGAAGAAGGAAATCCTCGACATCACCCGTGATCGTGAGAAGCTGGAACGCTCCCTCGGTGGGATTAAGGATATGGGTGGCCTGCCGGACCTTCTGTTTGTGATTGATACAAACAAAGAGAAGCTGGCTGTTGAGGAAGCCAATAAGCTGGGCATCCCCGTGATCGCTGTGCTGGATAGCAACTCCGACCCTAAGGGTGTGACCTTCCCCATCCCCGGTAACGATGATGCTATCCGCGCTATTGCAACTTATTGCGAGCTGATTTCCGGTGCTGTGCTGGATGGTATCTCTGCCGAGTTGGCAGCATCTGGCCAGGATATTGGGGCTTCTGCGGAGCTGCCAGTGGAGGAGACCGCCGCTGTAGAGAAGGCCGAGGCTGCCGCTCCGACAGCTGGCTAAGCTGTATAAAGTAAGCGTAGCGTCTAGCCCTATGCGGGATGCTACGCTGCCTATGTGCGTATAGAGAGCCGCACAGCCGTGGGGTCCCCGTGGCTGTGCCGCTTGTTATTAGAGGTTAGAGACTATGGCAGAGATTACAGCAGCAATGGTGCGCGAGCTGCGCGATGCAACAAGTGCCGGCATGATGGATTGTAAAAAAGCCCTGACCGAAGCTAAGGGCGACATGCAAGCCGCGATTGACTGGTTGCGGAAGAAGGGCCTCTCCCAAGCCGCAAAGAAATCCGGCCGTGTGGCGGCTGAGGGTCTCGTTGCTGTAGCGGTTGAGGGCAAAAAGGCTGCTCTGGTTGAGGTGAACGCGGAGACGGACTTCGTTGCGCGTAATGATGCCTTCCAGCAGGCTGTGGAAGATATCGCCAAAGTTGCGCTGAAGGTCGGTGATGATTTAGAGGCTGTTAAGGCCGCTAAAATGCCGTCTGGTCGTACAGTGGCTGATGAGCTGACCCATCTTGTCGCAACAATCGGCGAGAATATGAGCCTCCGCCGCGTGAGCGTGCTGAGCGTTCCTTCTGGCGTTGTAGCGAGCTATGTCCACGGTGCGCTGCGTCCGGGTGTTGGCCGCATCGGTGTGTTGGCTGCGATTGAGGCTCCTTCCGAGAGTGAGGCTCTGCTCACATTGGGTCGTCAGATTGGTATGCATGTTGCAGCCACCAGCCCGACCGCTCTGGATATTGATAGTGTGGATGCTGCTGCTGTGGCGCATGAGCGTAAGGTGCTGGAGGAGCAAGCCCGTAACTCTGGCAAGCCAGAAGCTATCATTGAGAAGATGGTCGATGGGCGTATCCGTAAGTTCTATGAGGAAGTGGTTCTTCTGGAGCAAGTCTGGGTGCATGACGGTGAGAGCCGCGTGAAGGAAGTTGTCAAAAAGGCTGGGGCAAAGCTGGTCGGCTTTACGCGCTTTAAACTCGGTGAAGGCATCGAGAAGGCTGAGACAGACTTCGCGGCTGAGGTCGCTGCGGCTTCTGGCCAAAAGAAATAAGCCTTATTAGGGGTTTATGATGAGAAAAGGCCTCCGTTACTATAGCGGGGGCTTTTTTCATGTTACGGCCCTAAAAGGGAGGGACGTATGGAGTGGGAAGAGCCAGCGATTATTTTGCGGTTGTCCCTCCATGGTGAGAGCAGCTTACGTGCTACGATATTGACGCAAAAGCGTGGTATGTATCATGCGTTGGTGCATGGGGGACGCTCTCGCCGGCAAACGGGGTTGTGGCAAGAGGGCAGCCTTATCATGGCCCGCTGGAAAGCCCGCCTGCCAGAGCAGCTAGGCTATTTGACGGCAGAGCTTGTTAGGCCCAGCGCGTCTTTTCTGTTGGATTATCCCCTCGCTCTAACCTTGTTGAGCAGTGCGTGTAGCCTTTGTAGTGAGGCCCTTGCAGAACGTGAGCCGCATGAGATTCTCTTTTCCTCTCTGACGCATTTTTTAGGGGCTTTAAGTGTCTCCCCAGCTAAACCGCCTGTTGCGCTCTATTTACGGTGGGAGCTGCTTTTGCTGCAAGAGCTTGGTTATGGCTTAACGCTGGATCGCTGCGCTGTTACGGGGGCGAGTGAGGGGCTTGCTTATGTCTCCCCCCGTACGGGGCGCGCTGTGAGTGAGGAGGGGGCAGGGGAGTGGAAGGATCGACTTCTCCCTCTGCCGTCCTTTTTATATGACGAGGAGGCCGAAGGCCGCGCAGCAGATTGGCTAGAAGGAGCCCAGCTGAGCGGTTATTTTCTGCAACGGGCTGTTTTTGCGACGCATCACCGTCCACTCCCTGCCGCGCGGGAGAGATTAATGGCCGCTTTACAGCGGGCTGTTGTCGCTAGCAGCACTGGACATGAGGGCAAAGAGCGTGTCTAACCTGTTGCGCATATGCGTCTGAATAAAGAGAGCAGGAGAGCTTATGACGGGGGACCACGCCGGGCATATTGAAGATACACGGCTGGCAGAAGCGTTGAGCGAGCGTTATCTGGCCTATGCGATGTCCACTATCACATCGCGTTCCCTGCCGGATGTGCGCGATGGTCTTAAGCCCGTGCATCGGCGTTTGCTCTATGCGATGCAGCAGCTCAAGCTAGACCCAAGCTCTGGCTTTAAGAAATGCGCCCGCGTGGTGGGGGATGTGATTGGTAAGTTCCACCCCCATGGTGATGCTTCCGTTTATGATGCGTTAGTCCGCCTAGCGCAGGATTTTGCTGTGCGTTATCCCTTGGTGGAAGGGCAAGGCAATTTCGGCTCGATTGATGGCGATGGTGCAGCAGCCATGCGTTATACAGAAAGCCGAATGACAGAAACCGCGCGCATCATGCTGGAAGGCATTGGCGATAATGCGGTCGATTTCCGCCCGACTTATGATAATGAGGACCAAGAGCCTGTTGTCTTGCCGGGGTTGTTCCCCAATTTGTTGGCTAATGGGGCGGCGGGGATTGCTGTGGGGATGGCCACAAGCATCCCCCCTCATAACGCGGCGGAACTTTACCAAGCCGCACGTTTATTGATTGAAAAACCAGATTGTACCATCGCGGAGCTTTTAGAGCTTGTCCAAGGGCCGGACTTTCCCACGGGAGGGCTATTGGTGGAGGACCGGGAGACGCTCATCCAAGTGTATGAGACAGGCCGGGGGAGTTTCCGCATCCGGGCGCGTTGGGCTGTAGAGAAAGGCCGCGCTGGGGCATGGAGCATCATCGTCTCGGAAATCCCTTATCAAGTGCAAAAGGGTAAGTTGATCGAAGATATCGCCAAGAAGATGGAGGAGCGTAAGCTGCCCCTTCTGGCAGATGTGCGGGATGAAAGCACAACGGATATAAGATTAGTCTTGGAGCCTAAAACCCGTAATTGTGCCCCAGAAGTGCTGATGGAGACGCTCTTTAAACATACGATGTTGGAGAGCCGTTTTAGCTTGAATATGAATGTGCTGAGCCAAGGGAAGATCCCCGGGGTCTTGTCGCTAAAAGCGGTATTGCAGGCATGGTTAGAGCATGTTCATGAGGTTTTAATCCGCCGGACGCAGCACCGTTTGGATGCGGTATTGAAGCGGCTGGAGATTTTAGAAGGGTTCTTAAAGGTCTATCTAAATCTAGATGAGGTCATCCGCCTCATTCGGGAGGAAGATGAGCCAAAACCCGCTTTGATGAAGGCGTTCTCCCTCAGTGAATTGCAAGCCGATTATGTGTTGAATATGCGTTTGCGGTCTCTGCGGCGTTTGGAAGAAATGGAGATACGTAAAGAGTGGGATGGCCTTGGGAAAGAACAAGCCACGCTGGAAGCCCTTTTAGGCTCTGAAAAACGCCGTTGGAGCCGGATCGGTAAAGACCTCCAAAAAATGCAGGCTCTTTTTGAAGGGGGAGCTTATGGGGCTCGCCGCACCATTATAGGGGAAGCCCCTGCAACTATTGATACGTCCGCCGCCCTTGCGGTGGAGCGGGAGCCTGTGACGGTTCTACTCTCGCAAGAAGGGTGGATCCGTGCGGTAAAGGGGCATGGGCATGATGTAGCGAATCATCGTTTTAAGGAAGGCGATGGGCTGGCTTATGCTGTGGAATGTCAGAGTACGGACCGCCTGTGCATGATGGCAGCAGGAGGCCGCGCTTTTACGTTAAAAGTGGCAGACCTGCCGCGTGGTCGTGGTTTTGGCCAGCCGGTGCGTACTTTGGCAGACCTTGCCCAAGAGGACCAACCGGTGGCTCTCTTTGCATTAGGTGATGATGAGAGCCGCTATATGCTGACAAGCAGTGATGGGCGCGGGATGCAGGTTTCAGCCGGGAATCTCGCAGCTGAGAAGCGGACAGGGCGGCAGGTCTTTAATCTGCGCGATGGGGCTGTGGTGCAGTATGTCCTCCCAGCGGAGGGAACGCATGTTTTGTGCCTGACAACCAATAAGCGCGCGCTGATTTTCCCGTTGGAGCAAGTGGCCGAAGTGGCAAAAGGCGGGGGAGTGAGTTTGCAAAAACTGGCTGCCGGGGCAAGTTTAAAGCAGGTCCGGCTCTTTTGCCTTGATGAAGGGCTGATATGGCAAGATGGCCAACGGGCACGCTCGCCAGAGGATTTAGCGCCGCTTGTGGGGCGTCGTGGGAGTGCTGGCCGGGTCGCACCGCAATGGATGTTACGGCGTTAAGAGAGGGGTGCGGCCCTATATGGCATCGTTCTTTTCAGCCTCTTTTTGGTTTGGTGCGCTGCATATTGCGTTCTCGCTCGGTATTACAGCGCATGTGTTGCTAACAAAACGGGACACGGCCGCTGCGACAGGGTGGATCGGCATTTGCTGGTTTATGCCCTATATGGGGCCTATCCTATATTTATGCCTCGGTATTAATCGGGTGCGGCGGCGCGCGCAAAAATTGCGGGAATATACTAGCCCGGAGGAAACCGCCTTCCTCGCTAAATGGACGCATGATGCTCAAGATAGTTTCATGAATCCGTTGATTAAGATGTTGGATGGCTTGACGGGCTTACCCTTATTGAAGGGGAATCAGGTTGAGTGCCTTCATAATGGTGACCAAGCCTACCCGCATATGTTGGAGAGTATTCATCAGGCGGAGCGGTCCATCCTCTTATGCTCTTACATTTTTCGGTATGATAAAATTGGTCGCCAATTTGTAGATGCCCTTGCCACAGCGCAGCAGCGCGGTGTTGAGGTGCGTGTGTTGGTGGATGGGATTGGCAGTGGCTATCTCTATAGCCCCATTATCAAGCAGTTGCGACAACGTCATATACGCTGTGCGCGTTTTATGCATTCGCTATGGCCGTGGCGGATGCCTTTTGTCAATTTGCGGGATCATCGTAAGATTTTGGTGGTGGATGGCCGTGTTGGCTATATGGGCGGGTTAAATATTGGGGATGAAAATTGCCTCAATAACGCTACCCACCGCCGTATGCCGGTGGCAGATACACATTTCCGCCTAGAAGGCCCCGTTGTACAGCAGTTATCAGAAGTCTTTATTAAAGATTGGGCGTTTACAACGCGGGAGGAGCTGGACGGCGAGCGTTACTTCCCAGACCCCGTTGCAGCAGGGGATATTCCTGCACGGGTTGTGACATCTGGGCCGGATATGGAGGTGGAGCTTATAGAATATACCATCCTCCAAGCCATTATTTTGGCACGGCATCATGTTTGTTTCATGACGCCTTATTTCATCCCCGATGATCGTTTTGCAACAGCGTTAGAATTAGCCGCATTGCGTGGTGTGGTGATTGATATTGTTGTGCCGCATAGAAGTAATCATCCCATCACCGATTATGCGCGTGATGCATGTTTGCGGCAGTTGGTACAGGCTGGTTGTCGTGTTTGGTTAGGTGCGCCGCCCTTTAATCATTCCAAATTAATGACAGTCGATACGATGTGGAGCTTTGTCGGTAGCGCGAATTTGGATAGGCGGTCATTGCGGCTCAATTTTGAGAGCAACATAACATTGCATGATGAGGCAACCGCCGCTCATTTGGAGGGCTTCATCCTAGCCCATTGTAACGACAGGCTTACCTTGTCGGATATTGAGGTATGGCCGTTGGTGACAAGGTTGCGTAATGGGGTATGTCGGCTCTTTCTCCCTTACCTTTAAGGGGGAGAAAGGTTTCCACTTCATCATGAGGGTAAAGGGTGACGGCAATAGGCCGGTGGTCCGAGCCAAAACGGGGATAAGCGCGATGGCTTAGGGCTGAGAAGCCACGTGTTAGGCAGCGATCCAGCCGGAGGGGGACTTTATCAAGCATCCGATGTGTTTGTTCACGCGGGCCGACATCTTTAAAGCCACGGAGCATAGCAGGCCCAACTTGGTTAAAATCCCCCATAATGATGGCGCGCTCTGAGAGTTCTTGCCGGATAAGGCGTAGCTGGCGGCGGTTGAGGATAGGACCGTGGGAGAGATGCACATTGGCGATTGTAAAGGGGCCGAAGCCAATATCAAACTCCAATAATTGCGCCGAGCGATGAGCGACTAGCCCCGGTTGGAGCATGTGCAGCCGGGGCGGGGTTTGGAAGGGGAAGCGACTCCAACAAGCTGTCCCATGCACACGCCCCTCGGAAGCGAGGCGGCTATAATGACCACCAACGAGGTCCGGTAGGCGGTTTGTAAAAGGGCGACATTCTTGCATCAGTAAAATATCAGCCTTGGTTGTACGCAGTAGCAGGCGAATATCCTCTAATGTGGCACCATCTTCATGGAAGAGATTCCAACTAACGAGCCGAAGATAGGAGGTAGAGGGTATTGTCGAATCCTGCATGAACATGGCCTGAGATTTAGCAATAGAAAGATTCATTCTATACCGTTTTTAAGAGGAAAAACACCATGAAGCCGAGTTGGGTAGTTTAGGGTTAGGCGGCGCGCTATAAAGAGCGAAACGGATCCAGCAAGGGGGGCTATGGGGTGGATATGGAAAAGACACCATCATCTGAATCATCAGAGCGCATCATTGGGGCTGGTTGGCAGAAATTAGCGACCTTTTTAACCCATGCGGGGCGGCAAAAGCCGGAGCGCGATGGTAGTTTTGTGAATCCACCTATCGAGCGTGGCTCTACTGTAGTGTTCCCCACTGTGGCGGATATGGAGGCCCAAGGGGCACGGGCTTATGAGCATGAGCTTGTTTATGGGGCGATGGGTAACCCCGTTCAGCATGAGTTAGAGCGCGTTATTGCTGCGCTAGAGGGCGGGCAGCATACGCAGGTTGTTAATTCTGGCCTAGCTGCTTGTACAGTAGCCTTGCTCGCTTTTTTAAAGGGCGGGGATCATCTCTTATTACCCGATTCGGTTTATGGGCCGACACGGCGTTTTGCGGTTAATTTTTTGGCCCGCTTTGGGGTGGAAATCAGCTTTTATCCTCCGCGTGCGAACGAGGCTGAATTGCGGGCTTATATGAAGCCTCATACAGCGGTTATCTTTGCAGAAAGCCCCGGTAGCCATACATTTGAGGTCCAAGATATTCCCCTGTTAGCGCGGATAGCACATGGGGTGGGGGCACGCTTATTGCTGGATAATACATGGGGGATTGGGGCGTTTCAGCCTTTTACCCATGGGGTGGATGTGTCCATTCAAGCTTTGACGAAATACCCCGCAGGCCATGCCGATGTGATTTTAGGGGCGATTACGGTTCAAAAACCAGAGGATTGGCGGGCCTTGCGCCGTGCAGCGATTGAGCTTGGGGCCTGTGGCGCACCAGATGAGTGCTGGTTGACATTACGCGGTTTAAAAACGATGGCCGTGCGTTTGGCACAGCAAGCCCGCTCTGCTTATGCGTTAGCGCAATGGTTGGAGAGCCGACCAGAGGTTGCTTGTGTGCGTCATCCTGCTCTGCCTTCTTGTCCCGGTCATGCGCTTTGGAAGAGGGATTTCCAAGATGCAAGTGGGCTATTTGGTGTGGAATTAGCAGCGGGCATCACGCAAGAGGCGATGATGGCTATGTTAGAGAGCTTGGAGCTATTTGGTATAGGCGTAAGCTGGGGCGGGTATGAAAGCCTTGTACTGCCTACATCTGGTGGTTTGAAGCGGACGCATCATGAAGGTTTGCCCAGCGGGGCGGCGTTTCGTGTCCAAGTGGGACTAGAGGATGTAGATGACCTGAAAGCAGATTTCTTTAAGGCCTTGACGTTACTTACATAGTTAATTTACTACGCGTTAATGTATTAAGGACCTCTATTGTTCTATATCAATGCGTGAGGCGTGGGAATCGTCTTTCCTAGAGGGAAGATGACCTTGGTTTTAAAGGAGCGTATTATGACCAATGCGTTGTTCCTTGTGCTTAACCTAGAGACAGAGGCGTTAGAGGCCCTGAAGGACTATACTGCCTCACATAATGAGACAATGGAGCAGGTGATGTTCCAAGCTCTTGAGGAATGGGCGTTAAATCGCTTTATTCGTTGGCCAGAACATACTGAGTAGAACGTGCTTTTCTATCACATCAGGTAAGGGCGCGTGTCTTCGGGGCCTATAGTGCATTACGGTAAGAAAGAGCCTCGGCTACATGCTGTTTTTGTACGGTGGTGGCTGCGTCTAAATCCGCGATGGTGCGGGCTACGCGGAACATGCGCGTAATACCGCGATGAGAGAGTTTCATCCGTAGGGCGGCTTGCTCGGCAAGGGTGCGGGCTTCGTCCTCAAAGGCAAAGCCTTCTGGCGGCATAGCAGCATTACACGCCCCTTGTCGGGCGAGTTGGCGGTCATAAGCTTGTTGGACGCGCGTGCGTACTTCTGCACTGCTCTCACCCGTA
The DNA here is from genome assembly GCF_009725755.1 of Bombella sp. ESL0385. GTDB lineage: Bacteria > Pseudomonadota > Alphaproteobacteria > Acetobacterales > Acetobacteraceae > Bombella > Bombella pollinis. Next base: position 861,263 of record NZ_WNIJ01000001.1, read on the forward strand.
GGGGCGCGGCTGATTTCTAAGGGGGAGAGGGAATGGACATGGACGCATAAATCCATGCGGTCCATCATCGGGCCGGAGATGCGGGCAGTGTATTCTTGCGCACAACGAGGGGCTTTTTTACAAGCGCGTTCGGCATCATGGACATAGCCGCACCGGCAGGGATTCATCGCCGCGATGAGTTGGAAACGCGCTGGATATTGCGTATGCCGTGCCGCGCGGGAGATGGTTACTTCCCCTGTTTCAACAGGTTGGCGCAAACCTTCCAGACAATTACGGGGGAACTCGGGGAGTTCATCAAGGAAAAGAACGCCATTGTGAGCGAGGCTAATATCGCCGGGCATAGCTTTAGGACCGCCGCCAACGAGGGCAGGGAGGGTCGTGTTATGATGCGGTGCGCGATAAGGCGGGCGGTTGATGAGCCTACCCGCCGGTAATAGCCCGCTAATGCTATGGATGCGGCTCGTCTCTAGCATTTCAGCAGGGGTAAGCTCAGGCAGGATGCTCGGTAGGCGGCTTGCTAGCATGGATTTGCCAGAGCCCGGCGGGCCAGACATCAGCAGGGAATGACGCCCCGCTGCGGCAATCTCCAACACACGGCGTGCTTGCATCATGCCCTTAACATCTTTGAGGTCCGGCCCGTAATCGGGAGGTTGTGGCGTGGGTGGAGGCTCTGGCGGGAGGGGTTGTTCTTTGCGAAGATGGCCAATGAGTGCCTTAAGGGTCGGGGCAGCAATAATGTTAAGCTCTGGATGGCCCCAACGGGCTTCTGCCCCTTGAGAGGCCGGGCAGATTAAGCCACGCTCCTGGCTGACAGCCGCTAATGCCGCACAAAGAACGCCCCTAACAGGGTTTATCGTGCCATCTAAGGCGACTTCCCCTAAGGCGGTGAGCGGGGCTGTGGCCTCTGGTGGGATGACGCCCATCGCGACAAGGACGCCTAGCGCAATAGGGAGGTCGAAATGCGCGCCCTCTTTGGGGAGGTCTGCTGGTGTGAGATTAACAAGGATGCGCTTAGGGGGGAGGGCAAGCCCCATAGCGGAGAGGGCAGCCCGAACACGCTCGCGTGATTCCGCAATAGCGCGGGCGGGCATACCAACGATGATGAAAGACGGTAACCCGCTGGAGATTTGCACCTCCACCATGACCGGCAAAGCATCAATCCCCATAAAAGTGAAGCTTTGGATGCGGGCAAGGGAAGGAGGCGTAACCGCCATAACGCTAGGATTCCGTCATATAGGGGCTTGTGGGACGATACCCCGCCATCATAGGCGTATTCATGATGGGCGGGGGCTGATAGAGAGGCGAGGCCTCTTTACGCGCTCATGAGCGGGCGGATAGAGCGGGCCCGTAACGTCCCTTTCAAACCGCGAAGCTGCTCGAGCAGGGCTTTCTCCAATGTGGGGATGTCCTGCCCCGGCTGAGCCTCAGCCTCGGTGACGACATAGCCAAGCTCGCCATCTGTTTGGAGGAACTGCGCTGTGAGGTTGCAGGCCGACTTCGCAAAAATATCGTTGATTTGCCCTAAAATACCCGGCTGATTGGCATGGACGTGCATAAAGCGCATCCCACCGGGGCGTTCGCCAAGCTGTACTTGCGGGAAATTGACCGCCCCGATGGTTGAGCCAACATCGGAATATTCCACTAGCTTTTGGGCGACTTCCACACCGATGCGCTCTTGTGCTTCCATCGTGGAGCCACCAATATGAGGGGTGAGCAACACATTCTCTAGCCCTTGCAGCGGAGTGGTAAAACGCTCTTGGCTGCTTTTTGGCTCGACAGGGAAAACATCAATCGCAGCCCCCATCAAATGCTTATCTTTAAGCGCGCGGGCGAGGGCCTCAAGGTCCACAACCGTACCACGGGCATTATTGAGGAGGATGGAGTTAGGCTTCATCGCACGGATTTCTGCCTCGCCAATCATGTCCTTTGTCTCTGGCGTTTCAGGAACATGCAGGGTGACAATATCGGACTGGCTTAGCAATTCCTCCAACGAGGCAACGGCGATGGCGTTCCCATGGGGCAGGCGCGGGGCAATATCGTAGTAAAGTACGCGCAGGCCGAAGGATTCCGCTAAAACAGAAAGCTGAGAGCCGATGGAGCCATAGCCAACAATGCCGACTGTCTTGCCGCGTACTTCCCACGCATTGGCGGCGGATTTCTCCCATCCACCTTGATGGCAGGCTTCCGAGCGGGAGGGGATGCGGCGGAGGAGCATCACAATCTCGCCCATGACCAGCTCCGCAACGGAGCGCGTATTGCTAAAAGGTGCGTTAAAGACAGGAATACCGGCCATACGCGCGGCATTAAGGTCCACCTGATTGGTCCCAATGCAGAAGCAGCCAATCGCCATTAGGCGGTTAGCAGAATGGATAATCTCGGCTGTAAGGCGCGTACGACTGCGGATGCCGACCATATGGACGCCATCAAGGGCCTCTTTAAGGGCATCACCCTCTAAAGCTCCTTTTAAGCGGGTAACAGAGGCATAGCCTTGTTGCTCTAGGTAATTAACCGCACTGTCATGAATCCCTTCCAACAGAAGGATTTTAATACGGTCTTTAGCGAGGGAGAGGGTCATAGCGGGTAACCTCATCATAAAGGCGGGTGCCAACATGAGCGCGGCACGAAAGGAATCGTTCTTTATCTGTAACGGACAGCGCGTTAAGAGGAAAGGGCCTCTATCGCCTCCTTATGGAGGGTTGGGTTGGCACAAGCGAGGATAGTGCTATCACTTTCTAGTGTTAAAGCATTGCCTGCCCAATCTGTCACGCAGCCACCGGCCCCCGTGATGATGGGCAAAAGAGGCCCCCAATCCCACGGTTTGAGCGTATCTTCTGCGATGATGTCGATATGACCTAAACAGAGCAGTCCGTAAGCGTAAGCATCGCCGCCCCATGAGGTCCGGCGCGTTTGTTTTTGGAGTTTTTGGAAGCATTGATATTGCGCAGGGCGGAAGATTTCTGGTGCGGTGCAGGAGAGTTCAGCCTCATGGAGGGGGACGTGCTGACATGTGCCGATATGGCCGGGCATGTGAGGGGCGTCATAACGGCTGGGTGCGCCTTCAACCCCTATCCAGCGTTCATTGGTTATTGGTTGGTCGATGATTCCCAAAACAGGGCGGCCTTTGTAAAAGAGAGAGATTAAACTCGTAAAGCTGGGGCGGCCTGTCACAAAGGCGCGCGTGCCGTCTATAGGGTCTAAGACCCAGAGCCATTCATTATCTATCTGGCCAGAGTGTCCCGCTTCCTCTCCTAAGATGGCATGGTGGGGCACATGCTGGGTGAGGAGGGCCCGCATAGCGGCCTCGGCCTCTTGGTCAGCTTTGGTAACGGGACTGTCATCCTCTTTAGCATGAATAGTAAGTGACTGCCGAAAATAGGGAAGAATGACCCGCCGCGCGGCCTCGGCGCATTGTTGGGCGAGGGGAAGATAGTCAGAAAAAGCGGGGTGGGACATAGGGCGGATATGCCTTTATTCTTACGGAGTAATTGACGAGACGCAGGGAGCGCGGCAATCAAGGACTCATGCGAGCGATTATTGTCATCCCCTCCAGAATTGCCTCTACGCGGCTTCCACGCAAGGCTTTGGCTTTAATTGATGGCGAGGTGATGATTGTTCATGTCGCCCGGCGTGCTGTGGCGGCTGGGTTGGGGCCGGTTTTAGTCGCTGCGGGCGATGATGAGATTAGCGCGGCTGTCTCCCATCTTCCCGGTGTGGAGGTGGTTTTAACAGACCCCGCTTTGCCCAGTGGCTCGGACCGTGTGCAAGCGGCGTTGGCTGTTTATGACCCTCACGAACATTACGATTCTGTCGTTAATCTCCAAGGGGATCTCCCTTTGATAGACCCCCAGATGATTGCAAAATCATTGCGCCCTTTAGAGGATGAGCAGTTTGCAATCGGCACCTTAGTGGCTCCCGTGCAGAGCGAGGCTGAAGCTAAGGCCGAGTCGGTTGTGAAGGTAGCCTGTGCGTTTCAGCATGATGATGCTGTAGCGCGGGCCTTATATTTTTCGCGCTCTGTGATTCCGTGGGGAGTGGGGCCTTTATGGCATCATGTAGGGGTGTATGCGTGGCGGCGTAAGGCTTTAGCGCAATTTGTGAGATTGCCGCCTTCTTTGTTAGAAAAACGCGAACGTTTGGAGCAATTACGCGCTTTAGAGGCTGGCATGGCGGTCGGCTGTGTGCAGGTGGCTCATGCTCCGTTAGGTGTGGATACAGCAGAGGATTTAGCGCGGGTCAGGGCGCATCTGGGGGAGAGAGCATCATGCCGGTAATTGCATTTCAGGGCCGACCGGGTGCGTATTCCGACCTTGCATGCCGTGCAACCCGGCCGGGCTGGGTTACCCTACCATGCCGCAGCTTTGCCGAGACGATTGAGGCCGTGCGGGATGGGCAAGCCGATGAGGGGCTTTTACCGTGTGAGAACTCTCTTGCTGGGCGTGTGGCGGAGATTCATGCGCTTTTGCCAGAGGCGGGGTTAAAAATTGTTGGGGAGCATTTTCAGCGCGTGGAGCATTGCCTATTAGCCGTACCGGGGGCACGGCTTGAGGATATAAAGCGTGTTCATACGCACCCTGTAGCGATGGCACAGGTACGCGGCTTGCTTGCTCATTATGCGTTGGAGCCTGTGACGGAGTTTGATACAGCAGGCGCGGCGGAGCTTGTAGCTGGCTGGGGGCGGAAGGAAGATGCAGCCATTGCGTCCTCTCTAGCGGGGGAGCTGAATGGGTTGAATATTCTGCAACGCAATGTTGAGGATGCTGCCCATAATACAACGCGCTTTTACCGTGTTGCCCTGCCAGATTCTGTTACAGATGCTATGGCTGGGCAACCGATGATGACGACATTGCTTGTCCATATTCGGCATGTGCCGGGGGCTTTATGTGATGTCTTAGAGTGTTTTGCACGTTATGGAGTCAACATGACGCGGATTGAGAGCTATATGCTGGGGGGCTCTTTTGAGGCGTCTCGTTTTTTGATGGATATAGAAGGTGCGGTGGAGGAGCCAAAGGTGCACCATGCCCTCACCGCGTTGGTAAAGGTAAGCGAGGGCCATCATATTTTGGGGAGTTACCCACGGAGTCCCTTCCGTGATGAGATGTGACCTTTCTCCCAGAGGGGAGGATGCTTATAATGGTGGCATTATTTGTTGTGATGATTGAGAGATGAGGGCGGAGAGTATCATTATGGCGCAGACGATTAATCAGCACTATCGCGGCTCTTTGACCGCCCTTATCACCCCGATGAAGGCGGATGGCACGCTTGATGAGCAAACGGCTGCTCGTTTGATTGAGCGGCAGATTGAGGGGGGGACGACAGGGCTTATACCCTCTGGCACAACGGGGGAGAGTCCTACACTCTCTCATGCTGAACATGGCCGTGTTGTTGAGCATTGTGTCGAGGTGGCAAATGGGCGCGCCTTGGTGATGGCGGGGGCTGGCTCTAACAGTACGCATGAGGCTGTGGGGATGGCTCGTCATGCCCATAAAGTAGGGGCAGATGCGTTGTTGGTTGTCGTGCCTTATTACAATAAACCAACGCAAGAAGGGCTTTACCGGCATTTTATGACGGTGGCAGATGCGACTCCTTTGCCGCTTTGGCTTTATTGCATCCCCGGCCGCTCAGTTGTGGATTTAACGCCAGAGACTCTAGGTCGCCTTGCTCAGCATCCTAATATTGTGGGTACAAAGGATGCCACGGCGAATCTCACACGCCCGATTGCGGTGCGGCGTGTTGCAGGGGCGGCGTTTAATCAGCTTTCTGGTGAGGATGGGACGATTTTATCCTTCCTTGCGGCAGGTGGGCATGGCTGCATTAGTGTGACCTCTAACGTAGTGCCGGAGCTTTGTGCGCAGCTGCATCGGCTTTGGCAGGAAGGGAAGGTGCAAGAGGCGATTGCGCTGCAAGATAAGCTTATGCCGTTGCATGATGCTCTTTTTGCTGAGACAAGCCCTGCCCCGGCAAAATACGCGCTGTCTCGTTTAGGCCTTTGCACTCCGACTTTGCGTTTGCCGATGGTTGAGCCGCGTGATGAGACGAAGAAGCGGGTTGATGACGCTTTACGTTCGCTTGGGCTGTTGGGTTAAGACGCGGATATGGCAGCGAGTAAGAAAAAGACAAAAGGCGGGCTGATTTCGCACGGTATTGCCGCGCAGAATCGTAAAGCCCGTTTTAATTACTCCATCATAGAGACTGTGGAAGCCGGACTGGTGCTAAAAGGGCCAGAGGTAAAAAGCTTGCGGATGGGGCGGGCTACATTGTCCGAATCTTATGCGGTTGAGCGCGAGGGCGAGCTTTGGCTGATTAACTCCTATATTCCAGAATATCAGGGCGGGGTGTTGTCCCGTTTTGATACGCGGGCCCCACGGAAGCTTCTGCTGCACCGTAAGCAATTAGCTAAATATATTGGGGAGGTCACAAAGGCTGGGGCGTCTCTTGTGCCGTTAGATATTCATTTTAACGCGCGCGGTGTGGCTAAAGTAACGCTTGGCCTTGGGAAAGGGCGGAAGAAAGAAGATAAACGCCACGCGATTGCTGATAGAGACTGGCAGCGCGATAAAGCGCGCCTGCTGCGTAATAAAGGACGTGGTGAATATTGATATAAAAAACCCCACAGCATGCAGGCCGTGGGGTTTTTTATAAGGTGGGAGAGGTTGTAAAGGCACAACCTCCCTTTTCCTTTGCTTATTCAGCGGAGAGCTGTACAGCCTCAGGGCCTTTATGGCCTTGGACGACATGCATCCCAACAGCCTGACCATCAGCTAAGCTACGCAGGCCGGACCGCTCCAAAGCAGAAGCGTGGACGAATACATCCTTACCCCCAGCTTCTGGTGTGATGAAGCCAAAGCCCTTGGTGGTGTTGTACCATTTTACAATCCCGCGCATTTCTTCAGCTTGGGAGAGATCTGGTGCAGGGTGGAAACGCTCGCGCTCTTGCCGCATAGGCGGTGCGGAGTGGCGGGGGGCTTCCTCTGTCGCAGTGCTGGCATCAACAGAGAGAACCTCGGCGACTTGGCGGCCTTTGGGGCCTTGGCCAACGCGTACAACAACAGTTGTGCCCGGTGCAGGCTCGCCATGGCCGATAGTGTTCAGCGTATTCGCGTGGAGGAAAACATCCCCGCTACCATCGCTCAGCCCAACAAAACCGAAGCCACGCTCGGAGTTGAACCATTTAACCGTCCCGGTGATTTCGGGGCCTGTGGGAGTGATTTGCGGGCCACCACGGCCGCCACCGCCACCACGGCGGGGGCCACCACCAAAGCCACCACGCGGCGCATCGTAACTGCCGCGATCGTCAAAATAGGAGGGTTGGGTCATAAAATCGCGGTCAAAACCGCCGCGGCGGGAGGAAAAGGAGCTGCGGTCGGATCTATTATTTCTCAAGTGTCTCGTCCCGTACTGGGGTCATCAGGGAGGGGAGCAACATTCTGCTACCCTCAGGGTCTTAAAAGGCACCGCCATTCATGCGGTCCGATTAGGACGGTAGCATGTTTTTTCACTTACGCCATATGAAAAAGAAAAAACTGCGAAGATTTTTCAATCTCTTTAATTAAGGAAGACACTATTAAAGAATTACTATAAACTAGTCGCTTGGTTATCAATAAAATTGATTCAATATCCAGTCTTCTACCCAGCGGCGAGCAATCGTCCCGGCATAGCGCGGTCAAACAGATGGAGGAGGTCTTGCAAAGCTGCTCCGCGTGGGCCTTGTAAGGTGGGGTTACGCGTTAGCTCACGCTGGCTATCATGGCGCATAGCGGTGAGGAGCAAAGCAAGGCGTGTGGGGTCGGCAAGGCGAAAGCCCGGTAAGCCAGATTGGCGGCTGCCTGCAAGGTCGCCCCCACCACGGATGCGGAAATCTTCATCAGCGATGAGGAAGCCATCCTCAGTATCGCGTAAGAGGGAGAGGCGTTTTTTCGCGGTGAAGCTGCTCTCCTCACTATGGAGGAGGAGGCAGTAAGATTGTTGTGCCCCACGCCCCACCCGACCACGGAGTTGATGAAGCTGGGCAAGGCCGAAACGCTCAGCTTGCTCAATGACCATAATCGTTGCATTGGGGATATCAACGCCGACTTCAATCACCGTTGTGGCAACAAGGAGGCGTGTTTTGCCTTGCTCAAAGGCGGTGAGGGCCTTTTGGCGTGTTTCAATATCCTGTTTGCCGTGGGCAAGGCCGATGATGGGGCCGAATCGTTTGGTGAGTGCGGCCCAGCGTTCCTCCGCTGCGGCGGCACTTTGGCTTTCACTCTCCTCAATAAGAGGGCAGACCCAAAAGATTTGTTTTCCTTGCTCTAAGGCGCGCTTTATCCCTGCGAGAATATCATCCAATAGGCCCATATTATGAACAGTCGTATGGATGGGTTGGCGTCCGGCGGGTTTGCTATCCAGCCGGCTAACACCCATCTCGCCCCATTCTGTGAGTTGAAGTGTGCGGGGGATGGGGGTGGCTGTCATGACCAGCACATCAGTTGCAGGGCCTTTTGTGGCGAGCTTCATACGCTGCTCCACCCCAAAACGATGCTGTTCATCAATGACAGCAAGCCCGAGGTCAGCAAAGATGACACCATCTTGAAAGAGTGCATGCGTGCCGATGGCGATTTTAGCATGACCATCGGCCAGCTTGGCTAAGGCAATCCGCCGGGCACGCCCTTTGATGGAGCCACTTAAAAAGACAAAGGGCACAGGGCAGAGGGCTTCAAAGGTGCTGGCATGTTGCTGAGCGAGGATTTCGGTCGGGGCCATGAAGGCCGCTTGAGTGCCGGCCTCTACAGCATGGAGCATGGCCATCATTGCGACAAGGGTTTTCCCTGCCCCTACATCACCTTGCAAAAGGCGCATCATCGGGGTGGGTTGGCGCATATCAGCGGCAATTTCATCCATGACACGGCTTTGGGCTGCGGTGGGGCGATGGCCAAAACGCTCCAAAAGCTGTTGGCGGAGTGTGCCATCTCCAATAAGGGCACGCCCCTCGCGCGCCTGCGCTTGTTGGCGGGCCATCCCTAAGCAAAGCTGGTCAGCGAGGACTTCATCAGCGGCAAGGCGTGCGCGTGCGCGCTCTAAAAAGGGGGTGGGGTCCCCTTGTTGGGAGAGGCTTTCGGGCAGGTGTAAGGTTTCTAATGCCGTTTTAAAGGACGGCCAGCGATGTTTTTGCAGGAGGGGGGCATCTAACCATTCAGGGAGGTCATCGGGGATGAGGGCCAAAGCGGCCTTCATGGCACGGCGCACGGTGGAGGGGAATAATCCAGCCGTTAAGGGCCAGACAGGCTCTAACCACGGGAAGTTATCTCTCTTCTCCCACGCGATGATATGGTCTGGCCGGGAGAGTGTGAGGCGGTCATGATAATGTCCTACTTTACCAGAGACGAGAATCTCCGTGCCTTCAGGGGGGAGGAATAGTCGCCCTTTTTGGAAGAAGGTAATCTCTAACATGCCCGTTTCATCATGGGCGGTGAGGATGGTCGGTTGGGAAGGCCGTGCAGGACGGCGAATGCCTAAGACGCGGACATGGCTTGTGAGTACGTCCCCCGTTGGGAGGGCGCGTCCTTCGGCAAGGGTCATTATTTTTCGGCGGTCAATGAGCTTTTCTGGCAGGGTAAAGAGCAGGTCAATCACCCGTTTGCCGCCGCTAATTTTGCTTAATAATGTGGCATGGCGTGCTGTGAGTCCCGGCAAGCTCGTCAGCGGGGCCAAAAGCGGGGTAATCCGCAAAGAGGGAGGGGCAAGGGGCATAGCGTGTAAACGGCTTTTGTGCTGACAGAGGGCCGAGGGAGCGTTATAGGGTAGCAAAACCATCAGATAATAAAAATACTCTTATCTCATGAGGGGAGCCTGCTTTGATGCACGCTGAAGATTCTGCCATGGCGTCTTTTGGTCCGACTATCTGGGGTGTGCCAGATGGCGCGGTGGCGTTTTTGCTGCGTCAGCGTTTGTCAGAGCATCAAGGGACGATTGTGCATGTCGCTCATGATGATGCCGCTTTAGCGTCCCTGGCTGATATGCTGAGTTGGCTTGTGCCAGAGGTAATGGTGCTGCGCTTTCCTGCGTGGGATTGCCTACCTTATGATCGTATCTCGCCTAATCCGTCCATCGTTGCAGAGCGTACAGCAACCTTAAGCCATTTATTGGAGCCCGCACCGCCCACAGGCCGCATTGTGCTGACGACAATCCATGCGATGATTCAACGTGTACCGCCGCGTGCCGCTTTTGCGGGCCAGACACTCCACATCAAACGTGGTGATATGGTGGAGGCTAATCACCTTGCTGAGCAGCTGGTGGGGAATGGCTATAGCCGTGTTGATACCGTGATGGAGCGCGGCGAATTTGCTATGCGCGGGAGCATCTTCGACCTCTATCCCGCTGATGCGGGGGAGCCTGTGCGGCTCGATTTCTTCGGAGATGAGGTTGATAATATCCGTAATTTTGATGCTGCAACCCAGCGTTCGACAGAGGCGCGGGAGGGGTTCAGCCTTACGCCCGTGTCGGAATATGCATTGGATAAAGCCAGCCTAAGCCGTTTTCAGACAGGATGGCGGGATGTGTTTGGCAGCGGTGCGATGGAGGATGTGCTGTACCGGCAATTATTGGAGGGACGCCGGGCCAGCGGGGCAGAGCATTATCTACCGCTTTTTCATGATGGTGATGGCCATCATATGGAAACTTTGTTGGATTATCTGCCAGATGCCGCGGTGAGTTTTGAGCGTGAAACGCCAGAGATTTTTATCGCCCGGTTGGAGATGATTGCCGACCATTACCAAGCGCGTTGCGCGGCGGGGCATGAGGGGGAGCTGCCTTACCGGCCCCTACCGCCGCATCGTTTATATCTCAATCGCCATGGGTGGGAAGGGATGTTGAAGGGCCATCCCACCGTCCTATTATCACCCTTTGCGCGCCCTGATGGAGCTGAGGGGATAGAGGCAGGCTATAAGCCGGGGCCTGTTTTTGCCAGCATGGGCGGCGCGGGGCGAGAAGGGATTTTTCAGCAATTTGCAACCCATGTACAAGCATGGGCGAAAGAGGGGCGGCGCACTTACCTAACGGCATGGAGCAATGGTTCGCGGGAGCGGATTGCGACCCTCTTACGCGATCATGATATTGCGTGTGAGAGCTTTGAGGGTTGGCCCGAGGCCGCAGCTATGGCGCGTGGGGCGGTTGGGCTGGTTGTTCTGGGGCTAGAGCGTGGCTTTACGGGGGGAAGAGTCGCCTTTGTCTCCGAGCAAGATTTATTAGGAGAGAGGTTAGCCCGCCCACCAAGGCGGCGGCGAAAGGGTCAAGATTTTATCACCCAAATTGGCGAAATTGCCGAGGGTGACCTTGTCGTCCATGAGGAATACGGCATTGGGCGTTATGTTGGGCTAGAGACCGTGCGCGAAGGGCGTGTAGCGCATGATTATCTCTCCATCCTTTATGATGGGGAGCAACGCTTGCTTCTGCCTGTGGAGAATATCGACTTGCTTAGCCGGTTTGGCTCCGAGCAAGGGACGGTGCAGCTTGATAGGCTAGGTGGGACATCATGGCAGGCGCGTAAGGCGAAGATGAAGACACGCCTGCGCGAAATGGCCGGGGAGCTGATTCGCACCGCAGCGGCACGGGCGATGAAGGAGGCCCCCATCATGGCTCCCGCAGAGGGGTTGTGGGATGAGTTCTGCGCGCGATTTCCTTTTATGGAGACGGAGGACCAATCGCGCGCGATTGCCGATGTGTTGGAGGATTTAAGCAGCGGCAAGCCGATGGACCGCCTCGTCTGTGGGGATGTCGGCTTTGGTAAGACAGAAGTCGCCTTACGCGCGGCGTTTGTCGCGGCTCTTTCTGGTATGCAAGTGGCTGTCGTGGTGCCCACAACCTTGCTCGCACGGCAGCATTATCTTGGCTTTAAACAGCGTTTTGAGGGGCTACCTGTGCGGGTAGAGCAGCTCTCACGCATGGTGAGCGCAAAAGAAGCCACAAAAGTGCGCGATGGGTTGGCTGATGGCACGGTGGATATTGTCATCGGGACTCATGCGCTCCTCTCCAAAGCAGTGTCTTTTGAGCGGCTAGGGATGCTGATTATTGATGAGGAACAGCATTTCGGCGTGGCGCATAAAGAGAAGCTGAAAGCTATGCGCGAGGATGTCCATGTGCTGACCCTCTCCGCAACCCCGCTTCCCCGCACGCTTCAGCTATCGCTCTCTGGTGTGCGGGAGATGAGCTTGATTGCCACCCCGCCGACAGACCGGCTCTCGGTCCGTACTTTCATCACGCCTTTTGATAAAGTGATGATTCATGAAGCCATTCAGCGAGAACGCTTCCGCGGGGGGCAGATTTTCTGCGTTGTGCCGCGTTTATCGGATATGCAGCATATGGCAGAGCGGCTTAAAGAGATTGTGCCAGATGCCCGCATTACCGAGGCGCATGGCCGCCTCACCCCCACCGAGCTAGAAACGGTGATGACGGAGTTCTCGGAGGGGAAGTACGATATTCTGCTCTCCACCAATATTGTGGAAAGCGGCTTGGATATGCCGCGTGTTAATACGATTATTATTCATCGGGCGGATATGTTTGGCCTTGGCCAGCTTTATCAGCTTCGTGGTCGTGTAGGGCGGGCCAAACAGCGTGGTTATGCCTATCTGACATGGCCACAAACGCACGTATTATCCTCATCTTCCATCAAACGCTTAGAGATTATGCAGACGTTGGATTCTTTAGGGGCAGGCTTTACGCTCGCCTCGCATGACCTCGATTTACGCGGGGCGGGGAACCTCTTAGGCGATGAGCAATCTGGCCATATTCGGGAGGTGGGGATCGAGCTGTATCAACAGATGCTGCAAGATGCGGTGACGGATTTGCGGCGGATGCGTGATGAGAGCGATGAGGAGGATATAGGCTGGACACCGAACATCATTCTCGGTTTGGCTGTCCTCTTGCCGGAGGATTATGTAAAAGACCTGCCTGTTCGGCTTGGTTTATATCGCCGCATCGCCGCTTTGAAGGACGAAGCTGATGTGGATGCGATGCGGGTAGAGCTGGTGGATCGCTTCGGCCCGCTGCCCCAAGAGGTAGAAAATCTGCTTGATGTTGTGATGATTAAAAAACTCTGCCGCGATACCGGGGTGGAGCGGTTAGAGGCTGGTCCTAAAGGCATGGTGCTTCAGTTCCGCAAGAATAAGTTTGCTAATCCAGATGGGTTAATCCGTTGGGCTGCGCGGAATGAGAAAGCTGGGGTGAAGATACGCCCGGACCATAAGCTTGCGATGGTGCGGGAAATGACAAACGCCGTACGCATTAATATGGCGCGGAAAATCCTCGCTTCTCTAGGTAAATTGCTGGAGAAAGCACGCCAGAGTGATGCGGCATAGGGTAGGGGGATTAGGGCTATGCGCTTAACCCTTTATACGGATTACGCCTTTCGGGTTTTAATTTATCTGGAAACACAAAAAGACCGTCTTGTCTCTATTGGGGAGATTGCCCGTGTTTATGGAGTCTCTGAAAATCATTTAGTAAAGGTGGTGCATCGCTTAGGGCAGCATGGCTTTATTAAGACGCTGCGTGGGCGCAAAGGGGGGCTGCGTTTAGGGCGTGATGCGGCGGAGATTTATCTGGGTGATGTTGTCCGTTGTACAGAGGATGACCTCGCCCTTGTAAGCTGCATGCGTAAAGATGAGGCAGCAGCGGGCTGTATTTTGGTGGGGGGATGCCGTTTAAAGCAGACGCTGTTGAAGGCACGTTTTGCGTTTATGGATGTGCTGGATAGCGTTACGCTGGCCGATGTAACTGCCCCGCATGAACGTACGATATTGATGGATGCTGTGCAGGAGGTAATTGCCACACCGCATGAGGGACCTAAAGGTTAGGCCGGAATCTGCGCCAATTTGCCGTAGTTTGTTGGTACGCAAAGTGCGAATAAGTCGGCAAGGCCTGCTCTATATGCGGATGAGGGATAAAGATAATCCCTGAATCTGTTAGGAAGCTATCAATCTCTTTAAAAGGAACATCATGCGTTTTTAGCTGTTGGGCAATCCAATTCATGGTTCCCATGACCATTGCTCCGGGGCCGGTAATGGCCCAGACATTTTCAAAAACACCTGTCTCGACAAAAGCGCGGACCTTGTGGAACATCGTTTCCATAATATGCTGCATGATGGGGTTCCCGGCCTCGTAAATGAGGATGTCATTATCAAGGCACCACGGATTGCCCACGGAGTAAGGTAGCAATGTCTTAAAATGGGCTCCTTTGGTTATGTCCGTAACGGGGGCGTGGCAGATAACATCGGCATCAATATACACACCGCCTTTGATATGCAGGTAACATAACCGCCAAAAATCAGAGAGCATGGCAGGATGGGGGCAAGCCTCATACAGGGCTGCAATATCCGTGCCGAAATGCGCCTCAATAAACGCCCGAGCGGAGTCGGCATTGGCACGATGATAGGTGAAGTCAGGATGAGCGAGCCGGACGCTCTCCATGGCGGTGAGAATATCATCGGGCGGGGGCGTACTATCCCAAAATTGAGCAATATGTTTGGGTATGCGTCGTGGGAACTCCTGCGGCACAGAGCGCGAAATTGTAGGAAAGAGACGGCTCTCTAAGGCTAAGGCAAGGAGCGCAAAACACCCGTCATGTTCCCCTCGTAATGCCGCTTGGAACATCTCTTGGAAGGGAGCGGGATAATCTGGGAAATCAAAGCTCATCGCGGAAGCCAGTGGCAATGACGTAAAGCTCGCTCGATTCCTTACGGGAGGCAGGCGGCTTGACGTGCTTCACAACGGCGAAGTTGCGCTTCATCAGGTCTAGCATCTCTTTTTCTGACCCACCTTGGAAGACTTTTGCAATAAAGGCCCCGTCCGTAGCGAGGATTTTTAAGGCGAAGTCGAGTGCATTTTCAGCTAAGGCCATAATGCGGATATGATCAGTTGCAGCATGGCCTGTGGTGTTAGGTGCCATATCGGACATCACAAGGTCTGCGCGCCCGCCAAGCATGTTTTGGAGCCGTTCTGGCATGTCGGCTTCCATAAAATCCCCTTCGATGATGTCGGCCCCCGGTACGGGGTCCACTGGTAGTAAGTCCACCCCAATGACCTTAGCCGCCCCGCGCTTAACGGCAATCTGCGCCCAGCCCCCCGGTGCGGCACCCAGGTCCACCACGCGGCTACCGGGTTTGATGAAGTGGAAGCGGTCATCCATCTCCAGCAATTTGAAGGCCGCGCGGGACCGCCAGCCTTGTTGGCGTGCCGCACTGACGTAGGGGTCATTTAATTGGCGATTGAGCCAGCGTTGCTGGGCAGGGGTGCGCCCACGGGCTTTGCGTAGTTTGACGGTCTGCGTCCGTAAGGTTTGGGAGGCAGAGGCATCATCGGCGGGGTCGCGTGTGCCGGGTGTGCGTGAGTGACGCAAGGGCTTGCCGGGAACACGTTTTGCGGCTCGCTCTTTAGCAGGGCGGCGGGATGAGGGAGGTGTATCTTTTGGGCTCATAATGCGAGAAGATAAGCCCTTCCATCCTATCTGCAAAGGCCGCTTCGTCTTTTTGTTGCTGCAAGAGGCTTTTTGCCTGTAAGGGGCTGGCAGAGACATTGTGTTAGCCGTTGCACTAGAGAAGATAAGGGCCTTTTGTGAGACAATTTTACGCCGCCTTTATGGTTGCAGCCTTCGCCTTATGTATAGGGGCAGGCTTAGGATATTGGCAGACAGCGAGCCTTACCGGGGTGCTTATGGGGGTAGAGGCTGTAGCGATTCTAGCCCTGATGGAAACTGCTGAATCCATGGATAATGCGATTGTCGATTACGGTATTCTCAAAACCATGTCTCCACAATGGCAACGCCGTTATATGAGCTGGGGGATGCCGATTTCAGTTTTAGGGATGCGGTTTCTTTTCCCCATTCTGCTTGTGGCTATTGTCGCGGGGCTTTCCCCGTGGCAAGCGGCGCGTTTGGCGATGATGGAGCCGCAGCGTTATGCCCATATCATGCTCGGTGCGCGGGATATGATCGCCTCTTTTGGTGGGGCATTCCTCCTCCTTATCGCGCTGAATTACTTTTTAGATGATGATAAAACCCATCATTGGGTCACATGGGTGGAAAAGCCAGTAGCACGGCTTGGTGGGGTCCCCGCCTTGCCTGTGGGGGTGACATTAGCGGTGCTGATGGGGGTAAGCCGTTTGATGGCCCCCGGGCATGACCCGTTAGCCTTTCTCTTTTGGGGCTGTGGGGGGATTGTTGCCTATATATTGGGCAAAGAAGTTCTCGTCTGGTTGATTGGTGAGCCCGGTGCAGCCCCCCTTATGATGAAGGGCGGTTTGCTCAGCTTCCTCTATCTAGAGTTTATTGATGCGAGCTTCTCTTTTGATGGTGTCATTTCGGCGTTTGCTATTACGACAGACCCTATCATAATCGCCCTTGGCCTTGGTGTGGGGGCCATGTTTGTACGGTCTATGACCCTCTCCATGCTGAAAACGAACGCTTTGGCAGAGTATGTTTATGTAGAGCATGGGGCGTTTTATACCATCCTTATTCTGTCTCTTTTGATGCTATGTGGCGTGTTGGTCTCTGTACCAGAATGGATAACGGGGCTGGTCGGGCTATTATTGATAGGCGGGGCCTTTTTGGCGAGTCTGGCGCATAAGCGTCAGGGGTGAGGGGGTAGAAACAAGGGAAAAACGCGCCTGCCCTCTTGCGCCGGAAAATGAATGACGTTAGAAACCCGACTGCATACACCGCCTTGGGAGATAGTTTAGCGGTAGAACTACCGGCTCTGACCCGGTCAGCCCTGGTTCGAATCCAGGTCTCCCAGCCATTATGAGGGTGTTATGTTTAGCAGGCCGTCTTAGAGCGGTCTCACAGTGCCGCTTGGGAGATAGTTTAGCGGTAGAACTACCGGCTCTGACCCGGTCAGCCCTGGTTCGAATCCAGGTCTCCCAGCCAGTTATCTTAGCTTAAATGATGCACAAGTTCGCTTAACATACGCTTCAGATTTGCGTATCAGCGTATGCCGCTGTAAGGGAAGGCTCCCTTCTTCAAGGTTGGAGCATGGCACGATATGGCTGCAAAAATCTCATCTGATTTAATAGCGCGTTATGCGGGCAATCTGCCGCGTTATACCAGCTACCCAACTGCTGTTAGTTTCACTGATGCTATTGGTCCGCAAGATGTGGCAAGCTGGCTAAAGGCTTTGCCGGCTGAGCAATCGGTCTCGCTTTATTTTCATGTCCCTTTTTGTGATGAGCTATGCCGCTTTTGTGCCTGCAATACGGCTGTGATGCGGCAGGAGGAGGGACGCAAGGCATATGGGGCGTTATTGCTAGAGGAGATGCGCCGCGTTATCGCCCTGATAGGGCAAGGCCGCCTTGTACGGCATCTTCATTTTGGGGGAGGGACGCCGACAACCTTACCGCAGGATGTTTTGCGGGAGGTCATGGCCGCTGTGCGTAGGGCGTTCCAGATAGCTCCAGATGCAGAGTTGGCTATGGAGATGGACCCGCGTCATGTTCCAGAGGGGATGTTGCCACTCTTGGCGGAGTTGGGGTTTAATCGCATCAGCTTTGGGGTGCAGGACCTTAACCCACGCGTACAAGAGACATGCGGGCGCGTACAATCTTATGAGCAAACTCTCGCCTGTGTGCAGCAAGCCCATGCCGCCGGGGTGCATGGGGTGAATATCGACCTCATCTATGGTCTGCCTTATCAAACGGTGGAGAGTGTGAAGGACACCGCCCAACGCATTGTGGCCATGCGACCAGATAGATTAGCTGTTTTTGGTTATGCTCATGTCCCGTGGAAGCAGAAACGCCAGCAACTCATCCCTCAGGAGGCCTTACCCGGTACGGAGGAGAGGGTTGAGCAAGCGGCGATGATTGATCACGTCTTGGTAAAGGCGGGCTATAAGCCCATTGGGCTAGACCATTACGCCCATCCAGATGATGCAATGGCGCGCGCTTATGAGGCCGGGACACTGCATCGGAACTTCCAAGGCTATACGATTGATTCCTCACCTGTTTTGCTGGGGATGGGGGCCTCGTCTATCTCCATGACGCCAGAGGGATATTATCAGAATATCCCCTCCACAGCCGCTTATAGCCGTGCTTTGAAGGAGCAAGACGGCTTGCCCATCGCCCGCGGTGTCTTTCGCACACAAGATGATCGTTGGCGGGGGAAGGTGATTGAGACCATCATGTGCCTCTCTGCTGTGGACCTTACCCCTTATATTCCAGAAGGGCAGGCTCTAAGTCAGGCTTTTGCTGCGGAGTTAGAGGCGTTACGCTCTTTTGAGGAAGATGGGTTGATTCACTGGCAAGGGAATCACCTTAGCCTGACAGAAAAGGGCAAGCCTTTCCTCCGGCATGTGGCAGCGGTGTTTGATGCACGGCAGAAAGAGCTTGCCGCAAAGCAAACAGGCCAAGCGACGCCGCGTTTTTCGGCTTCATTGTGAGATAGAAGGGCCATAGTGGCGGATTTTCTTTGCCTCCCTTTGCAGAGTGCGTTATGAGACCCTGCCAACGGCTTAAAACCTATCAATAGGGTTAAGCTGACCGAGTTGTATTGACACAGGACGCACGAGCGAGGGCGTAGGCAGCATGACAAACTTCCCACAAGAGAGACTTTATAACCGAGTGCGTGATGCCTTGGCCTTTGATGATGTCCTTATTGAACCTGTTGAATCCTCTGTTCTGCCGGGGCAGGTCAGCACAAAGACGCGCCTTACCCGTAAGCTTAGCCTGAATATTCCACTTCTTTCCTCCGCTATGGATACAGTGACGGAAGAAGAAATGGCTATTTGCATGGCCCAGCAAGGCGGTATGGGGGTTATCCATAAAAACCTAACGCTGGAGGAGCAGGCTGAGCAGGTCCGCCGTGTGAAGCGTTTTGAGGCCGGGATGGTAGTTAATCCCGTAACAGTTGGGCCGGACCAAACCCTGCGGGAAGTCCATGAGATTATGGCCCGCAATGGGATTTCTGGCCTCCCAGTTGTGGAGAAAAGCGGCAAGCTGGTTGGGATTTTGACCAATCGTGACATGCGCTTTACCGCTGATGAGACAACACTTGTCCGCGATATGATGACCCATGAAGGGTTGGTGACGGTTAAGCATGGGGCATCGCCTGAGCAAGCCCGCCAACTCCTGCATGACCATCGGATTGAGAAGCTCCTTGTTGTGGATGATGCAGAGCATTGCGTGGGGCTGATTACCGTTAAGGATATGGATAAAGCAACGACCCATCCTTTGGCGGTAAAGGATGCTGAGGGCCGGTTGCTCTGTGCGGCGGCTATCGGCGTAGGGGAAGATGGCCTCCGCCGTGGGGCTGCCCTTGTGGATGCGGGGGTGGATGTGCTGGTGGTTGATACCGCCCATGGCCATTCCCGCGGTGTGTTAGAAACTGTTGCGCGATTACGGGACCGTTATGCGGATGTGCAGCTCATTGCGGGGAATGTCGCGACACCAGAGGCTGCACAAGCTTTGATTCGCTCCGGTGCAGATTGTGTAAAGATTGGCATTGGCCCAGGGTCCATCTGCACAACGCGTGTGGTGGCGGGTGTGGGTGTGCCGCAATTCTCTGCGGTGTTGGAGACAGCGGCCGCCTGTCATGAGCTTGATGTCCCCGCTATTGCCGATGGGGGGATTCGGACCTCTGGCGATATCGTCAAAGCCATTGGGGCGGGTGCGGATGTTGTGATGGTTGGTTCCATGCTCGCAGGATGTGAGGAAAGCCCTGGTGAGAGCTTCCTTTATCAGGGGCGGACCTATAAAGCGTATCGTGGTATGGGCTCCATGGGGGCGATGGCCCGTGGCTCGGCGGATCGTTACTTCCAAGGGGAGGTACGCGATACGCTCAAGCTGGTTCCAGAGGGGATTGAGGGGCAAGTGCCTTATAAAGGCCCGATGGCAGCGGTGGTGCATCAGCTTGTTGGGGGGCTGCGGGCTGGTATGGGTTATACAGGCTCCGCTACCGTGGCAGATTTGCAAGTTCGGGCGAAGTTCCGCAAAATTACGAATGCTGGCCTGCGCGAAAGCCATGTGCATGATGTGACCATCACGCGGGAAGCACCGAACTATCGCCTGTAAGGTGATTTTTCCCTTTCCTGAAGGACGGAAACAGGGTAGGCGGGGGCCATGACCCCCGCTGCTCGTCTCTCTGGTGCGATTGATCTGCTTTGTGCGATTCAAAATGCGCCTCATCGTCCGGCTGATGCCGTGGCTAATAACTTCTTCCGCGAACGCCGCTATATTGGTGGCGGGGATCGCAGGGCTATCTCGACCTTAGCGTGGGATGTGCTGCGGGCGTGGCGGCGGCTGCATTGGCATTTACGGGCAGAGTTACGGTACCGGCATGAGGATATTTCCCCACGGCTTTTATGCGCGGCGATGCTGCATTTTGTGGGGCAGCCTTTATCCTCCATTCAGGCGTTATTTAGTGGGGAGCGTTACGCGCCAGCCCCATTGAGTGAGCGTGAATATGCGATGCTGGCGGCATTAGAGGGCCAATCCATCACAGATGAGAAACAATCCCTCCCTGTCAGGTTGGAATATCCTGATTGGTTGCACCCTTATTTAGAGCGTGATTTCGGTGAGCGATTGGAGGAGGAAATGCGTGCCCTCATGGGGGCTCCAACGCTCGACCTCCGCGTGAATCTGCTGAAAGGAACGCGTGAGGAAGCCTTGCGCCGCCTTAAGCGGGAAGGGTTTGATGGGCAGCCAACGCCTCTTTCCCCTTGGGGGATTCGTCTTGAGGGCCGCCAGCCCGTTACCGCTGCGGCACTTTTTCGGGATGGTCTGGTAGAGATTCAGGATGAAGGGAGCCAGCTCATCGCTGCGGCGGTGGATGCCCGCCCCGGCGAGCGGTTGCTTGATTATTGCGCTGGTGCGGCGGGAAAGACCTTAGCTATTGCCATGACGATGGAAAATAAGGGTCAAATTGTCGCATGTGATGTCTCCTCTATACGGTTGGAGGGGGCTGTAAAGCGGTTGCGCCGGGCGGGTGTGCATAATGTGACGCGCCATCTCCTCAAAGAGGGAGATAAATGGGCCAAACGGCGGGAAGGGCAGTTTGAGACGGTATTGGTCGATGCGCCTTGCTCTGGTACGGGAACATGGCGGCGTAACCCTGATGCACGGCTGCGGCTAAGTGAGACGGATGTACAAGAGCTTTGCGTAAAGCAAGCCGCTATTTTGGATATTGCCGCACGGCTTGTTCGCCCCGGTGGTAAATTGGTTTATGCCACATGCTCTCTCTTAGGGGTGGAGAATACCCAGCAGATAGAGGCCTTCCTTAAAAGAAGGGCTGATTATCAGCGCCTTCCTTCAGCGCGGCGGTCTTTATTCTTGCCAGAGAGCTTGCGCCAAGATTCTGCCTTTGCCCTTACCCCCTATAGCTATGGGACAGATGGCTTTTTTGTTGCGGTGATGGAGCGTAGCGCACAAAATTAAGCCTCTTACAGCCTTATTAGCGTGATGGCGGAGCTTTTCTGCCATGGAGCGTTTGTGTATTTATTGTGAGAATGGCTGATATTCGGCTACGCGCAATGGAGGAAATACGCTCCCTATGGCCTATGATGTTCTCTTTGGTGTGGTGCTAACATTTGGAGCTGGTATGCTGGCGCAATGGGTGGCGTGGCGTCTGCACTTGCCAGCAATTGTGTTGCTGTTTGCTATGGGGCTGCTTTTTGGCCCTGTGCTAGGCTGGTTAAACCCCTCCGAAACATTAGGCCATGCCTTCCGTCCGCTTGTCTCTATGCTGGTCGCCTTGATCGTGTTTGAAGGCGGCCTTGCGCTGGATCTTCGTCAGTTACGCGAGGCTGGGCAAGGGGTTGCACGTTTGACGATGGTGGCCTTGCCTATCAACTGGCTCTTAGGCTCCATAGCGGCGCATTATGTTGCACGGCTGGAGTGGGGGCCGTCTTTTCTCTTTGGGGCGATTATCGTGGTGACGGGGCCTACGGTCATTCTGCCTTTGCTACGCAGTGCCAAGTTACAACCGCGTGTTGCTGCCTTTTTACGGTGGGAAGCGATTGTGAATGACCCGCTAGGGGCTATTCTTGCTGCGGTTGTGATGCAGGTTATGTTGCTGCATCTCGACCTGCATAAACAGATGCTCTTTGTCCACACCTTGCCTGATATGGTTGTGGCGGGGGCTTTGTCTGTTGCTGCGGGGATATTGCCTGCTTATTTGCTCAGCTATCTCTTTACGCGGGACTTAATGCCGGAGCTGCTAAAGGTCCCTGTCATTCTAACACTAGCCCTGGTTATTTTTGAGGCCTGCACATTGGCGATGGAAGGTGCGGGGCTAATCGCCGTAACCGTTTTTGGCATGATGCTGACCAACTTACACCCGCCGGGGATGAATGATCTAAAACGCACAAAGGAATCCCTTGTTGTGCTGATGGTCTCGGTATTGTTCATCCTCCTCGCGGCGGATTTGCATCGTGGGGTTCTGGCACGGCTCTCGGTCCCGATTTTATTGCTGACCTTAGTGGTGTTGTTTGTGGTGCGGCCACTGGGGATTTTCCTCTCCACATTAGGCACAACGATGAGCTGGCAAGAGCGGCTTTTTGTTGGCTGGATTGCCCCGCGCGGTATTGTTGCAGCGGCTGTGGCTGGGGCTGCGGGGATTAAATTGGCAGAGGCGGGGTATCCTTCGGCAGAGTTGGTGATGCCTGCAGTGTTTGCAGTCATTGCTGTGACGATGATTTGCCATGGCTTTTCCCTCGGTCCCCTCGCACGGCGGCTGCATCTGACACTCTCTAACGAGCCAGCTTTGGTCATTCTAGGCGGTAATGCGTGGTCAACGGACCTCGCCGCATGTTTGAATGAGGAGAAAGTACCCGTCTTGCTTGTTGATACAACAGCGCAAGAGCTTATGCCTGCTGCACGGCTCGGGGTACCTGTTTTAAAGACGGAACTCCTCTCCGCAGCCGGGCAAGAAGCTTTGGAGGAGCGGCCCGCCGATTATCTGATCGCGACAACAGGGGATGCGATTTATAACGGTATGGTTTGTGGGCATTTAGCCCCTCATATGGGGCGGGAGCGCGTTTATCAGGTTAGCCCCGGTGTGGCACGGCTGGACCTCTATCGTGGTCTTTCGCGTGATGCGCGTGGGAAAGTACTGGGAGAGCCGGGATGGAACTATACGTTTTTTGATACGTTATTTAGTCGTGGTTGGCGTTTTAAGAGCTATACCGTTACGGAAGTAATGGCTGATTTGTTGGAAAAAGAAGAAAACCGGATCGATCTGCTCATCGTACGCCGTGGGACGGGTATCTTTATACGCTCGGCAGAAGATAGGACTAAGACGAGTCCAGCTGCGGGGGATTTGGCTATTTCCATGTTCTCGCCAGAAGGGCAAGAGGCCTTTACCGGGGTAAAAGAGGAGGCAGAGCTACTTGAAGAGGCATAGCCTTCTGTTTTTAAACGGATTAGGGTAGTGTTGGTTGGTTAGTAGCAGTGCTATGCTTTTCAGGCTCTTTTTTGGGGGGATGTTGAGGGCAAGGCTGTAACTGAACTGTATTTATGAACAGGATTTTTGAGACATGAATACGCGGCACTCAATATTGATTGTTGACGATGATGATGGTTTAGGTTCCGTCTTAGCGGCTCAGTTGTCAGAAGGAGCGGCTTATCGGGTAGAGCGGGCAACCACGCTTGCTCTTGCAGAGGAAGTGTTGGGTCGTTCTGAGGGGCGGATTAATATTGTCTTGTTGGATGTGAATCTTCCTGATGGTGATGGCCGGGAATTTTGTGCGGCATTACGTAAAAAGGGGTTAGCAATCCCTATTATCATCATGACAGGATCTCATGATGAAGATGATGTCATTCGTGGTCTTGATGCAGGGGCGAATGATTATGTGGCTAAGCCTTTTCGCATTGGTGAGTTAAAGGCGCGTGTGAGAGCGCAGCTGCGTTTGTTTGAAAATAGCGAGGACGTTGTTTTTGATATTGGTCCTTATGTCTTTCGCCCCGCAAACAAGCAGCTTTTTGAGCCTAAAACAGGTCAGCGGATTCATTTAACAGAGAAAGAGACAGCTATCCTTAAATATCTCTATCGCGCAGGAGGGCAGCCGGTAGAGCGTGATGTGCTGTTGCATGAGGTCTGGGGGTATCACGCCTCTGTAACGACCCATACATTAGAGACCCATATTTATCGCCTTCGCCAAAAGATAGAGCCGGGGCAAGGCCGAGCTGGGATTTTGCTGACAGAGGGTGGGGGCTATTGCCTTAACCCTAATGTGTAAGACGTTCTCCAAAGCAGGCTGGTCCTATCATGTTAGGTCAGCCTGCACTCTTTATAGGGTGGTATTGTTAGAGGGTAATGTCCATCATGACCGGTGCATGGTCGGAGGGGGATTCCCAGTCGCGTAGCGCGCTGAGAACGGTGATTTTTTGCATATTGGGGAGAATATCTGGCGTGGCCCAAATATGGTCCAACCGGCGGCCACGGTTAGATTTCTTCCAATCTCGGTTGCGATATGACCACCATGTATAGAGTTTTTCTGGCTCTGGGATGGCAGTACGCATGGCATCTTCAAAGCCTGTGTGCATCCAGTCTAACAGGCCGGATGTCTCAATGGGTGTGTGGCTAACAATTTTGAGGAGCTGTTTATGGCTCCATACGTCATGCTCTAGCGGGGCGATGTTTAAATCCCCCACAAGGATGCTTCTTTTAGGAGGATGGGCTGTAAACCACTCTTTTGCTTCTTCTAAAAAAGCGAGCTTATGGGCGAATTTTTCGTTCTCGTCTGGGTCTGGTATGTCGCCACCAGCAGGGACGTAGAAATTATGAAGATTCACCGGGCCGGAGTCTGTATGAAGGCGCGCAGCAACATGGCGGCAATCCATCTTGCCGCACCAATCAGGTGCATGAGATAGGGCGGGCTCTAACGGTATGCGTGATAGAATCGTCACGCCGTTATAGCTTTTCATCCCGCGATAAAGCTGATGCGGATAGCCTAGGGCCGTTAACGCCTCTTGGGGGTAGAGCGGGTCGGGGACCTTTGTTTCCTGAAGGCAGATGACATCAGGGGCGTATTCTTCGCTTAGACGCGTTAAGAGGGGCAGCCGGAGGCGAAGTGAATTGATATTCCATGTAATAAGACGCATGGCTTTTGATCCCTCTTTAAACGGAAAAATTCAAGTATGATCTTGCGATTACGGCTTATTACGCCACATTGAAGCGTATAGCGAAGGAAGGGGCCTTATAGATGTCTATTTTCATCATGGATACGCATATTGATATTCCGTGGGAGGAAAAAACGGCGGATGGCCTTCCCAGTTGGCACAAGCGTGACCAAGCTGATTGCGCCCAGCGAGATGTAGAGCGGCGGTTTACGGTCCCCAAAGCGAAAGCGGGCGGGTTAGGGGCGGCTTGTTTAGCAGCCTATACACCACAAGCAGGCCTTGATGAAGCTGGTCATGCGGCGGCGTGGCGGCGGGCGCAAGCTATGTTAGAGGCAATAGAGGATATGGTTCCCCATTATCTTGAGGGGCAGGCGGCTCTATGTCACACAGCCGCGCATATACGGCAGGCGGCGCAAAATGGGGAGGTCGCGCTCATCCCGGTGATGGAGAATGGTTATCCGATAGGAGAGGATGATAGCCGTATTGGTTGGCTCGCTCAGCGTTATGGGGTGCGTTATATGACCCTTACCCATAATGGGCATAATCTCCTAGCGGATTCCGCAGTGGTACGAGAAGGCCCAGAGGAAGCACATGGCGGCTTATCCTCGCTAGGCCGCCGTGTGATTCAACAGATGAATCGTCATGGCATGTTGGTGGATGTCTCACATGCATCGCGCAAGACGATGATGCAGGCTGTGGAACTTTCCGAGGTGCCGGTTTTTGCTAGTCATTCTTGCGTGCGGGCTTTGTGTGACCATCCGCGTAATCTGGATGATGGGCAACTAGATGTGTTGAAGGCGAGTGGCGGGCTTATCCAAATCACAGCCATGGGGGCGTTTTTAAAACGTGGCGGTGGTGGCACAGCGGCGGATTTTGCGAAGCATGTGCTGTACGTTATCCGCCGGATAGGTGTGGAGCATGTTGGTCTCTCCTCCGACTTTGATGGCGGGGGCGGCATAGAGGGCTGGCAGGATGCTGGTGAGACCCATCAACTCATCCAAACATTACAAGAGCATGGGCTGGATGATAGTGAGATTCGCGCTGTGGCGGGTGAGAATATGCTTACTCTTTTGGAGAAGGCAGAAGAAAGAATGACGAAGAGTCAAATATAATTTTCCTTTTTGGCGATGTTTTGGGTATTTTCTGTCCACTATTTTTTTCAGAAACGGGATTGACAGTTATATCGGGGGGAAAAGGGGGGAACATCTATGTTACGGGTTAGAAAACCTTTTATAAATCGTTGTTTTTCAGATAGTTAGTGATGGTGACTAAAAAATAGGCAATCTCTCAAAAAGGAGAGAAACTCTGCGATGCGGCGTTTTACCCTTGGGGTATTCACAGCTTTTTCCACAGGAATAGTGGATGAGTTTGCTAAGCCTTATAAAATCAGGAAGAATTGGCGGTAAATGAGCATTATGGCTGAATCCCCTCACGGTGTGGCTGCGATTCGGAAGGCCCTGAAGACAATCCCTGACAGTCCGGGCGTCTACCGTATGGTCGGGGCGAAGGGGGAGGTGCTTTATGTTGGTAAGGCCCTAAACCTTAAGAAACGTGTAACCTCTTATACCCATCTCTCTCGCCTATCCGAACGTATTCGTCTGATGGTGACGCTTACTATGGGGATGGAGATTGTCGTCACCAGGACAGAGGCCGAAGCTTTGTTGCTAGAGGCCAATTACATCAAGCGGATGAAGCCACGCTTTAATATCCTCTTGCGGGACGATAAATCTTACCCGTGGTTGTTGCTAAGTGGGGACCACGCTTACCCTCGCCTAATGCGCCAAAGGGGGAAACCGATAAAAGGGGCGACTTATTGGGGGCCTTTTGCGTCATCTCGTGCGGTGGATCAGACGATTCAGGTGATTCAACGGGCTTTTATGCTGCGGACATGCACCGATAGCGTGTTTGAATCCCGCACTAGGCCTTGTTTGCTTTATCAAATTAAGCGTTGTTCTGCCCCCTGTGTGGAGCGGATTAGCGCGCAGGAATATCAAGCGTTAGTTGGACAAACGAAGGAGTTCCTCAGCGGTGGAGGGCGGGAGCTTCAACAACGGCTCACAAAAGAGATGGAAGATGCCGCGGAGGAGATGGCTTTTGAGCGTGCTGCGCTGATTCGGGACCGTATCCGCGGCTTTGCGAATCTTCGAGCCTCAGGTGCGATTAATCCCATTACTATTCGAGAAGCAGATGTTGTGGCTTTGTGGCAGCAAGCGGGACAGAGCTGCATACAGGTTTTCTTTATCCGAGGAGGACGAAATAATGGGAACCGCGCCTTCTACCCGCGTCATGCGAAGGATGAGCCAGCGGCAGATGTTCTCTCTGCTTTTTTATTGCAATTTTATGAGGATAAACAACCACCCGCTCAGATATTGACGAATCTTGCTCCGCAAGAGGATGCTTTGTTGATGGAGGCTCTGACACTACAGCGCGGGCATAAGGTGCAGATACTCCAACCACAAAGGGGGGAGAAAAAAGATGTGTTGGATCATGCCATCCTCAATGCGCGCGAAGCGTTAGAACGCCGCTTAGCAGAGACAGCAGGACAGGCGGCTCTTTTGGAAAAGGTGGCGGATTTGTTTGGTCTTCCTGCGCCGCCAAAACGTATCGAAGTGTATGATAACTCTCATCTGATGGGCCAAGCCCCTTATGGGGCGATGATTGTTGGCGGGCCGGAGGGGTTTGTAAAACGGGCTTACCGTAAGTTTTCCATTCGTGGTCCTGTGGCACCGGGCGATGATTTTGGAATGATGAAGGAGGTTATGAGCCGCCGTTTTGCACAATTAAGTATGGAGGATGCAGGGAGTGAGGCATGGCCAGATCTGTTGTTGATTGATGGCGGCAAAGGCCAAGTACGAGTCGTAAAAGAGATGCTTGAGGAGAAGGGCCTGTCCTCCATTCCGATTGTGGGGATTGCGAAAGGGGTGGATCGCAATGCGGGGCGAGAGTGGTTTTTTGTCGAAGGGCGGGAGCCATTTCAATTACCTGTTAATGATGCTGTCTTATATTATCTACAACGCCTGCGTGATGAGGCGCATCGCTTCGTGATTACAACCCATAGGGCTGGTCGCTCTAAGGCGTTAACGCGCTCAGGGTTGGATGATGTGCCCGGCATTGGCCCAGCACGGAAGAAGGCATTGCTGACACGTTTTGGGTCTGTCCGGCAGGTGCGCCAAGCGGCAATAGAGGAGTTAGAACATGTACCGGGAATTAATCGTGAAATGGCGCAGGTCATTTATGGATATTTCCATCCAGAATGGGTAAGAGAGCAAAGTGACGTCTCCGAAAAACCCTGGCTAGATTCATAGTTAGGGCATGGCCTGCCGGATAGGGATACATAGTGCTTAATCTTCCCAATCTTCTGACTTTGTTCCGTATTCTTGTGATCCCGTTATTAATCGGGTGCCTCGCTGGTGGTGGCATCTGGGCAGATATTGCTTTTTGCTTATATGTTGGGGCATGTGTGACGGATTATCTGGACGGAGCCTTAGCACGCAGGCAAGGTTTAACGTCTGACTTAGGCCGGATGATGGACCCGATTGCAGATAAGCTCTTGGTGGGTAGTTTGCTTTTAGCCCTCGCCGGGCTGGGAGGCTTGCATTTTTGGTCCCTCTATGCAGCTATTTTGATTATGTTGCGAGAGATTTTAATTAGTGGGTTGCGGGAATATATGGCCTCTCAAAATCAGACAATCCCTTCAACTCGTTTGGCGAAATGGAAAACGGGGATACAAATGGTGGCCATAGGTTTGCTCATTCTTGGGCAAGGGGGTATTAGTTCTTTCCATGATGTGGCCCGGTATTTTGGGTTTATGGGGGCAGTATTGCTTTGGCTGTCTGTGATTCCTACCCTTTTGACAGGAACAGGTTATTTAAAAGCAACTATGGCACGGATGCGGGTATAAAAGGTGGGATATCAGTCAGATAAATCAAATAGCCATGCAGGGGCTTACCGCCTTCTTCTCTTGTCAGAGCCTGCTTATAAAACACGTATTATGCACCGGATGATGCCCAAGGGCGATGGGATGAGGCGGGCTAGTCTCGTTATTTTATCGTGTTTAACGGCAAGCTGTACGGGGTGGGATAGGCGTGCAGGGGAGATGTTTAACCCCATCGGCAACCCTAACTCTCCCGATGCACAGAGTGAAGTGGCACGCCGTGTGCGGGGCGAAGTTGCGAGTACAACCCCTATCCTTCCAGAGGAAGGCGATATTTGGCCCGGCCAGCCAGAGCCTGTGCCAAGCTTACAGGATGTAAGCCGCTCCAATAGTCAGTTCATTAATAAGTGGCATCAATTAAGGCCACAGCTTGAGGCGGACCTGAAGCATCAGTTGGCTGATGGGCAGGGTTTAGCGGTAGGCGAGGATGTTGGCAAACGCTATGGATCTGGCAAAGCGATTATGCCAGCAGAAACCCCTTTGCCATCGCATGTGCAGGATAATGCTGATGCTTATCTAGAGCCAGTGGATCAGAAAAAGGCGGAGCAATCTGCCAAGGCTTTGTTGGCCGAAAGCCATGTAGATTCTGTTCCTCTTCCCGATATAAAGCCTCAGCCTCAGCCTCAGCCTCGGCCTCAGCCCCAGCCTCAGGCGCAGGAGGTTGTGCAGAAGGAGGCTACATCTTCTCCAGCTCCGCAGGCGCATGTCGCTCCGCCGCCACCTGCTGCGCTTATTGTGGTGCCGCCTTTGCCTGCCACTCGGCAGGCCACCGTGCAGCCTGAACATAAGGAGACAATGGCTAAGCTGGAGAGAATGCCAGCTGCCCCTGTTGTGGCTCCTATCGCTTCGCAAAAAGCACCATCTTCCGTTGCGCCGGTTATTGTGCCGCCTGCACCGGTACACGCTCCCATCAAGGAGGAGGCGAAGAAGATGCCTCCTGTAACGGCACAAGCGTCTCGGTATAGTGAGGATGTTGCTGCAGTTTTCGCAGCTGGTGGTGGGGCATTGCCGCTACATGAATATGGTAGCAGGCATGAGAAGACTCCGGCCAAGACTACGCCATATAGCGCACCGATTGCCTCTGCCGTGCCAAATACTGTACCCCCTAAAACGGAACGTGTGGAAGCAAGCCCTCAGCAATGGAATGATTTTGGGGAGGAGGCAACCAAAGCTTCTACCGTCTCTAGGCGTCATGATAACGTAAAGGCTTCGGTTGTAGAGCCACTTGTACCGGGGGCGGTCTCTATTCCTAATGGGGATGGGACCTATACCTTTATCCGACCGGATGGGACAATTAAGGTCGTAAGCGAGATACGCGGTGGTGCCTTTAAGAAGGCCACAACGCACCACTCTGATAAGAGTTTAAGTCTTACGGAGGAGTATGCAAAACCGCGTTATGTACGGCCTACTCAACAGCTAGAGAATAATCGATATGATTGGGAAGGCGATGTGATTAAGCTCTCTGAGCGGGTAGGAGAGGAAGATACGATGACAGTGAGGCGGAAGGGCGGTTACCATAAAGGGACATCCTACCGTGGACATAGTGTTGTAAAGCATGGTCATTCTCGCCATCATGCGTCTCGTCATCGCTATAATGATTTGGATGCTTTTGGCGATAGATAAAAGATAATTGCTTTTAGGGGGAATCTTCTGCCAAAAAGGCTTGACCTGAAAGGCACAAGGTATCATTCTCCCGTCCAAGTATTCGGGAATATGCTGCTTGGAATAATGGTGAAGCGGCATCCCATCACGGCAGCAGTCCGAGGGTAGTATGGCTAAGACAAATGTTATCATGATCCGTCTCGTTTCTTCCGCAGATACGGGTTATTTTTATGTGACGAAGAAGAACGCACGCACAGCAACAGGCAAGATGGAAGTGCGTAAGTATGACCCTGTTGTGCGTAAGCATGTGGTCTTTCGCGAAGCGAAGATTAAGTAAGGGTCTTCGTAGAAATCTTATAAAAAAGGCGGCTCACTCTGGGCCGCTTTTTTTGTATCTGGAGGTGATGGGAAGACGCGTTTAATAAAGCGGGTGTTTATCCCCATAAGGAATGACTAAATCGCCTTTGAGACTATCATTCAGCATAGCGCGGCTTCGCTCGTCCAACATATCAGAGTCGAGGGCATTTTCATTAAGGGCTAAAACGCGCCGCCGCCAGATATTTTGCTCTGCATGGGCATTAGCTAAGGCTAGCTGCGCCTCTGCCTGTAGGGTCTTTTGGTGCTGATAGGCCCTAATCCCTAACTCGCCATGAAGGGCGTTCCAGACGAAATAGGCCGCTAGGAGAAGAAAGAGGAGAGGGGCACAGATAGCTCTTACGCTGCGCCGTAAAAAGACGAACACCATATCCCCCTTAACGTCTCGTAAATAAAATCACGGAATCACCCTATAAAGGATTTTTGCAACAAGCAAGTTACGCAGAGGATATAAAAAAACCCCGCCTTGTGGGCGGGGTTTCTTTTAGACCAATGGCCTATGGCTGAAGATTACTTGTGTGTCTTCAGGATGCTGCGACCAGCATATTGTGCGCTATCACCAAGCTGCTGCTCAATGCGGATCAGCTGGTTGTATTTTGCCATACGGTCAGAGCGGGACATGGAACCTGTCTTGATCTGCCCTGTGTTCACAGCAACGGCGAGGTCAGCAATGGTGCAATCCTCTGTCTCACCAGAGCGATGGCTCATCACAGTCGTGTAGCCAGCGCGTTGAGCCATTTCCACAGCACGCAATGTCTCTGTCAGAGAGCCAATCTGGTTAACCTTAACGAGTAGGGAGTTAGCAACGCCCTTCTCAATGCCTTCAGCAAGACGCTCAGGGTTTGTTACGAATAAATCGTCACCAACGAGCTGAATCTTGTCGCCGAGACGCTTTGTAAGCTCCTGCCAACCTTCCCAGTCATCCTCAGCAAGACCATCCTCGATGGAAACAATCGGGAACTTCTTGGTCAGGCCTTCCAGATAATCGACCATCTCGCTGGAGGAGAAGCTCTTGCCTTCCCCCTTCATCTCGTAACGGCCGTTCTTGTAGAACTCTGTGGAAGCGCAGTCCATAGCAAGGGTAATGTCTTTACCAAAGCTATAGCCAGCATCTTTAACGGCTTTCTCGATATAGCCGAGAGCGTCTTCTGTGGAGTTTAGGTTAGGCGCAAACCCACCTTCGTCACCTACATTGGTGTTCAGGCCATTCTTGTGCAGCTCTTTCTTCAAACAAGCGAAGATTTCAGACCCCATACGGATAGCTTCTGCAACGGAGGAAGCACCGACTGGCTGGATCATGAACTCTTGGAAGTCGATAGCATTATCAGCATGCTCACCACCATTGATGATGTTCATCATCGGGACGGGCAGAACATGAGCAAATGTGCCACCGACATAGCGGTATAGCGGCAGGTCCAGCTCCTCAGCTGTAGCGCGGGCAACAGCGAGGGAAACACCGAGGATGGCGTTTGCACCCAAGCGGCCTTTATTTGGTGTGCCATCCAGCTCAATCATGGCTTTATCAATGGCAATCTGGTCTTCAGATTCCATGCCACGCAGCTTATCGGCAATCTCTGTGTTAACAGCGTTGACAGCCTTCAGGACGCCCTTACCGTGGAAGCGTTTTTTGTCGCCATCGCGCAGCTCCACAGCTTCGTGGGCACCGGTGGAGGCACCAGAGGGAACAGCAGCGCGGCCGGTCACACCGGAGGCTAGTTCAACATCTACCTCAACAGTCGGGTTACCACGGCTGTCCAGAATTTCGCGGGCAATAATATCAACAATTGCGCTCAAGGGACTTCTCCTGACTCTATGCGGCGGAGCCTGCACGGCCTATCATCAGGCGCGAAGCAACATCCGCTTACACCTTATTTTAGTCTCAAAAACCGGGCCTGAGGTCAATTAAGATGCGACAATTTCCTGTCACGGCAGCCATGCTTATTGTGCTTGGCGGTGTTTTGCCTTTGTTAATGGGCGGCTGGCTCTTTTTGGCGGGGATTGTCATGTCTCTGCCGCATTTAACACTCGTTTTGCTTACGTATGGGGGCTGTCTCTTACCCTTTTATGGGGCGATGAATTGGGGTTTCTTAGCCTGCAAGCCCACCATCATCCTCCCGAAAAGGGAAAGCCTGCGTGATAAGCGGGCGATTCTCTTGGGGTGTTTTGCGTTTTTATGGGGATGGTTAGCCATGGGTGTTGGGGCCTCTGGCTCTTTAAAAATAGGTTTTGCGCTGGAAATAGGGGGCTTTCTCAGCCTCATCTTATTAGAACGACTCGCAAACCGGCATGGTGACTTCCCGCCCGGTTATTTTCTGGTACGGGTGATTAGCAGCATTTTATGCGTGATTGGCTTCGCGCTCGCGCTTCTTTCTCCGCAAGGTCAGTTCTGAGAGCCTTGCTTTACCAAACGGTCTATGCCGATGAGCGGCTCTAACAAAGCGCGCATATCGGCAAGGGGTATCATCGTAGGGCCATCACTAGGAGCGGTATCAGGGGTCTGGTGCGTCTCGATGAATAGCGCACTCACTCCCGTTGCAACAGCCGCACGGGCGAGGGGGGCGACAAACTCCCTCTGCCCACCAGTTGCATGGCCTAACCCACCGGGTTGCTGGACGGAATGAGTGGCGTCGAACACAACAGGATAGCCCGTCTGGGCCATAATCGGCAGGGCGCGCATATCGTTAATAAGCGTCCCATAACCAAAACATGTCCCGCGTTCACAAAGGAGGATGCGGTGATTGCCGGTGGATTCCAGCTTTTCAACGATATGTTTCATATCGTAGGGGGCGAGGAACTGCCCTTTTTTTACATTCACAACCTTGCCGGTTTTTCCCGCTGCGATGAGGAGGTCCGTTTGCCGACAGAGAAAAGCAGGAATCTGAAGGACATCCACAGCTTCTGCTACCGGGGCACATTGCTCAGGGGCGTGGACATCAGTGAGAACGGGGATTGAAAAATGAGCGCGAATATCGGCGAGGATTTTAAGCCCCTCTACTATTCCCACACCACGCGCAGCGCGGAGGGAGGTGCGGTTCGCTTTATCGAAGCTGCTTTTATAAATGAGGTCGATACCCAACTCACGGCAGAGCGTGCTTAACGCCTCCGCCATGAAGAAAGCGTGGTCACGCGATTCGATTTGGCACGGCCCAGCAATAAGGCGAAAGGGCTGATCCTGCCCTAGGCTGAATGTCCCTAAAGGAACATTCACGCCTTATCCTCCCGTGTTTGATGCTCTTTTTTGGCCGCCCCGATAAACCCGCTAAAGAGAGGGTGTGGGTCAAAGGGTTTAGAGAGCAATTCTGGGTGATATTGCACACCGATGAACCAGGGATGGTCAGGATATTCAACAACTTCAGGCAGAACACCATCAGGCGACATGCCAGAGAAGCGGAGAGAGGTTTTCTCCAGCACTTCACGATAATGAACGTTCACTTCCCAGCGATGGCGATGGCGTTCGCGGATGTCGGTTTTACCGTAAATGGCCGCCACGCGAGAGCCTTCGACCAGCTTAGCCGGGTAGGCCCCTACGCGCATAGTCCCGCCCAAATCGCCCCCTTCGCGGCGGCGGAGTAGCTCTGTCCCACGGGCCCATTCCGTCATTAGCCCGACTAACGGTTCTTCTGTAGGGCCGAACTCGGTAGAGGAGGCTTTTTTCAACCCGGCGAGGGAGCGGGCACATTCGATAACGGCCATTTGCATCCCAAAGCAGATGCCGAGGAAGGGGATACGGTTTTCCCGCGCATAACGCACGGCATTGATTTTCCCCTCCGAGCCACGCTCGCCGAACCCACCGGGAACGAGGATGCCATCCATGCCGCGTAGCTGGTTCTCAAGTTGGGCGGGGTCTTCCAGATTTTCTGCATCAATCCAGTTCATATGGACGCGCACATCTTGGGCGATTCCACCATGGAGCAACGCTTCGGCAAGGGATTTGTAGCTATCGAGTAAGGCCGTGTATTTACCAACAATCCCGATGCGTACTTCCCCTTTAGGCTCACGCACACCACGGACAATCTTCTCCCAGCGGGAGAGGTCTGGTGCGGTATCATGTGGCAGGCCAAAATAACGGAGGACTTCGCGGTCCATCCCTTGTTCATGATACGCAATAGGGCAGGCATAGATTGTATCGACATCTAAAGCGGCAATGACAGCTTCAGGACGAACATTACAGAAGCTGGCAATTTTTTGCCGCTCTGTTTGCGGGATGGGTCTATCGGACCGGCAGAGGAGAATCTGTGGTTGTAAGCCAACATTTTGCAATTCTTTGACAGAATGTTGCGTTGGCTTGGTCTTTAATTCTCCCGCGGAGGGGATATAGGGCAGAAGGGTGAGGTGCACGCACATCGTGTTCTCATGGCCCAAATCATTCCGTAATTGGCGAATCGCCTCTAGGAAGGGCAGGCTCTCAATATCGCCGACTGTCCCGCCAATCTCGACAAGGACGAAGTCATAGCCATCAGTATCGGAGACAACGGCCTCTTTAATCGCATCGGTAATATGCGGGATGACCTGAACTGTAGCCCCAAGATAATCGCCGCGCCTCTCGCGCGCGATGACGTTGGAGTAAATCCGCCCCGTTGTGGTGTTGTCGGAGCGGCGAGCATGCTCCCCGGTGAAACGCTCATAATGGCCGAGATCAAGGTCTGTCTCAGCACCATCATCGGTGATGAACACCTCCCCGTGCTGATAAGGGCTCATCGTGCCCGGATCAACATTGAGATAAGGGTCCAGCTTCCGAATGCGGACTTTATGCCCACGAGCTTGGAGGAGGGCAGCCAGAGCTGCCGAGGCGATACCTTTACCGAGGGAGGATACAACCCCACCCGTCACAAAAACAAAGCGCGTCATGGGAGGCCCTTATATAGCGAAGAGGCAGGGAAGGGGAAGTAGATTATGGCTTAACTTCCCCTAAAATTAGTGCCCTAAAATTAATGAGCAGGTGTTTGCTCATTTTGTGTCTGTCCCTGCGTCTGTGCGGGAGCAGTTTCTTAAAACTCGTCACTGGCTTTGCTATCATCCTGTCCCTGCGTCTGTGCGGGAGCAGTAGGAGCCTGCGGGGCCGCTGCTTGCGGTGCAGTTTGTGCAGCTGGTTGGGATACAGGCGGATGAGCGAGAATATCACGCCCATTGCTCGCACCAGAGGAGGCTCCGCGATTCAAGATGGCAAGGACCAAGCAGAGAATCATAAACAGGGCAGCTAGCACCGCCGTACTACGGGTGAGCAAGGTAGCCGTGCCACGCCCAGACATAAAAGAGCCAAGACCCTGACTATTGCCAACGCCAAGACCACCGCCTTCGCTACGCTGAATCAGGATAACGCCGATAAGGGCTAGGGCAACCAGAACAGTGAGGATAAGCAATAATGTGGTCATTCAATCAGGGTCCAAAAGTTACGAAGTCAGTTGAGGCGTCGTGGCCTCAGCCGCAGCGGTGATAATATCTAAGAAGCTCTGCGCCTCCAAACTAGCACTGCCAACAAGCACTCCATCTACGGCTTCGATAGACATAATGGAAGGGGCCTGTACAGATGTTACGGACCCGCCATACAGGACCGGGACGCGAATGTCATCTGTCATCAAGCGCATAGGCAATAAAGCACGAATGAGAGTTAGCTTCCTTTGGAGTTCCTCATGGGAAGGGGTAATCCCACTACCAATGGCCCAAACAGGCTCATAAGCAACGATTCCGCGGAAGCCTCTTGTAAGAGAGCCTTCAATTTGGCTGGCAAGGACACTTGCCGCACGGCCCTCATTACGTTCAGCAAGGTGCTCGCCAATACAGACAATCGGGGTCACGCCCGCAGCCGTAGCGGCTTTGACCTTCTGGCGAATCACGGCATCTGTTTCACCATGATTCTGGCGGCGTTCAGAATGGCCAAGGATGACATAGCTAGCCCCTAGAGCTTTGATCATCTGCGGGGAAATATCCCCCGTAAAAGGCCCTGATGCTGCTGGATAACAATCTTGCGCCCCTAAAGCGAGCTGCTCATTTGGTAGGCCAATTTCATCAAGCTCGCTATGAACCCCAGCCAGTTGAGTAAAGGGTGGGCATAGGATGGTGTGGAGGCGGCTAGGCGGAGGATTGTCCCTTAATCCTTGAGCAACTCCGCGTGCAAGCTCTAGGCCATATTCGTGGCGGGCCTGCATCTTCCAGTTCCCAATGACGAATTTGGGTACAGTGGTCATTCTGCTCTCCCCCGGTTTCGCTATGGCGTACTTCATCGCGTTATCATGCAAATGATAGCCATGGCGCGCTGGTCAATTTGTCTCAGCATCTCTATGCTAGGGTAGCTTAGCGGGTTTTTCCGCTTAACGCCATTCCACCATTAGATAAGTGATACGCGCTTTCGATGATTACTGCTCTGCGTCATTTCCTGGTTGACTCTTGGTTGGGTCGGGTCATTGCCTTGTTAGTCTTTGCCTCCTTTATTGTTTTGGGGGGTACTTTCTTCAGTATTGATGGGGGAGGTATCGGCCTCAATGGGGATGTTGTGGTGCAGATTGGCTCCCACAAAGTCACACCCATTGAGATGCAGCAGGCAATACAACGGCAAATCGCTTATGCCATTCAGCAGAATGGTGGCTCGCCAGAGATTCTTAAAGCTCCGCAAGCGCGGGGGGAGCTTGGTCATACAGCGTTGCGTAGCCTTATCTTGACGCAAGAAGGTGAGGTTGCTGGGCGGCGTAATGGCCTTAATCCTAGCGATGATACGATTCGCTCTGCAGTATTCTCGATGCCGATCTTTCAGGATCCAACAGGCAAGTTTGACCCGCAGAAGATGGAAGCTGTGCTGAAGGGCAATCAGCTCGACCATCAGAGTTTGGTAAATGAGACGCGGAGCATGCTTTATGCCGCCGCAACGATGTATAGTTTTGGTCAGGGGTTGGTCGCCCCGAATGCACAAGTTGATTGGATGGTGAATTTTTTCAGCCATGGGCGTGTGGTGGATATGATTCGCCTGCCTTTCTCCTTGGGAGAAGTTGCAACCCAGCCGACAGCTGAGCAATTAAAGCGGTATTATCAGAATCATCTCTGGCAATTTCGTGTGCCGGAATACAGGCATGCACGCCTAGTTGTGATAACAGCAGGCAGTGTGGCGAAGACCATTAGCGTTTCAGATGATGACTTGAAAGCTGCCTTTGCGCAGAAGATGACAGACCCTGCCCAAGCTGCGCGTTATAATACGCCAGAGCTACGAACGGTGGAGGTTCTCGCTGTAACAGACAAAGCTCTTGCTTTGCAAATTGCGACAGCGTGGAAGAAGGGAGCGACGTGGGATGCGTTGCAAAAACAGCATCCGAGTGCGATTCCTGCCTCCTTGAATGACGCTCGGATAGCAGACTTCCCAGACCCAACATTAGGTAAAGCCGTTTTTGCTACAGAGGCGGG
Organism: Bombella sp. ESL0385; assembly: GCF_009725755.1. Lineage (GTDB taxonomy): Bacteria > Pseudomonadota > Alphaproteobacteria > Acetobacterales > Acetobacteraceae > Bombella > Bombella pollinis. The sequence continues at coordinate 899,631 of NZ_WNIJ01000001.1, forward strand.
GGCGGTTTCTGATCCTATTCAGACGGCAGCCGGATGGAGTGTAGTGCATGTTATCTCTGTAAAACCTGCACATCATGCCAATCTTGCTGATATGAAAGAAGGTTTAAGGGAGGATATCGCTAATGCCCGTGCCATTCCGCTACTTCAAGAGCGTGTGCGGATCTTGGAGGAGGAAGTGGCAAAATCTGCCACATTAGAGCAGATTCCCGCAGATATTGGGGCATTTCCTTTGGCAGGCACAATGGATGAGAGAGGCAATATCCCTAGCGGGGAGCCGGCTCCTCTGCCGGGTGATGCTGCTTTGCGTGAGGCGTTGTTGCAGCAGGTCTTTAGCCAAAAGAAAGATGAACCTCCTCATATTGTTACCCAGCCTGATGGGAGTGCTTTTGCGGTCTTGGTGGATAATATCGTACCAGCCCACCAAGGCAGCTATGAGGAAATGGGCGATAAGGTTAAAGAGGCATGGCTTGATGATGCGCGTAAACATGCGATGGAGCAACGCGCAACCAGCCTGTATCAGCATGCTAAAACTGATGGCTTGCGCCGTGCAGTGGATGGGCAAGGTGAGGCGTCCCTTCTGCAAAAGGATGAGCATTTCCCGCGTCTTCAGCAACGTCAGGATGTTCCTGCTCTTATTCTTCGTGCCGCTATGGAGCAGAAAGAGGGTGAGACCGTTATGCTCCAAGAGGGGGATGGCTATTGGTTGGTGAATGTGACGGGCAGCTATGAGGAATCGCCGAGTTTCACAACTACATTGCGCCAGAATATCACGAGCCAACTGGCGGAAGCATATCGGAGTGATGTGCGTGAGACATTAGGCATGTCTTATACGCGCTCCGCCCCGCCGCGGCACTTTAATGCCGCTTTGTTTGATGACATTAATAATCGGGTCTTCAGCAGTGTTTCAGGAAGGTTTGGGCAGTAGTGTGTAAGATTCTTCATAGGGTAGAAGCGGCAGACCTTCTTACTCCGCTCTCTGTATTCCTGCGTTTATCTCGCCTCGCTGATGATCCTTACCGTCTCTTTTTTGAGAGTGTAGAAGGTGGGGCCGCGCGGGGGCGTTATTCCATTATCGCTTTGCTGCCCGATACGGTTTGGCGGTGCCAAGATGGGCAGGCCTTTCGGGATGGCAAGCCGGAGGCAGTAGCCCCCCTGACCTCGCTTAAAGCTTTGTTGGATGAAAGCCGGATGCCCTTGCCAGAAGGCTTGCCGCCGATGATTGGCGGCGTCTTCGGGGTGTTGGGTTATGATATGGTCCGGCAGATGGAGGATTTGCCCAATCCCCCGCCTAATGACCTGAGCCTCCCCGAAGGGGTGATGATTCGTCCGCGGCTTTTTGCTGTATTTGATACAGTGCGGGATGAGTTGATTTTAGCCACACCGCTGCGTGAGGGGACGACAGAGCAAGATGGCGAGGCTTTGCTAGCCAAAGCAGTGGAGGCTTTACGTCAACCCGTGGCAGACCCTGCCGAATCCCTCCCTGAAGGGACGACACTGGCGGAGCCTGTCTCCAACATCACGCATGAAGCTTTTTTGCAGAATGTCAAAAAAGCGCAGGATTATATTGCGGCGGGTGATGCCTTCCAAATTGTGCCAAGCCAGCGTTTTACAACGCCCTTTCCCCTTTCCGGTTTGGCATTATATCGCAGCTTACGGCGGATTAACCCCGCACCATTCTTATTCTTGATGGACCTTGGGGGCTTTACGCTTGTTGGGTCCTCGCCAGAGATTTTGGTGCGGATGCGCCAAGGGGTCGTTACGGTGCGTCCTCTGGCAGGTACGCGCCCGCGTGGGCGGGACCGTGCGCATGACCTTGCTTTGGAGAAAGAACTTCTTGCCGATGGCAAGGAGCTTGCCGAGCATCTTATGTTGATTGACCTAGGGCGTAATGACGTTGGCCGCGTAGCGCAGCTTGGCACGGTAGAGGTGCCAGAACGCTTTGTGGTGGAGCGTTATAGCCATGTCATGCATATTTCCTCCACCGTGACGGGGAAGGTAAAAGCGGAATGCGGTGCGTTGGAGGCCCTCTCGGCAGCTTTCCCAGCGGGGACGCTCACAGGGGCCCCAAAGATTCGCACTATGGAGATTATTGATGAGCTAGAGCCAACACGGCGTGGCCCCTATGCTGGGTGTGTTGGTTATTTTGGTGCGGATGGGGACATGGATACCTGCATCGGCTTGCGTATGGCCTTGCTGAAAGACGGGCATATGTATGTACAGGCCGGTTGTGGTGTCGTGGCTGAATCCAACCCCGAGGCGGAGTATCAAGAGACGAGAGCGAAGGCACGTGCGCTCTTTAGCGCAGCAGAAGCAGCGATTGAGCAAGCGGTGCATGTAGGGCAGCAAAAGCATTCTGCCCCGAGGGGGATGAAAAATGCCGCGCGACATCTCATCTGAGATAACAGCAAAATGTGCTGCGATTGAGGAGACAATCAGATGATTTTGTTGATTGATAATTATGATAGCTTCACCTTCAATTTGGTCCATCATTTTGGGGCGTTAGGGGTGGAATGTGCGGTGAAGCGGAATGATGCCCTCACTGTAGAGCATGCTTTGGCGATGAAGCCTTCTGCGATTGTGCTATCCCCCGGTCCTTGCTCACCTGATGAAGCGGGGATTTGCTGCGCGTTGATCGAAAAAGCAGCGGGCAAGGTGCCTGTTTTGGGGGTTTGTCTTGGGCATCAGGCGGTAGGGCAGGTCTTTGGGGCAGATGTTGTGCGGGCAGATGTACCAATGCATGGCAAGATTAACGCCATTCATCATGATGGAAGTGGGGTTTTTGCAGGGTTGCCTAATCCGGTGGATATGGTGCGCTATCATAGCCTAACGCTAGACCCGGCGACTATTCCCGATTCGCTTATCGTTAATGCGCGGACAGAGGATGGCGTGGTGATGGGGGTGCGGCATCGGGATTATCCTATCCATGGCGTACAGTTTCACCCAGAGAGTATTGCCTCTCATTCCGGGCGGGAATTGCTAGCGAACTTCCTGCGTCTCGCTCATGTCCTACCACCCCATAAAGGTGCAGTGAGTTAATGGCACGGCAGGGGACGCCTTTCACACCGTTTTTGAGTAAGGTTGTTTTAGGTCAATCCTTGAGTGCTGAGGAGGCCGAAGCTGCCTTTACGCTCATTATGGGGGAGCATGTCTCGGAGATTGAGCTTTCTGCGTTCTTGACCGCTCTTTACATGCGCGGGGAGACGTCTGCCGAGCTTTCTGGTGCGGTACGCGCTGTGCGTCGTGCGATGCAAGCTTTAAAGGATGTTCCTGACGATACCGTAGATGTATGCGGGACGGGGGGCGATGGGCTGGGGACGTTGAATGTCTCCACCGCGACAGCCTTTGTTTTGGCGGGGCTTGGTGTGCCTGTGGCGAAACATGGGGGGCGTGCCTTATCCTCCCGTGCAGGGGCAACTGATGTGTTGGAAGCATTGGGCATCCCTGCTGAGGCTAGTCACGTTGTGCAGGAGACGCGTCTGCGGGAGGATGGTCTTGCATTCCTTGCAGCACCTTATCACCATCCGGCGATGCGGATTGCTACCCCAGTGCGGAAAGGTTTGGGGTTTAGGACGTTATTTAATTTGCTCGGCCCGCTTTGTAATCCTGCGCGGGTGCGGCGACAGTTGGTTGGCGTGTTTGATGAAACGTGGTGCCAGCCTGTTGCTCAGGTTTTGGGGGAGCTGGGCGGTACGTCTATTTGGGTGGTGCATGGCCATACGGATGAAGGTGGCATTGATGAGCTTACTTTAGCAGGTTCCACGCATAATGAGGTGTGGGAGGCTGGTCAGATATTCTCTTTTGATATCACGCCCGAGATGGCAGGCTTACCCTGTTATGAGATTGCGGCCCTAAAAGGCGGGGACGCACAGGCAAATGCGCAGGCGATGAAGCGTTTATTTGCCGGAGAAAAAGGCTGTTATCGGGACACCGTTTTGTTAAATGCCGCGATAGGCCTACATGTCGCAGGGCGTGGTAATTTGTTAGAGAATGGTGCGCTTTCCGTCCCCGCATTGCGGCGCAACATTGCTCAAGCGGCGCACTCTTTGGATGAAGGAGACGCACAGGAGGCTTTAATCCGCGCCCAAAGGGGTGTAAGGGCACAGAGTTGAACGTGTAAAACCGTTCGTGATTTGTTTTAAGGTAAAGATTCAGGACGATCATGATTTTCTTGCCACAGCGGTCGATGGCTGCTTTTGCTCCTGCTGATGATGCAGGACAATCGCCAATATCTGAGTCCCCAGCTGGGGGTGATGTAGCAGAGGCCGCTAAATCGGAAGATGCTACTCCACCCTCTGTAGACGGAGGGGATAGTGCCGCTGCGGATAACGGGGCCAGTGTGTTGGAACGTATTTGCGCGCGGACTCGCCTTGATGTCGAACAACGGATGCAGGTGTTGCCCCTCAAGGAGATTGCCGCGAAGGCAAAAGAGGTCTCCATGCCGACCCGTGGTTTTGGGCAGGCTTTGCAGCATATTACGGCAGATAAGCGCGTTGGGTTGATTGCTGAGGTGAAGCGGGCGTCCCCCTCTGCAGGTATTTTGCGGCCCGATTATGACCCTGCTCAAATTGCTCTATCGTATCAGCGGGCAGGGGCAAGCTGTATTTCCGTTTTGACGGAAGGGTCATGCTTCCATGGGAGTGTGGAAGATTTAAAAGCCGTCCGTGAAGCCTGTAGCCTACCGATTTTGCGGAAGGACTTCATTTTAGAGCCGTGGCAGGTGCATGAGAGCCGTTTGATTGGGGCAGATTGCATCCTTTTGATTATGGCTATTTTGAAGGAAGAACAAACAGCCGAGCTTATCGCTCTCGCGCGAGGGCTGGATATGGATGTATTGTTGGAGGTCCATAATGAGGAGGAGCTTAATAAGGCTCTTGCTTATGATAGCTTCCTCATTGGTATTAATAACCGTAACTTGAAGACATTAAAGACGGACATCCAAACAACATTAGACCTTGCCCCGCAAGTGCCGCCTGATCGTCTCGTTGTCTCAGAGAGTGGGATTGCGACATCGGAGGATTTGGCAAAGGTTGGTGAAGCTGGATGTAGTGCTGTTCTCGTAGGTGAATCATTATTGCGGGAGGAAGACCCCGGCCTCGCAGCGCGCCGACTATTAGGTTTCTAAAGAGTACTGTGTTGGTATAAAATGCCGCGTTAATGTGTGAAATGCTGGTATTTGGGGAGGAGTGTTGTTACAACTCCGCTCCATTGTAAAATTGCAATCCTGGGAGAGTGTCATGGGTTCTATGACGGATGCGCCGAACCGCCAGAATGGCCCGGTGCTATCGAAGGAGGAAATGGAACGTGCTTATAGGGAGATGCTCCTTGTCCGCCGTTTTGAGGAGAAAGCCGGTCAATTATACGGTATGGGGCTGATTGGCGGGTTCTGCCATCTCTATATCGGTCAAGAGGCCGTTGTCGCAGGGATTGGCCTTGCGATGAAGAAGGGTGATCGTTCCATTACCTCTTATCGCGATCATGGGCAGATGCTCGTTGCTGGGATGACAGCGCGTGGCGTGATGGCCGAGCTTACGGGTCGTTCTGGTGGGTATTCCCACGGGAAGGGCGGCTCTATGCATATGTTCTCTAAGGAGCAAGAGTTCTATGGGGGGCACGGCATCGTTGGCGCGCAAGTGGCGTTAGGGACAGGCCTTGCCCTTACCAGCGCGTATAAAAAGGACGGGGCTATCTCCATTGTGTATTTTGGGGAGGGTGCCTCCAACCAAGGGCAGGTTTATGAGAGTTTCAACCTTGCCGCTCTGCATAAATTGCCGTGCCTTTATGTGATTGAGAATAACCGTTACGGCATGGGGACATCGATCGAGCGTGCCTCTGCCTCTAAGGACCTCTCAAAGAATGCTACCCCGTGGGGGATTCCATCACGCAAAGTAGATGGGATGGATGTCGCTGCTGTTTATCAAGCGGCAAAAGAGGCCATGGAGCATTGTCGCTCTGGCAAAGGGCCTTTCTTGTTAGAGATGGAAACATATCGTTACCGTGGACACTCCATGTCTGACCCGGCGAAATATCGCCAGCGTTCAGAGGTGGATGAGATGCGCCAAACGCGTGACCCGATTGAATCGTTAAAGGCGGAGATGATTAAACAGGGAATTGATGAATCGTTCTTCAAAACCGTGGATCACGACGTGAAGGCCGTTGTAAAAGACGCAGCCGAATTTGCCGAAACAAGCCCAGAGCCGGATGCTTCCGAACTGTGGACTGATGTTCTGGTGGGAGAATAAGCCATGGCCTCTCCAATTCTTATGCCCGCTCTTTCCCCTACAATGGAGGAAGGGACTCTGGCCCGTTGGGTTAAAAAAGAGGGTGATGCTGTTCGCTCTGGCGAGGTTATCGCAGAGATCGAGACTGACAAAGCCACGATGGAGATGGAAGCTGCCGAGGATGGCGTGCTAGGCCGTATTCTCATCGATGAAGGTACAGAGCATGTGGCGGTAAACACGCCTATTGCCGTTCTGTTGGAAGAAGGCGAGGATGCCTCCGCAGCGGACGGGCTGGACCTTGGTTCAAAAGCCAAACCCACATCCAAGGTAGAGAAGATTGTCCCCAACGCGGCGGCATCTGCTCCGCAAGGGCCTGCTCAACGCTCTACTGCTGAGCTTGTCGAGCCTGAATGGGGTGAGACAGCAGACATTACAGTGCGCGAGGCTTTGCGTGATGCGATGGCTGCGGAGATGCGCCGTGATGAGGATGTCTTTCTGCTAGGTGAGGAAGTCGCCCAATATCAAGGGGCTTACAAGGTTAGTCAGGGCTTGTTAGATGAGTTCGGTGAGAAGCGTGTTATGGACATGCCCATTACCGAGCATGGCTTTACCGGTATGGCTGTCGGGGCGGCTCTCTCTGGTGTGAAGCCGATTGTTGAGTTCATGACGATGAACTTTTCCCTCCAAGCGGTGGACCACATCATCAACTCCGCAGCGAAAACGCGTTATATGTCCGGTGGGCAAATGTCGTGCCCGATTGTTTTCCGTGGGCCGAATGGGGCAGCGGCGCGTGTAGGGGCGCAACATTCCCAATGTTTTGGCAGTTGGTACGCGCATATTCCCGGCCTTAAAGTTGTCGCGCCATGGTCTGCGGCGGATGCGAAGGGGCTGCTTCGTGCTGCTATTCGGGACCCGAACCCTGTCGTGGTGCTGGAGAATGAGATTCTCTATGGCAAGAAGTTCCCTTGCCCGGTGGATGAGGATTTTGTTCTGCCCATCGGTAAGGCTAAAATCGAGCGCGAAGGGAAGGATGTCACCTTGGTGGCGTTCTCCATCATGGTGGGTGTTGCGCTAGAGGCCGCAGAGCAGCTTGCTGCACAAGGCATTGAGGCTGAGGTGATTAACCTTCGTTCGCTCCGTCCGCTTGATACGGAAACGATCATCAAGAGCGTGAAGAAAACCAATCGGATTGTCTCGGTTGAGGAAGGCTGGCCTGTAGCGGGTATTGGATCCGAGATTTGCACCATCGCGGTGGAGCAAGCATTTGATTGGCTAGACGCCCCGCCAGCGCGTGTATGCGGGTTGGATATTCCTTTGCCTTATGCTGCGAATTTAGAGAAACTGGCCCTGCCTAAGCCTGAGTGGATTGTTGAGGCTGTGCGTAAGCAGTTGGGAGACTAAAACCAATGGCAACCAATATCTTAATGCCTGCTCTGTCTCCGACTATGACAGAAGGGACGCTGGCCCGGTGGGTGAAAAAGGAAGGCGATGCCGTTCAGTCCGGTGATGTTATTGCCGAGATTGAGACTGATAAAGCCACGATGGAAGTCGAAGCTGTGGATGAGGGGATTCTTGGTAAAATCCTCATCCCAGAGGGGACGGAGCATGTGGCAGTAAAGACGCCCATCGCCATCCTTGTGGAGGAGGGAGAAGCTGTCCCTGAGGCTCCTGAAACCGCACCTGCTGCGGCGAAGGCTGAAGCCCCTGCACAAGCTGAAAAGCCCGAGCCAGTGGTGATTTCTTCTTTTGACCCGGCTCAACAAACATCAACGCAGAAAGCGGATAAAGGGGAGCGGATTTTCATCTCCCCCTTGGCCCGCCGTATTGCGAAAGAAAATGGTGTTGATATTGCCAGCCTCACCGGGACAGGGCCGAATGGCCGTATTCTGCGCCGCGATGTGGAGAAAGCAAAAGGGCAGACATCTAGCACCACTGCATCATCTGCCACAGCGGCCTCAGCAGCGGGCTCTGTTGAGCGTGTAAAACACTCCGGTATGCGGAAGGTTATCGCCCGCCGCTTGACGGAATCTAAAACACAAGTGCCGCATTTTTACGTCTCGGTGGATATTGAGCTTGATGCGCTCTTGGCCCTACGCAGTCGCCTTAATAAAGCTCTTGAAGCTGAAGGCTGCAAAATCTCTGTCAATGACATGATGATTAAGGCCGTGGCTTTGGCGTTGAAGCAACAGCCGGGCCTGAACGTCCAGTTCACCGAAACCGAGATGCTGCATTTTGAGGATGTGGATATTTCCATGGCGGTTTCCGTGCCGGATGGATTGGTGACACCGGTTGTCCGCCAAGCTGATCGCAAGAGCTTGAAGGAGATTAGCCAAGAGGCCCGCAGCCTTGCGACCCGTGCGCGGGAGGGCAAACTTTCTCCAGAGGATTACCAAGGCGGGACATTCTCTATCTCCAATATGGGGATGTTCGGGGTGAAAGATTTCGCTGCGATTATCAATCCACCGCAGGCGGCTATCTTGGCTGTGGCATCGGGTGAGAAACGCGCTGTGATACGCGATGGTGAGCTTGCTGTTGCAACGGTGATGACGGCTACTCTCTCGGTGGATCATCGTGCGGTCGATGGTGCCCTTGGTGCGCAATGGCTTAATAAATTGCGTGACCTTATTCAAAACCCTTATTCACTGGTGCTGTGATCATGTCTGACCTTTTTGATCTTATTGTGGTCGGCGGCGGTCCGGGTGGCTATGTGGCGGCTTTGCGGGCTAGTCAGCTTGGGATGAATGTCGCTTTGGTGGAAAGTACCCATATGGGGGGCGTCTGCCTTAATTGGGGGTGCATCCCTACCAAAGCTCTGTTGCGCTCTGCGGAGGTTTACCACAGCCTAGGGCACTTGAAGAAATATGGGCTTTCGGCCAGTAATCCTTCCTTCGACCTAGAGGCGATTGTAAAACGCTCTCGCTCAGTAGCGGAGGGAATGGGCAAAGGTGTGGCTCATCTCTTAAAGAAGGCGAAAGTTAAAACCTTTGATGGCCACGCTAAATTAGCAGGCCGTGAGGGTGAGGCGCATAAAGTCTCTATTACAAAAAATGGTAAAGAGACTGGCCAGATTCGTGCCCCGCATGTCATTTTGGCAACTGGTGCGCGGGGGCGGCAGCTACCGGGGTTGGAGACAGACGGCAAGCTCATTTGGGGCGCGCGTGAGGCGATGACGCCGGATAGTCTGCCAAAGCGTCTCTTGGTTATTGGCTCTGGGGCGATTGGGATTGAGTTTGCGTCCTTCTATCGGGATTTGGGCTGTGAGGTCACGATTGCCGAGGTCGCAGAGCGTATCCTCATGACCGAAGATGCCGAGATTAGCGCACAAGCGCATAAAGCGTTTGAGAAGCGGGGTATGACCATCCATACAGGGGCAAAAGTTGGCCCGCTGAAGAAGGGTGCTAATGAGGTCTCCACCACTATTGAGACAGCGAAAGGCAAGCTGGACCTTACGGTGGACCGTGTAATCTGCGCGGTCGGTATCGTGGGGAATGTGGAGGAGCTTGGCCTTGAAGGCACCAAGGTGAAGGTTGATCGCTCCCATATTCAAACAGATGAGTTCTGCCGCACGGCAGAGCCGGGCATTTATGCCATTGGTGATGTGGCGGCTCCACCGTGGCTTGCTCATAAAGCAAGCCATGAAGGGGTGATTTGCGTGGAGAAAATCAGCGGTCGCTCCCCAGAGCCGCTCCATATTCGCAACATCCCCGGCTGTATTTATGCACGCCCGCAGGTGGCTTCTGTGGGGCTTAGTGAGGAGAAGGCGAAAGCCGAAGGTTATAAGGTCCGCGTGGGGCGGTTCCCCTTCTTAGCGAATGGGAAAGCCGTTGCTATGGGTGAGCCTGACGGCATGACCAAAACGGTTTTTGATGCTGAAACGGGCGAATTGCTAGGGGCCCATATGATTGGGGCTGAGGTCACAGAGATGATTCAAGGCTATGTCATCGCCCGGACGGGTGAGTTGACTGATGCCGAGTTGATGGAGACGGTGTTCCCCCATCCAACCATCTCTGAGACAATGCATGAGGCTGTCCTCGCCGCTTATGAGGGTGCGCTGCATATTTAGGAATGGCTCAGCGCATCGTCATTAATCATCAAAAAGACCGGATGGCCGCTTTGCGTCATCCAGAGAAGGCGCACCGGCCCGATAACCCTATCCAGAAGAAACCTTCATGGATTCGGGTGCGGGCTCCGGGGAGCAATCCGGTCTATGATGAGACGCATGGCCTCATGCGAAAACATGGCCTGACGACAGTATGTGAGGAGGCTGCATGCCCCAATATTGGGGAATGTTGGTCCCAACGCCATGCGACTATGATGATTATGGGGGAGATTTGCACGCGCGCTTGTGCGTTTTGCAATGTCACGACAGGTCTCCCGCATAAATTGGACCCAGACGAGCCGGCTCATGTCGCGGAAGCCGTGGCGAAGTTGGCGCTCAAGCATGTCGTTATTACATCGGTGGATCGTGATGATTTGCCCGATGGGGGAGCGCAACATTTTGCGGATGTCATCCAAGCGATTCGTGTTCTTGCGCCAGAAACAACGATCGAGATTTTAACGCCGGATTTTCTGCGTAAGCCGGGTGCGTTAGAGGTTGTTGTTGCTGCACGGCCGGATGTGTTTAACCATAATATCGAGACCGTTCCGCGTTTATATCCGGGGATTCGACCGGGGGCGCGTTATTATCAATCTATTCGCTTATTGGATGATGCTAAGCGGCTTGATCCATCTCTTTTTACGAAATCCGGCATGATGTTGGGTTTGGGGGAGGAGAAGATGGAAGTCGCACAAGTGATGGATGATTTTCGTATTGCGGATGTCGATTTCCTAACATTAGGGCAATATTTGCAACCTACGGTTAAACATGCCGCGGTTAAAGATTTTATCACGCCAGAGCAATTCGCTGACTATGGGGCCATGGCGCGGGCGAAGGGGTTTTTGCAGGTTAGTGCATCCCCCCTCACGCGCTCCTCTTATCATGCGGATCGTGATTTTGCAGAGCTACGCGAAGCCCGTGCGCGCCGTTTAAAAGGGGAGAGCTAATGCCAACACATGCCGAGCAAAGGTTAATTCCTTACTCTAGCGAGCAGCTCTTTGACCTTGTGGCGGATATAGAGAGATATCCTGAGTTCCTCCCTTGGTGTGTGCGGGCTGCTGTGCGCTCTCGGTCGGAGAAGGAATTATTAGCTGATTTGACCATTGGCTTTGGCCCTTTCCGGGAGACTTATACAAGCCGTGTTCAGCTAGACCGCCCTCATCAGATTACAGTAGGGTATGAACGCGGGCCTTTTAAGCATCTCAAAAATATATGGCGTTTCACCCCTGAGGGAGAGCATTGCCGTGTTGATTTCTTTGTCGATTTTGAGTTCCGCTCCCTTTTGCTGCGCAATGCGATAGGAATGGTTTTTAATGAAGGCGTGCGCCTTATGGTGAAGGCCTTTATCACACGCGCTAGTAAGGTTTATGGCCCACCGCACACTATAGTATCGGGGGCTCATCTCTCATAAGGCTTCGCTTATAGGATAAATAATTTTATGTAATAATTCTTTTAGATAAGAATGATTGTCCTAAAGGCTTATCCATTCTAGGATAGCTCCCGTCATCACAAGAAAAGGATGATTGAGGAGGATTTTATGAAGAAACTATCTCTTTCCGCTATTGCTCTGCTCGGCCTGACGGCTGCTGCTGCTCCGGCTTTCGCTGCTGATGAGGCTGCTGCTCCGGCACCGGCTCACCATGCTCATCACGCTGGTCACCATCATCATGGCAAGAAATGCGGCATGAAGCATGGCCAGAAGAAGGATGAGGGCAAGGCTCCGCAAGCCACTGATGACCTGAACAGCACATCTCTGGATAAGGCACGGCCTGCTGCTCCTGCTGCTTCCGCACCAGAGGCTGCTCCGGCTCCTGCTGCTAACACAGGCGTTTCGGATGCGAACTCCAAGCACTAATAATGAGTGTTAAGCACACATTATAGTGGAAGAAGCGGCCCAATCGGGCCGCTTTTTTTATGGGTGTTATTGTGGGGCTAAAGCATAAAGAGACATATCGGCTTCAATATGTTCGATATACAGGCGCGTTTCTTTATAAGGGAGTAACAACACCCAACGGAGCAATATATCTTCATCACCAACGCTTGGGGTTATAGGGCTTTCCATCTCGTCTTGCCAGCGTTTGGCTCGTGTTGGGCCAGCATTATAGGCGGCTAATGTGTAAGGCAGTACATTATTAAAACGTGACAGCATATCTTCTAGGTAAAGACTGCCGATTGTGAGGTTAGTCTCCGGGTCTTGGAGGTCATGTGCCGAGGTTAGTTTATAAGAGAGATGATGTTGTCGGATAATCTGCTGGGCCGTGGGGAGGAGAAGTTGGGTTAGGCCAATGGCGTGACGCGGGCTTATGGCAGCTTCATCCATGCTGCTTTCTTGCCGGACCAAGGCCGGGAGTAAGCCATTAGGCAAAGCCGGGGAGGATGCGAGAGGGAGTGAGGGATAGCCACCGGGGTAAAAGGCTACCCCAAGCCGCGCAAGTTGCCGTGTCGCGAGGATGGCGATTTTTGGTAGTGGGAGGGATAAAGCAAGGCGGGCAATGGCGAGTTGTGCTGCTTTATCATCGGCTTCATGGACTTGAAGATACGCTAAAATCAGCATAGCGTTAAAAGCATCGCCTTCATGCCATAAGTCTATGCTTGCTTGTAGCAAATCCTCACGTGCGGGATTATGTCCCGCTGGGGTAGGAGGGAGCGTGCGGAGCTGCCTTTGTAAGGCTTCATAAAAATCCGCATTGCGGAGTGAGCTGGATAAAAAAGGCGCGTGCGTTATATGGGCTAAAGCAAGTTGGCCGTAAAAGGTGGTGGGATAATTGCTCGCCTTTTTATAAGTCTCTAATGCCGTATGTGGATGCAGGCTCTCCTCTGTACGGGCAAGCCAATAAAGCCCTTCAGCATGTTTATTAAGGTTATTTTCTTCGGCCAGAGCTTTAAAATAAGGATGCGCTTGGGGTGGATTATGTAAAAAGGTAAAGGCGATATAGCCCATAAGGGAGCGTGTTTCTGGTGTTTGTTGATGAGGCGGTATGGCTTGCATAATGGTAAAGCCAGTAGAGGCAGCCTCTACGCGCCCTGTACGCAGCAAGGCCCGAACGAAATTAGCCCGTTCAGTTTGCCAATCTGCTGGGCTTGGGGGAAGGAGAGGGCTGCTTGCTGTGCCGGGCTTCTTCGTAAGCCAAAGTGATGTGGCTTCATCAAGCCGATCATGAAGGCGTAAATATTTCAGGCGATAATAAAGAAGGGAAGGGTCAGAGCTGGCAGCATTGGCTTGATAAAGCGCATCAGCATCGGAAGTGGAAAAACGGTTTGTCAGACGGGCATAAAAGAGGGCGTGCCATAGCTCCGGGGTACGTTCTATTTGCTGTTTGGCGGTATTTATAGGCCCCGTATGCTCTAAGAGTTCGTAACGGGCGATTTCATCTTCAGGGGTAAGATATGGAGTAAATTGTCGCAGGAATAACGCCATTTGCTCCCCATCCATGGGCTGCTCCCGCCATAAACGCCGCGCCTGTTGGGCAAGGTTAGGGAGAAAAGGCGCGCAGGTAGCGAGGAGGTCCGCACGTTGAATAGGGCGCGAAGGGCAAAGAGTTTGTCGTACCGTTGGGTCTGGCTCTGCAAGAAGGGCGCGTTCATAACGGCTTTCGATTCGTTTTTGCAGGGGCCAATCTGGTTTTTGTGCTAGAAAAGCCGCATATCGTGTGGGAGGGTAGTTGGTACCGTCTGAGGCGATTAGAGCGCGCCATTCTTCAAAACGGGAGGGGGTTTGCCCCCATGCTGTTGTAACAATGCTGCCGAGATAAAGTAGGGTTAGCCCTCTTAAAAAAGGACCTGATTTACGAGAAAAGAGGAAGCGGAACATCGCGAATGCCATGAATCAAAAGATGGATGCTTAGAACAAGCATGATGACTAAGCCTACCCATTCTAACCGGCGCAAACGGAGCAACTGCGCGGGAGCCATCATAACGCCAATCGTGATTGCTAGAATAGATATTACAAGGCCGCTGATGAGAATGATGTGGTGATGAATGGAAACGCAAGCAACGGCTAAGATATTATCCAATCCCAAAGCGAGGTCAGCCATAATGATTTTGGGAATCGCCTCTATTAAGTTGGCTGAGTGAGAGCTTTCGGTTTCTGGATCAGGCGAGGTAAGGGTACGGAATAAGATCCAACTGGTCCATAAAAGGAGAATAGCGGCGATAATCTTCGTATAAGAGAAGACGAGCATATCGCTTAGGATGAGTGTTAGGCCAATTCGTAGAAATGCCGCCAAAGCGGAGCCGAAGATAAGAGCTGTACGGCGGTATGAGCGGAGGTGTTTTTGGGCTAAATCGGGGTGCGTTTGGCGTGCTATATCCAGCCGAGGCGGCCTGATATGCTCGACAATATTTTGCAGAATCACCACATTATAGCCACTCAATGCTAGATTCAGAATAATGGTGAGGCACACCATCATGATGAAATAGAGAGGAGACACCATGGTCATATGTTCACTTGAGCTCTAGGGTAGGCTGTTAATCTTCTATCTATAAACAAAAAATCTTTTTAATGTGAGAGTGGATGAGCGGTTAAGCCGTGCTGTGTGTGTTTTTCTGCCATGGTTTTTGTGAATTAAGGACTCATTGTTAGATAGCGGGTTTTCGGCTCTGGGCAAAAGGGGCAGTTTTAGGCTAATCAGGGGATAATTGCCCTTCTAGCAGGAGTTATAACATGGTCCCCCGCTATTCGCGCCCACAGATGACAGCCATTTGGTCCCCTATAAACCGGTATCGCATCTGGTTTGAGATTGAGGCCTTGGCGTGTGAGGCTTTGGCGCGCCGGGGGGAGATTCCGGCAGAGGCAGCTAAAGTTATTCGCACAAAAGGCGATGCCGCGATGGCCGCTTTTAGTGAGGCTGATGTAGCGCGGATTGATGAGATTGAGGCAGAAACACGCCATGATGTGATTGCCTTCCTCACATGGTTGGCGGAGAAGGTTGGGCCGGAGAGCCGTTTTGTCCATATGGGGATGACATCTTCGGATGTGTTGGACACATGTTTGGCGGTGCAACTAACACAAGCAGCGGATATTTTGTTGGAGGATATGGATATTCTCCTTGCCGCCCTGAAGAAGCGCGCTTTTGAGCATAAACACACCGTTACGATTGGTCGTAGCCACGGTATCCATGCCGAGCCGATGAGCTTTGGGCAAAAATTGGCGGGCCATTATGCTGAGTTCGCCCGTAATCGTCGCCGTCTCGAAGTTGCGCGGGAGGAGATTGCCGTATGTGCTATCTCTGGTGCGGTAGGCACATATGCGCATATCGACCCAGAGGTGGAAGAATATGTCGCCTCTCATCTGGGGCTAAAGGCTGAGTTTGTATCCACACAGGTGATTCCACGGGACCGCCACGCCGCTTTTTTCTGCGCTTTGGGTGTGATTGCTAGCGGGATTGAGCGGCTTGCTACAGAGGTACGTCATCTTCAACGCTCCGAAGTGCGAGAAGCGGAGGAGTTCTTCCATGCTGGGCAGAAAGGCAGCTCCGCCATGCCGCATAAGCGTAACCCTGTTTTGTCCGAGAATCTCACGGGCCTAGCACGGTTGGTGCGCTCTTATGTCACCCCAGCACTGGAGGATGTGGCTCTGTGGCATGAGCGCGACATTAGCCATTCTTCTGTAGAGCGGAATATCTGCCCCGATGGGACGATTGTGTTGGATTTCGCCCTTGCGCGCCTTTCTGGCATGATAGAAAAATTGGTCGTCTATCCAGAACAAATGCTGGCTAATGTTGAGAGTTTGGGCGGGGTTGTTCATTCTGGTGAAGTCCTGTTGGTACTGGCGCGTGCTGGTATCTCGCGTGAGGATGCGTATCGGATTGTTCAACGTGCTGCTATGGCGACTTGGACAAAATTAGGCACATCGGAGGGCCGTACCTTCCGTGAAAACCTAGAGGCAGACCCAGAAGTTGCAAAACATGTTGAGCCTGCTGTGTTGGATGATGCGCTAGACCCGGCGCGCCATTTGCGTGCGGTGGACCATATTTTTAAGCGCGTATTTGGTTAAAGGGACTTTATGAGGCAGAGCCACAATTTGTGGCTTAGGCTCGTATAAGGGTATCTCTTGTGATATAGGGGCCGAAAAGGCTTTGATAGGCCCACTAGTTAAGGATGAAATGGCATGGCTCGCCGGCGTCAGATTTATGAAGGAAAAGCCAAGATTATCTTTGAAGGGCCTGAGCCGGGAACGGTGGTTCAGTATTTCAAAGATGATGCAACGGCAGGTAATGGGGCAAAGAGTGGCGTCATTACCGGTAAAGGCGTCCTGAATAATCGCATTAGCGAATATTTGATGCTGCGTCTTGGTGAGATGGGTATTCCTACGCATTTCATCCGTAGCTTAAATATGCGGGAGCAGCTTGTGCGGGAGGTTGAGATTATCCCGTTGGAAGTTGTGGTACGTAATGTAGTGGCTGGTTCGCTTTCCAAGCGGTTTGGCTTGCCGGAGGGGGAGCGTCTGCCTCGCACTTTGGTGGAATATTATTATAAGAATGATGCGCTGAATGACCCTCTCATCTCGGAGGAGCATATTGTTACCTTTGGGTGGGCTCATCCGCAGGAGCTGGAGGAGATTCAAAGTTTAGCGTTGCGGGTGAATGATTTTCTCTGCGGATTGTTTACCGGGGTTGGCATTACGCTGGTAGATTTTAAGTTGGAGTTTGGGCGTCTTTGGCAAGATGACGAGATGCGCATTGTACTGGCTGATGAGATTTCGCCAGATAATTGTCGTCTTTGGGATAGCCAAACACAGGAAAAAATGGATAAAGACCGTTTCCGCCGGGATATGGGCGGTGTTGGTGAAGCTTATCAAGAGGTGGCACGCCGCCTTGGCATCTTGCCAGAAAATGGGCAAGTCGAGACTGTATCTACGGAGGGTATGCGGTGAAAGTCAGAGTTTTTGTATATCTGAAAAATGGCGTGTTAGACCCACAGGGTAAAGCGGTTGAGCATGCTCTGCATTCTCTCGGTTTTGAGGAAGCCTCCGATGTGCGCATTAGCCGTGTGGTTGATTTGCACGTTAAGGCTAATGATGCCGCTGCGGCAAAAGAGCAAGGCGAGAAAATGGCGCGTGTTTTGTTAGCTAATGAGGTTATTGAGGATTTTCGTGTGGAGGTAAGTGCGTGAGAGCTATCCGTAACATAGGGTTTGCATTGGCCCTTGGCCTTGCCTCTTTGTGTGTGGGGCATGCCGCTCATGCTCAGCGTGTCTCTACCGTATCGGGGGAGGAGCTAGCGCGGAGCTGTGATAAGCAGTCTCGTTTTGCTGCGTGTAGTGCCTATCTTGCGGGCATTACGGATGGGGCTTCTTGGTCTCAAAGCTTTGGGCTTTTGCTTGGCTCTGCGCCGTCTCCTGCGTTTTGTATCCCGGCGCAAGTTAAGGGGGTGCAGATTCGGTCTCTCGTTGTAGGGTGGCTTGCTGGTCATAGCACAGCTCTGGGGCAGCCAGCAGGGCGGGGTGTTTTCCAAGCCTTGCATGATAACTATACATGCCCCTCTGGCGTAGCGAGTTTATATGCGGAGCGGCGGGCGCAAGCACAGCGTATTTCATCTCTGCCGGGTAAGGGGTTGGTGGCTCTGTGCAGTCATAATGCTGGCTTGCCAGCCTGTAATGGCTATCTCGCAGGGACAATGGATAGTGAGATTTGGTCACGCAATTTCTCCACTATTGAGGGAGCGCATAACCCGATGGCATTTTGTGTCCCTAAAGAGATGAGAATGTCTCAGCTGCGCGCCTTGATTGTCGGTTGGTATGCTGGTCATGAAGATGCGTTGAACGAGCCAGCAGGACGCGGTGTTTATCGGGCATTGCATGATAACTACCCTTGCTATGCGGGTACGCCGTCAGGGGATAACAGATGAAAATAGGCATTGTCGTTTTTCCCGGCACGAATCGCGAGCGGGATATGGCACAAGCATTTCAGGTGGCTTCTGGTAAAGCTCCTCAAATGTTGTGGCATCAGCAGGATAATGTTGATGGGTTCGATTTAATTGTCCTGCCGGGCGGCTTTAGCTTTGGCGATTATCTGCGTAGTGGGGCTATGGCAGCACATTCACCTATTATGCGGGCTGTTCGTCAGTTTGCAGAGAAAGGGGGATATGTTCTGGGGGTCTGTAATGGCTTCCAGCTCCTTACGGAGGCGCAGATGCTCCCCGGGGCGTTATTGCGTAATGCGGGCATGCGCTTTTTGTCGCAGGATTGTCACCTTAAGGTAGAAGGGCGCGATAGCATCTTTACCGCTGGTTGGGAGCGTGGGGCCGTATTTCGCGCGCCTTTAGCCCATGGGGATGGGAATTATACTGCCGCCCCAGAGGTCTTGGACCAGTTGGAGGGTGAGGGGCGTGTGGCGTTCCGTTATTGTGATGCGGCAGGTCAGGTGAAGCATCATGATGCACATGTTAATATGAATGGCAGTGCCCGATCGATCGCGGGTGTGTTGAGTGAGAATCGCCGTGTTTGTGGGCTTATGCCTCACCCTGAAAATCTAACAGAAGACATATTGGGCGGCACAGATGGTTTGCCCCTCTTTAATGGGATTTTGGAGGGATTAGGCTAATGGTAACCGCTGTTGTTAATCTCGAATTGGCGCGTTCTTTTGGCCTCAAAGATGATGAGTATGAGAAGGTACTCACCATTATGGGGCGCACGCCGAGTCTGACAGAGCTTGGTATTTTCTCGGTGATGTGGTCGGAGCATTGTTCCTATAAATCATCGCGTCTGCATCTGAAGACTTTGCCTACAAAGGCCCCCTGGGTGATTCATGGCCCCGGTGAAAATGCTGGGGTGATTGATATTGGGGATGGCTTGGCCGCTGTTTTTAAGATGGAGAGCCATAACCACCCCTCTTTCATCGAGCCATATCAAGGGGCAGCGACAGGTGTTGGGGGCATCCTGCGTGATGTTTTCACAATGGGTGCGCGCCCTATTGCGAACTTAAATGCCCTACGCTTTGGCGACCCGTCTCATAAAGACACAAAACGCGTTGTTGATGGTGTTGTGCGCGGTATTGGCGGTTATGGTAACTGCATGGGAGTACCAACCGTTGGGGGCGAGGTAAACTTCCATCATTCCTATAATTGCAACCCGCTTGTTAATGCCATGACCGTTGGCTTAGCACGGCAGGATCGTATCTTCCTTTCTGCTGCGGCGGGGGTGGGGAATCCGGTTGTTTATGTAGGGTCTAAAACAGGACGTGATGGCATCCATGGGGCGACGATGTCCTCCGCGGAGTTCGATTCCGAATCGAGCTCAAAAAGGCCGACTGTTCAAGTTGGGGACCCGTTCACAGAGAAATTATTGCTCGAAGCTTGTTTAGAACTCATGGCAACGGATGCTGTGATTTCCATTCAGGATATGGGTGCCGCAGGGCTGACATCATCTGCTGTGGAGATGGCTAGCAAAGGTGGTGTCGGGATTGACCTAGATCTAGACCATGTGCCGCAGCGCGAAACCCATATGCAGGCTTACGAGATGATGCTCTCTGAAAGTCAGGAACGCATGCTCATGGTGCTGCGTCCTGACCGGACAGAAGTGGCCCGTAAGATTTTTGAGAAATGGGAGTTGGATTTTGCAATTGTCGGCACGCTGACAGATAGCGGACGTATTACGGTACGTCATAAAGGTACTGTAGAAGCCGATATTCCCTTGGGCCCATTGGCTGATGAAGCTCCAATTTACGATCGCCCGACAGTTCCGTATGAGCGTCAACCTGCCCTTACCCCTCCAGCGGCTCCTTGTGGGGTAGAGGCTGCTTTGTCCCGTTTGCTTTCCAGCGGGAATGGGGCCTCGCGCGCTTGGATTTGGAATCAATATGATAGCGGCGTAGGTGGCCAGACAGTAAAACGCCCCGGTGGGGCTGATGCTGCGATTGTACGGGTCGAGGGTACGAATCGTGGCCTCGCGATGACAACCGATTGTACCCCGCGTTACGGGCAGGCGGACCCTTATATTGGCGGTGCGCAAGCTGTTGTAGAGGTCTGGCGGAATATAACCGCGACAGGCGCGCGACCTTTGGCGATGACGGATAATCTAAACTTCGCTAGCCCAGAAAATCCATACATCATGGCGCAGTTTGTCGAGGCTGTAAAAGGCATTGGCGATGCTGGGCGCGCGTTGGACTTCCCTGTCGTTAGTGGGAATGTCTCTCTTTATAACGAGACGCGTGGTGATGATGGGAGCGTTACAGCCATCCAACCTGCCCCTGTGATTGGTGGCGTTGGTGTGCTGGAGGATGTACATAAAGCCGTTGGTCTTGCCTTCCCTGACGCAGGAGAGATTCTCCTCATTGGGGAGACGATTGGCACACTCGGGCAGTCTTTATGGTTGAAGGAAATCCTCAACCGTGAGGAGGGCGCACCTCCTGCGATTAATTTTGAAGCTGAGCGGCGGAATGGTGATTTCGTGCGTGGATTGATTCAAGATGAGCTGGTCACGGCCTGTCATGATGTTTCAGATGGTGGGCTTTTGCTCGCTGTGGCTGAGATGGCTATGGCAGGTGGGATCGGTTGCAGCCTTGCGGATGCTCCTGCGGATATGCCTGCTCATGCTTATTGGTTTGGGGAAGACCAAGCGCGTTATGTTGTGGTGACGCAGCAGGCCGATTCTGTGATAAAGGCAGCGCAGGGAAAAGGTGTTCCCGTGCAGCGTCTGGGCCATGTAGGCGGTGATACGCTGAAAATTGGCACAGAGGGGGCTCTTACGGTTGGGAAGATGCAGGCACTGCATGCGTCCTTCTTCCCCCGTTTTATGGGGCAGGAAGATGCACCGCTTGTGCATCTGGATGAACAGCTATCCTGAAGAATGCGGCTATAGAGGGAGAGTAAGCATGATGACGGTAAATGAGATTGAAAAAGCCCTTCGTGCGGCTTTCCCTAATGCGGAAATTGTGGTTGAAGACCTTGCAGGCGATGGTAATCATTTCGCCTGTGAAGTTGTGAGTGACGTATTCCGTGGGTTAACACGGGTGAAACAGCATAAGCTGGTTTATGACGCTTTCGGGGACCGTGTGGGGACGGAGCTACATGCTTTGGCCGTTAAGACGCGGGCTCCTGAGTGAGTGGAAAGGACAGATAAGATGAATGATGCTGTTTTTCAGACAATTCAGGCATTAGTTGATAAAAACCCCGTTATGCTTTTCATGAAGGGGGATAAGCAGTTTCCGCAATGTGGTTTCTCTGCGCGTGTTGTGCAGATTCTGAGCCATATTGGCGTTGAGTTTGAGACGGAAAATGTTTTGGAAAATCCTGCAATCCGTCAGGGAATCAAAGATTTTTCGCAATGGCCGACCATCCCTCAGCTTTATGTAAAAGGTGAGTTTATCGGTGGGTGCGATATTGTGACCGATATGTATCAGAGTGGTGAGTTGGAATCACTGCTTGTGGAGAAAGGGTTGCTTAAAAACGCTGAGTGATAAGCGTGAGAGAGGATGAGAGTCTCTAAAGAATTGTTTAAGGAGAGGCAATTTTTATTGCTTTCTTTTCCTTAACATGATTAGAGTTTTCATTATTTGTGAGAGATGCGTTATCCCCTCTAGGTGGGTGGGGTGTGAGAAGGGGCGATAGATGAAAATATCCCGTACAAAGGGGGCTATTTTTGGCCTTCTGGGCTTAGCTGGTGTAACGATGGCTCCAGCTCATGCTGAGCGTGTTTTAACAGAGCATGAAGCGGGTAAATTAACATTTGATGCCCTCATTGCGCCTCCTTCAGCATTCCAGCATGTTGCTCGTCATTCATGGCGGGGGCATGTTTTGGGGAGCCGCGTTGCAGCCACCCATCGTCATCATGCTGTAGCAGTGCGGAATGTGTCCTATTATAGTCATACTGCTGCAAGGCACGGGCGGGTAACTCATCGTCACCGTGGGTGATGCTTCTCTTGCCTTTCATCTACTATCAAAAGCTTCATCATGTGCGTGATGAGGCTTTTTTTTGATGCTTTAAGTAAGTCGTAACGCATCTCGGATGTGGTCAATCTCACCAGCTATATCAATGATGATGACATCAAAGCGCGTATTTTCCCGTTGCCACTCTGGATGGGTCTCAATTACGAGTTGAAACGCCCGCAATAACCTCTGGCTTTGACGTGTGGACACGGCGTAACGGGCTTCGCCTAGGGTTGTACGTTGTTTGACTTCAATGGCGAGTAAGTAATCATCATCGGCTGCAAGCAGGTCAATCTCACCATAAGCTGTGCGATAGCGGCGGGCTAAGATTGTAAAGCCTTGGTGATGGATATAGTCTTCAGCTAATTTTTCCGCCTCAAGGCCTGCCTTATGGGCAAGGCTTCCCCGTCTCCTACGGAGAGGAGAGGGGGAAAAGCGTGGCTTAACGACCACGCAGCAGACGCGCCGCTTCAACAGCAAAATAGGTCAGGATGCCATGGCAGCCAGCCCGGCGGAACGCGATGAGGCTTTCCAGAATGGTTTTCTCGCGTTCTAGCCAGCCATTCTCAATAGCGGCCATAATCATGGAATATTCGCCAGAGACTTGATAGGCAAATGTCGGCACGGAGAATGTGTCACGTACCCGGCGGATGATATCAAGATAGGGCATCCCGGGTTTGACCATTACCATATCCGCCCCTTCGGCTAAATCCATAGCGACTTCCCGGAGGGCTTCATCGCTATTAGCGGGGTCCATCTGATAGCTCTTTTTATCACCATTCAGCAGAGCGTTGGAGCCCAGAGCATCTCGGAAGGGGCCATAAAAGGCAGAGGCATATTTGGCCGCATAGGCCATGATACGCGTTGTGTGAAAGTCATGTTCATCTAAAATGCTGCGGATGGCTTTAACGCGGCCATCCATCATGTCGGATGGGGCAATAATATCAATGCCAGCCTTTGCTTGGTTCAAGGCCTGATGGCGCAGAACATCTACCGATTCATCATTGAGGATGTGACCATCCTTAATTAAGCCATCATGACCGTGGGATGTGTAGGGGTCCAAGGCTACGTCCCCTACTAAAGCCAGGTGAGGGTAAGCCTGCTTTAAGACGCGCGCGGCTCGGCACATCAGATTATCAGGGTTAAGGGCTTCCTCACCAGTTTCGCTACGTTTTTCCAACGGGGTAACGGGGAAGAGGGCGACAGCAGGGATGCCAAGCTCCACAGCGGGACGCACATGCTCTACTAACAGGTCTAAACTGACCCGTTCCACCCCCGGCATGGCCTTCACTTTTTGGCGTTGTTGCTCGCCTTCACAGATGAAAATAGGCCAGATGAGATTATCAACATGCAGATGTGTCTCGCTTACCAAGCGGCGTGTGGCATCGTCAAAACGGTTTCGCCGTAAGCGTGTCTGCGGGAAAGAGCTTCTTACCATAATATGTTTGTACCTTTATCTTCCTAATGGTGTGAATGACGAATATGGCTACGATGCAATCCGTAGCAAAGATAGACGCCCATACCAATTAGCAACCATACGACAAGCCTGATCCATGTCATGAGGTCCATAGCGAGCATGACAGCACCGCAGGAGATAATCCCTAAAATGGGAATGAGGAACGGCCCGCCGGGGGTGCGAAAACGCCGCACAGCGTCAGGCTGACGAATGCGTAGAATCATCACGCCCAGGCAAACGATGATGAACGCCAATAACGTGCCGATGGAGGTCATCTTCCCGAGAATATCAATAGGAAGGCACGCGGCGAGAAGGCTTGCCACAATAGCGGTGATGATGTGGGAGCTCCACGGTGTACGGCTACGCTCATTAAGTTTTGAGAAGAGAGGGGGGAGGAGGCCATCTTTTGCCATGGAGAGGCAAATACGGCTCTGCCCCATGAGCAAACCATAAATAACGGAGATATATCCAAAGGCAATACCCAGTGTAATGACACTAGAGAACCATGACATATGAAGACTACCAAGGACGGTCGATACAGGGTTCGGGTCATGCAGCATGGCGCGGTAATCAACAACGCCGACAATAACAAATGAGAATATCATATAAATGATAGCAGAGATGATAAGGCTACCAAGAATACTTAACGGAATATTGCGTTGCGGGTTTTTACTATCCTGCGCTGCGGTAGAGACGATGTCAAACCCAATATAGGCAAAGAAGATAAGCCCCGCTGCGCGCATAACCCCACTAACACCAAAATTGCCGAATTGCCCGGTATTGGGGGGAATGAAAGGATGGAGGTGAGTGCCTCTAATATAAGGCAAGCATACGGCTGTAACACTGCCAATGATAACGAGTTTGAGAATAACAATAGAGAGGTTAATTTTGCTTGAGATTTGTGTCCCGTACATGAGCAACGCTGTCACGGCCCAGATGATGAAGACGGCTGGTGCATTAAACCAAGCATGTACAAAATGACCATCGGGCGTCATAACAGCCGCCCCCGTTGGGGCGAGGAAGCGAGGGTCCAGATGGATGCCTAGCCCGTGGAGGAGAGCGGCAAAATAACCCGACCAGCTGGCGGCAACGGTGGAGGCGTTAACGGTATATTCGAGGATTAAATCCCAGCCGATAATCCAGGCAATGCCTTCGCCCATGCCCGTATAAGCGTAAGTATAGGCGGAGCCTCCTTCTGGAATCATTCCAGCGAGTTCCGCATAGCAAAGGCCAGCGAAGGCGCAGGCGATGGCCGCGATGAGGAAGGAGAGCGTGACAGCGGGGCCAGCATATTGCCCCGCCGCAACACCTGTCATCGAGAACAGACCGGCCCCTACAGTCACACCCACACCAAGGGCAATTAACTGCCATAAGCCTAAGACACGGCGTAACCCTGTTTTGGTGGTAAGGGTTTGGGCGATTGGTTTGGTGCGCCAGAAGGGCCTGTTCATGAGGCTTGCTCCACGTTGTTACGGTCAGTCAGGACGAGAGGACGTAGGGTGATGCTTCGTCCTTAGGTGGCTATGTTTTATGCTATAGGCGAAATAAATCACGGCACCAATGGCTAACCAGATAATAAGCCGCATCCATGTGACAAGACTCATGGAGAGCATGACACTACCACATGAAAGGATGCCGAGGCCGGGGATAAGCCATGGCCCACCCGGCAAGCGGAAGGTACGCGGGGCGTGGGGTGCCCTAAAGCGCAGCGCAATAACGCCCGCGCATACGATGATGAAGGCCGCTAACGTACCGATAGAGGCCATATCGGCAAGGATATTGATGGGTAAGCAGCAAGCGAGTGCCCCGCTAACGAGGAAGCTCAGCATATGGCTGGGTACAGGGGTATGGCTCTTGGGGTTAAGACGGCTGAAGAAGGCGGGTAATAAACCATCTTGTGCCATAGCGAGGAGGATACGGCTCTGGCCCATTAACAACCCATAAAGGACAGATAAGTAACCGAGACAAATCCCTCCTTTAATGAGCAAACCCAACCAAGGAAGGTTGATGACATCCATAACCGTGGCAACGGGACTAGGGTCGTTTGCAAAGCGGTGATAATCCACTACACCAATCAACACGGCTGAGAAAGCCACATAGATAATCGTGCAAATAATCAAGCTGCCCAAAATCGCAAAGGGCATGGATTTTTGTGGGTTTTTGGTATCTTGCGCGGCGGTCGAGACGATGTCGAAGCCGATATAAGCGAGGAAGGCCATCCCTGCGGCACGCATAACGCCGCTAAAGCCAAAAATGCCAAACTGGCCTGTATTAGGGGCAATAAAGGGATGAAAATGCGCCATATTGATGTGAGGCAGCGCGGCAATAATCATCCCAACAAGCACACAGAACTTGATAGCCACGACAAGGCCGTTCATCCGTGCTGATTCTTTCACTCCACGGGTGAGCATAAAGGTAACGAGCCAGAGGATGAACAAACAAGGGGCGTTAAACCATGCATGCGCTGTTTGCCCATCGGGGAGGGTAACAAGCGTCATGGGCGGGTGGAGAAGGCGAGGATCTATGACGATTCCCCAGTCCTTGAGGAAGGAGACAATATAGCCCGACCAGCTAGAGGCAACAGCCGCTGTGCTGACGGTATATTCCAAGATTAAATCCCAGCCGATAACCCATGCCACAACCTCCCCCAAGGCGGCATAAGCGTAGGAGTAGGCGGAGCCACCAGAAGGGATCATGCCAGAGAGTTCGGCATAACATAAACCTGCAAAACTGGCGGCAATACCAGCGATGAGGAAGGAGAGCGGTATAGCCGAGCCAGCATAAAGGCCGGAGGCTACGCCTGTAAGAGAGAAAAGCCCCGCACCAATAGTGACGCCTACCCCGATGGCAATAAGCTGCCATGTATCAAAAACCCGCTTTAGGCCGCTAGGCTCAACAGGGGCGGTAATGGTCTTTTTACGCCATAGGGATGACTTCATGATGGGGATACTTTCATCGTCTCTTTAGTGCATCGCTCACCTTATTATGGAAGATTATTATAATTTTCCACCCCTAATGAGAAGACTTATTGCGTAATTTGCTCTTACGGATGCCATAAGCGAAATAAATGACAAACCCAATGGCCAACCAAATGAGCAACCGTGCCCAAGTAAGTGGGCTCATGGAGGCAATGACAATCCCACAGGTGATGATTCCTAAAAAGGGAATGAGTACTGGCCCACCCGGTACGCGGAAGCTACGCGGGGCATTAGGAGCGCGGAAGCGTAGGGCGGTGACGCCTGCACAGACAATCACAAAGGCAAGCAATGTACCGATGGAGGTCATCTCGCCCAAGGTGGCAATAGGGACGCACCCGGCGAGTAGGGCGGCTGCACAGGCGGTGATGATATGGGCTGTCCAAGGGGTGCGTGTACCCTTATGAACACGCCCTAAAAAGCTGGGGAGGAGGCCATCTTCTGCCATATTCATAGCAATACGGCTTTGGCCGATGAGGAGGCCGAAAAGGACGGAAATAAAGCCGAAGGTAATGCCGATTTTTACCAATACAGCCATCCATGGCAGATGGATTTTATCCATAGCCGTGGCAACAGGGCTGGGGTCATGGGCGAGGAGATGGTAATCTACGACACCTACGAGAATGGTTGAGAACACAACATAGATAATCGCGCAAAGCAGCAGGCTACCTAAAATCCCAATGGGCATATTGCGTTGAGGGTTGCTGGTATCTTGTGCGGCGGTCGAGACAATATCAATGCCGATATAGGCAAAGAAAGCCATACCCGCAGCGCGCATAATGCCGCTGACACCAAAATGGCCAAAGTTTCCCGTATTTTGGGGGATAAAGGGGTGGAAATGGCTGACATCGACAAAGGGTGTGCAGACAATAATCAGCCCAACAATGACCAAGAGCTTAATGAAGACGACCAGCGCATTCAGGCGGGCAGAAAAATTAGTTCCCCGCATAAGTAAAAGTGTGATGACGAAAAGAATGAGCATTGCCGGTAGGTTGCACCACGCATGAGCGGTTTGGCCATTGGGCAAGGTGAGGGTTGTAAGAGGTGGATTAAGGAGGCGCGGGTCTATGAGGATGTTCCACCCTTTAAGGAGGGAGGCAATATAGCCCGAAGCACTGGAGGCCACCGCCCCAGCCCCGACAGTATATTCCAAAATCAAATCCCAGCCGATAATCCATGCGATGATCTCACCAAGGCCAGCATAAGCGTAGGCATAAGCCGACCCACCGGCGGGGAGCATCCCGGCAAGTTCGGCGTAGCATAGTCCGGCAAAACTTGCGGCGATAGCGGCGATGAGGAAGGAGATAACCACCGCAGGGCCAGCATTTTGCCCAGCGGCCACACCGGTGAGGGAGAAAAGCCCAGCCCCAACTGTGACACCAACGCCCATCATGATAAGCCGCCACGGGCCAAAGACACGCTTCAACCCATTAGGATGATTGGTGGGGGGGGCGACTGGTTTTCTCTGCAAAAGGGGCGTGGTCATGATGGCTCTCACAGTATTTTTAAAGGTAATTATCCCGCAACGATAGACGCGCTTAGCTCTCATGCTTATAAAAAGGAAGAGTTTTTTTGCAGAGAGATGCGTAGCGAATGTCCGACAACGTCAAAAAATCTACCCTTCATGCTTTCTATCATGCTCCTTTAAAGGAGCGTGACGCCGAGGTTAGTGCGATTCTGAATGCCGAGTTGGAGCGTCAACAAGATGGTATTGAGTTAATTGCCTCGGAGAATATGGCGTCTTTTGCTGTGATGGAGGCTCAAGGCTCTGTTCTGACCAATAAATACGCGGAAGGTCTGCCCGGTCGCCGTTATTACGGTGGCTGTGTTGATGTTGATAAGGTTGAGAATCTTGCCATTGAGCGTTTGAAGAAGATTTTCGGCGCGGAGTTTGTCAATGTGCAACCTCACTCTGGGGCTAATGCGAATCAGGCCGCCTTTATGGCATTGGCTAAGCCCGGTGATACCATCCTCGGTATGAGCCTCGCAGCGGGGGGGCATCTCACCCATGGTGCCGCGCCGAATTATTCCGGCAAATGGTTCAATGCGGTGCAATATGGTGTGCGCGGGGAGGATGGTCTGCTCGATTATGAGGAGATGGAGCGTCTGGCTCGCGAGCATAAGCCGCGCATCATCGTAGCGGGCAGCTCTGCGTATCCGCGTGTGATTGACTTCCCTCGTTTCCGCAAGATTGCTGATGAGGTCGGGGCTTATTTGATGGTCGATATGGCCCATTTTGCCGGGCTTGTAGCGGCTGGCCTTTACCCAAGCCCGGTTCCTCATGCAGATATTACGACCTCCACAACGCATAAAACATTACGCGGCCCGCGCGGTGGTATCATCATGACGAATGATGCAGACATCGCGAAGAAGATTAACTCAGCGGTGTTCCCGGGCCTTCAGGGTGGTCCTTTGATGCATGTGATTGCAGGTAAGGCTGTGGCTTTTGGTGAGGCTCTGCAAGAGGAGTTCAAACATTATCAGCAGCGTGTGCAGGCTAATGCGCGGGCTCTGGCTGATGAGCTGTTGAAATGTGGCTTCGACATCGTAACAGGTGGGACCGATACGCATCTCGTGCTGGTGGACCTGCGTCCTAAGAAGGTGACTGGCAAGAAGGCGGAAGCTCTCATGGAGCGTGCTGGCATTACCGCGAATAAGAACGCTGTACCATTCGACCCAGAAAAGCCTTTTGTGACCTCCGGCGTGCGTTTGGGTAGCCCGGCAGCAACAGCGCGTGGTTTTGGTGAGGCGGAGTTCCGCCAAGTGGCGCGTATGATTGATGCGGTGCTGAGTGCCGATGAGGAGGATGAAGCAACATTCGCCCGCGTGCGCAAAGAGGTGAAGGAGCTATGCGCTCGCTTCCCAATTTATGATCGTGCCTCTGCTTAAAAGGGCTGGTAGCCTGCTCCCCTATGGTCGTGATGGTCGCCATTCGGCCATAGGGGGATGGGTTTAGAGCGTCTCGGTCGTGATGATGCGGATGCGGTAGTTGATATGTTTTTCAATATCGCGTAGGCGGGCGCGTTCATCAAATGTCACGAAAGTTACGGCACGGCCTTGCTTCCCTGCCCGGGCCGTACGGCCAATGCGATGAATATAAAGCTCTGGCGTTTGAGGTAGGTCCATATTGATGACGAGTTGAATATCATCAATATCCAGCCCACGGGCTGCTATATCGGTTGTTACGAGGATGGCTCCAGCCTGCTCTTGGTAACGCTCTAACGTCTTTTTCCGTTCGCCTTGGGTTTGTCCACCATGCAGGGCGATGGCTTTATATCGTGCCTTCCTCAATGATTTGGCAACAGAATCAGCCCGTTGTTTCGTTTTAGTAAAAATAATGGTGCGGCCTGTTTTCCCGTCTTTTAGGTGGGGGGTAGTTTCCAGTAGTTTTTGCAGGAGTGGCTCTTTTTGGTCATCTGTGATGAAGAGGGCTTGCTGGCGAATACGCCGCGGCGTGACTTCTTCTTCTCCCGGTTCGACCCGGATAGGGTCTTTTGTTACGCGTTTGGCAAGAGCCATGACAGGCGCAGGCAGGGTGGCTGAGCAAAAGACCGTTTGGGGACGGTCAGCAATATAGGGGACAAGGGCCGTCATACTGGCTGAGAACTCCTCATCTAAAAGGCGGTCTGCTTCATCCAGCACAAGATAGAGAATATGCTCTAACGATAGGTCGCCTTTCTCCACAAAATCGAGCAAACGGCCATGGGTGGCAACGATAATATCGGCCCCTTGCGCTAAGGAGAGAGCTTGTTGCTCGCGTGGGACACCCCCGCAAATCACACGCGTTTTGAGCGGGAGTTGACGGCCCAACTGGCGGCACACTGCTGCGGTCTGCATGGCTAAATCGCGTGTTGGCTCTAAGATGAGGATGCGCGGGATAGAGGGGGTAGAGCCATCCTCTTTAAGACGAGCAAGTTTTTGGAGGGCAGGGAGAACAAAAGCGGCGGTTTTGCCGGTCCCTGTTTGGCCGGGTAACAGAACATCTCGCCCTGCCAGCAGGGGCGGAATAGCGTGTTGTTGAATCGCTGTCGGTTTCATCATGCCCGCTTTTTGTGCAGCATGCGTAAGAGCATCGGAGAGGCCAAGGGTTGTAAAATCACTATGGGTCATGGAGGATAGTCTTGCTAGAGAGGAGGAATGATGATGGCTTAATACCCTAGGGAGCCTTTTCACGATGCATGCGACGATTATTGCCGAGGATTATGCCGGGATGCGTTCACAAGGGCGAGGCTTGGCAGAAAGGGCGGGTTTCTCTTGGGATTTTCAGCCTATTATAACACAAAAAGATTCATGGGTCCTTCGCTTACCCGTTCGGTTTTGGCCGCGTTCTTTGGGTCTTTTTGCACCATTTCATCTATCCTCTGCAACCCGTCTTATTATCAGCCTCGGGGGGAAGGGCGGGGTCGCAGGGGCGGCTCTGGGAACACATTATGGTCTTCCTGTCGTACAGATTCAGCACCCTAGAGCGCGCCTTTCTCCCTATGCGCTAGTGATTGCTAATGAGCATGATAAGCTTAGCGGGCCGAATGTATTATCTATTCGCACGGCGTTACATGATGTCACCCCCGCCCGTTTAGTAGAGGCTGCACGGTGTTGGCATACCCCCATTCGCGCAGGGGCGGAGAGGGTCCTAGGGGTTCTTCTTGGCGGGTCTAATGGGCGGTATCGTTTTGAGGAGAGTGAAGCCGCAGCTCTTGCTGCACAAATTGCCGGCTTTATACGCAAAACGTCAGTTCGATGTGTTATCACGCCATCGCGCCGCACATCCCCTAAGGCCCTTGCCTTTATGCGTGCGCATCTTCACCCCCTTGGGGCTGTGGTGATGGATGGTGAGGGGGAGGAGAACCCTTATATGGGCTTGCTCGCTTGTGCTGATATTTTAGCCGTTACCCAAGATAGTGTCTCGATGATTTCAGAGGCGGTGGCAACAGATAAACCCGTATGTATTTTGCCGCTAAAGGGTAGGTCTTCACGGATAGATTCTTTTGTAAAGACCTTACAAAAAGCGGGACGTATTCAGTCTTCTTTAGACGTAGCCTCATTTATTCCTTGTTATCACCTTGACGATACTTGGCTAGCAGCGGAAGAAGTAAGACGGCGTATTCAGTTTGAGCAGAAAGGGTGATTCCATGTTGGACATTAAAACTTTTGGACCGCAGGGCGGTAATGTCCTCTATAAGGCTCTCTCTCACCCGCTGATTGTTGAGGAGATGAAAACGCTGGAGGCGGCGTTAAAAGGCAAGAGAGTTGCTTTTTATGACCCTGATGAGTACGCCCCTACGTTATGTGGGCTTTATCCCGCTATTCAACCGGCTTTGATTTTAACGCATGATAGTGAGCAAGTTGGTCAGGCTGATGGCCTAGGCGGGCAGAAGTGCGCCATTGTTCACGCGGCTAATTGTGATGTGGATGCCATCCTCGCTTTGTCGTTTGAGGATGCTAAAATGCGTTCCCGCCTTGGGGCATTTATAGGGGCTATACCGCTTTATACATTGGGTATAGCGCGCCTGCCAGATATGTTCTTCCCCTATAAGCGGCCTTATTTAGATAAATGTAATTTCGCAACTAATTTTGCCTTCTTTCGCGAGACAGAACATTTCAGCACCCGCTTAGTCACGGCGAATTATTGGTCTAATTACGGGGCAGAGTCTTTACGCTATTGGCTCCGTCTTTACGATGAGCAGGGCCTTATTCTGGCAGAATGGCATCATGATGTAGAGAACCCCGCCGCCGGTGTGGTGATTGATAGCCAAGAGGTGAGGGAACGCTTCAATCTCCCGCATTTTACAGGGCAGCTTTTCATCCATGTAATTGGGGCAAAAGGGCATGATGTCGTAAAATACGCTCTTGATAGTTTTGGTCGCAAAGGTGACCCGAGCCTTTCTGTGACGCATGACGCTAATGCGTGGCCCTCCATGCGCTTTGCGACCCTTCCCGCGCCTGATGATGATGAGACCGTATATCTCTGGCTGCAAAATAGCCACGGCACAACCATTCCCGCAGGGGCTATAACCCTCAACCCTATGGGGGAGGATGAGCATTACCCCATCGCTCAGCCTATCGGCCCTTATGAGACGGTTGCGCTGGATGTCGGCGCGTTATTGCCTAAATGGCGGTGGCCTGCCCAGTTGGAGTTACGCTCTGGCCAACATCTGGTTCGCCCACGGTACGAAATTGTACAGCGGGGGCGCACACGCATTGCCCATATGAATGTCGAGCGCGCCAATTTACAACCCGACCCCGCACTTCGCACTATGTCGCCCCTCTTAGGGCGCGGGTTTGTACTGCCTTTCCCCATCCCTAATCCCGCTTTGTATGAAAGTTTCGTCCAGCCCAACCCGATGTCGGAAGCACTAACACATATGCCGCTGCGGTTGGATGTGTTTGATGAAGCCGGTCAGGAATGTGGCCAGCATTTCCTTGGCAATTTACCGCGTAATTATCAAGGGGCGATAGCCCTGCATGAGCTTCTTCAAAAACCCGGCCATGCGGAGCTTGTATATGACTTCCGCGATGGTGGGGAGGCTGACGGCTGGCCTCATGCTTTAATGCGTTATCGCCATCGCAAAACGGACCATGCGGCCGAGACGAGCTTTGGCGGGCATATCTTCAACACTATGATGACATGGCGTAACGAGCCGCAATCTTATGCTGGTCCTCCGCCGGGCCTGACAACTCGGCTCTTTTTAAAGCTTGGTCAAACTCTTGATAGCACAATGCTACGGAGTTTTTGTTACTTGATTTACCCGACCTCCCTGCGTGAAGGCCGCGCCCCATCCCAAACGCGCTTGCATCTTCATGTTGCTGATGGGGCGGAGCTGGCTCAGGCTGATATTACCATCCAGCCTTCTGGCTCTTACCTTCTTCAACCGCATAAGCTGTTTGATGCTTCATTGTTAGACCAAGCAGGGGAGGGCGGTTATGTCTTAATTCGTGACTTAACATGCCGTCTTTTTGGGTATCACGGTTTAGATAATGAGGCTGGTGGTTTTTCATTAGACCATATGTTTGGTTTTTAAAGCAGCCCTCTTGCATGGGGAGAGAACAGGTGCTAGAAGCCACTCACCCCATTAAGGATGCGTAGCTCAGCGGTAGAGCACTGCCTTCACACGGCAGGGGTCACAGGTTCAATCCCTGTCGCATCCACCATAAATCCCCCTGAAACATAAGTGTTTTTAGATATTGGGTGACGCCCAACATGCTGTCCACCGTCATTTGCGCATGACCGTGAAAATGTGCGAGCGTTCAAGAGTCTTGCCCATTCATTTTCAGGGATTTCTCCCTCAGTGAGTGCCCCTTTCTTTAAGGGCATGATTCAGGGTGACCATATGGAGGCAGCGGCTTCATCTGTAATGGGAGATGCACTGACGATAGAGGGGCGGCCATATCCTCATTATTGCGCCCATAGAACGCGTTACCGTCATGCTAACGATATACAATTATTATGGAGCGCAGCATAAGCTTTGCTGGTACGTTTGCAGCGTGCGAATTGTAGAAGGTAGTTAGGCTCTATTGCGTATTGGGGGTTGTGATGCGGGGATTTGTTGCGGGTATTTTGAGTTTTGTGGCGTTTGTTTTTGTGCCTGGTTTGGGTGTTTGTGCTGATGGGATACCGCCTATAGAGGAGGGGTTGAAGATGGTTGCGGCGCAGCAGCAATATGCGTTGCAGCGGATGGGTTTGAGTGCGTCGTTAGCGCGGCAGGCTTTGTGGGGGGCGAAGTATAAGCCTGAGTCTATGTGCGCGCAGCATGTGAGTTTGCTGTTGAGCGGGTATGATGCGTTGCATCCTGAGTTCCCTGATGATGGGCCGCCGGATAAGGATAGGCAGGAGCGTATTCGCTTAGCGAATTCTGGGTCATGGCGGTTTGTTTACGATATTGAGCAAGTGCATATTTGTAGCAAGGCTTTTTTGGATAAAACGCCTGCGAGGCCTGCTTATAACCCGGGGAATGATCCTGTTCAGATTATGGCGCAGCGTTTTCAACAAGACCGGCAGGGGACGATTGATGAGATGGTGCAGGCTGGTGTGGAGAAGAATGTTGCGGAGAGTGCGGCTGTGCTTGTCACTTCTCAGCGAGGGATGTATGCGGGGTGCGCGGTTGTCGCAGTTGATATGTATCGTCGGATACCCGGTATGCCAATAAGCCGAGAGGATGCTAGGGCAATGAATATGCGGAATCCTGATACGGCGGAAACGGCTTGTGATATTAACTGGATGTATAGGGACCCGAATGCGGTTGACCCTTATGCGCCATCGATTGAGCGGTTGCAGAAGGCTTTTCGGGAGGACCGGAAAGGGACGATTAAGAAGCTTGTGAAGGTTGGCGTTAGGCGTGTATGGGCAGAGAATGCAGCGGATTTGGTGTTGGCGCAGAAGGGACGTTATCGCCGTTGTGCGGTTATTGTAGGAGGGTTGTTGGATAATATGGGGTATGAATGGGGAGATATTACCCATCATGTAGATGCGATAAATGAAGGTTATTATAGTATAGGGAGTATCGTTGGTGATGGGGTTTGTGATGTGGATAATGTGAATCATGACCCGCGGGAGGGGCTATGGTAAGTCGGTCAGTTCTATCTATCGGTGGGTTAGATTGCTCTAATTCTAGGATGGTTTTTGGCCGAGATTGGTGCGGATGCACTCTATGGTTGTGTGCCATTTGCCTTCTTGCATTTCTGTTGAGACTTCATGTTGGATGGCGATGGGTAGCCATAGGCCATCCCAAGGGGCTTTGCTGATAAGCTGGTGACTTTGGTTGGTGAGGCTGTCCGGTTGGTTGGGGGAAGGAAGCCAATTTTGAGGGGCGTATTTGCTCTCTAATATAAGAGGTTGCCAGAAGGCGATGTCTGGGCGGAGGAGTGTTGTGATGGTTGTTCCGGCCTCGTTATATTTGGGGTAGCCAACCATACCATTTTGGGCGGAGATGATGGGTATTGATTTTTCTTGCCCATTTGGAGAGGTGCCAGTGTAGGAGCCGCCCCAGATTTCAATTACCCCTAGATGGGCTGTTGTTTGGGAGATTTGCTGCTTGTAGCTGTTGGGGAGGTTGTTAGTCTCGTCTTGCGTAATGGGGGGTGTATTGTTTGAAATTATAGTTGATATGTGTTGCGTTTACGACCCCCTTTATTTGGTCTAGCGCACTCCCAGAGCGGTAATGGTTGGTGAGGGGGCGTTGTTATCATCGCTCACAGAGAGCATGATGGTGGTGCGGCCAGGGAGAACGTGGTTGAGGAATGTTAAGGTGACAATATGGTTTATTTGTTGATAGGGTGGTTTTGACTTTGTGATTATTGGGGGGTGTGATGCGGGGCATTGTTGCGGGGATTTTGGGTTTTGTGGCGTTTATTTTGGTGCCTGGTTTGGGTGTTTGTGCTGATGGGATACCGCCTATAGAGGAGGGGTTGAAGATGGTTGCGGCGCAGCAGCAATATGCGTTGCAGCGGATGGGCTTGAGTGCGTCGTTAGCGCGGCAGGCTTTGTGGGGGGCGAAGTATAAGCCTGAGTCTATGTGCGCGCAGCATGTGAGTTTGCTGTTGAGCGGGTATGATGCGTTGCATCCTGAGTTCCCTGATGATGGGCCTCCGGATAAGGATAGGCAGGAGCGTATTCGCTTAGCGAATTCTGGGTCATGGCGATTTGTTTACGATATTGAGCAAGTGCATATTTGTAGCAAGGCTTTTTTGGATAAGACGCCTGCGAAGCCCGCTTATAATCCGGAGAATGATCCTGTTCAGATTATGGCGCGAAGTTTTCAGCAAGACCGGCAGGGGATGATTGATGAGATGGTGCAGGCCGGTGTGGAGAAGAATGTTGCGGAGAGTGCGGCTATATTGGTGACCTCTCAAAAAGGCAGATACTGGGATTGTGCTATGGCAGTGTATAATATGTATCGCCGAGCACCTGGTATGCCAATTAGTTATGATGAAGCTCGACAAGTGAATCTTCGACCTTTTGCAACGGCGGAGGGCATTTGCGATATTGGGCGGATGTATCAAGACCCGAATGCGGAAGACCCTTATGCGCCGTCTATTGAGCGGTTATTGAAGGCTTTTCGGGAGGACCGGAAGGGAACGATTAAGAAGCTTGTGAAGGTTGGCGTTTTGAGGGGATGGGCGCGCGAGGCGGCAGATTTAGTTCTCTCCCAGAAGGGGCGTTATTGGCGTTGTGCGGTTATTGTAGGGGGGTTGTTGGATAATATGGGGTATGAGTGGGGAGATATTACCCACCATGTAGATGCGATAAATGATGATTCTTATAATATAGGTAGTGGCATGGGGGATAGGATTTGCGATGTGGATAATATGAATCATGACCCGCGGGAGGGATGGTAGAGCAGGGGGTTAGGTTGCTCCGTTGTGAGGTGGTTTTTGGCCGAGATTGGTGCGGATGCAATCGATGGTTGTGTGCCATTTACCTTCTTGCATTTCTGTCGAGACTTCATGTTGGATGGCAATGGGGAGCCATAGGCCATCCCAAGGGGCTTTGCCGATAAGCTGATGGCTTTGGTTGGTGAGGCTGTCCGGTTGGTTGGGGGAAGGAAGCCAATTTTGAGGGGCGTATTTGCTCTCTAATAATAAGAGGTTGCCAGAAGGCGATGTCTGGGCGGAGGAGTGTTGTGATGGTTGTTCCGGCCTCGTTATATTTGGGGTAGCCAACCATACCATTTTGGGCGGAGATGATGGGTATTGATTTTTCTTGCCCATTTGGAGGGGTGCCAGTGTAGGAGCCGCCCCAAATGACAAAGCCCATGCTGGGCTCGCCGCTATTGCCGCAACTCATACCACCCATACAAAGGCCGATAATGTCGCCTCCGCCGCCTAAACTATACGTGATAATACGGCAATTTGCTCTTGCCGTGTTTTAATAAAGCAGGTTTTTTCTACTTCAGTGGGTGGGGTCGTTGTCGGGCCGGTCGGTGGTAGGGCACATTC
Source organism: Bombella sp. ESL0385 (assembly GCF_009725755.1). Taxonomy (GTDB): domain Bacteria; phylum Pseudomonadota; class Alphaproteobacteria; order Acetobacterales; family Acetobacteraceae; genus Bombella; species Bombella pollinis. Next base: position 937,172 of record NZ_WNIJ01000001.1, read on the forward strand.
ATGTTGTAGAGCAGCATTATTCTCGGTTAGTTGCTTCTCTAAAAGCTGATTCTCGACCGGTGTATTTTGCCCTTTAAGGGCTAGTATGTTTGTGCGTAATGGAAGGCAGTAACCCTAAGTGCTGGGTCGGAACAGGCGGTAGTGGAGAGAATATTAGCTTGATTTAGCCTAGCACATAGTGCACCCTCATTCTTTTGTTCTTGTGCGGATGCTATATTATTGAAGTGTGAGAAAAACAAGAGTAAGCTTGTGCAAGCTAGCCATTTCTTCATGATATACGATCCTGTATTTCATAATTTTATTAAAGGAACAATAGAATTATTTGTACAGTAAAGCAAGAAAATGTGGATTAAAAAGTAATTTTAATTTTATGGTTTAGTGATCTGTTTTTCTCGTTAGGAGTTGACTTTTAGGGAGGAATAGTAGAAGGGGACGGCTATACGTCTGTGGGGTGGTATTTGTTCTGTCTGTGAAGGAACGTAACATGATTAGTCCTATTGTTCCTGTGATATTGTCTGGGGGTTCTGGTACGCGGTTATGGCCGGTCTCGCGTAAGAGTTATCCCAAACAGTTTTGTACGCTTTTGGGGCAGGAGACGCCATTTCAAGAGACTGTGCAGCGGACGAAGTTGCTAGGGTTGCAGGCAGCTCCCATTATTGTGGGTAATTGTGATCATCGTTTTGTCATGGCTGAGCAGCTGCGGCAAGTTGGGATAGAGGATGCGCGGATTGTGCTGGAGCCAGTCGCGCGTAATTCTACTGCTGCGATGGCCGCAGCGGCGTTTTGGCAAGCTAAAACCGATGATGAGGCTATTTTATGGTTTATGCCAGCCGATGCCGCGATTACAGATATCCCCGCTCTGCAAGAAGCGGTCTCTCAAGCGCGAGAAGCTGCCGAGAAAGGTTATATCGCGACATTTGGCATGACACCCACAAAAGCTGAGACAGGCTATGGGTATATTGAGCAAGGCAAAGCGTTAGACGGTACAGAGAATGCGTTCCATATTACGCGCTTTCTCGAAAAGCCGAATGAGGAGGAGGCAAAACGTCTCTTAGCAGCGGGGAAATATCTTTGGAACTCCGGCATGTTTATGGCACGGGCCAAGGTATTTTTGTCTGAGTTAAAGACACTTGCTCCAGAGATTTACAATGCGGTTGAGCGTTCGGTTGAGAATGTTCAGACAGATTTAGGCTTCCTTCAGCTAGAAGCAGAAAGTTTCGCGCAAGCTCCGTCCATCTCGGTGGATTATGCTGTGGCAGAGAAAACGCAACGTGCTGCTGTGGTGCCTGCTCATTTTGGCTGGATGGATGTTGGGAGCTGGGATGCCGTCTGGGAGCTAACGCCTAAAGATAGCGATGGTAATGCAACGCGAGGGAATGTCTTTTTAGACAGAGCCAAGAACTGCTATGTACATTCCGATAGTGTCGTTGCGACCGTAACAGGCGTGGATGACCTTATCATCATCGTTACCAAAGATGCTGTCATGGTATCGCATCGTGACCGTGCGCAAGATATTAAGCATATGGTTTCGCGCCTCCGGGAGGAGGGACGAGAGGAGGCCGAGAAGCATGTAAGGATGTATCGGCCTTGGGGCTTCTATGAGAGCTTGATTCAGGGTGATCGTTTCCAAGTGAAGCGTATTCATGTAAGCCCGGGGGAGAAGTTATCACTACAGAAGCATTTTCATCGAGCAGAGCATTGGGTCGTTGTCGCTGGTACGGCCCTTGTAACGCGTGATGATGAAGTCCTTACGGTTAAAGAAAATGAGAGCGTTTATTTGCCATTAGGGGCTGTTCATCGGTTGGAGAATCCCGGCCGTATCCCAATTACTTTGATAGAGGTGCAATCTGGCCCGTATTTGGGGGAAGATGATATTGTGCGGCTAGAGGATGTTTATAAACGCTAGCCCTTACGGAAAAGTTAGATTTTAAAGGGCACGCATCTTATTGAAAGTAATGTATGCGTGCCCATATCCTAGCAAGATGAATATCTTCAGGCGAGGAGAGCTTGCTATGTTATATACACATGTTGTGTTGGGTACGAACGACCTTACCCGCGCTAAGAAGTTTTATGATGCGTTATTCTCCGTTATGGGTGGGAAAGCCTTAGGGGAGGCAATGCCCGGTAAGTTGCTTTACGAAAAAGACGGTCAGATGTTCATGATTGGTAAGCCAATAGATGGTAATCCTGCCTCGGTGGCGAATGGTTTCACGTTGGGATTTGCTCTTGGAAGCGAAGATGAGGTGAAAGCATGGCACAAAGCGGGCATTGAGCATGGCGGCTTGGATATAGAGAACCCGCCGGGGATACGTAAAGTCGGCGATGCGGAGTATTTTTTTGCTTATCTGCGGGATCCAGATGGCAATAAGCTTTGCGGACGGTACGACCTGTAACAGTCTGCAAGGGTTGGAGTGGGGCTATAATATGGATGGCCCCTGTCCCTCAATGTGATAAGCTTGTGGAATTGTTTGATAGAGAAAGAGGTTAAAAATGTCGGTATCGTCTATGCTAAAGCGGACATGCTTATTATTGGGTATGGTGCTGGGGCTTTGTGCAACATCTTTAGGTGTAGCAGCCGCTCAGTCTGAGGCACCTGCGACCGGCGTGAAGCAAATCACAACGCAGTTTTCTGGCTCTGTAAGCCCAGCAGGGGCAGTGTTGGATAATAAGACGGGCAAGATTATTGGCGAGATTGATCGCGGCGGCGTTGTTTATAACAATCAGGGCAGTGCTGTTGGTTCTGTCGATGATAACGGGACTGTGCGTAATAAAGCAGGGGTCGTTGTGGCGCAGGTTGCGAAAACAAACAAACTTGCAGGTGTTGCTTTCCTGTTAGAGAAGTAAGATGCGTTGCTGCTCTTTCCTTATCCTTTAGTGGTGGGGAAAGAGTGTGCCATTGTTGATAGAATCTCTGTTAAGTCCTTTTGCATAGTCTCAAAGTGACGATTAGGCTTTAGTGTTCCTAAGTTTACATAACAAGCGCGGTTGATTTCAATCTGTAGGCTTTGTTTATTTTCCTCTATTACGCCATACCGGCTTGTTATATAACCGCCCGGATAGGGTACATTGCGTTGGACGTGATACCCTTTAGCGGTGAATAAATCTTCGGCCATGCTGATGAGTTCATGAGAGCATGTTGTACCGTGTTTATTGCCGAGTACAATGTCGCACGGCCGTGTTTGAGCAAGTGGCGGCATGGAGTGAATATCCAATAAAATAGCCGTACCAAATTGCTCGGTGAGCGAGTTCAGCGTTGTATGGAGGGCATGATGATAAGGCTGCCAATAATGGGTAAGGCGTGCTCTGGCTTCCTCGACGGGTAAGCAATAACGGTAAATACTTTTCCCCGGCGCAAGGCAACGCGGTATGACGCCATAACCTGCACGCACTTTTGCACTATAGATGAGGTCTTGCTCAACAAGTGGAGGGGAGAACATGCTGGCATCAAGCTCCCGCCAATCTCGGTTTACATCGCAAAAACTTCGTGGAAAGAGAGCCTGAATGAGGCTGAGGCCATGGGCGGGAAGATCCTGTAAAAGCTCATGAATGAAACGATCCTCCATGCGCTCTAGTTCATTTAAGGAGAGAATAGTCGTTTTTAGGAACTCAGGCGGATAATTTTGCCCAGAATGAGGGGATGATAATAAGAAGGGCGTCCGGCTTTTGCAGGGTGGCAGCTGTACCCCAACAGCGTGGGAGGAGCGGAGTGGAAGCGCACAGGGAGTTTTTTGAATTTTTTTCACGATAAAGGCTTGCCACATCTTATAGGGCAAGGTAAATACCCTCTTACACCAGGCGGGGCGCATAGCTCAGCGGTAGAGCACTACCTTGACATGGTAGGGGTCACAGGTTCAATCCCTGTTGCGCCCACCACCCCTCTGGTGATTATCTCCTTAAAAAATTAATGTTTTTAGTTGGGACTGGTCCTTTGTGGGACCTCTGCTGTGCCATAATGACCTATTCTCGTGGTGGGGTGATTATCCTTACCCAGAAGCTGTTATGTTTTTAAAGATGCGGCGTGGGGTTGTGAGGGGTGTGCCATGATTAAAATGCAATTCATCTATAACTTGCTAATGGAGTGAAAAATAAAACCTTTGTGAGGCTGGTTATAACGCTCTGTAAAATAATAACTTTATGAGTGTAATAGATTTTTCTTATATTTCTATATCGTAAACGGAGATATTCCGTAACAAGGGGTGATTGCCAAGCCCTTCTGAGCAGCTTTAACTTCCTCGGCAGAAGGCAGGTAATAGTGAAGCTAGCCTGCTTGTCGTTAGGTTTCGTAATTGTGCGGAGCCGTTGTTAAGTGGAGAGGATGTACTTAAATGAATGCTCATTCATCATCCAAAAAATCGGTCAATACAAGCCGTCGGCATGTTTTGGGCGCCCTTGGGGCTTCCATCGTAGCAGGGGGGGCAAGCTCCGCTGTGGCGCAGTCTCTTGGTTTCCCAGCTCCGCCGGCTGGTTTGGGGAAACGTCCTTATCCGAATCTTCTTCGCCCGCTGAATGACGGCCCGCGTAAGTTTGGTTACGCCATTGTTGGCCTTGGCAAATATGCTGTGAACCAGATTCTGCCTGCTTTTGCAGAGTGTGAATATGCGAAGGTTACAGCTCTTGTCAGCGGTGACATCGAGAAGGCACGCCGTCTTGGCAAGCATTATGGTATTGAGGAATCTCACCTCTATACATACGACACGTTCGATAAAATCGCGCAGGACCCGGAAGTTGATGCCGTGTACATCATTCTGCCGAACTCCCTGCATGCTGATTTTACGGAGCGTTCTTTCCGCGCAGGCAAGCATGTGCTGTGTGAAAAGCCAATGGCTGTCACGGTGGAAGAATGTCAGCGTATGATTAACGCTGGTAAGAAAGCTGGCAAGAAGCTGATGATTGGCTATCGTTGCCACTTCGACCCCGTTACACATAAAGCTATTGAGCTGGCACGCACCAGCATCGGTAAGCCACAGATTATCAGCACAGATAACGGCGATAATACCGACCCGACCGATCCTACCTACCAGTGGCGTCTAACACGCGCGCTATCTGGCGGTGGTGCGCTGATGGACCTCGGTATTTACGGGGTGAACGGCTCTCGTTACATGCTGGATGAGGATCCGATTGAGGTTCAGGCCACAATCATGCCGCCATCTGACCCGATGTTCCGTGAGATTGACGAGACAATCGTTTGGATCATGCGGTATCGCTCTGGCGCGGTGGCACATGGTAGTGCCTCCTTTAACGTCAATGCGATGTCCCGCTTTAACCTGCAAGGGACGGAAGCCTCCCTGCGGATGGACCCTGCAACAAGCTATTGGTGTAACAGCGTAAGCCACTGCACAAGTGGGGATACACAAACATGGTCCACACCGATGTTCACCATCCCAGCATTGAACCAGTTCTCCGCTCAGCTAGACCATCTAGCCATCAGCGTAGCTAATAACACACCGCTCGCTGCAACGGGTGAAGAAGGCATGCAGGATGTGCGCTTGATTCAAGCTATGTATCAGTCTGCTAACTCTGGTAGTCGCCCTGTCTCCACTGATTGGGGTGACTGGCGTAAGACCATCTGATCGTCCTTTAAGACGCTCTGATGAGGAGGGGGCCGCATGGAGCATGTGGCCCTCTTTTTTGTGGGTAAGATATATTAAGAGGCTATCGTGGCATCCAACCAGCCTTGCAACATGTAGGCTGCGGCCATTTTATCGACCACGTCTCCGCGTTTTTTACGGCTCATATCGGCTTCTTGAATCAAAAAGCGATTTACAGCACTGGAGGAGAGCCGCTCATCCCATAAGCAAGTAGGTATATTAAGACGCTCGCTCAAATCTTTTGCCCAATCATGAGCAGCACGAGCAGCAGGGCCGAAGCTGCCATCAAGGGAGAGGGGAAGGCCGACAACGATTCCCCCTATTGCGTGCTGGGCGCATAATTCCTGAAAGATTGGCAGCATCTGTTTAAGTTTTTTTCGCATCACAATGGTAAGCGGCGAGGCCAGCATGAGCGATATGTCAGACAGAGCAAGGCCTATCTGCTTACTGCCAGGGTCTATCCCCAGAACAGATTGTGAAGGTTGAAGCTGATTGCGTAGCGCGTGTGGATTGAATAGTGTCATGGCAAGAGGGTATGCTCTCTCATAGCTTGAGGCTAACGTAACGATATTGGTGGACGGGACTATACATGTCGCTTGACGTGAAGACAGTGGCAAAAATGGCCAGACTGGCAAGAATTGGTCTTTCTGAGGAGGAGCTACAAGCTCATCAGAAAGAAATGCAGGGAATTATTGGCTGGGTCGATCATCTCAATGAGGTTGATATTACAGATGTCCCCCCGATGGTCGGCACGGGTTTGGCTCAGCCACGCTTGCGTGATGACAAAGTAACGGATGGAAATTGCCCAGAAGCCGTCCTCTCCAACGCACCGGAGCGTGAAGGTCCCTTTTATACCGTGCCGAAGGTGGTGGAATAATGAGCAGCCTGTTTGATTACACATTAGCATCCGCACGGGATGCTTTGCGCGCCCGCAAGATTTCCGCTGTGGAGTTGGTCAATGCTCATATTGAGGCTATTGAACGCCTTGATGATGGGCTGAATAGCTTCATCACCCGTACGCCAGAGCAAGCGCGCATTGCCGCGAAGGAGGCAGATGCTGCTTTAGCAAAAGGGGAAGGGGGGCCTTTATGTGGCCTGCCAATCGGCCTGAAAGACCTTTTTGCCACCAAGGATGTCCGCACAACGGCTGCGAGTAAAATCCTTGATAATTTCGTCCCCCCTTATGAGAGCACGGTGACAGCTAACCTCAAGCAAGATGGAGCTATCTCTCTTGGTAAGCTGAATCTTGATGAGTTCGCTATGGGTTCCACTAACCTAACATCCGCTTTTGGCGGGGTGGTGAATCCATGGCAACGGCGTGGCTCCACAGCGAAGTTAGTGCCCGGTGGGTCCTCTGGTGGTTCTGCCGCAGCAGTGGCGGCGGGGTTGGTTCTTGGGGCTACTGGGACGGATACGGGCGGTTCCATCCGCCAGCCTGCGGCTTTTTGCGGTATTGCAGGGATTAAGCCGACTTATGGCCGTTGCTCCCGCTTTGGGACCATCGCCTTTGCAAGCTCTTTAGACCAAGCAGGCCCGATGGCGCGTAACCTACAAGATTGCGCTATTTTGTTGGAATCTATGGCAGGGTTCGATCCAAAAGATTCTACAAGTGTGGATAAACCCGTCCCACATTATGAGGCGGCCTTGGGGCGAGGCGTGAAGGGCCTAAAGGTGGGGATTCCGAAAGAATATCGGATTGATGGCCTCCCTGCTGAGATTGCCGCTGTTTGGGACCAAGGGATTGCCTGGCTTAAAGAGGCAGGGGCCGAGATTGTCGATATGTCTCTGCCACATACACAATATGGCCTCCCAGCTTATTATATTGCAGCTTTGGCGGAGGCATCCTCCAACCTTGCGCGGTATGATGGTGTGCGTTTTGGTGAGCGCGTAACGGGGGCATCACTGGATGCTCTTTATGAAGCAACGCGTGCAGCGGGCTTTGGTGAGGAAGTAAAACGCCGTATCCTGCTGGGTACTTATGTGCTGTCCTCCGGCTATTATGATGCGTATTATCTGCGCGCGCAAAAGGTTCGTACCTTGTTACAGCGGGACTTCTTGCAGGCTTACGAAAAGGTAGATGTCATCCTCGCCCCAACGGCACCTTCTGGGGCTTTTGCATGGGATGAAAAACCAACTGACCCCGTGCAGATGTACCTTAATGACGTCTTTACCGTGCCTGCTAGCATGGCCGGTGTGCCTGCTTTATCCGTACCTGTAGGGTTGGATAGCCACGGCGTGCCACTTGGCTTGCAGTTAATTGGTCGCTTCTTTGATGAAGAAACACTCTTAGCTGCGGGCTCCGTTTTGGAGAAAGCAGCATCCTTTACCCATCGTCCTACTATCCATGCAGGGGTATCAGCATGAGCGCGTATCGAATCACTGGTGAAACTGGCGCATGGGAAGTGGTCATCGGGTTGGAGGTCCACGCCCAGATTGTAAGCCAAGCGAAGTTATTTTCTGGGGCTTCTGCCTCTTATGGCGGGGAGCCTAACAGCCATGTTAGCCTAATTGATGCGGGCTTCCCTGGTATGCTGCCTGTCTTGAACCGTGAGTGCGTAGCCCAAGCGGTACGGACAGGGCTCGGCTTGCGAGCGCAGATTAATCTTTTCAGTCGCTTTGACCGGAAGAATTACTTCTATGCGGATTTGCCGACAGGCTATCAAATTAGCCAGTTTGAGCATCCAATCGTGGGGAAGGGCACTGTCGAGATCGAGCTAGCCGATGGTGAAACCCGGCATATCGGCGTGACCCGGATGCATATGGAGCAAGATGCCGGGAAGTCCATTCACGACCAAGACCCGACACGGTCTTTCATCGACCTCAACCGTGCTGGTGTGGCGTTGATGGAGATTGTGAGTGAACCCGATATTCGTTCCCCAGAAGAAGCCGGTGCGTATATCCGCAAATTACGGCAGATTCTGCGTTATTTGGGGACATGCGATGGCAATATGGAGGAAGGCTCCATGCGCGCGGATGTCAATGTCTCTGTCCGGCGTGAAGGGGAAGAGGGCTATCGCACGCGCTGCGAGATTAAGAATGTGAACTCCGTACGCTTTGTCATGCAGGCGATTGAAGTTGAAGCGCAGCGTCAGGTTGATGTGTGGGAATCTGGTGGGGAAATTGACCAAGAGACCCGCCTTTTTGACCATGTAAAGGGCGAGACGCGCTCTCTGCGGACCAAGGAAGATGCGCATGATTACCGCTACTTCCCAGAGCCGGACCTCCTGCCTTTGGTGCTAGAGCAATCTTGGGTGGATGAGCTGAAGGCGGCTCTGCCAGAATTGCCAGAGGATAAGCGCGCACGGCTGGAGAAAGAATACGGCGTCTCTCGCTATGAATCGGGCGTTCTGACGGCTGAACAATCTGTAGCGGACTTTTACGAGACAGTGGCACGCGGGGCGGATGCACGTTTGGCGACAAACTGGATTCTGGGTGATTTCTTCGCAGCATTGAATCGAACAGGCCGGACGATTGAGAATAGCCCGGTCTCTGCTGAATCATTGCGTGAGCTTCTTGCCTTGATAAGTGATTCCACCATTAACGGGAAAATCGCAAAAGAGGTTCTCGAAGATATGGTGGAGACAGGTGATAAACCTTCCGCCATTGTGGACCGTAAGGGCCTCCGCCAAGTGACGGATACAGGCGCGATTGAAGCGGCAATTAGCGAGATTTTAGCAGCTAATGCGGATAAAGTTGCTGAATATAAGAGCGGCAAAGATAAGCTCTTTGGCTTCTTTGTTGGGCAAACGATGAAGGCCATGAAAGGCAAAGCCAACCCGGCCATGGTTAATGAGCTGCTGAAGAAACTTTTAGCTTCATAAAATCGTAAAAAGAATGGTGTAGGGGGCTTTACGTCACGCGCGTTTCCCCCTACAAACAGTCCTGCAAACGCCGTGTAAAAACCGTTTATAGCGGAGGGGTGGCCGAGAGGCTGAAGGCGGCGGTTTGCTAAACCGTTATACGGGTAACTCCCGTATCGTGGGTTCGAATCCCATCCCCTCCGCCACGGATTACCAGAAAATAGCCAAAAATTATCCTGAGATGTAACGGTTTTTTATTCCGTTTATCGTGCTTGTCTCAGTCATGCTGTGGGGGATTTTGTGGGGGGATGGCAGAATGAGATGTTTTACCCCAGCACGCAGCATTTTCCCGCAGGGCGTAGTCGAGATCAGCGGCTTGGATACGGACGTTCTTTAGCTCCGGGTGGGCCATCATTTCGGCATAAGCACCCCGCTGTTGCTCTAGCGTAGGTGTACGGAGATAAAGGCATTGCTGGTGGATACGCACCTCACTGCATCCCCCTAACAAAGCTATGCCGCACGCTACGACCAGGGCGAAAGGAATATAGAGCCAGAGGGGGCTTTCTTGCGTCATAGGCCTTCTTTCCCATCGCGTAGTTTTTCCAGAAGCTCATCGTCAGTCTGCGGCGCATTGGCGGCCGCATCATTCATACGAGATAATGTAGCGTTCTCATCATTTGCCTCTGTTAGGTTTTGCTGCTCTGATTGAACCCGTGCAGCATTACGACCAGCGCGATGCATCACGAAACCGAACAGGGTGAGGGCAGCGATGAACGCCACCCCACACCCGGCATAGAGATACATCATGCCGCAGAACTGACCTGCGCCACTGGAGATGCTTTCTTCTTCTCCAGAGTAGCGATAACGTCTTTAATCCCTTCTTCTACCTCAGACAGACCGCCTTCAACGCGCTGGATGCCGGCAAAAAGGGCGGTACTATCGAAACGATCGGATAACAGAGAAGCAACCTCATCAGAGATGCTGCCCAAAATGACAGACGCTAAATGGAGGCGCGATTTAGTCGCGGCACTTTCGCTATCACCTAGAGCTCCTTCAATGAGGGTGAGTAGTCCATTAATGACGGAAGAAGCTGTGTTGTCGGTCATGATAAGGTCCTTTGTTGTGAGAGATTGAATAGCCGGGTTCAGTCAACCAGGCTTGCTGTGTTCCTTATTGGCAGCAGAGCTTTTTTCTAATTCACTAACTGCCGTAGGAATGATGGAGGAGGCGATGGCACGGGCCGTGCTGTTGTCAGGCAAGAGCAAAGGCAAAGCGGCCATGAGCAAAGTGGCAGCTATATTGGCATCAAGCGCGCCTGTTTTTGCCCCCGCTAGGCCTCCAATAATGAGAGATAATCCGTAAAGGGTGGTGGGCTGACGCATCCAGGACAATGTTCTCATGCTGCTGCCACCTTATCTACCAGCGGCCCGTAGGGATTTTTGCCATTCTCTATGAAGATGATAGCGCGCATGAGGCCAGCTACTAGCTGAGGTGTGAAAGGCCCTAATTTTTGGTCTGGCGTTACGCCAAGCGCATGAGACACGCCGTTGATATAGGCCGCCGTGTCATTCTCGGTCGGGGGTGCCCATTTGCTGATGATATCCTTGACGGTATCTAGGCCATCATGCTGGTTATAACGCAGCAACTGACCGCGCAAAGCAATTAAACCAGCTTCTGGCGTGTTGAAAGCCGCAAATCTCGGATGAACCCCTTGTTCAAGATGAGCCCCTGCTTGGCCTACAAAGTCCAAATTTCCAGGGTTATTATTGCGGATGCCGCGTACTTCCATGGTGCATTAACCTCCGATGTGGAAAATCTTCATGATGACGGCGATGATGATTCCACCAGCACTTGAGCCGCCCGCGATGAAAAGGTTGCGCCATGAATTGCCGTGCCTAACCTGAGAGAGAATTTTCTCTAACATTTGCTGCTGGCTAGCTTGGCGGTCTTTGACGACAGCCATATCCATCTCGATGTCTCGGATGTCTTGTTTGATTTCTAGGCCTTCAGCGCGGGTTAGATACTGGTCATTCATGAGTGCTTCACTCCGGCCCCAGAGGCATCAACCCAAATTGTTCCGTTAAAGAAAACAGGTTGTCCCTGACCCGCACAGTCGGTGCAGAAAAATGCCGTGCCAATAGGAGCTGATAGGGGGAGGGCAGAGTAAGGCACAGCCTTTAGGCTGATACTTCCGGCCTCTCCAAATGTCATAATTCCTTGAGCCGATGGAGGGAGCTTTCCAGAATCAAAAATCCCATGCTGGGCCGGGGGAATAGCCATGCTGTTGGCCGAAGCCGTGCCAGTTATTAGCGATACCGAAAGTGCCAGTGCGAAGCGCATGAATGTCCCTCTCCATCATCAGGATGGATAGGTAACCACGCCTTTGTAATTCTGGTGTGTCCCCCAGGGTCATTTGGTCGCATTATAAAGATTGTTGGTTGGTGAGACTAAGAAACCCTGCCCTTGATTGCGCTGGACGAGCTTTTCATAACGGGCTGTGTAGCCGGGGTTAATCATGTCTTGCAGGCTGTAAATGACGCTATATTTCAGGGCGGCATTGATGATAGGAAGATTGCCAAAAGGGATTTGTCCAGAGGCAAAACGGACAAGGTCGGCCAGATAGGTGCGGGCCTTCTCGGCATCAGGGCTGCCAACCAGCTCATCACGGGTGGCGGTGAATATCCCGGCTAGTTTGGTCATGTCAGAAATGGTTGGTCCGGCTAGCGTTTCTAGCATGTTATTGCCCATACGGCTCTGCTGGCCAAAGAGGAAATCGCCATAAATACCCGCACCACCACCCTGGCCCATGGCGGATATCCATGTGCGAACATCGCCTGCATCGCGTGGCTCTTTCCCGGCCAATATGGCTTTAGCCTGCATAGCGACATAGCCAAGCAAGGTTGTAGCGGCAATCATGTGGGCAATGCCCGGTAGGTCTAGCCCGTTGCGCTTCACCTCACGTTGATAAAGCCTGCGAACATGGGAAATGGGGAAGCTCTTAAATTGTAGCATCAGCCGTGCGGCCTGGCCGAGTAGCGGGTTCACGTCATCCAGCCGGTTGCTGATGCCCCTGAAGGTAGCCTGCGTGCGGACATCCGGCTCTGTCATGCCTTCTCGTGTTTGGTCGGTGATGTAGGCATAGAGCTTGCGGGTCAGGCTGTCCCGTATGTCATCTGCAGTTTGGCCTTTCTCGATTAGGGGAGCCACAGCCTCATCGGGCAATTGGCCTATCTCGCTGGGTAGGATATGGTCTTCTCCTGCCGCTGTCCGCACGGCCTGCCGCATCACGTCCCATTCTGGTTGGGTGATACCAAAGCGTTGCAGGCTGGCCCGCAATCGTCCATCAAGGGCTTCATATCCTAGGCCAGCATTCCGGCCAAGATTATGGGAAAGCATCAGGCCGATGCCTTCTGAGAGGCTATCTGTCCAATATTCCAGACCATTGAAGCGGTAAAACTTATTGATGAGGTCGCTCATCTTTCCTAATGGCGCATCATTGGCAGAGAAGCGGCTCATGACAGAGCCAAGATGCCCTTGCAGCCCCACGCCCAGCATGCGGGCGACCTCTTTGCGTTCTTGAGGGTTTGCGCTGAATAACGCTGGGGCTAGAGATTTAAGGCTGTTCCAATAGCTTTCCAGCAACGGCACACCATTATGCCGCAAAACGGAGGCATTAACAGCAAGGTCGGGTAGGGAGGAAATGACGACCCCGCCTAGTTTTGTGACTTGGTTCCATGCATGAGCATAGGCGCCGATGGTTTCCACTGTCTTGTTGGCCGGCTGTCTGGCCCTGCCTGTCACGATGTCCAGCAGGGCACTGCGTTCCAACCGGCGGAGCTTATCTACCATTTTAGCATCGGCACGGTCACGCGCCGCCTGCACGGATTCCTCAATCATGCTGCGGAACATGCTCTCAGGGTTCGTACCTAAATCACCCATCACGGCGGCGTTGCGTGCGCCACTGATAAGCCCTTTGAAGATGCTGTCCACCACATGGCCTTGGCCGAACTTTTTGTTGTAGGCCAACCAGCCATCAGCATCTTTGAAGTGTAGAACACGGTTCTGGCTGACCTTCTTGGCTTTGTTGGATGTGCCTTTGAAGCCAGAGAGCCAATCCCGCCCGTTGGCGTTATCATGCTCACCTGTGGAGAGGTTAAGCCATACATTGCGGAGGAAGTCTTCCTTCGACTGCTTGGCGGGCATCATCTCAAAAGTACGGTCATCAAGTAGAGGGAGGATGGTGTCCCGCCAGTTCTGGTAAGACCTTTCCGACCCATCGCCTCGTATCTTCCACATGTCATGGCTCTGGCGGGTGACGTAATGATCCGCCTTGCCAATCCATGCGCCTTGCTTGTTTTGCATCAGCCGCACGGTGTCTTGATACTCAGACAGGATGCGGGCAGCCTCGGCAGCCAGCTTATTGCCTGTTGGGGACCCTGCTTCTGGGTCATCAAGACGCCACATCTCACGCGCCACATCAGCATCGAATTGTTCATCGCGCTCTAATAGAGCTTTAAAAACGCCCGCTTTATCTAAATCATGCATCAGAGGGCCAAGAAGCTGAGCAACACGGCCATGACTATGCGCATCTACAGAGAGGGCGGCATCACGTTCCCCGGTTTGCTTCCCGGCGAGAATACCTTCAAGGGAAGCCGCTTCATCTCCAGCAACGATGCGGCGGCGTAACTCAGCACGGACGATGAGGTTCTTCTTGCGGGCATTAGCCTCGATGATGGCGGCCAGACGCTCCTCATCAGCCATACGAGCACCAGCTTTCTCCAAGGCTTCACGCGGGGAGAGGCCTTGCTGCATGTAGCGGCCAGCTTCTTTTTCCAGCCGCCCAAACATCTCATCAAGCTCTGCCTTGGACATTTCACGGCCAGCGGCTTGCTCGGCTTCGTTGTAGCATGGATGTTCGTGCGTCATAGGGCTTTCCTTGTTAGGCAGGCGGCAGCGGAGGCGAGGGCATCGGCATTACCATCGGAGAGAGCTTTCTCACGGTGGATGTCTGCCAGTTCTTCAGGGCTGATCTGGTCGCCTAGGGCGGCAAGCTGCTGGTCGATCTGGTCGGAATAGGACTGTGCTTCAGTGATGGATTTATCTTGACTTTTGGGGGCAGTGTTTTCATTTTGTAAGAAGCTGTTGTGGCGTTCGTCATCTCTCCCAGACCTCAGAGTATCGGACATATTTTGCTCGTGGGGATTAAAGGAGTCGGAACCCTGTCCGGTTGGGTTCGAATTGGTGTTGAGATCCTTTTCCCACAGCAGCTTTCTGTTTTTCAGATAACCTGTTTTGAATTCATCGGCTGTTCCAACACGGTAATAGCCATCTTTTTTGATGAGATGCAGTACTGTAGTGGGGTGTTTATGTTTCGACCCCTGTTTATCTCCCATTTTCACGGTGAAGAAAGAACCATTTCCTTCATCTAGGCGAACCTGATTTGCATCAGCAATAGCCCGCTTTACAAAGTCATCAATACTAGCAAAGCCACGCTTCTTTAGCTCTTCACCATGCCGGGCAGAAATATGAAGGCGACCATGGCCTCCGCCAATATCTTGGCCCTTCCCATTAATTTTAACGGTATGCACGCCATCACCCAACACGATAGGCCATGCTGGCGCGCCATCCACCCCTTCCATCATACGTCCTACTAAAGCAGGATTGCTTCCTACCTCTGAAAGGTCCAGATGCTCAATGCTACTAGCAGGCAGGGGAGACGTATTTTGCCCATGTCTTGGGCTGGGGGAGGCATCTTTTAAGGCAGAAAGGCCCGCGCGGCTTTGTGTGACTTCATGGCTTTCATACCCATGGAGGTTCCGCATGATGGCCTCAGCCGCATCATTCTGCAAGGCATCAAGCTTTTGCTTTGCGGTTTGATAGGCTTCCTCTACATACCCTTGCCAGCTAGTAGCATCATGGCCTTTGCCGCGCTCTGCTTCGATAGTCCGTAATGCGCTCTCTACGGCATCTTCTGTCCCGTTATGCTTTAGGATGGCATCTGCCATATCATACAAATCCATCCCATCTAGGGCGGCATCAAGGTGTTGCGCATAAAGGCCAAGGCGTTCACGGGTCAGGGCATGTAGAAGATTTTGCTGCTCACCGATGCGGCTCCTATGGAAAGCCCTCCCATGGTCGAGCATTTCTTCATAACGCTGCCATGTGGAGTGACGAGATACGCGCAAAGCGTCCTCAATGGCGGCATCAGGATGGGCACCGGATAGGATGGTATTAATAGCGTGATTATGTTCATCAGGCGTTAGGTCAACATCTGCTGCATTGGCAGCTTCATCAACATCATCGGCTGCTTGTTCTCGATAATGGTCCTCAATGTTTGATAGGTCTGATGGGTGCTGAGACAATACGCCCTCAGGAAAAACCTTACGCCCATGGCTTTCTTCTATCATGGCCTCTAAGAGGTCATTGATGTCAGCATCAGGCTTGAGGTAACCATGCTCAACGGATAGTTCGCGCGCTTTATCCAGAGGCATCCCTCCGTTGCGGCGGACAAGCCCGATGCGTTGACGGTGAATGTCATTCGCTTTTAGCTCTCCCCCTTCATCAAGTACCCCGCCATGACGGGTGAGGAAGGTAAAGAGGGATGGGGCCGTTGGCTGTGGTTTTGTGATTGAAGTGGATGGGGGAATGTCTATATCAGTAGAGGCATCCTCATCAGGCGGCTCATAAAGAGAGCTTTCACTTACTGTGTCAGCATGATTTTGTTGGAGTTGCGAGAGGTCGTCTGCAATTTTATCCCGTAAAGGAACGTGCGTATCTACGTCCGTGTCCGTAGGCAACGCGTCATGCGAAGCTACAACGCGCTCAAGCTCATCTTTGGAATTTTGGACTTCGTGGATATTGAGCAGGCTTTCTGCATTGCTAGGCGTATCACTGGCTAGAGATGTTAGACCATCAGCTAAAACCTGCCCTTTGGCATTAGTACCAGCCCTTTCGAGCCTTTTACTAAGAGTGTAGCCAATCCCATGCAGTCCACCGCCCATGACGCCACCAAATGCGATGTTCCGTAGGGCCTGTCCCGCGCTCCAATCATTATGCTCATCGCGGTCCAGAACCATATTGAGCGGCTCAAGGGCGGCCATGCCAATGGCCCCTTGGCTGGCACCTTGCACTATACGCCCCGGAAGATTGCTGGATAAAGCGGCCCCAACGCGCCGGTTTAGTCCTTCGGCAGAAATAAGACCATCGGCCACACGTTCCATGCCAAAGCCCTCGGCACGAGCTGCGGCACCTCCCAGGGCCATGCCGATGCGTTCTTCCCCCAGACCAGGAATCAGCGCAGCAGCATAGTTGATGGGGTCTAGGAAAGAGGGAAGGGCACCTGCTGCTGTGTTCAGTATGCCGTTTATAGGCCCATCTGGTCCGTTGCGGATGGTATTCTGCCGAATAAGGTTGTTCTGTTTTTCCTCATTGAGGGTTTGGGCTAAAGCGGAAGAGACAGGCTTGTCGAAATTAAGCACCCCTTTGATGCCATAGCGCGCATTGGCATCTTCTGGAGTAAGGGTATCTCCCTCGCTGCTTTTGACTTCATGGCGTATCCAGTCACCAATGCGGACGACCGGCATATCGTTAATGCCTGCCGTAAAGGAGGCACCAAGAGATTGCTCCAAGGATGACGCCTGCCCTGCTAGCCCTTCATCCTGAACGCTCTTGAGTGTGTTCAGCCCGCCTGAAAATAATGACATATCCCCTCCCGGTGGGGGAGGAGCATGGCAGCCATTTGTAATTCTGGTGTGTCTTAATCACCCAACTCCACATCCACACTAACGCTCGTGAGTGTTACGGGTAGTGGTTGGTCAGTTTGAAAGATGAGACTTCCCTTCTGGGTCCAGTTGGGCGTTGGTATCCTCATGGTTAGTCCAGAGATAAGGGCTGGCCTAACGTCCTTCTTCTGGTAAGGATTGGGAGCCATGCTTCCGGCAGCGGCACCTTGATTGTCCAAATCATGGAATGTGCGACCCTCATTTGTGGACACGCTCAGGCCGGTTGTGTTGTAGAGCGAGGCATAAACCTTGCTGACCCGCTTGCGCCGTGCGAATTGGGGAGGATTACCGAGGTCTATTGGTAGAGTGACAGCACGCGCATGGATGGGCAAACCGACTGTAACCACACTGCCTGACCGGGGCAGGGTGAGGGTGCCATCATTCCTCACTGTCAGCCCTGTAAATCCTTGCCCATCAATGCAGGCCGATACTGTGGCACCTGCCAAATGCCCCAGCCCAGAGACGGTGCTAGTTGGCTGGCCTTCATAGCGCAGGCCACAATCCACGAACCATGAGCGGGTGATGTCATCATTCTCTGCCCCTAGTTGGCGAGATTGTAGGCGTTCTATAGTGTAGCTTTGTCGTCCATTAATAGTACGTTTTACCACCAGATAAGGGGTATCTTCGATAGCTCCATATCCGTTTTCTTCTGGCACTACGGCCACGGACTGGAAGGCCCCGCCTACTGTACTGTGCTGATGCCATGCCATGACGTTCTGTTCTTTAAGATAGGTCATACTCAGCAAACCTCCATCAGACCTTACGGCCCATATGAGGTTGAATGGGAATTGAGCAAACGACCAGTCGGCAATCGTGTAGCCATAGAAGAGATGGTCAGCCAGAACGGATAGGTCGTTGCCTTGGTATATTTGGGCATACCAGTCATATTGCAGGTCACGGATATGGCTGCCCTTGTTTTCAATGAACAGCACGTCAGTATTGATGGGCAGGGGCTGCACGTCCGAGCTGCCAACGAACATCTGCGGTATGGCGGTGAAGTTGCTTGGTGTTATGGGAGTGCCAGTCTGGCCTCCGGAGATCTTCCAGATGCCCGTTCCGGTAAAAGCCAGAAGGTCCGCCATTGGTACCAGATGCTTAATGGTATTGACCTGCTGGCTAGCAATAGTGGCTGTTATGGCGTCATCAGAAACGACCGGTGTATGAATGTCGAAATTGGTATAGTTGGCCGAGCGGGACATCCAGACCGTCTGGGGATAGGCAAAAGACCCGGCAAATACGCGCCGCTGCTGGAAATACGTTACTGTAACAGGATTATTGCCAGCAAATGGGTTACGATGAACCGGCGGCCCATTTTCGGTATCTGGGGAATAATTAACGTCATCAAAGGATAGGGACGTTGTGTTACCGATTAAGCCCCATTGGCCAGCAAACCGGCGGTAAATATTATAATAATCAGCACCTACAACGGAAGGCCATGAAAGTGTATTATAATTACCGTAATTTGTATAATATCCAATATTGTAGTTTGTAACAAACCGCCCAACTTGGACAGGTACTTGAGACGTCACAGTGCTGGTTTTGCCAGTTGCAGGGTCCGTAATTGTCTGGGTTTGAGTGGTCATCTCCGTTTGAGAAGGAACAAGAGTTGCGTTACTCTCCGTATTCCTCTCATTAGAAACAGAGGTTACCGCATATTCGTAAGTAACGCGAGATACCCCTGGCGTTGTGCCTGTATTTCCTGCCTCGCCTTCTACAGCGTTTGCAGAGAGTGAATCAGGAGCAGAAATGCCCGCGCTATAGGAAATCGCCTCTAGTGTCCAATTAATCTCACCATGACGAGATAGATTCATGGCGGGATAGCGGGAATGGGTGAGGGTCATGACATCCGCAGATTGCGCATGACGCAGCCAGAAAGCGTCCTCGATGTTGTAAGGCGTGGCCAGCTCATAAGGACTACCATCCTGATTGGTCAGATAGGCACCATTGCTGATGAAGCGGACGTAATGGTCGCCAAACTCTAGTACATAGGACTGATTGTTGTTGTAGATGAAGGCAATTAGCTTCGGAGGCAGGCCAGACGCATCAGCTTTTGATGTGCCGATATATTGGGTGCCAGGGCGGTTTGAGATACCACCCTGCACATGCACAAAGAAATTGCTTAGCTCAGCTGCCCCGGAATGCCATTTTTCCATATCAGCACGATAACCAATCAGCGGGGCCATAACCCCACCGCTGAAATTGCTGAACCATGTTAAGCCAACGTTAGGACCAAAAGATTGTTGTGACATTATGTTGTTAGATCGTTAGGTACGGATGGCAGCGTTGTGCTAGTTGTATCTACACCGTTAATAATCGCACGTAGTTTTTGAGCGCATTGCCGAGTTTCAGGACCAAAAACTTCTCCCATTGCTGTGAGTGCTGATGCTTGGGACATTATACGCTGCAATGTGCTCTGCGCCCTGTCTTTTAACGGCAGAGGAGGGGGTGTATATGTAACAATCTGTCCGTTTTGAACTGCTTTTGGCTCCTGCGTTGATGTGAGGTGGCTTTCCCAAAACTCTTTGGTAAGTGGGAGTAATTCGCTCAGCGGAGGCAGTCCCTTAGGTGAATTAAAATTCGCCATATCATACCACCCTGTAACAGGAGATGGTTCTGCAATTGCTGGGTCATAACCGGCATAAAACCTTTTTGGATAGGCAGATTGTACAGCGGTGGATTGAAACGAATCTACTTCAGAAGATGAACCAAATATTTTGTCTGTGTAAAAATCAGAAGATTGCGTCATGTCATAGTTCCTATTGCTAAGCAGTTAAGTTTATATGTTGCTCCATTTGATGAAGTTCCTTGGTATCCATTATCTTCCACGAATACGCTAATTCCTTTATTGCTAAAGGTATTTGCATCAGTATTGACAATGCGAGCAACATTGTGCCCAGTATTTTGCTCATAATCTACACTAAAAAACACAAAAGGAACACTCCCAGGCATGTATGCTTGTGGAAATGTGACGAAATACCATCCAGCAGATGAGGGAATCTGCATATTCCATACCTGCATCACAATATTACCGTTCATCCCAATAACCTGTGGAACAATCCCGCCGATACTAGTTGTAATCTCCCCCCTCATTTGGCCTCCTGTTAGAGGGAGAAGCTCAGCCTCTGCTGCCTGCGCCCGTTGCGTCTCCTGCTGCAGGGCAGATTGGAGGGCGAGGTTAATGGTGCCGCCGCCTCCAGTGCTGTAAAGCCACGGCGTGCCAGATGATTTATTAACCCCCGCGCTAGAAACGGTGAAGTCATTTTGGTACGGAATTCCATTAAGTAGGGTACCGGAGACAAAACTATTTTCTGCCGTTTGCGCCCGCTGCGTCTCTTGCTGAAGAGCGGATTGGAGAGCGCTCTTCTCTTCTTGAAGTTCAGAAACCGTAGCGTAATTGTTAAGTGCGGACGGGATAACTTCATTATTAATTGGGCCAGTAAGAACAGGCAGCAATACACTCACTAAGGCAGCAATTTGCTGAGGAGATGCTGTATTTATCGCGCTGGATAGCTCCTCCATAACGCGGTCACTATCCAATTTTTGGGAGAAAAGAAGCTGCCATTCTTCGACAGATGGAACACTCCCACGCCGCCACTGAGGATAACTATTAGGACCCAATTTAACCATTAACGGCCTCACTATCTGTCATATCTTGAGTAGAGAAAGATTCATGATACGGAGTACGCCAGCCTAGAGGTGTTTGAGAGATGACTAAAACGCCGGGGCGCGCTTCTTCATTGAACGCCGCTCGATAATTTTTATTATCATCTACGCCTATTGTTTCGGCCGCCCCGATATCCCTAGACGTTAGGCCTGCTGGGATAACACCATTAGGCCCCATAGGAGGCGCATAAGGAGCGGCAATAGGTGCGGGAGGCTGATGACCACCGGCTACATAGCCTACATTCTGCGTGTTATTAGTCTGGTGGATGTCTGCTCCGCCCTCAAGCTCTGAGAAGCGCACATTAAGCCAATCAGGAATGACCTCAGTCTTGACTACGTCAACGCGTTGGTCAGCAAGACAGGCACGCTCTACTTCACGGGTAGCTTCCTGCTCGACCGCAGCTGCTGTGCTGCCATCAATCCCTAGTGTCGTAGCAATAGACGCTGCCAGGCAAAGCCAAAAGGCTCGCCGGAAGGATGGTGGCCAATAATCAATGCTGACATTCTTCGTGATATAAGTCACACTCACGGTTTGGCTATTGGTTAAGATGACAGGGCGCGGCACTGTGCCACCAGCCTTGCCCATGCCTTCGCCAAAGCTTTCTCTTGGGGCGAACATCTTCATGCGCTGGTCCACGGGTTTGACGGTCTTCCCATCATCGACCCTCAGAACCCGCACGCTGTCTTCCGGAAGAAGGATTTCATACTGCCAGAGTGGACTGTCACTCGCCACAGCCGTGCCTGTGCCCACACAGCGGGGCCATTGCCATGTGTAGACAGGCCCTCCCACGCTAGCTGGATGAGCTAATAGGGAGAGCAACACGTCATCATAATAGGCAGCGCAGACACTGGCCTCCACAGAGCCGTCATCAAATGACGTGATATTACTCTGAGTTCCGAGGCGCATTAAAGCACGTTGGCAGAGGTCAATGGCTGTAGTCATCAGGAACTATCCCTTTGCAGCCTTTTTGACCGTCTTATCTTCCTCGGCCTTAGATGTTTCCTCTACAGCAGATGTTCCATCTGGCCGCGTCAAATCTTCTTGGAAAGCGCGGCCATTTACATTGCGCTGTGCATCTGCTGCCTGTTTTTTTGCAGCAATGGCGGCATCATCAAGCGGATTTAGGTTGAATCCGGGGATGCCCGCATAATCGACCTCCTCCCCAGCTTTTGCAAAGCGTCCATTGATGAAGCTATCCTCAATTACGAGATATTTAGCCATGTTAGACCTCACGCCACATAATTTTTCGGATAAGCCAAATAAGCGGGCACATCCAAGTTAATGCCAGCCGTAACAGAGCCAGACGTCAGGGCCTGAGCAGGATTATATGTTAGGCGCATATAGCGATATGGCTTGTTAGAGAAAGCTGGCTTAGCGCGCACAGCAAAGGGTTGCGCCGCACTAATGCTGGAGAGGTCGATAGTTGGCAACTCTTCCAATGTCGTCCAGTTTTGGTTATCAGCCGACACTTGGATTTTGACCCCCAGATGACCTGTTGTAGGGGCGGGTAGAGAAGGGAACTCTACCCAGACCTTGAACCCCTCTGTTGGTCCAAAATCCCGCGCCTGTGAGAAGTCAATGACGTTAGTAGAAGGCGTATCCTGCCCAGCAGGTGCCTGTGTGAGGTCTTGAGCGGTGGAGAAATTAAGCAGTTTATCAGTAATCATGTAACGTATCCTTTATTGCACAGCATCTTCAGTGTTCATGAGCGCATCCACCACGCGGATAGGGATGCCACGGAAACGCAGCACTGGCTTGCCATCAAACTCATCTTGCGTGAGCAGAACGTTGGTTTTGTTCATCGCCTGAATAGATAGAGCAGATGCAATAGTGCGGTTTACGTAAAAGACGGGACGACCAAAGGATAGCGGGGCACCGCCTGTAGCGCGTGTGGCAGACTGCACATTGGAGGCGGAGCTTGGCATAGTTGGCGGCTTAAAGCAGGCCGCGGCCATTAAGGCGATTAAGTTTGCTGCATTGCTGCCAGTAAGCGCATTGACATCAATGTTCGCGATGCGGACAAAATACCGCCAATCACGAATGGTCAAACCGCAGTCCCACTTATAATGCATCTGATATGCTTGATAAGGATTGCCATTTTCATCATGAACAGGGGCATCCGTGGTTACGTCCTTTTGTTGAAGCCCTGCTGTTGAGCCTTTGGGGAAGATGCCAAATCCAGCCGTTGGCCCCCAGCAGCACAGCCAAATAGAGGTGTTTGTGCTGCCACGCCCGCCGGCATCCATGACATTAGCGGCGGAAGCGGCGTTTTCGGTATTAAGTGTGTTATAGCGCGGGGCTAGGCCGGTAAAAGCAGCAACATCTTGTTGCTCATTGCCATAAAAGAGGGTGCGGGCCATCTGCTGGTTCATACCTTCAAGGAAGGCCAGGTCCTCAGACAGGCGGAAGGCAGCAACATCCCCTTCCAGATTGGCGAGGTCTTTATCAATAAGGGAATAGGTCTCTAACATCCCACAGCTATCGGTAATCTGCGCTGTGGTAGATTTACCGCGCGGAACACCGTAATTAAGCATGCGCCACGTAGCAGCGGGCAGCCCCGTGCGAACAGTCGTTTTGTTGCCTGTCGGGAGGTTGCCTTCCTTCCAAATCATATCATCAAGGATTTCATTGGTCTGGGAGAGAAGGTTAATGGTATCGGCAATACCGCCATTCGGGTCGCGCCGTGCGGCCCAATCGGCTAGAGTGAGGAAGGTGCTGCTATTAAGCGACATGGTTTATCCTTGTTAGTTAGAGCCATAACGGCGACGTGCAATCGCCTCGTAGCTGTTGTCTTTTAATTCGCTGGCTGGTTTGCCTCGGTCGGGCGTCTGGGCGGTACCAAGGGCTTTCCCGATGGCATTGAAGGCGCGGATAACATCAGGGTGATTACCCGCCCCGGTCTCGACCAAAGCTTTGCGGAGGGCGTCTTTCTCGCCCCCGAACTGGCTGAATACATGGGATACGTTTTGCATGACCTCTGGCTTTAGGCTCTCACCATCGGCAAGGTCTTTGTCCTTCAAGGACGCATCGCGCCACGCTTGTTGCTGGGCCGCATGTTGCTCTGCTAGGCCCGTCAGGCGGTTTTGGAAGAACTCCAACCCATGCTTCGTGATGGCATCGAACTGCTCTTGAGACAGCCCATGCTCACGGGCCAGAGCCTCGTAGGAAGATAAGGCCTCCTTATCGATTTCCATGCCATCGGGTGGGGTGAACTCGTATTTTTCGGGGGCTTTTGGCTTTTCTTGCCCTTCCGTCTTTTGAGCGTTATCGCCCTCTGTAGGATTTTCGCTTTGTTTAGCGTTGCTCCCATCGGGCGCATTGGCATTGGGCTGGTTTTCACCCGGGGATTGATTGCTAGTCAGCGTGGAATTGTCTGCCACTTCTTTTGCAGATTGGCTTCCTCCCGCATCAACCGCAGGGGCGTTAAGTGTCGGTTCTTCCGATGGCATACGCGCACTCCATCATTCATGATGAAGGCGAGCGTGGCAGCCGTTTGTAATTCTGGTGTGTGTTTATTGAGGTGGAGCTTCAAAAAAGGCTTTAAGGCGGAAGAAGGGAAGCATATAATACCAGCACACGATAGCCGTGTGATCCTTAGTCGGGCACGGCTATCTAGGGTGGGCACTGCGTCAACAGGCCCGCCCACCATGCGATGGACGATTGGAAGAGATTTCTTCTTTATCGTGAAAAGGTCAAGCCTCCCATCACTTCTTTGCTCTCACTCCTTCAGGTTTTTCTGCGTATAACGTATCAAGAAAATCGTATTTTGTTTTGCTTGGAGAATTTCGAAAACAATCTCTCATCCTATTGAGGAATGAAAAATCAATTTCTTCAATATTTTTTAAATTCATATTAAAAAATGCATTGAAAGGTAACGGATTAATATACCTAGATCCATATGCACTATCCTCGGCAAGATTAGCTTCTACAGATATTTTTTTCCGTTTTGGCTTATTAGTTTTTAATAACTGCATGGCCATATTTTCTGCATAAATCCAAACAGATCTAGTATGAATTGTTGCTTTTTTTGATGTATCAGTTCCAATACCATTTATATTTTCTATTATACTATTATCTGTCTTAAGAAAAATCGCACATTCTATGTCATCCATGATTTTTTGCAAAGAAACAACCAGAGATATTTGTAATAAAGCCGTTGTTATATTTCTTGTCTTATAATCATAATATCCATTTCTTTTTTTACAGTATATATTATCAATATGATAAAGAAGCTGACTATAATGACCCCACTCCCATGAATCAACAAAACATTTTAAATTAAATTCTTTTTCTAAAAATCCAACTAAAGCTTTAACTTTTTCATCATCATTATGAGAATGAGATATGAATATATCAAATTCATTATTTTTTATTGGAAACATATGATTGTTTATTTCGTTCATATCTAAGTTTCTACCCTTTTTAGGGAGATAAGATTTTACTTTTTCCAATATACTATCTTTATATTTTGATTTTGATCTTGATTGCTTTTCACCATATTGAATATAACATGCATGGTTCGTTAAAGAATCAATTTTTTTCTGATCTATGACGTACTGAGCATACATAAGGAGCCTCCATGATTGATTATCACTCACAAGAAATAGTATCATATCTTAATCTAATTCAGAATATAATTACTCGTTTTTCAAATCACAATGTAACTGTGAGAAACTGGACTATTGTATCCCTAATAGGTTTATTATCATTTGAAGCCTCATATAAAATTGATATACTTTGTGACATTGCAATAAATATAGTTTTAATTGGACTATTTTTATGCATGAGTTT
Organism: Bombella sp. ESL0385; assembly: GCF_009725755.1. Lineage (GTDB taxonomy): Bacteria > Pseudomonadota > Alphaproteobacteria > Acetobacterales > Acetobacteraceae > Bombella > Bombella pollinis. Next base: position 962,796 of record NZ_WNIJ01000001.1, read on the forward strand.
ATTTTATCATAACTTGATAAGAAAATATATATATTTGTACAATAAAGTACTAAAAGATAAAAAAGTACATAATTATATATTTCAAATATCCTTTAAAAATATGAGCATTTCAGAAGAGGAGAATTTTCCATCCTTTTTCAAATCTTTTCGAACGTCAAAATTCAATATATTTTTTTCAATTATAATAATGTTATCTGCTATATTTATACCATTCTTAATACCTAATGGAGAACATTCAATTTTTCTCCTTGATATAACTAAGGATACCACAAATCATCTAGTAATTGACTTGATCAAAAAATAGAACGTTATGGTAATTTATTCAATCAATTTTCAGTTAGAGCTTTTACCAAGCCATCGCCCAAATATCTTCAAACCACTCTTGGTCACCCAATATGATATTAAGACTAGTCGTCCTATTTAAAAATATTATACCGATTTTTATAATAGGGTTGTTAGGGGGCTAAACCCCCTGACCAAGGCCCGATTTTCATTTGGTACAGAAAAGGGGCACCCGCTAAGGTGCCTCAATCCCCGCCCCCAAACCCCACCTTTTCAAAGATGAAGATTGAACTTTTTCCAATTTTCTACCGCTATCTTACGATCTGGTCCATATCGCCCTGCCAGAATATCATCCCTTCTGACAATAATCGGGTTTCCATCCCGGCCTTGTAGATACTGCCACTCGCCGGGTGCGGTTTTGCTGGGTATCATGAGGCTATAGCCGTTGCCATTGGCGTTATCATTCGCAACCCATTTGCCTGTAGAGCGCGCATTATCAAGCACTTGTTCGTTGGAGAGCTTCTCGCTAACGCCAGGTAGGGCGGCGACTGAAATATCATCAGGCTTTAGCTGCGACATAAACATCGCTAGAGCATCCTGCGTTGTGTCCATCTCACCCTTTGGCGTCCTTAGATAGCCTGATGTATCGTATTTTAAGTCCACAATATCCTTGCGCGCTTTGGTTATGGCGTCGCTAATGCTCAGACCTTTGCCCATATAGCCCATAGCTTGCATCTTCATCGTGTCGTAAATGTTGCGATAAGCGGTTTCTCCACCTTTTTGCAGCATCATAGTTTGGCGTAAATCAGCCAGACTATTGCCCACAGGGTCATTGCTGGCTGTGGCGTTGAGCTGGCTAGCCTCCGGGCCAGCTAGACGTTTCAGATCATCCGGGCTTGTCTGAAGATTACGCTGTAAAATATCCCGCGCTACACCCTGCTGTGGCGTATCCATATTAGCGATAACGGCATATGGTGCGGGAAGGCCACTTTGCACAAGCTCATTCAACACGCCATCCCATGCTTTGCCATAATGCTGCTTCATGCCGTCCATGATGGGAGCGATTTTCTGCTTCGTTGTATCAACCCCAGCAAGGCCAGAAATGATGTTATGGGCTTGGTCGCTGGTTAGATAACGCGGATTAGATACACCAATCATCTGCTGCACGGACCGCAGTTTCCCAGCATAGGCCGCAAAGGCTTCCGGCGTCTGGTTCTGCTGATAGTTCTGCCATGCTTGTTGTACAGCGGGATGCCCAGCAGCATAGCCCGCCGGGTCATCATTAAGGGCTTTCATGCGCCGGGCCATAGCTTGTTGTAGATGGGCATTTATTTGGGCGCGAGTAGCAAAGTCATCCACATTCGCATCACCAAGAGCGGCTTGAGACGCTTGCATGTAGGCCCCGACCTGCGCTGGTGTGGCCCATTTTAGGGCATTGAGGGCCAGCCCGGCCTGTCGCCTCTCATTGAGGCCGGAGACGATGCGGTCAGCCTCATCAGGCTGGTAGAGCGACCTAATTTGCTGTTCGGGTACTTGATTTTGCGTATTGCCATTCATGTAGGCAGATGAAAGGTCATTGATTTGCCCATGCAGTGAGGCTCTTGCATCCCGTGTTTGTGCCTCCCACAACGCATTATTATGCATAGCGCGGGACATGGCATGGTCCTCAATCTCCTGCCCATAACCACGCTCCTGAGATACCTGGTGGATTTCTGCCAACTTAGCAGAAAGGTCCGGTGGTGTGGCTGAGGGAGCGGGGGCATTGCGCGACAGAGATGATGCAACGCGCGAGACATAACGCTGGGTTTCAGCGTAAGGAATGGCCTGAACAAATTGTTCATCACTGATGGCCCCGGTGCGCGGGTCGCCATATTGCTTCAGCCATTTATCAACCGTTCCCGGCCCCGCATTATAGGCGGCACATGCCAACGTTTGGTTGTTGCCATACTTATCGCAGAGCTGGTGGAAGTAGGCCTGCCCCAGCGCGCGGTTATAATTCTCATCATGCAGGAAGCGGTTCTCATCCCACGGGATGCCAACGCGCTTGGCTGTTTCCTCTGCCGTGGCTGGGAGCATCTGGGCTATGCCGATGGCTCCCTTGCCAGAGGTTATGGTGTTGCCATCTTTATCTTTCTGCCGTCCACCGCTTTCTGCAAGAAGCATATTTTGCATCGTAGCGGCTGGGTCAGCATCGGCTGGGACGGCTTGCGGACCGCCATGGTCATTCCAGACCTCATTGGCGAGGTTGTCCCCGACCTGCCTATTATATTCAGGCCTGATGGAAGCCATCGTCTGGGCAAAGACGGGAGCCGAGATGTTCTTCTCGTTAGAGAGCAGCATGTTACGGGCACTAATGGCATCACCCTTCTGCGCTGCTGCAATAATGGCCGTGTGAAAGTAGCTATCGTTCCAGTTTTGGATATTGGCCAGCGTGACAGGATGGTCAGCCCCATATCCTAGCGTGGCATTGCGGGCAATAATGCTCTGCTTACCCTGTGCATAGGCATTAGCAAATGCTGCCGGATTGTCGCTGTTAGCAGCCCCGCTGCTGGCAAGGGAGGAGAGCGTGGCGTCTTGTACATTGTCCTGATAACGCTGTCGTTGCCCTGCTGCATGGGCAGCCATGCTCCCTAGCGCACCATTCATGAAAGGTTCGCTTTCCTGAGCAAAGATGCGCTGTTGGGCGGGTGTCAGGCCATTCATGAGGCCTTGTTGATATTGCCGGAAGCCATCAGCCGTTGGCTGCCATGCATCAAGGGCTGATTTATCTTGCAGTCCTAAAAACCCCGGCTTTGTCGGGTCTTGTGGGTCACCATATTGTACGATGCGGCCATGGTCGCGAAGGTCATTCATGGCATTTTGCACAGCGGTGATGTCATCTTGCCGTTGCAGGCGGAAGGCGGCATCAGCCATATCTCCAAGGCCCTGGCCAAATTGCCCCAGCCCACGGGCAATCACGCCGCCATAGTTGGGGACATTCAGTACCTCAGTGCCACCAGCAGTGACCCTATCGGGGAGTTTATACAGTTCATCTGTGTAGGGGACTTGCGGCATGGATTACGCTTTCCATGGGGAAGGAGTTGAAGATGATGCTCCGGCTATGCTGTGGCCACTACCATTGAAGGGGTCGTTGAATGATGAGTTGCTAGCACTGCTAGCCATGTCATTCCATTTCGGAGAAAAGGCAGAGACACTTTGCGCAATCGAGCCAGTTGCTCCTAATGCACCAGAAGCCCAAGCTGAGGGCGTGCTCGCAGCAGCAATGCGCGCTTGGTTATTATAGGAGATTGCTTGATTGCTATAGGCCGTAGATTGTGTGGAAGCGTTATATTGGTCCGTTCCTACAGATAAGCCCGTATCCCGCGCCGTGGATTGTTGTACGTCTAAAGCGGAACCACTGGATGTATCCACGCCATTTGCGGCTAAGAATGCCCGTTGTGCTGCTAAATGCTGGTCGCCTTGTTGGTAGTCGCGCTGGGCATTCAGATAGCCTTGGTCGATGGAGTTTTGCGACGCCTGTGAGGCAACTTGAGCCTGCTGTTTGCTCTGCTCTTCTTGAGCGCGGTTTGATGCTGCCTGACCCTGAGCAGCAATGAGCGCACTAGATGCAGAAGCCGCAGCAGATACGCCAGCAGCGACAGCCCCTAATACTCCTAGCGCAATACACATTATAGGCCTCCTTGCATCTCAAATCGACAAAACATAGCCCCTGCCAGTCCAATTGGCTGTGGTGTGCCGATGGAAAAGCCAAGCCATGAGAGCCAGCGTATGGCCCCGCTGTAGCTGGCATCGACATGGTTCATGAGTAATGGATAGTTTCTTTGCCATTGCCGTACCCAAAAGCGTGTTTCTTTTAGGAAAGTCTTTTGATGGAGATTTATGGCATCTGTCCCCACCAACCACGGGATGCCGATGCCCAGTTTGGGAGCCACACCAAATAGAGCCACAGGCTGCCCATCATCCAAAAATAGGCCAGCCATACCGCCTTTCTTGGACTCTTCTACGCTCCGGCGCATAGCGGGGATAATATGGCCATGCCCAGCGCGGATGACTTCCAGTGCATCATTGCGGCGGAGCAGGGGAGCAATGAGGTCGGCATCAGATGGTTCTGCGAAGCGGAATGTGAGCATGTCAGTGCTTTCTTAGGGCGTCTGCCATCCAGTCTGTCAGCTGGATGCCGATGCTGCGCTGGCCTTCACGATAGGCCGTTGCCCCGGTATCTCCCGGCACGAATGATGCTCGGTCCCGGCCTGTAGCGAGAATGATGCGCTGGATGAGACGTTTCCCTTCTGGCAGTGCTAGAACGGCCTGAATGTCAGATTGCTCTTGCGTTGCGCGCGCTTTACGGCGGCGTCCGTGGTCCTTGATCTGTTCCTCATCATGTGGGTCGATCGTCATTTCTGTTACCCCTGTGCTCCGGCTGCAAAACTGCCCATGATTGCCTGTAGGGCGTTCGTGCCACCTCCGACATCCGTATCGGAGAGTGTCTTGGCCCCTGTGGCCAATTGTTGGGCTTGCGCGGCCATTTGCTGCTGCTGTTGTTGATAAGCGCGCTGCTGCCTTTGCTGCGCTACAAAATCGGGGTCACGCAGGATAGACGGGTCAACACCTAAAAGGTCCCCGTAACGGTCAATAGCCGCATCTAGGTCGAGATTATCTAAGATGGATGGGTCGGCCCCAGCTAAAGAGCCAGCAAAGCGGACGATTTGCTCGATACCGGTCGTCTCCGTGGCCCGCTGGGCCTGTGCCATGATGGAGCTGTAGGCGATTTTGATATTATGGCCGTTCAGCTCATCAGGTCGGGGCAAGATGAGACCATGACGCTCCATGATTTCTAGCGTTGTCGTAATGATGGGGTCTAACGCCTCATTATGGAACCGCTCTAGCACCGGACCGAGCGTGAGCATCTTTTCTTGCTGACGAACATTAATCTCCGCAGCTGTTACGGGTTGGGTCGTCTCCATACCCTGCGAGACCATCAAGATTAGGTCATTCCGCAACGTCTTTCGTATTTGGTCCTGAAACTCGGCAATGCGCTGTTGCAGCGGGGTTATATTAGGGTTGACTTGATAGACAGGTCGAATACCCGCACCAGCCCCAGCGGCATTGAGCCCCGGAATGAAGTTTAGTCCTCCAGGCAGAAGGTTCACCATGGTTTCCTGCAATGACGCATCAGCCATCGTGGGAGGGCGAGCATATTTATCGATGGCCTCAGCTAGCCTGACCTGTGCGACCTGCAATGATTTAATATCAGGTAAAGCATCTTCACCAGGTCCATGGCCGTAGGCATCATTACTGGCTGTGGACCAGCGGGGCGCAATGAAGGGCTTGCGAGGATAGGCCTCGATAAGGAGGGCCGGATGCGTGTCGTTGCCATACTCATAATAGATGCCGATATAGGGTGCACCCTGCCAGCCAAACGCGCCGGCAATGCGGGAGCTATTGGGCATGATGGCATGGACGATGGGTAGCTCGACCGTAAGCTGTCGACTTTCCCATAGAGATTGAACGGTCGGTGACACGTTCTCCAGCCCAAAACGCTGGACAATCTGAGCTACGTTTTGGACGTATTCACGAAAGAGCGTATCCACTTCGCCACGGTCATTCTGGGCAAGGTAATATTCCCCTGCCGTGAGCGGATAGAAGCGGACGATATCCTCATAATCCTGAAGGATGATGCAGGCCGCCGTACCAAACCCGGCAAGCTCCTCGTAAGTCTGGCTCATGGCGGCATAGAAGTTTCCCGTTGCTAGCACCCGTTGCAAGCGGGACTTGGTGTCGGACAGCCAGCGTTTGATATTATCGTCATCATTTAGCTGGTCATTATTCGTCTCCAATCGGAACCAGTCACGGGCAGGGGACGTGATGCCCGCCATGAGGAAAGCTGCTAGATTGCCAAGTGCGATTGACCCCGTCTTATCTACAATCTGCGGACCCTTAATACGCCCACGGCTAGATTGGTTTGGCACATGGAAATAACGCCCCCGTGTCGGTAGAATATAATGGCTTATCTCACGCCATGTATCCCGCCAGACAAGCCTATCAGAACGCATCATGACGAGCCTGCGGTCCGCCTCATCGCGGAGGGACTGCATACCGGTTTCATCACGCATTAACGGAGGCTGTTTTGTAACGGGGGTCTTGGCCATATTAGCCGCCGAGCAGCGTCTTCGGTGCGCTGTTATTTGTCTGTGTGAGGCCCTGCGAACCGGTTAGCAGGGTTGAATTAAATCCCCCAGCTAACTTAGCAGCATTAGTAGCCTGTTGCGCCTGCTGCTTACCGGCCTGCGTAACCGGGGTTGCAGGGGACGGAGTAGGGAGCGGAGTAGCGAGATGAGGTGTAGATGATGAGCACATAATGCGCCATCATCGGGGGCGTTTGTAATTCTGGTGTGTGTTTTAGACAGCCCATGGGTCATAATCCGGCTGTTTTGGCTTACCCCATACTCCACCCGCATTATTGTTCTTTAGCACTGGATAGGCAAAAGTGAGGGCTAGCGCATCGGCCATGTCGGGGCTGGCTAGACCACGCTTCTTCATATCCTCCTTGCGCTCCAGTACGATTTCATTGCGGGGGTTAAAGAAGTACCATGGGCCGGAAAGGTCAGATTGCAACGCTTGGTCGTCCGGAATTCCCCCCGTTTGGAGCCATGTCCGCATTGTGCCCCACATCTCAGCCCGCTTATTGGCATATCGTTCAGCATTGGTGTCGTAATTGGCTCGGTCTGCCTTGGCTCCAAACTGGACTTCCATCAGCCCCTTAACATGCAGTTGACGGCATCTGTCCACCACGCCAGCCCCAACACCGCCGCCATCAATGAACACGGCATCAGCCCCATATCGCTGGGCTTCATCAGCCACACGGGCGGCAAGCTGCATCGTGTCTACCTTCCGCAGGCAAATAGGGGGTATCATGCGGGCATCACGACCTTTGCGGAAGAAAATCACGCTCTGGTCGTCCCCGTAGCGGGCCACGTCCACGCCTATGACCAGCGCATCGGTGATGATGGCTGAAACATCACGCCGGGCTGCCTCTGCCACCGTGTCCGTGCCGATGAACTGCATAGAGCCTGCCCGTGGAAACTGTCCCTTCACACGCACGCGCATGAAGTCAGAATCCTCCCCATAGGCAGCGGCCCATTGCTCGAACAATGCCTTATTGGTGCCGTCCACCGTGCGGCTGTCCACCTGCCTGCCAGACCAGCGGTCACGCTGTCGGTTGAAGCACTCGAAGAAGCGGCCAGAAGGTTGCGTAGGGTTCCCGAACGCACACCAGACAATCTCCGTGCCCTCATCGGTCAGAGCACCTTCAGCGACCTCCCAAACACGGTCTATGATGCCGCTGGCCTCATCAAAAATCAGCAGGATGCGGCGACCCACGTTGTGCAGTCCGGCGAAGGCCTCCAGGTTCGTCTCGGACCATGTCACGGCATCGGCCCGCCATGTTTTTGAATGACCCGGCATGGTGCTGTGGATGCTCATGCCATGCACTTTGAACCAGTGCGAACAAATGAGCAGCCGGAACCATTTTGAGATTTCCGGGAAGGTCTTTGTTCTCAATTGTGGCTCTGTATTGGCCGTAATGACGGCCTTGGTATCGGGGCAGGTACAGAGTGCCCAAGCGGTTAGCATCGATACGAGAGCCGATTTTCCAATACCATGGCCGGACGCCACGGCCTGTAGGGCGGGCATCAGCACAGCACCTGGCTCATATCCAGCTCTCAGCTTCTCTCCGATGGAACGCAGAATATCGCGCTGCCAGGGGCGTGGACCATCTGAATCAGCTAGGTCAGTCCCAGCCTGTCCCCATGGGAAGGCGAACAACACGAAACCTTCCGGGTCCAGAGCGTAAGATGCCACGGCCTCGGCAAGCTGGGCCTGTATGTCAGCCGTCATCACGCCCCTGCGCCCTTTTGCGTCCTGCGTCAATCAACTCTGCTAGATTGCCCGTGACGTTCATGTCCACGCTGGCCCGCTCTCTATAGCGTTCAGGGCGGTGCGCTTTGAGTAGGGTGATGAGCAGCGTGTCAGAATAGCGGTTCTGTGTAACGGGCTTGCCATCCTTGTCCAGCACCAGCCCTTTCCCGGTCGTGACGAACTCCGGCACGCCATCCCGTGCACGCCGCCATGCCTCTGCTTCCAACGTGTCGATGGCCCGGTCCATCGCCTCATCCCACTCACGGGCGAACTGTTCATCACGCTCACGGCGAGCGTATAATCCAGGGCGTGACAGGTCAGCCGCCTTGGCTGCCATGGAGATGTTCCCACATTTTGCCAGAGTATCCAGAAATACGCGCGTTGACCTGTTCATCCTGTCATTAGTCCGGCTCATGACGCATCTCCCAGAACAGTCTGTCTATCCACCAGATAATACCCACAGTCTCGTTCGCAACGGATTTGACATTGAGACCCGACCGCTAACTCTAAAAACCCCCTCAGTTTCTTGATAGACCGGCGCACTGCTACATTGGAAAACTCAGGTTCATTACGAGGATACTGCCAGACTTCTTCAGCGATTGCAGATACGGACGCCAAACGCCCGTTACGGCTCATAAGAGCCTGCATGACAAGAAAATCATTCTTTGCCAGACGAACCGAACCACGCGGGGCACTTAATTTTTGCGTTTCTTCATCAAGCTGTATTTGTCCGAACGTAATTTTCATTGTACTGCCTGTCCTGTCCTGCTATAAAAACTGCCATTCCTGACAGACAAGACCAGTATTCAGCCGCTCGGTTTCTCCACGACCGGGCGGCTTTTTTCTTTCATCCTCCCATCATCACCCGATAGAGGGCGACGAACCCGGCCATAAACACGCCAAGCCCGGCCAGTTCTGCGCCGGTTGGCTGGATGACGCCAAACAGCAAGAGAACAAGAAACGTCCCCAATCTGCTTACAGCGTCTAAATCACTCATCTCACATCTCCTCCAAATGCTCTTCTCAGAGCCTCTTCGTTACAATCGTGTGTCTGGCAAACCGTACCCCTTGAATATGGGGAACCGCCTGGCTCTTTCTTTCTTCTTTCTTTTATTATTAACACTGTAATGCAATTTTCTTTTTTGATTAGTGCAAACATAACAAGTTTTTCCTCGCCCTGATTTGTAATGCCTGTCTTTTGAGAAGGCGTCCAGTTTTTTGATTGCCCCGCAAAATTTACATTTTTGCTCATCTTCGCCAATTATCTCGATTGGGGTGGAAAATAGTTGCGCCAAATGCTTAATTCTCTGTTCTCGCGGAACTGCGCGACCGCTCTCGTACCTGATAATCATCGCTGGACACACGCCCACTGCGCGCGCCAACGCTGACTTTGTCCAGCCATGCGCCTCTCTGTTCTCCCTGATCCAGCTAGAGATAGAGCCGTTTTCCTCACACAAAATCATATTAATAATTCCTCACAATAACCTCGTTTGGCTCTTCCCCTCTGCTTCCCCCTTTGCAGTTAATGGCTCTTTTGGCGGATACTGTTTTGATGTCAAAGCCGCGATATAGCTCTCTAACAATCTCGGTATTAGAGTTAGAGAGCATGGCTTTTACTCCTTTGTGTGAAAGCTCTTTAAAGAGTGCGGCAAGGTCTTCTTGGTCTTGCAGAGTAAACCCCTGCTTTGTGTAGCTAGAGAAGTTAGCTGTTGGTGTCAGCGGCACATAAGGGGGGTCGAGATACACAAAATCCCCTTTTTGAGCGGTAGAACGCACTTTTTTGTAATCATGACAGCTAATGGATATAGATTTTTCATTAAGATAGCCATGAATAGCGGTTAAGTTTGTCGCATCTAGGATGTTTGGATTTTTATATTTGCCGAATGGGGTATTGAATTTGCCCTTTTTATTCTCTCGATACAGGCCGTTAAAGCATGTTCTATTCAAGAATATGAACCGGCTGGCTTGCTCTACCTTGGAGAGCGTAGTCGGGTCTTGGGCGCGTATGGCGTAAAAATAATCAGGGGTGTTCTGATGTCTGCTGAGAGCCTGCAATAGGCAAGGCAACTCATCTCTGATGATCGTATAAGCGTTGATGAGGTGAGAGTTAATGTCCGAGATGGCCGCCTTTTGGGGCAGTTGGCTAAAAAAGAGTGCGCCACCGCCTAAGAAAGGTTCATAATATGTATCAAATCTTTCAGGCAGTTCCTCTTGCAGGATAGCAACTAATTGACGTTTGCCGCCAGCCCATTTCACAAATGGCTTCATGCGCGCACCTCCCTCTTGCTCTTGAACCGTCCCAACGTGTCGTCCAACTGATGCTGTAGCTGGTCGCTCTGCTCGCTGGTGAGCTGGAGCGGCTCTGCGGCGTCATCCTCTGGCGGCGGGGCGTATCCCAGCGTGAAGCGTTTCCCTGCGTCGTGGGTCACGATCAACTTGACCTGCGCCGTCTTCTCCCGCCACGTCTGGGCGGCTTCTTCCGCCATCTCCAGAAGATCAGCGGGAGAGGGCATGAACTTGCAGCGTTTCAGGCAGGCCCTAGCGAACTCATCCCGGAACACCCGGCGGGGGACGTCAGCCAGGATCAGGCAGCACGACCGCACCCTGATCGTGAGCGTGTCACCGTCCAGAGGATTCCTGACGCAGGCGTTCAGCGTGTCGAGAAGGTTCTCGATGAAGGCGTGGAGGGCCGGGGCCTCCAGCGGGGCCAGATAGCGGTGCTCCATCGCCTCGGCGGCCTGCCGGGCCTCAGCCACAACGGCACGGGGCAGGTAGGGGGCGCATGACGGGTCTGGATGCTGGGATTGCTGCTTGATCGCAGCCAGAAGGGCCTCGCTGAACTCGATCTGATGCGCCGTTGAAACGGCGGTATTCTGCTGGGTTGCAGTGATTTCACTGTGCATTGCGGAGGGCCTCCTGTCGGGCACGGATGCGGTCGATCGAGCCCCGCCGGTTCTGCTCTGCCGGGCTCATGGGCCGGGGGAACGGGGTGACGTTGTGGGGCAGTTGTCCGCTGCGATCCGGCTTGACCGGGAACAAACCCTGCCATCCCATCATCGTGGACTGGTCCAGAACCGCCTCGGGGTCGTGGCCCTGAGCTCGCAGACCGGCCAGTTTCTTCACGGCCAGCTCCAGCGCTCGGGGAGTGGCAGGGCATTTCTTGCCCCGGCGCATCTCCAGCCAGCCATCCCACGCCTTGAGCGGCATCCAGTCGGGGAGGTCGACCTTGGGCATGGCCGCCTTCGGCTTCGAGGCAGTCGATTTTTTCGAGCGAGATTTTTCGCTAGGGGGGCTAGGGGGGATAGAGTGATGGTTCTTGGTGGTTATTGGTGGTTCTGGTACTGCGGAACCTACTTCCGTTTTTGTGGAAAGAGCTTCCGTTATAATGGAAGGAGTTTCCGTTTTGATATTTTCGGAACGTGTTTCCTTTTTTCTGGAACCTACTTCCGTTTTTGTGGAAAGAGCTTCCGTTTTTTCAAAATTATCATCAAGAGAAAGGCGCACGTCATTGACGCGCATCCATTGTTCTTTTGTGATAATCTTGGCGGCCATCATAGCCTTTTTGGCTGTGCGGATTGACCTGTCACTGAGGCCGGTTATCTCTTCAAGATAGGCCATAGAGGGGAATGCTATCCCTTCGTTATCGGCACAATCGGCCAGAACCAGCAAAACCAACTTTTGGGTGGGGCTGACACGTTGTTTTTTCGCCCAGTTCAATGCTGTAATACTCATGAGCGGCCTCCTTCAATCTCTGTTATTGTGACCACGGTTTTTTGCTCGGCTCGGCGGCGGCACTTAACCGGCCTGACGATAACGTCCGCGTATTCAGGTGCATCATCAACAATCAGTCCGAGGCCGTATTTGTTGCGGATGCGCTGCTTCGCGCCGGGCGTTCGGACCTGTAGAGGGACGGGGGTTGTTAGGCAGTCCAGGAGTGCCTTAACCCCGCCATTCAGATTATCCTTATCAGGTGTTCCCACGCTCCAACGCTCAATTTCGACCCGTGCGAACTGGAAGGGGGAGGGAGGGATTTTATCCCTCACCTCGAACCAGACCACGTTGCGCAGCCTTTCTTTCTCACGAGACGCCCCGAACTTGTCCTTATACAGCGTCGTATTCAGGGACGGTGTAGGCCGTGGCAGCGTGAAGGTAATGACGCGGGCCATCAGAACGGAATCTCGTCATCGAGCGGCTGGCTGCTGCCGCCATACCCGTACCCGGCAGCATCGCTCATGGAGTTGCCGCTCTGGTAACGCTGGGTGCTGTTCTGGTTGGTGGCCTGTGCGGGCTGATTGTCGTTCCGGCCCTGCCCATCTCCGAGCATCACGAGATTGCCACGAAATTGAGCGATCACTACCTCGGTCGTGTACTTCTCCACGCCCTGCTTGTCCGTCCATTTGCGGGTGCGGAGTTCGCCCTCAATGTAGACCTTGCTGCCCTTGTGCAGGTAGCGTTCGGCAACATCACCGACACGCTCATTGAAGATAGACACACGGTGCCATTCTGTACGGTCCCGCCGCTCATCCGTGTTGCGGTCGTTCCATGTGTCACTCGTGGCGATGGCCAGATTAACGACCTTGCTACCGGACTGTGTGTTGCGGACTTCCGGGTCACGCCCGAGATTCCCCACCAGGATGACCTTGTTTACGCTGCCTGCCATTATGCGTCCCTCCGGCGTTCCAGCTCATCGTAGGCAACACGGCCCATCAGCTTCATGAGCGGTGTCGGGATCACACCAGCGTTGATGGCGGCAAGGTCAGAGTCCGGCAGCTGGCAGAGGAATGTTCTGGCCCGTGGCTCTACCAGAGCAGGGCAGCCATGCTTCCGTAGTTCGTCATCGGTAGGGCTGGGGAAACTGCCACAGTCACGCCGTTTTTCGTCTCCGGCAGGCCCGTCATGCATGGCACAGCCTGATTGATAGCAGGCGTGCCCTGCTACGCTCCCTGTGCACCCGGCGGAGTACGAGTCCGCCGGGTGCTGTTTATCAGAAGAAGGAAATGAAGATGTATGATGTGACCATCCTTCGTTGGGCTGAGCGTGCCGCAACGCCTGATGAGATACTTGTGATTTTTGAGAGTAGGGCGCAGCAGGTTGTGTCCGTCCAGTGGAGAGCTGTGCTGCATGAAGATTACCGGAACCGTCAATTTTCGTTTCCATGGCAGCTTTCTGGAGAAACGGAATTTCTTCTTCAAAATGTCCCCGATATTCTTCCTGGTAAGCGGGAACAGTGGTTGAAGGAGAGACTGGCCCAGTTGCTTCCTCGATAATTTCACCAGTTAGAGAGCGGAATGTTTTCGGCGTGCATTCCGCCTCACTCGTTTTGAGAAGAGCGACCATGAAGCGATATTGCTTCTTGGTTTCCTCTGGGCAGCCTAGGGCCAAGGCAATTTTTAATAGCTCAAGACGTGTTTTTTCACTGAGGCTCATGATGCGCTCCTCTGAGTGGGGGCTTTTTCGGGCTTGTATTCGTCCATAAAAGCGACAAGTCGCTCTTCTGTTTTGACCAAGATTGAATGACCGCCACGGAGACGCTGGACGATCTGAGGATAAATTTTTGCCTTACGCGCCAGAGTGGTTTCCCCCATTCCGGTGCGTCGGCAAAAACTCTCAATCTTGTTGAGTAGGGCTGTATGTCTCATAAGTTAGATATATGGTAGATTTATCTAACAAAGTCAAGAATAGTAAGATGTTTCTTCCTACCTTTTCATACGTATGGGTGTAAGATGCTTCTTACTATGCAGAATAGATCACCAGTTGCAGACCGCATTGAGGCCATCATGAAGATGGAGGGACTGAACAAAGCCGAAGTCATAAGACGTTCTGGCGTCAGTAAGGCTTATTTAACTGACCTTTTTAGTGGGAAGTCCAGAGAGCCAAGGAAAAGCAACGTGGAGAAAATTGCTAGGGCGTTGGGATGTTCTGCGGCTGAATTGTGGGGTGAAAGCAAACCATCTGCCAGTGACATGGCCCATCCCAAGCAAAGCCAGCTAGACGGCACTTATGGGCTGGTGCAGATACCTGAGTTTGACGTGCAAGCTGCGGCCGGCGCGGGGCTAGAGGTTCCTGACCTGCAAGACGTGTCCAAGATATGGACGCTGCCCAGAAGTGCGCTGGCTGGGGTACGGGCCACATCGCTCAACAATTTGGCCATCGTCACGGTAGCAGGTGAGTCCATGATCCCGGATTATCTTCCGGGTGAGAAAGTCCTTGTGGATGTGGGGGACCGGACCGTTTCGCATGATGGGGCCTACATCATCCACAATCGCTACGGTCTGGTGGTGAAGATGGTCCAGATCATCCCAGGTTCATCCCCTGAGCAGGACGTCCTCCGCATCATCAGCAAGAACCCTGATTATTCCCCGTATGACCAGCCCGTGGCGGACGTGATGATACAGGGCCGTGTCGTGGGGAAGTGGGTCTGGAAGTAACCCGTTTGAAGGTTATTGTTTTTTGGAGGGGGGGAGGAGGATGATATGACTGAAAATGATAAAAAAAAGAAAAGGAAACGGAAGGCTGTAAGTCAGGCTGTCCTGATACAGCTTTCTAGCCAGTCAGGGAATGAGTGTGCTTTTGAGGGATGCACGGAAAAACTCGCTCCTCTTGATGCACCTGGTACAAAAGGGGAAGCGGCCCACATCTGCGCCGCATCACCTGGAGGTCCACGTTATGACCCAGAAATGAGCGACGAAAAGAGAAACTCCTGTTCCAATCTCATGTATCTCTGCCCCAACCATCATACAGAAATCGACAAGACAAATCCTGATAAATATTCCGCTGATGATCTGTTTAGCATGAAGCGCAAGCATGAGCAGAGAGTTCTTGCAACCCGCTTTAATGATGTCAAATTTGAAGAACTGGAAGAGGTATCTTCACATATCATATCTAATTACCGCAATTATTCTGCCGCATCTGAGTTCGGAAAAATTCCGATGGATGAAAAAATAGACAGGAATAATTTGACTGAGGATGACCGTTACGTGATAGAGAGGGGACTTGAGATAAGCTCCATGATCGAGAAATTTTTAAAACAGAAGGTCGAAAAAGAAGACCCTGACTTTATTAATAGGCTGCTTGCAGGATTTCAGAACGAATATAGCGGATTGTATAGAAAGGGGAAAAGGGGGCAAGACTTATTCAAAGGGATGTGCGATTATACAGAGTCGTGTCACGGTAGTCCTGGTCTCCGCCAGGCGGGGGTAGCTGTCTTGGTATATTTCTTCGAAACGTGCGATCTTTTTGAAAGATGATACTTCCGACAAAATATATCCCTGTTCCGCGTTGCCTTCTAGGCGTGTGCGCTGCGATTCTTGAATGTCTGGATCGTTCGAAGACCGTTTCGGAGCTCTGGGAGGACACGTCACAATCCTATGAAGATCTCATATTCGAACGTTTTATTTTGGCGGCAGACCTTCTGTTCATCATGGGAACGGTCGACATGCGGAATGGACGTATTGAGAGAATGTTGAAATGATAGAAGCTATTTATGCTGATCATGACGGCTTTCATAAGGTGATTTTTACGGTCGGCGAGAATATCATTCTCGCCGACCGTACAGCAGCCTCCAGCAAGAAAGATACTCGCAATGCTGTCGGCAAGAGCCTTCTGCTTGAAATCATAGACTTCTGTCTCGGCAGTCAGCTCAGTGGAAAGAAAGGTCTGAAAAGCCCTGCGCTCAAAGACTGGTCCTTCACGATGAAGATAACACTGGTCGACGAGACAATATCCGTCACGCGACGTCTTGATGATAGTAAATCGGTGACGATTGAATATTTGTCTCAGAACAACCGGCAGAAAACCCTCTCCCTGCAGGAGTGGCAGCAAATTCTTGGGGAAAAATTATTTTCCCTCCCCACCTCTTTGAAGGAAGAAAAGTACGCTCCTACCGCACGTTCCCTTCTGAAACATTTTATTCGCACGGGAAAGGAATCCTATATTGACGCCTTTCGTCCTGTTCCGAAACAGAAGAGCTATGCTGCGCAGATCGACAACGCTTTTCTTCTTGGTCTGGATTGGCGCAACCCGCAATCTCTCCAGTTTCTGAAAGATAAAGATGCATCTCTTTCTGCGCTGAAAAAAGCTATAAAAGACGGTGTCATTGGTGCTGATACAACGTCGGTTGCAAAGCTTGAGACAGAACTCATTCTTCTTTCAAGAGAGTGTGAGGAAACAAAAAATAACTTGGATCGTTTTGAAGTTCTTCCGCAGTACCGCGACATAGAGGAGAAAGCAAATTCCCTTACGGTGAAGATAAGTCGCATGAATGAGGACAATTTCATAGATGGTGAATCTCTCAAGAATTATGAAAAATCAATAAAAGAACCTGAAGATGTTGATAATGAAAAATTAGCGCGTCTTTTTAAGGAAGCTGGATCCATTCTGCCCAGAAATGTCGTGAAAACACTTGATCAGGCAAAGGATTTCCATATCAGTCTTATCCGGGATAGAAGAGATTTTCTTGCCAACACGATAACATCCCTCAGAGAAAGCATATCCAGCAGAAAAAAAGCCTTGGAAGAAGCCGTTGAAGAACGTGCTGCTCTGCTTTCTTTATTGAAGAATAAACGTGCCTTGGATGAGTTTACCGTCTTCCAGGAGAAGTATACGGAGAAATTGACCAGAAAGAATATTCTGGAGGAGGAGATTAGTCGGAAGAAAGAACTGGGTAGAGCAAAGCAAAAACTCAAGGATGAACGTGATGATATTGAAAAAAGAACATGTGCTGACCGTGACGAGAAATCTTCTCTTGTTGATGAAGCCATCTGTCTTTTTGATGACTTCTTAAGGGCGTTGTATAAAAAATCAGGTAAGCTGATCATTTCCGCTGGAAGAAACGGCTATGAGCTCAGCACGGATATCGAAGGAGCTTCCAGCGAGGGAAAAGGTAAAATGCAGATATTCTGTTATGACCTTACTCTTATGATTCTTGCCAGAAAACGTGGTCTCGGAATTGATTTTCTTATCCATGATAGCACGATATTCGACGGTGTTGATTCCCGTCAGTGCGCCCGCGCACTTGAATTAGTAGCCTATCTTTCGGAAAAATACGATTTCCAGTACATCTGTACAATGAACACAGACTCTGTCCCTGAACAAGATTTTTCGGCAGATTTTAATTATAAGTCAAAGGTTAGACTAGTACTGAATGATAAAGATATATCTGAGTCTCTTTTCGGTATCCGTTTTTGATTACCTTCTTCACCCTTCTAGGAACTTCCTGATGTCGGTCATTCCCGATCCCGAGAAGGACGTCCGGCTCCTGAAAGATATACCTGTGCTTGTCGAGATTGCAGAAAGTGTCTAATGCGTGGCAATCGCTCGAATCAGCATTTTCCCATTACTGCCTCCGCCGCCCTCAGGGGCGGTTTTTTTGTGGCTGCGGGATGGTAAGGGATTATCTAAAATCTAACTAAAGTAAGATTTTTCTATTTTTTGCTTGCAATTGTTAGAAATATCTAACATATTAGCCTCACACCGCACAAACACGGAGGTGAGAGGTGGAGAATCGAGAAGCTGCATCAGCGGCAATTTTTGATGACGTTGTCATTGTTGGGGCGGGGGTGCCCTGTCTTACGACAGAAGCCCTGCTGGGCCAGCTACAGGAGCGTGCCCAGAACGCTGGCTCGCTTGCTGAGTGTCAGGTGATTTTAAAGGGCATCTCAACAATCCTCGGCGACCTCAGCAGTAGCCCTGCACTGCCCCCATACAATCAGGGGAAGGCCGACGCCGCTGGGGATATCGCCCTCCATGCTGCGATTGTGAGAGGGCTTGAGCCGTGAACTTGATAGAACATCAGATTATCGGCACCAGTCGCGCCAGTGATAACGGCTTGTTAGAGAGAATTGAGAGCAATCCTCGCCGCTCCGCTTATGACATGCTCGCTCTCATTACACGCTGCGCCAATCTTTTAGAGCGTGATGATTACATCATAGAGCGTTTAGAAGGTGACCAATATATCGCGTTTAATGCGCTGGATATTCTTCGTGGTCGTCTTAGTGACTGTATTAGTGATGATGAGACTGGACGGACTGAAGAACGTGCCAAAGAGGATGCTGTTAGAAATTACCACGACCAGTGGCGTTACGACTGATTACTAACTAACCACCAAATAAAGCGAGGATTTTGAGATGATGAAAGATGCAAACGGGACAAGTGCGTCCATTTTTCACAAATGGTTTGGAGTGCCGCCAGGAATTGCTGAACGCGCTCAACACCAACGGCAGGAACGCTTCAGGGCCGCAAATGTAGCACAGATTAAATCGCAGATTGTGGATGATTTGCGCGCCGCCGAAGCTTACGAGCGTAATGGGATGCTGCGCATTGCTGACACTCATCGATTGCACGTCGCAGATGGCGTTGCGGCGTTGGTGAAAGAAGGGGTGTTCTGATGAGTCTCGTTAAAATCATCAACGACAACCATGCCCCGTTGAAACGGGCCATTGATGATTACGTTCCGCTTCTTGCACAGGCCAGACAGGCCAATGAAATTCTCCCGGTAGCCGTACAGCTTCATGAAGTGCTGGGACAGATCGAAGCCATTGCAAAGGCAGCGCGAACCGCCATCAAGGCCGCCATTGTCAGCCAGATGATGGCGGATGGCGAGTTTCAGGTGGATGCAGGCCCATACATGGCCAGCATCCGCAAGGGGGCCACTCGTGCCGTGGTCACGGATGAAGCTGCCCTGAAAGATGCCGCCCCGGAGCTGTTCAAGCCTCAGCCGGACAAGATCGATGCCCGCGCCCTTGGCCAGATGCTGAAATTCCGCCCCGAACTAGCCGGGGCCGAACTGGTCGAGGGAGACCCGACAATCACCATTAAAGGAAAATCGAAATGAGTACAGAGCTTACAACGCATAATAATGCGCCTTCTATCCACGCATCTCCGTTACAACCCCGCAATTTCAGCGAATTAATGCAGTTTGCTGACATGGCGGCTCGGTCTGGAATGGTTCCTAAAGATTATAATGGCAAGCCGCAGGCAGTCGTAATCGCGTGCCAGATGGGAGCGGAGCTCGGGTTAGCTCCGATGCAATCCCTTCAAAATATTGCTGTTATCAACGGGCGCCCGAGCGTGTGGGGCGATACGCTTTTAGCTCTAGTGCGTTCATCTCCCGTTTGTGAGGATGTTGAGGAGAAAATTGAAGGAGAAGGCGAAAAACGGACTGCTATTTGCATCGCAACGCGGCGAGGGAAGAAGCCGGTTGTCGGGCGGTTCAGTGTGCAAGACGCTAGAAGGGCTGGGCTGTGGGATAAACAAGGCCCGTGGAAGCAATACCCTGAGCGTATGCTCCAGATGCGGGCACGTGGTTTTGCTTTGCGTGATGCGTTCCCCGATGTGCTGCGCGGATTGATTACTGCAGAAGAGGCGCAGGATATGGTGATTGATGTTCCAGCCAAAGAACAGCCAGAGGAAAAAGCAAAGCGGTTAGCGGATGAGTTGATAGATAAGATTCAAAGCATAAAAAGTATCGATGAGCTGAACAATCTTATTAATCACGCGGCGTATAAGAATAGAATGGTCACAATCGAAAAACATTTGCCTCGGCATGCGAGTACTGTTGAGGATAATGTTGAGGTTATGAAAGTGCGCCTAGAAGCTGCTGCAAAACGTGACGCTCAGACCGTTGATATGCAGGAGATTCCAGAATGACCTTATTAATATTAATTGCTGCCTGGCTCTACATCTGGGCGGGGCTCTTCGCGCGCTATCGAGAGACAATTTACCGCCGCCGCTGCCCTCGTGGGTTCTGGCCTGTGATGACCACAGTGCTGTTCTGGCCCTTTAAAATCGGGCGTGTGTTTTGGAAGAAGTGGAGGCGGGGATGACTGACACAAAATGGAAACCGTGCCCGTTTTGTGGGGAAGGCGGTTTCCTATGTTGGGGCCCAGATAAGAAATATGAATTTATTTTCTGTGAAAATTGTTATGCCCAGGGGCCATGCGAACTCACTGGGGAAGATGCGGAATATCTCTGGAATAATAGAGCGAGGGAGGCCAACCATGGCGACACCTGAGCAGCGCGTCAATGCTGCCTTTGTGGCAGGTTTTACAGGAATTCCCGCTAGTACGATTATCAAACTGGCCCAGCAGGGGAGGATGCCAGCAACCAAGATAGGACGAAGATGGACATTCAGCCCGTCCAGGATTGAGCAGTGGATCAAGGAAAAAGAGGACGAAAATTTATGTCGAATTCAGCTAGGAGAAAGCCAGAAAAATCTCCACAGAATTGCTTTAAAAGAGGGAATGTCTGGTGGGCGGAGATCATCGTTTCTGGTGTCAGACACAGACAAAGCCTACGCACGAATGATGCGCGGGAAGCGGCGCGCCGTGTAGCGCGTCTGCGGCAGGAGATCACTCGCAAGGCGGTCGGGGTAGAGGGTGAAAAATCCTGGAAAAGTGCAGTGGTTATGTGGATGGAACACGGACTTGATGGCGTTAAGCCGTCTGTTGCCCAGCGTTACCTGAGCAGCATAAGAAATTTTGATACTCTGTTCTCTAACCTCTTGCTTCCTAGCATCAAGACGAAAGATGTTGCCGACTGGGTGCGCTGGCGTAGGGACAGGGGACAAATGCCTAGAGGAGGAGCAGAAATAGACATTGGGAAGAAGCCTGTTTCGAATGCGACAATCAGACGCGACCTGACGGCCCTCTCGCGCTTGATGTCATTTTGCTGCTCTATTGGTTGGCGGGATGACAATCCTGTCCGAGCATATGATAGATCCATCATTAGGGAAAAGAGGGAACCGCAACGCCCTCCATCCATTCAGGAGATAGAAGAGGCCATCAAGGAAGCGTCCCCACCAATGGCTGGCATCCTCAAGCTTTTGTACCAGACAGGAATGAGGTTGAATGAGGCTGTACATCTGGAGAAAAAGCAGATCGATCCTGAGCGTCAGCAGATATTGCTGACACGGACAAAAAGTAGCCATCCGCGGGCTTTATCATGGGAGACGCCGGGCGGGAATGCGACTGATGCCATCATGGACGGAGCCGATGAGGGGATACTATACCCCAGCTCTGATACGGGAGAGGCTTTCCGCAATTTTTCATCCAATCACGCTCAACTCATGAGAAGGCTGGTTAGGATGAATCCTGAATACAGGCGGTTTAATGTCCATTCGCTACGGCATGCCTTCGCCATACGGTGGTTGAAGAATGGGGGAAGCCTGTATCGCTTATCACGGCATCTCGGGCATAGTTCAGTGAAGGTAACTGAGCACAATTATCTTGGTTATCTGACAGTCGAAGAACAGGAGATTGTCCAGATGCAAACAGATGTTTGAGTGTGGGGGATTTTGTGGGGGGTGGTGCGATAATAGGGATGTTTTTTGGCATGAACCGTTCTCGAAAAATCACAGTATTCCGTAAGTTACGGAAGTTAATATTAATTTCATGGGTTTGCTAAACCGTTATACGGGTAACTCCCGTATCGTGGGTTCGAATCCCATCCCCTCCGCCACGGATTACCAGAAAAAAGCAAAGAACACCTCAAAAATAGATTATCTCCCCTTTTTGAGGCCCCCAGCGAGGCCCCCAATTTTCTGCGCTCTCTCACAATTAATCTGTTTCTCTGCGGGCAGATTCGCGCGCGCTCTGTTATCTCGCTTCTTAGAAAACAGCCAAAAATAAACGTCAGAATGTGACAGATTGTGACATGAAGTGATAGTTAATGATAGGAAAATATGGGTAGTTGTGTGGGTAATAGCTCGGCTATAGAGGGAAAATGCTTACCGATATTGTTATAAAACGTTTCAACCCTAAGAGAAGCTTCATAGTAAAGAGGGATTAGTTATCAGAGTACTGCTTAATGGATCGAAAATATAGCTGCTCAGGTACAAGGTAAGTAGAAAAGAGAATACATTATTAATTAAGCCATATTTAGATGTTTCTCTGGCGCAGGCTAGAAAAGTCTATTTCTTGGTCGCAGTCTGTTATATTATTGGCAAAATGGTATAGAATTGGATGTCTAGCTATTTCGGGGTTAGCGAAAGCTTTTCGTCCGCTTCCTGTTATCACGCAGTCGCAGCATGAACATGGAGATAGACCATGCCTACTTTATTTGTTGAAGCGATTGATCATCTTGTTCTGAATGTTAATGATATTGATGTATCGTTTGATTGGTATTCAAATATTCTTGGAATGTGTGGGAAGAAGATTGTTTCAAAAAAAGTGGCGTGCGAAAAATATACTTTTCTTTGGTAATCAGAAAATAAATTTTAGACAGAAGGATATATCGCAAGAAGACTGGTTTACAGCGAGACATCCCCTTGAGGGAACAGCAGATCTGTGTTTCCTCGTCAGTCTGTCCGCAGATGATGTTGTAAAGCATCTGACACATCATAACGTAAAGATTGAATGTGGACCTGTAATAAAAGAGGGAGCTTGTGGGAAAATTTCCTCCGTTTATTGTCGTGATCCCGATGGGAATCTGATCGAATTATCCTCCTACTAAAGAGTCGGTTTTTTTTGCTAGTATATTTCTAAGATGTGTGGCAATCGTTAAATAGCTCTAGCACGGATATTATGATGGTCATCTTTCCATTGCTAGCGCTTGAAAAGTTATATTGTGATTTGTTTGGCTATCATGAGTTTTATATATATTATACTTTTTTCTTGAAAAATAACAAACAAATCACACAAATCGGGAGGAATATTTGAAAAAAATAAAATAATCTAAAGAACCATTGGCTATTAATTTTTTTGTTTTTATCATCACAACTAATTTGTGTTGTAAGTTGTATTGCCTCGTAGCCATAGGTTTTTAGCTTCTCTTCAATATCTTCTCCAACTTTTACTGCACTAATAAGAAAGTTTCTGTACCATTTTTCTGCAAAGAGACAGCTAAGAGCAATGATAACATAAAAAAATAATATAGAAATTATAATATATTTTTCATTATTTATATCTGAATCTTTCAACAGGTAAGCAGCGAATAAGAAAAGAGCCGAAAAACAAGTTCCGAGTAATCCTCTTACGCGCATACTAATATCGTTAAAATGTTCTTGTGTATCAATGACTCTTTTCCATGCCTCTAGATAAATATTAACTGAAGCAATTTTATCGTCTTCTGTTCTTCTAACTCCAAACATCATGATTCCTTTCTCATGAAAAAGTTTCACCATTTTATTTATTGTAGAGCAGCCTATGCGTCAGCTGACAATATAAAAAAGGGACGGCAGAAAAACCGTCCCCTTCTTTAACAAAGTAAAGCCAGAAGCTTACTTAGCCTTACCCTGGTTAGCTACGGCAGCAGCCTTAGCGGCGATTTCTTCTGCATCGCCGAGGTAATAATGCTTCACAGGCTTAAAGTTCTCATCGAACTCATAAACCAAAGGCACACCGGTGGGGATGTTCAGGTTGAGGATTTCATCCTCTGTCATGTTATCCAGATATTTCACCAGCGCGCGCAGGGAGTTCCCGTGGGCTGCGATGATGACCTTTTCACCTTTTTTGATACGGGGTAGAATGCTCTTCTCCCAATAAGGGATAACGCGCTCAATGGTGAGGGCGAGGCTCTCTGTGGTGGGAAGCTCATTAGGGCTAAGATGAGCATAGCGTGGGTCATGGCCGGGGAAACGCTCGTCAGACCGCTCCAGCGCAGGGGGGGTAACAGCAAAACCGCGACGCCATTGCTTAACTTGCTCATCGCCATATTTCTTGGCGGTCTCGGCTTTGTTCAGCCCTTGGAGCGCACCATAGTGACGCTCATTAAGACGCCAGTTTTTCTCAACAGGGAGCCATGCTTGGTCCACACCATCAAGAATGTTCCATAATGTATGGATTGCGCGTTTTAGAACGGATGTATAAGCGAAGTCGAAGGAATAACCCTCCTTACGCAGGAGCTCGCCCGCTGCTTTGGCTTCGCTGCGTCCTTTTTCGGACAAATCTACGTCATACCAACCGGTAAAGCGGTTTTCTTGGTTCCACTGGCTCTCGCCGTGACGAACCAGAACAAGCTTGGTTACAGCCATGATAAACTCCTTAATATATAAGGTTTAACGACAGGGAGAGAGTGCGCCAGTATGGCGAGAACTGCAAGGCCCTCACTAGGATTTGCGCGCATTGTTGTGCATGGCCGTTATGATGATCGAGAAAGGCCACGGTAAGTCGTCGTGGCCTTTCTCGTATGGGGTTAGTTATTTTGTTCTTCTTGTTGTTGAATGTAACGCCGTGCTTCAGGCGAAATGCGCAGCGTCATTGTTAGGCCTGCCGTGATGAGATAGATGACCGCGAATGTCCAGATAACATAGGCCATGCCTGTCCCGAAGATGAGCTCGCAGAGGGATACAATGGCCGGACCAACCCATGTTGAGGCCCCAGCCCCTAAGCCAAGAATAGAGAGGGCAGCGGCTTTCTCGCGGGGGCAAATTTGCGGCATAAGCCCAGAGAGAGGCACAAAGGCTGCGATAGAAGCCCCATATAAAATCCCAACTGCGGCGGCAGCAGCAAAATTACCCGGATACCAAAGTGGAATGTAATAAAAGAGGGGAATGGTTACGAATCCACCAATCCCACCAAAGACAGCTACAACAAAACGATAGCCGATTTTATCCGCCACCATGCCAGAGATGAGGTTAACAATAATATTGCTTAAGAAAATTAGGGATAGAAGATTTAACCATTGCCCAAGAGTAAAGCCTAGATGGTCCACAAAGAAGCCCGGCATAATAGCGAGAAAAGCATATTCGGAGGAGGTATCAACTGTTCTTACAATGCCTGCGATGAGAGTTTTAGGCTCCCGCCATATGATGCTGATAGACCCTAAAAACGCTTTTTTAGGGGAGACATCAGTGGGGAGGAGGCGTTGTGTACCGGTTGGTTCATGCGTGAAAAGGAGGGCCAACAACCCGCCAATAACGACAAGCCCTAATGAACACCAGAAGGTATTGATTTCACCAATCGCAGGAATTGCGAAACGGGCGAATTGAGAGCCTAACGTTGGCAGCCCGGCGGAGAAGGAAAACCAAAACCATCCAGCCGCCGCACCTAACATTGTACTTGGGGTTGCTGCGGCAATCCAAACCAAGAAGCCATAAGCAAAGAGGGGGTAAGCAAAGCCGCGTAACGTGTAAAATGTAAGAATCCACGTGCTATTATTAGGCGTTAGCCCGAAGATGAGGAAGCCGACCTCTAAAACAGCCCATAAAATAAGGCCAATCCACATTACTTTTTTAGGCCCCATTAGGTCCGATAGGGGGCCGGCGAACCATGCAGCAAGCATGACCGTAATGCCGTAACATGTGAAAAGCTCATTCACAAAACTTTGTGGATGGCCCGTATGAAGCATGAAAGTATCTAAATACCCTGCCTCGACACCATCGCCCACCATGAAAAGTAGTTGCCCAACAAAGGCCCAAAAGAGGGCTTTTGGGATGCCTATTTTCTCGACAAAACTTGTTTTTTTGGTCACAGAGTCTGCCATTAAAAATCTCTCCCATGATGTAAAGAAAGAAGAAAACCATATTAAATGGCTTTATCCCTTCATTCTTAGTGGATGATGAGGTGATATAGTGTTGAATATCCTCTCAATATTTAAGCCTAACACTTATAAGCTTACGATTATCCCCTCCATAGCATGATGAGGATATTTTTTCAATTATCTATGGGTGTTTGAGGGGCGACCTATATCTCTTATTATTTCTTATAATGATGAAGTTATTATGGGTATTCATCGGTTTTACGGAGTCTTTTCCCATGATGTGTTGCAAGAGTTGGAGGGAGGATAATGGCTTAAAGATTTTAGTTGCGAAAGAATGTCATTATCACTAGCGTGAAGAAAGATTAGCCAGCCAGAGGCGAAGATAGATGATTATATGCTCATGCAATGGGTTGTCGGATAGGGATGTGCAGACAGCCATCCAAGCCGGAGTTGTGAAACTCTCTGAGATTTATGCGGCGCGACAATGCCGGGTAAAATGTGGGAACTGCGTAAAGGGCGTAGCGTGTTTGCTCAAAGCGGCTCGCGAAACAAATTGCCCATGCCCCACAACCTTGGAGTTGGAGGAGCAAATGGCAGCTCAGGCTGTTGGGGATGAGGAGCTGGTTATAAAAAAAGAGGCCACCCTATAGGGAGGCCTCTCTTATAAGCTTAGCAGCTAACAGTAATTATTATGAGCCGCTATTCTGGTCTGCACTCTCGGAGTTGAGAGTGATGTAACGCTCGATGCCAATTTGCTTGATGAGGTCGAGCTGGGTATCGATGAAGTCCTCATGGGATTCTTCATCAGCGAGGATGCGGAAAAGAAGATCGCGGGAGACGAAGTCACGCACGCTCTCGCAATAAGCGATACCTTCGCGGATTTTCTCCAGAGCGAGAGCCTCGACCTTCAGGTCACATTCTAGAATCTCTTGAACATTCTCACCGATTTGCAGCGGGTTGAGATGTTGTAGATTCGGCAAGCCACCTAAGAAGAGGATGCGTTCAATCAGCCAATCGGCGTGACGCATTTCCTCGATGGATTCTTCATATTCCTTTTTGCCTAATTTTGTAACACCCCAGTGGTTCAGTGTCCGGGAGTGAAGGAAATATTGGTTAATGGCGGTTAGCTCATTAGCCAGTTGAGCATTTAAGAACTCGATAACTTTAGGGTCTTTTACAGGCATGTGCCTCTCCTTTGATGATTTTATAAAAGTAGGAACCATCCAACGGCAGTACACATAAAAGTTCTTTTGTAAAAAATCAATAAAAAAATTTTATTTCATGTATTCGTAGGTGATAATCATTATCATATATTGCTATTTGAAAAAGATTATCAGCTTCATCTTTGAAATTACATCATATCCCACATTTTTGGTTGGTTTTTAGGGGAGATAATAGGGGTAATAAGCTATGCCTTTCAGAGTATTCATCCTTTAGCAAAATGCTTTACGGGTTTCTGTTTGTTTGATAGAGATAGAACGATTAGAAACAAGATGGAGACACATCATGGACCTCCTCCATATTTTGCAGGCGCGTTACACGACAAAAGCCTATGACGCTACGCGGCGAATCCCTCAGGATAAAGTGACGCAGTTAATGGCGGCTCTGCGCTTCAGCCCGTCATCAGTGAATGCACAGCCGTGGCACTTTATTCTTGCTGATGATGAGGCCGGTAAGCAGCGTTTAGCTAAGGCAACCCCAGTGGAGAGCCCGGTGGCCTATAACAGGGAAAAAATTATAGATGCGTCCCACGTTGTCTTACTGTGTGCGAAGAATGAGCTAACAGATTCGTATCTGCACTCTGTGTTAGAACAAGAAGAAAAAGATGGTCGCTATCAGGATGCTGCGGCGCGCGATGGCTTTGCAGCAGCACGCGCGGGCTATGTGCAACAGCATAAAACAGCAGGTGATGTAGCCCATTGGAACCAAAAGCAGGTCTATATAGCGCAAGGGTTTTTGCTACTTTCGGCAGCTATGTTGGGGATTGATGCAACCCCTATTGAAGGCTTTGAGCCAGAAGCACTCTCTCATGAGTTTGGCTTAAAAGAGAAAGGCTTAACCCCACTTGTGATGGTCTCTCTGGGATATCATGCAGAACGCGATAATAATGCAAAGCGTCCTAAATCCCGCCTAGGGGAAGATGTTTTATTCTCTAAGGCCTAAGAGGCATAATTAATGGCTGGGGGAGAAACTCCCCTAGCTATAGGCTATATGACAATTTTTAGGGGGGATGCTGGCGGAGAGAGAGGGATTCGAACCCTCGGTACGCTATTAACGTACACACGCTTTCCAAGCGTGCGCCTTAAGCCGCTCGGCCACCTCTCCTGCGAGCGTGAGCCGGACAATAGCATCATTTATGGTGACTGCAATCCCCTTTTTGAGAATTTTTTATAAATGCCTCAATTAAGGCTGCGGATTTTACGCCGGGCCGTTCTTCCACGCCAGAGGATACATCAACTGCTGGAGCTTTGCTGGTGGTGATAGCCTCAGCAACATTATGAGGGGTCAGCCCGCCTGCTAACAGCCATGGGGCAGGGGCGTGCCATGTCTTTGTAAGGCTCCAATCAAAGGTACGGCCTAGCCCGCCGGGGCGGGTATCCCCAGCCTGTGCGGGGGCTTCGATAATATAGCCATCCAGAGCGGATGAGTGGGGTAAATCCTCTTTATGGGTTACTCCACGGGCGAGCCAGACCTCTTTACCAGTGGCGTGTTTTATATGGAGGGCTGTCGCTTCATCGGTGTAAAGCTGCAAAATATCGAGGGGAACATTTTGCAAAAGAGAGAGAATGTCCTCGCATGAGGGTTTAACGAATAACCCCACGCGGTAAGGCCCACCTTGTGCAGGTGTGGGGATAGCGGCGTGTAATGTTGCGGCGTGATGAGGATCTATAAAGCGAGGTGAGGCTGGGTGAAATACCAGCCCCACCCAGCGGGCCCCTAATGTAGCGCAAGCTTGTATGTCCTCAACCCGCGTTAGGCCGCAGATTTTAACATCTATGCTCACTGTGAGGCTGCCTGTAGTTCATCCTGAATCGCCTGCGCTGCGGCAGCAGGATCGTCCGCGCGGGTGATGGGGCGACCAACAACAATCCAATCCGCCCCTGCTTCAGCGGCTTGGGTGGGAGACATAACGCGCTTTTGGTCATCAAGCGCACTGCCAGCAGGGCGGATGCCGGGGACAATGAGTTCCGGTTTATTGCCAAGGGCATCACGCAGAGCAACAAGCTCGTGTGCGGAGCAAACAAGCCCATCTGCTCCTGCTTGAATGGCCATTTTCCCAAGGCGCACAACTTCATCAAGCGGTGTATCGTTGATGCCCACTTCAGCAAGGCTTTGCTCATTCATGCTGGTGAGGACTGTAACAGCAAGTAGCTTGGGGCGGTCTGGCCCGCCCTCAAAGGATTCCTCTAACGCTGCGCGGGCACGAGCAATCATCTCAGGGCCGCCAAGGGCGTGGATGGTGGTTAAAAAAGGACGGAGAGGCGCAAGAGCCTTTAAGCCTGATGCAACAGTGTTAGGGATGTCGTGGAGCTTGAGGTCCAAAAACAATTTTTGGTGTTCGCCAAGGGCGCGTACAGCATCCAGACCACAAGCATAGGTGAACTCTAACCCCAATTTAATGGCATCCACCTTTCCTTCAAGCTGGGTGGCCCATTGGGTGGCTTCCTCATAGGAGGCGGTATCAAGAGCAGCGATAAGGCGTGTGCGTGTGCTGGACATAAGAGGTTCTTCTTATTGAGGAAGGGGGTGTTTGGTCTCGGCAGATGATGCAGATGCGGCAGCGGGTTTAAGCTGGTCAAGTCTTTGGTGCAGCTCAATAAGCTGTTTTTGTGCGCCGCGTAATTGGGATTCGGCTTTGCGAGCGCGCCGGCGTTGGCGAATATCTCCTGCAGCCCCTAAGAGGAGGCCAAGGATGAGCGATGGGACAGAGAGCAACGCGATGAGCTTGCCCATTTTGATGGAAAAGCCAAAAGAGGCGATCCAAACAGTGGTGGCGTCCAAATTGCTCATAGAGAAAATGGCTATAAAAGCCACAAAGAGGACAATAATTAAAAGCCGTATCATTAAGGTACTCCTATCCCGCTTCAGACAGGGCGACAAAGCAGGGCGCAAGGGCTGAACTGCGTTGAATGGTGAACATAACTTTAGAAGAAGTTATCCATTCTGTCATCCTAGGGGTGTAAATTGTCTGCATAATGCTTTTTGGGGAGGCTGGCGAGGCTACGTTCCCTAAGGGGTAGAATCTCTGCTATAGGTTCGGGGAGTATCTTGGAGCAAGATAAGGTGGCGGGGAGATTTATGGATCAGGGTGAAGTTTTTGGTGAGGCACCAGCGAGTCTGAATCAGCAGGGGCCTTTATGGTCTGGGTTTGATGCTGCGTGGTATCGCCGTCGCTATGCGCATCAGCTTGCCCCAAAAGACGCTGCTTTAGATGATAAGGCACTGCATAATTATTGGGAGACGAACGAGGCGGCCAAACTTACGGCCCCTAATCGTTATTTTGATGAGGCGTGGTACCTAGAACATTACCCTGATGTGCGCCGAAGTGTGCAGGAGCAAGGCATTTTTCGGAATGGGTTTCAGCATTATGCGGAGGTAGGCAACCAAAGCTGTGCGGGACATTGGTTATTCTCGGCAGAATATTATCTTAAAGAGAATCATGATTATGGGTTCAGGGCCTTACGTAAGGCGGGATATGCAAATGCGTACGACCATTTTTTAGCGGTAGGGGATAAGCAATTCCGGTCTCCGCATGTATTTTTTGAGCCAGAAATACTGATTAAAAGTTGCCTTGCTAAGGATATTCCTTTTGACCCGTCCCAAGGGACATTCTCTCAGTATTTATCGCTTGATGATGTGGAGATGGGGACAGTCCGTACCTCGTGGTATTTTGACCCAGCATGGTATGTAGAGACTTACCCGCAGGTTAAAGCGTTAATAGAGCAGGGCCTTTTCATTAATCCGCTTCATCATTATTTATGCTGTGACGAGCCACAGAGTTTTAACCCTAACCCTTATTTTGATGAATCCTATTATTTGGAGCAGTATCCTGATATTCGTGAGGCTGTAGCCCAAGGAGCCTTCCGTAATGGGTATGCTCATTTCATGCGTAGTGGGATAAGGGAGCTGCGTAATCCCTCTGCTGAGGTGGATATGCGGGCCTTTGCCGCGGGGCTGGATATACCGCGGGATCTTCACCAAGCTCATGTGGCAAATATATTCCAACTTTTAGTAAAGCAGCGAGACGAGCCAGAGACGCCGCCAGTTGCTAAATTATCTGCCACAGCAGCGCGGACTGTAGCGTTAAAGAAGGTAGAGGCGAGTTTACCTTCTTTATGCCGCCAGCCTTTGTCTTTTAGTGCAAATGCGACCCCTCCCTTAACGGTGTTGCTCATCTCTCAAGGGAATTATTTGTTAGATGTAGCAAGCCTTACCGCTCTGCATGCGCAGGGGGTACCGGGCTTACAAATTATCATTATCGGGAGTGCATCACGCCTAGCGCGTCAGCGGCTGGAATTGGCTATTGAGGGGATTGATTACTTTAACAGTGATGAGCATTTGCCGCTTTGGCAGCGTGTGCAGGATGTTCTGCCCTTTATCCGTGGAGCGCATATTTTGCTCATAGAGTCGGGGATGCAGCTCTTTCCTATGACGTTACCGGCTATGATGGAGGCTCTGAATACACCTCATAGTGGGGGTAGTGGTAAGATTTTGGCGGCCAATAATGTTGTGTTGGAAGCCGGAAGCACCGTTTGCCGTGATGGAGCTGTGACCGCACGCAGGCAAGGTGTGGAGGCTTTAGCACATTCTGTGAGCCTTCAGCGTGAGATAGAAGCAGTGCAAGGTGGGTTGCTCTTTTGTGGCTATGACGGTCTTGAGCGCGCTTTATCTTATGTTGGTAAGCCAGTGGAGGAGGCCTTCTTTACCTGTCTTTCTATGGCGTTGCGGGCTGTGGGGGAAAGGTTGGTATATTGGCCTATCATCCAAGCAAAGGCCCTGCATGTTACCGCTGAGACTTACGCACAAGACCGCATCACGAAAGAGGCGTTACGCCGGATATTCCCCACATTCTTGCCCACACATTCTATCGTCCCGAGCGATGGAGATGGGGGGCTGAATCGTCAACCGCAGGTTATGATGATTTTTCAGCATCTCCCTAGGGCGGTAGAGGGTGGGCCTGCACGGCGTATCATGCAGCATATCCAGCTTTTCCGGCAAAAGGGCTGGCGGGTTATGGTCGTAGGGTTGGAGAGGGGAGAAGAAGACCGTCTTACCATCGCTTGTGATTATCCAGCGGATGTAGATTGTTGGTGCGGTGTGAAGGACATAGCGACTTTCATGCAGCAGCATCAGGCTGGGGTGAAGCTTTTTTGGCTGGTAGGAGCATCCTCTTTGGGGCGTGTGGGGCCTGTTTTGGCGTCTGGGACACTGCTCCTTCATGATAAGGCGATTATGCTGGATATTGTGGGGCAAAAAGGCACGGGCCTTAACGCCTTAGAGCAGCATATGCGCCGCCTTGTCGGTATGGTGGATGAGCCTCATACTTTGGTGCGAGAAGCCCAAAAAGAGCTGGAATATGCGTGGTTATGCCAAGGTATTCTTGCGGGTGATGATGTAGATGCCGCGCTGTTACATCGTCTGGGTTATGGTAATGTTGTGCAGCTCCCTTATGCTGTTGTACCGGAGCAAATGGAAACGGGGGCTGAGGTTTTTGCCCGGCGGAAGGGCGTTTTATTTCCCTTGCCTATCTATCAGGCCGGGGATGCTGGGCATGATGGATTTGATTGGTTCTGCCTTGCCATTATGCCGCATTTACAACGGCATTTTAAAGACCATTTCTCTATTGATGTGGGGGGGTATCATCACCCTTCTGTTGATATTGGGTTTTACGAGAGAATGGCCCCTCTGGATGGTTTTGCAGAGACGGAGCGGTTGGCTACTGTTCTTAAACAATGCCGTGTGGTTATGGATCCGGCGCGTGTTTTGGCGGCCACAGCCATTGAGATAGTGGAAGCTGCCGCCCAAGGTGTGCCCGCTATTATAAGCAGCGCGCAAATGGAGCGTTTGGGCTGGAAGGATGGCCAAGAAGCTCTTGATGGTGGGGTAAATGCTCCAGAACATTTTGCTCAGCAGATTATTCGCCTGTACGAGGAGCCAGAGCTATGGGAGAGCCTCCGTATAAAGGCCTATGAGTTTGTAAGCAAAGAGCATAGTGCCACAAAACAGCGGGAGATATTTGATCGAGTTTTAGAGCAGCTCTTTCAACAGCCGGTTGTGATAGACCCTGCCCCTGAGGTGCCCCCCTTTAAGCCAGAAAGAGTCTTCGCTCCCGCGCCATTGCGGATTCAGCTTAAAGTTTCGCCGGTGCCTGTGGTTGATGAGGCAGAGGAAGATGAAGGGGAAGACCAAGAGGCAGACGATGTCTCTCCCTTGCCGACCCATATCGGGGTAACATTATCAAATGATTATGAAAGCTCACGAGATGCACAATAAGATGAATGGCATAATGTCTGATGTTCTTCATTATGTTGATGAGCAGCAAGATGCTGCCCGCGAGCGGCTTTTTGATTTGCTACGCATCCCTAGTATTTCTACGCAAAAGGAACATCGTGAGGATTGCCGTCGCGCTGCGCAATGGTTGGTTGAGGAGTTGTGCACTATAGGCTTTGCAGCAGAGACGCACGATGTCAAATGGGCTGAGCCGGGGCATCCGATGGTTGTTGGTCATGCCGATGAGAATGACGCTTATGCCAAGGCTGGGCAAACGCATGTTCTTTTCTATGGGCATTATGATGTTCAGCCAACGGACCCGGATCATCTATGGCATAGCAAGCCTTTTGAGCCGTGCATAAAGGAGGATGAAACAGGGCGGAAGGTTATCGTGGCACGCGGAGCAAGCGATGATAAAGGACAGGTGATGACCTTTATCGAGGCCTGTCGAGCGTGGAAGGCGGTGCATGGCCGCTTGCCTGTGGCGGTGAGTATCCTTTTGGAAGGGGAGGAAGAATCGGGCGGGGAGAATCTATTGCCTTTCCTCAAGGCGCATCAGGCTGATTTACGCGCTGATATCGCCCTTATTTGCGATACGGCGATGCCTAATCGTCATACCCCAGCCATTACAACCTCTTTACGCGGTACGGTGGCGGAGGAGATTTGTCTAACAGCGGCTAAGCAAGATTTACATTCTGGCATGTATGGCAATGCGGCGGCTAATCCTGCTTATTTGTTATGTCGCTTTATTAGTGGCTTGCGCGATGAAACAGGCCGCATCACCTTACCCGGTTTTTATGATGGTGTGGTCGTGCCAGATGAGCAAACGCGGGCACAATGGGCGCATTTATACCCTGATGATGCCGCTTTGTTAGGTGAGGTTGGCTTGTCTCACGCGGCAGGGGAGCAAGGCTTTAGCGCAATAGAACAAACATGGTGTCGCCCTAGTTTTGAGGTTAATGGCATTGGCGGTGGGTACCAAGATGATGGGTTTAAAACCGTTATCCCGGCTCAAGCCTCAGCAAAATTATCGTTTCGCCTTGTGCCGGGGCAGGACCCGTTGAAGATTCGGGAGGCATTTCGGGCTTATGTGCGTGATAACCTGCCAGAGGATGTGACTGTCACTTTTACATCACATGGGGCCTCTGCTGGTTTTGCGGTGGAAAAAGAGAGCCCATATCTTGCCGCAACACTCAAAGCCTTGAGTGAAGAATGGGGCGAGCCAGCCGTTACAACGGGCTGTGGTGGGTCTATCCCCGTTGCGGAGGAAGTCCGGCATGCTTTGGGGATGGATGCCTTGATGGTGGGGTTTGCTCAAGCGGATGATCATATTCATTCCCCTAATGAGCAATATGGTTTTGAGTCTTTTCATCATGGGATCCGCTCTTGGGTGCGCATTCTCGCAGCTTTAGCGGAGTGAGACGATATGAAGGCGGCACCACTCGCACTCACAATGGGTGATCCCGCTGGCATAGGGCCAGAATTAACAGGCCGTGTTTGGCAAGCATTGCGGGATACGGGATGTGTCTTTTTCTGGATTGGTGATCCGACTTTGTTGGGTGAGGCGATTGTATGGCAAGAGATCACTCATCCAGCAGAGGCGAGAGCTTGTTTTGCCCATGCCCTGCCCGTTCAGCGGGTATCGTGCCCGGAGGTTGTGCAGCCGGGTAAGCCTTCCGCGCAAAATGCCCCCGCAGTTATAGAGAGTATAAAACAGGCTGTGCATTATAGCTTGGCGGGTCAGGCTGGGGCTGTGGTGACTAACCCGATTGCTAAGCATATATTAGCGGCTGCGGGGTTTCCTCATCCGGGGCATACGGAGTTTCTTGCCTCTTTATGTAAGGCTTCAGGACAAGAGGTGATGATGCTCGCCTGCCCAGAGCTGAAGGTCGCTTTAACGAGTATTCATGTTTCTCTCCAGCAGGCCATTAAGTGTTTATCGGCGGAGCGTATTGTTGAGGTCAGCAAAATCACGGCCAAGGCTCTAAAGCGTGATTTTGGGTTTACGAATCCTAGATTGGCTATTGCGGGTCTTAACCCTCATGCCGGGGAGCATGGCATGATGGGGGATGAGGAGGTGCGGATTATCCGCCCTGCTATTGAGGCTCTTACTAAAGAGGGCATTAATGTTATTGGCCCGATGCCCCCTGATACGATGTTTAGTGCCGCTGTGCGTAGCCATTATGATGCGGCGATTTGTTTATATCATGACCAAGGGCTTATCCCTGTAAAGACTCTTGATATGGCAGGGGGGGTGAATATCACGCTGGGCCTTCCCATTATTCGGACCTCACCTGACCACGGTACAGCCTTTGATATTGCCGTGGGGCGTGGGGAGAAAAGCCGTGCGGATTGTTCTAGTCTTTTATCAGCGATGAGAATGGCCCATGATATGGCGCATCAACGAGCAGTGACTGAGTCTCACTGCAAGTGAGCAAGAAAGGATAAGCCGATGATTCGTCTTGGTATTAATGTGGATCATGTTGCAACATTACGAAATGCGCGTGGTGAGGCTTATCCAGACCCTGTGCGTGCAGCAGAGCTTGCTTTACAGCATGGTGCTGATGGGATTACCGCGCATTTGAGGGAAGATCGCCGTCATATCCGAGATGAAGACGTAAAACAGCTGCGTGCTTTGCCCGCTCCACTTAATTTTGAGATGGCTGTTACCGATGAGATGGTCGCTATTGCATGTGACTTAAAGCCTCATGCCTGCTGCTTAGTGCCTGAGAGACGGGCGGAATTGACAACTGAAGGCGGCTTGGATGTGATCGGTCTGCGCGATCATCTTGCTCCGCATATCACGCGCCTGCTTCAGGCAGGTATTCGTGTTTCTTTATTCATCGACCCAGAGCCAGAGGCTATCCGTACTGCTGCGGCCTTGGGGGCCCCGGTGATTGAGCTGCATACGGGGGCCTATGCCGCAGGCAAAGCGGGAGAGCTGGAGCGATTGCATCAGGCTGCCCGCATTGCTGGGGAGGTAGGGTTGGAGCTCCATGCGGGGCATGGGCTGACCTATGAAAATGTTACGCCGATTACAAAATTGCCGCATCTTAAAGAGTTAAATATTGGGCATTTTCTAATCGGCGAGGCCATTTTTGTTGGGTTAGGGCCTTCGGTAAGGCGGATGAAGGATTTATTGTCGTAATAAATCCGTTTAGTCGCCGGGCTCATTAATAACGGGGAGGCCATTATCGCCCTGCTGGATGTTAATGAGCCCACGATTGCGGGGAACATCCGGTATTGTTCCATCCTTAGGAGCAGGCTGGATGAGAGGTGTGCCGGGCTTATGTTTATAGAAAGGTACATATTTACCCGATTGGTCTGAATAGGTGGCCTTGGGGCTTTGCTCTGGCGTTGGCGTAGAATGGAACGCAGAGATTGGCCCCATAGGCCAGATGCCCGGTGCATCCCGCATGGTCCCTTCTGGCTGACGCGCACAACCGCGTGTGAGCATGGAGCAAATACCATCTTGGCCGATATATTCATCATCATCACCCGTATAATGGACCTCTGAAACGCGGTCATGGTCTATGCGGATGAGCATACGGCAGCTAGCCCCAGCCCCACCAAAAATAGATTGATACGCACTAATGGCCGCACTGGCAGGAATCAAACCAGAATCCGGAAGTGAAGGAATGGAGCGGCTGATGTCATATTCCCACACAGCTGTTGTGTCGTTTAATGTCTTTGTCGAATTAGGGCCGCCCGCACAGGCTTGGAGGTCATAGGTCGTCATGCCGATCATCTCATATTGAGCGCGATGAGCTTCCCGCGCATCCCAATAGCCACAAGCTGTGAGAGTGACGGGCAAAAAGTAAGCAAGGCAACGGACAACCTTTGGGAGGGTCATTGTTTCTTCCATATGTGTAGAGTTACGAAATATGGGAGATGCTCTATCATGTTTTCCTTTCCATCGGGAAGATGGGTTTTCGTCTTCTTAGCAATGGGCTAGAGAGGGGAAAGATTCATTCCGTATTTGGAGCTTACTTTATGGCTGATATGTCCCACTCTGAAATCCTGCGCTTACAGGCGGCGTTACAACGTCTCTTGGGCTCTCCCAAGCTGACGGTGAATGTCCCCCCTCGTAAGGGTATGAGTGTGGAGATCGCTGTGGCAGGCGAGGTTGTAGGGACGGTATATCGTGATGAGGATGAGGGCGAAGTCTCTTATGCCGTCAACCTCACCGTGTTGGAGGAGGACCTCCCCGCTGCCTAAGGGGGGAGGCACCGTCCTTATTTTATGGGCTTGTTTAGGTGAGTGGGGCGCAGCTTTCTTTCACCCACTCATGAAGCTCCCTCTCTAGGAGGGGCAATAATCTTTCCTGCACTGTGGCGTGATAACGGTCCAACCATTGCCGCTCATCTGGTGTGAGATGCGCCGTGTCGATGAGACGTTTATCAATGGGTGTGTGGGTGAGGGTTTCAAACTCCAAGAAGGGGCCTGATGGGCCGTTAAGTGTGCTTTCCTTCACTAAGAGGAGATTCTCAATCCGAATCCCATACGCACCGACCTCATAATAGCCGGGCTCGTTAGAGAGAATCATGCCCGGTACTAACCCGGTTGGCCTTAGTGCTACGGAGATAGATTGCGGCCCTTCATGGACGGAGAGATAACTCCCAATGCCGTGGCCTGTACCGTGGTCGAAATCCAGCCCCATATTCCATAAGGCAGAACGTGCTACACTATCGAGCCGATACCCCGATAGGCCGTGCGGGAAGCGTTGGCGGCTTAGCGCGATATGCCCGCGCAACACAGCAGTAAAGGCCTTTTTAAGGGCGGCTGGTGGCTCATCAGGGCCAATCCATAGAGTGCGGGTGATGTCGGTGGTGCCGAAGGGATATTGCGCCCCACTATCGACAAGATAGACGCAATTCTCTGTGAGGATACTATCGCGCCCTACTTCCGCTCGGTAATGGGGATAAGCCCCATTCGGCCCCGCTGCGGAGATTGTTTCGAAACTAGGGCCTTTATAATCAGGTGATAAAGCCCGGAATGATTCTAACTTCGCAGCAAGTGCCGTTTCACGCTGGCCAACACCGTGTTTTTCTACCCAATGGAGGAAACGGGCAAGGGCAATACTATCAAGCTGATGCGCCCGGCGATTACCGTCTTGCTCTGTCTTGGTTTTTATCGCTTTGGGCAATGTGCAGAGGTCTGGCCCATCAGCAATTTCAGCCCCTGCTGCCTCTAGCGTCATACGGAACCAGAGTGGGGTTGTTGCTGGGTCTAGGCGGACAAGTTTGCCGGAAAGATGTTGTAAAGCCGTTGGTAAAGAAGATGGGGCTTTTGGTAAAATGCCGTCATCTTCTACAGCATCATGAAAGCGGCTTTGTTCAGCAAAAATCTCAACCTGCCCACTCGCATAAAGGATACCATAAGCATGGGCTATGGGGGTCATGGCAATATCATGGCCCCGGATATTGAGTAACCAAGCGAGAGACGGGCAATCGGCTATAATCATGGCCTCTTGGCCTGCCTTGCGTAATTGTTGGGCAAGCTCTGCTCGTTTCTCGCGGCTTGTTTTGCCGGTAAACTCTAATGGATGATGGATGATAGGGGTTGTTGGGGGGACGGGTTGGTCAGTCCAAGCGGCATCAATGGGATTGCCCTCTAGGGCGATGAGCTGAATATGGGGAGAGGACCATGCTGCAAGCTCCCGCTGGCTGACTAATTTTGGGTCATAACCAATGCGTAAGCCCTGGGCATGTTCTTCTAACCATTGCCGGGGCGGGGTCTTGCTACTATGGCGCGTTTCCCAATGCTCGGGGAGGGTTTGGTCCTTCATCTGCACGGTATAGCGTCCATCCGAAAAGACACAGCCTTTATCGTTTAGTAAGATGGCCAGCCCTGCGCTACCGGTAAAACCCGTCAACCATGCGAGCCGCTCTGCATAGGGGGCAACATATTCCCCCAAATATTCATCCCCGCGCGTTATGATAAACCCTGCAATATCAAAATGCGGGAATTGTTGGCGCACGAGAGCGGGACGGTCTTTTAGTGGAAGAGACGACAAAGACATAGGGGCACCATGCAGATAGGAGAAAGGATTCGCTTAAAAAGGTTTGCGGAGGACGAGGGTGCTCCAAGCACCTTCTTTTAGATGATGTTCTAAAACCAGCCCTTGGCGTTGATGAGCGACAAGAACCATGCGCGCTTGCGTGGTGAGCAGCCCAGCAAGGATGGCCGTACCCCCTTTTTGTAAATGGTAGGCTAAATCCTTGGCCATACGGCATAGTGGGCGGGCGAGGATATTGGCAAAAACAAGGTCGTAAGGGGCTTTTTTGCGCACGCTCTCGGTTAGCCAGCCATTGCCGAAGCGGCACTCTAATAACGGCCCCAATTTATTTAACCGTGCATTAGAGGCCGCCACACGGACAGACCAAGGCTCAATATCCACCGCTAAAACGGGGCGATGGAACAGCCGCGCAGCAGCCATTGCAAGAATCCCAGAGCCGCAGCCCATATCTAAAATATGTTGTGGTTTGCGGTACGCAATGCGTTCTAAAGCGCGCAGGCATCCACGCGTAGAGCCATGCTCGCCAGAGCCAAAAGCAATCCCGGCATCTAAGGTGATATTCAGCCGGTTGCGCGCCGCCTTATCTTTTAAATGTGTTCCACGAATACAAAAACGCCGCCCGACATATTGAGGAGGAAAGGCCTCTTGTGTGCGGGCTAACCACCCTTCTGCCTCCGTTTCCCGCCGGAGGAGCGGGGCCTCAACACCTGTCATAGCACGGACAAGGGCGAGGCCATTTTCTAATTCATCTTCATTCTTGCCGCGTTCTTTAACGGCCTCTAACCGCCAATAGCGTTGCTCATCATCTTCCTCAAACATCCCGACTGTATCGCACACCCCGAGGAGAACTTGCTCAAAAAGTGGAACATGTGCTTCCTCCACCACAATGGAGAGGGTCTCCAACATACGCGCATGGCGTGTGCCAATATGGGATGGGGCGATGGGGCTTTGTTTTGCCTTCATGATACGACCTTTACAAAACCGGCCATGATGCGTTTTAGGCCGACATCTTCAAAATTAACGGAGAGTCGCTCCCCTTCAACACCAATGACCACGCCTTCACCATAGCGGCTATGCTGCACAGTCGCCCCAAGGGGAATGGTAGGACGGTTGGAGAGGGCCTCTGGTCTATAACGACTAGAGGAGGGAGACCTGCTCATGTTGGCCTGAGCTTGGCGTGCAAAAAAGGAACCGGGACGCGGATTATGGCGCGCAGGGCTATGCCGTTTAATATGCTTATCGGGTAGTTCTTCAATAAACCGGCTAGGGATGGAATCTTGCCAATTTGCATAAATACGCCGGCTTGCAGCATGGAGGATAATTGCCCGCTCCCGCGCACGGGTAAGCCCAACATAAGCAAGGCGGCGTTCTTCCTCCAAAGCGCGATTGCCCCCTTCATCCAATGAGCGTTGAGAGGGGAAAATCCCTTCCTCCCAACCGGGAAGGAACACGGTAGGAAACTCCAATCCCTTAGCGGCATGGAGTGTCATAAGGCTTACTTTGTCGCGTTCTTCTTGGAGGGTATCGCTCTCCATAACGAGAGCAATATGCTCTAAGAAGGCCTCCATCGTGGGGAACTCCCCAATGGCGCGGAGAAGCTCACCTATATTATCCAAGCGTCCAGCGGCTTCTACTGTTTTGGGGTCATCACGCCACATCGTGAGGTAGCCGCTCTCTTCTAAGATAGTCTCGGTTGCGACTACATGCCCCTCTTTGGCAACAATCTTTCGTGCTTTCTCCAAAGCCGCGAGTAGCTCGGCTAATGTAGCGGCAGATTTCCCTTTGATGAGCTTATGCTCAATTTGTTGTTGGAGGGTCTGTTGGAGAGAGCGTCCCGCTTCGCGCGCAGTAAGGCGCAGGCGGGAGAGTGCCACGTTACCAAAGCCACGTTTGGGAAGATTAACGATGCGCTCAAAAGCGAGGTCGTCTAACGGGTAAAGAACGGCCCGCATATAGGCAATCGCATCGCGGATTTCAGCCCGCTCATAAAAGCGAAGGCCCCCGATGATTTGATACGGAATCCCCATGCGCATGAGGGCTTCCTCAAAAGGACGCGTCTGGAAGCCAGCGCGCATCAAAATAGCCATATCTCCATAAGCCTGCCCCTCTTGATGGAGGGTCTGAATACGCATCCCCACAATACGGGCTTCATCATCGGAATCAGGCGTGCTGATGACCTCTACTAACTCTCCCTCATCACTCTCTAAACCGGGGCGGAGGGTTTTGCCCAACCGGTCCTCATTATGGGCAATGATATGAGAGGCAGCACTAAGGATGCGCGGTGTAGAGCGGTAATTTTGCTCTAGCCGAATGATACGCGCACCGGGAAAATCGTTCTCAAACCGCAGAATATTAGCAATTTCTGCCCCGCGCCAAGAATAGATGGATTGGTCATCATCCCCCACGCAAGCGATGTTTGCAGGATCGCCGTCAGGATGTTTGGCTAATAAACGTAGCCATAGATATTGGATGGCGTTTGTATCTTGATACTCATCCACCAAAATATAGCGGAAACGATGGTGATATTGAGCAAGAACATCGGGATGCTGACGGAAGATGGTCACCATATGGAGCATTAAATCGCCGAAATCGCAGGCATTAAGCTCTTTTAGTCGGGCTTGATACGCTGCATAAATCGCACGCGCTTGCCCATTAGCGAGGTCCGTATCATGTGCGGCGGTAATCTCCTCCGGGAGGAGGGCTTTATCCTTCCATAACTGGATTTGGTGCATCAGCTGGGCAGGGGGCCAGCGTTTGAGGTCCAGCTTCCAAGGTTCCATCACTTGCTTGAGCAAGCGTAGTTGGTCATCAGCATCAAGAATGGTAAAGCTGCGCTCTAGCCCAACGCGGGGGGCGTGCTGGCGGAGCATACGCGCACAAAGGGAGTGGAACGTCCCTAACCAAAGCCCTTCGACCGGTTTATCCAAAATCACGCTAATGCGCTCGCGCATTTCTTTCGCGGCTTTATTGGTAAAGGTCACGGCCAGAATCTGCTCCGGCCAAGCGCGCTGTTGGAGCAGAATATGAGCAAAGCGCGTTGTTAACACACGGGTTTTGCCCGTTCCCGCACCGGCGAGAATCAGCAAGGGGCCTTCTGTTGTCTCTACAGCAAGGCGTTGCTCTGCGTTTAGCCCAACGAGATAATCAGGCTCGGAGGGCGAAAGACGGGGGGAAAAAAGATCATCAACCACAATTATCTGATATAATGCGATCATCCTCTAATAGCTAGGACATAACCGCAGATTGTGAGTAAAGTAGCACCTTCTAAATCAGGACATAGGGCCCGTATGCGCGAGCGTATTCTGGCCTATGGGGCGGAAACACTTGCAGATTATGAGCTATTAGAGGTGCTTCTTTTTTATGCCATACCGAGGCGAGATACAAAGCCGCAGGCTAAAGCTTTGCTCGCCCGCTTTGGGACAATAGGCAAATTGCTACAAGTTGCGCCAGATTCTTTAAAAGATGCGGGAATGAGTGAGAAGGCGATTGCGCTCCTTCAACTGCCTATCATAGCAGCGCGCGCCCTTGTGGAGCATGATGGTGATGCACCTTTGCAATTAAGTAATAGTGATGCCTTGATGCGTTATGCCCAAGGGGCGTTGCAGCATGTTTCCACGCAAACGATTAGCTTATTATGTTTGGATAGTAATAATAGGCTTATTGTGGAAAAGGAGTTGCCTAAACAAAGACAGATAAACACAATGCACCGTCTCATTGCTTGTATTCTTCTGGAGTGTCATGCTACAGCGGTAATTATTATCTATTACCATCCTCAGGCCCCCGCTACGGCTTTAGCGGCAGATGCACGGGGGTTGAAGCAGGCCTTATCGGCTTTAGATATTACGGTGCATGAGGGTATGTTAATCGCGCCAGATTGGCATGTTAGTATGAGTGAGGCTGGGTTATTATAAAAAGTGTCTCATCCGACAAGTCTTAAACATATGGCCTCCCCACAGAGAGACGATATCTTTGCTGAGATTGCGTCTCTCATCTTCACAGCGGAAGATGCACAGCAGGGTTTAACCTCTTATCTCATCGCACATTATGAATCATTTGCTGATTTATTATGCACTCCAACAATAAACTGGGAAAAATTACCGCGAGAAACGGTAGCTCTGCCTGTTTTATGTGCGATAGTGAAGGAGCTAGCCCATCGTTATAGTCGGGCCTTATTGCCAGAGGGGGACCTGCTAAAACATCCAGAATTACTCTATGATTATTTGATGATTCATATGGCGCGGGAGCGTGTAGAGCAGTTCCGGCTTTTATTTCTTGATAAACACCATCGTCTTATTTTGGATGA
Source organism: Bombella sp. ESL0385 (assembly GCF_009725755.1). Lineage (GTDB taxonomy): Bacteria > Pseudomonadota > Alphaproteobacteria > Acetobacterales > Acetobacteraceae > Bombella > Bombella pollinis. Next base: position 1,006,222 of record NZ_WNIJ01000001.1, read on the forward strand.
AATACAAACGCGGGGCACAATTAATCACGCACCGGTTTACCCGCGGGAGGTCGCAAAACGCTGCATAGAGTTAAATGCCTTTGGTCTTATTATGGTGCATAACCACCCATCGGGCCAAGTTATGCCTTCTAAGAAGGATGTCATCATGACCCAATCGATGGAGAGGGCCTTGCAGGTTGTAGAGGTCTCTGTGGTAGATCATCTCATTGTAACGCGTAAGGCCTTAACGAGCTTCCGTCAGCTTGGCTTACTTTCTTGAGAGATGATCTACCATCTATCTCTTACTGAATTAGGCCGAAAGGATAGGCTTATAATGCTGTAAGACCATAGCACCAGGTAATCCACCGCGTGGGAAGATGCGGTTTACATGGCCCATCTTACGGCCCGGGCGGGCATCTTCTTTACCATAAAGATGGAGAGAGGCATTTTCCTCCGCTACAATCTCTGGCAGGAGGGCCATATCTTCAGGGCCAATGAGATTATGCATATACACATCAGAATGACGCCGAGGCGGAGGGAGCGGTAACCCTGCAACCGCGCGTATATGCATCTCAAATTGATCCACCAGACAGGCATTCATCGTCCAATGGCCAGAATTATGAGGGCGAGGGGCAATCTCATTAACAAGGAGCTTGCCATTTTTATCTTCAAAAAGTTCTACCCCCATAATGCCGATTAAACCTAGTTTTTCAGCAAGCTGTGCAGCGAGTTTTTGCGCCTCCTCAGCTAAGGCAGGCATGATAGGGGCAGGGACGATGGAGACGCGTAAAATCCCTTCACGATGGTGATTTTCAGCTACATCAAAACACCGGACAGTCCCATCATGACCGCGCACGACCATGACGCTTATCTCCCGTGCGAAATCAATATACTGCTCGGCAACGAGGGGGTAAGGGAGGGTATCAGCTTGGCGTAATAGAGCCTGAAACGCCTCCTCATCTGGAAGGCGGAATTGCCCTTTACCGTCATACCCGAAGCGGGTTGTCTTTAAAATACATGGGAAGCCGAAGGAGGCTAGTGCTGTGAGGTCTTCAGTCCCTTTGATTTCATGCCATGGGGCGACAGGTAAACCATAAGAACCCAACATTGTTTTTTCAGCAATGCGGTCCTGACTGGTCTCCAAAATATGCCCTGAAGGGTGAACAGGGCAAAAACGTGCTAAATGTTTTAAGCCGCTGGCACTGATATTCTCAAACTCAAAACTAATGACATCACAGCTCTGGGCGAAGTTCTCTAAGCATGAAGGGTCATCATAAGAGCCGATCGTTACTTTGGCAGATGTCTCCGCCGCTGGGCTGGGGGCTGTGTTGGAGAGGATATGGACCTTATAGCCAAGCCGCGCCGCAGCCATAGCGGACATGCGGCCGAGCTGCCCGCCCCCTACGATGCCAATCCATGCGCTGGGTTGTAAGGGCTGCTGTGCCATTAAACGGGGACCTCCGCGACTGAAGCTGTTTGAGCCTCTCTATAAGCAATAAGGCGTTTGGCTAACTCTGTATCAGAGAGGGCCAGAACAGACGCCGCTAGCAAAGCCGCATTAACAGCCCCTGCACGACCAATCGCTAAAGTTCCAACAGGGATACCAGCAGGCATTTGGACGATGGAGAGCAAGCTATCTTGCCCTTTTAGGCTTCGACTTTCGACCGGTACACCAAAGACAGGTAGGCTTGTCCAAGCGGCACACATACCCGGGAGATGAGCCGCACCACCTGCCCCGGCGATAATCACCTTCAGCCCCTTATCATGGGCCGATTTCGCGTATGAAGCGAGGCGGTCCGGGGTCCGATGGGCGGAGACGATACGCGCCTCGTAAGGGATGGCGAGCTTCTCTAGCAGCTCGCACCCATGGCGCATTGTCTCCCAATCGGACTGACTACCCATAATCACACCCACTAAGGGGGCTGCGCTATCCGTCATGCCTTAAAGACCGTCATGTGATTCATCAGGGGTCGCGAAAAGACGGTTCGGGTCGTCTTCATGAGGTGTATCCTGCAATGCCGTCCCTTCACGGACGAGGCGATCATTAGCTGCTTGTACGGCTGCGTTGAGGTCAGTTTGTGTGCAAAGACCAAGAATGACAGGGTCACGCGGTTTGATATTGGGGCTGTTCCAATGTTCGCGGTTACGAATCTTTGCGATTGTATCCTTCGTTGTCCCCAATAGCCGGACGATTTGTGTATCGTTAAGCTGGGGGAATTGGCGCAGAATGAAGGCAATCGCATCGGGCCGGTCATGCCGCTTTGCCACAGGGGTGTACCGAGCACCTTTTGCACGGCGTGCCACAGGGTTGGGCGCGGCCTTCAATTTTAGACGTGCAGAGGCGTTGCCCTCGCAGCGTTTAATCTCAGCCTCGGTCAGTTGATTATTTTTAATGGGGTCGTACCCGTTGATGCTCCCGCCCACTTCACCATCTGCAATGGCCTGAATCTCTAACGGGTGCATCCCGCAAAAGACAGCAATTTGCTCAAAAGTGAGGGCGGTTTTCTCAATAAGCCACACAGCGGTAGCTTTGGGCATTAACGGTAGGGTCATGTTAACGCGGTCCTTTTGCAGAATGGTAGAAGGTCCGGCATTTGGCAAGCCCGGGCCACTCTGAAAAAGAATCACCCGCCACCCAAAAAGAGGCGGTGCCTGCATAATGCACGACAGTGACGCTACCATGCGTTAGGACGGGGGGAACGTCAAGCAGAGAAATTACGAGAGGAGAGTGCTGGGCCTTTATAATATGAAAAACCCTCTATTTCCGTGGGAAAGAGAGGGTCTCACATCATATCATCTTATAAAGATGACCGTTTTACTTCTTGATATTACCGATACCAGAGAAACGCTTGTTGAACTTAGCAACCTGCCCCCCTGTATCGAGAATACGCTGTACGCCTGTCCAAGCGGGATGGGTCTTGGGGTCGATATCAAGGCGTAGCGTAGCACCAGGCTCGCCATAGCAGGAGCGGGTTTTATATTCGCTGCCATCAGCCATCACGACTGTGATTTCATGATAGTCGGGGTGGATGCCGGATTTCATAATATTTCCTGAACCTAAAAGAAAGAAACTCCGATGCCGACCGGAGCAGACGCAGCCCTCTTACAGGATTTTTTCTATAAAATAAAGCGCGTTTCCTTTCTTTTTATGGGGTTCTTATGAGGAAGGTCGCTTGTGGTTTTGGCGAACATATACAATATGTCTCCCCATTGTTTTACGCCTTTATGGGCATAGGCTTGTTGGGGCGTTCCACTTTAAGGATTAGGTTAGGTTTATGAGTCGGATTAAGACGCCCGGTTGGGTTGCTGATTTCCAGAAGTTCATCATGCGTGGCAATGTTATGGATCTTGCCATTGGTGTTGTCGTTGGTGCAGCTTTTACGGGAATTGTAAATAGTGCCGTCAAGGATATGCTGACCCCTATTTTGGGGTGTCTAACAGGTGGTGTGGATTTCTCCAATATTTTTATCACCATAAAAGGACCTGTGAAGGATACTTTGGCAGAGGCGCAAAAAGCCGGATCTGTGACCATTAATGTTGGTTTGTTCCTTAATGCAGTGATTCAATTCTTAATCATTGCCTTCTTTGTCTTTTGGGCCATGAGATTGATTAGTAAATTGCATCGTAAAGAGGACGCTAAACCAGTTGCTCCGCCAGCACCTAGCCAAGAGGAAATCCTGCTGACGGAAATCCGTGACATTTTAGCTGGGCGTTCTTCCGACAAATGAGCCGTTTTCTTCCCTCCCTTATGCTTAAGCGTGGGGTAATGCTAAGCGTTGCCCTTTTTGCAAGTAGCCTTATTGGGGTTGGTCATGCTGATGACGCACCCTTTGGGGTGCCCATCTCTCCCAACGCGCATCTTTATTCCTATTTTGTGATTAATGGGATGGCGCGTGGTGCCTTTATGCTTGGCAAGTTACGGCAAAAAGATATGTCAACGCTCATTCAAATAGATGAGGCCACACGCAAGGCGGTTCTTCATAATATGAATGCTCAAACAATCCGCTCAGACTTTCAGGCAGATCAAGTTCTTGCGCGTTATTTGGAGCTTATCCCACGCTAAGTTGTTTGGATGAGAGCCTATTAAAAAAGGGAGGCCTTGTGAGCCTCCCTTTGTATATGTCGCGCTAGTTTTTACTTAGCTCGTTTTGCGTAAGCGTTTTTGCCCCATTAACAGCAAGAGTGGGGCTGCGATAAAGATAGAGGATGATGTCCCTACCACAATGCCAAAGAGCATCACTGTAGCAAAGCCTGTAAGTGTACTCCCCCCAAAGAGGGCGAGGGGCAGTGCGGCGAGGAAGACCGTCATAGAGGTACCCAAAGTGCGATTGAGAGTCTCATTGATGGAGAGGTCTAACAAATCCCGTAAAGGCATGGTGCGGTACTTACGCAGATTTTCCCGTACGCGGTCATACACAACCACTTTATCATTCGTAGAATAGCCGAGGATGGTCAAAAGAGCGGCGACCATCACAAGGTCAAACTCAAAACGTGAGATGACAAGAAAGCCAATCGTTTTGGTAAGGTCCAAAATCAAGGTAATGACCGCACTAAGGGCGAACTCACGCTCAAAGCGGAACCAGATATAGATAAGAATCATACCCAAACTAAAAAGCAGGGCTAAAACACCATCACGAAATAATTCAGAGGAGACAGAGCCACCAACAGCATCAGCACGTTGAATCTGCACACCGGGGACAGCCTGCACAATTACTGAGCGGACATGATCGACCAGCTTTTGGGTGACATGCTCATCTTCTCCACCGCGTGGGAGATTGATAGCAATGCGGATATCCTGCGGGGACCCGAAGGTCTGTACGGAGGCCGCATCAACCTGCCCAGCTTTGAGGATAGCCCGCATATGGGCAGGGTCCTCTGCGGTGGGGGAGTGTGTCTCTACAATGACACCGCCGCGGAAGTCCAAGCCGAGATTCAATCCCGGTTCAAAGAACAACACAAGGGAGGCGATAGAGAGCAATGCAGAGATGATTAAGCCCGCATGACGGCCACGCATAAAGTGGATCTGACGGTCATCACGCACGAAACGAAGAAGAGGACGAGAAAACATGATGATTAGACCGGCAATTCTTGTGGACGTTTATGCGCATACCACCGAATGATAAGCATGCGCGAGACAATAAGGGTTGTGAACAGCGTTGTGGCAATACCGATGGTGATGGTGAGTGCGAAGTTACGCACCGCCCCTGTCCCAAAGACAAAGAGCATCACATGGGCAAGAAACGCGGTGGCGTTACTATCGATGATGGTCCCTGTCGCGCGTTGGAAGCCAACCTGCAATGCTTGGAGTGGCTTACGCCCAAGGCGTACTTCCTCTCGGATACGCTCGTTAATGAGGATGTTCGCATCCACAGCCATACCAAGTGTGAGGAGAATACCGGCCATACCCGGTAGGGTCAGTGTTGCTTCAAAGAGTGACAGCACAGCCAAGATAAGCACCAAGTTGGCAAACAGAGCTATATCAGCATAGAAGCCAAACCGGGCGTAAAAGAGGAGCATAAATAGCACAACGAGGATGAAGCCAGCGGCGAGGCTGATAATCCCAGCATGGATGGAGGCTGCCCCGAGGCTTGGGCCGATGCTGCGTTGCTCCACCACGGTAAGCGGTGCAGGGAGAGCCCCAGCGCGGAGCAACAACGCCAAGTCTGAAGCAGAACGTGCGGAGAAGCTTCCTGTGATGATGCCTTGCCCTGCTGTGATGGGGCCATTAATGACGGGGCTGGTTAGGATACGGCCATCAAGCACAATGGCGAATGGCTTGCCAACATTGGCCGTGGTGATGCGGGCGAAATCCTCCGCACCTTTATTATCGAACTTTAAAGCAACAACCCATTGATTCTCGCTCATAGTTGCAGCAGCGTCAGCAAGGTTGGCCCCGTCAACGTCAATCTTATCTTCTACAGCAAGTTGCCCATGCCCATCTGCGAGCGGAAGTAAGGTGGTACCAGGCCCTGCATGGGTTAGGTCAGGGGAGAGGAGATGGAAGGTCATCCGCGCTGTTGTGCCGAGCAGAGCTTTAATACGTTGTGGATCGCTAATCCCCGGCAGCTCTAGGACGATGCGGTCTTCTCCTTCGCGCGCGATGCTAGGGTCAATAGCCCCGGTGCTATCAATACGGCGGCGGACAATCTCGATAGAGCGTGTTACGGCCTCCCGCGCACGGCTGCGGATGGAGTCTTTTGTCAGACTAATAACAAAAGACCCTCCTTTTTCCTCAAGAGTAAACTCTCCCGGTGTAGCGGCGATAAGCCCTTCTAAGGCTTGGCGGTCAGCATCACGCTCCATAAGGGCGCGTGGGGTGATGATGAGGCCGCTATGGGTATCATCACGCCGAATCTCACGATAGCCTAGATGAGCGTCTAATAGGCTTTGGCGGACTTGGCCCTCTAAAGACTGTAAACGGTCACGTTGAAGTGTCTGCGTATCAAGCTGCAATAGCAAGTAGGAACCGCCTCGTAAGTCGAGACCAAGATGCACTTGATGCCAAGGCAATGAGGGCCAAGGGGACTTTATAAAGTTAGGTAGGCAAAGCAGGGCAGCAATAAGGCAGACACCCGCCACGCCCAACATCCTGAGGCGGCTATAATACAACATAGGGGGTTCAAGAACCTCAAAAACGTTAATAATGGAGAGGCCAGAGGCCTACTGCACAGATGGTGCAAACCATGCCCTTTTAACGATTTTAATGCAACCATTATACATAGCCATGCTGTGCATGCAGCGGATGGCTTGTAAAATACGGCCTTATAGATATGGTGAACCCTATGATGGAAAAGCGGGTCCTTAATGTCGCAGTGGTGGGGGCTGGGTATTTTGGCCGCTTTCATGCTCTGCATTCAGCAAAACATGCACGAGAAGCTCTTATAGGGCTGTACGACTCTGATAATCTGCGGGCACAGGAGGTTGCGCGGGAGGTCGGGACGACTGTTTTTGAGGATTATGAAACAGTTTTACAGCAATGTGATGCGGTTATTATTGCCGCACCAGCGGAGGCGCATTACAGCCTAGCCCGTCAAGCTCTTGAAGCAGGATGTCATGTTCTTGTTGAGAAGCCCCTTGCCTCTACGCGGCAGGATGGAGAGGCTCTTGTCCGTTGTGCGGACGATAAAGGGTTAGTCCTGCAAGTAGGGCACCTTTTACGCTATTCAGCGGAATATGAGGCCATTAACACGCGCATTAAACATCCTCTTTATATAGAGGCAACACGCATTGCCCCATATAAATTGCGCGGGACGGATGTTTCCGTTGTGTTGGACCTTATGATTCATGATCTCGACCTCATCTTAGCGTTGGTTGAGAGTCCAATCCTGCATATTGATGCGATGGGAGCTGCTGTCTCTAGCACGCATGAGGATATTGCCAATGCGCGGGTACAATTTGCCAATGGTTGTGTAGCGTCTATCACAGCAAGCCGCATCTCGTTTAAAACAGAGCGGAAGATGCGTTTATTTAGCCAAGAAGGCTACCTCTCAGCCGATTTTACAAGCCGCACATTATCCTTTATTAACCGAAAAGAAGGTCTGATAATGCCGGGGAGCGGTGGCTTCCGGCGTCAGAGCGTGCAGTGGCGTGATCATGATAATTTGGCGGCCGAGCATGATGCGTTTGTTGCGTCTTGCTTAGATGGTAAGCCCGTTATTGTGGATGGAGACGCTGGCTTGCGTGCTTTGGATGCTGCTTTACGCGTTGGGGAAGACATGCAGCGCGCACGGCGGTTATTACAGAGTTCAGGCCTTTTATCTCATTAAATCTCTCCTTTGGAGAGGAAGGATTTTCTAGAATGAATGCGGTTGATTACTCTTACGCACATGTTGGTGGGTTAAATCCGTTTGTTAGCCTGCTCATTTTTGCCGTATTAATGCTCGCTTTGTTCGGGTTGTATTTTCTGCCGAGCGTGATTGCCCTCATCAGACGGCACCCGCAGAGATGGATACTCGTTGGACTAAACGTCTTATCAGGCTGGACGGGGCTGGGATGGATTGGCCTCTTGTTGTGGTCTTTGTGGCCGCGTGAGGAGCTTTTGGCAGTAAATCGGCGTTTAGCGTCATCTGGGCAGGATTGGGGCCCGTATCAAAACCGGGAACAATCTTTCGGCGGGCCGAGCCCAGCTGATGAGTTGGCCAAACTCGCCCAGCTCAAAGAACGCGGTGTTTTGAGCGAGGCTGAGTTCGAGCAAGCCAAAGGGCGGCTCCTGCATAAATAAAAGTGTAAGGGCTGGGTTGTTAGGATTCCAAACTCTCACGTTTGGCTTCTAACTCCAGCCATTGCTCCTCCGCTTCGCTGAGTTTTTTCTCAGTTTCAGCTAATATAGCCGTGATCTTCTCAAATCGTGCGGGGTCACGGCTATAAAGCTCTGGGTCAGCGAGGGCTTTGCGGCAAAGCATAGCGTCTTTCTCTAACGCCTCGATTGTGAGGGGGAGTTGGTCTAGCTCACGCTGCTCTTTATAGCTGAGTTTGTGCGTTGTCTTGTTGCTACGCGTAGGGGGAGCCTCTGCCTTCTCTTGCGATGAGGAAGTGGGAGCCGTTTTTTCCTGCCGCTCTTGTGGTGGGGTACCCTTGCGTTGGGCGAGCATATCGGAATAGCCACCAGCATATTCTATCCAACGGCCATCACCTTCCGCCACTAAGGTGGATGTCGCGAGACGGTCCAAAAAGTCACGGTCATGGCTTACGAGCAAGACAGTGCCCGTATAATCCCCGAGCATATCTTGGAGAAGGTCCAATGTTTCTAAGTCAAGGTCATTTGTTGGTTCATCAAGAACAAGCAAGTTAGACGGACGTGCAAGGGCCGCAGCAAGGGCAAGGCGGCCTCGCTCTCCCCCGGATAAATGGCTGACAGGTGTGCGTGCTTGCTCTGGGCGAAAGAGAAAGTCCTTCATATAACCGATGACGTGACGCTTCTCCGTACCAACCTGCACCATGTCGCCATGCCCATCGGTGAGGAAATGAGCCACCGTTTGGTCGCCTTCTAAAGCACTACGTTGTTGGTCCAGTGTGACCATCTGGATGGAGGGGCTACGGCGTATCTCGCCCTTTTGGGGCTCTAATGCGCCAATAAGAAGTTTAAGAAGGGTTGTTTTACCCGCACCATTGGCCCCGCAAACCCCTAGCCGGTCTCCTTTGCTTACTGTTAAAGTTAGGGAGTCTATGAGGGTTCGTTCCGGGTAGGACCAGCCAATATCTTCCGCAGCGATGACGATTTTACTCGTATTTTCTGCCTCATTGACTGCTAATTTGAGCGTTCCACGCTGACGGGAGGCGATATCGCGCCGCTCAGCTCGTAAGTCCGCAAGCTCTGCAACGCGCCGAACATTGCGTTTACGCCGCGCGGTGACGCCATAGCGCATCCAATCTTCTTCCCGTGCGATTTGACGGTCCAATTTATGAGCGGCGCGCTCAGCAAGTTCGATTTGCTCATCTCGCCATGATTCAAAATGGGAAAAATTAGCCTCTAAGCGTTGGGTTTTGCCTTGCTCCAACCATAAGACGGCACGGCATAATGTTTCTAAAAAGCGGCGGTCATGGCTGATGATAACCATTCCCGCTTGAGAGGCGAGGAGTTCTCGTTCTAACCAAGCAATGCAAGGGAGGTCTAAATGGTTAGTTGGCTCATCAAGGAGGAGAAGGTCAGGCTCGGAGGCCAAGGCGCGGGCGAGAGCACTACGCCGCGCTTCCCCGCCAGAGAGGGCAGAGCAACGCTCGCTACCATCCATTCCTAGTTCGCTGAGCATAGCGCGCGCTTTGTAATGAGCGGTTTCGTCTAAGCCAGAAGTGACGTAGTCAAAAACAGTCTGCCAAGCGGAGAGGTCAGGCTCTTGGGGGAGGTAATACACCTTCAACCCCGGTTGGAGAAAATGTTCCCCGCTATCTTGCTCCAGCTCCCCTGCGGCAATGCGGAGTAAAGTGGATTTACCAGAGCCATTACGCCCGACAAGGCATAGCCGCTCCCCCGGTTGGACGGAAAGCTCCGCACCATCCAGTAAAGGACGACCGCCGAGCGTGTAGCTGATATTTTGGAGATTCAAGATTGGTGCAGACATAGCTTTGATGTGCGCAAAAGAATGAAAATTTGCAACCTAAAACCGCCAAAAGGCAGAGAGAAAGATTTTCCCGATACAAAACTTATGCTTTGTTTGTTGTTCTTTTAAAGCCTTCCCTTGTATATGTCGCAGCATGAAGGCAGATAAGAAGATGCTAAAAGGCTGGGTACGGCAGCAAAATCGCGCTAATCGCTCGGCCACAATGAGTCTTGCCCTAATAGGGATGCTCAATGTTGTGACCGGTATGGTCTTAATGTGGAGCCTAGCGTCCATGCTCGCTACATGGCTTGCGGGCGGCCAACATGCCACACCGCATTCTATGGTGGTGCTTTTTATCATTGCCTCTCTCGTGCGTGTCTTTTTGGGGTATCTGCAAGAGACGCTTGCCCTTCATGCGGGGGAGACGGCCCGCAAACGTTTGCGGCGCAGCATAGTAGAGCGTTTTTTTGCACAAGGGCCATCTTTATTACGCCATCAGCATAGTGCAGCTCTTGCAGCGATGGTGACGGACCGCGTGGAAGCGTTGGAGGGCTATTTCGCCCGTTGGTTGCCAGCGTCCGCTTTGTGGGTTGTAGCGCAATGGTCTGTTGTTGTGGTGGTGTTTTGGCAGAACCATCATGCTGGCTATATCTTAGGCGCATGTTGCTTATTCTTACCCGTTTTCCAAGCTGTTTTTGGGATAGCCACGGCTATAGCTTCACGGCGGCAGATTTTAGCCCTTAATCGCTTACAAGTCCGCTTTTTAGACCGTATCCGTGGGATTGCCACCATCGTTCTCTCTGGCAATGCGGTAAAGGATTCAGAAGAACTTGGCCACGCAGCAGATGAGCTACGCCAAAGAACTATGAAAGTGCTGCGTGTTGCCTTCCTAACGTCTGCCTCAACGGACCTTGCCATGATTGTGGCTTTGATAGGGATTGTGATTGACCAACATCATAGGCTGCAACAGGGGTCTTTTTCATCAATAGAGAGCATTATTTTTGCCGTTTTGATGGTACCGGAAGCTTTCGCACCATTCCGTGCTTTATCCGCAGCTTATCAAGACCGGGCACAAATTACCCATAGCGGGGAGGCTTTGCAAAAACTTCCCGCTTTACAAGCATCAATCACGCCGGAGAGAATAAACTCTGCCGCGCCAGAGCGTACAAAGGCGGGAATCGCGTTGGATGTGCGGGACGTGTCTTATCGATGGGTGGAAGACCGACCACTTGCGTTGGACCATGTGAGTTTTCACTTAGAGCCGGGTCAGATTGCGCTTTTAACGGGGCCTTCTGGAGCGGGGAAGTCAACCCTCATAGAGGCGTTGCTTGGCTTTATTCGTCCGTTAGAAGGGCAGATTAGCCTTGGCGGTGTTGATATTCAGACCCTCCATCCTGCTGATGTAACACGTCAGATAAGTTGGATAGGGCAGAAACCCGTTCTTTTTGCAGGCTCATTGAAAGAGAATATCATGTTTGCCGCCCCTCATGCCTCGGAGGCGCAATTCCAAGCTGCGTTAGAGGCATCGGCGATTACGCATTACCTCCCCCTCTTGCCGGAAGGGGTGGAGACGCGCTTAGGGGAAGGGGGCTTCGGCCTCTCTGGTGGGCAGGCGCAGCGCATTGCGATTGCGCGCGCTTTTCTGAAAGATGCGCCGCTCCTGATTATGGATGAGCCTACAGCGCATCTCGACCCCGAGACCGAGGGTGATATTCTTACGGCTTTAAAGCCGCTATTGCAGGGTCGTACGGCAGTTATCTCCACCCATTCCCAGCAATTTCAAGGGATTGGTGAGAGGTACCATCTTCTTATGGAGCAGGGCCGGCTTACAGTGCAGGAGGGCCAGTCATGAAGCGGTTTTACCCTTTAATCAAAGTTTGGCAGGCCCGTTGGCTGCGCTTATTCATTGGGCTGATTTTGGCTGAACTCTCCATCTGCGCTGCATTTTTATTAATGGGGCAGACGGGATCTCGCTTGGGGTTAATCGCTACAGCAGGGGCGTTCGTCACATTTGGGCTGTTGCGCTGGGCGGGTTCGGCACGTCTCATCCTACGTTATGGAGAGCGGCTAGCGACGCATGATGCCACATTCCGCGTCTTGGCGGATATTCGTCTTTGGTTTTATCGGCGTCTAGCGCGGGGTGCGGCGGCAGGGTTGGGGTTTCGCCGTACTGGGGATTTACTCACCCGTCTCGTCTCCGATGTGCAAAGCCTCGATAGTCTTTACCTGCGGATTATTATCCCCTTAGCAACGGCGTTATTAAGCCTGCCGATTGTTATCTTTATCTGCCTGAAAGGCAGTATGCTGCTAGCGTTCAGCATTGCTATCATTTTTTGCCTGACAGCCTTTATCTTACCAGCCTTTATGGCACGTATGTCATATCGTTGGGGGCCTGTCTTGCAGCAGGCTCAATCAGAGATGAATAATCAAGCTCTTGAGCTGGTAAGCGGTATGAAGGAGCTTCGTATTTTTGGGCAAGAGGATGCCGCGAAGGCACGTCTTTTTGCCGCAGAGGAGGCCTTTTACCAAGCCCAACGCCAACAAAGCCGTGCTATGGCGCGGACTCATACGTTGGCTCTATTCCTTACACGCTTAGGAGTGATTTGCGCTCTAGGAGGCTGTGCAGGGTTGTTCTTCTCTAAAGAGCAAGCAGTGATAGGCATCACCGTACTCTTTGTTGTGATGACAGCTCTTGATAATATTGTGGACCTTCCGCGCGCTGGTCTTATTGCTGGGCAAGTATGCCATGCAGCAGAGCGCATTATAGAGGCGACAAAAATGCCCGCGTCTCAGCCGCCAGAAGGGGGTCGTCCTGCCCCTGAAGGGTATGAGATTACAGCAAAGGCTCTTTCCTTCGGCTGGTCGGAAGGCCGTAGCACACTCAAGAACATTAACTTCACCCTTCGCGAAGGGGAGCGAGTAGCTCTTATTGGTCCTTCCGGGGCCGGGAAGTCCAGCCTTGCTGCTTTGCTCTTAAAGGTTGTTTCGCCTCAAGAGGGGTGTCTTACCCTTGGTGGAGCTGACATTGCAGACATTAAAACCGAGATTGTGCGAGAGCGCATCGCATGGCTATCACAAGCGAGCCATTTATTTGATGATACAATCCGCGCTAATCTGCTCTTAGGGCGCGAAGCTCCATCAGATGAAGTGATATGGGCGGCGTTAGAGCAAGCGCAGATAGCTGATTTTGTACGCTCTTTACCTGATGGATTGGAGAGTTGGGTTGGTGAAAATGGCTCTCAATTATCAGGTGGGCAGGGGCGGCGTATTGCTTTGGCACGGGTGTTGCTCTCTAACGCTCCCATCTTAATTCTTGATGAACCCTGCACAGGGCTGGATATCGATACAGAGCGGGCCTTTCTCAAGACGTTGAACCAACTAGACCGCTCCCGCACTATTCTGCTAATCACACATCGTTTGACAGGTATAGAGCAGCTCGATCGCTTATGGACCCTTCAGGATGGTCTATTGACATCCCATATCCCATAAGGAACAGACTGTTACCCTGTAATTGGGGAGGAAACTCCCACTGAATGAGAAGGACGCTCCCATGAGGAAGATTTCTGCTTTTATACGTCAGTTGGCTCCTATGGGGACGGCCTCGCTCTTGGCCGTTACTGTGCTAGCTGGCTGCGCGTCTCATCCCCCGCGGAATGACTATGTCGTCTTTTTTGACACAGAATCCGTCAAGCCGAGTGCAACGGGTGTAGCTATTATCGCGAATGCGGTGAAAGATGCTCGCAAACGGCACATCTCTCAATTTACCGTTTCTGGCTCTGCTGGGAAAATGGGTGATGATGATGTGTTGAAGAAGCTCGCTGAGGCGCGTGCTGATAAGGTTATCGCCCTTTTACAGGCTGATGGCGTTAACCCAACAGACATCCATAAAGTACCTTTTACACCGTCCAGCCTTGAGGATTCTCGTGTGGCTTTTCGGCGTGTGACGATTCACCTTGGTAAGAATTGATTTCTACTAAGGCTCAAAATGTAGTGGGAGGGGAGGCTTCAGGGTTTGGAAACCCGATTGATAGCTTCCCCCGTTATATTGGCGAGACGCCGGAGACCGTACTGCACCGGGTTTTTGGTTTTGCCTCCTTCCGAGGATTGCAAGAGGAGGCCGTTCGCACGGTTATGAATGATGAGGATGCTTTAGTCCTCATGCCGACTGGGGGTGGTAAAAGCCTGTGTTATCAAGTCCCTGCTTTGTGCCGAGAGGGGGTAGGGCTGATTATCTCCCCGCTCATCGCGTTGATGGAGGATCAAGTTGCAGGTTTGCGGCAGCTTGGCGTGCGGGCAGCGGCTCTCCATTCTGAGATGGAGTATCAAGACCAACTTACAGTCCAAGAAGATTTAACGTGTGACCAGTTGGACCTCCTTTATATCTCCCCAGAGCGTCTTTTAACCCCGTATAGTTTGAACCTCCTCAAACGCTGCCGTTTATCTCTCATTGCGATTGACGAGGCGCATTGCGTTTCAGCATGGGGGCATGATTTCCGCCCAGAATATCGTGAGCTTGCCCATCTTAAACAGCGTTTTCCCCATGTCCCTCGCATTGCTTTGACAGCAACAGCGGACCCACGGACACGCCGCGATATTTTAACGGCTTTAGATATGCCCGATGCGCATATTTTTATGGGGAGTTTTCATAGGGAGAATCTGTTCCTTCAAGCGCAACCCAAAATCGCTGAGATGCAGCAGGTATTAACCGCTTTGAGCCGCCATATGGGGCAGGGGGCGGCTATTATTTATTGCGGTAGTCGTAAGAAAACAGAGCTTATGGCGCGGCAACTCCGAGAGAAAGGCTATACGGCTTTTGCCTTTCATGCAGGCATCTCCCCTGCGGATAAACGGGCTGTGTTATTGCGTTTTCGCTCTGGCGAGCCGATGGTAATTGCGGCGACTATTGCTTTTGGTATGGGGATTGACCGACCCGATGTGCGCACCGTTATCCATTTAGAGATGCCAACTTCCCCAGAGGGCTATTACCAACAGATTGGTCGTGCTGGGCGAGATGGGGAAGCCTCCCATACGTTATTGCTTTATAGTGGTGAAGGGGTGGCACGGGCGCGTTATTGGCTAGATGAATCACAAGCCCCTGAGAGTGAGAAAAAGGCTATGCAAGGGCGGTTGGAGAGCATGATCTCCTTAACCGAAACCACTGGATGCCGCACACAGGCTGTCTTAGCCTGTTTTGGTGAAAGCCTAAATGAGCCTTGTGGGCATTGTGATAATTGCCTCAACCCTCCCTCTACCTTTGATGCGACAGAGGCCGCGCAAAAAGTACTCTCTACAATTTATCGGACTGGGGAGCGATTTGGCATTGTCCAGCTCATCGCTGTTTTGAAAGGCAAGATGACTGAGGCGGTAGAGCGTCATGCCCTCCAACATCTTTCTGTCTTTGGCATTGGGAAGGATAAAAGCGATATATGGTGGCGCATGGTCATACGCCAGCTTATCGCCCGTGGTGCTATTGGCATGGTGGGAGAACATGGCGGCTTTGGGTTACGGCGCGATGCGGCCCGTCCGATTTTACGCGGGGATGTTGCTGTGCAGTTGCGGGAAGATAACTCTTTGCATGCCCTTAAAAACGTCACATCAAGACCGAACCCAGCAGAGGAACTCTCTGAAGAAGAACACCGTTTATTCCTCGCGTTAAAAATGTGGCGGCGTGAAGAGGCTTACCAGCAAGAGATTCCGCCCTACCTTATCTTCCGCGATATTACCCTGCGCGAAATTATCCGCGCTCACCCAATGGATAAGCCCGCTCTAGGAGAGGTGAAGGGGGTTGGCCAACGTAAGGTTGATCGCTACGGCGATGCTGTTTTGGCTATTTTGAACGCATAATAAGGCTGGTGCGAGCAGCCATTACGGGCCGACATTTCTCTCCTCAACAATCGGTTGCATTGTAAAGGAGGCAGTTACATCCCCTACATTTTGGAAGTGAAATGTAAAAGAGAGCGCATTCCCCGGTTGATAAGGGACTTTCAGCCCGTGGCAAATAAGATGATACTCACTGGTGGGAAAAACAAGCGTACTCTCACGCGGGATGGCCATATGTTGGAACATATCATCCATATCGTTAGGTGATTGAATGGCAACTTGGCTATTCCGGTTAGAGGTTACGCTATTGCAGCTAGGGGAAGAAATACCGCGCAATAATAAATCGGTTGTGCTGTGATTGGTAAGAGTGAAGGTCCCAAAAGCAAAAGGGGCCTCTTTATAGCGTGTATGTAAAGCCGTATCGCTAACGGTAATGTCCTTAACACTCGGTGCTGTAGGTGTATTAGCGGCCATTGCTATGCTGCTCTGAAACGCTAAAAGTAACGCAGCTGCTGAAAAGGCACTATATTGCATAATTATATCCTCTCTCATTCTCGCGGAATGACGTTACGAAACGCCTCAAGAGCGCAGAAAAAGACCCTTTCATATTCCTCAATGCGCTTATTTCCGATAGACTGCGTGGCATGTTGGGTCAAGCAATCAAGCGTGGCCTTACCGTTATTGTTTGTGGAATATGCCATGCATTGCCCTTTTTGTGGACATCAAGAAACACAGGTGAAGGATAGTCGCTCCACAGAGGATGGCGCGGCTATTCGGCGGCGGCGTGTTTGCTGTGCATGTGCCCAACGCTTTACAACGATTGAGCGTGTGCAACTGCGCGAGCTTACCGTCATCAAGGCTGATGGCCGCCGCATCCCGTTTGATCGCGATAAGCTTGCGCGCTCTATTCGTATTGCGTTGCGCAAACGCCCTGTTGATGATGTTCAACAAGAGCATTTGCTTAATAAGTTAGTGCGGCAGCTAGAGGCTTCTGGCGAGCAAGATATACCATCGCGGCGCATTGGCGAGTTAGCAATGGAAGCTCTCCGTAGCCTTGATGGCGTGGCTTATGTCCGCTTTGCAAGCGTGTATAAAGATTTTCGGGAGATTGAGGCGTTCTCGAAGATTCTTACTGATATGAATATGCCTTCTAATCCCTCGCAGGAAACCTCATGACTAACGCGCCTTCCGCTCCTCCTCGTAAACGCAGCCGCACGATTGCCCGCATGGCGGCAACGCAAGCTCTGTATCAATGTGAACAAACTGGCATGAATGCGGAATCTGTCCTCGCAGAGTTCTCACGCCATCGCCGGAATAACTCCGCCGGTAGTTTTGAGGATGGTTATATTCCTGATGCCGACCTTACTTTGTTAGATGAGATTGTTCTCCAAGCTGTAGCAAAGCAAGACGCTATCGATGCAGCTTTGGTGCAATTATTACCCGAGAGCTGGCCTATGGGACGGCTGGACCCGGTGCTTCGTGCCCTTTTACGCGCTGCTCTCGGTGAATTGATGGCCGATTTGCCCGTTCAAATTGCTATTAATGAATATCTTGATGTTGCTCATGGCTTCTTTAACGGGGATGAGCCGAAGATGGTCAATGGCATTTTGGATAAGTTCGCGCGTCAGAAAGCTGAAGGCAACAGCGCGACACAAAGGTAAAATCTATGGGTGAGTTTGATTTCATAGCACGGCATTTCCGTCCCTTAGCGGGAGCTGGTGCTATGGAGCTGCGTAATGATGGTGCCGTGATGGACCTTCCCGCGGGGGAGGAGCTTGTTCTCTCTAGCGATACGATGGTCGAAGGACTGCATTTCCTCCCTGATGACCCTGCTAAAACCATCGCGCAGAAGCTCTTACGCTGCAATCTTTCCGACCTCGCTGCTATGGGTAGTCGTCCTCGTGGTTATATGTTGAACATAAGCGTTCCGCCTCATCGGCATTATGATGAGGCATGGTTTACTGATTTTGCAAAAGGACTCGCTGAGGACCAAAAAACCTTTGAGTTTCATCTGTTAGGAGGGGATACGACTGGCAGCCCATCCCCGTTGGTGCTCGGTGTTACGATTTTGGGGAGTGTCCGTAAGGGTGAAGCCCTCCGCCGGGATAGAAGTCAGCCGGGCGATGGTGTTTGGGTAACGGGGAGTTTAGGGCGTGCAACTCTTGGGTTGCAGGCGCGGCTGGGAGCGTTAGAGGATGAAGATGGCTCTTTAACCCAAGCCTATCGCGTACCAACGCCGCGCATTGGCTTATCCCTTTATGGGATTGTGAGTGCCGCCATGGATATTTCAGACGGGCTCATCCAAGATTGTGGTCATATCGCTGAAGAATCAGGCGTCTCCATCACGCTATATGAGGAGAGATTGCCCCTTACCCCGGCTGTTCAGAAGCATCTTGCACAGCATAAAGAGCGTATTTTGCTAGGGGGCGATGATTATGAGCTGCTCGTTACATGCCCTGCCGCAAAAGAAGCAGCCCTACAAGCGCAGTGCGCTGCACAGTCTGTTCCCATTACGCGGATTGGGGAGGTGAGAAAGGGAGCAGGGGTTACAATGTTGGATGAGGAAGGTAAGCCGCTCCGTTTTTCTCGCTCCGGGTGGCAGCATTTCTGAGAGAAACACTGCGCCTTATGCGGGAGGTAGTTCTTTTTCATATAAACGATGCCGTTTATGCGGGTGAGGGACGAGCGATTCGGCAAGATTTCTCATACCTGTATCACTTTCCAAAACCCAGCCGAGTTCGACCCATGTATAAGGCAAATTATGCCCCCGGCGCATCAGCTCAACAATCGCGAGGGATGGCAGGAGTGAGCCAAGCATGGTCCCGCGCAATTTGCTCGTAACACCAAGGAGAATCACGCGGGCGGAATGAAACTTATGTGTCGCTAAGCGATAACCGAGGCGCACCCATCCCAGCGGGCTAGGGGCCCCGCCTAAATCCCCTGCAATATCGTAAAGATTCGGCAATACCATAGCCATGGCAACAGGCTCACCATTCTGGTCAATCTGCACATAATGCTCGGGGCGGAGTAACGGCTTGATTTGCTCAATCATGGCCGTCATCTCATAATCCTGCATGGGCACAAAATTATATTTATGTGACCACGCATCATTATAGAGCTTCCGCAGCACTTCCCCTTGGGTGGTGATTTCTTTTTTGGAGAGATTCCGCGTTGTGATGCTGCTTAACCGCCCTTCGCCGAGCTTCAAATTACCGGGGACTTTAAAACGTTCCTCCGTATTATCACCTAGCTCTAAACGATAGCTTAGGAGGTCTTGCGTCTTTTTATAGCCAGCTTGGCGAATAAACTCATCCAAGCCTTTCGGATGCCAAGGAATCGCAATCATAGGGGCAGAGCATTGCCCATCCACCATGGTGCCAGTCTCCGCATTTCCACTAAGGGTCACAGGGCCGCGGACCTTGGAAATCTGCCGTTTTTGTAGCCATTCCTCTACCTTCTGTAGAAGGGCGGAAACAATGGGGGATTCTGGCAAAGCATCTAACGCGCCAAATTGGCCGATCACTTCCTGCCAATGTTCAATGGCTTTGAGATCAACAATAGCAGCGATTCGCCCAACTGGCTTGCCATCACGCCATGCAAGGAAGTATTGAATCTCAGCATGCCGGAAAACAGGAGATTCCTTAGGGTTTAGTAAATGCCTCTGCTCCATATCCAAAGGGGAGACAAAGCCTGTCATTCCTTTGTAGATATGACGCGGAAGTGTGATAAAACGACGCAAATCTCCCCGTGTTACGACGGGACGAACATCGATCTCACCAGATTGAGGGTTTGACGCTTCACATTGCATAGCAATGGCTATACGCGTACATGACCTTTCCCGCTAGAGGGTAAAAAATGAAAGGGCCACTATGTCCAGACCAGAAAAAGAGACAATGACAGTGCGACATCACATTCTTATTACGGGGGCTTCCAGCGGTATTGGGGCAGCTCTAGCAGCCTATTACGCACGTCCCGGCGTGTTGCTGACATTGTGGGGACGCAATGAGGAGCGTCTTGAAAATACGGCGTCCATCGCTCGTAAAAAAGGGGCCGCGGTAGAGACGCTTTGTATCGATTTAACGCAGGCAGACAAAGCTCTAGCGGCTTTAATTAAGGCAGATGATGAATGTCCGGTCGATATTTTGATTCTCTCAGCTGGGATGGCCGATATTCGCCCACATAATGCCCTTGCTGAATCTGCGGAGACAGCTTTGCGGATGTCCATGGTCAATTTTGCCACACCAGTGGCTATGGCTACAGAGATGGCAAATCGTATGGCAGAGCGGCGGCGTGGGCGCATCGCATTGATGGGGTCTGTCGCTTCGTTCCATGACCTCCCCTTAGCAACCGTGTATAGTGGATCTAAGGCAGGGATTGGGCGGTTTAGCACGGCTCTGCGTGCCGCGATGGACCCTTACAACGTGCGCGTTTGCCTGATTGCTCCCGGCTTTATTGATACCCCTATGAGCCAGCGTCTCGATGGTGAGCAAGCCTTCCTTGTGCCTGTCGATAAAGCCGCACGTAAAATTGCACGCAGCATTAATGCGGGGCGGGCTGTTCTCGTATTCCCATGGGTGTTCCAGTTGACGCGCCTGTTGGAGATGCTTCTTCCACGCCCGATTGCGCATCGGATTTTGCGGCGTCTGGATGTGATGCAACACCCAGAGGGATAGTGATTTTTGATCAAACTTGCAGCTCTCAGCGTAGCGTGGGAAAAGGGGGGTATATGCCTTTAGGTGAAATGAAGGACGAGTCCATGAAAGAAATTGTTGCCGTTGATATTGGTGGCACCCACGCACGTTTTGCCATTGCGCAAGTTAAAGAGGGCAAAGTTGTCTCTCTAGGTGAGGCTACAACGCTAAAATGTGCCGAGCATGCTTCGCTTGCATTGGCATGGGAGGCTTTTGAGCGGTCTTTGGGTCGTTCCGCCCCACGGGAGGCCGGTATTGCTGTGGCTTGCCCTATTAACGGCGACATCCTCAAAATGACTAACAATCCATGGATTATCCAGCCAGCTCAATTAGGAGCACGGTTGCATTTAGATGATTTTGTGTTGGTCAATGATTTTGGTGCGATTGGACATGCTGTTGCTCAAGTCGGCCCGGAATATATGAATCATCTCTGTGGCCCCAACACAGACCTGCCGAATACGGGAACGATTACGATTTTAGGCCCCGGCACAGGCCTCGGTGTTGCACTTCTTCTGCGGAGAGAGCAGGGGTATCATGTGATTGAGACAGAAGGCGGGCATATGGATTTCTCTCCGCTTGATGCCATTGATGATCATATTCTCTGCGCCTTGCGGGCACGTTTCCGCCGTGTCTCTGTGGAGCGAATCGTCTCTGGTCCGGGGCTGACAAATCTTTATGAAGTCATCGCGGAATTGCAGGACCGCCCTGTCACTATCAAGGATAATCGTGCCTTGTGGACAACAGCGATGGAAGGGACGGATAATCTCGCTGCGGCTGCGTTAGAGCGTTTCTTCCTTAGTTTGGGGGCTGTGGCTGGGGACTTAGCTCTTGCTCATGGTGCGCATGGTGTTGTGGTTGCTGGGGGCCTTGGGCAAAGATTAGCGAATATTCTGCCTCATTCTGGTTTTGCAGAGCGTTTCTTAGCGAAAGGGCGTTTTGAAACTATGATGAGCGAAATGCCTGTAAAGATTATTACGCATCCTCAGCCGGGCCTTTATGGGGCGGCGGCGGCTTATGCAAGCAAGCTTGCTCATAAAGTCAAAGCTTAAGGCATCTTTTATAGGGTTCTCTCGCTTAGAAGGTGAGGGAACCCTCTCCATAAAGGGGCGTAGAAGGTGAGGTTCACTCCTTTTGTCATGGTGATTCTTGCAGGGCTTGCTGGCTATGCTGGCTTTGTAGCAGGGCATCATAGGCCATCCTTTACGAGGTCACGTCTCCCGCCACCACCTGCTTTGGGCTCGCGAGATGCTGAGCTGGATAAGCAGATATATCTAACAACGCGACAGTTGATAGGATCGGCACGATGGCAACAAGCCGTTGAGGATGCAAAACTGAATGATGAAGGGACTGTTCAAGCTTTTGTAGAGGTTGAACAACTGCATCTCTCCCCGGTGGAGAAAGAAGCCCTCATGCAGCGATTGAGAGTCGTGCAGGCTATGGCACGCCGCGCTATGGGCGGAGAGAAATATATTTGGCAACGCCGCCGCCCCTTTATAGATTATGGCGGGCAAAGTTGCGTTATTGATATTCAACGCTTTCTCACAAGTTGGTCCTATCCCTCGGGCCACACGGTACGTGCCTACGCGCTAGCATTGGCTTTATCGAAATTATACCCCGAACATCGAGCTGCCTTCCTAGCAAAAGCCCATCAATTTGCAGAAAGTCGCGTGATTTGTGGGATGCACTGGGCGTCCGATATTAAGGCAGGTGAAGCATTTGCAACTCGATTGATGGAGACTGTTGCCCCGTAGCTAGGCGTATGCGTGCAATGGGCATAAAAGCTAGATTTTATTCAGTTTAGAGGCTCCTTTGCAGTGTCATCCTTATTATGAGGGACTGCGAATAAAGTTACCCAATGTTGCTATACAATTCGGGGTTTGGTGAGGGGATTGCTTCTTAATAATCCCTTCTCTATTCCAGTGATTCAGTATAATTATAATATCAATAATGGATTTATATGGAGTTTAATATGAGAAAGAGCGTAATTGGTTTATTTATTCTCTCAAGTTTCTTACCCCTAAAAGCATATGGATATCCTAAAGTTAAAAAAGATAATGTGCAGTATAATTCGGAGGGTTCCTATGAAAGAGGCCGAGGAATACCGCAAGATTATGAGAAAGTATTTGAACGGTACCAAAAAGCAGCGGAGCAAGGAGATGCTAAGGCTCAGTATAATTTGGGAGTTTCTTACGAAAACGGTGAAGGGGTTCCGCAGGATTATAAAAAAGCTGTTGAGTGGTATCAGAAAGCAGCAGAGCAAGGGTATGCTCCAGCTCAGTATAATTTAGGATTTTCCTATTATCATGGCCAAGGAGTTCCGCAGGATTATAAAAAAGCTGTTGAGTGGTATCAGAAAGCAGCAGAGCAAGGGTATGCTCCAGCTCAGTATAATTTAGGATTTTCCTATTATCATGGCCAAGGAGTTCCGCAGAATCATGAGAAAGCGGATGAATGGTTGCAAAAGGCAGCAGAGCGAGGAGATGCTAAGGCTCAGTTTAGTTTGGGGATTCTTTATTATAACGGCGAAGGAGTTCCGCAGAATTATAAGAAAGCTGTTGAGTGGTACCAGAAAGCAGCGGAGCAAGGGTTTGCTCTTGCTCAGTTTAATCTAGGAGTTGCCTACGATATTGGTCAAGGGGTTCCGCAGGATTATAAGAAAGCATTTGAATGGTTGCAAAAAGCAGCGGAGCAAGGAGATGTTAAGGCTCAGTTTAAGTTAGGGGTCCTTTATCATGATGGCCAAGGAGTTCCGCAGAATTATAAGAAAGCTGTTGAGTGGCTCCAAAAGGCAGCTGACCAAGGGTATACTGACGCTCAGTATAATTTAGGGATCCTTTATTCTGATGGCCGAGGAGTTCCGCAGGATTATAAGAAAGCTGTTGAGTGGCTCCAAAAGGCAGCTGACCAAGGGTTTGCTCTTGCTCAATCTAATTTAGGATTTTCCTATGCTATCGGCCAAGGCGTGCCACGGAATTACGAGAAAGCTGCTGAGTGTTTCCAAAAGGCAGCGGAACAAGGGTTGGCTGACGGTCAGTATAATTTAGGATTTTCTTACGAAAACGGCAAAGGAGTTCCGCAGGATTATAAGAAAGCCATTGAATGGTACCAGAAAGCAGCAGAGCAAGGGGTGGCTGACGCTCAGTATAAGTTAGGATTTTTTTATGATAACGGCGAAGGAGTTCCGCAGGATTATAAGAAAGCAGCGGAGTGGTATCAAAAAGCTGCTGACCAAGGGTCTGCCTCAGCTCAGTATAGGTTAGGACTTTTCTATGCTATTGGCCGAGGAGTTCCAAGGGATTATACGAAAGCTATTGGATGGTTCCAAAAAGCAGCGGAGCAAGGGTTTGCTCAAGCAAAATCTATACTAAAAGAATTCTCAAAAAGTCAGCCTTAAATACATTATATATGTGCTGCCCCGTAAGGTGTGGAATTAGCGCATCGGTCATGTCGAGTGTGGGTCCGTTTCTTCATGCCTTTTTGATGTTGTAGCATAATTTCGTTGTAGGGGGGTGAAGACATGTTACGGTTGGGGGTTGTGATGCGGGGATTTGTTGCGGGGATTTTGAGTTTTGTGGCGTTTGTTTTGATGCCTGGTTTGGGTGTTTGTGCTGATGGGATACCGCCTATAGAGGAGGGGTTGAAGATGGTTGCGGCGCAGCAGCAATATGCGTTGCAGCGGATGGGCTTGAGTGCGTCGTTAGCGCGGCAGGCTTTGTGGGGGGCGAAGTATAAGCCTGAGTCTATGTGCGCGCAGCATGTGAGTTTGCTGTTGAGCGGGTATGATGCGTTGCATCCTGAGTTCCCTGATGATGGGCCGCCGGATAAGGATAGGCAGGAGCGTATTCGCTTAGCGAATTCTGGGTCATGGCGGTTTGTTTACGATATTGAGCAAGTGCATATTTGTAGTAAGGCCTTTTTGGATAAGACGCCTGCGAAGCCTGTAGTTCGTAATCATGCAGAGGTGGTTGCAAGGGACTTTCTAACCGATCGTCAAGGGACGATTAAGGCAATGATTGACGCTGGTGTAGAAAAAGGTGTTGCGGAGAGTGCAGCTGTTCTTTTAACGACTCAAAAAGGAAGGTTTGAAGCCTGTGCTGTGACAGTAGACCTTTTATTGCACGCTCATCAACCGTTGATGGGGCTGGATACGGATATTGCCCGGGAGTTGAATGCTCGGAGTTTTGAAACAGCGGAAACAGATTGTGACATTGGGCGGATGTATCAAGACCCGAATGCGGAAGACCCTTATGCGCCATCGATTGAGCGGTTATTGAAGGCTTTTCGGGAGGACCGGAAGGGGACGATTAAGAGGTTGAAGAAAGTGGGCGTCCGATGGGATCATGCTGAGGATGCGGCAGATTTAGTTCTTTCCCAGAAGGGGCGTTATTGGCGTTGCGCGGTTATTGTAGGGGGGTTGTTGGATAATATGGGGTATGAGTGGGGGGATATTACCCATCATGTAGATGCGATAAATAAGGGGTTTTATTACGTAGGGAGTACGGTTGGCGATGGGGTTTGTGATGTGGATAATATGAATCATGACCCGCGAGAGGGATGGTAGAGCAAGGGGTTAGGTTGCTCCGTTGTGAGGTGGTTTTTGGCCGAGATTGGTGCGGATGCAATCTATGGTTGTGTGCCATTTGCCTTCCGCTATTTCTGTTGAGACTTCATGTTGGATGGCAATGGGGAGCCATAGGCCATCCCAAGGGGCTTTGCTGATAAGCTGGTGACTTTGGTTGGTGAGGCTGTTCGGTTGGCTTTGTGGAGGGAGCCAGTTTGCGGGAGCGTATTTGCTATCTAGGGTGAATGGTTGCCAGAAGGCGATGTCTGGGCGGAGGAGTGTTGTGATGGTTGTTCCGGCCTCGTTATATTTGGGGTAGCCAACCATACCATTTTGGGCGGAGATGATGGGTATTGATTTTTCTTGCCCATTTGGAGGGGTGCCAGTGTAGGAGCCGCCCCAGATTTCAACTACCCCTAGATGGGCTGTTGTTTGGGAGATTTGCTGCTTGTAGCTGTTGGGGAGGTTGTTAGTCTCGTCTTGCGTAATGGGGGTGTAAGGTCGGATATTATATTTGATATGTGTTGCGTTTACAACCCCCTTTATTTGGTCTAGCGCAGTCCCAGAGCGGTAATGGTTGGTGAGGGGGGCGTTGTTATCATCGCTCACAGAGAGCATGATGCTGGTGCGGCCGGGAAGAACGTGGTTGAGGAATGTTAAGGTGACAATATGGTTTATTTGTTGATAGGGTGGCTTTGACTTTGTGATTATTGGGGGGTGTGATGCGGGGCATTGTTGCGGGTATTTTGAGTTTTGCGGCGTTTATTTTGGTGTCTGGTTTGGGTGTTTGTGCTGATGGGATACCGCCTATAGAGGAGGGGTTGAAGATGGTTGCGGCGCAGCAGCAATATGCGTTGCAGCGGATGGGCTTGAGTGCGGCGTTAGCGCGGCAGGCTTTGTGGGGGGCGAAGTATAAGCCTGAGTCTATGTGCGCGCAGCATGTGAGTTTGCTGTTGAGCGGGTATGATGCGTTGCATCCTGAGTTCCCTGATGATGGGCCGCCGGATAAGGATAGGCAGGAGCGTATTCGCTTAGCGAATTCTGGGTCGTGGCGGTTTGTTTACGATATTGAGCAGGTGCATATTTGTAGCAAGGCCTTTTTGGATAAGACGCCTGCGAAGCCTGCTTATAACCCGGAGAATGATTCTGTTCAGATTATGGTGCGCGAATTTCGAGAAAATCGGCAGGGTGTGATTGATGAAATGGTAGAAGGAGGGATTGATAGGTCGGTTGCGGAGAATGCGGCTATTCTCGTGAGCTCACAGAAAGGAAGGTATAGGTGGTGTGCGCAGACGTTGAATAATGTATTGAATCGTCGGATGCCTGGTATGCCGGTCGGTAAGGAGGATGCGCGCGAGATGAATCTGCGCAGTTATGAGACGGCGGAGAATATTTGTGACGTAGGGTTGATGTATCAAGACCCGAATGCGGAAGACCCTTATGCGCCATCGATTGAGCGGTTGCAGAGAGCTTTTCGGGAGGACCGGAAAGGGGTGATTAAGAAGTTTGTGAAGGTTGGCGTTAGGCGTATGTGGGCGGAGAATGCAGCGGATTTAGTATTGGCGCAGAAGGGGCGGTATCGACGATGCGCTGTCATTATGGGAGGATTATTGGATAATATGGGGTATGAGTGGGGGGATATTACCCACCATGTACAGGCGATTAATGAGGGGTTTTATACTACTGGTGGTTATCCCGGAGGGGGAGGAGGAAGTGGCGTAGGAGATAGTATTTGTGATGTGGATAATATGAACCAAAATCCTCAAGAGGGGTTATGGTGAGGGAGGCGTGTTTAGGGTTGTGAAGCATTAGGGTATTTCCTATCGAAGGGACGGTTTTTGGCCGAGGTTAGTGCGGATGCAGTCAATGGTTGTGTGCCATTTGCCTTCTTGCATTTCTGTTGAAACTTCATGTTGGATGGCGATGGGTAGGGGCTTTGCTGATAAGCTGGTGACTTTGGTTGGTGAGGCTGTTCGGTTGGTTGGGGGAAGGAAGCCAATTTTGAGGGGCGTATTTGCTCTCTAATATAAGAGGTTGCCAGAAGGCGATGTCTGGGCGAAGGAGTGGTTCTTTATGATACGGCCATGGTAAACTCAGCCCTAGCTTTATCTCGCAGGCGTCTGGCCTCTGCTAGCGTTATCTTTGGATATTATTGTTCGAACTTTATTGGCTGTAACTTAGGCCCGTTGGGCCAAACCAGTATATAAAGCCCCTGTGAGTTAGTAATCTTATACTTACTGCGGATTCTGTTATCTATCCCGCCTCAACGCTATGCCTGTCAGCATACCTTTTCAAAATCATGGGATACACCGGGGCGCATCAAAACCAACCGGAATGGTCGATACCCTGAGAAAGGCCGTTACTCAAGGGGCAGGGGGCGCACTGGAAGAGAGCGAGATAACACTGTGGAGGTCTGGGCGGGAATCGAACCCACATACGCGGATTTGCAGTCCGATGCATAGCCATTCTGCCACCAGACCTCAGCTGCGCTCTCTCTATTAAAGATTATGTCGCTCCGGTCAATAGGGAAAAAACATTCAAGATTTTTTTTACTTATTTTTCACCCTGTTCTGCCTTATACTCACGCCAATGGTTTTTTGTAACTGCAGGCCCTGATAGATTATCGCTATGACATTCCCTCTCTTCGCATTTTTGAAAAATAGACGGTCTATTCAGCTTGGACTAGGGCTTATTACAAGCTTAGGGCTGGGGGCTGGTTATGCGTCCGCGCAGACGATTGAGGGGGCAGGTCGCTCCGAGTTTATCCCTCATACACTAAAAGAAGCCCTCTCTATGGCGTATCTAACCAATCCTCAGCTGCGTGAAGCAAGGGCGCAGTTGCGTGCTGTGGATGAGCAAATGTCCGCCGCTATGGCCGGTTGGCGTCCGACCATTACTGGCAGTGCGGGTTTAACCTATTATAAAGGGAGTAGCCGTTATAGTCAGTTAACTGAGTTGATGGGGCGCAACGTAAAAATCCCGAACGAGCAGCGTTATAGCAATGGCGGTTATAATGCTAGTGTCTCTGTTACGCAGCCAATTTATCAAGGTGGTAAGACGGTTGCGGGCATTCATATGGCTAAGAACCAGATTTTTGCTCAACGTGCCCGCCTCATCGCGACTGAGCAGCAAGTTTTATATAATGCGATGGAAGCTTTTGTGAAGGTTGTTGGTAATAAGCAACTCCTTCAGGTGAGTATTAATAACGAGCGGTCCTTACAACAACAACTTGACGCTACGAATCGCCGTTTTCGTCTTGGGGAGCTAAGCCGTACTGATGTTGCGCAGGCGCAAGGGGCTTTGGCTACCGCTACGGCGGAACGTCAGCAGGCTGAGGGAACATTCCAAGCGGCACAAGCAAGTTATTTACAGACCATTGGTGTCCCGGCTCCGCCGGATCTCGTGCCACCTCAGCCTTTGGCCCTACCTGTACGGACAGAAAAGGAAGCTGTGGATGAAGCCGTGCGGAACAATCCGAATGTGATTGCCGCACTTTTTAACGAGGCGCAGCAGAAGGATAATATCTCCGTCCAAATGGCTGCTATTTTGCCGAAGATTACAGCAGGCTTAGGGTATCAACGCTCTAGGGACCAAGCATCAGATGATTCTTTGCAAGATAACAAGTTTGCGTCTCTGACGTTGCAAGTGCCTATTTATCAGGGGGGCAGTGAATATTCGGCGGTACGTCAGGCACGGCAAACAGCTATTGCAGCACGACATGAGGTAGATGTACAGCGGCGTTTGGCTCTGCAACAAACATCATCTAGCTGGCAATATTATATAGCAACGCAAGAAACGCTAAAAAGCAATAAAGTTGCTGTCTCCTCTAATTTGGCTGCCCTTGCTGGGGTGGAGCGGCAAGCTCTGATGGGGACAGCGACAACCTTATCTGTTCTTCAGCAGCAGCAATCTTTATTGCAAGCTCAGCGTCTTTTAATTCAAAATGCAGCAGCTTTGGTGACATCATCTTACGATATTGCGCGCGCTATGGGTCGTCTCACGGCGATTGATCTGAAATTGGACGTCCCACTTTATGATGAAAAAGCCTATTATAACGCTGTGAAGACCCGCCTATGGGGCGTTGGCGATTATAAAACGAATATTCCGGGACGATAAAAGGGGTTTTTCTAAGGGCGGCCTATCGGCAAGCCTCACGGTCGATGATATGAAGGTCTTATCAATGAAGACCATATATTAAGATGTGAGCGCATGCCTAAACAGACCTCCCACACACCCTTAGCTGCCTCTGAGTTAGAGAAGGCCTTCACCCCGGCTGATTATGAAAATACGCTTTATAAGCAATGGGAAGAGTCTGGTATTTTTGAGGCTCACCCTGAGGATAAGGGCACAGCCTATTCCATCATGTTCCCGCCGCCGAATGTGACGGGGACACTCCATCTCGGCCATGCTCTGACCTTTACCTTGCAGGATATTCTTATTCGCTGGCAGCGGGGGAAAGGGGCGAATGTTTTATGGCAACCCGGCACAGACCATGCTGGTATCGCTACCCAAATGGTGGTTGAGCGTGCTTTGGACAAAGAGGGCATAAACCGTAAAGAGCTGGGCCGCCCGCGCTTCATTGAGCGCGTCTGGGAGTGGAAGAATGAATATGGCGGCACGATTATCAAGCAATTACGCAGGTTAGGGGCCTCTGCTGATTGGACGCGTGAACGCTTTACAATGGATGCAGGCCTCTCACGCGCGGTGCGTAAGGTCTTTGTTCAGCTCCATAAAGAGGGGCTTATTTATCGGGACCGCCGTTTGGTGAATTGGGACCCGGTATTTCGTTCTGCGATTTCTGATTTAGAGGTGGATAATAAAGAAACTAAAGGCTCTATGTGGTATATCCGCTACCCGTTAGAGAGCGGAGCGCATATCACCATCGCCACGACCCGGCCAGAAACTATGCTGGGTGATGTTGCCGTAGCGGTGAATCCAGAAGATGAGCGTTACCAAGCCTTCATCGGGCAGAAGGTTATATTGCCTCTAACGGGGCGTTCTATCCCCATTGTAGCGGATGAACATTCCGATCCAGAAAAGGGAACAGGGGCTGTTAAGATTACTCCTGCTCATGATTTTAATGATTTTGAGGTCGGTAAGCGGCATAATCTCCCTGCCCCAACTATCCTTGATGAAGGGGCCTGCATTTGGCTGGATGAGGTGCGTGGAGAGTTCACCCAGCATGATGGCATTAGCGATTTAGAGTTTGTCCATTCCCTAGAAGGGCTACATCGCGATGAAGCGCGTAAAAAGATTATCGCGCGGCTTGAGGCGATGGAATGGCTGGAGAAAATCGAGCCGCATACTCTACAAGTCCCGACTGCGGAGCGTGGGGGGGCTGTTGTAGAGCCACGTCTGACACTGCAATGGTATTGCGATGCACCCAAACTCGCTCAACCTGCTGTTGATGCGGTTAAAAACGGGGCTATGAGCTTTGAGCCACGCCAGTGGGAGAACACTTTCTTCGCGTGGATGCGAGAGCTTCAACCATGGTGTATTAGCCGTCAATTATGGTGGGGGCACCAAATCCCCGCATGGTATGGCTCCGATGGTAAAACTTATGTGGCAGAGAGCGCGGAAGAAGCCCAACAACAAGCGGGGCCTTCTGTATCCTTAACGCAGGATGAGGATGTACTTGATACATGGTTCAGCTCAGCCTTATGGCCGTTTACGACCTTGGGATGGCCGGATAAGACAGAGGCATTAGAGTTCTATTACCCAACCAGCACATTGGTCACAGGGTTTGATATTATCTTCTTCTGGGTATCGCGGATGATGATGATGGGCCTTCACTTTATGGGGAAGGTGCCCTTCCAGAAGATTCTTATTCATGGGCTGGTGCGGGATGAAAAAGGGCAAAAAATGTCCAAGTCCCGCGGCAATGGGATTGATCCGCTGGATTTGATTGCCGAATATGGGGCTGATGCGACACGTCTGGCTATTGCGGCCGGGGCCGGGTTGGGGCGTGATATTAAGCTTGGGCGCGGTAAGGTGGAGGAGCATCGTGCTTTCATCACCAAGTTGTGGAATGCCTCACGCTTTTTGCAGATGAATGGTGTGAAGCCCCACTTAGAGTTTAATCCAGCTAAGGTGCAATCAACATTAGCGCGTTGGATTGTGGAGGAAGCGCGCAAGGCTGTTGTGCAAGCTGATGCCGCGCTGGAAGCATCACGCTTTGATGATTATACGCGCTGCTGTTATCAGTTCGTCTGGAACATCTTTTGTGATTGGTTTGTCGAGTTCTCCAAACCTGTATTCCGTAGCGGTGGGGCAGAGGCGGAGGAGTTAAAAGCGGCTGCTGCCTATGTTCTGGGTGTCATCTTACAGATGATGCACCCCGTTATTCCTTTTGTCACAGCAACCTTATGGCAGAAATTGGGGTATCATGGGGCCTCCATTGTGGGGCACTGGCCGACTATTCCAGAGAGGAAAGAGGCTCACGCTGCCGCGGATGAAGTGAATTGGGTGGTTCGTCTCATTAGTGAGGTGCGAACCGTGCGGGCAGAGATGAACGTGCCGCCTTCACAAAAGGCACCACTTCTCTTGCGTGATGCTTCGGCTCAGACAATCGAGCGTGCCCAGAGCTGGAAAGCGGCGATTGATCAAATGGCGCGTGCGTCTGAAGTGACAGTTCTTACCAATGAGCCGCCGAAAATGGCCGCGCAAATCATCTTAGATGAGGCAACCATTTTCATGCCGCTTGAAGGTGTGATCGACCTCGAAGCTGAAAAGACGCGCTTGAATAAGGAAATTGCCCGTCTTGAAAGCGAGATTGGGAAGGTTGAAAAGAAGCTCTCTAACGAGAACTTTGTCGCGCGTGCTAAAGCGGAAGTTGTGCAAGAGAACCGGGAGCGGTTGGAAACCTTCCTGCATGAGTTGAAGAAACAAAAAACCGCTTTAAGCCGGATTAGCTAGGCGTTGCATCATGCTGAATCAAAAAGCCTGCCCTTTTGGAGGCAGGCTTTTTTATGGGGAATCTTAACGCTTAGACGGAGCGTTTTTTGATAATAATCTGAGATAGGTCGCGCACAGCCCCATGTGCTGCGCTGGTCGTCATGGCGGCATAAGCTTTTAGAGCAGTGGACACAATACGCTCACGCTGCGGTTGCCAGCCTGCGGCCCCTTTGGCGTCCATAGCTGCACGCCGCGCTCCAATCTCCGTTGCGGCAACGTCCAAATGTAAGACGCGTTTGGGAATATCAATGATGATGGCATCGCCTTCCTCAACAAGGCCGATTAAGCCACCCTCTGCAGCTTCTGGTGACATATGCCCAACAGAGAGGCCAGAGCTCCCCCCAGAGAAGCGGCCATCAGTAATGAGGGCACAGGCTTCTCCCAACCCCATAGATTTCAAATAGCTGGTTGGATAAAGCATTTCCTGCATGCCCGGTCCACCTTTGGGGCCTTCATAACGGATGACAACAACATCGCCGGGGATAATCTGCTTACCCAAAATGGCTGTGACGGCGGCATCTTGGCTATCAAACACTCGAGCGCGCCCTTTGAATGTCAGGATATTCTCAGCAACGCCCGCTGTTTTTACGATGGCTCCATCCGTTGCTAAATTACCATAAAGGACAGCTAACCCACCATCTTGGGAGAAAGCATGATCCTTATCCCGCAATACACCAGCCTGACGGTCTGTATCCAATGTTTTATATTGGCTTTTTTGGGAGAAGGCCTCAACAGTTCTCACACCACCCGGTGCGGCTTTAAAGAAGGCTGTTGCTTTCTCCTTACCATGGGCAATATCCCATTCTGCAAGGGCTTCTTTTAAGCTGGGCGTATGAACAGTAGCTGCACTCGTATCAATCAAACCAGCACGGTCTAACTCCCCAAGAATGGCTGGAATCCCTCCAGCGCGGTGGACATCTTCCATATGAACATTCGGTACAGAAGGCGAAACTTTGCAGAGATGTGGCACTTTGCGGGAGAGAGCATCAATATCGCTCATCTTAAAATCAACGCCTGCCTCGTGTGCGGCGGCGAGGAGATGCAGCACGGTGTTGGTGGAGCCTCCCATGGCGATATCTAACGTCATAGCATTGGTAAAGGCTGCTTTTGTCGCAATCCCACGGGGGAGCGCGCGCTCATCTTCTTGCTCATACCAACGGCGGGCAAGCTCAACGCTCAAACGGCCAGCCTCAAGAAAGAGGTTTTTCCGCTCACTATGCGTTGCCAGAAGGGACCCATTGCCTGGTAGAGACAGCCCTAAAGCCTCTGTCAAGCAGTTCATAGAATTAGCGGTGAACATCCCAGAGCAAGACCCACATGTTGGGCAGGCTGACCGCTCTACTTGGGCGGAAACATCATCACTAACGCGCTCATCCGCTGCGGCCACCATGGAGGTTACAAGGTCCACTGCGCGCTCAATGCCGTTCATATCCGCTTTGCCAGCCTCCATAGGGCCACCAGAGACAAAAACGGTCGGGATATTCAGCCGAAGCGAAGCCATTAACATGCCCGGCGTAATTTTATCACAATTACTGATGCAGACTAACGCATCGGCACAATGGGCATTGACCATATATTCCACAGAATCAGCAATCAATTCCCGCGAGGGGAGGGAATAGAGCATCCCGCCATGACCCATCGCGATGCCATCATCCACGGCGATTGTATTAAACTCTTTAGCAACACCGCCGGCTTCTTCCACCGCGGATGCGACTAATGCCCCCATATTTTTGAGGTGAACATGACCGGGAACAAATTGGGTAAAGGAATTAGCGATGGCGATAATGGGTTTATTAAAATCATCATCCTTCATGCCGGTTGCACGCCATAGAGCGCGAGCCCCCGCCATATTGCGGCCGTGAGTACTAGTATGAGAACGATAGGCGGGCATGAAGAACCTCGTTTAAAAAGAAACGCTCAAAGGCATGTTGTGGTAAGAATAGGTAACATAAAATAAGAAAAATGAAAGATGTGAAAAGCATCTCTCATTTCCCTTTGCTCCCCTAGCTAAATGCATTTAGCTTCCCATATGATAGGGGACTGATTTATGAGACAAAGAGGCGTTATGGCAGAGGCATCATCAATTATCCTCGGAGGCGGTTGCTTCTGGTGTGTTGAGGCGATTTTTAAGGGATTGCGTGGTATTATAACCGCTAAACCCGGTTATGCAGGCGGGCATACGGAGCATCCACAGTACAAAGAGGTATGCACAGGCCATACAGGCCATACGGAAGTTGTAGAGCTTCGTTTTGATCCGCGCGAGATTAGCCTTGAAGATATTCTGCGTGTTTTCTTCACCACGCATGACCCAACACAACTTAATCGACAAGGCGATGATGTGGGGACGCAATATCGGTCCGTTATTTTTGGAGATGAGGCCCAGCAAGCCATAGCGAGGGCAATTCGTGATGAAATTGCCACGCAAGGGATTTGGAATGACCCCATCGTAACAGCGATTGAAGGTCCGGCTCATTTTTGGGAGGCCGAAGCAGACCACCATGATTACTTTGCGCGCAACCCCGAAACCGCTTATTGCGCCGCCGTAGTGGCCCCTAAGGTTGCTAAGGCACGCAAGCTTTATCGCGATCGTCTAAAGCCAGCAGACTAGGATAGTCTTTCCCCAACCCCTAAAAAGGTGGCGGGCTGTTATTCTTCACTTTCTAGTAAGATGCGGTCCGTCTCCTCATCATAATCGAACAGATTGGCATAACGTGCCCATGAGATGGCCGTGTTTAATGTCTGCCGAGCAAAGCTTATCGACATAGATTCTTCCAATCGCCGCCGAAAGACGTCTGCATCAATAGCGTGGCTGTTGCGTTCATCCAATGTGCCGCGAATCAATTTTAACAGTGGAACAGCATGGAGCAGAGCGGCACGCATAATATCGCGCCGTGCATCAGCATCGGCCTCCACAAAGGTACGTCCGGTTTGGGTTAAGATAATATCGCCATCCTCAAGGTCAGCGAAGTCCAATAATTGCAATGTTTCTCCTAATGGGAAAAGGTCATCCAAAGTCATTTGGAGATGTTGGGCTAATTCTGGGAGGTCAGCACGGCCAGAATGAGGCGCATGTTCCAACGCTTCCATAAGTCCGACCAACATCTCGATAGATAAATCAGGCAAGACAAGGAACAGCTCGCTTTCATCCTGTATCTCTGCCG
Source organism: Bombella sp. ESL0385 (assembly GCF_009725755.1). Lineage (GTDB taxonomy): Bacteria > Pseudomonadota > Alphaproteobacteria > Acetobacterales > Acetobacteraceae > Bombella > Bombella pollinis. Next base: position 1,041,425 of record NZ_WNIJ01000001.1, read on the forward strand.
ATGGCATGGCTTCCGCCTCCGAGACACTAGGGGCGCGCAAGGTCATCAATGTATAAATCTGGTCCACAAAATGACGGAACTGCTCATCATGCCGGTTACGTGGGTGCGGGAAGGGGACACGGATTTCATGCGTGATGCGCCCCGGCCCCGATGAAAAGAGCAATATCCGGTCACACATTAAAACGGCTTCTTCAATCGCATGGGTTGCGAGAACCATAGCTTTAAGCGGGCCTAGGCGATGTTCCTGCCATAATTCAATCAAATCGGTTCGCAGATTTTCGGCACTCAGATGGTCAATATTTAAAAAAGGCTCATCTAGTAACAAAATCTCAGGTTGGCGAGCTAGGGCACGTGTCAGAGAGGTACGCTCTGCTAATGCATCGGATAATTCTCTCGGATAAGCCCCTTCATAGCCATCCATATCCAACACCTCGATAATCGCACTGGCTATTTTTTCCCGCTCTGCTTTGGATTGGCGTTTAGCTTCTAGGGCAAGGAGAATATTCTCCCGTACGGTCAACCACGGGAAAAGAACATCATCTTGCAAAATGATGGATACCCCCTCCAAAGCTAGGGGAGTGGCTTTATCATCCTTCCAAAAAACAGTGCCCGTTTTAGGCTGCTCAAGCCCGGCCATGATTTTTAATAAGCTTGATTTACCAGAGCCAGAACGCCCCACAAGGCCTAGAATCTCACCCTCTTGCACCTCCATATTAATCTGCTCAACAATAGGAAGGTCTTGGTTACGGGCCTTTTGAGCAACTTGTGTGCAGTCAACTAGGCGTAGAAGTGTATTCATGAGTTAAATCCCATAACGGCGCGTTACGCGCTCTTGTAATGGCATACACACTCCCCAGCGTACAGATAGGGCAAGTGCGGTCATTAAGGCGAGGAAGAGCATCTCTTGACCATAAGATTGACCATGCACCATCGCATAAAGTGTAGATGTTGGAGACGATAGTGCTCCATCATGGCCCAGAAAGCTCACTAGATACACATTATCCCAAAAAAAAGGGAGGGCGAGTGCAATGGACTCACAAAGGATGGGATATAGTAAGGGCAATCTAACCTTCTGCCATAGAGGAAAACTGGGTAAATGTAATTGCTCGCCCATAAGGAATAGTCGTTTTATATCCTCCCTCTTCGATTTATAGGCGATATTCCATCCTACAATACCTAATGATGCTAGTGCTGGTAAAGATATAGCAGGAATGATGTTCTCTAAATAAGGGAACATCACATATATAGGAAAGAGGCTCACAACAAAGCCAACATAACTTATTAGCTTTTGGAAGGGTTTAGGTAAGCCTAAAATTAGGCCTCCTATATAGCCCCAGAAAAGCCCAATAATGCAGACAGCCGCTAAAACGTAACTCAGAGGCCCTAAAAAACGGAGACTATCAACCGGCCATGGCCACATCAGATAGGTTAAAAAACCAGCGGATAGAATGAGGATAACCATTTGTGAGACAACGCTATAATCACGCCATTTCATCATCAAGCGTGATTCAGGGGGTACTTTTTTGAAGTTGTCTAGGCTGCACACAGCATAGCGTTTACCATGCCCGAGCAAGGGGGCTATTAAGCCATGCTGAACAAGGGCCATCAAACCAAGGCTCATAATAATTACAAGCCATATTGCCGCTATATGATGTTGCACTAAAGCCGTATAGGCATAGCCTCCTAAACCCGGATGCCATTCTGGATGGCAGAAGGCGAGCAGATATTCCCCCCCAAAGAGGCAAAGCCAGAAATCTGGGAGATTTAACAAGACAGACTGCACAAGCTCCGGGAAGGCAAAGGGTACATGTAATCGCCAGAACATCTGCCCATAACCCAGCCGTAATGCGCGTGCTGTCTTTAAAAACTCTGTTGGGATGTCGTGCCCTGTCTTTAAAGTTGCATATAAGCTGCGTGCAATGAGGCTAAAAGCCGCCATACATGCGATGCTCCAAAAGGAGGGGAGCACGGCAGAGAATAAGCCAAGCAAACAAAGGGAGGGAATCCCTGCCAAAATTACTGTTACTGCAGAGAGGCCCCGCCTGATAAAAGCTGAATAAGCTGCAAGGGATAATAGGGCGAACTGGCCGATAGCTGCGCTTAACAAAGCAGCGGCGACTTCGCCTAGCGTCCAAAAGGCAGCGTTCCATAATGGGGGAAGAAAGGCAAATGCCTCCAAGCCAAAGCCGAGGGAAAGCCCATATAAGGCCCCAAGCATTAACGCACAACAGGATAAGCCACTGCCGCCATGTGCGACCAACCAACGCAGACAGCTGCCCTCAATGCGCGAGATAAGAGCAAAGGAGAGGAGATGCTTCCTCATGGGCAGAAAAACTCCCGTTAATGGCCCGTACTGCCAAAGCCGTTATGGCCACGCTCTGTTGTATCAAGGCTTTCACATTCCTGCCACGCTATTTTAACAACAGGCGCAAGGACAGCCTGCGCAATCCTCATCCCACGATGTATCACAAAATCCTCAGCCCCAGCATTGATGAGAATAATGCGTATCTCCCCGCGATAATCTTCATCAATCGTGCCGGGACTATTGGGAACCATAATCCCGTATTTTAGCGCAAGGCCAGAGCGTGGGCGGATTTGTAATTCGTACCCTGCTGGTAAGGCGATAGACAAGCCGGTGGGAATTAAAGCACGTTCCCCAGCTTTAATGGTGAGGGGGGCCTCCACAGCGGCTTGCATATCCACCCCCGCTGCCCCGGCTGTCCCATAAGTGGGGAGGTCTAAATCGTGGCCGTGAGGCAGCCGTACAATACGAACCGTTATAGACGCTGACATAATTTAAGGAGCCTCTTGATGAAAAAATGAAGCAATTTTATCCGCTAGGTGCTGAGCAAGGTCCTGCTTGGACATTTCAGGCCATGGTTCCACCCCAGAGCCTGTCAGGAATAGAACCTGGTTCTCTGCCCCGCCAAATTGATGCTTGCTGACATCATTCGCTAACAGCCAATCACATCCCTTCTTTTGCCGCTTTTGCTGTGCATAGTCTTGTAGGTGAGTCGTCTCAGCAGCGAACCCCACGACCAAAGCAGGTCGTTGCTCTGCATGTGAGAGGGTAGCGAGAATATCGGGGTTTTCCACTAAGGAGAGGGTAGGGGCGGCTTCATCCCCCTTTTTCTTGATTTTATGGGCTTGTATCGTATCAGCGCGCCAATCACTTACAGCGGCTACGCAAATGGCAGCATCAACGGGTAAGTGAGCCAAACAAGCTTCATACATCTCTTGTGCTGTTTGGACATTAATCCGCGTAACATGAGGGGGTGTTGGTAAGGATACAGGACCACTTATAAGATGCACCTCCGCCCCACGGGCAGCGAGGGCCTCTGCAATGGCATAGCCCTGCAAACCTGATGAGCGGTTTGATATAAACCGCACCGGGTCAATCGGTTCAACTGTAGGGCCGGCTGTGACCAAAATACGCCGCCCTTTTAAATCAGCCTGCTTATGAGAGATAATGTCTCGGATGGCAGTAAGAATGACCTTAGGCTCGGCTAGACGACCACGTCCCGTTTCCCCACAGGCAACATCACCATGCGCAGGGCCGATTATCTTTACGCCTCGTTGTTGCAATAGAGCTACATTGGCTTGTGTGGCAGGATTCTCCCACATATGCGGATTCATCGCAGGGGCGAGTAAGATGGGGGCATCCGTGGCGAGTAAAAGAGTTGTTGCGAGGTCATCAGCCATACCATGCGCCATGCGTGCCATGAGATTTGCTGTTGCAGGGCATACTACAATAGCATCAGCCGAGCGCGCTAAAGAAATATGCCCGATATCACTCTCACCTCCCGGTTGAAAAAGCTCTGTATGAACAGCCTGACCGCACAGCACTTCTACCGATAAAGGGGTAATGAAATGATGAGCGGCATGCGTCATGACGGGGACAACCTCCACCCCATCACGCTTGAGCTGTCGTGCAACATCCAACGCTCTATAAGCGGCAATACCACCGCTTATGATGAGTAGAATACGGGCCATCTCTCAAAGCCGCCAACCAGAATGAATAGCGACAATCCCACCTGAGAGATTTTGGTAAGAGACACGCTCCATCCCCGCTTGGCGCATCATTCCCGCTAATGTCTCTTGGTCTGGGAACATACGAATACTCTCGGCGAGATACTGGTAGCTTTCCGCATCCCCAGCAATCATCTGGCCCATGCGTGGGAGCACCTGGAAGGACCAGAGATCATAAAGCGCGGAGAGGGCTGCAATATCTACTTTAGAGAACTCAAGGCATAAAAAACGACCACCGGGCTTTAGGACGCGGCGTACTTCGCGCAATACAGCCTCTTTATCCGTACAATTCCGCAATCCAAATGCCATGGAGACCCTATCCATTGAGGCATCAGGGAAGGGGAGTGATTCGGCATCAATGACGCACACATCCATCTTCCCGATCAAACCGGCATTGATAGCGCGTTGCCGTCCTACCTCTAACATGGCCTCGTTAATATCTGAGAGGACAGCGCGCCCTCCACCACGGCGTAGCCAACCAAAGGTAATGTCCCCCGTCCCACCGGCTAAATCCAACAGGTGATGGTTGGGTTGAGGCGAGAGCATAGTGACGAAAATGCGCTTCCAAACGCGATGAATCCCTAGGGACATCGCATCATTCATCACGTCATATTTTCCTGCAACACTTTCAAAAACCTGCCTGACAAGGGGTTTCTTCTCGTGGCGAGGAACATCACGATAGCCGAAATCAGCGCGCTCATTATCAAAATCAGCTGACGGCGAGGAGGGAATATGGGAAGAATGGGTCTCAGTCATAAAACCATCGTTATCTCATTATGAGGATTTATGCCAGAACTCCCAGAAGTAGAAACTATCCTTCAAAATATGAAGCCTTGCCTTATGGGGCGGAGTTTTGGGAAGATTGACGTAAATCGCCCTAATTTACGCACCCCTTTTCCCGCTGGGCTGGCAACGATTCCACTTCATCACCCTATTATAGAGTTGCGGCGGCGGGCTAAATACATCTTGATCGATTTTCAACATGGGTGGAGCCTACTGATTCATCTCGGCATGTCTGGCCGTCTTTTTATCGACCCGACTATCTTCGCGCCCGCTTCGCGCAAACATGAGCATCTCGTATTTTGGACGAATGATGACCAGCGTATTGCTTTTGTTGATGCGCGCCGTTTCGGTATGGTGGCTCTATTCCGCACAGATGAGGAGAGTCAGCAGCCTCAGCTTGCTCATCTTGGGATAGAACCCCTATCGCCACATTTTACAGCAGATTACCTTTACGGGCTGTGCCGTACAATACGGATGCCATTAAAGACGGCCTTGCTAGACCAAAGGAAAATCGTAGGGCTTGGCAATATCTATGTTTGTGAGGCCCTGTTCCGTGCGGGGTTGCATCCCCAAAGGGAGGCAAAAAGCTTAACCCAGCAAGATGCTGTTAGGCTGCATCACGCTATTATTGAGATTTTAGATGCTGCTATCAAAGCGGGAGGGTCAACCTTACGGGATTATGTGCATACAGACGGTACACCGGGGGCATTTCAAAATCTTCACCTTGTTTATGGGAGGGAAGGAGAGCCTTGCCCATCCTGCACGCAGGCTGCTCGGCAGAGGCTTATTGAACGTATAACCCAAAATGGGCGTTCAACCTTCTTTTGCCCTCATTGTCAGAAAAATAAAGAGAATGCTTGACGAGACTTAAACAGAAGGGTAGATGGCAAGCATCATTTTTAGCGAACTATCCGCAGGAAACTTGAAGCTCATGGCAAATAACGCATCCGCCCGTAAACGCATCCGTCAGAATGAACGCCGTCGTCTGCGCAATGCGTCTCGCCTGTCTCGTATGCGGACTTTCATTAAGTCTGTCGAAAAAGCGATTCTTTCTGGCGACAAGGCAGCAGCAGCCGAGGCTCTCCGTGCTGCTCAGCCTGAGATGCAACGCGCTGCTGGTAAGGGTGTGATTGCACGCAATACGGTTAGCCGTAAGCTTTCCCGCCTTTCTGCTCGCATTAAGGCTCTGTCTGCGGCCTGAGGTTAGGTTTGTAACCTACTGCTCCGCTAATATTATGGCGGAGCATTTTGGGCGCGCCTATGGGCGCGTTCTTTTTTCCTGTCAACAGTGATATGCTGTCCGTTCCTCTTTATGGGAAAATGGCCTATATCCTGTTTGCATAGGCAAAAAAGCTTGATTGCGCCTTCCAGCGGGCATTACTCTGGCTGGTGACTTATAAATTATAATGGAGAATAGAAGTGGAAAAAGCTCAGGATGCTGCTATGGCCTCTGCTGATGCCGCTTCTCTCCACGCCGCATGGCTCCGCATTTGTGACCGTTTAAAAGCCGAGGTTGGAGACGTAGAGTACCAATCATGGATTCAGCGCATCACGCTTGGGCCGTTGGATGATGATGAGATTACGCTCTATCTCCCAGAACGTTTTTTGAGGGATTGGGTCCGTACGCAATATGGCCAGCGACTGCAAACTTTGTGGCGGGAGGAAACGCCGCATGTGCAGCATGTTGAGTTAAAGATTGATAAAAAAGCACAGCGCGCCCCTATGTCGAATGGGAGCCATGCGCCGTCTTCTAAGTCCTCCCATAACATAGCGGCTTTTGCTCGCGAAGATGCTGCGGCTTTGGATGCCGAAAAAGAGACCTCCCCGACTGCGGCTAGTCCCTCCGTGGATGTGCGTAATGACCTCGCTGTGCCGTTGGATCGCCGTTTTACCTTTGATAATTTTGTTGTCGGTAAGCCGAATGAATTCGCTTATGCGTGTGCAGGGCGGGTAGCAGACCAGCCAGCAAGCCCCGGCTTTAACCCTCTTTTCCTTTATGGTGGCGTTGGGCTTGGCAAAACCCATCTCATGCATGCTATCGGCCTAAAGCTTATGAGCCGGGGTAATATTTCGGTCGCTTATATGTCGGCCGAAAAGTTCATGTATCGTTTTATTGCGTCCATGCAGTCTAAATCTCAAATGGAGTTTAAGGAACAATTAAGGTCTGTTGATGTTTTGATGATTGATGACCTCCAGTTCCTCATCGGTAAGAATAGTACACAAGAAGAGTTCTTCCATACATTTAATGCGCTTGTTGATGCAGGGCGACAAATTATTGTCAGTGCAGATAAAAGCCCCTCAGACTTATCAGGGTTGGAAGACCGACTACGAACTCGCCTAGGTTGCGGGATGGTCGCGGATATTCATGCGACAACCTTTGAGTTGCGTATTTCCATCCTTGAGGCAAAAGCGAAGGCATCGGGCACTCCTGTTCCACCAAAGGTTTTGGAATATTTAGCGCATAAAATCACCACTAATGTGCGTGAGCTGGAAGGCGCGTTAAATCGCCTCATCGCTCATGCAGATTTGGTTGGCCGTCCTGTTACGCTGGAATCAACGCAGGATGTTCTCAAAGACATGCTCAAGGCGCATGAACGGCGCGTTACGATTGATGAGATTCAGCGGAAAGTTGTGGAGCACTTTAATATCCGCCTAACGGATATGTCCTCCGCGCGTAGGGCACGTGCTGTTGCACGGCCACGACAGATTGCTATGTATCTTGCCAAGCAACTCACAAGCCGGAGCCTGCCAGAAATTGGCCGTAAATTTGGTAATCGGGACCACACGACCGTTATGCACGCCGTCAACCGTGTAGCAGAGCTTATGGAGCAAGACCCCGGTTTGGCAGAAAGTGTGGAGCTGTTAAAGCACATGCTAGAAAGCTAAAATCGCTTTCAAAATATTCTTTTCCTTGCTAGAAGGCCATACTACACGCATTCGGTAAGATTTGGGGTTATCATGAAGTTTAAGGTTGATCGCGCGCCGCTTCTGCGTGCTTTGTCCCATGTTAATGGTGTTGCCGAAAAGCGAAATACCATCCCCATTCTTGCCAATGTTTTGCTAGAACATGATGGCGAGACTCTCCGCTTAACCGCTACGGATATGGAAATTGCTGTTGTGGAGGAGATTCCTTCCACAGCGACACGCGCAGGTGCGGTAACCATTCCCGCTGCTGTTCTTTTCGAGATTGTCCGTAAATTGCCCGATGGTGCAGAGATTGAGTTCAATCAGGAGAGCGCAGAAGAGCCACTTCACCTGCGGGCTGGGCGGTATGCTACGAGCTTGAATGTCCTGCCGGTGGATGATTTCCCTGCTATGGTTGCAGGGGACCTTCCTCATCATTTCACCATCCAAGCAGGGGAGTTGCGCACTCTCATTGACCGTACGCGCTTTGCTATGTCCAATGAGGAAACACGCTATTACCTCAATGGGATTTACCTCCATGTCGTGCTGGAGGGTAAGAAGAACTATCTTCGTGCCGTTGCGACAGATGGGCATCGTCTGGCCAAAGTGGATACAGAGGCCCCACTCGGTGTTAAGTCCATGCCCGGCATTATTGTTCCGCGCAAAACGGTTACAGAAGTGCGAAAGCTACTGGATAATGATGGCGCAGATGTTGAGGTGGCCCTTTCTGAAACGCGCATCCAGTTCCGTATTGGCTCCATCTTGCTGACCTCTAAACTTGTGGATGGGACTTTTCCTGAATATTCACGCGTTATCCCGCAGAATAACAGCCGTATCTTGCGCGTTAGCAAGCAGGATCTTGCCGCGGCCGTTGGGCGTGTGGCAGCGATTAGCCAAGAGCGTTCTCGCCCTATCAAGCTGACGGTAACAAAGAATCATCTTACGCTTTCAGCGATCAGCCCTGACCAAGGGATTGCCCAAGAAGAGTTGGATGAAAATAGCGTCAGTTACGATAGTGATGACGTGGAGATTGGCTTCCAAGCGCGTTATCTAACGGATATTACCGACCAAATTGATGCGGAGGCGGAGTTCGCTTTAGCGGATAGCTCCTCACCGACATTGATTCGCGATACGGAGCAGCCTGCTGTTCTTTACGTTCTTATGCCTATCCGGGTTTAAGTGCCGCCTTGCGGTTACACCGTCTTACCTTAACGGATTTCCGTAATTATTGCCGTTGTGTTTGGGAGCCCGCTGCCAGTATCTCTGTCCTCACCGGAGAAAATGGCAGCGGGAAGACTAATCTTTTAGAGGCCCTGTCTCTCCTTGCCCCGGGGCAGGGCTTGTTAAGCTCCCCAGCGTCTCTTTTGCCACGCCATGGGACAACAGATTGGGGTGTCGCTGCACATTTGGAGAGGGGGGAGCATGATTTCCAGCTCGCTACCGGGGTTGCAGCGGGGAAGGGTCGCCGTGTTTTTCTACTAGATGGGGAAAAACCACGCACCCACGCAGAGATTGCTCAGCTTTATTCTTGTGTGTGGCTTACCCCGCAAATGGATCGTTTGTTTTTAGACGGAGCCTCTGGGCGCAGGCGTTTCTTAGACCGTCTCACTGTAGCTCTTATCCCAGACCATACCCAGCAGCTTATCGCACATGAACGCTCCGTGACGAGCCGTAACCGTGTCTTACAAGAACATCCTCAAGAAACCGCTTGGCTTGATTCGCTCGAAACATCCATAAGTCGTCACGCTGTAGCGGCAACTGTCGCCCGGATGAATCTGATAGACACTCTTGGGGCAACTCCCTTTGGGAATAAGGCCTTTCCTCATACGATGATAGAGCTGCATTGCCCCATTGCAGAGGCTCTTAGAACAAAACCAGCTATAGAGGTTGAGGACTGGTTGCGTCAGGCTCTCCAGCAAGCACGCCAGCAAGACCAAGTCCGCAAAAGCACCTCCCTCGGCGCACATCGGGCCGATATGAGTTTAAAAGACCAAGCAACAGGGCGGGACGCTATACAATCCAGCAGTGGGCAGAAAAAAATCATGCTACTAAGTATTATTTTGTCCCATGCAGAAGCTATAACGCATCTTTTAGGATATGCTCCGCTCATTTTGCTTGATGAACCACTAGTTCATCTTGATGAAAAGCGGCGTATTAATTTGATGGAAAGTTTGCGTGCTTTAAAAACAACCATACTCTTAACCGGTACAGAAGCCGCATTATTTTCCCCCCTGCGAGGTCATGCAGATTTTATAACCATTCGTAACGGAACACTCCTGCCAGAAAGGGGGAGGGAATAGCTCTGGTCATAAGCGGGTTCTCGCAGTATATTCATGGAAAATCCGTCTCTTTCAAACCGGAGTAATGCGTAGGCATGTCAGAATCCCAAAACCAACCGGAGACTCCCTCTTCCAACCATGAGGAATATGACGCATCGTCTATCTCCGTCTTGCGTGGGCTGGATGCTGTCCGCAAACGTCCCGGCATGTATATCGGTGATACGGATGATGGCTCTGGCCTGCATCATATGGTGTTTGAAATTATTGATAATGCCGTGGATGAGGTGCAAGCAGGCTTTGCGTCCTACTGCATATTAACCCTAAATGGGGATGGCTCTGTCACGGTGCGTGATAATGGCCGTGGCATCCCAACAGATATGCATGAGGAAGAAGGAATCAGTGCAGCCGAGGTTGTGTTGACTAAGCTGCATGCAGGAGGGAAGTTTAACCAAAACTCCTATAAAGTCTCTGGCGGGTTGCACGGGGTGGGGGCTGCTGTCGTCAACGCTCTTTCAGAGACGATGGATGTACGCATTTGGCGACAAGGGAAAGAGCATCTTATCCGCTTCCGTCACGGGGAGCCTGTAGCACCGCTCGAAGTTGTCGGGGAGTCCTCTGAGGAAAGTGGCACAGAGGTCACGTTCAAACCAAGTGCTGAGACATTCTCCAAAACGGAGTTCGATTTTAGTATCTTAGAGCGGCGTGTGCGTGAGCTAGCGTTCCTTAATTCCGGTATGCGGATTATTTTGCGAGATGAACGCCATAGCGAACCACGCGAAGTTATCTTCCATTATGAAGGCGGGCTGACAGCCTTTGTTCAATGGCTCAATAGCTCCAAGACAGCCTTAATTGATCCTCCCATCACAGGAGAGTTGCAAGATGAGGCCTCCGGTATTCGTGTAGAGTTTGCGTTATGCTGGAATGATAGCTTCCACGAGACGATGTTGTGCTTTACCAACAACATTCCTCAACGTGATGGGGGCACGCATCTTGCGGGGTTCCGTCAAGCTTTGACGCGCGCCGTTGGGAAATACGCGACTCGATTAAGTAGTCGAAAAGAGACAAATAACCTTACAGGTGAGGATATGCGGGAGGGTCTCTCTGCTGTTCTCTCCGTTAAGGTGCCGGACCCAAAGTTCTCCTCCCAAACTAAAGATAAGTTGGTTTCCTCCGAGGTTCAGCCCGTTGTCCATACCATTGCTGCTGATATGATTAGCCATTGGTTTGAGACCCACCCGAAGGAAGGCCGCACCGTTATTGCGAAAATTGCCGATGCTGCTAATGCCCGTGAGGCCGCTCGCCGTGCTCGTGAGTTGACACGCCGTAAGGGTATTTTGGATGTGTCCTCCCTACCGGGGAAGCTGGCCGATTGTCAGGAGCGTAACCCAGAGGGTGCAGAATTATTTATCGTTGAGGGGGATTCCGCTGGGGGAACGGCCAAGCAAGGGCGGGATAGACGTTTCCAAGCGATTTTGCCGTTACGTGGTAAAATCCTCAATATCGAGCGCGCCCGCTTTGACCGCATGTTAAGCTCTGCGGAGATTGGTACGCTTATTACAGCCCTTGGGACAGGGATTGGCCATGGCCCTGTAGAGCAGGGAGGCTTTAATATTGAGAAGCTTCGCTACCATAAGATAGTCATTATGACTGATGCGGATGTGGATGGCTCCCATATTCGGACTTTGTTATTGACCTTCTTTTTCCGTCAAATGCCGCAACTTATTGAGAATGGGCATCTTTATATCGCGCAACCACCGCTTTTCCGCGCTAAACGCGGGCAAGAGGAGCGGTATCTTAAAGATGAGCCGGCTCTTGATGCTTATCTGCTCGATAAAGCCCTCCATAACGCTGCTCTTACGCAGCATGATGGTCAATCCTTAACAGGAGAGGCGTTGCGTGTCGTTATTGACCGGTTGAGTAATATTGCTCAAGATTTGCGCGCGCTTTCTGCTCGGATTCCGCTGTGGATTATGGACCAAGCTGCTGTGAGTGGCATTGTTGATGCTGAGGCTTCAGCGCGTGAACAAGCCCTTGATCGCTTTCGTACACGGCTTGAAGAAGTCTCGCCTGAGAATGAACGAGGCTGGCAGGTTCAATGTGAGGGCAATGCCATCATATGTCGCCGCTTCTTGCGTGGTGTGGGGGAGCGTTATGTGTTCGAGCCTACGCTTCTGCGTTCTAGTGAGGCACGGCGTCTCCGTATGCAGCAAGAATGGTTAGCGCAGATTTTTGCCCAGCCCGTCACATTGCAATTAGACCAGAAAGAACATCATTTCTCTGGTCCGGGGCTGTTGATGGAGCAAGTCCTCACACAAGGGCGGCGCGGGTTGGCTATCAACCGCTTTAAAGGCCTTGGTGAGATGAATGATGAGCAGCTTTGGCACACAACGCTCGACCCGGCTACTCGTACCCTTCTGCAAGTACAGGTTGGTGATAGTGAGGATGCTGACCAAGTATTTTCTACATTAATGGGGGATGTTGTGGAGCCTCGGCGTGAGTTTATCGTCGATAATGCTCTAAAGGTCGCTAATCTTGATGTATAATCACCTTATAAAACGTCTTTATCGCATCGCATGGCTCTCCGCCCTTTTAATAGGGGGGAGCTGCTTTTGGGGGGCGGGGGTTGGGATGGCTCAGTCATCTCCCTTACCTCCTGCAATGGTGGCTAAAGAAAAACCTATAGGGCAGAATATTCATCTCCATTATAATATATATGTACGTGGCTATCATTTTGTAAATGTTGATGCTGATTATGTGCTTCACCCTTGGGGTTATGGCATACAGACGCATCTTTATAGCGTTGGCTTAGCGAGTTGGTTTTTTACAGTTAATTTACTCAGCACCGCGCAAGGTCATTTTAATGAAGCGAGCACACGGCCCTTGTCTTATGATAATCGCGGCTTCTCTCGCGGAGAAGAGCTGCATACACACATTGAGTTCGACCATGCAGGCCCTCATGTCACGGTGCTTCAACCGCCGGAAACAGGGCGAGAGGCTATGCCAGAAGTAGAGTTCCGGCAGTCTGTGGATATGCTCAGCTATCTCATCGGGTTAGTCCATCACATGGATGTCCATCAGAGCTGTACTACGGGGCAATCCGTTTTTGATGGGATTCGTCTTTCTTACATGGATATGCACGGCCCCTTTAAAACAACACTCCCTAAAGACCATCACCCTTTCTATACCGGGGATGCGATGCGATGCGACTTTACGGGAAAGCAGATTGGCGGTTTTTCCATTGGGTCTCCCTTTAAGGATGCAAAAGCAACACCTCATCCCGGGTCTGTATGGTTTGTTCGGGACCCAAAAGCGGGGCTAATCCCAGTACGATTGCAATTCTCGCACCCTAAGATAGGGATGCTCTTGGTCGTCTTACAAACGCCCCCTTATTTATCGGCTGTTCCTGCTCAAGCAGCTCCAAAATAATGTTACGAGGTCATTTATGAGTTCCATCACCACTGCCATTATTTTGGCCGCCGGGATGGGGTCGCGTATGAAGTCCCGCTACCCTAAAGCAATGCAACGCTTGGGAAACCGCCCTATGATTGGCCATTTACTAGAGACGGCCCAACATAGTGTTGACCAAATTATCGTTGTGGTCGGCCCGGGGATGGAGGAACTTACCCATTATGTTCAGCCGCATCAAACTATTATTCAAGCCGAGCGGTTAGGGACGGGACATGCAGCGAAAATAGGCGTCTCTTCGCTGACAGAGGGGAAAGCTGTTATCCTCTATGCAGATAATCCCCTTCTCACAGAAGATACAATGCAACGTCTGTTAGAGGCTCATACGCACGATAACAAATTATCCCTTTTAGGTATGCGTCCGCACAATCCGGGGCATTATGGACGTATTATTGTGGACCAAAAGGGCATGGTCGAACGTATTGTTGAGTATAAAGATGCCACCGAGGCAGAAAAACAGACGACCCTTTGTAATGCTGGGATGATGTGTGCCGATGTAAGTGACCTCAAGCGGTGGTTGGCGGAAATTACCCCTAATAATGCGCAAAATGAATATTATCTAACAGATATTGTCGCCCTTGCTGCGCGTGAAGGCCATGTAACATGCGTTGAAGGTGGGGAGGAGGAGCTTGCGGGTATTAATTCCCGCGCGGAATTAGCGCAAGCTGAAGCACGGCTCCAAGATAGATTGCGTTTTCGCGCTATGGAGCAGGGGGTTACGCTGATTGACCCTGCTAGTACTTTCCTCAGTATAGATACAAAGCTCGCCCCTGATGTCATCATTGAGCCACATGTTTTCATCGGCCCCGGCGTTACGCTGGAGGAAGGCTGTCTTATTCGTGCTTTTTCACATCTGGAGGGCTGTCACGTTAAAGCAAATGCAGTGATAGGGCCTTATGCCCGCCTACGACCGGGGACGCTTTGCCATGAAGAAACGCATGTTGGTAATTTTGTAGAGCTTAAAAATACGACTCTTGGAGCAGGCAGTAAGGTTAACCATCTCAGCTATTTGGGGGATAGTGAGGTCGGCACGCACAGCAATATCGGGGCCGGAAGCATTAGCTGTAATTATGATGGCGTCTTTAAACATAAAACGATGATTGGTGATGATTGTTTTATAGGCTCCAACAGCGTTATGGTGGCTCCTGTAAAGATAGAAGATGAGGCCATGACAGCTGCAGGCAGTATCATCACTCATGATGTCCCAGCGGGGGCTCTTGCCTTTGGGCGCGCACGTCAGGCAAATAAGCTGGAGCAAGGACGTGCCCTTCAGGCAGCGTTGAGGAAAAAGAAGGAGCGGGGCTGATGTGTGGTATCTGTGGTGTTGTTGGGCATCGTCCCGCTACCCCTATTGTTTTTGAAGGGCTACGCCGGCTGGAATATCGTGGTTATGATTCGGCTGGTATCGCAACGGTGGAACATGGGAAGCTCTCGCGGTGTCGTGCAGCAGGGAAACTAGATAATTTAAAGCATGCGTTGGAGAAAACACCGCTCTCTGGCACAACAGGGATTGGCCATACCCGTTGGGCAACGCATGGTGCCCCTACAACACAGAATGCTCACCCTCATCATGCTGGACAAGTCACTATTGTCCATAATGGTATCATTGAGAACTTTGTAGCCCTTAAACAACGCTTAGAAACTAAGGGACGGAGCTTTGAGACAGAGACGGACTCAGAGGCTGTAGCGCATCTCTTAGATGATTATATTCAACAAGGATTATCCCCTAAAGATGCCGCCTTTGCGACCATCAAGCAGTTGCAGGGGGCTTACGCTATTGCCATGATTTTTGAGGGGCATGATAATTTGCTCATCGGTGCGCGGCATGGTGCTCCTCTAGCCGTTGGGTATGGGGAAGGGGAGATGTTCCTCGGCTCAGATAGTCTGGCCTTAGCTCCTTTATCCAATCAAATCAGCTATCTTGAAGATGGTGATTGGTGCGTCCTAACGCGTGATCATGTTGAAATCTTTGATGCACATGGCGATGTAGTTCATCGCCCAATCCAAACCACCTCCCTTACAACAGGGCAGATTGGCAAAGACGGTTATCGTCATTTTATGGAGAAGGAGCTGCATGAGCATCCAGTAGCGATTGGCCAGACCCTTCAGAGAATTACGGATTCTGTAACGCGGCGCATTGCTCTGCCGCCTATGCCTTTTGATGTTGCCACTTTGCCACGAGTAACTATTACTGCGTGTGGGTCTGCTTTTTACGCCGGTATGGTAGGGCGTTATTGGCTAGAGGAATTGGCACGCCTTCCCATTGATATTGATGTCGCCTCAGAGCTTCGCTACCGCAATCCGCCACAACCTAATCATGGTCTTGCATTGCTTATCTCGCAATCTGGCGAAACGGCCGATACGCTTGGGGTCTTGCGGGAGTTAAAAGCAGCGGGGCAGCATGTTGTCTCGGTTTTAAATGTAGAACATTCTACAATGGGACGCGAGAGCGATTTGGTTCTTGGCATGGTCGCTGGGCCGGAGATTTCTGTGGCCTCTACAAAGGCCTTCACAGCACAACTTTCCGTTCTTGCTGCTTTAACCATCGATTTTGCTCGTCAACGAGGTCTTATTGATGAGGCAAAAGAGCGTGAACTCACCGATAGTCTTTTAGACCTTCCTTCCCATGCGATGGAGGTTTTGGGGCTTTTTGACCAAATCCGTGGTATGGCGCGTGTTATTGCACAAGCGCGCGATATTTTATATTTGGGGCGCGGTATTTGTATGCCTATCGCGCAAGAAGGGGCGTTAAAGCTTAAAGAAATCAGCTATATCCATGCGGAAGCCTATGCGGCAGGGGAGTTAAAGCATGGGCCTATCAGCTTGATAGACCCTAGCGTCCCTGTGGTTGCGATTGCCCCCTCAACAATATTGTTTGAGAAGACACTCTCCAACCTGCAAGAAGCCCGTGCCCGTGGGGGGCGCATCCTTGTCTTTACGGATGCCAAAGGAGCGGAGCAATTAAAGGATATTGCAGAGCATATTATTATCCTACCGGATGTTAATGCCTTTGTAGCTCCCATCCTTTATACAATCCCCGTGCAGATTTTGGCATATGAGGTTGCTTTGTTGAAAGGGACGGATGTGGACCAACCGCGCAATCTAGCCAAATCTGTAACGGTGGAATAAAAGACACTCCCTTCTACCTTCTTTCATTAGAGAAGTGGGTAAGGGGAGGCGGGTTGCTTAATGATGATTTTCTGCGTAACCTTGCCGGGGTATTACGCTAGAGGAAGTAAGAGGGGATAAGTTATGGAAGTGGGGCTTGCTGAGGTTCTGCTGACGCTTGCCTTCCTGTTGGGTCTAATTAGCTTCATCCCCCCTCTTGCTAAGAAGATCAACTTACCGGAAACCGTTATTATCGCCTTATTGGGGATTGTCCTTGGCGGTGTTTCATCCCTTATCAATAGCTCAATGGGGTTGGACCTTTTAGAAGGCCCTGCAAGTGCTCTCTTATCTTTTCCTATAGATAGTGAAGGTTTTCTCCTCATATTTCTTCCCTTATTGGTCTTTAAGGGAGCAATGGGGATTAATGTCCGTAGCTTAACACATGAGATCGCGACGGTGTTGCTGCTCGCGATTGTCGCTGTGATTGTGTCTACAGCAACAATCGGTTTTGCACTTTATCCTTTTGCACAACAAACATTAGTAGCCTGCCTATTATTAGGTGCCATTGTCGCCACGACCGACCCTTCTGCCGTGGCAAGTATTTTCCGCGAGATTGGGGCCGCTGCACGGTTAAGCCGTTTGGTGGAGGGAGAAGCCCTTTTAAATGATGCCGCAGCTATTGCCATCTTTACCATTCTTGCAGGGGCCATCACGGCGCATCATGAAATAAGCTTTCGTGAAGCCGTTACTGACTTTTTAACCAATTTTGCTGGGGCTGTAATTATTGGCGTGGCCGTTGCCCGCTTAGCTTTGCTTATCATCACCGCGATTAGTGGTTTCCCAGCAGCAGAAATTACCCTTTCGGTCGTACTGCCTTACGGTGTTTATATTCTATGCGATAATATTTTGGGATTTTCGGGCGTGGTGGCCACCGCATCTGCTGGGCTAACCGTATCTGCGCTAGGGCCGTCCACATTCCGCCCTTTGACATGGAACTTTCTTAAAGAATTATGGGAACAGCTAGAGTTTTGGGCAAGTACACTTGTCTTTATGCTAGCGGCGTTGCTCGTTCCCCGTATGATGATTGGTATCACACGCTGGGACCTTGTCCTCATCCTTATTGCAAGTCTAGCAGGGCTGTTAGCACGATCGGTTGTGATTTTCGGGATGCTTCCGATTTTGACAGTCACGCGTTTATCTCCGCCTGTTCCTACGCGCTTTAAGGTGACAATGGCATGGGGGGGACTACGCGGGGCCATTACGCTTGCCCTCGCGCTCGCTGTGAATGAAAACCCACATATCAATGATTCCATCACCCATTTTGTAGGGATTGTCGCTACGGGTTTCGTGCTTGTCACGCTGCTTGTAAATGGCACCACCCTGCGCTCTTTGGTGTTATTTCTCAAACTAGATCGTCTCTCACCGATTGATGAAGCTCTTAGAAATCAAATCATCGGGATTGGTCTTAGTCATGTTGCCCAACGGGTCTCTCATGTTTCTGATGAGCTAAGCTTTAGCTTCCGTACCCGCAGCGGGGTGATTAGCCGTCTGGAGCAACGTGCTGAAAAAGAAAAAGCCAGCAATAATTTTGAGACTGCTTTAAGTGATAGAGAGCGTGTGAATCTCGCCCTTTTGACTATTGCCAACCAAGAACGGTCCTTATTGTTGGATCTTTTTTGTGTCCAAGGCATGTCGAGCCGCCGTGTCATTGAGACGCTTTTGCGCGGGATAGAAGCCATTATCGATGCTACTCAATTAGAGGGACGATATGGGTATGTTAAAAGTCGGCGCAAAAGTCTCCAGCCTTCTTTACGCCTGCGCTTAGCACAGATGTTGCATAGGCGGTTTCATATTGACCGCCCTTTAACACTTTGCATGATGGAGCGTTTTGAGACGCTCATCATCTCGCATCTGGTTTCTACCTCTTTAATCCGCTTTGTGCGTGAGAGGATGGAGCCAACTTTGGGACGCCGTATTACGGAAATCGTCTCCGAAGTACTAGGCCGTCAACGTAAATTGCTGGAGGATGCGCTCGCAACCTTACGCCTGCATTATTCGGGTTATTCCGAAGCGTTGGAAAGCCGTCTATTACGGCAAATCGCCCTCCGTTTGGAGGATGAAGAATATGCAACACTTGCGAAAGATAATCTCATCTCAGAGGAGCTTCATCGTGAACTTCGCCGCTCGATTGAACGGCAAAGAACGCGCCTAGATACACCGTTGCGCTTTAACCTTCGTAGTGGGATTGAGCAGCGGTTAAGGATGTTCCAAGCCTTTAATGGCGTGCCAGATGGGGCTTTGCATGAGCTAGCTGCACGCGTCTTTATTTGCTTTCTATCCCCCGGTGAGGTGTTGATTCATAAAGGTGAGCGTATTCATACCATTTACGCACAAGTAGCAGGGCTTGTAGAATCAGCAACAAGTGTAGGAGATGCCCAAGAGGTCATGCTTGGGGCAGGAGACCTCATTGGAGCTAATAGCCATATCCAAGGGCTGCGGGCGCAAAATACTGTACGCTCCTTGCAATTCTCGCATTTACTGGCCATTCCTCAGGCTGATTTTGATAAGCTTTTACGCGCTTTCCCCATCGTGAAGCGGCAAATCATTAGGCGTCATGGGATGCGCCTAGACGGTACATTAGAGGCCAATGTCGTTATCACAAAAGAGGGGGAGACAATCTCCCCAGCGCATGAGGCGGGTTTCATCATTTCCCCTTCTGTAGAGAAGTCATAATCTCTGCGCTTTGGGGGAATCAGTAGGGAAGAGCCTTTGTGAAAGACGATTGGATGCTAATAGACCGAGTGTCGATAATAAGGCGGCACCGGAATGTAGCAGCCAGAAAAGGCTGTCAGGGATTTGATGCAACATAGCCGCCAATTTACCGACAAGCAGATTGCCTATGAAGATATGTAACGTAAAGCAGGAAATAAGCGTTGTATTATGTTGTGGGGGCGCGTACCGCGAGAAAAGGGCCATACCAATAGGAAAGGTCATCCCACAACCGATGTCATTAATGGTATGAAATGCCACACCCCACCAGAGGCTCACCTGATGCGCTCCCGGGTGGAGCCACTCTCCACAAATTAAAAAGAGAGGGCCTAATGTCGCGATAGCACTCCCGATGATAATCTTCATCATGTCGCGCACAATGCCATAGCGGTGGTCGTACCACTGCCAAAACCACAGAACAATAAACCCTGTTATCATGCTAATAACGCTATCTAAAGACACTAATGAGCTAACAGGGCATGTAACGCCCAATACTGTGAGTTGATAATGTTCTCCTCCCCATAGTAGATAGCCGTCCATGATCTCTTGGTTAGGAAGCACACCAAGAGCAAAAACCACTACAAGCCACATAAGGAAAAAGATGCGTTGTTTTTCTATTTTAGAGCAACGTGATTTTATAGGTATATCAGGAAAAGATACATTTTTTTGCTCATCTAAAGGCAGATAATGATGCCCCATAATATAGCATAGCAAGCCAATTATCATCGCACATGCTGTTGAAAGAAACGCCCAGTACCATGCAATCGTACCCAAAAAAGCACAGAGGAGGGGGGAGATTATCGCCATGATTTGGATACTTTGGCTATAGATTTGGTAAGCATCCGACCGGCGGCGGTCATCTAACTTATAGAGCGCGCCGACTTGGGCTTTCAAACTTCCTGAAAACCCAACCCCAATTAAAAACAGCCATAACGCGATGACAAAGAACGATTCTACTGCCATGAGGCAAAAGCTGAGGGTTAGTATAGTAATACCAATCACCCCGGAGCGTGTACGGCCTAAGCCGCGATCGGCAATAAAACTTCCTAAAAAGGGAGCAGCAAAAATAACGGCCATGATAAGCCCGGAGAGGCTTCCTGCCGTAGCGTCTACACCGTTTGGGTTATAAAAAGCTTGGTTAATGACTAAAAGAGAGCGCAGCCCAATAACATACTGCGTGCGCTCTGGATGTTGGAGCAGGTCTTTAAGATATAAGACCAATATAGAGAGCATGCCATATTGGGCAAAGGATAACCAACCTTCTGTCCCAAATAAAACCCATAACCCTTTAGGATGCCCCCATATTTCTGTCGAGGCAGGAGTGTGAGCATGAGAAGGAGGCGTAGATGTAGGGTTAGTCGTCATCCAACGCTTATAACAAGACTTTACCCAAAACGCACCTGGAGGCATGATCGAGCGGATGGAGAAAAATCACATAATATATATTATGCCAACTTATCTATGTTTCAATCTCTTTCCCATAGTCACATAAAGCTGAAACTTTTCACGGCTCAAATATCATCATCGTCATCATGATAAAAACGAGCGAAACGATGCCCCAAAGATGTTAATATCTCATACCCAATTGTCCCAGACTGCGCGGCAACTGTGGCTATATCCTGTTCTGGGCCAATTACGCTCAGCCAGCTGCCTTCTGCCAACTGCTCCTCTGGCACGGCTGTAACATCCACAGTTAGGCTATCCATAGAGACCCGGCCAATAATTGGTAATCGTATCCCTTTATGCCATAAATGGCCTCCTCCCTCCGAGAAAGCACGGAACACACCATCAGCATAACCAATCCCTACAGTAGCAAGACGCATAGAATGAGTGGCGTGATAACTTAGCCCGTAGCCAACACCGGCTCCTTTTGATATTTTTCTTAATTGTAAGATTTGTGCTTCTAGCTCTAAAACAGGATGAAGTGATGTATCCATTTCATTCGGTGGTAAACCATACAAAGCAACACCCGGGCGAACCAAATCAAAATGATAATCTGTTCCTAAGAAAATCCCTGATGAAGCCGCTAGAGAGCGTGGCACATGCGGGAAAGCAGCACTCATTTTTATAAAACGCTTACGTTGCTCCTCATTTGCTGGATGATCAAGATGATCGGCACAGGCCAGGTGGCTCATCACCAATATGGGCTTAAAGCCTTTTAAGGCCTCATTCTGTATATCCTCTTCTGCGAGGCCAAAACGAGACATTCCGGTATCGAACTGTAAAGCGGCTGGGTAATCCCTTCCTTTTCGTGAGCAGAAAGCACGCCACCCCCTCACCTGCTCCAGACTATTGAGAACCGGAATGAGGTTATAATCCGCCATAAGACCCGGACCATCAGGCAGGAAGCCATGTAACACAAAGATGCGCTTATTCGGTAGAATCTTCCTAAGAAGGCACCCTTCCTCTGGCTGGGCTACAAAAAAGCTTTTCACCTGCCCTGCTAAGGCCGTTGCAATTTTGTCCATACCCAGCCCATAGGCATCCGCCTTCACAACAGCTGCACAATCTGCCCCCACTGCGTAGCGTGAGAGCCTTGCATAATTCTTCCTAATGGCAGAAAGATCCACCTTTAGCCGTGCGCTTTTATGTTCGCAGAGCCCCCTCACACGCGGCCTCCTCATTCCCCATAGTGATGCTGAGATGATGCACAATCTTACAGAAAATGAAGCTGTTAGATATTATTTTCTCAAAAAACTGCTTATTTTATATGGATTAGAAGGATATTTTCACGCTCCCATCGCCTCCATCATCACCTAAAATGTGTCCTCTTTGCAATTTTGTCGCTGAAAATTGTGACAGAAGCTTGAGGAGAAGCCCCTTTTTGTATTAGAGAGCAGGGCACAGATGCTGTTTGGCTATTTCGCTAAACGGCTTTGCCCTGTTTTATGGGTAAGATTTTTTGATTTCGCAGGGGCCTAAGATAGTTCAATCTGAAGGTCCAAACGGAGCTAGTCTAGGTTTGACCGAGGCCAACCAAAACACCAATCCCGCGCTCTCCATCACGCCGAGCCGTTCAGGAATCGAACGCCGCTATGGAGACTTTCCCAGCTTCCCTGCTGCTCTGGACTATGCAGCCCAGGGTAAGAGTGGCTTTAACATTTATTCTGGTCGCGGCACCCTGCTGGAGGTTTTGCCTTACAGTAAGCTACGCCAGCAAGCCCATGCTACAGCACGACGCTTGCTTGGTGCAGGACTGAAAGCGGGTGATAGAGTCGCTATTGTGGCTGAGAGCGATGGGGATTTTGCCCGTATCTTCTTCGGTTGCCAATATGCGGGCCTTGTTCCAGCACCGTTGCCTTTACCGGTCGCCTTCGGCGGAAAGGAAGGCTATATTGAGACCCTGCGCGGGATGATTACTAGCGCAGATGCGCGCGCTGTTATTGTTCCTGATGTGATTGGAGGCTGGACAGCTGATATTATTAAGGGCTTCCCTCTTGTTTTTGGTGGTTCCCCTGCTGAATTAATGACCCTTGAGGAAAGAGACATCCCCCTGCCGGAAATATCAGGTGATGGGTTGTCTTATCTTCAATTCTCCTCAGGAAGTACGCGCTTCCCTATGGGGATAAGTGTGACCCAAAAAGCTGGTATGGCTAATGCTCATGCTATCGCAAAATATGGGTTACAAGTTTACCCAAGTGATGATGTGCGTGATGACCGTTGCGTCTCGTGGTTGCCTCTCTATCATGATATGGGGCTTGTTGGCTTCTTTCTCACCCCGATGACATGCCAACTTTCGGTCGATTTACTACCTACTCGTGAGTTTGCACGCCGCCCGAATGTTTGGTTGGAGTTGATTGCCCGTAACAAGGGTACGATGTCCTATAGCCCGTCTTTCGGTTATGAATTATGCGCACGCCGTGGCGCACGTGAGGATATAGACCTCTCCTCATGGCGTGTTGCGGGGATTGGCGGCGATATGATTCGCCCGCACATCATCCATAGCTTTGCAGAGACGTTTGAGAAAAGTGGCTTCGATAAGCGTGCTTTTGTTGCGAGCTACGGTATGGCTGAGACAACTCTCGCCATTAGCTTTGCTCCGCTCAATACGGGTCTTCGTGTTGATACGATTGACCTTGCCGCTATGGAGCGTGAGGATTTTGCTCGCCCCGCTCATGAAAGAACAGACACGGCGCGGGATTTCGTCTTATGTGGCGTTTGCTTGCCTGAGCATCAAATTGAGGTGCGTGACCCTGCCGGTAAGCCGCTCAAAGAACGTGAGGTTGGGACTGTCTTCGTCCGTGGGCCAAGTCTAATGTCCGGTTATTTCAACCGTCCTGAAGAGACAGAGGCCGTGCTTTCCCCAGATGGTTGGCTCAATACCGGTGATATTGGCTACATGCTGGATGGGCAGATTGTTATTACCGGCCGGGCGAAAGACCTCATCATCATCAATGCACGCAATATCTGGCCCCAAGATTTGGAATGGGCGGCTGAGCATGAGGTGAACTCCCTCCGCTCGCGTGATGTCGCAGTTTTCTCCGTTGATTCTGGTGAAGGCGAACAAGTTGTTGCATTGGTGCAATGTCGTTTCACGGATGAGGAGCCACGCACAACGCTGCGCAATGAGCTGGTCGGCCTTTTCCGCCGTATGCATGGCATTGATGTTAATGTTGTTCTCGTACCGCCGCGGTCTCTCCCACAGACCTCCTCTGGGAAGTTGACACGGGCACGGGCGCGGGCAATGTACCTCAACAAAGAATTTGAATAACTCTGCAAGGGCTATCTCCTCGCGAAGGAAGCTTCTATAATCGTCTTATCCTTCGCAGGCTATAAAGGGACAAAACATGACCGACAATGTTGCTGATATTTCTCAGATGATTCTCCAAAAATTGCTGGAGAACCCTAAAGTCCCGCGCGATATCACCGGGGATAGTCGCATTGTGGAGGATTTAGCCTTTGATAGCCTTGCTGTAATGAACTTCGTGATGGAAATTGAAGACACGCTTGATGTTTCCGTCCCACTTGATAAATTGGCCGATATCCGCACGATTAACGATCTTGCTGGCTGCTTGCAGGCCATTAAGGCAGAACAAGCATGAGTGCAGGGTTATTTGATAAATACGCGACCTTACGGGGGAATTATGAATCCCTTATGGCCGCTAGCCCACGCAACCCTTTTGGGGTTGTTATTGAGCGTCCCCTCTCAGCAACAGTTGGCATTATAGAGGGGCGTGAAACCCTTTTATTTGGCACAAATAACTATCTTGGTCTCAGCCAGTCTAACGCAGCACGGGATGCGGCTATCCATGCCGCTCAGACAATGGGGGTCGGAACGACTGGTTCCCGTATTGCCAATGGGACTTTCGGCCTGCATCAAAAGCTAGAGCATGCTCTTGCCAAAGTCTTCCAGAGAAAACATGCTATGATTTTCTCGACGGGCTATCAGGCAAATTTGGGCACGATTTCGGCTCTTGTAAATAAAGATGATACGCTTTTCCTAGATGCAGATAGCCATGCCTCCATTTATGATGGGGCGCGTCTCTCTGGGGCGCAAATTATCCGTTTCCGCCATAATGACCCTGCTGACCTTGAGAAGCGCATCGCTCGGACAAGCAATAGCACAGGGGCTCGCCTCATCATTGCTGAGGGCATTTACTCCATGACGGGGAATATTGCCCCTTTAAAGGAGTTTGTTGAGGTCAAAAAACGCCACAACGTCCCCCTCCTCGTAGATGAGGCTCACTCCTTTGGTGTGCTTGGTGCGCATGGCCGTGGTGTTGCAGAGATGCAAAATTGCGAAGCGGACATAGACTTCATCGTGGGGACCTTCTCCAAATCTTTGGGAACGGTAGGTGGTTATTGCGTTACAAATCATGATGAGATTGACCTCATCCGGCTTTGCTCGCGGCCTTATATGTTTACAGCCTCCCTCCCCCCGGAGATTATTGCTGCCACCCTCGCCGCTTTAGAGGAAATCGAAACAAAACCTGAGTTGCGTGAGAAGCTGCAAAAAAACGCTGCACGGTTGCATGAGGGCTTTAAGTCTGTTGGGTTGAATACCAGCAACTTCATCTCTCCTGTCATCGCTGTGACGTTGGAGGATATACCGCAAGCTCTCGCCTTCTGGAATGCGCTGCTGGCTGCGGGTGTTTATGTAAACCTCTCACTTCCCCCAGCAACGCCTGATAATCGTCCATTGTTGCGTTGCTCTGTCATGGCAGCACATTCTTTTGATGAAATTGACCGCGCTGTAGAGACATTTGGTACAATCGCTAAAGAACTACAGGTCGCTTAAAATATTCCCCCCTCTTTAATTAAGAGGGGGGATTTTTATACTTACTTTGTCGTTTTCCGAAAATGTCTAGCACGCCATAAGAAGAAAGGCAGAGTTAAGATAGGGTGCTTGCGCTCAAAAGTGAAAACATGCACCTGCTTACCGGTATGACGTTGTATCTTCCATAGTAGATAAGAAACGCCGTCCTTAAAGGTAAAAGCCGCTTTAATAAGGCGACTGAGATTAAGAGGGCGACCATAAGCAGCAATTTTTTGCCAGTTTTTGGCAGCTTTCTTCCGAGATGACGCTGTCAGATAAGGGCGCAGTGTTTCATTATTCGTTTGATAACTCAAACCTGCCTGTTGCCACGACGCTTTTAAAAGAGCTTCATATCGCTCCTCGCGCCCTTTAAGCAACTTATGACCACGCCCTTTTTTCTCTACTCGCAGCTCTGCGGCATAAGTATGAGCAAAGAGAGTACGCCAATAATCTATTGCTTCCCCTTCTTTTGGCCCAAGGAGAGCCGCCCAGCATGATGCGGTTATCAAGCATTGCCGCAATGCCTGCAAAATGCGATCAGCCGCACGGCCATTGCGTACCCAAACTAAACGCACAGGCTGACAAAAGCGCGCCCAAATGGTCGTATCAAGGCTAAAAAGCGTCCCTCTCCTTAAAAATTGCTCTTGAGAGAGAACAGCAACCTTAGCACGCAAGGTTGCGGCTTCAGTTTGATGCTCCATATAATAAACATTAGGCGGTAGAACTCGATTAGCGAACCGAGCGAAGGGATTGCCGCTTAAACTTGCTGGTTTCTCCGTAATAACATAAAAATCTAAAATCCCTGTCGGGTCCACTTCCCGCAGGAGAGAGCCGTAAAATAATATCCCTAAAGGAGGCTCCCCCATTTTATATGCGATGGCCTCAGCAAATTGTGCAATCTCGTGCGGGACAGGCGTTGTTAACTCTTGGATGAGGGTTTTATCAATAAAATCAGACATGTAAAAACCGGAAACTCGGCCCCTCTTCTAACATGATTTGCTTATTGGAGGACGCAGGAAATACCTCTCCATCTAAGACAAAATCACTATCTGTCTCCAAGATCATCTTCTGAGCAATCATGCTACTATAATCTTCATGCGACCATAACCAGTTAGGAACATGCCCTCTCAAAAGGTGAAAAAACGCCGCAGGAAGACGCTTGGGAAAGGCATGAACATCTAGAAAATGAAAGCCTTTCCGATTGGAACCAGTATTCCAAAACGGCCAAATACCATAGGATAACTTTTCTAAGGCGGTTGCCATATAAAGAAAACTATAACCTTCTCTTTGCTCCTTTAAATCATCCCCCTCGGCATGCCATGACAAAACATTCCCACTCAGCCATGACTGACGGCTACTCCGCCATAAAAGGCTCGCCACACTGCTAAATAATGTGAAAAATACGGCTAAATCATGAGGAGCAAATCTCAATACCGTTGGAGAATGGGCAATACGCACAGCGCGTGCATAACCAGTACAGCCACCAAACATCCCCAATACGGAGGGCATATCCTGCCCCGGCCAAGATAATTTTATGGGAGCGCGCACGCTACTTTTTAAGCTTTCAGGCTGTAAAATACGATCAACGGCCGCCTCACCACGCAGCCCAAAACCAACATCACCAGCAATGAGGTTCGTATTACCAGAGGGCAGCACTGCGACAGCCGGCAAAGGTGAGCCGCGATATGTGTTAGCGATGGCCGTAAGGGAGGCACTCACAGTGCCATCCCCACCATCAATAGCAATAAAATTAACGCCTTTCTTCTTCAACACTGCCAAATGGGCAGGGAGATGACTATCATTAAGTGTGGCAATGCAAAACTCTCCCATCTTCTGGCGCGCCATGCGCATAAAGCGACCGTTATCTTGTATATTTCTACGGCTATTGGGATTGTGAATGAGGGCAGCTTGTACGTTTTTCATGAATCTCTACATTTTATCCATCACATACCCGCCCAGAAACAAGAAGCCATGTTGTTTCCCAAGCTGGTCGAAATCCTTTAACATGGCTATGCTATAGGAACCAGAAGGGAGTTCCCCTGTAAAGACTGTTCTCTATCGCAATCTATGGTGCCGCCATGTTTTTCGACTCCTTAGCCTCTTTCCCCAACCGGCGCGCTCCCGCTATTCATCTGGCACATATGTCAGACCCGCATCTTCCACCTCCGCACATTCCTTGGACTTCTTTTTTTAATAAGCGATTGCTGAGCCGTACGTTATGGCGCAGCAAAAGACGCCATATTTTGCGCCCTGATATTACGCATCAATTGGTTGAAGATATTGCCTCTCATAAAGAAATACGCGCTGTTCTTATCAGCGGAGACATTACCAATTTTGGCACGAAGGAGGAGTATAAACAGGCCGCAACATGGCTGAAAGGGCTGCCTGTTTCCCCCGTTATTGTGCCTGGTAATCATGATTTTATGGCACCGATTGCCCATAAGCACAGCCTCGCGCAATGGGAAGAATGGTCCGACAAAACATTTCCCTTTGTGCGTTTTTTCGGCAAGGTGGCTGTTATCGGTTTAAACTCCGCGCTCCCGACCTTACCTTTTACGGCCTATGGCCTCATTAACAAAAAACAACGTAATAATCTGGCCAGATTGCTTGCGGAATTAGGCAAAGAGGGATACTGCCGGGTTGTTATGCTTCATCACCCCCCGCGGAAGGGGCTTCTACCCTACAGGAAGTCCCTCATCAATACATCACGCTTGAGTAAGATATTACGTACTTACGGGGCGGAGCTTGTGCTGCATGGTCATTCCCACGATGCCACGCTAACTACAGTGGAAGGCACGGATATTCCCCTCCTTGGGGTGAGTGCCGCGGCAATGGATAGCCACATTATAAGCCGTAAAGCGAGCTGGAATCATCTCAGCTTCACACCCCATACAAAAGGATGGCACATCGCTGTGCAACGCATAGATGCCACAGGGCATGTTTTCGCACAGATGGAATGGGACAGCAGTTCTTCTTTAAGGCCGGTAAATGTTCATTCGTAAGTCTTCTCTACCGACACTAGATCGTTATTTATTACGCCAATTAGTCCCACCTTTTACGATTGCTCTTGGGACAATGCTGGTCGCCTTGTTGCTTGATAGGTTATTGGCCCTTTTTAATCGGCTCGCCAGTAGTGGTAGCTCTATTGCCACCTTATTAACATTGCTAAGCGACCTGCTGCCTCATTATATGGGCTTAGCCCTACCAGCGGCTTTATGCATTGCTGTCTTTATGACCATTAACCGCATGAGCGAGCATAATGAGATTGACGTGCTCTATGCGGGCCATATCTCACTCCTCCGCATTAGCCAGCCTTATATTAAAGTGGGTGCGGTTCTCGCTGTTTTAAGCGTCCTTCTCTATGGTTATTTGCAGCCAATCGCGCGCTATGATTACCGTGAGGGCTTTTATTTTGCACGCCATACAGGCTGGGCCCCTCACCTACAATCCGATATGTTCGCAACTACCTCCACCACAACGCTTCTAACAGCAGATTACGTGGACCATGGAGGCTCTCGTTTACGCCGTATTTTCATCCGCGATGTGAAAGATGATGGGACAACGGAGCTTATTACAGCCCCTAAAGGTCTACTCACCCTCTCTGAACGTGATAAATCTACACAGCTTGATCTTTGGAATGGTCAGATCATACGCGCTAAATCGCCTAACCTTCCTGATAGCCATGTTTCAGTTACCCATTTTGAACATATTGCCCGCTTAATTGAACGCTCTGGCAACCAAGAAGCTTTTCGCTCCCGTGGGAATGATGAGAGAGAGATGACAACATTGGAGATTCTTTCTGCGATTCGGCATAATTCATCGCATATTTCTCCTAAAACGCTGCGAGCGGAAATAGATTTTCGCTTAGCCCGCGCGATTAGTATTATGTTTATACCGTTTCTCTCCATCGCCTTTGCCGTCCGAAAAAAGCGTAAACGCTCTGCCCTCGGGCAAATTATGCTAGCCATTATCCTTGTAGGGTTTGATGAAGTTTTGCTCTTTGGTGATAGCCTCGCCGCTAATGGGACAGCACCTGTGTGGCTAAGCCTTTGGGTGCCAGAAGCTATTTTCTGCCTCGGATGTACATTTGCGCTACTTGCACGCTCCAAAGTAAGTTGGCGGCATAGAGAGCAAAAAAGCTCAAGGACTGCGTGATATTATGAGATTTCCCCTACTCCACGCTACGTTGTTAAAAGTCTTTTTGCGCCCTCTTATCACTAAAATCCTCATTTGCTGCTGTGTGTTGACGGCACTCTTAGAGATATTGGCCCTTCTTGATGATGCTTCCACGATTTTGGACCGTCATCTTGGGTTCCACGGTATCCTAAAATATGTCGGGCTGCATTTGCCTACCCTGCTTGTCGAGATTATGCCTCTTTCGGTCATGATTGGGGGGTTGTTCACATTGCTGCAAATGGCACTCTCTAGTGAGATTGCTGTGCTGCGTGCAGCGGGCCTTTCTACCCTAAATATGTTCCGTTATCTTTTGCCCGGCCCGTTAATCTTGAGCGTCATCTGCATCGCGCTAAAGTTATGGGTCGTCCCTCCTTTTGAGCAAGAACTTAACCGTTGGTGGAATGAAGGGGCGACACAGGCTAACGCTACAAATGACCTCCACAGCCTTTGGTTTCGTGATGGGTCAGATATTGTACGGGTGGAAATGATTAGCCATGGCGGTAATACGCTTTCACAGGTTACGCTCTATCATCGCAACCCCAGTAACGGTGCCTTAACCTCCACTCAACATTATGAGCAGCTAAATTACGAACATAATCAATGGGTGGCGCATGGCACTTTCGATCGTACCGACCTCTACCAAGATAGTACAAAAGCTAGAATTACCTCGGAGTTTATTGTCCCTCTCCTATCTGCCACCCCGATGGATATCATCAATATGACTTTGCCGGGTGTCTATTATACGCCACACCAATTTCGGCAAATTTTTTCCAAAAAAGCACCCTCAAATTTACCTAGATCAAATTATTTGATGACCTTATATGCTATCTTATTCCTACCGTTGCAGATGGCCGTGATGCTTCTCGTTACGCTGCCTATTACATATATCCCGCCGCGGGCAGGGTTACGAACCCCCTTGCCTGTATATGTTATGGCAGCTGGGTTAGGGATTGTTATCCTCCAAGGTATGATTTCGGCCTTGGGGAATGCGGGTTCCTTGCCTATATTACTCGCTACATGTTCTGGTCAGGTTGTGGCGGCCCTGTTCAGCTTGGCTTGGATATTGCGAATGGAGGAAAAATGAGTACATTTAAAAACTTTTTTCAGGGCACGACTCTTATGCATAAGGGTCGAAGCTATGATCTAGGGAAGATGAACCTGTCTCAATTATGGGCAGCCTATCTCACCTACCCCACGATTCTACTTTATTTCGCCCTTATTATAGGGACAGCTGTACTCAGCGTGTATCTACGCCATAGCTGGTGGGGGGTATTGATCCCCGTTCCTGTTATCATCGCTGTTTATCCTACGGCATGGTATATTATTCATCGTTATATCCTTCATGGGCGTTGGTTTTATCGCAATCCAATCACCGCCGCGATGTGGAAGCGTATTCATTTTGACCATCACCAAGACCCGCATCTTTTGGAGGTGTTGTTCGGCTCCCCTCTAAACACTGTGCCAACCATGATGGCAATTACCATGCCTATTGGTGCACTTATTGGCGGATGGGGTGGTGCTTTTTCTGCTCTTGCCACCGCACT
This sequence comes from Bombella sp. ESL0385, assembly GCF_009725755.1. Lineage (GTDB taxonomy): Bacteria > Pseudomonadota > Alphaproteobacteria > Acetobacterales > Acetobacteraceae > Bombella > Bombella pollinis. Next base: position 1,072,738 of record NZ_WNIJ01000001.1, read on the forward strand.
GGTGATGACCTGCATTTATGAGTTCTTTCACTGCATTCAGCATTTGGCCTACAAGCCTCGCTGGCAGTGGGTGGTGTATATTAAGCAGCTTCATGTTCTACACCATTTCCATGATGAAGACGGCAATTACGGCATTACAAACTATCTGCCAGACCGGATTATGGGGACATTCTACCGCGCAGCGAAGGATCGCCCTCGTAGCCCTTATGTCTTTAACTTGGGATATACGGTGGAAGAAGCTGAGCGTTATCCTTGGGTGATGCGCCGTACGGGGGCTCCGCCGCGTGACCGGCCCGACCCAGCACGCGCTCCTAAAAAAGAAGAACTCGCCAAGAGCGCATGACAGTTCCTGTTTTAATTCTGGCGGGTTCACGCGATGGAGAGCGTGACCCGCTAGCGCAGATGGGCAAGGTTACGCATAAGGCCCTCCTCCCTATTGGAGGAACCCCGATGATTGACCGTGTTGTCCACTCTTTAGAGCAAACATCGGGCATCGGGCGTATTTGGGTAAGTATAGAGCACCCCGAATATTTAGCGCATTTGGGGGATCGCGTTGCTCTTATAAAGGCGTCCCCTTCACCTAGCGAGAGCGTTCTCAATGCTGTGCGCATGATAGGGACGCCTTGCCTCGTTACCACGGCTGATCACGCCCTTTTACAACCTCAATGGGTCGAGGAGTTCCTAGAAAAAAGTTGTGCAGCGCAAGTGGACCTTACAGCCGGGATTGCTCTTAGGGAGACCATCCAACGGGATGTCCCGCAAACAGAAAGAACGTATATTCATCTCTCTGATATAAGCTTTTCAGGTTGTAATTTATTTTGGCTAGGTAATGAGACCTCACTTGAGGTTATCGCCCTCTGGCGTCAACTTCAGCGTTATCGTAAGCGGCCATGGCGTATGGCTCTTACCCTTGGACTCTCCACTATTCTGCGCGTCTTAACTAAGACACTCACCTCTCGGCGGTTGGAGGAGCGAATCCATACTCTCACCGGGGCGTCTGTCCGTCTTATCCCCCTCTCTGATGGTCGCGCTGCTGTGGATGTAGATAAGCCATCTGATGCCCATCTTGTTGCACAACTTTTAGAGACGTGGTGAGGGGAATACATCCCCTCACGAGCTTCCTCTCATCTTTTCAACAGTTCTTTTTTGAGTTTGAAAAAGGCCGGGCGCAGACCGTGTCGAATCTTTTTAAAATCAACCAAAGTGACTTTGCCCGCAGCAGAGAGCGTGTGCATACCATCAGGATAATCCTTCAAGATAGGCGTATGTAACGGAACAGCCTCTCCCCCGCACAGCACGGGACGTCCTTTTCCAAAGCCTGATAAATGGAGAAAACGTAAGCCACCTCCATAAGTTACGCTACAATCTTGCACAGGGAGAAACACGTCGTCCCCCTCCACAAATGGGGTCCCTCCCGGGCGCGCACCACTTTTATCAATAAGGAACCGGCCTAAATCACACCAAGGCCCGGTTAATTCTTCAGCTAACGCAATATGTAACGTACTCTGTCGGCATGTCTTTGGCTCTGGCGGCGTCCAGAATAACCACCACCGCCCAGCATGATAAAGTGGCGTTGCATCAATCGCCCCAATAGGAAATACAAAACTTGAAACTTTCTCCCATTCATAAGGGAAAGAACGTGCTTTATATAAAGTCAAACGGTCAGATTTATAACCCTCTGGCAGCATATAAGTAACCCCTTCATGCTGGAATACATAAGGGTAAGAGAGGTGCCAATCTTCTTTTAAAACGGTGCGATGTTCTAATAAAGTAAAGGTCTCATCATAAATAAGGACATCTATGACGCCTTTACTTTGGTGATAGTCATAATATTCCGCGAAGACATATAGCTTACCATCCCGCCAAAGCCCGAAAGGATCCGCCAAAAAACCATCATTCCCACAAGATGGCAGAAAGGTCATCTCAATATCATCGAGACCATTTTGCCGGATAATCTGCTCAAAAGGGGCGTGCAAGATTGCTGACCGCCAGTAATCCATTTTAAACAGTTTCATAACCTTGCATCCTACGGATTTATTTATGCGATGCTGTATCATACATCGCCCTTTCCTCAGACGAAAGGGCAGCATGCATAACAGACCTAAAATTGTACCATATCCTTTGTAAGCTTATTGTGATTATTATACCTCATTCTGCTTATTCATAACGAGACTCTATCATGCCAAATACCTCCGCTATTAATGAACGCTTTCATGCGGCACAAAAAATCATCAAAGATGCTGCACAGCTTGCCAAAAATATGCAATCTGCGCCGGGAAAAGCTACAGCCGAGCTAAAAGGCCATCAAGATTATGTCACTGAGGCTGATAGAGCTGTTGAGACTTTCCTTGTAAAGGAATTATCCGCCCTCTTTCCTGATGATGCTTTTTTAGGAGAGGAATATGGAGCCACGCAGTCGGGGGCGTTTCGTTGGGTTATTGACCCTATTGATGGCACCTCCAATTATGCACGAGGGCGTAATCGTTGGTGTATTTCTATAGGTCTTATGCACCATGACACACCCGTTGCAGGGATTATTGAAGCCCCAACTTTACGGGAAAGCTTTACCGCTCGCATAGGCCAAGGTGCCTTTCTTAACGGGACCCCTATCCAAGCCTCCAAAACAGATAAATTAAGGGAGGCTATGGTGGAAATCGGCTGGTCCCCTTATGTCCCAGAGGGATGGTATCCCCAAAAAATGGGCGCACTCCTCACCGAAGGAAGCATGCCACGCTCTCTTGGCTCTGGCGCATTAGCCCTTGCGGATGTCGCTTGCGGTCGCTCGGATGGTTATCATGAATATGTCATATTCTTATGGGACGTTGCCGCCGCACTTGTCTTGCTACAAGAGGCGGGAGCTTGTGTATCTCCCTTCCTAAAGAATGGGGGCCTAACACAACGTACGCCTATCCTCGCTTGCGCCCCGCTCATAGCACCCTCGCTTTCCAAAACTCTAGGCGTCTCACTAGATTAAGTTTATATTGCTGAAGTTCACCTCTATTTCCCTTGTTAGGAGAGATTCGTGTTTAAGCCTTTTGCGTTTGTCTCACGTTCCGTTGCCATTGCGGCAAGCTTACTTGCTGTCAATGCGTGTGCCGCTAATATTTCCACACCGCGGAAGCAGCAAGCTCTTGTTGATAAAGCCGCTTTTGCTGTGCATTCCGCCTTTATCAATTCAAAAACTAACCCTCATACTGCACAGATTCTGCGTGAAGCGAAAGCTATGGTCATTTGCCCAGATGTGACCAAGATGTCTCTCGTTTTCGGTGGTACAGGCGGGGCATGTGTTCTTGTTGGACGTGGTGCTAATAACTCTTGGTCTGACCCGGCTTTCTATACCCTTAGTGCAGGCTCCTTTGGGTTGCAGGCCGGTTATCAGCATAGCCAGCTCTTCCTCATCATCACATCCAAGAATGCTGTTCTCTCCATGATGGACCGTGAATACACTTTTGATGCAAGTGCTGATGCTGCCTTTGGGTCTCATGGAACCAGCGCAAGCAATGACCATCGTGAAGTTTATGCTCTGCAAAAGACTAACGGCGTCTTCGCTGGGGTTTCTTTAGGGAGCAGCAAGCTCAAAGCTAACAATGCTGCAAACCGTGATTATTACGGCCAAGTTGTTGGGGCTGAGGATATTGTTATCAATATGCGTGTTAATAACAAAGCCGCCGACCCACTACGCCGTAGCGTTATGAAGGCTGTGTCTCGCTAAGAGCTTATACTTTTATAGCAAGGAGGCCATTCCTTATTAGGAATGGCCTTTTTTATAATTACTGAACGTCTGCTTTAGTTCGGCGATATGTCCGAACATGCTCTATGTGCTCAGCTAATGTATGTGAAAAATGATGCCCACCATGACCCGTAGCCACAAAATAAAGCGCATCCCCATCAGCTGGATGGGCTACGGCCTCTAAAGCACTTTTCCCCGGTGAACATATAGGCCCCGGTGGTAGGCCCACATGTTGGTAACTATTATAAGGGCTATCAAATTGCAGGTCGTCTTTTGTCAAAGGGCGTGTTAACAGCCCTTCCCCATTGCTAACAGCATAAATGACGGTTGGGTCTGTCTGTAACTTCATCCCCTGTTTTAAACGATTTAGAAAGACACGCGCTATTTGTGGTCGTTCCTCTGGTAGGGAGGTCTCACGTTCAACTATAGAGGCAAGGATCAATAATTGCTCTGGTGTGGTGATGATACCTACTAACGCCTCTTGGTCTCGCCCCGCCCAAACCTCTTTGAGGAGAGTATTCATTAAGGTTTCCATATGGGTTAGTAGGGTTTGACGCTCCATCCCCCATACATAAAAGAAAGTTTGCGGTGCAACGCGGCCTTCTTGAATCTCCCCTATTGTGCCCTGTAAGGCGGGAGCCTGCATCAGTAGAGCTTGAATACGCCGTGCTGTTAGCCCTTCAGCGATTGTAAGGCTATGAGAAACAGGCTGCCCATGCCGCAAAATAGCTAAACTATGAGCGATGGAGACGCGATCGGGAAACTTGAGCTCTGCCGCATGGAGCGCCCCTTGCGATTTTGTAAGGAACAAGGCCAGTTTAAAGAAAAGAGAAGATACACTCCCACGCGCTAGCACACCGTTCTCTTGCAACACATGCACAACGCGATCCGTTCCCCCATGAGGAATGATAACCACGCGCTCTACTTGTAACGGGCCGGGGTCTGTGTAATGGCCGTATCCTGCAAAGACAGTTCCACCCGCTCCGGCAAGTAAAAGGGCCAACACACGCCCTTTTGTAATGAGGCGAAAGTGTTTTGACGTTTTTATTTGTTTATCTTGCGCCTCGGGGACGGGGGATTCTGGCATGCTATACTCTCCTCACCATGTAACGAGTATTACCAAGCCATCCCTCCCCCGGCAAATCAAGCTTTAAAGCGTTTCAATACAAGACTTGCATTCGTTCCGCCAAAGCCAAAGCTGTTGGAGAGAGCGATATCGACATGCTTCTCCTTAGCTGTATGAGGAATACGATCCATCACACTCTCGCGCGATGGCTTATCAAGATTAAGCGTTGGCGGCAGAACACCATCACGCATAGCTTGCAAACAGAAAATAGCTTCTACAGCCCCAGCCGCACCGAGCAAATGCCCGATAGCAGACTTGGTGGAGGACATACTCGCCCCAGCCGCAGCATCGCCAAAGAGACGCTCTACAGCACCAAGCTCTAAATCGTCAGCCATGGTGGATGTACCATGAGCATTAACATAGCCAATCTCGGAAGGCGTTACGCGCGCATCTTTTAAGGCTGCTTGCATAGCCCGGAAGGCACCTTCATGATTCTCAGCGGGAGCAGTGATGTGATAAGCATCGCCAGAGAGGCCATATCCTGCAATCTCACCGTAAATCTTGGCACCGCGGCGTTTAGCATGTTCGTATTCTTCCAATACGACAACACCAGCCCCCTCACCCATAATGAAGCCATCACGCGCTTCATCCCACGGGCGAGACGCTGTCGTTGGGCTATCATTAAAGCTGGTAGAAAGCGCACGCGCAGAGCAGAAACCGGCAATCCCCAACTCGCAGATAGCAGCCTCAGCACCACCAGCAATCATCACATCAGCATCGCCATGCTGAATCAACCGTGAGGCATCGCCAATCGCATGGGTCCCAGAGGCACAAGCCGTTACAACGGCATGATTCGGACCTTTAAAGCCATAACGGATGGACAGGTGTCCCGCCGTCAAATTGATTAAGGAAGATGGGATGAAGAAAGGCGACAGGCGGCGTGCCTTCCCAGAGGAGACCAGAACAGAATTGTCATAGATCGTCTTCAATCCGCCAATGCCGGAGCCAATCATGACACCTGTTGCGCAACGGTCTTCCTCAGACTCTGGCTTCCATCCAGAATCCTCTACGGCTTGAATTCCCGCTGCCAAACCAAGATGGATAAAACGATCCATCTTCTTTTGCTCTTTAACAGGAACCCAATCAGAGAGGGTCAAACCACCCTCTGCCGTTGGTCCTTCTGGCACTTCCCCGGCAATTTGTGCCGGCAAACCGGAAGCATCAAACTGCGTGATGCGCCCAATACCAGATTGTGACTCGATAAGGCGTTTCCACGTCAGTTCTGCACCAACAGCCAACGGGCTTACTACGCCTATTCCCGTAACGACCACACGTTTTCTGCTCGTTCCAGAACCGCTCATCGCCGCCTTACCTCATAATTCCTAATATGCATAAAGCGAAACGGAACTATTCCGCTTCGCTCTTATGATGGCGGGGCGCGCTTTTGCACGCCCGTCCATCATTTTCCGTCACCTAGCTAGATCAGGCAGCTTTCTGCTTGCTGATATACTCAATCGCATCATTCACTGTTGCGATCTTCTCGGCGGCATCCTCAGGAATCTCAACGGAAAATGCTTCCTCAAAAGCCATCACAAGCTCAACTGTATCCAAGCTGTCAGCACCGAGATCATCGATGAAGGAAGCATCTGGCTTTACCTTATCTTCCTCAACACCCAAATGCTCGACAACAATCTTCTTCACCTTGTCAGCGATTTCGTTGCTCATCTGTCTTAAATCCTTACTACCCTAGTGGGTTTGTTTAAGCAAAAACCTGCCCGATTAGAAGCCATACTCTGAACCTTGTCAGGCAAAGCAGGGCGCGCTTAGCACGTTTTTTAGCAAACGCCAAACTTTTCAAACCATGGCCATCCCACCATTAACATGAAGTGTCGTACCCGTCACCCATCCAGCCTCATCAGAAGCGAGATAAACAACAGCGGCAGCTACATCTTCTGGCTTGCCCATACGCCCAAGTGGAATACTACCCAAGAGCTTCTCACGCACGGAGTCTGGCAAAGCATCTGTCATAGCGGTCTCGACAAAGCCCGGGGCTACAACATTAATCGTTACCCCACGACGCCCAGCCTCTTGGGCAAGAGATTTGCTCATCCCGACAAGGCCAGCCTTAGCCGCTGCGTAATTGGCCTGACCGGGATTACCAGTTGTCCCTACGATGGAGGAAATAGAAATAATCCGCCCGCTCCGCCGCCGTTGCATGCCCCTTAAGGCTGCACGGGCGAGGCGAAATGGACTCTCCAAATCCACCTTGAGCACCTGCGCCCAATCTTCATCTTTCATCCGTACTGCCAAAGTATCCCGCGTCAGACCGGCATTATTGACGAGAATATCCAAGGGCTGCCCCGCTGCCTCCTCTGCACGGCTGACAAGCTCATCTGCGGCTGTGGCATCAGAGAGGTTGGCTGTCACGATATGAACACGCCCTTGCCCTAGAGTCGCAGCGACCTCCTGCAAGGCCCCCTCACGCGTGCCACTAAGGACTACAATAGCACCGCGCTCATGTAGCTGGCGTGCAATGGCGGCACCAATCCCGCCAGATGCCCCCGTAATCAATGCCATTTTACCTGATAAAGAAAACATCACTTATTCCTCTTAAAACGTCTTCAACATCGCTTCAATTTCTGCCGGGGTCCCGGCATGGTCGGCTGATAAATCCGGTACGATGCGGCGTGCAAGCCCTGTCAGCACCTTACCAGCCCCTAGCTCATGCTGGTTTGTAATAGCTTTATCAGCCATAGCGAGAACCGTCTCCCGCCACCGTACACGTCCAGTTACTTGTTGCACTAATAAAGACCGAATCTCATCCGGTTGGGAGACGATCGCAGCAGTCACATTAGCGATGACCGGAATCTCTGCTGGATGAAGTTCTGCCTCTGCCAACGCTTCCTTCATCTCCTGCGCGGCTGGAGCCATCAGGGAAGAATGGAAGGGAGCGGATACCGGCAATTTGACAACGCGGCGGATACCCTGCGCTTTTGCTGCCTCCATAGCGCGCTCTATTGCCGCTATATGGCCAGAAAGAACAATCTGACCACCGCCATTGTCATTAGCAATTTCTAACACGTCCCCTTTGGCACATTCGGCACAAATATTTTGTGCTACATCTGGCTCTACACCTAGGAGAGCAGCCATACCGCCTTGCCCAACAGGGACTGCGCGTTGCATAGCTTGCCCACGCAACCGTAAAAGACGTGCGCCCTCGCTAATCCCCATAACACCAGCGGCGGTTAAAGCGGCATATTCCCCTAAAGAATGGCCTGCTAGCACTGCAGCTTTCTCTTTAAGGACAAACCCACCCTCATGTTCCAAAACACGCACAACGGCCATAGAGACGGCAAATAACGCGGGTTGGGTATTTTCTGTTGCTGTAAGCTCTGCAGCATCCCCCTCGAACATCAACCGAGACAGATTGAAGCTAAGAGCCTCGTCCACTTCCTCAAAAACAGCGCGGGCAACGGGGAAGGCCTTATGAAGCTCCGCCCCCATCCCGACAGATTGACTCCCCTGACCGGGGAAAACAAATGCCTGACCTGTCATATTCACTCTCTCCAAACTACTAGATTATTACCGAGGAATCAGCCGGCCACGCTGCCATGATTCAGCGGCCTCCTCCGGCCCCATACCATCAACGCTCACTGCATAATCCAAAGCACTCATTACCTTATTACTGAGCATCATGATGGATAATTCATCCAACATATCCTCATCCACCTCATCGCGCAGTCCTTTACGCAAAACCAGCCGTGCAGTTTGCTCCTGCCCCGCTAAGAGGTCTCCCCCCGGTAGCTCGACCAACATATCGGTATGGAAGATAGCGTGAGGCTGCCATAGAGCAATCAATGGGCATTCCCCCGCTTCTTCTGCCTGCTTTACACGCTCTAAAACAGCCTCCGGGGCTAGAACCTCTAGGGGCAATTCTTTAAGCTCCGGCCGGGTTTCCATAACTTTTTCAAGATAAGGCTGCGCTGCTGCGGTGCTCAGCAAGGAGGTAAACTCCCCCACTGTCCAATTCGCCCCTTTCCCTGCTTTTTTAAGAGCAGAAAGCTTGAGTTCTGGATGATATAAACTGCCGAGAATCTCATGACCATGAGCTAACAAAGCCTCATCCTGCGGGAACCATGCTGAGACAAGAATATCAACACGCCCCTCATCCAACGCAGCTAAGCGTTCATCTGCGCTTAAATCCGCATAGGCGACATCCTCACCATTCGCCTCGATAACACGGGCCACGCCACTAGCACAGGCAGCATGTAACGCCGTGTAGAGATGACCAATAGTGAGATATGACATAGAAAACTGCCTTACGTTTATAAAAGATGCCTTGGGATAGCTATAGCCTACCCCTTTGTGAAGCCCTTAGCTCTGTTTTCCCACCCGCTAAAGGCCTCTATAAAAGATTTGCTCCTAGGAGCTACCAGATTTTAACGCGCTCTTGCGGTGGTAGGTAAAGCGCATCTCCCGCATGAACTGCAAAAGCTTTATACCAGAGGTCGATATTATGAGCGGGCATATTCACCCGGCTACGCGCTGGTGCATGCTCGTTCGATAAGACCTGACGCCGCAGCGCATCGGGGCGGTCCTTCTCGCGCCATACCTGCGCCCAGCCTAGGAACACACGCTGGTCCCCTGTCCAGCCATGCAATGGTTGGTCATCCTTACCGTGAAGGCTATTATGATAGGCTTGGAGGGCAAGATTCAGCCCGCCAAGGTCTGCAATATTCTCCCCCATGGTCATCGTGCCATTTACATGCAGCCCCGGTAGAACTTCTTGGGCGTCATATTGCGCCCCGAGCCGTTTTGCTCGTGCCTCAAAAGCCCGTGAAGATGCTTGGCTCCACCAATCATGCAAACGGCCATGCTCATCATAATGGCGGCCTTGGTCATCAAAACCATGGCTCATCTCATGGCCAATAACGCCGCCAATCCCACCATAATTCACCGCCATATCGCCTTTAGGGTCAAAAAAGGGCGGTTGAAGAATGGCTGCGGGGAAGACAATTTCGTTCTTTACCGGGTCATTATAGGCATTGACGGTTTGTGGCGTCATATCCCATTCGTCCCGGTCCACGGGGCGGTCAAGCTGATGAAGGCGATGCTGCCAATTAAACGCCGTTGCGCGTGAAGCATTGCCATACACATCCCCCGCTCGGACCTCCAAAGCGGAATAATCCCACCATTTCCGCGGGTAGCCAACCTGCATAGCGAAATGATCCAACTTTACCAACGCAGCTTTACGCGTGGGGCTGTCCATCCAGTCATTATGCTCTAGTCGCCAGCGGAAGGCGGTTTTTAGCTCATTAACAAGGTTGGTGATGCGCTCTTTGGCTTCTGGAGGGAAATAATGCTGCACATAAAGCCGTCCTAAAGCCCAACCCATTGCCGTGTTTGTGACACGCACAGCCCGCTTCCAACGGACTGGCTGTTGCGTAATACCGCTTAGCGTACGACCATTAAAAGCAAAGGACGCATCGGAGATATCATGGGACAGATAGGGGGCAGCATTATCGGCGAGATGAAATGCCAGCCATGCCCGCAATGTTGTGCTCTCTGTCCCTGCAATAATCTGCGCCATCGCCGCAATTGAGTGAGGCTCCCGCACATCAATCACACGCTCTGCTAAACCACGCTCCGGCAGCCCCATAGAGCGTAAGTAGGTCATCCAATCTATAGAGGGTGCGAGAGTGATGAGCTCTTTCACCTTCATCGGGTTGAACATTTTTAACGGGTCACGCGTTTGATCCCGTGGTGTCTCAACCTTCGCGAGGGCTGTCTCTAACTCTATAATAGCAGCGGCGTTATGCTCTGGCTCCGGCCATTGAATAAGCTTGAGCATTTGCAAGATATAAGCCTGATATGCTTGCTTTTGCGGGGCTAATTTAGGATTTGTATAATAGCTAATGTCAGGCAAGCCCAAGCCACCGCTAATGCCAATACTCATCCCTTGGTCCAGCATTAACATATACCGGGTTGGGTCTGCTTGGTCTTGCTCAATATCCAATGCAAAAGGACTAAACGATAAGGAGCCTGCCGCTGCTCCAAAGAGATGAGCAAAGGAAGGCGCATCTTTTGCAGCTTGGATTTGTGCTAACTCATCATGCAAAGGGGTTATCCCTTGTGCATCCACAGCGGCTTGGTCCAAATAGCTATGGTAAAAGATAGCAAGCTTATTTTGCTCATCATTCTTCCCTGAAGGCGATAAAGACTCCAATAAGCTCCGCTGCCGCGCTTGGGATAACTCAAATAGAATATGAAACGGCCCATAGCTACTCATATCATCGGGAATATGCAGCTGCGTGATGTAACGCCCATTAGCGTAGGTGAAGAAATCTTGCCCCGGTGGGGTGGTTGGGTCCATGCCCTCTTGGTCAAACCCCCAGCTATTTTGGTAAGGCTGAATAGATGATGCAGGCTCTTGAGCAAGGCTAGGCGTTACAACCCCACCCATAAATCCAGCCCCCATCATCATGAGGATGCTGCCCTGCTTTAATAATTTACGCAATGATAGAGCGTTAACTTTCATCATACCCTCAAGCCTGTTGTGCTAAATAGCGCGCGTAGGATTTCTGCTTCCATGCAATAATTTTATGGAACAGCTTTGCTAACCATGCCTGCATCTTGGAATGTGGTGTCAAACCAGAAGTTTTGAGAATCATTGCCGTTACACGGTCCAGATGCTTCTGCTGATAAAAAGACAAAGCACGCGCCATATAAGCCGCGATGAAGTCTTTATGATTATAATGTGCGTCACCGCGCGTATTTGTGATGTAATAAGCTGTGGCTAATTCATCATCTTCACTTTCCATCACGCGGCTAAGGGCAATCCTCAACCGGAACCAACGGCCTAATTTTTCACGGTCTAAATAACGGTGCATATTGTCATAAAAGAGCTTGAAATGCCGGTATTCGTCGGCGGCTATTTGTTTGCAGACGGCCTTTAAAACGGGTTCATCTGTCGCATCGGCTAACGCGGTGTAAAAGGAGGATGTCCCCGTCTCCACCATACAACGCGCAATCAACTCGCCCGTGCGTGAGCCACGGATGGAGGATGAAACGTCCGTATCGATTTTATAAGCTTCACGGTAGTGGTTAAAAGCCTCAACATAATCCCAACTAGGATCTGCCAGCATGGCCCATTTACCTAATGCATCGCCATGTTGGACTTCTTCTTCAGCCCAATTCTCTGCAGCATCACGAAAACCTGAATCATCATGAAAGACATTGCGGAGGTAAATTGTGTAATCCCGTGCGTTACGCTCCACAACGGAGGCAGCCTTTACCAAGGCCAGAATGTCTGGGTTCACTTTTGTGGCATCAAAAGCATCCCAATCCATTTGGTCGATCTGCCAATGTTTCATACAACCACACTCCTTATAGCCGTGATGATGCCGTAACCTTCATACATTTAGCACACTTTTCAGATGGCATAGCGCGCTCGTTTTGGATAGGTGTAGACAGCTAACTAGGAGAGAAAAGCTTAATGACTGAACAACCCTGCCCTGTGCCGCACGCCCCTCGCCTTCGGCATGATTGGACACGAGAGGAGGCAGAAGCCCTATTAGCCCTGCCCTTCCCCGAGTTAATCTTCCAAGCGCAACAGGCACATCGTCAGTTTTTTGACCCTACCAAAGTGCAGATATCGACTCTACTCTCCATCAAGAGTGGGGGCTGCCCAGAGGATTGCGCCTACTGCCCACAAAGTGCCCATCACGAGAAGCGCATGGAGGCAGAAAAACTCATGCCGTTAGAGCGCGTTATCGCTGATGCCAAACGCTCTAAAGAGGCTGGGGCAGGCCGGTTTTGTATGGGAGCCGCCTGGCGCGCACCTAAAGACCGCGACCTTGATGCCGTTTGCCGCATGGTAGAGGAGGTAAAAGCTTTGGGCCTTGAGACATGCCTAACCATTGGGATGCTCACCCCTAGCCAGTCTGCACGGTTAAAGGATGCCGGGTTGGATTATTACAACCATAACCTTGATACGTCCGAGGATTTTTACGGTAAGATTATCACCACACGCACCTACCAAGAGCGTTTGGATACGCTGGCGAATGTGCGTGATGCGGGGATTAAAATCTGTTGTGGCGGGATTATCGGCATGGGCGAAGATAGCCAAGACCGTGCCGGTTTGCTCACCACCTTAGCGAATCTTCCCACTCACCCTGAAAGTGTGCCGATTAATCTCCTAGTCCGTGTGGAAGGCACCCCTTTAGCGGATGAGACCACAGTGGACCCGATTACTTTTGCTCGCGTCATTGCAACAGCACGCATTATGATGCCTGCAAGCCATGTTCGCCTTGCCGCAGGGCGTGAGTCCATGTCCGAATCCACACATGCACTCTGTTTCCTCGCGGGGGCCAACTCTATCTTCTGGGGTGAGAAACTGCTCACGACACCCAACCCCGCCCAAAACCGTGATACCGAACTCTTGGCCATGCTAGGCATGACGCCTATGGTTCATGCCTAATAGTTTCAAACAGGCTCCCATTCTTACGCGGGAGCCTGTTTTCTAACGCATTTACGGGGTGGAGTGTGTTTTCTGACTATCCACTGCTTGCTGAAGGAGGTCACGGGCGGCGTCATCCTGCCCCATCGCGCGCAAAGCTTGGGCCCGCATCCTAAGAGCGCGCCGCATCGACTCGTAATGCAATGCCTCCTCCCGGATTTGGGCAAGATTATGGGCATCATCCGCAGCGCGCTGCCATTGTTGGTCCATCAATTCACGATGAATGAGCAGCTCTTTCATGTTGGCTTGGTCACGCCCATCATGGCTTTTAGAAAGGAAGGCGATAGCGTCATCCATATGTGAGGGATCACGTAATTCAGCCGCATCTAATCCTGCAAGAGCATAGGCTTCCGCTTGGGTAGCACCCTCTAGGCTTTGTTTAGCGCGTTCCGCCTCTGCGAAAGAGGCCTGCCATTGTTTTTGCTCATAAAACACACTGGCACGAATGAGATGTAAATCTGCTTGCTGCGCGTCTGTCCATCCTCGCACAGTAAGAGCTTGCGTGATATGTTGCAGCGTTGCAAGGCAATCTTGAAACAACTTCAAACGCAGTTCGCTCAACGCAAGGTTAAAGCCTGCATCATGAATAGCCTGTGCATTATTAGCCATAAAAGCACGGTCCAGCGCGGCCCTATATTGCTGTCGTGCAGGCTTTAGATGCTCTAGGTCGAATACACTATTACCGACATCCATCAAACTTTCATAACGCGGGTCATGCCAGCCCTTTGGGTTTCCTCCACCAAAGCAGCCTGAGAGCATCCCCGCTATGCATATAAGGGAACATGCAAGAACCCCCACCTTCATGGCTTCACCTCCCGCGCGGGAAGCCGGCGTGTATGATGTTTTTTACTGCTCCCGTGCCCCCCAAGGAACCACAAGCCACGCAGCTGCTCACTCAACTGTCGCAAACTCTCTGCGGTAGCTTCTGCCTCAGCCAAAACGGCGGGGAGTTGCTCTGTAGCCTCTGCCACATTACGCACTGTCCGATTAACATCGGGAACGGAGGTTTTTAAGCCGTTTGTCATATTGTTCACATTCTTCATCGTCCCATTAGCTTCATCTAATGTGATCTGAAGTTTACGCTCTAACGGCTGCACATTCTCGATCGCTTGGTTTAGGCTAATAAGAATGGCATTAATATGATTCGCTGTTTCCTCCCTTGTAAGGAGAGCACCGGCTGTACCCTTCCCTGCATGTAGGTCTGTCATAATATCGCGCGCTTGCTTCGTAATATCCTGAACATTGCTCATCGCAGGGAGAAGACTTGCCCGTAAATCCGTTAAGGTTTGGATGATCATATCCGCTGGGTTAGGATCAATATTGGTGTTAAGGACCGCGTACCCCCAATTTAACGGCTGGCCCTGCCCGCGTGTAATCTCAATATATCCAGCACCGGTTACAACAAGGCGTCTCTTAATGGTGGCAATGCTATCACTACGAATATAACGCTCAAAATGCGGCTCAATCGTCCCTTCAGCATACATCCGGCCAGACTCATTGAGGTCTAGCTTGCGTATTTCCCCAACACGAACCCCCATGACTTCAATATCATTATTAACGGCCAGACCTGCAACGCCACTTTCAGGCAAGACAAAATGAATCCGCCCAGCAGGGGTTAGCCATTGTTTAAGCAAACCAGCCTCTACCAAGGTTGCTGTTAAAATAACAATCGCAATTAAAACCAGCAGCCCTACCCACTCATCCACAAAAGTGCTTCGGAATAACGGAGCTGATAAACCTGTCTGGCGGCGCAAACGCAGGGAACGCATCATTTATCTCTCACTTTAAGAGTCCATTATCACCAAGACGAAAGCATTGCATACCCTGCTGAAGATAGCCAGACCATGCAGAACGCTCCGCCCCCACCCATATGACGGCACAGCCTCGCTCTCTTGCGGCTGTCAACTCGGTAAAAAACGCATTATAAAGCTCAACCGGTGCGGTAAGACTGACGGGATTTTCCAATAAAAGCAAGGAGGGGTTATTCATAAAAGCCCGCACATATTCTGCCCTTTTTCTATCAAGAGCAGAAAGCTTCTCGGGGAGCTGTGTTGGCAAACCCGGCAAACCAAATGATTGACATAATTTAACAGCCTCCCCCACTAATCTATCATAAGGGGCACGGCTATGATGCAAGCTCGGCCATAAGATATTGAGGTGCATTTCATAAAGGTCAATCCAGCCACTCTCAACTGTGATGCGCCCTATACGACCGCGCAAGGCATTGGCTCGCCGCTCATCCAGCTCCGCCCAATCTAACCCCATACAGCTGACAGCACCGCGCCTTTTCCCCGTTGCAGGGTCCTCTTTAACAGGCAAAATGCCAGCACAGAAATCTGCAAATTGGGCTGAACGGAACTCATCACGACACTCTACAAAGACACATTCGCCCGGCTCGACAAAGAGATTATATTTTACCGGTGGAAGGCCTGTTGAATCTGATGAAGGGACGGCTTCATCCAATTTTAAGATGAAGTCATAATCGCGCCCCATTCCGGTAAGGGTATTATCCATCAAAGACTCCCCAAAATAACGTCAATGAGGACATTAATCACCAAAATGGACATAATCCCCCGTGAGAAGCCGCGTGGCATTAATGTCGCCAAATTATCCTCTGCAGTCACATCAATACCTGACAGGCAACAACATAGCCCAACAGTGGAACCACTAAGTAAAAACTTTAAAGGGATACCAATATAATCCACCAACTGCATGCTATTTACGACTTCAAAAAGGAAAGACCAAATAGATACGGTGACAATTCCCTTCGCCCAGCATGCCACATAGCCAGTGGCCAGGGCCATTGCTCCAAACAAAGTCCCTAATGTCACCCCCCCAACAGTCATGGCGATTGTGCGCGGTACAACAAAGATAAGGAACGGGTCCATCCCCATACCGCTGAGGGTATTAAGCCGCCCTCCTTTTGTTAAATTACCCATTTCCGTCAGCATCAACATGCCAGAGCGACCTAGCAGAATGACCCCCACTAAAATGGGAGCTATTTCCCGCAGCAAGATACTGGACAAAAGGCCGCCTGTCATCTGAGACATACCGGCAAAACCTAGCCAATAAACAGCTTGGGAAACCAAGCCAAACCCGGTCAAACACGCCACAACAACAACGCTAAAAAATCCACCGCCTATTAACTGGCGCAAGCTTCGGCGGAACTCAATCATTACAGTTCGCCGCCACGCGCTAGGGCGGAGAACCGTATAAAGCACCCCCCATCCTCCCCCAATTACAATGAGGAAAAAGCGTGGGAGGGAACGAGAAAAACGCCCTAAAAAAGCAAGGCCAATATGTAAGATGGAAAAGCGTTCAGAAAAGTTCATGTTTTATCTGTCGCTCCTATATCCCCCTTACCGGCGAGGATATAGCTATTGGCAATGCCACTCCCCGGTAAGAAGAACTCCCCTCTCAAGCGGAATAGGAAGACCCCTTGCAGCACTTGATAGGCACGGTCCGACACTTGAATCTGCCCGCCATCTGGCACGTTATGGGCCAAAGCCCCGGCCATGGTTAGCCCTTCCCCCCAGAGGTTGAAGACGTCACGTTTCTGCCCTAACCGCGCTACAAGGACTGCGCCAACATCAATCCCGATACGGAACATAAGCCGCGTATTAGTTTGTGAAATCGTCATCAAGCATGCTTCGCGGATACCAATCGCTGCATCAGCTATATTAGCTGCCCCCTCGGAATCCGCAGTTTGAGAACAACTCCCTAGAAAAATAAATCGATTCCCCGCCACTTGTACTGAGAACAACTTATGTTCACGCGCAATAGCTTGGATCTTATCGGTCAACTCACTGACCAAATCCAACATCACACGCGCCGCATCATGATTGGCGGAATACGCCTCGGAGAACTCCAAGACCATAATAGGTACACTTGGATATAACCCTGATTCTGGGAGATCATTTGGATGATGTTCCTCCTCCCCAGAACGCAGGAGGAAGCCTTCGATAATCCGCATTGGCGGCCTAGATTGCGTTGCTGATGCTTGCTGTGCCACAGAAGGCGGCAGGGGAGACGCTTCTTGCGTGTGTTTATCTTCCTCTTGAGCCTGACTAAAACGCACCGCCAAAATAGAGGCTACTAACGTCATCACTCGCTCGGATTCCGTAATCTGGTTTGGGTCCTCCACCATAATAGCCCCAACGAGGTGATGTTCCTCTAAGATAGGAAGCAAAACAAGATGGTGCGTATCAATCATACGCATCACAACACGTTGCACACTCTGAAGACGAGGATCATCTTCTGCATTTGGCACATCGATGAGATGTCCGTCCTCTAAGCACTCAAACAAGCCGGGATGACCCATCTTTGTTAGCTCCATACCGAGACGATGGGCGTTGCGTTCCCGGTCGAACATATCTTCACAAAGAAGGCGATTACCATCAGATAAAAGCCGCCAAATACTAACACGCCGCGCCACAGACCTGTCGGCTAAAGCCTCACATAAATAAGGCTGCTCTTTACTGGGGTCTAACAAGCCCGTGGTGTTAATAATTTTGAGGAGGATGATATTATCTTCTTTTCTCTCCGTTGCAAAAGACCCTAACTTCTTCTGTAAGTTTTCAACACGACGCCCTTGATAAATAAGCCCCGCGGCCAAAACTAAAGCCAAACCAACGATAATAATGGAGAAGTAAAGTGTTTGATGCTTCACAACTTGTGTAAAATTAGCAAAATCATTCTCAGGAGCATTAAGTAAAAGCACCCAAGAGCGTTTTGCTAAAGGCATAGCTGCGGCAATTGTTACATAATTTAACCCACGCGTATGAACCAGACCAGAACCATCCCCCATAACGCGGAAGACATCTAACGCACGTACAAAAACAGGTTGTGTTTTAGGGTCTAGCCTCACATTAGCAGCATCAAAGCCGGGCTTGCCAATGTCAGCCATATTATGGCCCGCGATGACATGACCATCTAAATCGACAATAACGGCCTGCCCACTTTTACCGACTTTAAGGCTGTTTACAAACTTAGTAAGCTGATTAAGGGAAATATTAATTGCAAAAACAATCTTATGTCCATCCAATGCTTGGAAAGCCAAAGACGCTGTTACAATAAATTGACGTGTTGAAAGATGCAAATATGGTGCCGTCCAGAATAAACGGCGATCAGGCGTTCTACTTTCACGCTCTACAGCCTTTTTATACCAAAGCCGTAAGCGAGGGTCGTATCCTTCAGCCGAAAAACGATCTGTCGAGATAAAGCGACCATCTTTATCCGTGACTTTATGACGATAATAGGGAGCACCGTCCTCCATTTGCATGGTTGTTTCTTCATAATCATCATCTCGCCGGCTCGTCATCCAAAAATGACCTTGGTCATCCGCGAGATAAAAGCTATCGACATGCGGCATATCACGCAGGACGGAACGACCAAGGGTCATGAAGGTTGCGACATTTTGTTTCTGGTCGTCACCTGTCAGCATATTGCTAGCCATAAAGGAGATCCCCGTAGCGGGGGAGAGATAATGGCTGACCTCCTCGGTAATGTAGCGTTGTTGGCTACGCAGCAAGTTGCGCGATAGGGTAATCGCCCCTTCCCGCATGGTGCGATATGTGTAGAGCGTCACCATCGCGATGGTCACAATGACCAAAATAACGCCCAAAATCGGCCCAATAAATTGGAAGAGCTGCCACCGCCGCCCTGTGGTATCAATAGCGGGGTCAACGATTTCATCTGTCAGCAAAGCTTAAAAATCCCCTCTAATCGTCCAGAACGCGAAGATGATCTCTTGTATCTCACCCCTAAATGGGGCGAAACTCCCCACACCTAAGATTTCACTATCATGCGGACACTGATGAAGCGCAACCATCTTTCTCACCGTTCTGTCATTTCATTAACAGGAAATGAACGCGCAAGCTTTCTCCAAGGGCTTATCACTAATGATGTCCTCACTCTGCCACCACAACAAAGTTGCTGGGCGGCCCTCCTTAATGCACAAGGCCGTATAGAATCGCTCTTCTTTCTCTGGAAGACAGAAGACGCTCTCTATCTCGACATTACTGCCGCGCAGGCTGAAAGCATCATTAAAACACTCAAGCGGTTTCGCCTCCGGGCTGATGTGCAGATAGACCTAACAGAGTATGGCATCCTAACAGGTACGCCAGAAGATGCCCCCCCAGAACACACCCTCATCACCGTGACAGACCCGCGGCACCCTAGCCTTGGATGGCGGGCCATATGTCCCCCCTCTATCATCACGACACCTCATCACGACACGACATTAGCCTCTTTGGAACATCGCCTGACAATTGGTGTCCCTGATGATGCGGACATCATACCCGGCCAAACGCTCGTATTAGAAGCGAATATGGATTATTTGCATGGTGTCTCGTGGGAGAAAGGCTGTTACCTCGGCCAAGAAGTCACCGCTCGTACCCATTATCGTGGGCTTATCAAAAAGCGGATTTTGCCGATTTCATCACGAGATGGAACACCCTTCCCTGCTGATGCAGCTATCACGCTTGATGGGCAAGAGGTAGGCGAACTCCGCTCCTATAACGGATCTCACGGTCTTGCTCTGCTCCATCGCCGTGCTTGGGAGGCGACTAACCTTATGCTCGGACCATGCCCCATCACACTTAATTGGCCAGATTGGCTACCTCGTGAGGAGATGAAACATGACACAGCAGGACAATAAAGTGGAATGGGCCCCTATAGCCACGCCTATTTTGACAGAGCTTTTGGGAAAAGTCCGCTTTAATGAGCAAGGGCTTATCAGTGCCATTGCTCAAGATGAGAGCAGAAACGTCCTTATGCTCGCCTGGATGAATCGAGAGGCCCTGGCAGAAACACTCACAACGGGCCGGGTATGTTATTATTCACGCAGCCGCAAAACACTCTGGCGTAAAGGGGAAAGCTCTGGCCAAGTGCAGCATCTTCTTGCCGCTACGCTAGATTGTGATTTGGATTGTCTCTTGCTGACTGTAAGACAAAAAGGTGTGGCCTGCCATACAGGGCGGCGTAGCTGTTTTTATAACGCCCTTACCCCTACCGGCCTCATAGAACTTACCGAGCCAGACATCACACCAGATGCCCTTTATGGGGCAAAAACATCATCATAAAAGGAAAATCCCCTTCCTCTTATACAACAGGAAGGGGATTTTTTATAATAAGGACCTTACAGCAAGCCTTTAGCATGATGAGCGAGGTGATCTTTCACAAAGCTTTGCACAAACCAATAGGAATGGTCATAGCCTTTATGGCGGCGTAGCATGAGAGCTTGGCCTGCCTTCGCGGCCGCTTCCTCCAACAAATCAGGGCGTAAGCGGTCGAGGAACTCATCATCTGTACCCTGATCAACCAGCAAAGGCCCGGGATGAGTCTTCCCTGCGGCTAAAAGTAAACAAGGGTCATATTGCCCCCATTCAGCCTCATAGCCCCCAAAATAAGCCTTTGTGACTTTCTGGCCCCATTCGACGCGCGCAGGGGCAGAAATAGGCGCAAAAGCGGAGACCGTTTGCCAAGCAGAGGCATCCCCCAACGCAATGGCTAACGCTCCCATCCCGCCCATAGAATGGCCCATAATGCCACGGCATCCCGCTTTAAGGGGGAAATGGGCTTCCATCAAAGCAGGAAGCTCTTTGCAGATATAGGAGCCCATACGATAATGAGCTGCCCAAGGGTCCGCAGTGGCGTCCAGATAATAACCAGCCGCTGTCCCTAGGTCGTAAGCCTCATCTTCCCCCGCGACATCTGCGCCACGTGGAGAAGTATCAGGCGCAATAAGGGCCAAGCCATGCGCTGCCGCATAGCGGATGGCATTGCTTTTAATCAAAAACGTATCTTGGTCGCATGTCAGCCCAGCCAGACAATACACAGCCGGGACAGCCGCACCCGCCACGGCACTTTCTGGGAGGAAAAGATTAACCCGCGCTGGCAAGCCTAGCTCACGGGATTGATGGGAGAGGAAGCGTACTTCCCCCCCACAACATGCATGGCTCTCAAGAAGTGTGAAAGGATTTGCCGTCATAATCTGTAATTCACGACATTACGAATCCCTTCGCCGCGCCCCATCATGTCAAAACCTTTATTGATGTCCTCTAGCTTCATCTCATGGGTGATGAGGTCATCAATATTGATGCGTCCTTCCATGTACCAATCAACAATTTTGGGCACATCCGTCCGGCCACGCGCCCCCCCAAAGGCGGAACCAATCCAACGCCGACCTGTCACAAGCTGGAAGGGACGCGTGCTAATTTCTTCCCCCGCACCGGCAACACCAATCACGCAGGAAACACCCCAACCGCGATGGGCACTCTCTAGGGCCTGACGCATGAGGCTAACATTACCCACACATTCGAACGTATAATCCGCCCCACCATTGGTCAGCTCAATTAAGTGCGCAACAAGGTCACCCTTCTCACCAAGCTCTTTAGGATTCACAAAATCTGTCATCCCAAACTTACGGGCAATGGCCTCACGCTCTGGGTTCACATCAATACCGATGATGCGGTTTGCCCCGACCATTTTAGCCCCTTGGATGACATTCAGCCCAATACCGCCAAGGCCAAACACAGCCACGGTGGAGCCTGCTTCAACCTTCGCCGTAAATAATACCGCGCCGATACCCGTGGTCACACCGCAGCCAATATAGCAAACTTTATCAAACGGTGCGTCAGAGCGAATCTTTGCCAAAGCAATCTCCGGCATGACCGTGAAATTAGCAAAGGTAGAGCAGCCCATATAATGATGAACAGGCTTCCCTTTATAGGAAAAACGTGTCGTCCCATCAGGCATAAGGCCCTTGCCCTGTGTGCTGCGGATAGACGTGCACAGATTCGTCTTACGAGAGAGGCAAGACGGACATTCCCGACATTCCGGCGTGTAAAGAGGAATGACGTGATCGCCGGGTCTCAGATGCTTCACACCTGCGCCTACCTCACGCACAATCCCTGCACCCTCATGCCCCAAGATAGAGGGGAACAGCCCCTCCGGGTCTTTACCGGAGAGTGTATATTTATCCGTATGGCATAGCCCGGTAGCCATCAGCTCTACCAAAACTTCCCCTTCGCGAGGGCCTTCAAGCTGAACAGTATCGACAACCAGCGGTTGTCCTGCCTCTAAAGCGATTGCAGCGCGAACATCCATTGCGTAATTACCTTGTTTCCACAGTTTCTGTTATCTGGATTGTGCCACAGAATGAGCGGGCTTCAAGCCCTGATGTCATCACTGCTAATTTATGTGAGGATTCTGCCCCCGTGATCATCAAACGCCGGTACGGCTTCTCCATATTATTTAAGGAAATTATCCCCCCTCTCGTTATCCTGACAGGATGGGATTGCGTGGTTGTGATTCTCTTCCAAATCTTCCATCAGGAATGGATGGAGCAACCTGCCTTACCCTTCTCCCTGATGGGGTCGGCTTTAGCTATCTTCCTCGGTATCCGCAATAATGCTGCTTATGCGCGCTGGTGGGAGGGACGTACCTTATGGGGCTCTGTCACCAATAATTGCCGCTCTTTTGGCCGTGAGGTCGACTCCCTTCTCGGCGGAGCACCGGATCTTGCACGGGCTATGGCAGCCTATCCTTATATCCTCAAATCTTCCCTCAGTAATAATGAACCTGATGCTGTCATTCGCACATTGCTAGATGAAGATACCTATAACTTTGTATTTTCATGCGGCAATCCAGCCAATGCATTGCTTTATAAGCTGGGTCAGTCTGTCCGCCATCTTGTTATAGAACGTAATGTTGATGGTGCTGTTCATGGAACAGTGGATCGCATCCTCTCCGACCTTGCCAATGCACAAGGGGGGTTAGAGCGTATTCGTAATACACCATTACCGATTCAATATTCGATGCTACCGAATATCGTTACGCATTTATTTTGTATCTTACTTCCGCTTTCGGCTGTACAAACCTTAGGGTGGATTACTCCCTTAGGCTCCAGCATTATCGGGGTGCTCTTCCAAATGCTTGATAGAAGCGGGCGCAACCTGCAAGAACCCTTCCGCGATAGCCCTCATGCTCTACCTATGCTGACTATTAGCCGCACGATTGAGCGTGATTTGCTCCAACCCTTGGGGCAAAAGCCCCACCCCATGCCCACCCCACAATTTGGGCGTGTGCCGTAATAACGGTATAAAAAGATTAACCAGTGCGTAAAAACAAGACAACTTCCTCTTTTTCTGGTAGGGTCGCTACATGAACAACAGCTTCAGAATGCCCCATAAGGGTGGTGTCACTGACGAGATGGCCCGCGCCGCCGCCGAGCACACTGCCCGTCAGAAAGACCCTGAGCAGGAAAAGAATCCTTTCCGCGAGGGAGACGCTATCGTTTACGCAGCCCATGGTGTTGGCCGGGTTGACCGCATCGGCGAAGAAGAAATCGCTGATACGAAGATCGAAATGATTCAGATTTCCTTCCCCGGCAATCAAATGACTTTGCGCATCCCACTGGCTAAGGCGCGCAAATCCGGCTTGCGTAAAATTGCAACGCGCGAGATTGTCGATAAAGCCATGGCTGTGGTCAAAGGTAAGCCCCATGTTAGCCGTGGTATGTGGGCGCGTCGTGCTGTAGCGTATCAAGAGAAGATTAACTCTGGCGATCTCGTCCAAATCGC
Organism: Bombella sp. ESL0385; assembly: GCF_009725755.1. Lineage (GTDB taxonomy): Bacteria > Pseudomonadota > Alphaproteobacteria > Acetobacterales > Acetobacteraceae > Bombella > Bombella pollinis. The sequence continues at coordinate 1,096,635 of NZ_WNIJ01000001.1, forward strand.
CGAAGTACTGCGCGACCTCCGCCGCAATGTCGATAGTTTGGATGGTAGCTTCTCTGAGCGGAAACTTTTTGAAGCCGCACAGGAACGCTTTGTTGCAGAGCTTGCCGTGTTGGAAAATAAAGACCCCGGCAAAGTTTTGGATGACCTTACCCAAACGATGAAAAACGCTTGATTTTCCTCTCCCTCTCCCACAGGATTCCTGCTGGGAGGGGTTTTCCTTCCCACAACCCTAACGGGAAAGGTTTGAGGTTTATATGTCCACAAATCCATCAAAACGTTTTAAAGGGCAGAAGGTCCTCATCACTGGGGCATCTCAGGGAATTGGTGAGGCTGCTGCACAATATTTTGCCAAAGAAGGGGCCCGCGTTGCTATTAATGGCCGTAAAGAAGATAAGTTACGGGCCGTTTTAGAGACATTGCCTAAAGTCGAGGCAGGTGAACACGTCATCGCTACAGGTGATATTTCACATGAGGAGACAGTCCAAAAGCTCTTTAAAGAGAGTATTGAGACCATGGGCGGCTTGGATGTACTCATTTGCAATGCCGGGTATCAAATCCCTTCCCCTTCTGAAGATGTCAAATTGGCGGATTTTGAAGGTGTATTATCCGTTAATGTCACAGGGGTGATGCTCTGCTGCCGCGAAGCCCTGCGCTATTGGCTAAAACACGGGATTAAAGGGAGGGTTGTTGTCAACTCCTCCGTGCATCAATTAATCCCTAAGCCCCATTATCTAGGTTATTCTGCCTCTAAAGGGGCAGTCGATAATATGGTGCGTACATTAGCGTTGGAATATGCCTCCCGCGGCATCCGCGTTAACGCTGTCGCCCCCGGTGCTATTGTGACACCAATCAACGATTCATGGGTAAAAGACCCTGAGCAATATAAAGCCGTTGCCAGCCATATCCCTATGAAACGACCGGGTGAAAGCCAAGAAATTGCCGATGCTATGGGCTTCCTCGCTTCTGAGGAAAGCAGCTACATTACAGGGCAGACGCTCTATGTCGATGGGGGGTTAACCCTCTTTGGGGATTTTGAGAAGAACTGGTCTTCCTAATCCCTTACCCTAGGGTCTATGGAGGATGGTTTTCGTCAAGCGGCCATCCTCCGCAGCATCTAACTATAACTATTAATCGTCTTGATCTTTGGAGGCAGGCTGTACAGCCTGCCGCTCAAACGCACCAGCAATCCGCAATTCTACTTCATCGCTAATATATGGGACGAACATTTTAATCCCAAACTCACTCCGTTTGATGGTCCCTGTTGCGTCAAAGCCCACTGTGTATTGTTTATCCAGCATATTAACACCCGCCCCAATAAAATGAACATGCAAGGTCTCTGGGCGTGTTATCCCATGCAGGGTCAAGTTACCCGTTACAAGGGCATCATTAGGCCCTGTTTGCTTCACACTTACGGAGACAAACTCCGCCTTAGGGAATTGCGCGGCCCCTAGCCATGCGTCACTTTTCAATTCTTCTGTCAGTTTGCTGCTGGTTGTTTGGACAGAGGCAATGGGGAGAGACACTGTTAGACTAGAGGATTCAGGCTGCCGAGGGTCCAAAATAAGGGTACCAGACGCCCCAGAAAACAACCCCTCATAAACAGTAAAGCCCAGATGCAAAACTGAGAAACTAACCTGTGTATGGAGAGGCTCGACCCTATAATACCCCCCTTGGATTGCCGCTGACTCACCGCTTACTTGGGCGAAAGCCGCTACCGGTGCGGCGCATGTTAATGCCATTGCGGCAAGAAGACTACGAGAGGTCAACAACATACCAAGGTCACCCTTTTTAGGACTGTAGAAACATAAATGTATAATTCTCTATCATCTTTACAGAGATGTCCCTTAATAATCTATCCCATAAGAAAGTCCAATGCTGGAGCCGGGGTCATTTTCTGGCGTGGTAAAGCCCGTCACTTGCCCGCCTGTACCAATAGTCGTGTTAAGTTGAAGCCTTTTTGTAAGGTCTACTTTTACCTGTGCTTGCGTCCCTTTACTGGAAAGCCCTTCCCTTGCGCCAACATAAACACGTTTTGTAATATATTTGCCAGCTTCCAAACTCGTACCGCCATTACCAACGCTACTCCCCCCACCTATAGCAAGATGATCTAACCCTAGGCCATTCCTCACCTTACTCATGGGATCAAAAGCCGAGCCACCCCCAATCTGCACAACCGCCACCCCCAAAGATGCTAATTGAGCAGGCGATAAGGAGCTACGCTTTGTCCCAAAAAGCAAAATCGATAATACCTCATCGCGCGGTAATTGAGGGTTAGAAACAAACTCAAACTTTGGCTCACTCGCATAACCACGAACGAGCAAACTCGCTAATGTGCCATCCGCATTACGATCAGCGCGAAAATCTATTGTCGGATCTAATTTATGCACTGCACTAGCCCCAGAAAAACCAATTTCCCCCCGCGTAAAATTAAGATTAATCCCCGCTAAGTTAAAATTACCCTGCTTGAGGGAAATCCCCCCCGTCACAACGGGGGCCATACTCAACCCTCCAATATGTAATTTCCCCTGCATTTCAGCAAAAAGCCCATGCCCACGCACAAATAATGCCCCCGGGGACATGACATTAACATTCAAGCCAATAATCATCTTGGGCGGTGGCTTAACTGGCGTCTTGGTTTGTTCTGGTGTAATAATCTCTAGTTGCGGCACAGAGGCCGGCATGGAATCCGGTATCGTGATGGCTGCCTCTGGGATAGTAACATCCCCCTCTACATCCAACCGTGTTGCCACTTGGCCATAAATATGAAGCCGACTATCTATCCGCTCGGTCAATAAATCACTTTGAACTGGCTGCGCCTTATCCATGGTAAAATAGACATCCACCGGCAGACCGGGTTGTAACGCGCCAATCTGCCCCGTTACCCCTAAAGAGCCTTGCCCTGCGCGCGCGGTAAAATGCTCGATTGTGAGGCGATCGCCCTGCGCTTTGATGAGGCCATCTCCTGCCTCAACATGCACACCATCGGCATATTCCTCGAACGAGCCATTATGTAATTGAATTGACCCTGTAAGCTGCGGCTGTTTGAGAAGGCCATTTACGCCAAGGTCTAAGTCCAACTGTCCCCCGGCCCCCATACCATCAGCCCCTAAAAACGCATTGGCAATGGAAAGGTCCGCTCGTCCTTTTGCGGCTACAGCAAATTGTCCCGTAGGAGATAATGGCACCTTCCCTGAAAGTATGAAGACCAACGGCTCCCCCGCACGGAATGTCGTATGAAGGAGTGCCTGCGTCCCGGCTAAATCGGCCTCTATATGCAGTTGCCCCGCCGGTAAGGAAGCTGTCGCAGCACTGATGAAGCGAAGACCGCGCCCCTCCATCGTAAACCGTCCGGTAGGAGAGGCTAATGTGCCACGTAGTTTTGCCGCCGCAGAGACATCCCCCTCCGCCTGTAAAGCCGGTAGAAACGGTGCGGCTAGCGCGGGGGTGATATGCTCCAATCGCGCTTCAAGAACCAGATTTGGCTTTATCGTCCCGTTGAGGAAAACACGCCCAGCCACGCCATGAGGCGGGCTAAGCTCTACCGCCATATGTTCCACGGCGAGGTCCGCCCCATAACGCACAATGGCAGGGGCTGTTAATTTGAATCTATCGCCCTTTATAGACGCTAACGCCCTATCCACTCTAACGCTGTGCTCTGGTAGATGGAGCTGTGCGGCGGCATCAAACCGCGCAGGCGCGTGCATAACATTTTCAAACGCTCCACGGGCTTGCACATCCAACGCTGTTTGCGGCCCTTTGAGAGAAAGCTGTGCCGCCCCCGTTATTTCTTTAAACCGCACCCCTGTAAGATGCAGATTCATCACCACATTAGGATCCTGCGTTATATTATGTAAATCAGCCTGCAAATGCGCTGCCTTAACGGCATAATCTTTCATGAAGGCCTGACCATCAAGCGCAATCTGCATATGGTCATGCGCCGTATTTTCCATACCCACATGGAGATGCCCCGTAAGGGATTGGCCAATTAAGCGGCTAAATATATCCAATCGCGGCACATTAAGCATGACCTCCCCTTGCGGAACCATCGTCCCCGCTGGGAGCAACAAAGAGGCACGCCCCTGCGCGTCTTTCCACGCTAATTTATGGAGATCTGCTTTTATCGTCCCATCGCTCGCACGCTCAAATTGTGTATCTACAATAAGAGGTGCGCGATCCAACATGCCCTCTATATGTAACATCCCTTGAGGATGAGAAGGCAGATGCGCCACATCCGCCGTCATCTCCAACGGGGCTACAGGGAGGGAGGCTGAAGGATGAACAACGCCCAACGCCCCCGCAAGACGGGTATGGACTGCCATATCATCCAAAGGCCCTTGCAGCTCTGCCTGCAAGGCTGCATGGCCCCGCAAGACTTTGTGCAAAGCTTCTAAATCCGGCAATGATAGCTTTACAGAAGAAGATAAATGCCTCTTTGCATCAAGCTGCCCCTCTCCCTCTAGCTGAAAGCCACACCCTGTTAGAGCTGCCTGCTTTATGAGGAAGGCACCATCATTTTGCTGTGCAAGATGGAACGTAAGGGTGCCTTTCGGCCCGATGAGAGCCATAAGAGGCGGAGGGCCTTTGTCTATACCAAATTGCCCCCCTAACGCCGCGGATAATGCTCCGCTTTGCCGTAAGGGTACGGTAAAATCCCCCAATAAATGCGCTGTCCCCTCGACCTTCTGCCCCATAAGGGCTGTGAGGTCTGGTAGTTTGTCTATAGCAAGCTGCACATGGCCAGAAAGCTGGTTCTCTACCTTCCCCGTAACATCTAACGCCATAGCCTCATGCTTGATATGAATCTGATACGGCTTTCCCTCTTGCTGGGGTGCAAGCATGGCCTCTATCGTCAGAGGTGCTGAAGCCAAAAGGGACGAAGCCTTACCCGGCACGCTAATCCCATCAAAACGAGCGGATAAAGCGAGATGATCTGCCCCTCCGCCCACTATCTTTTGACGGAAGGTTGTATCATCTAAAGCAGCGGCTAGGCTGTTTCCTTGCCCTTCAAATTGTACGGACATATGCCCAATACCCGCACCTGCGGCGAGCAAACCCGCCCCTTCTAACTTAACCGTGCCATAAGGTGCGCGGAGCGGGCCGTGAAGCTCCGCCTCCATCATCAAGCTCTCCCACCCCAAACCGGGGCGCAAGGTCATAGCCGGAGCATTGAGGGAAAAATGCAGGTCATGTGTATATTGGATGAGGTTTAGCTTGCCCCTCAATATAACTGCCAGCGGTGTGGCCTGATGGATCATCGCCGCTTGTATGTCCAAATTGGTCTTTAAGGCCTCATAAGGACCCTCCGCCGTAACATCAATCGACAACGGGTCTAGCACACCAACCGTTCCCGGCATGGCGGCAAAACCATTTACGGATTCATCATAATGCACATTGCTCATCATCTGATGACGGTCCATCCGAAAGTGCAAGCGCAAATACGCTGGGTTATCTAACCGCTTCATGAACAAATGGAGCTGCATAGGCGGCGCATCTGCAAAAGAGATGGGCTTAGAGAATGCACTCACATCCTTTATCTGCATATCACCAGACAGCTGCATAGACACTGCTTGCCCCATCACAGATGGGCCGAGTGTCAAACGCGGTATAGCTAGCTTATCAAGCCGCACACCCCATGCTGGCAGGCCTGTCGAAGGATGAGATGATGGAGGTGATGGTGGGAAAACGGGGTTACGCTTATAATCAAGCGTCTCAGCAGCGATCGTGCGTACACGGATGGTTTTTCCCAGCAGATCGAATAAACTTAGACGCAGCTCTAGCCCACGCCCTTCCAACCAAATGCCTTGCTGGTCTTTCAAAACAATATGCGCCAAAGAGAAATGCCACGGCAAAACGCTTTGCATCCCCTCTATCGCCACCATCCCACCCGTCCAATTTGGGACTTTATGCTCAATAAAACGCTTCGTTGGGGGCAAATTGATGCCTATGAGAGCAACAATCACCACACAATCCAGCACAATACCTACATAGGCACTATAACGGAGAAACCTACGCCAAAAGAGCATCAAAATGTCTCCCCCAACCCTAAATAAAGTTCCCACCGGTCTCCCCGTTCAGCCCGATGAAGCGGGAAGGCGACATCCACACGCACAGGGCCTATGGGCGTAAAATACCGCACACCACCACCATACCCAACCCGTAGCTTACCATGCGCAGGGATAGAGCCTGAACTTACCTGACCTGCATCAACAAACCCAACTACCCCCAGATTCTTAGGCAGTCTTTGACGAAACTCCACAGTCCCTGCATCCATAGCTGTGCCACCAATCGCATATTTTGTATGTTGATATTGCGGCCCAACCCCTTGATACCGATAACCACGAACAGAGCCCGGTCCCCCGGCATAGAGCCTTTGGTCTGGTGGTAAATGCCATGTCGTTGCCCCTTGTACGGACCCAACCATTGCACGCAGGGCAATAACACTATTCCCCGGTTTGGTTAGCCCTAGATGGGTAAGGTCAAAATATGTGGAGGCCTGTGCATTCATAGGGATAAAAAAGGAGGTTTGATGCTCTAGCGATAAAGAAGGCGTCACCCCAATAGAGGCTTTCACACCATGAGTTGCTGGTTCAATCGGATTGGAGCGATGGGTGCCGTCATAATCCAACTGAAGGGGAAGAGACGCGATGAAATATTCCGCCTTATGGCCAAATTGCCGAATATGCTCTTGTTCCACCGTAGCCCCTATACTGCCTGAAAGGTCCTTCCCTAACGGACGAGACACCCCACCATGAAGCAAGAAGGCCGTTTGTCCATAGGAATAAAGGAGCTGTCGAATCCCCTCCAACCGCACATTAAGCGTCTGACTACGTTTGAGAAAATCAGGCTTTGTAAAATCGACATAAGCGTCATAGCCCACACCTTGTTGTGCCGTACCGCCCAGCCCGGTTGCCAAAGCCGCAACACGCAACTGCTCCCCATTCCCCAAAAGGTTGCGATGCAGCCACGAAACACCTGCTCGCCCGCCAAGGTCAGTCGAATACCCAACATCGCCAGTGATACGATGGCGTTTGCCTTCATCAAAATCAAAGCTGAGAGGCAATGCCCCCTCTGCCCCAGCGGGTAAGGGAGGAGCTTTCCCTTTTTTATCAACCTTCCCTTTTGCTGAAGCCCCTTGAGGGGGCAAAGGCAGGACATAATCCGCATTACGTTGTTGGATGGAGGAAAATAGACCTGTACTCCCTAAATCCAATCGTGCTTGCTCAATAGCAGAGGGTTGATAAAGCTGCCCCTCTTTTAACGCTAAACGCCGCCTTACATATCGCTCCTTAACGCGCTTTAGCCCCTCCAACGCGATAGGGCCGACAATCAATTTGGGCCCGCGTTTCATCTTGATATAAACGTCAATCTGATGATTCGGCCGCAACATCGCTTGGGGGGTCTGTACGTCTGCAAGGCCATACCCTTCCTCTTGCAGAAAATGAGAAAGCCGCCCTTGCGCTGCTAAAATATCCCCTGCAATGGCCGGTTGCCCTTCTTGCACTCCCATACTCTTACGCTCTGCTTCAGAGAGGCTAGGCTCTTTATCCTTCGCAAGCCCCTCCGCAGGCGTGGCCGCTAAGGGAGTAATAACAATCTGTCCTATCGTAAATTGTATGCCCGGTTCTGCTTGGATGCGCACCTGAACCTTATCGTCTGCTTCAGCCTCATTAAGAAAAGAAGCGAGGTCAGGAGCGGTCCCCTCAAGAGTTTTGCCATGCAGGGACACGCGCACCACAACACGCCCTGCATAATATCCACGCGACTGCAACGCCCCTTGCAAACGCGCATAATCCCCCCTTATGCGCCCTGCTAACGCATAAGGCCCCACATGCCGCGTTTTTTGCAAACTCACAAGCTGAGAGGCCGCTGCCATATTATCGCTAATGGTTGTATCATCTGTTTGAGCAATATCGACCTCATAAGCGACGCCCTTTTTGGGAAGGGCCTGCACCTTAGGGAGGCTGTCATTTTGTTCTGCGGCAAAAAGATGCGTTGGTACGATGAGAGAGGCTATACACAGCACTCTCCTAACACCGCACAGTTTTTTATTGATGCCCTCAGTCAAACGCTGCACACCACCATAGACGAGACTGCCCTCCCTTTATCGCACCCACTGGCCAATGCAAAAGTGTCTATTCTGTCATTTATCGTTAAGATAGCTGTTAAGAGAGTATAAACAATATCCCCTATGTCGGATAATGATTGTCTCTCTCCCCTAAAACGCTTATTTAATGCATTATGTCTTTTGCTGAGCTTCCTTCCCCCAAACGCCGCAACAAAAATCGTCCGGTTTTTGATCCTGACCTCCTTTTTGCGGAAGATGAACGTGCCGCTGCACATGATACAATCTGCGACCGGCTGCGTATTCGCTTGCGTGCGTTAGCTCTCTTATTCTGGGCGGCATGTGGGTGTGTTGGCCAAGGAACATGCCTCCTTTTACCGGGGAAGATGTTTCGCCGTTTTCCGCTCTTTTTCTGGACAGTAGCTTGCCGAATCCTCAATATAAAAGTGCGGACTATCGGCAAGATGGAAGGCTCACTAACGCTGCGCCCTGATGGGCGGCGTGTTATTTATGTCGCTAATCATAGCTCATGGTTGGATGTCCTCGTACTGGGCAAGGTGCTGCCTGCCTTCTTCATTGCTAAGCAGGAAGTCCGCCATTGGCCATTGATTGGTTATTTAACCTATCTGGGTCGGACAATTTTCATTAATCGCAACCGGCAAGAAGCTGGGCAGGATGTGCAGGAGGTTATTAACCAACTCCGCAAAGGGTATAATATCGCCTTCTTCCCGGAGGGGACGACCTCAAAAGGAACACAGCTTTTACCCTTTATGTCCTCCCTTTTTGCCATTGCTAGGCCTGTACGCCGGCGTGATGACCCAACAGAAGATGACCATCCAACCTGCCTTATCCAGCCCGTAACTGTTACTTATGACCGCTTAGAAGGGCTACCTGTCGGGCGGCATAGGCGGTCCTTCGTCTTCTCATGGTTTGGTGATATGGATTTCGGCCCCCATCTTGTGGGCTTAACACGGTGGCGTTCTATGCGCGCGACAGTCCTCTTCCATCCTCCTCTAAAGCCGGAGGATTTCCCCTCCCGTAAGGCACTCTCTAACGCAGCTCGCGCGGCTATCGAACAAGGGAGTGAGGACCTCCGGCAAAATCGCCTCCCAGAGGACCATCTCCTCCCCACAACCGACCATACTGACCATTAACGGATAATCACACCTCTCTACTTATGCCAGAACAGCTCACCCCCTCCCCCGCTCGCGGTCTGCACATCATCACATGGGGCTGTCAGATGAATGTTTATGACAGTGCGCGTATGGCAGATGTGTTGCGCCCGCTCGGTTATAGTCCGGTAGATAGTCCTGACCATGCCGATATGATTATCCTCAATACCTGCCATATTCGTGAAAGAGCGGCAGAAAAGGTGTTTTCCGAGCTAGGGCGTCTGCGGCAAATCCGGGAAGCGCGCAAATTAGAGGGCAAGCAAACCCTCATTGCCGTTGCGGGCTGTGTTGCTCAAGCGGAAGGGAAAGAGCTTCTTGCCCGCGCTCCTTATGTGGACCTCGTCCTCGGCCCACAAACCTACCATCGCTTACCGGAAATGGTCGCCCGCATTGCGCGTGCTGGCGGTAGTGTGATTGATACAGACTTCCCCGTTGAATCGAAGTTCGACCTTCTACCGGAGGATGCCGCCCCACAGAATGAGGGCAACCTCACCGCCTTTCTGACCATTCAGGAAGGATGCGATAAGTTTTGTTCCTTCTGCGTAGTCCCTTACACACGCGGGGCAGAAACAAGCCGCCCCGTAGCCTCCATCCTTGCTGAGGCGGAGCGACTTGTCGCCAGTGGGGTGAAAGAAATCACCCTGTTGGGACAAAATGTAAACGCCTTCCATGGGGAATGGCAGGACGGTATCGCCAGCCTGCCAGAGCTTGCCTCATTGCTCCATGAGCGGATTCCCGCGCTCAAACGTCTGCGCTATGTTACGTCTCATCCGCGCGATATGGAGCAAGCCCTGATTAATGCTCATCGCGATAACCCCATCTTTATGCCTTATTTGCATCTCCCTGTGCAGAGTGGCTCCGACAAAGTGCTTAAAGCCATGAATCGTGGCCATACAGCGGATGAATATCGCGACATCATCCGTAAATTAAGGGCAGCTCGGCCTGACATTGCACTAACATCGGACTTTATTGTCGGCCATCCGGGGGAAACGGATGAGGATTTTGAGGCAACAATGCAACTGGTCCGTGATGTGCGCTTTGCCAGTGCCTATAGCTTTAAATACTCCCAACGCCCTGGCACACCCGCTGCGGGGCAGCCCTTCCAAGTGGCAGAAGATGTAAAAGAAAAACGCCTCGCAGCCTTGCAAGCCCTCCTTAGAGAGCAGCAAGATGCCTTCAATGCGTCTCTGATTGGCACAGTTCAGGATATTCTTGTGACGGGAATCGGTCGTAAACCGGGGCAGCTAAATGGACGCTCGCCTTACCTTCAGCCTGTGCATTTTGAGGGCGACCCTGCCCTTATTGGGCAGATTGTGAAGGTACATATTACAACCCCCTTCACCAATTCCCTCGGCGGTCATCTCTCTAAACAAGAAGGCACAACCATTTGAGCAGCTCTGCTGAAGGATATCGCACGACAACCTTGCGATTTGAGGATAACCAAAGGCTACAAAACGTCCTTGGGGACCATGACCGCCATCTCATTCGCCTAGAGCAAGGGACAGGAACACGGCTTGTGTGCCGTGGCAATCGTGTTGCCATCTCTGGCGAGAATGACGCTGTAGAGCGGGCACAAGCCGTGTTACACGCACTCTATAAGCAAGCGGGGAACGGCATGACGGTCGATAGTGAACAGGTTGATGGCGTGATTCGCCTCACCGCACTCCCTTCTCATCGCCGGGCAGTGCAAAATCCTGCCCCCCATACCCAAGATGACGCCTTACCGCCGGGGGCTCTACCGCAAATACAAACCAAACGGGGGGTTATTTCGCCACGCTCTCCGGGTCAGATGCACTATATGCAGGCTCTTGCTCGCAAAGAGCTTGTCTTTGGCCTTGGCCCAGCAGGAACGGGGAAAACATATCTCGCTGTAGCGCAAGCGGTGGCTCTCTTCCAAGCAGGGCAGGTGGACCGGATTATCCTCTCCCGCCCTGCGGTGGAAGCAGGCGAGCGGCTCGGCTTCCTCCCCGGTGATATGCGAGAAAAAATCGACCCATATCTCCGTCCACTTTATGACGCCTTGCATGACATGATGCCCGGGGATCAAGTCAGTCGCCGCATGGCTAGTGGCGAGATTGAAGTCGCCCCCCTCGCCTTCATGCGGGGGCGGACGTTAGCTCATGCCTATGTCATTCTTGATGAAGCCCAAAATACCACCTCAGCTCAGATGAAGATGTTCCTCACCCGTATGGGGCCGGGGACCCGTATGGCAATTACGGGAGATATGAGCCAAATTGACCTCCCCCGTGGGGTCACCTCTGGCCTGCGTGATGCTGTTACAACTCTTGAAGGGGTAAAAGGTATTTCGATTTGCCCCCTCACCGCGGCGGATGTGGTCCGTCATCCTCTTGTCGCACGCATTGTAGACGCTTACGATCGCCACGCAGATGAGACCTCTTACCCCTACCGGACGCATCATGAAACGCCCTATCGCCCCACGCGCTGAGATTATCGTTTCCGACCCTCGTTGGCGTGCTAGCGTGGGAAATATTGAGCAGCTCGTCCAACGCACATGCCAGATGGTTCAGCGTTATGGGATGATATTCGCACCAGATGCACCGGGGCCTTCATTTGTCTTTTCGGATAATCGGCATATTCAACGGTTGAATGCGCAATTCCGCGGTAAGAACAAACCAACTAATGTTCTTACATTCGAGCCACCGTCTCCCCTTATGGGAGGAGATATTATTCTTGCTTATCAAACCATGCAGCGCGAGGCTGAACAGGGGCGTAAGAGCCTGCGGGAACATACAACGCATCTTCTTGTTCACGGGTTGCTTCATCTTGCTGGTTATGACCATCATCACCCCGGTGAAGCCCGCAAAATGGAAGGGTTAGAGACCTTCATCCTCCGCCGGATGGGCCTCCCAGACCCATGGAAGCCACGCCTACAAGGCCATATGTCAGCCCCTGCTCCTCTCATTTTGTCGCGTTAAGGAAGACCGCTCTTACAATGAAACTTTTCAATCGCAAGGCCCGTACCAAGACTATTAGGCAGCAAATTGCTGACCTTGTCCGGGAAGCTGCCAGCCTTGGAAAGAATAGCCACGAAACACCAGAGCTCGACCGGCAAGAGCGCGCGCTCATCATGAATGTGCTGCGCCTACGCACTAGCACCGCTGATGATGTTATGATCCCCAGAGCGGACATCATCGCCATGTCCGATGACCTCTCATTTGATGAAGCCTTAGCCCTCATGCGGGAGGAAAATCATTCCCGTATGCCTGTCTATCATGGCGAGTTAGACGATATTATCGGGATGATTCATGTTAAAGACCTCGTAGCCCATATCGGAACGGACGAACCTTTCCGCCTACGCGCGCTTTTGCGCCAACCTCTTTTGGTAGCTCCTAGTATTCCCGTTTTGGACCTTCAGCTCCAAATGCGCCAACGCCGGACACATATGGCCCTCGTCATTGATGAATATGGCAGTATTGATGGCCTCGTCACGATTGAAGACCTCATCGAAACCATTGTGGGCGATATTTCTGATGAGCATGATGAGCCTGTCACAACCCCATGGTTCAACCGCCCTGATGGTACCATAGACCTTGATGCCCGCCTCACCGTCCAAGAGCTTGAAGACCGCCTTGGCCCTATCCTCACGCGTGAAGAACGTGAAGCCGAAATTGAAACGGTAGGCGGTTTAGTCTTTCACCTTGCCGAGCATGTTCCCGCGCGTGATGAAGTCCTCGCTCATCCTAGCGGGTTGGAGTTTCGTGTTATTGATTCTGATGCGCGGCATATCCTTACATTACGGATGCGCGTTCCCCCGCATCTTAGACGCCAGCCCCCTACGGCTGAGGGTCAAGCAGCAAACACACCTTCTCCCTCTTGACGGCAGGGCTATCTTGCCGTTCATGTTCGCCTAGCGTGGTCTCCTAGACCTCTGCCTCACCTATTGCCATCGCAAAGGAGCTACCATGTCCACCCAGCCTTCTCTCTCCCGCCGTAACCTCCTTATAGGGGGGGCTACCCTGCTCGCTGCTCCCTTCATCACGATGGGCCGTGCCCACGCACAAGCTGCACAAGACCCACGCATGGGTCCGCGCATTATTGGTAATCCACAAGCGCCTATCCTTGTGCAAGAATGGTTCTCCCTCACTTGCACCCATTGCGCTCATTTCGCGACAGAATTATTCCCCAAAATTAAAGAGCAATTCATCGATACAGGGAAGATTCGTTTTCAATTCCACGATTTCCCACTAGACCAAGTCGCCCTCATCGCCGCTATGGTTGCACGCTCCCTGCCAGAGGAGCGTTATGTACCCTTCATTGAATCTCTGTTCTCCCGGCAAATGCAATGGGCCTTCTCCGGCAATGACCCGGTCGCTCACCTCAAGCAAGAAGCCGCTTTAGCGGGCATCGCTCCGGCTGAGTTTGATAAAATCAGCAAGGATATGAGCTTTGGTCAGGCTCTTTATCAGCAGACACAAAAAGAGGGCCAAGAGTACGACATTAAAGGGACGCCTTATTTCCGCTTCAATAATACCCCTTATGCGCAAGACCCCGAAACGGTGGAAAAATTTGCGGAGCTTGTCAGTAAGGCCTAAAAGGCTCTCACTCACCTCATCCCAGCGTTTATAGGGTGCAATGACACAACATAAGGCGATCACAACCCGCCTCGATATTGTTGGCTTCAAAAGCTTTGCTGATGAGGTCCATCTGGATATCCTCCCCGGCCTAACGGGGATTGTCGGCCCTAATGGCTGCGGCAAATCTAATATTGTCGAAGCCTTACGCTGGACCATGGGGGAAAGCTCCGCCCGTGCCTTACGCGGCGGGGATAGTGATGACCTCATTTTTGCGGGTACAGGCAGTCGCCCTGCGCGTAACCTAGCCCGTGTCACGCTTCATCTTGCCGAGGCTACGGGCCTTGCTCCCGCCCCCTTCCACCAAGCAGGAGAGTTAGAAGTCTCCCGCCAAGCAGAGCGTGGGACGGGTAGCACCTACCGTATTAATAATCGGGTCATGCGCGCGCGGGATGTGCAAACCATCTTTGCCGACCTCTCCTCAGGGGCGCGTAGCTCCTCTATCATCAGCCAAAATCGTGTTAGCCAGCTTATTGCCGCTAAGCCGGAGGAAAGACGCCTCTTATTGGAAGAAGCTGCGGGCATTAGTGGCCTCTATGTACGCCGCCGTGATGCGGAACTTAAACTCCGCCAAGCAGAAGCAAATCTAGAGCGTGCTGAAGAACACCGCCAAAGCCTTGAGCAACAACTCACCACATTAGCTCGCCAGTCAGAAAAAGCACAAACTTACCGCGCTGTTTCAGAGGAAATCCGCCAGCATGAGCGTTCTCTCCTCATCCTCCAACATGCCCGTGCGGAACAGCTTGTCCAAACCCGCCGCACCGCTTTGGACAAAGCGCAAGAGACACTCACTAAGAATGATGCAGCCCTAAAAGAAGCCCAAGAGCAGCTTGCTCAAAAAACACACTCGCTCCAGCAAAAAGAGGATGAACACGCAGCCCTGCGCCCTCGTTTGGAGCAGCATCGCATCCATATTGAGGTCGCCCAGGCCTCTCTCCAGCATCAACGGCAGGCCTCTGAGGACCACGCACGCCAAAAAGCCCAACTTGATGAAGACATAGCCCGCCTTAAAGAGGACCTGCACCGCCTTGACGGCCAGCAAAAAGACGCCCAACAGACATTAGAGGACCTCACCGCTCAGCAACATACGCTCAACGCGCAACACCCAACTATAACAGAGCAAATTGCCGCTCTACGCACCCAAGAGACCGAGCAACATACCCAACTTGAGAGCGCATCATCCCAGTATCATACCGGGTTGCTCCAGCAAGAACGGTTACAAAGCCGCCAACAAGCTCTCGCTCGGCAAATCTCAGATGATTGCAACACATTAGACCATCTCAAAGCTGAACTGAAACGCCTTGAAGATGACTGCGCGCAACACACCCCTACGGACGATGCTGCCCAACATGTAGCGGATGCTATAACCGAGGCAAAGCAGCAAGACGAACAAGCCCATGAAGCGGCAGAACATTTCCAAGAGCAACGCCTCATCACAGAGCGTGCCCAACGAGATGTACAGGAAATGCGCGCGCATCTACAGCAGCTTCAGCAGCGGGAGGAGGAGCTTACACAACGCTTCACCAAACAGAAGGCGCGCCTTACAGCAGAGCAAGCACAAGCCAAACACACCCAAGCCACCTTGCTGGATGACCACGCCAAAGCAGCCCTTCATCAAACCCAACAAACCGCTCAACAAGCCGCCCATAAAGCGACGGAGGTGGAGCAGGCCCTCACACAACGCCGCCAAGAGGCTGAAAAATGCTGGTTAGACGAGCAAGCCGAAACAGAAAAACAACAACAACGCCGCACCTCTTTGCAGCACGATATCACCCGCCTCGCCGAACAACTAAAGGCACAAGCAGCACGCTCGGCTACATTACAAGCCGCTCTTGAGGATGTTCATGCCAAAGCCATCCCTCATCATGCGCTTGAGGAAGCGCAAAAAAACCTCGCATCATTAGAGGCTCAAAACACAAGCCAACATAACGCGATTGAAGAAACGGAAGCCCAGCTTGCTACACAACAGCACGCTACGCAGAAAGCACAAACGCTCCTCCGTGACATAGATACGGCTTTACTCCGCCATAAAGGCGAATATGAAGGGCTACAGCAAAGCCTTGCAAGCAGCTTAAAAACCATTCCTCACCCTGTGATGGAGCAACTCCACATCCCAGAGGAGCTTATCAATGCTTTGGCCAGTGCCCTAACTGATGGTTTAGAGGCCTCTTTGCCACAAGCTGATGCCCCTCTGGCAGATACCCCACGGCAATGGTGTTTATTACCCGATGATGGGGCTACCCTGCGGCCTGCTCCTGCCATCGCCGCCCTCCCTTGTTTGGCTGCTCTTATTAACGCCCCGGCCCCTCTTAGTCGGGCTCTCCATGCTATCTTTTTGCTTGATACGCCAGAAGATGGCCCAGATTTGCAAACCCAGCTACAACCGGGGCAATCGCTTGTTACAAAAGATGGGGCGTTATGGCGATGGGATGGTTTTATCCGCCAGCCGAACAGCCCTACTGCTGAAATGATTCGCCTTCAGCATATTCAAAAACTAAAGAAAACAGCCCATCTTATTGAAAAACTGACACAAGATTATAATGCCCAAAAACAGATAACCACACAAAGCGCACATCAATGCGCGGTGCTGGAACATACGCTAAAGGACTTACGCGACAACTATACCACAATGCGTGAGGATTATGCTCAACAACGTCACGCGCTGGAGGGGCTAAAACAACGCCATGCGTTGCATCAAGACCAACTTGCCCTCATCAACCATGAGGTCCAAACCCATGAGGCGCACATTGCACAGATAAAGGCCGAACATCATGCTGCACAGGAGGCTTTAACCACCCTCCCACCCCCCAAAACTGAACCCTCAGAAGCCGCTCTGACGCTTAAAACGCTACAAGCTGAAGAACAAGCCGCCCGCGAGGCGTTAGAACAGGCCCGCGCCCGCGCACAAGAGGCAACCACACACCAACAGCAAGCTCTCTTTCAGGATGACGCACGTCTTACACGCTTAAAGGAAATAGAGCAAAATATCGCCCAGCTTACGCAAGAGCTGGAGGACATCACAGCCCAAAAACACGCTTTAGAAGCAGAACGCGCCAAGAGCGACCTCCCCGCACGCCAAGCTTGTTACGAAAACGCTCATTCCGCCCTTCAACAGGCGCAAAGCACCGCAGAGGCAGCGGCTAAGCATGCTGCAGAAGCACGCCAAAACGCCACGCAGCTAGAGCAGGCTTTGCAGGAAAAGAAACGCTTGCTCACAGGATTGCAAGCGCGCCGCGATGGGTTGGTCCAGCATATTCAATCAAGTGAGGCTACACTCACGACACGTCAGCAGGAAGAACGAACTTGCCAAGCAGAGCAAGCCGCCCTACCGGACCTCTCTGCCCTAAAAGAAACGGTGGATCGCCTCACTGAGCACCTCAACCATACACAAGAGGCCCTCAGACGCGCACATGGCAAACGCCACGCCCTTACCCAGCAACTTTCCCTTCTCAAAGAACGTGAGGAGCATCTAAACCACACCTATCAGCAAGCGAAAGACCGACAAAATCAGCTTAATATGCAGCTTCAAGGCCTCACAGAGCGTCAGGCTGCCTTACAAAAAACAGCCTCCGCGCAAAAAGATGACGATAGCCTCGCGCGCCATGAGCAACAGCTTCAACGCGATAGTGAAGCCCTTAAACAGCTAGAAGAGCAAGAGCAAACACTCCTAGCCACTCTGGCTCAAGCACGACAGCATCTCCAAGAACAGCAAACCCTGTTAGAGCATCATCAAGAAGGGGCACATCGCTATCGTGAAGACACAATCCGCCTTAATGAGCGGCTCGCCCAAGCTCAAGAGGCCCTAGCCCTCCTCCAACATGAGACCCCTTTGCCTGACGATGCCGAAGCCCCAGAGACACTCTCGGCAGACACAGAGCAAGCTTTACGACAAACCCTCAAACGCGCGAACAAGAGACGTGATGAGCTAGGAGCTGTTAATCTCTGCGCTGAGGAGGAGTTCCGCACCGCCCAAGAGGAAGCAGAACGCATCACTAAAGAGCATCAAGACCTCTCCACGGCCATTGCCCGGCTGCGCGGTGGGGTTGGGGCTATTAATCGTGAAGGCCGGCAACGTCTTATGGCCGTCTTTACCGATATTAACACCCATTTCCAAACGCTTTTCACCCGGATGTTTAATGGGGGGCAAGCACATTTGCAGATGGTCGGCAGTGATGATCCGCTCGAAGCTGGATTGGAGATTTTTGCCCAACCACCGGGTAAGAAGCTCTCTACCCTCTCGCTCCTTTCGGGTGGGGAGCAAGCCCTTACGGCCTTATCGCTCATTTTTGCCGCCTTCCATTGCACCCCGGCCCCCATCTGCGTGCTTGATGAAGTCGATGCCCCTTTAGATGATGCTAATGTGGAACGTTTCTGCACCTTATTACGCGATATGACAGAACAAACCAAAACGCGCTTTTTAGTCATTACCCATCACCAACTCACAATGGCCCATATGGACCGGCTCTATGGCATTACGATGCAAGAGCGCGGAGTGAGTCGTCTCCTCTCTGTCAATCTTGATGAAAGTATCCGCATGGTAAATGGTTGACCTTCGGCCATTATCATCAGAGAATTGCCTCCCCTTTTAGAGAACCGGAGGCTGAGTTACCAAAACCGTGAACGAGCGACCTATTTTTTCAGAACCACGGCTTGCCGAATCGGTTTTATCCCGTATTCGCAAGTATGGGCTGCGCGTTGTCGGAGACGTCCACGGTGACCTCAATGCCTTTCGTCACGCTATCGCAACAAAACGTTTTATCATTCAACTTGGCGACCTCGTGGATCACGGGCCTGATAGTGCCGGCGT
The DNA here is from genome assembly GCF_009725755.1 of Bombella sp. ESL0385. Taxonomy (GTDB): domain Bacteria; phylum Pseudomonadota; class Alphaproteobacteria; order Acetobacterales; family Acetobacteraceae; genus Bombella; species Bombella pollinis. The sequence continues at coordinate 1,115,268 of NZ_WNIJ01000001.1, forward strand.
GTTAGAGACAATGCTGGACCTACAAGAAACCGAACGCGGCATGTTTGTTCTTGGGAATCATGACCGTAAATTAGGCCGCGCTTTAGAGGGAAGACGTTTAAGACGTGACCTCCCGCTAGAGACCACATTACAGCAAATCCAAGCCTCCCTCATGGAAGACCTCGCCCAACGGACCTATCATGCCGTTGCTACAGCCCCAGCATGGCAACGCCTTGGCAATTTACTGTTTGTTCATGGGGGATTTCATACAGCTATGCTCTCCGGCCCCCCGCCTGAAACAGGCCTTGCTGATATGTCCGCCCCGCTATCACGCGCACTCTTTGGGGAGACTACAAGCCGCCTCCAACCTGATGGCTACCCAGAACGCCGATTAAGTTGGATAAACCGCATCCCAGAAGGCATTACAGTTTATGTAGGCCATGATAGACGCTCCCTTGATGGCCGCCCCCTTTACAAAACAGGTCGTTTGGGGGGTAAGGCTATCTTTATGGACCTTGGTGCCGGTAAAGGCGGGCATCTCGCATGGATTGATCTCAATGACTTCTGACGCCACACAGCAGCTTTCTATCCTTCGTCAACGCATTGATAATATTGATGCCGCTTTGATTTATATGCTAGCCGAGCGTTTCCGTTGTACTAATGAGGTTGGGCATTTAAAGGCTGCTACGCATCTCCCCGCCTGTGACCCTGCACGAGAGGCAGAACAAATCCAGCGTTTAAAAAAACTTGCTGAAGATGCTGGGTTAGATATGGCCTTCACAAAAGCTTTTTTCACATTCCTTGTGGGGGAAGTAGTCGCAAAACATAAAATCATTGCACGTCAAAATCAGGCTAAATAAGCACGGACGGCCTCCAGCCTGCTATTCTAATATAGATAAAACCTTTCAATGATATAGGTTTTATCTTATATATTTACTTTCCAAGTTGTTAATTTTTGACTCATATCAAATCATGGTCCCTACCAACTGGAGGCAACAACGTGCCATCACTCTCATCTCGTAAAACCTCATTAGGATTCGCTGATTGGGTTATTTTTGCCCTCGCAGCCATCATTCTGTTTTTTGGCCTTTATTTCATCATAGGTGGTGTTTGGCTCGCTTGGTTAGGTGGATCATGGTATTATATCCTATGCGGCATCGTCCTTTTCCTCTCGGGCTTTTATCTGTTCCGCCGTAAGCCCCTTGGGGCATGGCTCTATCTTCTCGCTTGGGCAGCAACAATCCCATGGACAATTTATGAGGTTGGGTTTGATTGGTGGGGATGGCTGCCACGCCTTTTTGGTCCTACTTTATTGGCTATTCCTGTCGTGGTTTCCCTGCTTTTCCTCGTCCGTAAGCAAAGGGAATACCCTCATGCGTAAACATACTTATGCACTCACCGCACTGCTTACTGGGACAATCCTAGGGGCTTCCTTTTTTGTCTCACCCTCTCTGGCGCAGATTCCGCCGTCAGTTGAGACACCCGGCCCCGGCAATGCTGATGATTCCTCAGCCGATCCATCTCCCAGCATTTACCACGACCCCTCCCCTAACACCCCTCAAGCACCGGGTGTGAATGCGGCGAATCTGCCCGATATTGATGAGCTTCCCATCGACCAGCTTCCACAAGCTGTCCCGCAGGAAAGTGCCAACCCTAAGCCAGAGGACTGGCCCGCTTATGGCCGAGATGATTCAGCGAGCCGTTATTCACCGCTCACCCAAATCACACCTGCAAATGTTGGCCAACTAAAACGGGCCTTCGTCTATCATACTGGCAGCCTTCCGCCAAAAGATAAGGCAAATAAATGGGCCGCAGAGACAACCCCCATTAAGGTTGGGGATTCCCTCTATCTCTGCTCCGCTACAAACGACATGATGCGCGTTGATGCCGCAACAGGGCAGGAGAAATGGCATTTCCACTCTCATGAGAGTTATGATGCCATCCCCTACACAGCTGCTTGTAAGGCTGTAACCTATTACACCTCCTCCACCAGTGCGGAAGGCCAGCCCTGCCACAATCGCATCATTGAAGCCACATTGGATAACCGTCTCATCGCTGTTGACGCTGAAAATGGCAAATTATGCGAAAGCTTCGGCCATGGGGGGCAGGTCAATCTCATGCAGGGGATGGGATGGTCTGTCCCCGGTTTTGTCGCCATGACAAGCCCGCCGCCCATTATTAATGGCGTTATTGTCGTCAATCATGAGGTGTTAGATGGCCAACGCCGCTGGGCTCCCTCTGGCGTTATTCGTGGGTATGATGCTGAGAGCGGTAAGTTCCTCTGGGCGTGGGATGTCAATAATCCCGATAATCACCATCAGCCTGATAAAGACCATTTCTATAGCCGAGGCACGCCTAATTCTTGGGCCGCAATGACGGGCGATAACGCCCTAGGCCTTGTCTATGTCCCTACGGGTAACTCCGCTGCGGATTATTATAGTGCAATGCGCAGCGAGGCGGAAAATAAAGTCTCCTCCGCTGTTGTCGCTCTGGATGTCCGCACAGGTGAGCCACGCTGGGTCTTCCAAACAGTTCATAAAGATGTGTGGGATTACGATATTGGCTCTCAGCCCACATTATTCGACTACCATGCTGATGATGGCACCATCATCCCTGCCCTCATCATGCCAACCAAACGGGGGCAGACCTTCATCCTAGACCGCCGCACGGGCAAACCTTTGCCAGACTTCCCCGTGGTGGAAAAACCCGCCCCAAGCCCCGGCTTTGTAAAGGATGACCCACGCTCCCCTACACAGCCTTGGTCCATTGGGGTACCGCGTCTTGGTATCCCCAAAATGACAGAGGAAGGAACATGGGGCATTTCCCCGCTGGACCAGCTAGCGTGCCGTATCAAGTTCCGTCAGGCGCATTATGTGGGTGAGTTTACACCGCCTACCATTAAGCAACCATGGTTGGAATATCCCGGTTATAACGGGGGAAGCGATTGGGGAAGTGTCGCCTATAACCCTCAAACAGGCATCTTACTGGCGAATTGGAATAATTTGCCTATGTATGACCAGCTCGTCAGCCGTAAAGTGGCCGATAAGATGGGGCTTATCCCTATCGACTCTCCGCAATATAACCCGTCTGGCGGTGGTGCAGAAGGTAATGGTGCCCAGGCCCAAACACCTTATGGGATTGTCGTGACACCTTATTGGAATAGCTTTACAAAGATTATGTGCAATGCCCCGCCTTATGGCATGGTCACTGCGATTGACCTCAAAGCCCATAAGGTTCTTTGGCAAAAACCATTCGGGACAGCACGCGCTAATGGGCCGTGGGGCCTATCAACTGGTCTGCCTCTCACCGTTGGTACGCCTAATAATGGTGGCCCTGTGATAACCGCTGGTGGTGTTGCCTTTATCGGTGCCTCTACCGATAATCTGCTCCATGCCATTGATGTGAAAACCGGCAAAACACTTTGGACGGATGTTCTCCCCGGCGGCGGGCAAGCGAACGCTATGACCTATGCTGTGAATGGCCGCCAATATGTAGCTATCATGGCTGGGGGGCATCACTTTATGCGTAGCCCCGTCTCTGACGCGCTGGTTGTGTACGCGCTGCCAGAAGAAGGAAAATAAAATACGCCCAAATAAAAAGCGGAGCTCCGAGGGGAGTTCCGCTTTTTTAAATGCACATCTTGTTAACTTAGTCTGGATGGGTGGGCGGGCAGTTACAACCACGCGTTGGAGCTTGTGACCGCCGAACAATATGATGATCAATCCATTCCGACACTAAAAGCCGTGCCTCAGGCAATGAGGATTCGGGATGATGAATCCTATAAAGAGTTGTACAGGCGGCAAAAATCTTCATCTCATTCTGCCCCATAGCATGTAACTCTTGATACGCTGTAATTACGGCGCGTTCGCATTTGCGGCCAATGCGACGAGTGTTAACTTTCATATCCTAAAACCCCTACGATACCCTGTTTCTCCTGAAGGATACCCGCAAAAATAAAGATGTACCCTCTTTATCGCTCTGACACATAACAGAGTAAAGCGTCACCAATAACAGAAATAGGAAAAAAGACATCTTTCCCCTACCCCTATCCCCTTCTAACGGGTAGATGTCTCCAAAGGAACCATTTTTCGAGATTATGGAGAGAATAATGTCCTCAACTGGCACTGCCCCCACTCTGGGGCCTCGTCTCACGCAATGGGACCGCGATGCCGCCCTCACAACAGCGCGCATCCTGCTGGAGATTAAGGCCATTAACTTCCGCCCTAGTGAGCCTTATACCCTCACCTCTGGGTGGAAATCTCCTGTTTATATCGACTGCCGCAAGATTATCTTCTTCCCCCGCGCCCGCACAAAATTGATGGAACTGGCCGTGGAGAAGATTGGCCGTCATATCGGTTATGAGAGCATTGATGCCGTTGTGGGGGGAGAGACAGCCGGGATTCCTTTCTCCGCATGGATTGCCGACCGTTTAATGACACCTATGGCCTATGTTCGCAAAAAACCCAAAGGCTTTGGCCGTAATGCCCAAATTGAGGGCGATGTGCCAGAGGGTATGCGCACTTTGTTGGTCGAAGACCTCACAACCGATGGGGCCTCCAAGATTCGCTTCGCTAACGCACTGCGTAAAGCTGGGGCGATTGTGGACCATACCTTTGTGGTCTTTTTTTACGGCGTCTTCCCCGGTGCGCAAAAAACCTTACAGGATATGGGCATTAGCCTCCATGCGCTTTGCACGTGGTGGGACGTACTAGAAGCCTGTGCAGATGGACAATATTTCTCCACCGAGGATAGCGCAGAAGTCCGCCGCTTTTTGGAAGACCCTTGCAGTTGGTCCAAAGCACATGGCGGTGTTAGCAGCGCAGAAGAAGCTCTCGCTTTTAAACAAGGCTAAGACCTACGCCTTATAGGGATTCACTGATGCCGAATACATCACCCCCTCGTATTCTTGTCTTTGATTCCGGTATTGGGGGGCTTGGGGTGGTGCAGGCTCTGCGGAGCCTCGCCCCCTCCCTCACGCTAGATTATCTCGCTGATACAGCACTCTTTCCCTATGGGGAGCAAGATGATGACTTCTTGCGAGAGCGCATTACCCAGCTTATCCGCCATGCCTGCGCTTTATTACAACCCACTCTGGTCATAATCGCCTGTAATACCGCAAGTACCTTAGCCCTCGCCCCTCTGCGAGAGACACTCACCTTACCTATTGTTGGCTGCGTGCCACCTATCCGCTGGGCTGGGCGTGTGTCTAAAACGCGCACCATCGGCCTACTCGCCACCAGCGCAACAGCCCGCCGGCCCTATCTTGCGCAATTACATCACAATTATGCAGCAGATTGTAAGCTTATCATCCACGGCTCTCGCCATCTCGCCACTATGGCAGAACGTGCCTTCCGCGGTGAGATTCTAGAGCCTGAATCCGTACAGCATGAATTAGCGGCTCTCTTTGAACAATCAGACGGCAGCAACATTGATGCTATTGGCCTTGGCTGTACCCATTACACTTTTTTGATGCCATATTTCCAGCGTCTTGGTCCCTCCGGTATGATGTGGTTGGACCCCGCCCCCGCTGTCGCCCAACAAGCCCTACGGCGGTTAAGTGATGTTACTGAAGGCCCTTTAACAGCCGTACCCTCTACCCCACCAGATCGCTTCTTCCTCACCGCTCCACCACCTCACGGGGCAGACCTTGCGCAGCATATTGCCTGGTTAGGCTTTGCAAATGGATGGCAGCTTCTCCCCTAACGGGCCCGCTCTACGGTATAAAGAACCGTCTCCCTCAATAAGGCTTTAAGGGGAGTTTCGGGGAAGTCCACCAAAGCCTCTACCGCTTGCTGAGCATAGATGCGTGCGCGCTCAATCGTAGCACTGATAGCCTTTGTTCGCGCGATGACCTCCAAAGCATGAGGCAGGTCGGCCTCTGTTTGCTCTGTATCCTCAATCACACGCTTCCAAAACTGCTTTTCATCTTCCGTCCCACGCTCATAAGCTACAAGAACAGGCAGAGTAATTTTCCCCTCGCGGAAGTCATCCCCCACTGTTTTGCCCAATATTTGTTGGTCTGCCGCATAATCCAACGCGTCATCCACAAGCTGGAAGGCCATGCCCAGATTCGTACCGTACTGCTCCAAAGCCAGCTCAGCCTTACGGTCTTTCTGCGCCACAACAGCTCCAACACGGCAAGCTGCGGCAAAAAGAGCAGCGGTTTTGCCGTGAATCACCTCTAAATAACGCTCAATGGAGGTCGAAAGATCATTCTGCGTGGACATTTGCAGCACTTCACCCTCCGCAATCGTTGCCGAGGCTGCAGAGAGAATAGCCATGACCTCCAATGAGCCATCGGCCGTCATAAGCTGGAAAGAGCGCGCAAATAGGAAGTCCCCCACCAGCACAGAGGCCTTATTCCCAAATAAGGCATTGGCTGAGGCCATACCCCGCCGCAAGGTGCTTTCATCCACCACATCATCATGCAAGAGGGTCGCTGTATGGATAAATTCCACACAAGCAGCCAAACCTATATGACGGGTTTCATCCGGCCTCTCACCATAGCCACATAGCCGAGCAGAAGCCAAAGTAAGCAACGGGCGCAACCGCTTCCCCCCCGCTGCGACCAAATGCGCGCCAAGCTGCGGAATTAACGGTACAGAGCTTTGCATCCTATCAATGATGGCCTGATTACAGGCAACCATATCATCAGCAAGGTAAGCAGAAAGGGCTCTTAGGGCATCCTCCCCTTTGACCTCTTTCTTCATAGCCTCACCGCTAGATGTAGCCAGAGACCCCGATGAGGAAGATACCAAAACGCAAAACTCCAGTTCTATCCGCTTGAGCTACACATAACCCTGCAAAGCGAACAAGGTTAGAGGGTTATTGCTCCGCTATTACGGCATCACCATAACGCGCAGAGCATGCCCCCTTACCCCGATTAACATGTGCACATCATATGAGCGGCTACGGAGATATGGTCAAGATACGTTTTGCCCATAAGACACTCATATCATACAGCTTCTAGGGTTTAATCAAATACACCACTCTCAAAGGCGTCTTCCCATGTGCCCTGAGTAGAGGCGCGTGAATATTCTGTAGCGCGATTCTCAAAAAAGTTCGTATGCTCCACCGCATTGAGCATATCATCAACCCAAGGGAGCGGATTCTCCTCAATGCCATAAATAGGGTCCAACCCAAGCTGGGTTAGCCTACGGTCGGCAATAAAGCGGATATAACGCTCCACTTCCTGAGCTGAGAGGCCTTCTACAGGTCCCATCTCAAAAGCAAGCTCAATAAACGCATCTTCATGCGAAACGGTTTGGCGACAAATCTCCACCAACTCGGCACGGAAATCCTCTGTCCAAATCTCCGGATTTTCCCGCACAAATGTACGGAACAGGCGAATCATAGACAGGCAATGCAGTGTTTCATCTCGCACAGACCATGAAACAATCTGCCCCATCCCCTTCAATTTATTAAAGCGCGGGAAGTTCAGCAAAATGGCAAAGGATGCAAAAAGCTGCAATCCTTCCATAAAGGCCCCAAAAGCAGCCATTGTTTTGGCGATCTCGCGCTTACTATTAATATTGAAGGATTGCATGTAATCATACTTATCCTTCATCTCTTTATATTTCAGAAAAGCGGAATATTCCGTCTCTGGCATCCCGATTGTATCTAACAAATGGGAATAAGCAGCAATATGAATCGTCTCAATATTAGAAAAACATGAGAGCATCATCAGCACTTCGGTCGGTTTAAAGACCTGGCTGTAATACTTCATGTAAGCAGAGTTCACCTCCACATCCGCTTGCGTAAAGAAGCGAAAAATCTGCGTCACAAGATTCTGCTCTGCTTCGGAGAGTTTGCGGTGCCAGTCTTTTACATCCTCAGCGAGGGGCACTTCCTCTGGCAACCAATGCAAACGCTGTTGTGTCAACCAAGCATCATAAGCCCACGGATAACGGAAGGGCTTATAAACCGGATTCTCCACAAGCAGATTCGCCTGCGCGGCAGACTCTGGGGCTTCTGGTAACGGAGTTGCTTCTGTCATATCTGAGACCTTCTATCCTAACGCGCTGCTGCTCTTATTGGCAGGAGAGACATTCCTCATAGCTCCCCGCCCCACTCTCTGCATGGCGCGGTGTGGCTTGAGGGAGGTGATCATCATCACCCTCCATGATATCGCGTTTCACCGCCATATTGGAAACAGTATCAGCCCGTTGGATGGATAAAGAGCGGCAGTAATAAAGAGATTTTACACCTTTTTTCCACGCTTCGTAATGAATACGCACAAGGTCGCGCTTATGCACATCTGCCGGCAAGAAAAGATTAACCGATTGCGACTGACAGATGAACGGCGCGCGATCAGCCGCATGCTCAATCACCCAACGCTGGTCAATCTCAAAGGCTGTCTTAAAGACATCTTTTTCATCCTGAGAGAGGAAGTCCAAATGTTGGACAGAGCCCTTACTCAACGTGATGGAAGACCAGACCTCATCCGTATCCTGCCCATATTTCTGCAATAGCGTAGCGAGATGGCGATTCCGCACTGTAAAGGAGCCGGAGAGCGTTTTTTGCAAAAAGACATTCGCACTAATTGGGTCAATCCCGGGGCTGGCATTCCCCGCAATGATGGAGATAGATGCTGTCGGTGCAACAGCCATCTTATGAGAGAACCGTTCTTGAATCCCATAATCTGCCGCATCGGGGCATGGGCCACGCGTTTTTGCAAGAGCGCGTGATGCTGCGGCTGTTTGCTCGGCAATGTGCTGGAAGAACTTCTTATTCCACACCTTGGCCATCACGCTGCCAAAAGGAATCATCTTCGACTGCAAGAAGGAATGAAAGCCCATAACCCCCAAGCCGACCGAACGCTCCCGCATGGCGGCATAACGTGCATGCTCCATATCGTTAGGGGCATTATCGATAAAATCCTGAAGGACATTATCTAAAAAGAGCATCACATCTTCAATAAAGCGCGGCTCATCTTTCCACTCATCCCAATATTCGAGATTTAAAGAGGAGAGGCAGCACACCGCTGTGCGTGTCTTGCCGTGATGGTCTATCCCTGTTGGCAGGGTAATCTCCGCACAAAGATTAGAGGTTTTAACCTCCAACCCCGCAAGACGATGATGCTCTGGCCGTGCGCGATTCACCGTGTCGGAAAAGACGATATAAGGCTCGCCCTGCTCCATCCGCGCCGTAAGCAGACGAATCCATAACGCACGCGCCGAGACCTTCCGAATCACACTATGATCCTTCGGGGAGATCAGAGCCCATTCCTCATCACCCGCAACAGCGCGCATGAAGTCATCTGTAAGCAAAACACCATGATGGAGATTTAGAGCCTTACGATTCGGGTCCCCCCCCGTGGGGCGACGCATCTCGATAAACTCCTCAATCTCAGGGTGCCAAACCGGCAGATAAACAGCGGCGGACCCACGGCGTAAACTCCCCTGACTAATGGCGAGTGTTAAACTATCCATCACCCGGATGAAGGGGATCACCCCAGAGGTCTTCCCATTACGGCCGATATTCTCCCCAATGGAGCGCAAATTGCCCCAATAAGAGCCAATCCCGCCGCCCTTTGCCGCAAGCCAGACATTCTCATTCCAGAGCCCGACAATCCCTTCTAGGCTATCTTCAGACTCATTAAGGAAGCAGGAAATTGGCAACCCACGATTCGTCCCCCCATTGGAGAGAATAGGCGTTGCGGGCATAAACCAATGGCGCGACATATAATCATAAATACGCTGCGCGTGCCCCTCATCCGCCCCATAACGCGAGGCAACACGGGCAAATAACCCTTGGTACGTCTCACCTTCTAACAGATAGCGGTCATCTAAAGTGGCACGGCCAAACGCCGTCAGCCGTTCATCCCGTTCTGGATTTATATAAACAGGATGACGCCCCGGTAATTGCACTCTCTCTGCAAAAAGTTCAGGCTCTGTCGCCTTACCCGATGGCCGCGCGGCTGTCTGCACGTCAGGCGTTGTCATGAATCGAGCCCCTTATCCTGAGTTCTTTTATAGTCCGTTGAGTACCCTCATCTCCCATGTATAAGGGGCACATTTCAAGGCTTGTTTTTTGCAGATAATTGTGATTATGCCGATATATAGCTATTAAAGAATGGTTTAGAACACTATATATTGTTTTTATAACTTATAACCCGACTTTAAGAGTCGCCCCTTAAAGCCACCCGCACTGCGCGTGATTCCGCAAAAGCTGGTCAGCGAGAATACACGCCACCATCGCCTCCGCCACTGGTACAGCTCGAATCCCAATACAAGGGTCATGCCGTCCCTTCGTCATCACATCCACAGCCTCGCCAGCACGATTAATGCTTGGGACAGGGATGAGGATGGAGCTGGTCGGTTTAATGGCCATGCGCGCAACAATAGGTTGTCCTGTTGAGATTCCTCCCAGAATCCCACCTGCATGATTGCTCAAAAACACGGGCTCTAAAGGCGATTCCGAAGGCCGGATAGGGTCAGCATTCTCATGCCCATGTAGAGCCGCAACAGCCATGCCGTCACCAATCTCGACCGCTTTAATGCCGTTAATCCCCATCAAGCCGCCCGCAAGTTCAGCATCTAACTTGCCATAAACGGGTGCCCCCAAACCGGCGGGCACCCCTTCTGCCACAACTTCAAGAGTCGCCCCGATGGATGAACCGGCCTTTCTCACAGCCTCTAGCTGCTCGCTCCATTGCGGAACAATCGCCGCATCGGGGGAGAAGAAGGGATTGCGTTCCACCTCATCCCATGCCCAGCGCGCATAATCCACCTTTTGATGGCCAATCGCCGTTAATGCCCCACGGATGACGAGCTGCGGCCCCACAAGCTCCCGCAAGATCACGCGCGCCACAGCCCCTGCCGCCACCCGCATAGCCGTCTCGCGCGCGGAGGACCGCCCGCCGCCACGGTAATCGCGTATGCCGTATTTAAGGTCATACGCGATATCTGCATGGCCGGGACGATATTGCTGGGCAATTTCCCCATAATCCTTAGAGCGTTGATCCGTATTCTCAATCATCAAAGAGATGGGCGTTCCCGTCGTCTGCCCTTCAAACACACCGGAGAGGATGCGCACTTGGTCAGCCTCGCGCCGTTGTGTCGTATAGCGCGACTGGCCGGGTCGCCTTTTATCCAACCAAGGCTGGATGTCCTCCTCCGACAGCTTCAGACGCGGGGGACAGCCATCAATCACACAGCCAATCGCTGGCCCGTGGCTTTCCCCCCATGTTGTTACACGCAACAAACGCCCAAAGCTGTTCTCTGACATAGCTATTAATCCTCTGAGGATAGGGTCATATCTGGGGCTTCTGGGTTCTTCATGCCGATAATGTTATAGCCGCAATCCACATGGTGAATCTCGCCAGTTACACCAGCGGAAAGGTCGGAGAGAAAATACAACCCAGAGCCACCAACATCCTTCAGCGATACATTCCGCTCCAGCGGGGCATTAATCTGATTCCAACGCAGAATATAGCGGAAATCCCCAATCCCATTAGCCGCTAATGTCATGATTGGACCGGCGGAAATCCCATTCACCCGGATATTATCGCGCCCTAAATCCACCGCCATATACCGCACAGAGGCCTCCAAAGCGGCTTTGGCAACACCCATCACGTTATAATGCGGCATTACACGCTCTGCACCGAGATAAGTCAGCGTCAATAAAGAGCCACCCTCATTCATCATCGCTGCGGCACGCCGCGCTACAGCGGTAAAGGAGAAGCATGAAATATCCAATGCTTTAAGAAAAGCCTCACGTGGCGTATCAACATAACGCCCGCGTAGATATTGCTTATCAGCCCAGCCAATCGCATGGACGACAAAGTCAATCTTGCCCCACTTCTTCTCAATCTCATCAAAGGTGGCATTAATAGCGGCATCATCACCCACATCACAGGGTAACACCATCTCCGAGCCCACACTCTCCGCTAGGGGGCGTACCCGTTTCCCCAACGCTTCGCCTTGGTAGGTAAAGGCAATCTCCGCCCCTTGGTCCGCACAAGATTTTGCAATGGCCCATGCGATGGAGTTCTTATTCGCCACACCCATCACGACACCACGCTTGCCTGCCATGAGTGTCCCCTTGGCTGTTGCCTCTAGCGTATGAGATTCTTTCTCCGACATGGTCCCCCCTTGAGAATGGTCCAGCATATGTAATAAATTGGGCCATCTCGTTGCACAAGGATGGCCGCACGGCAAGAGGACACTGCCTTCACGACATTGTTTTCCGCCTCATCCGGTGTTGTTCTACGGCAGATGATGCGAAAATGCACCACCGGGAAAAGATAGCCCCCTATGCGCTTTGCCCCTCTCCTGTGCCTTTGGTCTCTCATTGGTTATATGGCCATGCCATGGCTATGCCGCCATACCCGTACCCGTTTACGCATTGGCAAAGAAGATGGCTCCCGCCTACAAGAGCGTTTTGGCCAGCCCACCCAGCCACGCCCGCCTCTTAACGCGCCCCTTTTATGGCTCCATGCCGCAAGTGTAGGGGAAAGCCGCGCGGCTCTTCCTGTGATTGATGCGCTCTTAAAGCTCCAGCCCACTCTTACCATCTTGGTAACAACAGCAACCCTTACGGGCGGGCAAGTCATTACAGCTCATGCTCCCCCTTATAAAGGCCGCTTGCTGCATCAATTTATCCCCTACGATGCCCCTCATTTACTCAGTCGCTTCCTCACCCATTGGCGACCTGATGGGCTAGTCCTGATAGAGAGTGAATTATGGCCGGGTTTGCTATGCCTCTGCCGAAGACAACATATCCCTGTTATGCTACTCAACGGGCGGCTCTCGGCGCGTTCTGCCCGCCGCTGGCGGTTGGCAGCCCCTCTTTTGCGTTACTTATTACGCCCTTGCCGCTGGATTATGCCACGCAGCCATGCTGATGAACGTGCCTTCGCACAGCTCGGCATAACCTCTTTGCTGCCACCAGCAGACCTAAAGGAAGATGCTCCCCCCCTCTCTTTTGATTCCACAGAAGCCGCACATATACGCCAACAGCTTGGGGATCGCCCTCTCTTTGTTGCGGCCTCTACCCACCAAGGCGAGGAAGACCTCATCGTTGCCGCTGTGCAAGAAGCCCGTCAACAACGACCTAACCTCCTTACCGTTATCATTCCCCGCCACCCAGAGCGTGGAGCAGCTTTAGCGACCCACTTTAAGGCCCCACGCCGCTCCCAAAACACCATACCACACCATAATGAGAGCCTCTGGATTATCGATACATTAGGTGAGGTCGGTTTATTCCTCCACTTAGCTGAGCGTGTTTTTATTGGTCATTCTCTCTGCCCACCCGGCGGAGGACATAACCCCTTGGAATCTCTGCGTTTTCATCGTCCTACAGCCTGTGGACCCTATATGCAAAACTGGCAGGATATTTGTGCCACATATGCCACATTCCTCCATCGCTTAGAGGGGCAAGAAGCCTTAACCCAATGGCTTATAAAGCCCGTCATCCCAGCTCCCCCGCCTTTAAAACGCACTCATATTAGCCATGATATCTCATGCCTTATTCTTACCACAATCCTTAGCCATAAGGAAAAGTGATGAAACTGACTGCTCCTTCTTTCTGGCAAGGCGATAAGCCAAGTAGCCTCTCTAACCTTCTGCTCCCCGCCAGCAAAGTGACGGAAGCTCTCAGCCACCATCGCCAAAAAAAACCGTCTCTTAAAGTATCTGTGCCCGTCTTATGTTGTGGCAATATCAGCGTGGGCGGGACGGGTAAAACGCCACTTGCGCTTCATATCCTCCAAAAGCTGATCCAACGTGGGCATAATCCTCATGTCATTACGCGCGGCTATGGGGGCCGCTCCAAAAAGACGGGGCACATACATCCCCAACATGATAAGGCGATAGAGGTCGGGGATGAGGCTATGCTACTCGCTCAGCTAGCCCCAACATGGCGTGGGCCCGACCGTTACGCCAATGCCCAACAGGCTATTAAAGCCGGGGCTGATTGCCTTATTATGGATGATGGTCTGCAAGACCCCACCCTCCATAAAGATTTAGCCATCCTCACCATTGACGGCCCTGCGGGCTTTGGTAATCAACGCCTTCTTCCTGCTGGCCCCTTGCGGGAAACATTGGCCGAGGCCTTACCGCGTTTAGATGCAGCCGTCCTTTTTGGAGAGGATACCCACAACATAGCCGAGCAATTACCTAAATCCTTACCTTTATTAAAAGGCCAGCTCACACCCTCTCCTGCCATTCACCAGCTCAAAGGGCGTAACATTATTGCCTTTGCAGGCATTGGCAGGCCGGAGAAGTTCTTCACAATGCTCCGTGAGGCTAATCTAACCATTTTAAGAACGCTCTCTTTCCCCAACCATCATATTTACTCCGAACGTGACCTTCAGCATCTTGCTCAGCTTACCCACACACCTAATACGGTCTTAGTCACGACTGAAAAAGATAATGTGAAACTGCCGTCTCTCTTTCAGCAATGCATTACCACCATTAAAATTGAACCCACATGGCATAATCCCGCCCTGCAAGAGGAGCTTCTGGACCGCTTCATGTCGTGCTAAACCCCTAAAACATGAAGACTCATTTAGAAGCGTGGGGTTTAAACGGGCTGTTATGGTGCTTTAGCAAACTTCCCCCCGCTTTTGCCTCGACCCTTGGGGGGATGATAGCGCGTTCTTTGGGTCGCTTTCTGCCCTCCTCCCATAATGCGATGGTCAATCTCCAACGCGCCTTCCCCTCCGTGAGCAAGGAAGAACGACAGGCCATCATCTATAATTGTTGGGAGAATCTAGGCCGTACTTTCGCAGAATTCCCCCATCTTGCACGCTTGCCCGCTCACCCTGATAACGGGCCGGGATGGCATGTCCTAAACGACTATATTTTACACCATGCCCGTGCGCAGCAACGGCCTATTATTTTCTTCTCCGGCCATTTAGGGAATTGGGAACTCATGCCCCTTATTGTGGCGCGTTATGGCCTTACTTTCTCCCCTTTTTACCGGGCACCGAACAACCCATTGGTTGATCGTCTCCTCTGCCAATTACGCCGCAATATTGTTAATCAACCCGTGCCATTCTTTCCTAAAGGCAAGCAAGGGGCGTTAGAAGCCATACGTCACCTCGCTAAGGGTGGGCATCTTGGTGTATTAGGCGACCAGAAAATGAATGACGGGATAGAGGTCTCCTTCTTCGGCCACCCCACCATGACAGCCCCCGCCACAGCTGCCTTGGCCCTACGCTTTAATGCCTTAATCGTCACCGGCCGGGTTTGGCGAGATGGGCCTGCACGCCTTACCTTAGAGGTCTGCTCCTGTCTAGACCCACACATGATGGTTCCCCCTTCCTCATCCCGCCAAGAGAAAATCCATCATCTAACACAGCATCTTAATGACCAACTGGAATCATGGATTACAGAACGGCCGAGTGATTGGCTCTGGCTACATCGCCGCTGGGAAAAAAAGTATTATCGATAACAATATGGTAACTTCCCTCTAGTCATGCGCTCAAAACATGGTAGGATTGCAAAATAGGAACCAACTCATAAGGATTGCGTGTTTCCATTCATTTTTTGCATAACACGCACAGCTTTAAGAGGATGTTCATAGAGGAATGTGGCAGCACAATTGCCCGTTCTTATAAAAGGAGATGCTGACATGGCTCAAAAAGCGTTTCGTGTGGCAGATCGTGCCGCTACTGCCTCCTCCGCCCAACAGGGCTCTGCCATTATCATCCCTTTTCGTCAGAAGATTCTCCCACGCCATCATCACTATCTCGCCCAATGGCTAACCGCGAGCGAACCGATGGGGATTCTTGATGCCTCGATTGAGACTATGGTTGAGGAGCCTTCCCCTCTCATTGTGATTTGGGTACGGGAAAATGCAGACCCTGCTTATCTCATCCGCTTAGAGGGGCCGCAATGGGTGTTGATGGATTGCCTAAGAGAGCATGAGCTTGGCCGTTATACAGATTTGAGCGCGGCACTCCATACAATTCGTCCCGTTCTCCCTCTCTCACCCGAACATACAGCATCTTGTTAAGAAAAAGCCCGCCTAAACATACAGGCGGGCTTTTTTCTATCTATGAGGCACGCCCTTTAGAAATCCGCTGGAAGAGGTGTCTCTTTTGGCTCCTCAGCTTTTTTAGCAGCGGGTGTTGCTGCTGGTGTCGCCGTTGTCAAAGCTGAAGGGGCTGTTAAGTCACGCGAAGCAGGGATAATTATTTGGCTCCCCCCACCGGGGACGATTTGATACACCCCCAAGGCCCGCAACATACGCCCATCAGCCCGTAAATGGAACAAACCATCAATCCCAATATAGCCCTTTGGCTGGGTTAAAGACTCGGTCGTTAAACGATTTTGACGAATCAACGCACCAGCTAACGCAGCGGCATCATAAGCATAATCGGACACGGGCGATGGTGGGCGGTGATAGCTGTTTTGATAGGTCTGCACATAGCCACTACGAAGCTGCTCATCAAACGCAACATACCAGGCTCCGTGGAGGTCCCCCAATTTGCCATCAAAGGCGCGCCATAACATCGGCCCTAAAATACGAATTTGCGGTGTTAAAAGCTGATTCGCCTTTAGGGCCTCAATGACATGAGCAAGGTCTAAGCCTGTATCACCCAGCAATAACGCATCAAACGGCACAGAGGGCACTGATGAGGCCGAAGCGGTAGATGCTGTAGAGGCAGTTGGAGAGGATGAAGACGTAGAAGCCGCTGGCGCATCATTCTCCGCTAACGGGTCCTCTGCTGAGGGACCAGCCTCTTTAGGCTCTGGCGCGGCTGGTGTTGAGGTGGGCGTTGACGTGGGGGTTGATGGAGACGCTGCGGCGGCTACCCCATGGCTTAATTGCGCCATTTTCTGCGTAATATCGTTGATATCACTGCTATGATAAATGATTTTAGGCACGTCCAACCCTGCCTCTTGGCAGGTTAATGTTAGCCCTTCCCCTAAAGCATGGCCAAAAGCTGTATCAGGTAAGAACGCAGCAAGATGCTTCCGCCCATCTGTCCGCGCAGCATCCACAAGCCGCCGCACTTGTTGCTCCGGTGTTAAGCCCATCACCCACACACCTGGCCGCGCTTGTGTAACATCACTTGTAAAGGCCAGCTCCGGCACATGAGCCGATTGCAACACGGAAGCTACCGCTTGTGTATCAGCCGCTGTTAAAGGGCCAAGGACAATCTTATCACCACTCTCCAACGCCATTTGGGCTGCATGAGCAGGGCCTTCCGCCTCGGCACTATCAAACACATCAAGGGCGGGGGATTGGCCATCTGGCAAAGCAAGGCGCGCGGCCTCTTGCATACGTTGGCCAATAGCTGCATGAGGGCCCGTCAGCGGGACGACCAAACCTACACGAGCCGGTTTTTCCACAACAGGGGCAGGATGTGCAAAGAGGTCTGCCCCTTTATCGACTTCCTCCCGACCGCCACACGCTGTGAGCAAAAGAAAAACGCCCGCCGTGACTATCGTACGGCCATGTTTCCTCTTGCCGCGCCCCTGCCCATCGCGGCTATAAGGGATAGAGCAGCTCTTTAAGGATGGCGATGTCTGACAAACCATATACTTCCCCCGTTAACGGATCGTTCCCCTCTTCTACCGGGCAGCTCATACTTGTGGCAACGCCTATTGGGAACCTTACCGATATTAGCCAACGCGCGCTTGAGGCTCTCAAGACAGCAAACGCCATCTTATGCGAAGATACACGCGTTACCACAAAATTATTACGCCATTATGGCATCAATAATCAGCTTATTCCCCTCCATGACCATAATGAGCAAGAGCGCATCCCCACTGTGATTGAACAATTACAGCAAGGCCAATGCCTCGCACTCGTCTCCGATGCGGGAACACCGATTGTCTCTGACCCCGGCTATCGGCTTGTGCGCGCTGCTCAAGAGGCCGAGATTGCCGTCACCTCTTTACCGGGGGCAAATGCGGCCATCACCGCTTTAACCCTCTCAGGCTTGCCACCACACCCTTTTATGTTCCTTGGTTTTCCACCACGCGGGGAAGCAAGACGACAACATTTTGCCGCCCTCCGCGCTATGGAACAAGCAGGCTTAACCGCAACATTATTATGGTATGAATCCCCCCATCGCCTGCTTGATACATTGCACACACAACAACAAGTCTTTGGTGCAGACCGAGCCGCAGCCATAGGACGGGAATTAACCAAGCATTTTGAAGAAATGCGCCGCGGCACTATTGCCGAACTCATTGCCCATTTTGAGGCAAACCCACCGCGTGGTGAGATTACCCTCCTCCTCGGCCCACCAGAAGCCGCAGAAACAGGCGCGTTAGAGCTAGACCATGCACTAGAGGACGCCTTGAAAACACATTCCGTTAAAGATGCTGCAAGCCTCGTAGCGGGGATTGTCACCCTCCCAAAACGCACTGTTTATCAACGCGCCTTGGAATTAGCCAAACGGAAGAAAAGCTCTTAATCATCTTCCTTCGGCAAGGTGAATTGCCCCGCCGCAATCGGCATCCCTGTACGGATATTCGTAAAATGCACAACCGTTTTATGGCTTTGTGCGTCTAACACTGTCCATCCCTTCAAAGTGAGGGGCTGAGCAGCGAAATAGAGCGTCATCTCCCCCTCACTTGGGTTTTCCGTCCTCGTGACACGCAAGCGAATCTCATTGCCACGTTGCTCATAATCCAGAATCGTTACATCACCTGAGAAGCGTGGGTCAGGCCGTAACAGCAACCCCAACGGGGTATGCTCCAAGGGGATGGTCGTAACCTGCCCTATGCTGCGGTCCTGAAACACCACTTTCCCCTCATTAGCTACTAGTAAGAGCGGGCTTGGTGGATCGTATGAAAAACGCATCTGCCCCGGCCGCTCTAACAAGACCGTGCCCGTGACTGTGCCATTCTGCTCACTGAGTTGCTCAAAACGTGCTTGAAAGGTTTTTGTCGCTTTCAAGCTCGATTCAATCTTATGCACCCAACCTTGCTGCGCCGGGGTAAGGGATGCCGCAGCATATGCCTCCTTCCCTAGAGCCATGACCCCACTGCCTAAGCTAATAGCCATCGCGCAAGCGGTTATGATATGTTTTATCTTCATCTGACCACTCCGCCTTACTTATAAAGAGATATCCGCAGCTTGGAAAATGGGCCGCACATCCTCACGCCATGCCCCATAATATTGCTCTAACCAGCGTTCGGCTTGTGTTTTAGCCCCATCAGCAATCTCATAAAGCGGTGCGAGGTAATATTCCTCCCCATAATTACGCGCTTTTAGGCCACGTTCCGAAAGCTCCAAAACCCGCTTAGCAAGAGGGCGCAACCCACCGGGGAATGGCGCATCCATAGCTTTCTCGACAACCAATTCCGCAAGGGATTGATATTGTAGCCAAGGCTGCTCCTTCACCAGCTGTTCCGCCTCAGCCAACACATCAGGGTCATAGAACAGCCCGACCCAGAAGGCCGATTGTGCAATCATCATAGACGGATTGCCCGCATCAGCCCCGCGCATCTCTAAAAACTGCTTCAACCGCACATCAGGGAATAATGTTGTGAGATGGTCCTCAAAATCCCCAAGGGTGGGACGTAGGCCCATTAAAGGCTCTTGTTGCTCCCCAGCCAACCATTTACGGAAGGAACAGCCTGCAACATCAAGGTTATGCCCATCCCGATTGACAAAATACATCGGGACATCCAACGCCCAATCCACATAACGCTCAAACCCAAAGCCTTCCTCAAAGAAAGGCGTGGGCTGGCCACTCCGCTGGTTATCCGTATCCAACCAGATATAAGCCCTATTAGAGAGACGGCCAGTTGGCTTACCCTCTGCGAATGGAGAATTGGCCATCAGCGCGGTAATAAGCGGCTGTAAGGCAAGGGAGACGCGCATTTTGCGCGCCATATCGGCCTCGCTGGAGAAATCAAGATTCACCTGCACAGTGCAGGTACGCGTCATCATATCCAGCCCACGCCGCCCAACTTTCGGCATATAACGGCGCATAATCGCATAGCGGCTTTTGGGCATCCACGGCATGGCATCACGTGGCCAAAGCGGCTGGAATCCCAAAGGGGCAAAGCCCAAACCCAACTCCCGCGCAGGCCCACTAATCTGCTGGAAATGAGCAATCATCTCCTGCTCTGTCTCTTGCAGCGTCCGCACGGGTGCGCCAGAGAGCTCAAATTGCCCCGCAGGCTCCAGGGAGATGGAACGTCCCTTATGCGCCCCAGCACCTTTTAGGCCAATAATATGCCCATTATCGCGGATAGCCTGCCAGTCTGGCCCTTCCAAAGCGGTTAAAAGGGCTTCAATCCCTTCTGGTTCGTAAGCTGGTGGGGCAAAAGGCTTTAAATCCCCCCGCGCACGCTCTGGCAGGCGGAAGCCGAACTTCTCATGCTCTGTCCCAATCCGCCACGCCTCTTGCGGCTTACAGCCCTTAGCGAGAACATCAATAAGCTGCGCTTTATTTTCAATTGGAGCTGTATTGCTCTCACCTGGATTGGACATACACAAAACCTTACCGGCTATAATTCATCTTAATACGCTATAGGACCGCCAGAATTGTCCGTAAGCCAGAGACTGCATATTAGGGGTCATCATGATGCTCATTCAAGAGACCAGCACAGAATCCCCTTTATCGTACCGCCATAATCTGCGCTAGAGCAGCACAAGCAGCCGTATCAGCCCGCAAAATACGCGGCCCTAAAGAAAAAGACTGCACAGCCTCATGCCGCGTTAGACGGTGGATTTCATCCTCCGCAAAACCTCCCTCCGGCCCAATGAGCAGCGCATCACATGAAGACGGTGCCCCACCTTGGCCAACACGCTCCAACGCAACAGTTAAGGTACGCCGGTTAGGCCAACGGGCCAGCACAGCGGCCAATGGCTCTAACGGCATAATCTCTGGGACATCCAACCGCTCGCATTGCTCTGCGGCTTCCTGCGCGATAACGGCTAGACGCTCCAAATTAAGGCGATGCGTATTCGTCCTAGCTGTCACAACAGGGCGAAAGCGCGTTACCCCAAGCTCCGTCCCCATGCGAATAACTAACTCCGTCGCATCGCGCTTTAATGGGGCAAAAAGCAGCTCTATCCCCTTTGTCTCCTCCTGCGGGCGCAGGCAAGAGCGCAACCGTGCAGAGCCACGCTGCTTTTGTAAGCTCTCAATCTCGGCATGCCATTCGCCATCGCGCCCATTAAACAGCACAACAGCGTCCCCCACCTGCAAACGCATGACCTTACCTAGATAATGCGCCTGCCCTGCAGAAAGCTCAATAATCGCGCCCTCATCCCAAGGGAAAGCGGATTCGACAATAAAAAGGCGTGGTTCTGTACGGCTCATAATCTCTAAGGGCATAACGCGTTCCCTCACAGCTTGCCAGAGATGATGATAAAATATTGACCTCCCCCTCATTCTCGCTAAGCACTAACTTTATGATTCAAAAACATCCTCATACTGATATTTGCCATAATGGCCTCATCGGGCGGCTTGGTGAGCCGTGGCGGTCCTACGCGCTTCTTGCCCGTTTAGACCGGCCCGTTGGCACATGGCTCCTCTTTCTCCCCGGCGTGTTTGGCATTTTCCTTGCGGCTCAAGGCCCCAGCTTGCAAAAACGGCTCCTCTATGTCGGGCTATTTGCCATTGGCTCACTGCTAATGCGCTCTGCAGGATGTGTAATTAACGATATATGGGACCGCAAAATTGACGCCCAAGTCTCTCGCACGGCAGGCCGTCCCCTCGCCAGTGGGGCTCTCAGCCTAAGACAAGGAATCGGGCTGCTCGTCCTTCTTCTGTTAGGCGGGCTGGCTGTCCTCCTCGCTTTACCACCCTTCTGCTGGGCCTTAGCTCCTGTCGCGATGCTCTTTGTGACATTCTACCCCACCGCAAAACGCCTCACATGGTGGCCACAACTTGTGATGGGCTTCACCTTCGGCTTTGGGGCCCCTATGGGCTACGCTGCCAGCCAAGAGAATATCGATCTACCGGGGATACTCCTCTATAGTGGGGTTATCCTCTGGCAACTCGGTTTTGATACGATTTACGGCTTCCAAGATATGGAAGATGATGCACGCATTGGCGTGAAATCGACCTCACGTTTAATGCTCAGCCATGCCCGCTTATTTGTTGGGCTTTGCTATGGGCTGACGATGGCCTTCTTTGCCGGGGCGGCTTACACAGCACACCTGGCACCGGCCTTTTGGCTGCCTTTCCTCCTCGCTGGCCTGATGATGGCCTATCAGGTGAAACGCCTCACCCCCCATGATGCGCCACTCTGCCTCTGTTTCTTCAAGCAGAATGTCCTAATAGGCCTCATACTGGCATGCGCCTTTGTCCTAGGACGCTTGGGAGTTAACGGGGGGCCACTCAGCTTTTAAATAAAATCCGCCCCGCACTCAGCATAGCCCCAAAAAAGGCCACAAACGCCGCCGCTCCTAAGCAAATGAAGGCAGGGTGAGAAAATAAGGTAAACAACCCTGCCACCAGCAAAGCCCCCGTTGTTTGGCCAGAGAGACGCGCTACGGACAACATCCCGCTTGCTCCCCCTTCGCGCCCCGGCGGGGCTGTAACCATAATCGCGCGATTATTAGGCGGTTGGAAAAAACCAAACCCCATACCCGCTAATAAAGTCCGCCATGCAATGGCACTATTGCTCGCATCCAATGGCAAAGTACAGAGTAAAATAAAGCCAATACAGGTTATCAACAGCCCAATGGAGGACAATAACGATGCAGGGAAACGATCAGCAATTTTCCCCACCGTGAAGGACATAACCGCAACCCCTACGGCCCAAGGGGCAATCAACAACCCAACTGTTGCTGGGTTTTTATGAAAAGCAACAGCCAAGGTGAAAGGCATCGCCACAATATACAGGTTGGACGCCACAAAACCACAAAAGCTTACCAAACATGCGACAAGAAACGGCACACGTTTGAGCAAATCCAGAGGGACAATTGGCTCAGGCCGTTTTTTCTGCCAGCGTAAGAGCAACCACCAGCTCACCAAACTCCAACCTGTCAGACCCGCTCCCCAGCCTATATCACCGTGCATGAAGCCATCTAGCCCCACACCTAAAAGTGTGAAGGACACGACTGTAAGGATAGAGCCGGGAATGTCAGTTTTCACATCGCTACGCGGTGTTTTAGGTAAAGCACGGCTCGCTAGTAAAATAGCCGCGCCGCCCAAGGGTAGGTTAATCCAAAATATCCACGGCCATGAGGCAATAGAGAGGATAAACGAACCAATAGTCGGCCCTAATGCCACCCCTAACCCAATGAATAACCCATTGAGTGCAATCCCTTTACCAATCAATTTATGAGGGTAAATAAAACGTACGAGCGCAATATTCACACTCATAATGCAGGAGCTACCAATCCCTTGTAACGCGCGGGCTAAGGTAAGCTCTAACATATTTTGGGATACAGCACAGGCTACCGAGGCGATGAGGAATAAAACAATCCCTAACTGGCTCATCCGCCCAAAGCCAACCCGCGCCCCAAGAGCAGCTAACGGCAAAAGACACGCCAAATTCGCAAGCTGATAAGCATTGATCACCCAAATCGCCTGCGATGGAGACGAATGCATATCCATAGCGATGGTCGGCAATGCCACATTCGCAACGGAATAATCCAAAATTGATAGCATCAAGGCTAAAATGACCGATGACATCGCCTTGACACGCTGCATCCCATATAGGCCAGCATGTCTCTCCGGGTCGTATTCGCCCTCTAAGCTGGGGTCAGCTATCTTACTGCTCATGCTCTCTCTGCTCTCCTAAATGGCGCAGGGAGACCCCTGCAAAAAGATTAGCCTCTATTTGCTCCAAAGACGTACCCTTTGTCTCTGGCACAAAACCTAATGTGATGAGAAGGAATATACCATTAAACACCGCAAAAAGGACAAACGTCCCTGATGCCCCCATCACCAGCATCATAAGGGGGAATATGCTGGAAATCACCCAATTTGCCACCCAATTTGTCACCGTGGAGCAACCAATACCAAAATCCCGCCCGCGTGTAGGTTGCACCTCAGAGCATAAAGCCCAGACCAACGGCCCTTCCCCAATAGCAAACCCCGCCACAAAAAGAAGGATAAACCCACAAAGCAAAAAGGAGGCCGTTACACTCTCCCCACCATAGGCCAGAACAGTACTAACCCCTACCAAAGCTCCCCCAACAATCGCGCAGCTTGCTAGCAAAAGAGGACGCCGGCCCCAACGGTCTGCAAACATAATCGCCACACCGGTAAAGACCATATTCGTCAAGCCAACGAGTGTAGTCGCCCAAACAGAGGCATTCACGCCAAAATGAGCAGCCTCAAACACGCGCGGCGCATAATATAAAAGCGCGTTAATCCCGCTAAGTTGCTGCATAATTTGCAGCACAATCCCTAAAAATACGGACCGTCTGAAATGACGATTACTACGGAATAACCCAAAGCCAGCATCACTACTTTTAGAGAGGCGGCTATGAATATCGGCAAGCTCTGCCTCGGCTACTTCTTCATCAGAGCGAAGAACACGCAGGGACCGTACGGGCACGCTCTGTATCGCCCCGCATCATCAACCAACGCGGGCTTTGGGGAAGTATCAACACCACAATAAGGAACAATATAGCTGGTAGAGCCATGATGCCTAACATCCACCGCCAATGCCCCCCTGAGGACAAAAAGCTATCGGAAATAAAGGCAAGGAAAATCCCCAATGAAACCATGAGTTGATAGAAAGAAATCATCGCCCCACGAGCGGATTCTACCGTGATTTCGGAAATATAAAGCGGGGCGGCAAAGGCGGCTACACCAACAGCAAGCCCTAATAAAACGCGCCCGACAATCATCACCCCCACATCAGGAGCAAAAGCGCAAAAAAGCGTCCCTATTAGGAAGAAAATACCCGCCCCTAGCATGGCCCCTGTTCGGCCAAAGGAGACGGAAATGCGCCCAGCAAACATAGCTCCAAAGGCTGCACCTGCCATCATGGAGGAGACAATCCACCCTTGCAAAACAGGCCCCGCATGGAAATCCACCGCCATAAAAGGCAACGCACCAGCAACAACACCCGTATCCAACCCGAACATCAGCCCAGATAAAGCGGCAAGAATCCCCAATATTGTGGCACGTCCTGTAGCTTTTTGGCCCGCTGGAGGAGCAGATCCACCCTCCTGCGGAGCTACCGGTGTTACGCCTACCATGATGTCTCCCTAGCCACACTCTACGATACCTCTCCGGTACGAAGCATCGGGGACTATGAACTTATTGGCCCAATCTGCAATCTTTTTAATGCTCGTTTTGCTTCACAAAAGGGTTACGGCTACCCCGCAGGAGCAATCTTATCGGCGTACCGGGAAGATGGAATGTCTCCCGCAACCCATTGATAAGATAACGCTTATAGCTATCGGGCAGTTGTTCCGCCCGCGTCCCAAAGAGCACAAAAGTGGGAGGGCGGCTCTTTGCCTGCGTCATGTAACGCAATTTTAAACGCCGACCATCCACAAGGGGAGGCTGGTGTTTTTCCACCGCTTCTTCAAACCAACGGTTTAAATCGCTTGTCCCCACGCGAGCATTCCATACCTCGCCTGCACGGCGCACAGCGGGCAAAAGGCGATTTAGCCCTTCACCTGTTAGAGCGGAGAACGTGACCACTTCAATCCCCCGCATTTGCGCGAGTGATATTTCAATCCGTCCCGCAATGGCCTTACGTGTTGCTTGACGCTCCTTTACCGCATCCCATTTATTAAGGGCCAGCACACATGCCCGCCCTTCTCGCTCGATCAACCGTGCGATTTGCAAATCTTGCTCATCCACACCGCGCTCGGCATCCAACACAAGGATAACGACTTCCGCCATCTTCATTGCCTCAATAGAGGCAGAGACAGAGACGCGTTCTAACCCTTCCTGTACACGCGCACGTTTACGCATGCCCGCTGTATCGACAATCTCAATCGGCCCAATGTCATCCTCTAGCCCAACGCTAACAGCATCGCGTGTTAAGCCAGCCTCCGGGCCGGTAATCATGCGCTCCTCACCGAGCAAACTATTCAAAAGGGTGGATTTCCCCGCATTAGGACGGCCAATAATAGCGATGCGAAGCGGCTTTTCCCCATCATGCTCCGCAAGTGTATCTTCATCAGGGAGAAGGCTTGCAATCTCTCCCATAAGGTCCGCCAGACCTTCCCCATGCTCAGCAGAGACCGCAAGAGGCGTCCCTAAACCTAGGGAATAAGCCTCCATCGCAGCCTCGGCCCCTGCACGGCCCTCCGCCTTATTCGCCACAAGGAGAACGGGGCGGTTCTGCCGCCGCAGCCAATTGGCAAAATGCTCATCCGCGGGAGTGATACCAGCCCGCACATCAACACAGAAAACCACCAAATCCGCTTGCGTAATACCCTGCTCTGATGAGGCGCGCATACGGCCAAAGAGAGTCTCTGGAGCGGCTTCTTCCAACCCGGCTGTATCAACAAGGCGCACACGCCGCCCGCGCAACATCGCTACGCCGTCTTTACGATCACGCGTTACGCCGGGCACGTCCGACACAATGGCCTGACGCCGCCCAACAAGCCGGTTGAAAATGGTGGATTTCCCAACATTTGGCCGTCCTGCGATAACGACAACCGGCAGTCGGCCTGATTCAAATTGCTCAACCATAGGCGCGTAAGACACCATCATCGCTTAGGACAAGCAGCTGCCCATCACACACAATCGGCTGAACTTGGCAGGATGATGGCGTGTCAATCTTCCCGATATCGCTCCCTGTTTGGGCATCAATAATCACCATGCCGCCGCGCTTCATACTGGAGAGGCAAACAAGCTTATTATTCAACAAGATTGGGCCTGTCCATTGAATGCCCTTTTTCTCGTGTTTTGGGTCTTCAAAGCGGGTTAGCTGCTTCACCCAACGCACTTGCCCACTCACCCGGTCGAGGCAAGCAAGCTGCTGATCTAGCGAAATAACATAGAGCCAATCACCACAAATGCAGAGCGGGGACTGACCGCTCACCTCACGCTCCCACAAACGGCGGCCGGAGCGCATATCAATCGCTACCAGCACGCGCGAGAGAGAAATTGCATAGGCTGTACCATCCACCACGACAGGGCCACCGCGCACACAAGCGAAGTCCAGCATCGCACCGAGCCCGTTGCCTCCGCCAAGGCTATCGCTCCATACAATCTCACCAGAGGCTGCACGAAGGGCCACGAGGTCGCCACTACCAAAACCGACAACCACAATGCCATTCACCACAGCCGGAGCCCCTGCCCCAAACAAGCTCGTACTCACATTGGTGGCTTGATAGGTCCAACGCTGTTTACCCGTGCTGGCCTCCAGCGCAAATAACCGGGCATCAATAGTGGTAAAGAACATCAAACCATCAACGATGGTTGGGGCAGAGCGGCCCGGCGTACCAATATCAACAGCCCATTTCTGCTTCCCTGTTGCGGCATCTAAAGCAAGAGCTTGGGCAATGCCATCCACAACATAAAGCGTATCGTCAACCAGCGCGATGCCGCCACCAATATTAGTCGAGCGTGTTTTACGCGCGGGCTGGCAATGCCATAGCAGCTTACGATCCGGCCAGCTCCAAGCGCGAATAGCCCCTTGAGCATCCACCGTAAAGAGCCGCCCGCCCCCTATAACGGGAGAGGATTGCAAAGCCCCACGGCGATTAGGCATGAAGAATATATTGGACAGCCAACCAACTTCCTTCACAGCGGCACCGATAGATTGGCTCCATAGCTGACGCGTGCCATTCCATGCCGCATTTACAGCCTCATGAGAGGGCTCTCGACCTTCTTGCGTCCATTGATGAATAGGCTGCACCGCAGGTAAATGAACAGCCGTTTTATCATGCGGATCTACCGTCAAACCCGCCCCGGTGGAGAGGACATCAATACGCCGGCCGGGGAGAACCGTCTTTTTAGGATCATCTGCAAAAATGCCGCAACCTGCAAGCCCGGCCATCGCCGCAACAGAGCAAGCCCCTTTTAGAACAGACCGCCGAGATGTCTTTACAGGCTGGCCAAGCGAAGGTGAAGAAAAACGATGGCTCATCCAGCCTCTCCTAATGTTTGTAATAACATCCCAGCCCGTTGACGCAGGCCCTCTGTACTATCGGGGGAGGATTGCACTTGCTGTAAAAGGCGACGTGCCTCCTCATGGTCTGTCTTTGTGCTACCCGGTGCAAGGTCAAGCACCGCTAGGCCTTCCTTCGCAAGGGGGACCCAGCTCCCGCCCTCTTGTACTAAAGCTTGATACCCCGCCCGGAGCTCATCACGCGGGGCCGTATCCATCCGCGCATTCAACCCTCGATATTGCGCCATAGAGCGAAGAGACGTATCTGCTTTTTTATCCTCTGCAACAGCGGACCATAACTTCAAAGCGGAGGCTGTGTCATGCTCTTGCAGTTTAAGTTCCGCCAAATACATAGCAGCGTAGCTCCGCACACCCTCTGGCGCGCTTTGGGCAAGATCTTGTAAAATGCCCTCAGCTTTTTGATGCGCCGCCCCCTCTGTCACAGGCTTGCCCGACAACGCCCCAAGCAGTGACATGGCCTCAAAATAACGATTAGACGCTTGCGCTTGAGCAGTATGGAGCTGATGCTGCTTCCATCCCCAAACACCACCGCCAATGCCTGCCACAATAAGCACGCACAACACCACCACACCCACGCGCAAGCCCACGCTACGCATTTTTGCAAGGCGTTGTTCTTCCTCTAATTCTTGAAATAAATCGTCTGCCACGCCGTATCCTTAGCTGGACTGCACACACTCATTCCGTACCCTATAGCATGGCGGCTCTGCTACCAACATACTATCACGATAAAAAAACATCGCCTTCTTAACTCGTTATGGCTGAAAGCGGATAGGCTGGCCTACATTATGCGTGATAATCGCATCATCCTCCATCACCACATGACCGCGCACAATCGTCCCAACGGGCCAGCCTGTCACGTTTTTACCGTCATAAGGCGTCCACCCGGCGGGGGAGGCTATCCAGTCATTACTAATGGTGCGTTGCTTCTTCATATCCACAAGGGTGATGTCGGCATCGAACCCCACGGCGAGCCGCCCCTTATTGGGCAAGCCATAAACCCGTGCAGGGCCAGCAGCCATCACATCAACAAGGCGTGTCAGGCTCAA
Source organism: Bombella sp. ESL0385 (assembly GCF_009725755.1). Taxonomy (GTDB): domain Bacteria; phylum Pseudomonadota; class Alphaproteobacteria; order Acetobacterales; family Acetobacteraceae; genus Bombella; species Bombella pollinis. Next base: position 1,144,279 of record NZ_WNIJ01000001.1, read on the forward strand.
CCGCCCCGCATTTACATGGTCCAACATCAAAGGAACAATCGTCTGCACACCCGTTAGGCCGGAGGGGCACTCCAACCAAGGGAGCTCTTTCGCATCCCTAGGGTGCGGGGCATGGTCAGAAGAAACAACATCCACCCGGCCATCACGCAAGGCGGCCCATCCAGCCTCAAAATGGCGGCGTTCATTCCTCAACGGAGGATTCATCACCGCCTTACCTCCAAGACGCTCATAGCATCCCGGCCCTTCATTGGTTAGGTGATTAACCAGAACCTCCACGGTGGCGTAACGCCGGTTCTCAGCCAGAAGGGTAAACTCCTCCTCTGTCGAGACATGAAGAATATGGATAGGCCGCCCCGTCTTATGCGATAATGCCAAGATACGCCTCGTCCCACGGATGGCACATTCAGCATCTCGCCACTCTGCATGGAGATGGTAAGGCTGACCCGGCTCAAACAGCTTCCGCCGTTCCCGCAGGCGATATTCATCCTCTGAATGGAATGAGACACGGCGATGACCCGAGCGTAGAACAGCCTCTATCCCCTCATCATCCTCAATCATCAAATCACCAGTAGAGGAACCAGCAAACACCTTCACTCCACATACGCCCTCCTCTTGCTCAAACTCAGCAAGTAAAGGGGTATTCTCCCGCGTAGCCCCGATATACATTGCGACATCTATATGGGCTGTGTCGATAATATGCTGACGCTTCCAATCCAGCATCTTTTTATCGGTCACAGTGGGGTTTGTGTTGGGCATATCAAAGACGGAGGTGATCCCCCCTAAGGCAGCAGCGCGTGTGCCTGTCTCCAACGTCTCTGCCTCAGGCTTGCCGGGGTCACGCAAATGAACGTGAGAATCAATCAGACCGGGAAGAACATAAAGCCCTGTTGCATCGATCACCTGTGCAGCTTCATCCTGCGAGGAAACACTCAGTGAGGCAATCTTCTGATCACGGACCCCAATATCCGCTTGGGCCTCCCCCCACGGGAAAATGCACCGCCCGTTCCGAATGATGAGGTCAAATCGCATGATATCTCCTTAGAGGCTTGGCCATCGCTCTATCTAAATAACGGTATAATCCTACTGTGCTCTGGCCCGTTCATAAAGAGCCAAGGCGGCATGCTGCACATTTTCCACCTTTAAGGCGGCCATATCACCCTCTCCCTCCGGGCCGGGGGCCAAAAGAACCTCTGCCCAGCGGCCTGACGGCGCATATTGGGACGCATAGCTTGGCCCAAACAACCCTAATGTTGGCACATTTAAAGCCGCCGCAAGATGCATCAGCCCCGAATCACCCCCTACAAAGAGAGAGCAACGCGCAATAAGAGCCGCTACTTGAGCAAGGCTATACTGCCCGCCCCCAATATCCAACGCATTAGGCAATAAGGCCCGTACCGGGGCGGCAAGGCGTGCTTCTCGCTCCCCCGGCCCATAAACCAAAAGGGGGCGAAACCCCCTTGCCTGCATCTGCCGCGCGAATGTCGCAAAGGATTCAACGGGCCAGATTTTATGCTCTGTCCCCGCCGTAATGGCTAAAGCGAGCCATACACCCTCATCAGGCAAAAGCGTAGCAGCATAGGCCTGCTCCTGCGCTCCTAACCATAAGGTGGGGTAATGTGCATATTGTACGCCTAAAGCGCGCGCATGTTGAGCCAGCTTTAAGCCCTTTTGCCGCCCTCCACGAACCTTATAACGCGCCCTGCTCCATACCCCATAACTGACAAGAGAGGCCCGTAAATCCACCACCGCCTCCCACCGATAACGCACAACATCGCGCCATAGAGCAAGCCAATGCTGATTATAAGGGCGTTTCTCCATTACAATCAGCCGTTCGCAACGCGGCATATAACGAAAGAGGTCACACACAGCCGGGCCGCATACGATGGTAAAATATGCCTGCGGATAGCGTGTCATCATGGCCGAAAGGGCCGCTAAAGAGATAACAGCATCCCCCAACCGATGCGCCGTGATGAACAGGACGCGCTTCACTCTCGCATCCAAAGGGGGTTATCGACCGTCTCTAAAAACTGGGCATGACGAGCTAATGTGGCTTCATCTGGCGGGGCCATAGGGCGCGGGGTACGCCCTGTTACCGCCTTACGCTTTACCCGCCCCTCTGATGAAGTTCTTTGTGTTTGCTCATTACCCAGCCCCAAACCGCGTTGTCGTCCACCGATAAGCTCTACATACACATCGGCAAGCAAGCGGCAATCAAGCAACGCATTATGCGTGCCACGCTCGGAGAGGTCGATATTAAAACGACGGCAGAGCGCATCCAAATTCGCAGGCATACCGGGGAACTTCTTCCGCGCCATAATGACTGTATCAACCGCGCGGCTTTCATAATCCAATGGTGGACGCCCGGCCCGTTTTAGCTCCGCATTGATGAACTTGAAGTCAAACGGTGCATTATGGGCTATCATCTTCCCATCACCGATGAAGGCTAAAAACTCATCAGCAATATCAGCAAAAAGGGGTTTGCCCTCCAAATCGGCCAACGTAAAACCATGCACTTTTGTGGCCTCAGCCGGGATGTCTCGCTCTGGATTAATGAGGACGTGGAAGTAATTTTCCGTCCGCAAATCATTCACCAATTCCAAAGCAGCAATCTCAATGACCCTATCGCCAGTATCAGGGTCTAGCCCTGTGGTCTCTGTATCAAAGAGGATAGAACGCGTCATATCTTCCCTTCCTGTGCAGAAGCCTCATCCCTCTCCTGCCGTAATTGCTGCAAAAAGCGATGAATCTGCCGCGCACTAAACGCACAAGACAGTCCCGTTTTTATCACGATATCGGCCCGCTGTCGTCTCTCTTGGTCTGTCATTTGGCGTGTCAGAAAGGCTTTGGCCTCCTCAACACTCATCTGCCCGCGATGTTGATGACGCTGCCGCAAACGCGCTATCCGCACAGCGAGCGGAGCCTCCACCACCATCACGGCTGTGCAATCACGCTCTGCTCCTGTTTCCCACAATAAAGGAATATCCAATACGCAAAACGGCACGCCCCGCGCCCGACACCGCGCCAAAAATGCGCGTCTTTCTTGCCTAACAAGGGGATGGATTATCTGCTCCAACCGAGGCAACACAGTTGCGTCTTGCCCGATGAGCCGCCGCAAAGCCGCACGGTCTAACTGCCCATTATGCACCACCGCAGGGAACGCCCGCTGCAAAGGCCCAATAGCCCGCCCATGAGGAACTTGTAGGCGACGCACGCAAGCATCAGCGTCAAAAACTGGGACCTTAGCACGGCGAAATAAAGCCGCGATCGTACTTTTCCCCGCTGCCATTCCCCCTGTAAGGCCCAGAACATACATAACTAAGTAAGGTCTGCCATCAAAAGGTCAAAGCTCTGCTTATCAACCTCTGGCCATAAACCAAACCACGCATGAAACCCAGCCCGCGCTTGATACAGCAACATCCCTAAGCCCTCTACAGTGCGTAACCCACGCTGTTGAGCAGCGCGCAATAAAGGAGTTTGGAGGGGGGTATAAACAATATCAGCAACACTCAACCCTAATTGAGCCTGTTGGAGGATGCTGGGCCAATCTGTCTCATCATGGCCACCCATACCAAGTGATGTCGCATTGATGAGTATCTGCATATCCCCTAAACGGGCAGGCCAATCCGCCCATGGCAACACAACCCCTGCCCCAAGGGCCGAGACTAAGGCTTCAGCCCGTGCGGTCGTCCGATTGGTGATGAAAACATCGCACCCGCAATCCTGCAGTGCTGCGGCAATCGCCCGTGCTGCCCCACCTGCACCAAGAATCAACACAGACCCGCTGGGAGATACGGCATGAGCCCGCAAATTATCGCAAAAGCCCGTGCCATCCGTACAATCACCAAGGATGCGCCCATCCTCAAAACGTAGCGTATTAGCCGCACCGGCCCTCTTTGCGGTCATTGTTAGCTCATCACATAAGCGAAAAGCCTCCTCCTTATGGGGGATTGTAACATTCACGCCGCGAAATCCCGCTGCTGCCAAGCCACGCAACGCGACCTCTAACTGCCCCGGCGCAACAGGCAGAGGGACATAAGCCCCATTGATCTGATGCACCTTACACCAATGATTATGCAACATAGGCGAGCGTGAATGGGCAACAGGCCACCCAATAACGCCCGCTAAAACCGTTTTACCATTAATCATCATGCTCTCTCTTTGCGTTGCGCCCATAAAAGCGGCAAGAGACGTGCCAAACGCTCCGCCCATGCGCGTTGCCCAGCGTCATCGGAGATTAAATCTTGCCTAATTTCAATCTCCAAAGCAGGGAGCTGACGCCGCCCTGCATGATAAGGCACGCTATATTCATTATGGCTATTTAACACATAAGGCTGATTATCCCCCACACATAACCCGCCTTCTGCCTCCAAAAGGGCACGCATAAGGCGCGCTGAATGTGGGTCATGATCATGCAAAAGGCCAATCTCCCACGGGCGCGGCTCTCCACCCTCCATAGCGGGGGTAAAGCTATGGAGAGAAACAAACAAAAACTCCCCTTTATCCCGCTGAGCAAGATGACGCTCTATCTCATCATGATAAGCATGGAGTATCTCCTCCTCCCGCGCATACCGCTCTTGCTGGGAAAGATTCTGATTCCCCGCAATCGCCGTGCCATCACTCACCGGCGGGATAGACGTTGGATGCCCTGCGGTTCGGTTACAATCAATCACCAGGCGAGAATAGACCTGCTCAATCAACAAACATCCCAAGGCGTTTTGCAGATGCCGCCCAACCTCCTTAATGCCAATATCATAAGCGATATGCCGCTCCCATGCCTGAGGAGGTACCCCCATATCCCCCAGAGATGAAGGCACAGCCCGCCCGGCATGGTCGCTAATCATCACAAAGGGACTTTCCTCCCTTGCGGGGAGACTATGATAGGGCAAAGGGTCTGCCGCGCTTAATAACGGCATGGTTGGCGCGCGCGTCATTCAGTCTCCTGCAATAAATTACGAATTATAGACGCAGCCTGAGCTTCATCCCATGTCACCCCACCATCGGAGATAGCCCGCACCTGACCGCTTGCATCAATGAGCAGCGTCATCGGCAAGCCCGGATCTTTCACCGTTTTGATGAAAGGTTGCACATGCTCACGCTCTGCGACCCATACGGGTAAACCCACAGCATGCAGGCGGGGCAAAGCCGCTGCTACTTGCTCTGCTGACCCACTATCTAACGCTACAGGCACAATGGGAAGATCGGGATGCGCCTTTAACAAAGCTGCAAGCTTAGGCAATTCCTCCCGGCAAGGCAGGCACCATGTCGCCCATAAATGCAGCATATAAGGCTTATTTTCATGCAATGGGAGGGTCGCCTTCTGCCCTGCTACGCCAGTGACAGGAAGCATCACCGGGGCAGAGAGAGCGGGCTCTGGCTCCAATTCTTGCAGATTCTGCAATCCATCAGCCTGCGCGTAATTGTGCCTTACCCCCACAGCCGCTACAGTAAGGAGAGCCAAACAAACGGCACCTACGCGAATCTTCTTTAAGTATCTCATCATATCGGTCCTCATGACGCACCCTAATACCAGCAACGCCTCCCCTGCAAATAAACCAGCCGCTCCCGAAGCTGCCAACCCCCAATGGGGTGGACGTTTTGCCAGTGGCCCCGCCGCGATTATGGAGGAAATCAACGCCTCTATTGGGTTTGATAAAACCCTCTGGCGACAAGATATTCGCGGCTCGCTCGCTCATGCAGCTATGCTGCGCAAGGTTGGCCTACTTACAGCCCAAGAAGAAGCCGAGATTCAGAGCGGCTTAGCAGCCATTGGTAAGGAGATTGAGGAAGGGACATTCCCCTTCTCCCCCGCTTTGGAAGATATTCATATGAATATCGAATCCCGCCTCTCTGAGCGCATTGGTGAGGCTGGTAAACGTCTGCACACCGCCCGCTCTCGCAATGACCAAATCGCAACGGATTTCCGCCTTTGGGTGCGGGATTCCATTGATGGCATCATAGAGCAAACCGAAGCCCTCATGCGGACCCTCGCCCGCCGCGCTTTGGAGTATCACGATACCCCCATGCCGGGCTTTACGCATCTTCAAGTTGCTCAGCCTGTGACCTTTGGGCATCATTTACTCGCCTATGTGGAGATGCTCTCCCGCGATGCCTCTCGCCTGCGTGATGCGCGCCGCCGGATGAATGAGTGCCCCCTTGGCTCTGCCGCGCTTGCGGGGACCTCTTTCCCCATCGACCGCGAGATGACGGCCCAATCCCTAGGGTTTGACCGCCCTACAGCTAACTCTCTTGATGCTGTATCTGACCGTGATTTCGCGTTGGAATATCTCTCCGCCCTCTCCCTAGAGGCGATGCATCTCTCTCGTCTCTCTGAGGAGATTGTACAATGGGCGTCTGCCGCGTTTAATTTTGTGCATCTCTCAGATGCCTTCACAACGGGCTCCTCCATCATGCCGCAAAAGCGTAACCCTGATGCGGCGGAGCTTGTCCGCGCCAAAGTCGGCCGCATTACGGGAGACCTCATCGGCTTACTAACCGTCATGAAGGGCCTGCCCCTCGCTTATGCGAAAGATACGCAAGAGGATAAAGAGCCTGTTTTTGACGCAACAACGGCCATCACCCTCTCCCTCGCCGCGATGGAAGGCATGATTCGGGACCTCAAAGCCAATAAGGCACGCATGAGGGAGCTAGCGGGGGCAGGTTTCTCCACCGCGACAGACCTTGCCGATTGGCTTGTACGCGCACTGCGCCTCCCCTTCCGCACGGCGCATCATGTTACAGGGCGGCTTGTGAGTTTGGCCGAGCAAAAAGGCTGTGACCTTGCCGACCTCTCCTTAGAAGAGATGCAGGCTGTAGAGCCCGGGATTAATGCCTCTCTCTATGAGGTTTTGACGGTTGAATCCTCCCTCGCGTCACGCACGAGCAAGGGCGGGACCGCTCCGCAGAATGTACATGCTCAAGCCACTGCATGGCTAGAACGCCTTAATCATCATAAAGAAGGAGAGTAAGATGCGCTCCATCCGTACGACACTCATCAAACTAAGCCTTCTTGCCCTTGTGGGGGGAAGCATGCTGTTTGGGCTAAATGCTTGCGGTCAATATGATGACCCGCAACCACCCGGCCCCGCTAACAAAGTAACGTACCCGCAGCCTTATCCGCCAGAATAAGGCTAAGACAGTAAACATCATCTAATGCATGGTGCTGCAACATTTAAGGGGACAGCACCATGCCATCCCATGCGGGCCTTACATCCTCTGGCAATAAGCGGCAGAGGGACTCATAATCCATATCCGGCCCCATATGGGTCAGGACTGTATGACGGGGGCGGAGTTGTTCACGCCACTCCAACACGCGCCCTACCCACCCATGAGAGGGATGAGCCTTCCGTTGAAAGCACCCTACCACCCACATGGATAGATTCTGCAAAACCGTGAGGGATTCAGGGGGGAAGCTCTCAACATCAGTGCAATAAGCAAAATCCCCTACCCTAAGGCCGAGGCTCCTCGTCCAACCATGCTTCTGCGGGAAGATATGGCCTGTTAAAGGGCCAAGACTAAAGGGGCCATAATCTGGGACCTCTTGTACGTCAAAAGCCGGGCAATAGAAATTACCGCCCTCCCACGGGCGAAAAGCGTAAGAGAAACGCTGCCGCAATTCACTCAATACCACCTGGCTCGCTAACAGTTGGATGGGACGGCCAATCACACGATTCACCGCCCGTAATTCATCTAGCCCTGCGATATGATCACTATGTGCATGGGTGTAAAAGACTGCATCAATATGTGTCAGCCCATTATGAAGCATTTGCTGGCGGAGGTCTGGCCCGCTATCGACTAACAGACGAAACCCCTCATACTCTATCACAATAGAAGAGCGCAGCCGATAATTCCGCTGATTAGCAGGGTCACACACGCCCCATATCCCCGTAGCAGCTCCTTCAGCACCCCCAATCATCGGGACACCGGCCGAGCCACCACAACCGAGGATTGTCACCTTCATGCAGCACTCTTTGTAAAAAGACGCTGCGTATTAGCCCGCGTCACTGCCGCAAGCTGCTCCATCGTCATCCCACGCTCCTCAGCTAAACGCTGCGCCGTATGCACAACATAACCCGGCGTATTGGGCTTGCCACGCTTAGGCACAGGGGCCAAGAAGGGGCTATCAGTCTCCACCAAAAGCCGATCTTCAGGGGCATGACGCGCGACCTCGCGGATTTCCTCGCATTTTTTAAAGGTCAAAAGACCAGAGAAGCTAAGATACCCCCCCAACGCCAAAGCCGCCTCAGCAAGCTTCGCCCCAGAGGCAAAACAATGGATTAAGAAAGGGAACGCCCCTTTCTCATGCTCATCCCGCAAGATAGCAATCGTATCGTCATCAGCTTGACGCGTATGAATCACCAACGGCAAACCCGTTACCCGCGCGGCCTCGATATGACGGCGAAAAGAGGCTTGTTGCGCAGGCTTCACCGCCTCTGTCCCGTGGAAATAATCCAACCCAGATTCCCCAATCGCCACAACTTGCGGGGCCTCAAGGGCTGTGAGCATCTCATCAAGACTAGGGAGGGCCTCCTCATGGGCATGGTCGGGATGTGTCCCCAACGCACACCACACACGCAGCTCCGGGCTATCATGCGCGGTTAAAGCCAGTTGGCGCGCCCGCTCTGACCAGCGCGTGCCAATCGTAATCATCCCCGCTAACCCATGATGCCGCGCAAACTCCAAAGCGGCTGGCACGTCCTCTAGCCGGTCCAAATGGCAATGAGTATCAATCAGCCCCTTCATGCGCCCTTTTCATCCTCCACAAAGCGCGGGAATAGCCCTTGCGGTTTTGGCAACACCCGCCCGCCGGGGAGGGGTGTTTCCAACGCTTTAAAACAACGCTCAGCCTCCTCAACCCCTAGCTGGTCGAGCATCTTCGCCATCGTATCAGGCATATAAGGTTGGAGCAAAGTCGCCACTGTGCGGATAACATCGACCAACACGCGCAATACATCAGCCATACGGGCGGGGTTTTCCTTCTTCAACACCCAAGGGGCTTGCCTATCAATATACGCATTCGCCTCACGGATGAGTTTCCAAATCTCCTCCAACGCATCACTAATGGCCAAACGCCCGATGTAATCACGCGTCATAGAGGGCAGAAGGCTGGCTTGTGCTAAAATATGCTCATCATCTTCCTGCAATGCGCCACGCTCTGGCAACACACCATCAAGATTACGCGCAATCTGGCTGAGTGTTCTTTGAGCAAGATTGCCGAGGTCATTGGCTAATTCGACATTCATCCGCGTAATGAGCGACCGGCGGCTAAAGTTAGAATCCCCTCCAAAGGGGACTTCCCGCATTAAAAAGAAGCGCAGCTGGTCTAGCCCGAACTCATCAGCAAGGGCTTTGGGGTCCAACACATTACCAAGCGATTTGCTCATTTTCTCGCCTTCAACGGTCCACCATCCATGAGCAAAAACACGCTTAGGCAAGGGCAAACCTGCGGCCATGAGGAAGGCAGGCCAATAAATGCAATGGAAGCGGATAATCTCCTTACCCACCACATGCACATCCGCTGGCCAATGCACATGCCGCGGGTCCTTCATATCAGGATAGCCCACGGCGGTGAGGTAATTCGCCAAAGCATCGAACCACACATACATGACATGGTCCGCATCGCCGGGTACCTCAATGCCCCATTTAAAGCTCGTCCGGCTGATGGAGAGGTCCCGCAGACCCTGCTTTACAAAGCTAATCACTTCTCGCTTTGGCCCATGAGGGCCGATAAAGTCGGGATTCTCCTCATATAACGCCAATAATTTGTCTTGGAAGTCAGACAGGCGGAAGAAGTAAGAGGGCTCCCGCACCCATTCTAGCGGAGCCCCAGAGGGAGCTGTCCGGCTGCCATCGGGATGTTTGGTAATCTCATCCTCGCCCACGAACATCTCATCGCGTGTGGAGTACCACCCCTCATAAGCATCCAAATAGATATGGCCATTTTCCGCCACTTTTTCCCATAATGCTTGGGCGGCCTTTTTATGGCGCGGCTCTGTCGTGCGGATGAACTCATCAGTCTGCACCGCCATATCACGCTGCATCTGACGGAAGCTTTGGGAGATACGATCAGCAAACTCTTGCGGCGGAACAGACTGCGCTTTTGCGCTTTGCTCCACTTTTTGACCATGCTCATCCGTCCCGCTGACAAACAACACCTCTTGGCCATCTAACCGATGGAAACGTGCAATGACATCACACGCAATAGAGGTGTAGGCATGGCCAATATGTGGCGCGCCATTCACATAAAAAATGGGGGTTGTGATGGTAAAACGCCGCGTCATAAGCCGTCCTATCTCGCTTCAAGTCTTTATACTGCCACCTGTTATTGCCAGCCTTTAGGGGGCTAGAGCAAGGGCTTCTCGGAGTGCTTCTGCTTTATCAAGGTTAAAGCGTTCTGTCTGCTGGCGCAGTTGCGCTAGCTGACGAACACGCTCCGCCCGCTCTGCGGCTTGTAGGCTGTTGCCTTCCATCGCCGCATCCCGCGCTTGCGTGGCTAAAGCCTCACTAAACAAATCACAAAAAAGGGCAAAGCCCTCCCCTTCGCGCGCAATCTGCTTAACCCGCTCCCACATCTCAGAATCCATAGCCGTGCCTGCCATCACTTGCTCAACCAAGCCCGCGCATAAGCCATCACGATCTTGTGCCAAAAAGAGCGCACGCCCCGGGGAGCCATGAGCGCGGCGTAACAAATCGGCAGATATATCGGGAATCAAGGCCCGCATGGCCTGCTCATCCAAGCCAGAAAGCGTTAAAGGCCGACAACGGCTCCGCAGCGTAGGCAATAACGCGCCGGGGACTGATGTTGTCAAAAATAACACAGCCTTAGGAGGAGGTTCTTCTAGAATCTTTAACAGCGCATTCGCCGCAAAGCGATTTAAGCTCTCCACCCCATCTACAATCACAACGCGCCACCCGCCCTCTGTAGCGGTATGATGAAGAAACGTCTGTACCGGCTGGACCTCTGCAACCGTAATCTCGCCCTTCAACCGCCCTTTGCGCGGGTCAATCTTACGAGCAATCTCCAACAAATCCCCATGTGTACCAGCGGAGATGCGCCGCCCGGCAGGGCTATTTAGGTCACTCCCCCCCAATAATTTACGCGCAAGATGAAAGGCCAAAGTCGCCTTCCCCACCCCCGCTGGGCCAGAAATCAACCACGCATGATGCAAACGCCCAGACTGCCACGACTCCTCAAACCGTTGTACAGCCGCTTCATGCCCCCATAAACGCGCGGCCTGTCGCGGTTCTGGCAGGCTCACGATGCTCCCCTCTTTTGGGCGAGATATTGGGTCACAACCTCATATAAACGGGCTTGTACCTCTGCCTCTGAAGGCTCTGCATCCACCCGAACAATGCGCTCCAAATCGCACTCAGCCATGGCCTGAAAGCCTTCACGCACGCGCTCATGAAAAGCCGCTTGCTGGCCCTCGTAACGGTCCAGCTTGCCCCCACGTTGTGCGATACGTTTATGAGCGACCTCACAAGGGAGGTCCAACCATAAGGTCAGGTCCGGCTCCCCACCAACAAGCTGACGCAACGCATTGATGAAGGCTAAAACCTCTGGCTTCTTCTGGCCTATCCCATAACCTTGATACGCCCATGTGGAATCGTGGTACCGATCACACACCACAATCTGCCCCTCAGCTAAGGCGGGGTGAATCACTTTGGCGAGATGGTCCACTCTAGCTGCCATATGCGCCATAATCTCGGCCTGCCAGCAAAACTCCGCCTCGCCAAAAAGGAGAAGATTCCGCAAGGCTTCCGCCGCAGGGGTACCACCGGGCTCGCGCGTTTGATAAACGCGCCATCCATCCGCCCGCAAACGCTCACTCAAAAGGTGGGATTGGGTAGTTTTACCCCCGCCTTCTCCACCTTCTAGCGTGATGAAGATACCGGGATGCTTACTCCGGCGCATGGCCAAATCGTGCCATAAGCCGCCCCACAATGCCCAACTCCTCCACAGAATCCACCGTATAAAGCGGTGAATATACACGCGGCTGACCGGGCAACCCAGCCGATACATGGCCGGACTTCTGCCCTACAACAACGGGTGCAGCAATCGGAGATGGATAATCCACGCTAATTTGCACCCTCGAGGACCAGCCGATAGGGATTGTCAAACTAACATCCTCTGCCACGGCAAGGGCCACGCTGCGATGCTCTCCCATCCAAACAGCCGCTTTAGGCTCGACCACCTGCCCACGACTTAGGAACTTAACTGTCTCAAAGCTAGAAAACGCCCAGCTCATCAATCGTTCCCCTTCATGAGCGCGCTCATTGGTAGAAGAAGTCCCGTTAATGACGACAATAATGCGATTCCCATTATGCTCCGAGCTTGCACAGAGACCAAAGCCACCCGCATCCGTATGGCCTGTTTTTAAACCATCGGCTAACCCTTTATCGACAAGAACATTTCTGTTGCCTTGGCGAATATGATTAAAGGTAAACTCCTTCTCCCCAAAGAAGTGATAATAACGCGGGAAGTCAGAGATGAGATGTTGGGCCAGTGCAGCCACATCCCGCGCGCACATATAATGGTCATCCGCAGGCAGGCCGGTCACATTCATAAAATGAGAATTATGCAAGCCGATACGATGGGAGGCTTCATTCATCAAGGTAACAAATCGTTCCTCAGAGCCAGCAATCCCCTCCGCTAAGACCACGCAGGCATCGTTACCCGACTGGATGAGCATGCCGCGGATTAAGTCCTCCACGCTGACAGAACTCCCCAGCGGCACGAACATACGCGAACCTTCCATCCGCCACGCCTTATGGCTAACGGGGAACATCTGCTCCAGCCGAATACGACCAGAGGCGAGAAAGGCAAAAACAACATAAGCCGTCATCATTTTTGTTAAGGATGATGGCGGCATGCGCTCCTCCGCATTGCGGCTGAGCAATACGGTGTTGGTCGTACTATCAAGAATATAAGCCCAACGCGCAGAGGTTGGCATCGGCCCCATAGGGGTTGTGGCATCCCCTGTAGCCGAATCCGAAACACTCGCCGAATGCGCGGCAACGGCTTGTTTTACAGCCGGATTCCCTTGCTCTGACCGCGCGGCCCCTTTAGCGTGCCCCAGCCGTGATAATGCCAGTAAGGAACAGGCCGAAAAACCTGCTACTCCCCCCATAAGAGAACGTCTTGTCTGCACGTCAATCCCCGCGCTATAGGCCCTGCCACAATGGCGAAGCCCTCTTTTTAGAAACCATCATGCCATACCCGATAAAACATCTTAGCGGGTAATGTAATCACCTAAAATCCCAACCGCTAATGCGTAATAATCGGACGGATTATAAGCTCGTATCGCTCGGAAATTACGATAAACAAGGAAGGCTTGTCCACCAGGCCCATCAGGTTGAAGCAAACTCCCCTCAGCTTGCGGGGCTAAAAAACGCGATGACTGCACAGGCCGGACACCTAACGCCACCCATGTCCCCACCGGATGAACGGCAGCGTGACGCGATTTTGTTGCAGCAATTTGTTGGAACTGCCCATGAACTCCCAAGGGGACCGTTACTTCCTCCCCCCATGGCTCCCCACGCTGCCAACCAGACCGGCCTAAATAATGCGCAATAGAGGCAAAAACATCGGCCTCAGAGGTCCAAATATCGCATTTACCATCACCATCACCATCGGCACCATAACGCAGATAAGCACTCGGCATGAATTGCGGTTGCCCCATCGCCCCTGCATAACTCCCCATCATCCGCGCGGGATCTATCGCCCTTTGACCAAGAATATGCAGGGCCTTTAATAATTCACTCCGAAAAAAGGCGGCCCGGCGTCCATCATAAGCGAGTGTGGCAAGGGCGTCGATCACATTAAACCGCCCTTGCGTAGCCCCAAAGCCGGACTCCAAACCCCATATGCCCATAACGCTCGATTCATCACTGCCAAACCGCGCCCCTAATGGGCTGAGTGTGCCTTTAACACGCTGATAAACCTGTCGCCCTTGCTCTATGCGCGATGAGGTAATGACACGCTGACGATACTGCGCCCATGTCATTGTAAACTCAGGTTGATGACGGTCTAAGCGTAAAACCTCCTGATTCGGCTGTGCCGTCAACGCTAACGCTGCCTTCAACACATCAGAGGGGACATCTTCTGCAAGGGCCTGTTGGCGAACTCCCTGCAAAAAGGCCTGATACGAATCCCCACGCGCCCATGCATTCCGTGCGCCCCAGAGCGGCACGCTAGAGGCTACCGTACTGGCCATCATAGTTGCTAAAAGCTTACGTCTACCTAGCATATTAACCATCCCACACTATCCCTTCCTCTATAAAAACCTTATCCCACATCATGCGTTGTAGGAATTGAAGAACAATCTATTTCGTGCCACAACGCGCTCACTTCATAGTTAAGGCCGTTTCTTTGTGATTCGTCTCAATGCTCTTATGGCGTCCCAGCCTCTTTGGTTGAAGGCGTTCTCAATCATCCTTGGTACGTTCATCCTAGAGGATGTTGCAACCGTCTTAGCGGCCACTGCTGCTAAAAATGGCAATATTTCCAGCATAGCCGCTTTATTAAGCCTTTATGTAGGAGTTGTTGTTGGGGATGTTGGATTATACGGCCTTGGCCTTGCTGGGAGCCATTGGCAATTTCTTAGACGTTTTCTCACATTGCCGAGTGAGGAACAGGCCCGCAAATGGTTCTCCCGCAACATCATTGCAGTTGTCGCTATTGCGCGTTTTGTCCCCGGTGTGCGCTTGCCACTTTACACGGCTTGCGGGTTTTTCCGTGCTCCTTTCTGTGCGTTTGCCCTTACAGCCATTGCCGCAACATTAGTATGGACGAGCTTACTCTTTCTTCTCTCCCTACATATTAGCGGGTGGCTTCTCGCCCATAAAACCGGCTGGCGTTGGGCGGGTATTGTAGGATTCGTACTCTGTATTTTCATGATGGGCCGCTTCATCGGTCATCTTCAGCGTAGAAGTCACAAATCATGACCCTTCAGTCCGACCATAATGGTTCCTCCCTCTCTCTATTTGAGTTTTGGCCTGACAAAATCTTCTATACCCCCATTGCACTTTATTGGTTCTTTATGGGGTTACGCTACGGGGATTTAACCATCCCTACCGCGGCTAACCCTCGTATTGAAACAGGCGGGCTGTGTGGGGAGAGTAAAAGCTCCATCTTCGATCTCGCTGGCCCTATCGCCCAAGAGGTCATCGCCCCTTATCGTGTTATCCAAAATGACGCTCAGGCCTTCGAAAAGGTACTCGCTGCTTTGGATTCATTAGAGATTACCTACCCCTTCGTATTGAAGCCTGATATTGGCTGCAACGGAACAGGCGTAAAGCTCATCACCTCTCAAGACATGCTCCAAAATGTCCTGCCCCTGTTCCCTACCGGGGTGGCGTTGATGGTGCAAAAGCTTGTTCCCTATCCATCGGAAGTTGGCGTTTTTTACATTCGGCATCCTCGTGATGAAAAAGGCCATATTACCTCCCTCACCTACAAGGAGTCTCCCATCCTTACTGGTGATGGACATTCAACATTAAAAGACCTTATCCTCAACGACCCACGCATGGGGCAGATTCCTCAATTATATCTTCCTCGTATTAAGGGGCGGGAAAATGAGGTTCTGCCTGTTGGAGAGACGCTCTCACTCCTCTTTGCGGGGAATCATTGCAAAGGGTCCATCTTCCGTAACGGTAAGCAAGACATCACCCCTGCGCTAGAGGAACGAATCTGCGCCATTGTGCAGGATATACCTGATTTCCACTTTGGACGAATTGATCTTAAAGTCCTCTCCCCTGAATCCCTGCGTGAGGGGAAGGACTTCCAGATTATCGAAATTAATGGTGTCGGGTCAGAAGCTATCCATATTTGGGACCGCAGAACGACTCTAGCCGAGGCCTACCTCACCCAGTTCTACCATTATCGGCAGGCCTTCCTCATTGGGGCTGAAAAACGCAAACAAGGGTGGAAAAGCTCAGGCATCCTCGGCACGCTGCGTTCTTGGTTAAAGCAACGCCGCCTCCTCGCCTCTTATCCAACAAACGACTAAGCCACGCGCTTTTTTAAAGCTGCCCCGCACCGAAGATATAATTGCTAATCTGCTGCTCCAAAGAGAGCAGCGGATGCGCGTCCATAATTACAGCCCCAGCAGGTAAAGTCTGGGTCGCCTTACCGGGCATTATCTGCAAGGCATTATCCCCACCCACAGTGGGTGCCCCGATACCAACGGCCGTATCGGACGGTAATTTTAAACGATCCTCCACCACAAAGGACACATCCACAACGGCTGTCTCTGGGTTCAGGGTAATCGCCTTCACCCGGCCAACCGTCACCCCGGCAAGGTCTACATCCGCACCATTGGCTAGACCATTTGCGGAGCTAAAAACAGCATGATAGCCCACCATATGCCGCCCCGGCCCCTTTAGCAGCCCCAGCCCATAGGCCAAGAACGTGCAGGCCGCTATAAGAACACAGCTACTGGCGATAAATGCCCCACCACGCCCTTTAATCATTGCCTGCATAGACACCTCGAAATCTCATCGACCTTCTGTTACCATTATGGCGAAATGAAGGGCTTGATAACATATTACACATTCACGTTATCATGTCCTTTTACACCCTACCAGCGTTGACGCGTATTTTCCCCGCTTCTCCGTAATGAAGCACGACATCATGGTCCTTTTATGACATTATTTCAGGCTGTTATCCTCTCCCTCCTCCAAGGTATTACAGAGCCCTTCCCTGTCAGTAGCTTGGGTCATGCTGTTCTCCTTCCTGCTTTGTTGCATTGGCCATTGGATGAGCATAGCCCACTCTTTCTGCCCTTCTTAACCATGTTACATGTTGGCACACTGGTTGCTCTCGCTCATGTCTTTTGGGCCGATTGGTGGATGATTCTTTCTGGGCTTTTTACGCCGCGTCAAACCCCACAAAAACGCTCTCAAGCAATACATTTATGCCGTTTGCTCGTAGTGGCAACGCTACCAGCGGTGTTCATCGGGGGGATATTTGAGCATTATCTCCGCCATATATTTGCCAGCCCCCTTATGGTAGCGGGTTTTCTTACCCTCAATGGCCTTTTGCTCATCACGACAGAAGCTATGCGCCGCCGTGCTTTACGCCAGACACACTTTAGTAAAAACGATTCACCTAAGCTTGATTCCCTAACCCTAAAAGATGCTCTTTCGATAGGTTTTTGGCAGTGTCTTGCCCTGCTCCCCGGCCTCTCACGCTCTGGCGCAACCATCAATGGTGGTTTAATGCGCGGGCTAGACCATCTTACAGCCACACGTTTCTCCCTCCTCATGGCTCAACCGATTATCCTTGCCGCTACGGCTAAAGAAGCGTGGCAGCTCCGCCATGCTCACCTCTCCACCCCTATCATTGAACAATCCCTCTTAGGGGCCTTCATTGCCGGAATCACGGCGTTTATTTGCTCGCGCTTATTATTGCGCTTCTTTAAGGAGGAGAGCCAACATACCTTAACGGGCTTTGGTCTTTACTGCCTCATTGCCGGTATTGGCAGCGGATTATGGCTCTATATCGCCCCCTAAAAACAGAAAAAAGACATCTCATAATTTACAAATGCGCTCTAAAAGGCCATGAAAGAAATATTCCGGTATCATACCGTTTTCGGAGCGTTATGGATGAATAAAGCCCGCCGCAAAACTCTTTCCCAAATCCAAGCCACAGGCAAGCAACACAACCTCAAGCGCAGCCTTGGGGCAACGCAGCTCCTCCTCTTAGGGGTTGGTACGGCTATCGGGGCGGGGGTTTATGTCATCACCGGGACAGCCGCGGCGGAATATGCTGGCCCTTCTGTCTTACTCTCCTTTCTCATCGCTGCAGCGGCCTGCCTTTTTGCTGCACTTTGTTACGGAGAGTTAGCCTCTACCTTCCCCGTATCTGGCTCAGCTTATTCTTACGCTTATCTCTCCATGGGGGAGAGGATGGCATGGGTTATCGGCTGGCTCCTCTTGTTGGAATATGGCGTTGCTGGCACGGCTGTTGCCGCTGGTTTTTCGGGGTATCTTACCTCGTTGTTGGAAAACTTTAACATCCATCTCCCCGCCATTATTACCCAAACGACCTTTCAATCTATTCCTCATTCCACCAGTGGGCTTTTATCATTTCACCATAGCATCAACCTACCGGGGCTGCTTGTGATGCTCTTTATCAGCCTCATTCTCATACGCGGGATTGAAGCTGTCGCACGGTTTAATACGACTTTTGTGTGCATCAAAATCGCTGTTCTTGCCCTCTTTGTGGCGATTGGTGTGTTTTATATAAGCCCTGCCAACTGGCATCCCTTTATTCCCCCCTCACAAGGGAACTTCCATTTCGGCATTGCGGGGATTTTTCGGGCAGCGTCTATCATCTTCTTTGCTTATGGCGGATTTGAGACCGTCTCCACCGCTGCGGCAGAAGCCCGCAACCCAACGCGTGATGTCCCTATCGGCATCATTGGTAGCCTTGTAATTTGCACCATCGTTTATGTAACCGTTGCCGCTGTCCTTTTAGGGGTAGCCCCTTACCATCTTCTTGATAGAGCTGACCCTTTAGCGGTTGCCACAATGCTCATCCATAAGCCATGGCTTGCTTTGCTCATCAATGCAGGGGCAACCATCGGCCTTTTCTCGGTCCTAATTGGGCTGCTTTATGCAATCTCCCGCATGGTCCATGCCATTAGTCATGATGGTTTATTGCCACGCGTCTTCAGCATCATTCATCCCCAGTTTAAGACCCCATGGCTCGCCACAATTCTGCTCGGCCTCCTCATGGGAGTGATGAGTGCAACCATGCCTATCGCCCTCCTAGGAGACCTCCTTTGCATTGGGACGACCCTAGCCTTTGCCATGGTCTGCTTTACCGTTATCTGGCAACGTAATCAGGACCCCAAGGCGCATCGTCCCTTCCAAGTGCCACTGGGGGCTATCTATATTCGTGGTATTTGGTTGGGCATTACCCCTTTGTTAGGGATTTTCTTCTGCCTTTGTATGCTCATACCCCTTGAGTTGAACATTATACGCTCCACACTCAACGGAAATCTCATCCCATTGCTCTTTTTCATCATCTATGCCGCTCTTGGGGTATGCACTTATCTCTTTTATGGGCGACATAACTCGACTATGAACCAGAAATCTCCCCATCACCCTCATAATCATCACTCCTAACGCCATTACTGGATAGCCTCTCACTCTTATGCCTAAACACTCTCGTCACTCCGCTAAGAAACGTCGTGATCCACGGCGGAAAACGATGGATCAAATCACGGCGGAAAATGATTCCATGACGCTTAAACGCAGCCTAACGGCCACCCAATTACTGCTAATGGGAGTGGGGACGACCGTTGGGGCAGGTGTTTATGTCATGACGGGTACTGCCGCGGCAGAATATGCAGGTCCGGCCGTCCTGCTCTCCTTCCTTATTGCCGCAGCATCCTGCTTATTTACGGCCTTTTGTTATGGGGAACTTGCTTCAACCTTTCCCGTAGCAGGCTCCTCCTACTCTTATGCTTATATCGCTATGGGAGAGCGCACGGCATGGAACATTAGCTGGCTCATGCTGTTGGAATATGGCATCTCTTGCACGGCAGTGGCGGCTGGGCTTTCGGGCTATCTAAACTCCCTATTAGGCATCTTCCACATCCATCTCCCGCAATGGTTAACTCATACCAGCCTACAGCCTGTCCCCGGCTCTGAAGGGACTGCCCTAACAGCGGGATGGCGGCTCGATCTTATTGGGTTTCTCTCCGTAATTTTGGTGACGGCCTTATTAGCCCGTGGGGTGGAGGAATCGGCACGCTTTAACTCCCTCATCGTAGCGTTAAAGATTGGCGTGTTATTTCTCTTTCTCATTATCGGCGTGGGCTATATTACCCCTGCCAACTGGGTCCCTTTTATCCCGCCTGCTCAAGCGAATTTCCATTTTGGCGTGGCAGGGATTTTCCGTGCCGCCTCAATTATCTTCTTTGCCTATGGCGGGTTTGAGGCCGTCTCCACCGCCTCCTCCGAAGCCCGCAATCCAACGCGAGATATTCCTATCGGGATTATCGGTAGCTTGCTTATCTGCACCGTTATCTATGTCGCGGTAGCAGCTGTTCTATTAGGGATTGTCCCTTACGCTAAGCTTGATGTTGCAGACCCCCTCGCCGTGGCCACGCAAATTATGGGCAAGCCATGGCTTGCGCTGTTAGTCAATGGTGGGGCAACCATTGGCCTTGCCTCTGTGCTGCTAGGTTTAATGTATGGGCAATCGCGCATCCTGCTAACCACTGGGCGCGATGGATTAATCCCCTCCGTCTTTAGCGAGATACATCCCCGTTATCGTACCCCTGCGCGTGGAACCTTCATTATGGGCGGGATTATTGCCCTTATGACGGCGACCCTCCCTATTGACATTATCAGCGACCTCGTTTCCCTCGGTACGGCCCTTGCCTTTGCCATGGTCTGCTTTACCGTCATTTGGCAACGTAATTACGCACCTGAAACTAAACGCCCTTTCCGCGTGCCTTTAGGGGGAATCCGCATTCGCGGTTTTTGGATTGGTGTTACACCCCTTCTCGGAATTATCTTCTGCCTTGTGATGATTCTACCGCTGCTCTTTAATATGGTGCATGCCCTATTGGGAGGAAACCCCGTGCCTGTCCTTCTCTTGGTCGGCTATTTCCTCATCGGGGTACTAACATATCGTTTTTATGGATTTCACAACTCCCTCATGGCCCCATCGCGCCCTCACGAGCAAGGGACATCATCTCACCCGGAGTGAGCCCCACTCTCCGGCCCCCTATAGCTGCCCGGCGGGGGGCAGTGTATAGGGGGTGAGAGCAATGTATCGGGGTCTGTTATGTCCAGCTTCGCCCCTGTCTCGGGCGAGACAAATGCCACACGCCGCCGCGGCAGAGCTTGAGGGAAATGCTCCCGAATATGGGCAATAGCCTTCTCCCGAATATCGCAGCGTAAATCCCAGCTCTGCATCGCATTGCGCGCACTCGCAATGATACGCACTGACATAGCTTGGTCTGTACAGTCGGACACTTGGGCATCAAACACCTTGCCATCCCATAAAGGGCAGCCCCGTACGATTTCCCGCAACACATCGCGGATTTCATCCATTGGGGCATCATAATCCAACCAAAGAAACACAACCCCCGTAATCGCTGCGGAATTATGAGTCCAATTCTCAAAACGATTTTCAAGAAAATAAGAGATAGGCACAATATGACGCCGCCAATCCCAGACGCGCAGCACCACATAGGTGGCTGTTATCTCCTCCACCCAGCACCAATCCCCATTAATCACCACCAAATCTTCCATACGGATAGGCTGGGTAATGGCAATTTGTACCCCAGCGATAAGATTCGTCAGTAAGCCACGGGCTGATAAACCGACAATCAAAGACGCTGCACCAGCAGAGGCAAAAAGAGACACCCCATATTGCTTCACCGAAGGAAAGAGCATTAACGCTGAAGCAACCGTGATAAGGCCAATTAGGATCTCCCCCAGCCGCCGCAATACTTTAATTTGCGTCTGATGGGCACGCGCCATGATGTCATCTGCATAATCTAGCCGCTCCAGACGGTTAAGATACGCCTCTGACATTAAGCGAAATGTAGTGATGAGGGAGAAGCCAAATACCAAAATCAACACAAAGAATAGGAAAAGGCGAAGGTCTTGCTCTTGATCGTAAGAAAAACCTGTCGCTGCGGGTAAGGCGGCGAGGAGCGCAAATACCGTCACCATCACCTGCATAGGCCGCCGCAATGCACTCACCGTATTGCGAATCATCGCCCCGCTACGCGTACCCGGAATACGCAAAATGAGCGCACTAGCCCCATAACCTAAATAAAAGGCCGCCAACCCCACAATCAGCAACATAAGGATAGATACGATGGCCGGTGGTAACCAAGACAACGCATTGCTGAAGGTGAACAAGACATCTGTAAAATGCTGAGACAAAAAGGCCGCCCCCATTCTCTTATGGCTAATATGGCTGAACGTTCACGAGGGAGAAAAATAACAGCCACATCTCTGAAAGAACATAGAAAAGAATAAAAAACGCAAACTCTATTCCTCTAGAGTGTTGACTCACCCAGCCGCTTGCCATAAAAGCACACCCATCGTAAGCACAGGCTTATGAAGACATGATGGCGGCGTAGCTCAGTGGTAGAGCAGGGGAATCATAATCCCTTGGTCGGCGGTTCAAATCCGTCCGCCGCTACCATCTTCTTCCTATAAAATGATGTGGCGTTCTTCGATATGCGTGCTTTAGCGCAAGCGCGTTATATTGCTTGGCGTTTTGCACCACTTCTCTTTATAAAAAAAAGCAGATTGACCTAAGGCCAATCTGCTTCCTCTATCTCCCCCTTACGAGAGATAATCAATCTTCATCATCCTGAGGCTCAGCGTCCTCCTCATGACGTTCAGCACGTCTCCGCCGTTCTGTCGGGCGGCGTTCGCTGCTGCTCGCTACAGGGGCAGAATCATCTTCATCCTGCTCTCTACGCTCCCGTGCATCGCGGCGTTCTTGCCGTGCTTGCTCATAATTGCGCTGCCGCTCGGCACGTTCTTGCTGAGCAGCTTGTGCGGCTTGATTCATCGCATTCAAAACGCGGAAATAATGCTCCGCGTGTTGGAAATAGGCCTCCGCCTGCACACGATCGCCTGTCCCAGTTGCATCGCGCCCTAGCTGAAGATATTTCTCAAAAAGCTGCTGAGCTGTGCCACGAATACGCAAATCCGGCCCGTGACTCTCAAACACATGGTTCCGGTTCAGAGGAATCTGACCATTATTGCCGCGGGACGTTCCCCCGCCCCCGCCTGCACGATGATGACGGTTCCTCATTCGCTTCATATTCTCAAACCCGCAATCTTTTCAAAATGGTACATTAAAGTCGCCAATTTGTTGCTTCTTCTTATTACGCTTGGGAAGAAACACCAGAACAAAGAGGCAAGGGCTATCGCTGCCCGCATCACCTCTCTCTTTAACAAAGCGCAATCTATCAGGCCTTAGCGCATAAGCCAACCGCTTTCCTACGAAAAGGTAAGAACCAACGCACGCTCTATCCCTCCAAGGTCTTTCCGGCACGCTACTCGCTTTAACCCCTCGGCCTCTGCTAATAGGGTTACGGCCTCGGCTTGGCCTATCCCTAACTCTAAAATTGCACAGCCATCTTCTGCCAATAAATGCGGCAGGCTTTTGCATAAAGCACGATAGGCGATTAACCCATCATCACCGCCATCTAAAGCACGATGTGGCTCATATTGCCGGACCTCCGGCATGAGCTGTGCCATGACCTCATGCTCAATATATGGCGGGTTAGAGAGCACCACATCAAAAGGCCCTTTCACTGCCTCTGCCCAGCAGCCTGCAATAAAATCGGCTCGCTCTGCTAAGTGATTCCGCCGCGCATTATGCTGGGCTAATTGCGCAGCTTGGGGCGCAATATCCACCCCCAATCCCCACGCTTGCGGATACTCACTAAGAGCAGCCAGAAGCAAACAACCCGTCCCTGTCCCTATATCCAGAATCGAGCGTACAGACTCACGCTCTGGCTTATGCGCCAATAACGCCTCAATTAGGCTCTCACTATCCCCGCGTGGGATGAGCGTCTCTGGTGAGACGGAGACATCCAACGTCCAAAAGCCCTGCTCCCCCGTGATGAAGGCCATAGGCTCCCGCGCACATCGCCGCTCCAGCGCGGTGGAAAAACGATCCACAAGCGCAGCCTCAATCTCCGTAAGGTGCATAAGCTCCAGCGGCGTACATTCACACGCCCAGCAAAGTAATAAACGTGCCTCAGAGCTAGCATCTTCAATCCCTGCGAGAGAAAGCCTCTCCACGGCGTGCCGTAAAAGGTCTATTTTACGCATAACATCATCTCCGGCGGCTCACCTGTCTCTTTTGGGAGGATAACATGACCATACGCCCGTACCTTCGCTCCGTACTCTTATCCTCTTTAGGCGGTTTCATCCTCACCGCCTCGGCATGGAGTGCCACAACACCCCCCATGCCCGATGGCCCAACGGGAGGGAGTTTTACCGTCCATGATGGCCGCGCCTCGGATGAATTATCCGAAGAATCACGCCTTTATGTAAATGGACAGCTTGCAGCGACCTTCCATCTCGACCTCGCCCATGCTGATGATTCCGCTATTATTCCATTACCTTTAGGCCGGACGGACCTGCCTTACAGCCTGTGCGGTACAATCACCATTATGCGTGATGGCCATGCTGTAACGCGCTCAGTAAGTGGGGAAGGTATCCTCCATAACCCCGATGGGCATTATTACGAAGCCATCGGCACAGAAGAATTTAAAGATTTCTTCTTAATGGATGAGGATGACCCCACCGCCGCTGAGCATCGCAATGGCCCTTCTTCCCGCTGTATTACCTCCAACAGCTAATCGCGACCATTAAGGCTGGCCAATTTCCTCCGCCAAAAGGGCCATCTGCTCATGATGGGTGAGCGCATTGACAATCTCACCAAACTCCCCGCTCATCACCTGAGCAATCTTATAAAGGGTTAGATTAATGCGGTGGTCCGTCACGCGCCCTTGGGGGAAATTATAGGTCCGAATCCGCTCCGAGCGATCCCCCGTCCCCACTTGGGACTTACGATCTGCCGCGCGGTTCTCATGGGCTTTTTGGCGTTCTGCCTCATAAAGACGAGCGCGCAAAATCTGCATTGCCTTGGCCTTATTGCGGTGCTGGCTCTTTTCCTCCTGCATCGCTACGACAACACCCGTGGGTAAATGTGTGATACGGACAGCACTTTCAGTCTTATTCACATGCTGTCCCCCTGCACCGGAGGCACGATACACATCAATCCGTAAATCTTCCTCATTTACCTCCACATCCACTTCTTCCGCCTCTGGCAGAACAGCGACTGTAACGGTGGAGGTATGTATCCGGCCTTGGCTCTCTGTCGCAGGGACACGTTGAACCCGATGCACACCAGATTCATACTTAAACCGTGCAAACACGCCGCGCCCTGTGATGGTCGCCATCCCCTCCTTCATGCCAGAAAGTTCACTCTCTGTGAGGGACATGACCTCAAAACGCCAGCCGTTATTTTCAGCAAAACGGCGATAAGCCTCAAATAATTCTGCAGCGAAAAGAGCCGCCTCATCCCCACCAGCAGCGGGTCGAACCTCTAAAATCGCGCTACGCTCATCAGCATCATCACGAGGGAGCAGTGCAAGCTGCATCGCCTGCTCCAAAGCGGGCATTTCCGCCTCGACCTCTTCTAGCTCTTGCTGAGCAAGCTCTTTCATCTCCGGATCTTGCAAAAGGCTTTGCGCCTCTTTGAGACGTTTCTGCCCCTCTTGCCATGCCCGAATCGCCGCAACAGGCTCCTCCATCGCCGCATAATCACGCGATAGACGGGAGAAAGCCTCTCCCTCCACCTCACCAGAGGCCATGAGAGCCTGCAATTCCTCAAAACGAGCAATAATCAGCTCTAGCTTATGCTCAATCGCCGTGCTCATGAGTTCCGAGCGCGCTCCAAAGCCTCAACAAGCTGCCCAATGGGGACTTCCTCTTGCTCCCGTGTGGCCAGATGACGCAACTGCACCACATCACGAGCGAGGTCATCATCACCGAGGAAAAGAACATGAGATGCCCCGGATTGCACAACGCGATCCATCCGCTTCTTCATATTCCCCCGCGTCTCTATCGCAAGGGAGAAACCATGGTCACGCAATGTGCGGGCAAGAGACGCCGCCTTAAGCAAGGCTGTATCTCCCATAGGGAGAATCGCAACATCGCTCACCTCCTCCGCAGGGGGGGCAATTAATGCCGCAAGACGCTCAATCCCCGCAGCCCAACCGATACACGGCACGGCAGGGCCGCCCATCTCCTCCACTAATCCTTCATAACGACCACCAGCCAACACCGTCCCTTGTGCGCCCAATTTATCCGTGACGAACTCAAAGACTGTATGGCTGTAATAATCCAACCCACGCACAATGCGGGGATTCTCCACAAACGCGACGCCAAAAGCCGCTAAGGCCGCCTTCAACTCCTGCCAGAAATGACGAGAATCCTCATTAAGGAAATCATCAAACGCAGGGGCATCCGCTAAGAGGGCTTTATCCTGCTCGGCCTTACTATCCAAAATGCGCAAAGGATTCAGCGCAAGCCGTGCCCGACTCTCTTCCGAGAGACGCTCTTCATGCTGGCGAAAATAAGCGACCAACGCCTCCCGCCATGCCATACGGCTCGCTTTATCGCCCAGCGTATTTAGCTCCAACGTGAGGTCATCACCCAAGCCAAGCGAGACCAGAAAATCCCGCGCCATGGCGATAATCTCTGCATCTCGAAAAGCACTCTCCGCCCCAATCAGCTCCGCCCCAATTTGATGAAACTGGCGAAAACGGCCTTTTTGTGGACGCTCATAACGGAACATCGGTCCCGTATAGAAAATCTTCTGCGGGAGGGCTTGCGTCAACGCATTGGAGACTAACGCCCGTGCAACCCCCGCTGTTCCTTCTGGACGTAAGGTGAGGCTCTCACCACCGCGATCCTCAAATGTGTACATCTCCTTAGAGACAACATCCGAGCTTTCCCCTAAGGAACGCGCAAAAACGGCCGTATCCTCAAAAATAGGCGTTGCCCATTGGCGAAAACCATAGCGGTGGAAGATTGTCTGCCCAGCGTCAATCACCCGCTGATGGCGGCGCATATCCTCGCCTAAAAGGTCCTTTGTCCCGCGCGGGGGTTGCAAACGTGCCATTAATGTGCGGCCTTCTCAGCTGTACCGGCCTCTATAGCCTCCACGCGTGCTTCTACCAGCTGAACAATATGCTCAATCATATTTTCAGCGGGCATTGTATGATCCTGCTTACCCGCCGCATAGACCATATGGCGACCAGAGCCACCGCCTGTTACCCCAATGTCGGTCATCAAAGCTTCACCCGGACCATTAACCACACAGCCAATGATGGAGAGTGTCAACGGTGTTTTAATATGCTGCAACCGGTCCTCTAACGTCTGGACGGTTTCCACCACATTAAAGCCCTGCCGCGCACAAGAGGGGCATGAAATAATCTTCACCCCACGATGACGCAGACCAAGGGATTTGAGAATATCCCACCCAACCAGCACTTCTTCCTCTGGAGGGGCAGATAGTGAGACACGCATCGTATCACCCACGCCAGCCCAAAGGAGATTGCCAAGCCCTAGTGCGGATTTCACCGTCCCCGCACGTTTAGACCCGGCCTCTGTAATGCCAATATGAAGCGGATGGTCACAACAAGCAGCAAGCTGCTTATAGGCTTCCACCGCCATAAAGACATCCGAAGCCTTCACGCTGATTTTAAACTCATGAAAATCATGATCCTGAAGAATCTTCGCATGCTCTAACGCACTTTCGACAAGAGCTTCCGGCTTTGGCTCACCATATTTCTCCAATAGGTGACGCTCCAAAGAGCCAGCATTGACCCCAATACGAATGGAGCAGCCATGATCACGCGCTGCCTTTACAACCTCGCGCACACGCTCCGCACTGCCGATATTCCCCGGATTAATCCGCAAACAAGCGGCCCCGGCCTCAGCAGCCTCAATAGCCCGTTTATAGTGGAAATGGATATCCGCAACGATGGGGGTGTTGACCTCCTCCACAATGGTTTTTAAGGCCTCCGTACTCCCCACATCAGGACAAGATACACGCACAATATCCACGCCAGCTAATTCAGCTTTGCGTATTTGAGCAATTGTACCTTCAATATCTGTGGTGAGTGTGTTCGTCATAGTTTGCACCGAGACAGGTGCATCACCACCAACGGCAACATCACCAACATAGATCTTCCGTGATTTACGGCGTTCAATATGCTGATAAGGACGTAAACTGCTCATTAAAACCTCTCCGGGTTACTTCTCTTATAACCCATGATGAACCAACCTGCTCCCACATACAGAGCAAGCATAATAGTATGGCGGCGTTTATCAGTGCGCAGCCGCTGCAGGGGACGCTCCCGTTAATGGAGAGCCATAGCCATAATGACCCTGCGTGATGGCGGTAGCATCCACAGTTAGATTACGCACCACGCGCCCACGCTGCCCTAAAGGTGCGCTTACAACATTCCCTGTCTGAAAAACAACACCCCCTGCATTACCACAGGTGATGTGATAGCTCGCCCCAGCCGTGCCTTGCCATGTTTCACCCGGCTTCAGAACCTTCGCGAAAAGGACCTTCCCCGTTGAATCACTTACCTGCACCCAACTATCCTCACGCGCCACAATGCTTACAGCATCTTCCACGGACTGAGCAGGCTGAAACGGCTGAACAACCGGCTTTTGTGCAGGTGTTGCCGCAACAGGTGGGGCCGCAGTTGAGGGGACATCCACCGGCTTTTGCTCCGCTGGCCCCTGCGTTGGAGACGTTGTTTGAACAGATGTAACAGGCCCATTAGCGACAGCCTGTCCTTCTTTATCAAAAGAGCTGCTTCCCTCCGTGGAGGATGGTAGAGCCTCCGGTGCTGGTGGTATGTCAGGCGTATCTTTGGCCGACTCATCTACCTTCTGCGCGCCTTCCTGCGGTGAGGTCGCTCCTACTGGGGGAGATACTGTAGCAAGCTGCTGAGATTGTGTCTCTGAAGTGGATGTGACAGTCGCAACGGCCTTTTTCTCCACTGCTTGAGGGGCATTAGCCTCGCTTGTCATATGCGCAGGCAAAATGGACGAGCCTAACTCCCCATGGGAATAGAAATGATACCACCCCACATAACCACCGGCGATAACGATCAACCCAACGCCCAGTAGGAGCCACAAACCCGCAGAGCGTCCCTCTTGCGGGCCGGGAAGGTCTAGCTGCATTGTGTGTCGTTTTGGCACAAGGGAGGCAAGCTCTCGCTCGGCTTGCTCCATAACATTTGCAACATCAAGACCAAGGAAGTGAGCATAGCTTTTGATGAAACCAAACGCATAGACCTTATCGGGCAAATCCGCATAACGCTCGCTCTCAATCGCCTGAAGAGTCGCATGTCGCATTTTAAGATACGACTCAACCTGCTCTAAGCTCCAGCCTAGCTCTACGCGCCGCTTCCGCAAGCGGGCACCAAGCGTCACAGATGCCTGCCCGGCCATATCATGCCTTTTATTTGCTTCTGTCATGGTACCCTCTCGCTTGCCTTATTCCATACCCTGAAGGCGACGCTCACGCACCTGCAAAGCCTCGACTGCTTGGTCCACCAATGTTGTAATAATCTCTGCAACAGGGCGAATCTCTTTCACCATCCCCACAGATTGTCCGGCCATCATCGAGCCATTTTCAACATCGCCTTCAATCACCGCGCGCCGCAACGCCCCAGCCCAGAAATGCTCAATCTCTAACTGGGCTGCTTCACGCTCAATCTGACCTTTACGGAAACGCTCAATCACATCAGCCTGATGTTCCATAAAATGACGCGTTGCAGCATTGGCTAAGCCGCGTACCGGGATGACGGGGAACCGCTCATCCAACTGTACGGACATTACAGCATCACGCGCATTACCGCGGCGGAAAGCCTGCTTAAAACGCTCATGCGCAATACTCTCCTGCGAGGCCGCAAAAATCGTCCCAAATTGGCCCCCAGCCGCCCCTTGTTCCAAGTAAGAGAGAACCGCATCCCCGCGGCCTAACCCCCCTGCAACAAACACGGGCACCTCGGTGATATTCGGTAATATCTCTTGAGCAAGAACATTCAACGAGACGGGACCAACATGCCCCCCGGCCTCAGACCCCTCAATCACCAGAGCCTCAATCCCTAGCTTGACCAAGCGTTTCCCCAAGGCCACAGCCGGCGCAAAACCCATAGCCCGCGCCCCACCATCACGCACACGGCGGATAATCGACCCGCTCGGCACGCCACCAGCTAAAACAACATGGCTGACATTATGCGCTAAGCAGACATCCACCAAGGCTTCTAACTTCGGGTGCATAGTGATGAGATTCACACCGAAAGGCTGGTCCGTAAGAGCTTGTGTCGCCACAACCTCCTCCTCCAAACGCTCCGGCTCCATCGCTCCACAGGCAATTACGCCAAATCCCCCTGCATTAGAAATCGCAGAAACAAGATTGCGCTCACTCACCCATGACATCGCCCCGCCAAGAATAGAGTACCGGCTCCCTAAAAAGTCACAGCCCGGCTTCCAAAGCTGGTCTAATACAGCGCGTGCCTTCATCTCGTCACTCATGGCTGTTCTCCAACAGGTGCATCCAAGCCATAAGCTGTGTGCAATGCACGCATAGCCAGCTCCATATATTCTGCATCAATAAGGACGGAAATCTTAATCTCACTGGTGGAGATTACCTGAATATTAATCCCCTTCTCCGCCAAGGTGCGGAACATGGTTGCCGCCACGCCTGTATTAGAGCGCATACCAACGCCCACCACGCTTATTTTGGCCACATTGCGGGAGGTACTTAATGCCCCATAGCCAATATCAACCCGCATTTCCTCTAAAATCTGGCATGCCCGCTCAGCATCACCTTTCCCTACGGTGAAGGTCATGTTCGTGCTACGATCTGCCCCAATGCTTTGGACGATCATATCAATATTCAAACCAGCAGCCGATAAAGGGCCAAAAATCCGTGCGGCTATACCCGGTTCATCGGGCACTTGTCGGATGGTGATTTTCGCATCATCCATAGAATAGGCAATCCCGGTAACCAGCTTCTTTTCCACGCTTTCGTCCTCATCCACAACTATGGTCCCGCTCTTATCGTCCGTTTCGACAAAAGAAGACAGAACGCGCACATGCACCCTCTCGCGCATGGCAAGCCCAACGCTGCGTGTTTGCAGCACCTTAGCCCCTACAGAGGCTAGCTCTAACATTTCCTCATAAGTAATCCGATCTAACCGCTGGGCCTGCTTTACGATGCGCGGGTCGGTTGTATAAATCCCATCGACATCAGTATAAATGTCACACTGGTCCGCCTTAATCGCCGCCGCTAATGCAACAGCTGATGTATCGGACCCCCCGCGCCCTAACGTGGCAATACGCCCATGCGCATCCACCCCTTGGAAGCCAGCGATAACTGGCACTACGCCTTCATCCATACAGGCGCATAAAGCACGCCCCTCCACATCTTCAATCGCAGCACAACCATGTGATTCATCGGTCCGCAACGGGATTTGCCATCCTTGAAAGGACCGCGCAGGCACCCCAATCGCCCCCAAAGCAATGGCTAATAAACCACTCGTCACCTGCTCACCAGAGGCGACAACAGCATCATATTCAGCAGGATCAGCCTGTGAGTCGAGGTCGCGACAATAATGCACCATTTGGTTCGTCACACCCGACATCGCCGAGACAACCACAGCCACACGTTGCCCACGCGCACGCTCTTTTTTAACTTTCTCCGCTACAATGCGAATACGCTCTAAGTCTTTGACGGATGTACCGCCAAACTTCATTACGACTGTACGAGAAGCAGATGGCGACGAAAGCGCATCATCAACGGACTGCGCTGTATCATCTGAACAGTCGGGCATGGACATCTGAAAGGCGGCTCCAATATTAAGGCTATCATTGCATAAATATCTGTCTCACATAGCTCCCCTGCCCTTTTCCGTCTAGCCACAACATGGCAGAAAAGCATCTCGACTCTTGGAGAGGTGCCAAAATGCCCATTTCATCACCATTACACGAACACTCTCACACGCACACCTCGTCCGTTGTGGAGGATGAAATTAACCAATTCGCAGCATTAGCCGCACAATGGTGGGACCCTAAAGGGCCTATGGCCCCCCTCCATGCTATGAATCCGCTGCGGACCTCATGGGTTTTCAAGCGTCTCCCCTCCGCCTTATTCTCCCAAGCGGCACCACCCAGCCTCCTAGATATTGGCTGCGGCGCGGGGATCGCTTGTGAACGCTTTGCAAGCCTAGGCTTTAACACATTAGGGGTTGATGCCAGCCAAGAGGGCATTAAGGCCGCCCAAGCCCATTTGGAGCGTTACCCTTTACCCCCCCATGCAGCCCCTCTCCATTATATATGCAGCACAGCAGAAGCATTATTGGAGGAAGGACGGCAATTTGATGTTATCTCCGCTTTGGAGGTCATCGAGCATGTACGGGACCCGCAAGAGTTCCTCTCCACACTTGTAAGCCTGACAAAACCCGGCGGGTATATTGCCATCTCGACCATGGATCGCAGCATCCGCTCCTTCCTCATGGCGAAATTGGGAGCGGAATATCTGCTGCGCCTTCTGCCCATCGGCACCCATGATTGGAAGAAGTTTATCCGCCCAGCGGAGTTAGACCAAATGGCACGCCGAGCAGGCCTGCGGCTTTTGGACCTCAAAGGCCTTAGCTATAGGCCACCTCATTGGTGCGAGAGCCATGATACGAGCGTGAATTACATCGCTCTTTTCCACAAACCCTAACATTTCAACAAAAAGAAAAGGCACCTCATCACAAGGTGCCTTTCTTCCAGAAAACCTTACCTTATAGCGATCTTATGAATCCGCCACCATAAAGGCAAAGGTGGTGGGGCTGCCCACAGCGGTAAAGTGATTGGTGAAGACAGGCTTGCCCGTCTCCCGGTCCACGCGGAAGGCTGTCACAGAATCAGACCGCTGGTTCGCACAGAAGAGGAAGGTCCCGCTGGGGTCGAACATCATCGCACGGCCATAATCGGCATGCATCCAGACCTCATCCTCCAGCGTCAATGTGCCATCAATCCCTACAGAGAAGACAGCCAAAGAATCACCAAGACGGTTGGAGACATAAACAAAGCGGCCGCTCTCTGCGATCAAGATCTCAGCAGCGAGCGTGGAGCCACGAAAGTGAGACGTCACCGTGCTGACAGATTGAATCTGGGTAATCTCCCCCGTTTGCGGATTAAACTTGGAGACCACAACCTTGGAGTTCTGCTCACACAGATTATACAGCACACGCCCCGTATGATCGAAGACGAAGTGACGCGGTGCAGAGCCCGGCTCCATCTCGTAGAACGGCTTCTTCGCAGGGATCAACTTACCTGTATTAAGGTCCAGCCGCCAGACATATACACGATCCAACCCAGCATCATCCACCAACACGAATGTACCGCTGGGGTCTGTGGCAATCATATGCGGATGCGCACCAGAGTGATCGGACACAGCGAAATTACCCTCTGGGTTATCAGCTGCACGCTCAGGCTGTTTAGGGCCAGAATTATGTACAACATCCGTTGCTTTACCCAAAGACCCATCAGCATGGATAGGCAGAACAGACACGCTACCGCCCATATAATTAGCAACAAGCAAATATTTGCCTGAAGGATGAACACTTAGATGCGCAGGCACTGCCCCGCCAGAGCTTACCGTGTTCAACTTGGCCAATGTGCCATTGCGCGTATCAACCGAGAATGCCGTGACAGAGCCGCTACCGGCCTTATCAAAATCATTAACCTCGCTCAGCGCGTACAGGAACTTCCGGTTCCGGCTTAATGTGATGAAGGATGGGCTCGGGATGTCCATAAAGGTGGTAACCAAGGTTAAGAAACCCGTTTCCCGGTCCATCTCGAAAACGGCAATCCCCTTACCATAGCCTGTCACACCGGGCGGCCCGTGTTCCGTATAACCACCAACGAAACACAAAATACGCGGCTGTTGCGCCTGCTCGGCTTTAACACTACGCAGCGGTGACAGGGCTGTCGCAGCCCCTAGCCCAGCAAGCCCTAGAGCGAATTGACGCCGGGAAAAACTCTGTGACATGACGTATCTACTCTCCTTCAACTGCACCCCATGGCCAAGAAAATAAAATAAAATTTTATTTTCTGCCGATTCACTCCACCCCTACAAGAAAAAAGGGCCTAACACTAGCCACCTTTCTGCATACGACATTGCGCACCAATAGCAGGAGAGTCTATGCGGCTCCATGTCTGGGTTTGGCCAAAAAGACTCAGCCCTACATAGCCGCGTAATTTCAACGTCCCATCTTTTGCCAACCACATACTCGCCTGATACCGGCTTCCCGTCCGTGGGTTAAGCACCGTTCCATGCCAATGACCATTCTTACGGGGAATCATATCGCTGATGATTTCCATCCCACATTCCGAATGACCCGTATAATCCTTCTCTGGCTCGGCTTCGGTATAATCCATCCCGACCAAATAGCCGCATAATTTAGCAGCATCATTTTGGCATGATTGGATGAGGAAAATACCATCCTTCTCCTTAACCAACCATGTACCAGCCAAAGGCGATGATGCCGCATAGGCGGATGAAAAGGCTGCCATGACCAGCCCCCCAACAACGCCCATCAAACCTGTATGAAAGGCGTTAGGAACGGCCCAAAAGCGCATCCAACTGGCCCGCTTTCTCCAACTGCATAAGCTCACTGCACCCTCCTATGGCTTTCCCATCAATAAAAATCTGTGGAACAGTTGTCTTCCCACCAGAACGCTCCTGCGCCTTTTCGCGCTCGGCAGAGCCACGAGGGGCGTGGATTTCCTCAAAAGGCACGTCTTTCGCTTGAAGCAGCGTAATTGCACGCACGCAATAAGGACAACCTGGTTGCGTATAAATCTCGATCTTTGGCATTACAAAACTCCTTCCCTCTCAAAGCAACGTTACCCGCGCTGCCACTAGAATATCTACCGAAACACAGCCAATCTCAAACAATGCTTTTGCACAACTCCCCAATGTTGCGCCTGTCGTCAAAATATCATCCACCAAAATGACAGAACGCCCCTGTAGGAACTCACAATGCCGCGGATTCACCGTCATGGCCCCCGCTAATTGGTGATGCCTCCCATGCCGTGATAGATGAGCTAACGCCTCCGTACGGAACTGCCGTTTTAGCCCATTAGGGCAATGGGCCAGCCCCTGTTTACGCGCAATGACGCGCGATATTAGAGCCGCTTGATTATAACCACGCGTCCATAAACGCCAACGATGGACTGGAACAGGCACAAGTACCGTATCTGGCTTTAAAATGTCCGCCCCAGCAGTGGTCATAAACCGTGCTAATGTTGCAGCATGTTCGGTTTTACTGCCATATTTTAAGCCCATGATGAGCTGACGCGCTTGACCTTCATATAAAAAGGCAGACCGGCCTTTCCGCCATAAAGGCGGGCGTATTTCGCACGTCTCACACAGCCACCCGCGCTCTGCCACCTCATCTTGGGTAAGAGGCAAAGCGCATACATCACAAAAGGGCGGATGCACAAAACGGATCGCATTAAAACACGCCCCGCACACACCCGCACTCCCGGGTGCGATTTCACAACCGCAAGATAGACAACTGGGCGGGAGGAGCCAATCCAGAACATTACGCCCGCATTGCCGTCCCCAACGAGCTAAACCCGCCGGTACATCCCCCTCCCACATCAGTTTAGAGCTTAATGACCAGCGGCCGCCGCATCAAAATCCGGGGCTTGCAGGCCAGACGCCTCTAATTGCGCGGTAAAAGCTGCTTTAAGCCGCGCTAACCCCTCATGAGTGCGTGCCTCAATCCGCCCGACTAGCACTGCCTGCGTGTTAGAGGCCCGCAAGAGCCACCAGCCATCATCCGTGTTCACCCGCACACCATCTACGGAGGAGACATCAGCCCCTTCCTTCTCCAGACGGGAGGCGACCTCTTTGATAACATCAAATTTTCTAAGGTCATCACAGGGGAAGCGCAACTCTGGCGTATTGACCATCTGCGGCAAGCCCTCACGCATCTCCGCTAATGTACCGGTGAGACGGGCAACAATGCCAAGCACGCGGATAGCCCCGTAAAGAGCATCATCAAAACCGTACCATTTATCTGCAAAGAAAATATGGCCCGACATTTCCCCTGCCAGGGGTGAAGACGTCTCCGCCATTTTACTTTTGATGAGCGAATGACCCGTCCGCCACATGAGCGGTTTACCACCGGCTTTGCCGACTTCATCAAAAAGAACTTGGCTCGCCTTCACATCAGCAATGATGGTCGCACCAGGATGCTTCTTCAGCACATCACGCGCTAAGAGAACGAGGATTTGATCGCCCCAGAGAATCTCTCCCTTACCATCCACAACGCCTACGCGGTCCGCATCGCCATCAAAAGCGATACCAACATCGGCCTTACGCGTCCGCACCTCTTTGATGAGGTCCTGTAAATTACCTTCCACAGTAGGGTCAGGATGATGATTGGGGAATGTCCCATCAATCTCTGGATATAGAATCGTATGCTCACCGGGGAGTTTCTTAATCAGACGAGTGAGGACCTCCCCCGCGGCGGAATTACCATTATCCCACACTACCTTGAGCGGCCTCTCGCCGTCATAATCCTCAAGAAGGCGGGCAATATAGGCTTCGGAAGGGTCGATGGTCTCAACGCGACCTTCAGCCTTAGGCACAACATCGCCTTGCGCGGCCAAACGCCCCACCTCACGAATCTGCTCACCAAAGAAGGGCTTGCCCTTCATCATCATCTTAAAGCCATTATGATCCGGCGGATTATGGCTTCCTGTAACCATAATCGCCCCATCAGATTGCCCCGTAACGGCTGCATAATAGAGCATCGGTGTTGGACCACGACCTACACGCCGCACTGTCACGCCAGAATCCACAGCCCCACGGACCAAGGCTTCTTCCAAAGACGGTGAGGAGAGACGGCCATCATAACCGACCGTCACCACATGCCCACCATTACGGCGAACCATGCTGGCAAAGACGCGCCCTAGAGCATAAGCATCTTCGGGATGGAGGGTTTTACCTACAATGCCGCGAATATCATATTCACGCAGGCTTGTTGGCTCAAAATCATGCTTAAACGCAGTCATCTTACGGCTTACCCCTCACACATATTTCTTTAAGAAAGCGCGGACATCATCAGCAAGGTCGTCGCGTTCCAATGCCATGGCGACCTGAGCCTCCAAAAAGCCGAGCTTGCTCCCACAATCAAAGCGCGTCCCTTCGTAGCGCAACCCGTGGAAGGGCACCTTACCAATCATCTCCGCCATAGCGTCCGTCAGCTGGACCTCTCCCCCTACGCCCGTTTTTAACGCAGAGAGCGGTTTCAAAACATCCGCTGTGAGAACATAACGGCCAATAATCGCGAGGTTCGAGGGGGCATCCTGCGGGGCGGGCTTCTCAACAAGGCCGGTGACTTCCACCTTCTGCCCATCATCTTTACCAATCTTGAGGACACCGTAGCGGTCTGTCCATTCGTGAGGGACCTCATTTACGGCGACAACATTACCACCTGTTTGATGATACACATCGGCCAATTGCGCTACACAACTACGCCCCCCATGGACGATATCATCCGGCAGAAGGATGGCAAAAGGATCACTACCAATAAAGTTACGCGCACACCAAATAGCATGACCCAAACCAAGTGGATTCTGCTGCCGCACAGCCACAAGAGATCCCGCCTCCACGCTGCTACTCTCCAGTGCTTTCATGGCCGATTCTTTTTGACGTGCCTGCAGCGTGGCCTCAAGCTCATAAGCAACATCAAAATAATCAATCAAATTATCTTTACCACGAGCCGTTACAAGACAGAACTCCTCAATCCCTGCGGCACGGGCTTCATCAATCGCATATTGAATTAAAGGTTTATCAACAACTGGGAGCATCTCTTTCGGCATAGCCTTTGTCGCCGGGAGAAAGCGCGTCCCCAAACCTGCAACCGGCAAAACGGCTTTTTTCAATGGCTTAATCATCTTAGCTCTCTTTCTGTCCGTTCCTACTCTTGTACATTCATACTGAGAGGCATGCGTTAACTTAATAAACACCCTCTCCGAAGCGGGGCTAGTGTAAAAGAAAACACAAGCTTAACGCCACCCCATACAAGGAGATGAATACAAACGAATAGGGGTTTTTTTATGAATTTATAGCAATCTGCCAGATGGGCAGAGGAACCATTCCTTCATCCTTATGAAAGAAATGGTGCGGCCGAGAAGACTCGAACTTCCACGGGGTTATCCCCCACAAGCACCTCAAGCTTGCGCGTCTACCATTCCGCCACGGCCGCTCCGTGACAAGCGGTCTTTTTTGCCTAAGAAGGCGTGACCGCTTCGGTGACATCGCCTATAGCTTAGCCACGCAGAAAGGGCAATGGTCATGACACAGTTTTATGAAGAAATTATTTGGCAGAGAGACAATACCCTCTCCCCCTACCCCCACGCTCTCACGTTTATGCAGCAAAATGTGGAGGCCATTGCCCATCACCAAGCCCCACAACGTATTTGGCTAACAGGACATCCACCACTCTACACAGCTGGTACATCAGCGAAGGCAGAAGACCTCATCAACCCACATCATTACCCAACATTTGAGGCCGGACGCGGTGGGCAATGGACATATCATGGCCCCGGCCAACGCATTGCCTATATTATGCTCGACCTCACACGCCCGCACGGCCCCCTCCCCGCACGGGATATACGCGCCTTCGTCCAATATTTGGAACATTGGCTCATTATGACCCTCGAATCCCTCAATATCGAAGCCTTTACGCGGGAGGGACGCATTGGCGTATGGTGCTTTGATGCCCAAACAGGGCAAGAGGCAAAAATTGCCGCTTTAGGCATCCGTGTAAGCCGCTGGGTCAGCTGGCATGGGATTTCCCTCAATGTCGCGCCAAACTTAGAGGATTTTGATGGTATCATCCCCTGCGGCATACGCGATTACGGCGTTACCAGCCTGCAACGCTTTAACCCCTCCCTTACCATGGCGGAAGCTGATGCCGCCTTGCTAAAAAACTGGGTTGCCCTCTTTGGCCCTGTTAAGCAGGAGGGATGAAGTGGCTTTCATCCAGCGGTTGATTCTCTTGCACATCAAAGAGGGAAAGGCCGAAATGATGATGCCGCCCATCAACCCCCTGTATGCCAATCAAGCTCAACCTGCCCCGCACATCAGAAAATTGCAGGGTCAGCAACCCTTGGGAAGGGTCGTTCGCTTCCGCTAGGGAGATTTGCAGCGATTCTTCACCCCGTGCGACTTGTGTTACCTGCACATCTTTATCAAAGCTGATTGGATGGCGTAGTAGCAACCCCATTGGGTTACGCTTTAGCGATAAATGCGTCACGGCTCCATTATCGTCATTGCGTAAAATCAGATGACCATCACGCGCAACAGCCCGCGTTGCATGTGGGACGTCATACACCATCTCAAAACGCCCCGGGACGTAGAAGAAACGACCATCTCCCTGCTGCTGGGCCGGTCCATCCTGAGCAAATTGCGCTTGGATGGAACTCAACCCGTTTAAATATGCTTCGACCCGATGAATATCATGCCGCTCCCCTGCGGCAAGATGGTCATATCCTGCTGTAGCGCACCCTATTAAAGAGAGCGACATGACCAGCAAAACAGACCACAGCCTGACATGATAAATCGCACCATAGCGCATGAGCCGAGAGCATAAATCCTTCACGCAGATATCTCCCCTTTTAAGGTCAAAGAAAGGGCGTGCAAACCGCTCTCAAACTCTGCGGCCAAAAGCTGATGAACAAGGCGATGGCGTTCTACCGGCTTCATCCCATCAAAATGACGACTCACAATATGCAGACGATAATGCGTCTCGCCCACCTGCCCCGGCCCTCGCGCCTCCTGCTGTGCACTGCGTGCGTGGGCATGATGGCGATGGCGTGCGCTTTCATCATGAATCTCTAGCTGAGAGGGCATCAATGCTTCCTCCAGCACTGCCTTCATACGCTCGGCTCTTGTCATTAACTTTCTTCCACGCTGACCCACAGATAACTAGGGAACATACGCCCCTTCACCGCCTTGTATAATAGAAAACTTTCCTTCTCTAAAAAAGGATGCTTGCATCTAAGGCGAACCTCTCCCCATATCGTCCATTATGCAACGCAAATCCTCTCGTCATAAGGCCTTCGCGCCCGACCCAGATGCCCCAGAGCAATGCTGCGACCATCCTGATTGCGACCTTCCTGCTGGCTATCGTGCCCCACGCGGGCGGGATAATTTGCGCGCTTATTACTGGTTTTGCCTAGAACATGTCCGCCTTTATAATGCGAACTGGGATTATTACCGGGGCATGACACCCGGCCAGATTGAGCGGCATCTACGTGAGGATACCTCATGGCAACGCCCCTCTTGGAAGATGGGCACACCGGGGCACGATTCTGCACGCACCTCTTTTACGCTTGATGGGCTGCATGACCCGTTGGATATTCTTGCAGGCCGTAGGGCTCGCCCTTCACACGCTGCTGAGACTCGCAAGCAAGCTCCCCCCGCCCTGCGTGACCCCCTTGCTCAGCTTGATCTCGACTGGCCAACCACTATTGAAGTGGTAAAAACACGTTATCGTGTCCTTGCGCGCCGTTATCATCCCGATGCGAATCAGGATGACCCGCGTGCAGAAGAACGCTTTAAAGTCATCGGGACGGCCTATGCCACACTCCGCGCACACTTCGCCCATAATACAAACTATGAGGACAGTAATGTGCCATAATGACGCTACCCCTCTTTTTTTCCCATTATAGGGTGATTATGTAATCGTACTGATGAAGTCCATAATCAGAGGTTATTCCCTCCTCCGCCACATTTCTTCATGACAGGATTTTCGCTATGGCTCTTCCCTCTACACAGTCTCTTTCTGACATATTGCCAGCGACTCCCGATGCACAAAAATCAGCACGGGAGCTTTTCGGCCTGGATTTAGATTTTGATGTGCCCCTCTGGTCCAAAAAGACAGACCATGTGCCAGAGATTGACCCGAGCTATCAATTTGACCGCGATACGACCCGCGCGATTCTGGCGGGGTTTATGTATAATCGCCGTGTGTTAGTGCAGGGCTTCCATGGGACGGGGAAATCCTCTCATATCGACCAAATTGCCGCACGTCTTAACTGGCCTTGTGTACGCATCAATTTGGACAGTCATATCTCCCGCATCGACCTCATCGGCAAAGATGCCATCACGCTAGAGGATGGCAAACAAATCACCGAGTTCCGCGAAGGCTTGTTACCATGGTGCTTACAAAGCCCATGCAGCCTCATTTTTGATGAATATGATGCTGGGCGGCCTGATGTAATGTTCGTCATCCAACGCGTGTTGGAGACTGATGGTGCCCTTACTTTGCTGGACCAAAATCGTGTTATCCAGCCTCATCCCTCCTTCCGCCTTTTTGCAACAGCCAATACGGTAGGGCTGGGTGATACAACGGGGCTGTATCACGGCACACAGCAAATCAACCAAGGGCAGATGGACCGTTGGAACATCGTCACCTCCCTCAATTACCTCCCCAAAGAGCAGGAAGTCCGCATCATCAAAGCCAAAATGGGCGGTAAGCTGGATGATACACTCATCGGGCAAATGGTAGAGCTTGCCGACCTTAGCCGCGCAGGCTTTATGAATGGCGATATTTCCACCGTTATTTCCCCCCGTACGGTCCTCTCTTGGGCGGAAAATATTGACATCTTTAAAGATGTTCCTTTCGCCTTCCGCCTCAGCTTCCTCAATAAATGTGATGAGGCAGAACGCAGCATCGTTGCTGAATATTATCAGCGTTGTTTTAATGCCTCACCTTTAGGGTGATTTATGTCTGACCCGCACGACCTTTTCCGCAAGGCGACCTTAGCCACACAGCGTGCTTTAAGTGGGCAGCAGGACATTCCCTTAACCCCTGCTCTAGCCTCTTTAGAGCGTGCGGCTCTTACCCCGGAGGAGATAGCTTATATCCGTGGGGCGACCGATGCCGCAGCCCTACAGCAGCGGCATCACGACCCTGCAAAGCGCGTCACTTTGGCGGATGCTCAAACGCAAATCATCACCGATGGGATGGAGCAAGCCCGTTGTGAGATTTATGGCTCCCGCCATATGGCCGGGGTGCGGGCGAATATAAATAACCACCTCGCCCGGCGGCTCTACGCGCTTAATAGCGCGCGCATGATGGAGCGTGCAGATATGCCCGCCCCCCTCGCGTTAGAACTCCTCACGCGCGAGGCACTCTCTGGTCAAACATTGCCAGAAGAGATAACCGGCCCCGCCTTGGCAGAATGGCGACAAGCCCTTGGCCCCAAAGCCCGCGCTGCTTTAGAGACGCTTGCCCTCGTCCAAGACGACCAATCACGCTTCCACCAAGCCACACAACATTTTGTAAAAACCTTCACTCTAGAAGAAACGGGCCAAAGTGATGAGGAAGAGCCGGAATCCTCTAGCTCCCGTAATCAAAATCAGAGTGAAGACAGTGAAGCTGGAGAGTCCGCCTCCCCCGACCCACAAGGCGAGGAGGAAGAAGAAGGCAGCTCTGACGATGAGCACTCCATCCTCAATGATGAAGCGGAAGATTCCACCTCCAGCGGGGAGGACCCAGCCTCCGATGAGATTGAGGCCCTTCTTGCAGAAGGGGAAAATGGGTTTGAGCAACCTGCTGGCCCCTCTGAGATGCGTGAGGATGAGCCACCCTGCCCAATTACGGGCCTTGGAGGGTACCATGCTTACACGCAGGAGTTTGATGAAGAAATCCACGCCCATGAGCTTTGCGACCCGACCGAGCTAGACCGTCTGCGGGAAAAGCTGGATGAGCAGTTGCAACAAACCCAAGGGTTTGTCTCCCGTCTGGCGCATCGCCTGCAACGTAAGCTTTTGGCCCAACAGCAACGCCGTTGGCATTTTGACCAAGAAGATGGGATTCTGGATGCAGCCCGCCTGCCGCGTATCATCAGCAATCCTTCTCTCCCCCTCTCTTATAAGCAAGAGGGCAAGGCGGATTTCCGCGATACGGTCGTCACCCTCCTGATTGATAATTCAGGCTCTATGCGCGGCCGTCCCATCACCACAGCGGCCATTTGTGGCGATATTCTTGCCCGCACGCTCGAACGCTGCGGCATTAAAGTGGAGGTTCTCGGCTTTACTACCCGCGCTTGGAAGGGCGGCCAAAGCCGTGTGAAATGGAGCGAAGATGGCCGCCCTAAAGAGCCGGGGCGGCTTAATGACCTCCGGCACATCATCTATAAATCAGCCGACACTCCATGGCGGCGTGCCCGGCGTAATATTGGGCTGA
Source organism: Bombella sp. ESL0385 (assembly GCF_009725755.1). Lineage (GTDB taxonomy): Bacteria > Pseudomonadota > Alphaproteobacteria > Acetobacterales > Acetobacteraceae > Bombella > Bombella pollinis. Next base: position 1,187,145 of record NZ_WNIJ01000001.1, read on the forward strand.
TGCTCCGCGAAGGGTTGTTAAAAGAAAATATTGATGGTGAGGCCCTCCTCTGGGCATGGAAACGTCTAAAACATCGGCCAGAACATCGCCGTATTTTAATGGTGATTTCCGATGGGGCTCCAGTGGATGATAGTACCTCCTCCGCTAATGGACCGGAATATTTGGATCTGCATCTCCATCGCGTCATTCATCAGCTCGAAAATGACCATGCAGGGGAGCTTTTGGCCATCGGCATTGGGCATGATGTCACCCGCTATTACGCCAATAGTGTGACCATTAGCTCGGCAGAGGATTTAGGCGACACGATGGTAGCCCAACTCACAGCTCTCTTTGCCCCGCCCTCTGGTAAGACAAAACGGCGCGGATAATTTTCCCGCGCCCCATTGCCAGAAGGGCCAGACTCCGCCACTCTACGGGGTACTATGTTACATTCTTCTACACATCGTCTCCGTATGGCAGCGCACGCAAAAGGCTTAGGCTTACTGGCTCTTTTAGGGGTTATGGCCCTGCCAGCAGCATATGCTGAAACACTGCCCCATCTTTCAGCCAACTGCTTTACCTATAGCCCCGGGCAAGTGAGTAAGACGAAGCAGGGCGGCCTCATCATCAAAAACATGCAGGCGGAACTTACTGGCACGCAACACCGCATCACCGTGCGCTCCAGCACAGTGGTAGACCATAAACGCACCCTTGATGCAGCCGGTCTAGCCCGCCTTAATGCCGCTGTTGCTTATGCTGCCCTCACCGCTTATCACCGTGGCATGACAGAGGCTTGCGCTAACCAACCTCTACCGGGAGTGCAAGAAGTCAAAAATGCGCTGCCAGAAATGAGCTGGCAAGGCATCACCCTCACCCGGCCAGACCGCGCCTCCACCGCAAGCACGGCTCATGTGCGTGTCCTCAGCACAAGCCCGGCTATTCATTTCCTTTTTGATGCAAACGGGATGACCTCCCCACAGGCGATTCTCCTACCGCCGTCTGTCTCGGGGGATATTACCTTTATCCCCTCTTCTCAGCCGCCTTATCATGTGACGGTCAATCAACTCCATACGGCCTTAAATGGTAGCGATATTGATGGCCGAGGTGATGTTCTCGCCACGGTAGGGCGTGAAAATCTCAAAGCTGATGTTCATCTCTCCATCAGCCATATTGGGGAAATGATAGACCAGCTTGGCAAAATCGCCCCCACAAAAATCACCGCAGCTTTGCTTATTGCCCGCATCATGGGGGAGAGAGAACCCAACCACCGCACGGGGTGGCACATCACGCTAGAGCATGACACCATCCATGTGAATGGCGTTAAAGTCCCCATGCCTTTTTAAAAGGATGCGATAACGTCTTGCTTATTAGAGGCCACCCTTCCCGGTGGCCTTTTCTTTTACGCTTGTTTTAACTCCTTAATCCCCTCCAACGTCTTCATCTGCTCGGCAAGACGTGGGGTAACGCGATAGAATCCGGGCAACCTAATCTCAATCGCCTGCGTCTCCTCCAGCTCTGGCAGCAAGACAACACGGCCTCGGCCACCCTTTACATCCTCTAACATTGTCTGAAGGGGGGCTAGAGCGATGGCGCGGTTAATCCATATCCGCAATTCCCCTTGCTCCTCAGCTGCAGCAGCCTCTAAATCTTGCACATGTTGGGCCGTAATACGCAGTGCATCACCATCTAGCTTCAACTCCGCCTGCACCAACACAGCCTGCCCTGCAACCAACAAATCGCGACAAGCTTGCAATGTCTCAGAAAAGAGCGTGACCTCGCAACTCCCGCTCGCATCGGTCAACGTCACCCACGCCATTTTCTTTCCTGTTTTGGTGGGGCGTTCCTTCTTCTCCACCACACAACCAGCAATCGCAACACGCATCTGCCCTTGATGCGCCTTTGGCTCTAGCTGCACCGCAGGGGTCACAGCCAGCCGCCGCAACACATGCTTATACGCATCTAAAGGATGTGCGCTCATATGGAAGCCAATCACGCTAGCCTCATGCGATAACCGCTCGAAATCCGGCCAAGGGCGTACCTTCTTCAGCCGCAAGACTTCACGCAGGCTACTATCCACGCCGCCGCCAAAAAGCCCCGCTTGCCCGACCTCTTTCTCCTGCGCGCGCGATTGGGCACGGCGTAACACAATCTCCGCACTGGCAAAGACTGTGTGCCGGTCAGGCTCTAAATTATCAAACGCTCCAGCCTTGGCTAAACTCTCCATTTGAAGCTTGTTGATATGACGGGAATCACAACGCTCGGCAAAATCTGTCATATCGCAAAAAGGCTGTGTGCCACGGTCTTTTACCAGGCCTTCCATCGCCACAAACCCAACACGCTTTACGGCAGCCAAAGCGTAACGAATCCCCAACTGCCCATCCTCTAACCGCTCGATAGAGAAATCAGCTTGGGATTTATTAATATCCACGGGCAGGACGGGAATCCCCATCCGTTTAGCCTCTTGGCACAAGGCGGCTAGCTTCTCCGTCTTTTCCCGTGCGAGGGACATACAGCCCGCAAGGAAAGGCACCGGGTGGTTCGCCTTCATCCATGCGGTTTGATAAGAAACCAACGCATAAGCCGCCGCATGGGATTTGTTAAAGCCGTAATTGGCAAATTTCGCCATGAGGTCGAACACTTCCTCGGCCTTCTCTGCCGTAATGCCCCGCTTTGTTGCGCCCTCACAGAAGATGGCCCGTTGTTTTTCCATCTCTGAGGCGATTTTCTTCCCCATCGCCCGGCGTAATAAATCCGCCCCACCAAGACTATAACCCGCCATCTTCTGAGCAATTTGCATCACCTGCTCTTGATAGACCATAATCCCGTAGGTCTCCTCAAGGATGGGACGAATCTCCTCATGGGGCGGCTCCCACGGGGCTCCATGTTTCCGGCGGCAATATTCGGGAATATTCTCCATCGGGCCGGGGCGGTAAAGCGACACCCCAGCAATGAGATCCTCCAACCGGCTGGCTGCCATCTGCTTGAGCATGTCGCGCATACCCGCGCCTTCAAACTGAAAGACGCCCGCCGTATCCCCCCGCGCCATCATATCGAAGGTTTTTTTATCATTGAGTGGAATATGGGAGAGGTCCACCTCCTCCCCTAAATCACGCAGAAAATCAACCCCGCGCTTGAGGATGGTCAATGTCGTCAAACCGAGGAAGTCGAACTTCACCAGCCCGGCTTGCTCAACAAACTTCATATTATATTGCGTAACGAGCATCTCACTACGCGGGTCTCGATAGAGGGGGACAAGCTCTACAAGGTCACGGTCCCCAATCACCACACCGGCTGCATGGGTGGAGGCATGGCGAAATAACCCCTCCAACTGCAAGGCAATCTCCAAGAGGCGGCGAATCATCTCATCATTATCGCGCATCTCCTGCAAGCGTGGCTCTTCCTCAATCGCTTGCGCTAAAGGCGTTGGCTTAGCCGGATTATTCGGGATGAGCTCTGCCACACGATTGACCATACCATAAGGCAAGCCCAACACACGCCCCACATCGCGCACTGCCGCCTTGGCTTGTAACTTCCCAAAGGTGATGATTTGCGCCACACGCTCATGGCCATATTCATCGCGCACATAGCGAATGACCTCATCGCGCCGGTCCTGACAGAAATCGATATCAAAGTCCGGCATGGAGACACGTTCAGGGTTGAGGAAACGCTCAAATAACAGACCAAAGGGGATGGGGTCGATGTCGGTAATCGTCAAAGCATAAGCCACTAATGACCCTGCACCAGAACCACGCCCCGGCCCTACAGGAATATCATGCGCCTTCGCCCATTGGATGAAGTCCGCCACGATGAGGAAGTAACCGGGGAACCCCATGCGGGCGATGATGCCGAGTTCCGTCTCCAATCGTTCTTCATACTCAGCGCGGCGGGCCTCGCCATCCTTCATAACCGCAAGGCGTTTTACCAGCCCTTCTTGGGCCATAGCACGCAAGGTTTCCTCCTCCGTGCTGCCTTCGCGCACTTTAGGGCAAACAGGCAAAAGCGGCTTGCGTGTATTCACCGCCGCGGCACAATGCTGCGCGATAATCAACGTATTATCACATGCCTCTGGCAGGTCATGGAATAAAGCGCGCATCTCCTCCGGTGTTTTAAACCACGCTTGTGGGGAGACACGCCAGCGGTCCTCCTCCGCCATTGTCCGGCCTTGAGCAATACAGAGCAAAGCATCATGCGCTTCATGCAAATCCGGCGTAGGGAAGAAACATTCATTGGTGGCTACTAAGGGGAGGTCAAGCTCATCAGCTAAAGCGATGAGCTGAGGCTCCGTCACATCCTCCCCAGCTTCATCCAGCCGGTTAATCTCCACCGCCACATAGCCATGAAACGCTTCTTTAAAGCGTTGGAGCATCTGTTTTGCTGCGTCTCTTTGCTCACCTAGCAATAATTTATTGATAGGCCCACGATTACCGCCTGTAAGCAGAAATAACCCTTTAGCCCGGCTGCATAAAACATCCAGCGGCATAGAAGGATCCGCCGAATCTCCGTTCAAAAAACCTTGGGTGGAGAGATATTGAAGATTCTCCAAGCCTTCTTCCGTGCGCGCCAACACAACCAACGGTTCTGCTGGAATACCGGGCCGAGCAGAGGGAGATGGTAAAGCTAATTGGCACCCAATAATCGGCTGAATCCCCGCCTTACGACATTGTTGGGAAAACTCCAGCCCGCCAAACATATTGCCGCTATCAGTCAATGCGACAGCTGGCATGGCGTTTCCTTCTGCCAACTTCACAAGGTCAGGCACACGGATAGCACCCTGACTAAGAGAATAGGCTGAATGATTACGGAGATGGACAAAATGAGCGTAAGACATGCCCTCCATTTACCACGCCCTCATCCCCGCATGGAACAGAAAACAGATTTACGCGCGGAATGGGACGATGTGCCCTTCCGCCAATGTCACGGTGCGGTCCATCGCAGCAGCCAGTGCCTCATTATGAGTAGCAATAAGCGCGGCTACGCCTTCTTCTCGCACGATGCGCGTTAATTCCGCAAAAACAAGCTCCGCTGTTTTTGTATCAAGATTACCCGTTGGCTCATCAGCCAAGAGTAAACTAGGACGATTCGCTAGAGCGCGAGCAATGGCTGTGCGTTGCTGCTCCCCACCGGACATCCGCCCCGGCAAAGATTCTAACCGATGAGACAGGCCAAAGCGTGTTAATAAATCAACTGCTCGCAAACGTGCCTCGGCACGGCTTACCCCCGCCGCTAATTGAGGCAGCATGACATTCTCGCAGGCTGAAAACTCACCCAGAAGATGATGGAATTGATACACAAAGCCAATCTCATCACGCCGCAATGCTGTCCGCCCGCTCTCGCTCATTTTGCGAGTGCTACGCCCTTGAATCAGCACATCCCCAGAATCAGGACGCTCCAACAAACCTGCTAGATGCAGTAAGGTCGATTTCCCCGTCCCACTGGGGGCAACCAAGGCCACCAGCTCCCCGCTTTGTAGAGTGAAATCCGCCTCTTTAAGGATATGCAGCTCCTCATCACCGGAGCGGAAAAACCGGCTTAATCCCTCAAGGGATAAAACGTAAGCCTCTGAATCCTTACTCATGACGCAGAGCCTCCACCGGGTCCGTCTTTGCCGCACGCCATGAGGGATAAAGCGTAGCTAAGAGCGATAAAACCAACGAGAGCACCGCTACCTCTACCACTTGCGACCACACTAACCGCGCCGGGAGACGCGCTAGGAAATAGACTTCCGGGTTAAATAAGTTCGTCCCTGTTAGGGATTCCAAAAGATGGCGAATATGCTCGATATTGAGGGCAAAGCAAATGCCCAACCCCGTCCCTACCAGAGTACCCACCACACCAACAGAGGCTCCACACATCAAGAAGATACGCATCACGCTCCCACGGCTCGCCCCAAAGGTGCGCAGAATGGCAATATCGCGCGTTTTATCCTTCACCATCATAATGAGGGAGGAAATCACATTAAACGCCGCCACAAGGATAATGAGCGTGAGGATAAGGAACATTACATTCTGCTCCACCGTCACGGCATCCAAAAAGCCATTGGCACTATCTGTCCAATCCAGCACTTGCAGGCGCGGATCATTCAACGCATCCTCAATCTGGCGGCTAAGAGGCTGAATATTGAGCGGGTCATGCGTACTCACTTGTATAAGAGAGACACTATCGCCCATCATCAAAAAGGCCTGAGAGGCTGCCAAAGGCATGAGGATGACATTGCTGTTATAGTCGTTCCAATTCGCATCAAAAATGAGCGCGACATGCACCTTCCGCACCCGTGGCATCGTGCCAAACGGCGTTGCTTGGCCATTGGGGGACAGGATGGTCAAGCTTGAGCCAACATGCAGCCCTGCACGCTCGGCCAAAGTCACGCCAATGGCCACCGCATCATTGCCGCGGAAATCCTCTAACCGGCCATCCATCACCCCTTGGGTGAGGGCTTTCCACCCCTGTAAATCCTCTGGGCTTAGCCCCTCCAACAATGCCCCGGTGGAGTAACGCCCCGCCTCTGCCAAAACAGTGCCTTGCGTCATGGGCAGAACCTGCGTCACACCGGGCACCTTACGGATGATAAACGCATCATCACGATAATCGCGAATTGGCTGCCCATAGGCATAGACGTTCAAATCCCCATGCAGGCCGAGAATCCGGCCCATGAGGTCTGCTTTAAAGCCATTCATCACGGCCATGACGATGATGAGCGTCGCCACCCCTAAAGCAATGCCAACAAGGGAGAAAAGCGCAATGACAGAGGCAAAACGCTCCCCCTTGCGGGCCCGCAAATAACGCAAGGCGATTGTTCGCTCAAACCGTCCGAACATGTTAGCCCAGCCCTAGCTTGGCCAAAGCGTCATCAAGCGGCAATTCACTCCGCTCGCCAGTGGCACGGTGTTTTAGCTCCACCATACCGGCTTTAGCCCCACGCGGGCCGACAATAATTTGCCAAGGATGGCCCATCAGGTCAGCATCATTAAACTTCACACCAGCACGATCGGCGCGGTCATCATAAAGCAACCCTTCTGGGTCACGGCTATAAATGCTCTCACAAAGCTTATCACAAAGCTCATCACCGGGGCGAAGATTGAGCAAAGCTGCCCGATAAGGAGCCACTTCCTCCGGCCAAATAATACCGGCTTCATCATGAGAGGCTTCAATAATCGCCCCGACCAGACGGGAGACGCCAATCCCATAGGACCCCATATGCGGGTGCAACGGTGCCCCATCAGCCCCATTAACCTCAACGCCCATAGCCTCGGTATATTTCGTCCCGAAATAGAAGATATGCCCGACCTCAATGCCACGGCCACCACGCCGGCGCGACTCTGGCACGCTCTCCCAAGCTGAGAGGTCATGCTTTTCATCCGTAGCGGAATAGGTTGTCTTCACAATCTCGCGCAGTTTTTGGAGGTCATCCTCCTTCTGCGGGTCAAGACCGATGCTATCCCAGTCGATCTCATCCCACCCGGCATCATAAAAGACTTCACTCTCCCCCGTTGGGGCAAGGACGAGGAACTCATGGCTCAATTCCCCACCGATAGGCCCCGTATCAGCAGCCATAGGCACGGCTTGCACACCCAACCGGCGGAAAATCTTCAAATAAGACAACATGATACGATAATAGCTGCTTACGGCATCCTCATAAGAGAGGTCGAAGCTATAACCGTCCTTCATGTAGAACTCACGACCACGCATCACACCAAAGCGCGGGCGGATCTCATCCCGGAACTTCCATTGGATATGATACAGCATCTTCGGTAGTTCACGGTAGGATTTCACCGTGCTGCCAAAGAGGTCCGTCACCATTTCCTCATTGGTTGGGCCATAGAGCATCTCGCGCCCTTGCCGGTCCTCAATGCGCAGCATCTCCGGCCCGTACGCATCATACCGACCAGACCGCCGCCATAGCTCGGCAGATTGAACAGTCGGCATCAGGATTTCCTGACCACCAATTTTATCCTGCTCTTGCCGCACAATAGTAGCAATGTTGCGCAGGACACGCAGCCCTGCTGGCAGCCATGTATAAATGCCAGATGACGTCTGCCGCACAAGCCCCGCCCGCAGCATCAAGCGATGAGAGGCGATTTGTGCCTCGGCGGGGACTTCCTTCAAAGTGGGCTGAAAAGCCTGACTTAGACGCATAATATTAAGGCCTCAGACACGCAGAAGATGGACATCAACCAGCGGACGCTTCCGCAATTTCCGCCCCAAAGCGCGGCGCAGAGCCGTGCGTGCTGCATCGCGGAACGCTTGATCATCTTGGCGGAACTCATCGGGGATTTCATCAATCGCATAAGCGAACTCTTCCCGAATCCGTGCGCTTTCAGGGTCATCCCGCTCCAGCAAGCCTGGTGCGCTAATACGTGGCTCGCCGATAACATAGCCCTCATCATCCACAGCAAAGCTTGCCAGAACGATGCCGTTAAAGAGCATCCGCCGCCGTGCCGCTAAGACCCCGCCCGTCATGGGGAGGAGGCGGTCGCCATCCAGAGCCAACAAACCCGTTGGCGCGGTATCAATCACCTCGACAGGCCCCGGCCCTAAATTGAGGATATCGCCATCCTCTAACAACACAGCCTCTGCCCCCGCCTCACGCGCTAAAGCCCCATGAGCGGTAAGATGACGCCATTCCCCATGTGTTGGGATGCTATAACGCGGGCGCACCAAGCTATAAAGATGCCGAATATCCCCACCTGTTGCATGGCCGGATGTATGAACCATGCCGTCTTTATCCGTCAGCACCGTAACACCACGGCGCGTTAGGTTATCTTGCACGGTCATCACCGCTTGCTCATTGCCCGGAATCACGCGGGAGCTGTAAATGACCGTATCACCCTCACCTAGTGAAATGGTGGAATGTGTATCGCTCGCAATGCGCGATAGAGCTGAACGCGCCTCACCTTGGCTGCCTGTGATAATCATCAACAGATTATCATCAAGGACATCCTTAATGTCATATTCCGTCAAGAAGGGCGGCAAATCAGCAAAATAGCCACATTCCCGCGCTGCTGATTCAAGATTGCGTAAAGAACGCCCTACCACCATGACCTCACGGCCAGAGGCTAACGCTGCTTTGGCGATGCTCTCCACACGGGCTACGTTACTGGCAAAGCAGGTCACAGCCACGCGCCCTTCTAGCCCGGCAATCATTTCTGTTAAGCCAACGCGAACATCCGCTTCGGACTGGGACCGCCCCTCCTTCATGACGTTCGTGCTATCACCGACAAGGGCCAACACGCCCTCATCCCCCAAAGCACGGAAGGTCTCTTCATCCGTCACAGGCCCAACAAGTGGGGTGGGGTCTAACTTCCAATCCCCAGTATGAATAATAATCCCGTGCGGTGTACGAATAGCTACCGATTGTGCTTCCACAATCGAATGGGTCACCGGGATGAATTGGAGGTCAAACGGGCCAACCTCAAAACGAGAGGATGGCATGATGATATGGATAACAACCTGATTCTGTAATCCAGCCTCAGTTAATTTACGGCGCAACACCGCAGCGGAAAAAGGCGTGGCATAAACCGGGCACTTTAAATACCGCCATAAATGCGCGACCGCCCCGATATGATCCTCATGCGCGTGGGTAATCACCAAACCGCGCAAATCCTTCTTACGCTCTGCAATAAAAACAGGGTCTGCAATAAGGACATCGGCCTCTGGCGTATCATTACCCGAAAACCCAATACCGCAATCAATCGCCAACCAATGCTCCTCACCGTTTTCACGCATACGGTAGAGGTTAAAATTCATACCGATTTCGCCCGTCCCTCCTAAAGGGAGAAAGGCAAAATCACTTACTTGCTCTGTCATAAACGCATCTGATCCTCTTCAAGCGTTACCATTATGCCCAAAGGCATTGCGGGCCTGTTGCCCAGAAAAATCAGTGATGAAGCGCCCCTCATTCTGCTCCGCGAGAAGTCTTAACCCCTCCAGCGTGAGGTCTGGTGCTACTTCATCAAATAATGTCGTCCCCTCGGAGAAAAGCGGGGCTAAACCGCCTGTCGCCACAATTTTGGGACTCTTATCCATCTCACCGGCAATACGGTGAACAATCCCTTCAACCAGACCAACATAACCCCAAAATAAGCCTGACCTCATCGCCACACTCGTATTGCGGCCTATGGCCGTCATTGGTCGTCCTACACTCACACGCGGCAACCGTGCTGCAGCTTGATGCAACGCATCCATCGAGAGATTCACCCCCGGTGCAATCGCCCCACCGCAATAACGGCCCTGCGCATCAACAACATCAAATGTTGTCGCCGTACCAAAATCCACCACAACCAAGGGACCGCCACCATAAAGCTGACGTGCCGCAAGGCCGTTTAACAACCGGTCTGCCCCCAATTCTGCCGGGGTATCAACCAGCACATCCATTCCCCATTCCAGCTCATGATTCGCCACCAAAGGCTCCACATGCAGCCAGCAACGGCAAAAACGCCGCAAATCATACAACGCAGCCGGCACCACTGTGCCAATAATCGCCTGCGTTACACAATCCGCACCAATGCCTGCACGCTCCATCAACCCCAAAAGCCACGCGGCATATTCATCCGCTGTTCTACGGTCATCGGTCGAAATACGCCAGCGGCCAATCCATGATGAACCATCATGAATAGCAAAAACCACATTCGTATTGCCTGCATCAATGACGAGCAGCACAGCTCCCCCTACTCACAGATAACATCACCCGTCACAACCGAGGTCACAGTGCCATCATCTTGTGTGAGCAAAAGACGCCCCTGCACATCCAGTCCGGCAAATCGGCCTGATGTCCTCTTACCATGTCTTTCTAATATCAGTCGAGTACCTAGAGGGTGCGCACGTTTAAGCCATGCCTTCCATAAGGTAGCCTCGCCCTCCTTCTGCCACTCATTCCACCATTTATCAAAAGCCCGCAGAATAGACTCGGCACATAATTGTGGCTCAGGCGGTGGCTTTAATGCGGAGAAAGCCACAACCTTACGTTCGGTAAGGGTGGGAGCTTTCTGCAAATTGACCCCTATGCCAATAACAACCCAACAGACCGTTGCAGAGACCACTCCAGTCTCGATGAGGATACCAGCCATTTTATGAGAGTTAAGCAGAAGGTCATTCGGCCATTTTAAGTGAAGCTGCTGACACTCATCAGGTGATAAAGCCGCTGCTTCAACAAGCCCATCATAAAGAGCCAACCCGGCCAAATAGGGTAAAATTGAACGAAAAGATGCTGTCTCTGGTGCATGAAACAAAAAGGAGAAAGCGAGGTTCCCCTCTCCACTCTCCCATGTACGGCCACGGCTACCGCGTGCTGCGCTTTGGCGTCGTGCCAAAACAGCTAGCCTCGTCTTCTCGCCGGCCTCAGCGCGCTCTCGACAAAAATCGGAGGTAGATGCCAGCGTTTCATAAATCTCGAAACGCCAGGTCATAATAGTAAACTTACAAAGGGATGGTGGGCAATGACGGGATCGAACCGCCGACCCTCTCGGTGTAAACGAGACGCTCTACCGCTGAGCTAATTGCCCGCCACAGCTTATAGACAAAACCCTAATGGAAGGCAACGGGGAATTTTCTTTTTTTTACAAAAAAACTTCCCCGCTAATCTGTCATGCAATTACTTGCTGACAGCGTCCTTTAAGCCCTTACCCGGCTTGAAACGCACAGAGGTAGAAGCAGGAATATCAATTTCCTCACCTGTACGCGGGTTACGACCCTTAGCAGCCTTACGCTGTGCTGTAACAAAGCTACCAAAGCCTACGAGACGAACTTCCTGCCCTTTGGAGAGGGTCTCCTCAATCGTCTTGAAAACAGCGTCCACAACATCCCCAGCCTTTGCTTTAGGGAGGTCAGCAGCTTCAGCAACAGCAGAAATAAGCTCCTGCTTGTTCAATGGTTTCTCCATGACAAACCTTTCTTATTAGTTAAGTGAATCAACCCACTGGGATTAGAATCACCTGATAGCGTTTCCACCTGCACTATGAAGCGGATTTTCCCTGCGTCAACCATCAGAAAGCAAGAATAGCCTCACTTAATGCCGAAAAGAGCGAGAAAGTCCCTTCGGAGTCTCTTTTTTGCCTTTTGTGCCTACTATATGCGCTCCCGGCAGAGCCTTAGGGGCCTCTGTCAATGCGACACTCAGCACATCATCCATATGATGAACGGGGATAATCTCCAGCCCTTCTTTCACATTTTCTGGAATCTCGGCGAGGTCTTTAACGTTCATTTCAGGGATTAACACAGTCTTAATCCCTGCGCGCAACGCAGCAAGAAGCTTCTCCTTCAATCCGCCAATCTCCAACACGCGACCACGTAAGGTAACCTCCCCCGTCATCGCAATATCATGCCGGATGGGGATGCGTGCCAGCGCACTGACCAGAGAAGTCGTCAAGGCTGCACCGGCAGAAGGACCATCCTTAGGTACGGCCCCTTCAGGCAAATGCACATGAATATCGGTTGTCTCTAAGAGTTTAGGGTCAATCCCCCAAACATCCATACGCGACTTCACATAAGAAAATGCCGCAGAGACGCTCTCTTTCATAACATCCCCAAGCTTACCAGTTTGGCGAATATTGCCTTTACCGGGCATGGTCAGGCTCTCGATCGTCAGAATCTCACCACCAACTTGCGTCCATGCTAAGCCTGTGACGATACCAATCTGATCCACCTTATCTGTTTCGCTATGGCGATAGCGCGGAATACCGGCATATTTCTCCAGCGTTTCCGGTGTGACCTCAATGCTCTTTACCTTACTGCTGAGAAGCTCGCGCACCGCTTTGCGGGCAAGACGTGCAATCATGCGCTCCAAATTACGCACCCCAGCTTCCCGCGTGTAAGAACGAATCAACGCCAGCAGAGCCTCATCACTCACATGCCATTCACCGGGACGCAAATTATGCTCTTTAGCTTGCTTAGAGAGGAGATGCCGTTTTGCAATCTCCAGCTTTTCTGCCTCCGTATAACCAGAAAGACGGATAATCTCCATCCTATCCAGGAGCGGTTGCGGCATATCCAAAGAGTTCGCCGTGGTGATGAACATAATATCTGAAAGGTCGTACTCTACCTCCAGATAATGATCACCAAAGGTGCTGTTTTGCTCAGGGTCTAGCACCTCCAACAAAGCAGAAGATGGGTCACCACGCCAATCCGACCCCAGCTTATCCACCTCATCCAGCAAAAAGAGCGGATTATTTACTCCAACCTTTTTAAGCCCCTGGATAATCTTCCCCGGCATGGCCCCGATATATGTCCGGCGATGGCCGCGAATCTCGGATTCATCCCGCATACCCCCTAGGGACATACGCACATATTTCCGCCCTGTTGCGCGCGCAATGGAGCGTGCAAGAGATGTCTTACCCACACCCGGCGGGCCAACCAAGCAAAGAATAGGGCCTTTCAACTTCTTAGCCCGACTCTGAACAGCGAGATATTCTAAAATCCGCTCTTTGATTTTCTCCAACCCGTAATGGTCTGCATCCAGAACATCTTCTGCTTTTTGGAGGGATTTTGTAAGTTTGCTGCGCTTAGCCCATGGCAAGCCTACCAACCAATCCAAATAGCTACGCACCACAGTGCCCTCGGCGGACATCGGGCTCATATTCCGCAGCTTTTTCAACTCACCGCGCGCTTTTTCTTTCGCCTCTTGACTCAGGCCTTCTTTTTCAATCTTATCTTCAATTTCACTAAGCTCATCACGGCCATCCTCGCCTTCACCCAGCTCCTTTTGGATCGCCTTCATCTGCTCATTCAGATAATATTCGCGCTGCGTCTTCTCCATCTGTTTTTTAACACGGCTGCGGATGCGCTTCTCCACCTGAAGCACGTCAATCTCCGCCTCCATGCAGGAGAAAACACGCTCCAACCGTTCCTCAACAGACACAATCTCCAAAAGCTCTTGCCGCTCCGGAATCTTAAGATTCAAATGGCTGGCAATCGTATCAGCTAAACGTGATGGGTCCTCAAGCTGACTAACAGAGGTAAGAACCTCCGGTGCAACCTTGCGATTTAAACGGGCATAATCCTCAAAACGAGATAGAGCAGAACGCGCCAGAGCCTCACGCTCACCCGGCCGTGCCCCTAACTCATCAGGCACTATCTCCGCAGAGCTTTGGAAATAACCATCCTGCTCTTTCAGCCCCACTAAATGAACGCGGTGCAAGCCTTCCACAAGGATTTTTACCGTGCCATCAGGCAGTTTTAAAAGCTGAAGAACATTCGCAACCGTGCCAACACGAAAGAGGTCATCAACTGTTGGCTCATCTTTTGCCACATCCTTTTGGGAGACAAGTATAATCTCCCGCACATCCTCCGGCATTTGCTCTAGAGCATGAATGGACTTCTCCCGCCCCACAAAAAGCGGCACAACCATGTGAGGGAAAACCACAATATTGCGTAGCGGCAATACAGGCAGAACAGGCTTTTTAACGCGCGCTGGCCGCTTAACCCGCGCTTTAGCCGCGGCAGGTTCGGCCTGTTTTGCTTCCTCTTTCGCGCTAGAGGCCCGCACACGCCGTGCAGGGACCTTGCGCGGAGATGTTGGCGTTGCTTTATCAGCCGTTTTGCGGCGGCTAGTTTTTGTTTTCTTTTCGTCACTCATGATTTCAAGATCTCCATAACGGACGATCAAACCCCTATACCGCCCAATTAAGGCACGGCAGGGGCTTTCACTCTATGGGCTTAATGTGGGGTGTTGGGAGATGAGGGGCAAGACCCAACACCACAGGAAGCATACATAAACAGACCAAAACCGCTACAAAGCCGGTCAGTCTGCCTCCGTTTTAGCGTCATCACCTTCTGCATAGACATAGACCGGCTCGGCTTTGCCCTCTGCAACATCGCGATTAACAACCACTTTCTTAACCGTCTTTCGCCCGGGAAGGTCGAACATTGTCCCCATCAAGATTTTCTCCATGATGGAGCGCAAACCCCGCGCGCCTGTTTGACGTTCGATCGCACGAGCTGCAATCCCTTTAATCGCCTCCTCCTCGAACTCCAACTCCACCCCTTCCATTTGGAAGAGCTGCTGATATTGCTTCACCAAAGCATTCTTTGGTTCGGTCAATATCTGCACCAAAGCGGCTTCATCGAGGTCATTGAGTGTGGCGATAACAGGAAGACGGCCTATAAACTCCGGGATAAGGCCATATTTCATCAAATCTTCAGGCTCAATATCCTTAAGAATATCACCAAGCTTGCGATCATCTTCAGAGCGTACATCCGCCCCAAAGCCAATCCCACTTCCCTTACCGCGTGCGCTAATGACTTTGTCCAACCCAGCAAACGCCCCGCCGCAAATAAAGAGCATGTTCGTGGTATCGACCTGCAAAAACTCTTGCTGAGGATGTTTACGCCCCCCCTGCGGTGGAACGGAGGCTACGGTCCCTTCCATTAATTTTAGCAAGGCCTGTTGCACACCCTCACCGGAGACATCCCGCGTGATAGACGGGTTCTCAGCTTTACGGGAAATCTTATCGATTTCATCAATATAGACAATCCCTCGCTGGGCCCGCTCAACATTATACTCGCACGCTTGCAAAAGCTTGAGGATGATATTTTCAACATCCTCCCCCACATAACCGGCCTCTGTCAGCGTTGTGGCATCGGCCATTGTGAAGGGGACATCCAAAATCCGCGCTAAGGTTTGGGCTAATAAGGTCTTACCGGTCCCTGTCGGGCCGATGAGCATAATATTCGCCTTACCAATCTCTACATCACTGCCTGATTTTTCGGTATGCTCGAGGCGTTTATAATGATTATGCACCGCAACGGAGAGGACTTTTTTCGCATCGTCCTGCCCAATGACATAATCATTTAAAATCGCACAAATCTCACGCGGCGTAGGGACCGAACCGCCAGTCGTAATAGGGCCTGCCCCACGCTCCTCACGGATAATATCCGTGCATAACTCTACACATTCA
This sequence comes from Bombella sp. ESL0385, assembly GCF_009725755.1. Taxonomy (GTDB): domain Bacteria; phylum Pseudomonadota; class Alphaproteobacteria; order Acetobacterales; family Acetobacteraceae; genus Bombella; species Bombella pollinis. The sequence goes on from NZ_WNIJ01000001.1 coordinate 1,203,011, forward strand.
TTGCAAATAAAAACGGTCGGCCCGGCGATGAGCTTCTTCACCTCATGTTGAGACTTCCCACAGAATGAACAATAAAGCGTGTTTTTAGAATCGCTCTCTTTTTCGCTCATTACAGCTCCTCAAACCCATACTAGCGGGTATGTTCAGGCACCGGCCTTCTTCTCTGCTGGGTGGCGCAGCACGACTTCATCCACCAATCCGAAATCTTTCGCCTCTGTTGCGGAAAGATAGCGGTCACGCTCCAACGCTTCTTCAATTTCCTCTAAAGCGCGACCTGTATGCTCACGATAAATCTCGTTCAAGCGGCGGCGAATCTGTAGAATCTCGCGCGCTTGAATCTCGATATCAGAAGCTTGACCCTGCGCCCCACCAGAAGGCTGATGCACCATCACGCGGGCATTGGGCAAGCAAAAACGCCGCCCCGCCTCACCAGCAGCTAACAACAAAGAGCCCATAGAGGCCGCCTGACCAATACACACCGTACTCACGGGCGAGCGGATATATTGCATTGTGTCATACATCGCTAAGCCAGCCGACACCACGCCGCCGGGACTGTTGATGTAAAAGGAAATCTCTTTAGTGGGATTAATACTCTCCAAATACAGCAACTGAGCGCAAATTAATGAGGAGACCTGATCATACACAGGCCCTGTGAGAAAAATAATGCGCTCCTGCAAAAGGCGGGAGTAAATATCAAAAGAGCGTTCCCCGCGCGAGGTTTGTTCCACCACCATTGGCACGAGTGTATTATTAAACACTTCCAGAGGGTTACGATCTTCAATGCCCATAGGTATTTTCCTTTACAACGTCCCCTCACCCTAGCACAGCCCGTTAGGCTTTGTCTTTGTGAGATAAAACAGCAACGCGGCTATACAAGAGGGCCAGCACCGGCAAGAGCAAAAAAAAGGGGCAGCGGCAGGCTGCCCCTTCTTTATACAATGCGGCGATTATTCCGCATCTGGCATATCAGCAAGCTCCTCGGCTGTGACTTCTTTATCCGTCACATCAGCAAGCTCAATGAGATAATCCACCACCTTATTTTCTAAGATAGGACCACGGAGGCTCTCAATGGCCTGAGGATTCTTTGTAAAGAACTCAAAGACCATCTGTTCTTGACCCGGATAGCGGCGTGCCTCCTGCTGTAATGCAGAAAGTAGCTCCTCCTGAGAGACTTGAATCTCTTGCTTACGACCAATCTCTGCCAAAAGCAGGCCGAGCTTTACACGGCGTTCGGCAATTTTGCGATAGTCAGCGCGCAGGGTGTCTTCATCCTTCGCGGCATCTTGCTCATCAAGAGTGCCGTTTTTACGCTCTTCCTCAATCCGACTCCAAATCTGCGCGAACTCGGCATCCACCATGCTCTCAGGCGCATCAAAATTGGTCTTTTCGGCAAGAGCGTCCAACAGCTCGCGCTTAATCCGCATACGGGAAAGCTGTTTATACTCACCCTCGGCCTGCTCGGTGATGAGCTTACGCATTTGCTCAACACTCTCTAGGCCCAGCCCTTTAGCAAACTCATCATCAATGGTTGGGTCAACCGGCTTCTTTAGCGCGTTTGCTTTAATGTCAAACGTCACTTCTTTACCGGCAAGGTCAGCAGCTTGATAATTCTCTGGGAAGGTCACAGTAATGACGCGCTCATCACCGGGCTTCATACCTTCCATCTGGTCAGCAAAACCGGGGATGAAGCCTTCGCCACCAATCTCGACATTCACATCATCAGCGGTGCCACCCTCAAAAGGTGTGCCATCTTTTTTGCCAACGAAATTGACATTCAGCACATCACCCTTCACAGCAGGGCGGCTTTCTTCAATCACTTCAAATGTGCGGTTACGTTGTGCAACCTCACGCAGAGCTTTCTCTACGACCTCATCAGCAACTTTCGCGCTATAACGGGTCAGCTTTGTGCCAGATACATCGGGGATGGTAATCTCAGGCAGGACTTCCATCTCGATTTTAAACTCAAGGTCCTTACCGTCTGTCCCGGTAGAAACAACATCAACTTGCGGCTGCATAGCTGGGCGAATCGCCTCATCCTCTAGCAGCTTACGCACACTCTCCTGCACCAGCTTCTCAGCCACCTCAGCTTGAACAGACTCACCAAAACGCTGCTTTACAACGCTGGCGGGCACTTTACCGGGGCGGAAGCCGGGGAGTTTAACATCGCGACTCACTTCAGCCAGACGAGCCTCACACCGGCCCTGCAGGTCAGCGGCAGGAACAACTACTGTGAAAGACCGTTTCAGGCCCTCATTGAGGATGGGCTTAACCTGCATGAATCCGACATTCCTTCTCTATAATACAGGGGATCTCCAGCATCGTACATTTAAATGGAGAGTGCCTTGGTGCGGGCGGAGGGACTTGAACCCCCACAGCTTGCGCCACCAGAACCTAAATCTGGCGTGTCTACCAATTTCACCACGCCCGCATAAACCAGACGGCTATCTCCAGTACCAGCCCGTTTAAGGACCGATGCCTTCATTGTTCTGCGGATTTAACGCATGAACCCCTTCACGGCAAGGGGCCTTTCCTGCAAATCTCTCTTTTATGCTGTAAATTATCCCTTAATGCGCCATTTTCCTGCATCTTCCAGGCTATGAGAAGCTGCCTGACGCGCCAAACCAAGCTGGGCGAAGATATCTTCTGGCACAATCCATCCCCCCTTTAACGCCGCAGCGCGCCGTGCCGCCTCCCCGTGCACCCACACACTTGCCGCAGCAGCCTCCCAAGCGGGCATCCCCGCTGCGAGACATGTCGCGATAATACCGCTAAGCACGTCCCCTGCCCCTGCTACAGCTAAAGCGGGAGTGGCGTGACTATTAATCGCGACCCGACCATCAGGGGCTGCAATGATGCTATCGGCCCCTTTCAGCACGACCACAAGATTCAACTGCTTTGCTGCGTGACGGGCTGCCTGTAAGCGATCCCCCTGAATAGGCCCGAAAAGTCGTGCAAACTCCCCCATATGCGGTGTCATAACAGTCGCCCCCTTTAAACGCTCGGGATTCCCCGCAGCCCAAGAGAAGGCACCTGCATCAACAACAATCTGCCGCCCTTCCTTTTGGAGTAACGGAAGGGTGCGTCCCACTTCATCAGGCTGCAAACCGGGGCCACAAACCCACACATGCCGCCGTTTATCCTCCAAAGCGGCGGCTAAAGATTGGGTATCAACAATCGCGGCTGGAGAGGCGAGTCGATACATCATGGCGGCCGCCTCTGGCACTGTCAGCCGCACCATACCCGCCCCAACATGCCGCGCTGCCTCAGAGGCAAAAAAGGCTGCACCAGGCATCTCGGCCCCGCCGCACACACTTACCACACCACGGCTATATTTATGATCAAGCGGCTCTTGCTGCGGTAATGCCCATAAGGCAGGGCCATTCTCCCACATTATACTGCGCGTATCGGCTAAAATCGCTTCAGGAATGGCCAAATCAGCACACAGCACCTCCCCACAAACCGAACGTCCCGGCAAAAGCAAATGCCCCGGCCGCTTGCGGATAAGTGCAATGGTCATAGCACATGGTGCTACCTGCCCCATCAAGCTGCCCGTTGCCCCATCAAGACCAGAAGGAACATCAATGGCAATAATGCGCGGTGCCGCTGCAAAAAAGGCTTCTACAAGAGGCGGTAATGGCCGATTCACCCCGGCCCCAAAGACGGCATCCACCACCAACTCCGCCCTTGCAGCTTCCTGCGGGGTAAAATCGACCACATCACCATGCCAGCGCGCCGCCATTTGCTGGGCCAAGCTGCCCTCAACAGGGGGCTGCGTCATCGCAACACGCACCGGCCACCCCCATGAGAGCAAATGCCGTGCCAGCACATAGCCATCCCCGCCATTATTCCCCGGCCCGCACGCCACCACAACACGACAGGGCTTTACATGCTGGCGGATTAGCCGTGCGGCCATCATGCCTGCACGCTCCATAATCATAGGGAGAATCGCCTCCATGGCTTGGTCCATCTGGCGTGTTTCTTCTGGTGATAAAAGAGCTGATGACAAAAAACTTTGCTGGGAAAGACAGGACATAAAGCAATCTTCTCTCTATAAAGGTGGGCGAACAGATTATGACACAGTATGGATGAACTATGACCAGCTCTCTGCTTTGGGGCGTTGTCCTTGCCCTACATCTTCTTTGTATCACCTATTGGGTTGGTGGGGCTATTTTCTGCCTACAAACACGCCGCACCACACGTTTATTAGACGCCCAACAAGCCAGCACGGTTTTATTACAGAGCTATAGCCGTTTTTTAAGAGCATTATGGCATGTTATTCCTCTTGCTATTCTCAGCGGCATTGCGCTCATCATCCACGCAGGTGGGCATCTACCATGGCCGTATCATCTTATGGCCCTGTGCGGCCTCTTAATGATTATTCTCTTTCTAAGCATGACTTTTGGCCCCTTACGGACGGCACGCCGTGCTTTGCGGCCTCAACCGCAGCTCTTTACCATTTTACACCGCCGTACTGCGCTCATGGCACTTTGTGGCATTATTGCCATCTTTGCCGGGGCTCTTGGTGGGGTGGGCTAATAAACACCCTGTTTTAACTATAAACCGCTTGGCCTTCACCTTGCCAAAAAGGGCTTTTGCAGATAACAAACGGGAAACGCATACTGCAGAAGGTCGTTTCCCCTATCTGCAAAATGCGCGTGGGGCTGTCCGACGGGGTGCCGGATGGCCAGACCTGTAACAGCAATAGTCCGAGAGTCATTTGAGCAGCAAAACCTCCTCTGGTCCGTCCAAAACCCGCAGCAGCACAAGCCGCACACGGAAAACCCCTTCCCCACGCACCAAAACAGCTAAGGCAGAGGCCGAAACGGGAACGGAACCATTAAGCGATGAGGATGTGAAGGCCGACTCTACGCCTACCCCCCCTAAAAAGACGACTACGCGCCGCCGCACAACGGCAACGAGCCGCAAAAAAGCCGTCACTCCTGCTGAGACAGAGAGTGGAGCTGATGCTTCTATTGAGGCTGAAGCTGCAACTGAGACGCCAAAACGCAAAACACCCACCCGCCGCCGTACAACCAAAGCTACCGCAGCGGAAGAGACCATTCTTGCTGACGGACCTGAAAAGAAGCCCGCTAAACGGACACGCCGTAAGACGGTGAGTGCAGATGAGGCCCCTACCACCACGGACGATGGCGAGGCCAAAGCCAAACCGACTACGCGTAAAAGAACGACCCGCGCCAAAGCAAAACCCGTAGCCTCTGAGCCTGAAGTGACAGATGCGGACGAGGCTCCAGTCCCCAAAACGCAGCGTACACGCCGTAAAAAAGCGGTTGAATCAAAAACCACTGCACCAGCCGATGAGGCTATAGCAGATGGCGATTCTACCACACCAAAGACAAAGCCCCGTACTACTACGCGGAAGCGGGCAAGTACGCGCAACACTAAGAGTGCAGACGCCAATAAACCTGCTGAGCAGACCGAGACACAGCCCGTCACAGCGTCTTCATCGCAGCATAAAGATACCCCTCATCATGAGGATGCGGAGCAGGAAGGCCGTCCGCGCTTCCAAGACCTTGCCTTATCAGCCCCTATTCTTAAAGCTGTTGAGGCCATGGGGTATACTCACCCAACGCCTATCCAAGCTCTTGCCACGCCGGCAATTCTAGCAGGGCGTGATGTGCTGGGGGTTGCCCAAACAGGGACGGGTAAAACAGCCTCTTTCACGCTGCCTCTTCTAGAGAAGCTCTCCAAATCCCGCGCACGAGCGCGTATGCCGCGTTCGCTCATTCTGGAGCCCACGCGGGAACTAGCATTGCAAGTAGCAGAGAACTTCAAGCTTTATGGGGCACATCTCCGCCTGACCCACGCTCTATTAATCGGCGGGGGGAAACTGAATGAACAACGCGATATTCTTAATCGTGGGGTAGATGTACTCATCGCCACACCGGGGCGTTTACTAGATATGTTCGACCGCGGCGGGCTGCTGCTTACACAAACGGACACGCTCGTTATTGATGAAGCAGACCGTATGCTAGATATGGGCTTCATCCCTGATATTGAGCGCATTGTCAGCCTCCTCCCTCGCCAGCGTCAGACGCTTTTTTTCTCTGCGACGATGGCACCGGAGATTCGCCACTTAGCGGATAATTTCCTCAATAACCCGAAGGAAATCACCATTGCGCGGCAATCCTCTGTTGCTAGCACGATTACTGAAGGGCTGCTCATTGTCGAGAAACGGGATAAAAACCGCGCTATCTCCGCATTACTACGCCATGATGATGTTCAAAATGCCATTATCTTCTGCAACCGGAAGCGCGATGTTGATTCCCTAGAACATTACCTTACTAAACAGAAGTTCTCTGTAGGGCATCTCCATGGTGACCTCGCCCAAGATGTGCGTTTTGATACGTTAGAGCGTTTTCGCTCTGGTGAGTTATCCATTCTTGTTTGCTCTGACGTTGCAGCACGCGGGATTGATATTGGCGGGCTTTCCCATGTTGTGAATTACGACCTCCCCTTTAATGCGGAGGATTATGTTCACCGTATTGGTCGGACAGGCCGCGCAGGGAAGGAAGGAATCGCCTATAGCCTCGCCACGCCTGATGAGCAAAAGCTGCTCGAAGCTGTTGAGGCCCTCACCGGTAAGAAAATTGAAGCTATAGAGGTTGAGGATTTCCCCTCCCTGCAATGGCGCGGCGAGGATAAGGCGAAACCATCTCATAAAAAAGATGGGGCGAAAAATACCCGCCAAGGGCGCAACAAACGCGCCCCAGAGGCAAAAACGGACGAGCAACCCACACCGCCGAAGAAGCAAGCTTCACGCGCTCTTCTTCCTGAGGCGCGTAAGCATGACCATAAACGCTCTGGTCGGGCGGAGCTGCTCCCCCCTGTGCCAGAGACAAATGGCATGCAGGATGGTTTTGGTGAGAACGTCCCTGCCTTTATGAAGGTCAGCTATCTGCCAGAGCCGCATGAACCTTCTGATTCATGAGGGGGGATTCCCAGCAATGCCATCTCACGGTCGAGCAGCTAGGCCGCTCAGGCGATGGGATGGTGCGTTACGAAGGACGCAGCTATTACATCCCCGGCACATTGCCCGGTGAGCAGCTTCATCTACGTTTTCATCACGAATCAGTAGAGCTTTTGGGGTGGGATCATTATGCCCCGGAGCGTGTTAACCCCCCTTGTAGCCTTGCAGGCCGTTGTGGGGGGTGTACCCTCCAACATATGGAGCCTACCGCTCTCCTGCATTGGAAGGCCCAGCACATAGAGCGCGCTTTAACCAAAAGTGGGTTTACCGACCTCCCCACCCCCATAATGTATCAAACCCCACCTCATAGCCGCCAAAGGCTGGATGTGGCCCTGCAACGCGTGCCCGGTGGGGTTATTCTCGGCTTACATGAACGCGGTGGGGACCCCGTTGATATGACGGAATGTCCGCTCATCCGGCCAGAACTATTCGCTCTATTGCCCCCATTGCGTACATGCCTTGCCTCATTAGGGGCTTTGACAGGCCGGGGAGCTTTAGCGATTAATCTGCTCGAAAGCGGACCAGACCTCACCTTAGAAACCCCCGCCCCTTTGAGCGGCTCAGACCGTGAAAAACTCGCAGCTTTTGCGCGTGCGCACCATATACCACGCATCACATGGCGGCCTGCCCCCGGCAAAATGATGGAAACTGCTGCCCAGAATGGCCCCGTTTTTCATCATTTTGGGGGTGTAAAAGTCACCCCGCCCCCCGCTAGTTTCCTCCAAGCCAGTAGCGAGGGTGAGGCCGCTATTTGCGAAGCCGTATTAGCAGGGCTGCCTCCCCTCAACCGTAAAGACCGCATTATTGAGCTTTATGCAGGCTGTGGGACATTAACCTTCCCCCTCGCACAGCATGGTTTTGTGAAAGCCTATGAAGGCGATAAAGCGGCTATATCCGCGTTACGCGCAGCCACGCATGGAAGTCGCGCTGAGGGAGCAGAGCGCGACTTAAACCGCCAACCTCTCCTCCCAACCGAGCTTAATCAGGCACGCGTTGTTGTGTTGGACCCACCCTATGCAGGGACGGGCAAGCAACTCGCCTCGCTTATACGCTCGACTGTGCAGGACATCATCTATGTAAGTTGCAGCCCTGCAGCGTTGGAGAAAGAACTTCCAGCCCTCCACAAAGCTGGGTTCGCCTTGCTCTCATGGCATGTGATTGACCAGTTCCTATGGTCAAGCGACGTAGAGGCCGTCTTAACACTCTCGCGCGACCCCAAACGCATCCGCAAGGCGAGAAAAGCACGGCAAAGCTAATCTCTATACCGCTTAAACGTGGAAACTTTCCCCGCAGCCGCACCGGCCTTTCTCATTAGGATTGGTAAAGGTGAATCCTGATTCAAGCTCCTTCACCTCATAATCCATCACAGTACCGATGAGGAACAAAGTGGCCTTGCGGTCCACCAGCAACGTCAAGCCATGGTCCTCAACGCGCTCATCCCCTGCTGTGGCCTCAGAGACAAAATCCATCTCATAAGACATGCCAGAGCAACCGCGCTTACCAACACTAATCCGCAAAAGCTTACCCTGCTCTGCCCCTTCATAAAGGGCTTTTAAACGGGTAGCGGCTTTATCTGTTAAGCTCATCAAGGGTGGTAAAGAACGCTTCTTGGGCATTTCTGTCATGATATTCCCCTTGCTTAAAACATATTCAAGGCCAAACGGGCCTGATCGCTCATCCGGCTCATATCCCATGGCGGGTCCCACACGACCTTAACGGTCACTTCCTTCACCGTAGGGACGGAAAGAACAGCGTAACGGACCATCTGGGGTAATTCTTGCGCGCTAGGGCAGTTAGGCGCGGTAAGGGACATCTCAATATCCACACGGCCATCATCATGCAAATCAATCGTGTAAATCAGCCCTAGCTCATACACATTCACTGGAATTTCCGGGTCAAAGACCGTCTCAATCGCAGCAATGACTTCATCTTGCTGTGGCGGCGCATCCACTGGTGGGGGGACAAGCTCCTCCTCCCCCGCATAAGCCTCCTCTTGCGTAGGCAGGGGCATCCCTTCTGTAGGCGTAGTCGCCTCACCTTCCAGAGGGGCTGTGGAATCATTCATCATCTGGTCATCTGCGCCTGTCATAACACCCTCACGCAAGTAAGCTACGCGTACGCTCAATCCCATGTGCCAGAGCGTCTATATCATCACATGTTGTATAGATAGCAAAGCTAGCGCGTGCTGTCGCTTGCACGCCAAGCTCATGCATCAATGGTTCGGCACAATGTTGCCCCGCACGGATGGCAATGCCCTGTTGGTCCAGCAGTACAGCCAAATCATGCGGATGAGCCCCCTCCACTTGGAAAGAGAACACCCCCCCACGCTCTACAGGGCGGCCCATAATGCGAACACCCTCTAGCCCTTCAAGCCGCTCTTGCGCATAAGCCACCAACTCACGCTCATGCGCTTCTATCCGCTCAGCCCCTATGCCCTCAACAAAGCGAATAGCCGCCCCAAGGCCGAGCACCTCCAAAATAGCGGGCGTCCCAGCCTCAAACTTATGCGGCGCATCCGCCCATGTTGCTGCTTTAAAAGAGACAGAGCGAATCATATCCCCGCCCCCTAGGAAAGGCGGCATCTCCTCCAGCAAAGGCAGCTTACCCCACAAAATGCCAACACCAGTCGGGCCATATAATTTATGCCCCGTAAAGACAAAGAAATCCGCACCAAGAGCCTGCACATCTACCTTGCGATGCACGATAGATTGGGAGCCATCCAAAATGATTTTTGCCCCATAATGATGGGCCAGCTCCACAAGCCGCTTGGCCGGTGTAATGGTCCCCAACACGTTGGACATATGCGTGACTGAGACAAGAGCCACACGGCCATCACGCAGCAAATCCTCATAAGCGGTCAGGTCAATATCCCCCGCAGCATTAAGCGGTGCAACGCGCAGCTCAATACCCAACCGCTCTCGCAACATAAGCCACGGGACGATGTTCGCATGATGCTCCAAGGCGGAAATCAACACCGCTTGGCCAGGTTTTAGCTGATTGCCTAAGGAATGAGCCAAAAGGTTAAGGCCCTCTGTGCTATTCTTTGTAAAGACAATCTCACGCCGGTCCGCTGCATTAAGGAAGCGCGCTACATCATCACGCACGGCCTCATAAGCCTGCGTGGTCCGCTCGCTCATATCATAAAGGCCGCGATGAATATTCGCATAACAATGCCGCGCCGCATGCCCCATAGCCTCGATGACACATTCCGGCTTTTGGGCCGAGGCCGCACTATCTAAAAAGACAAGCGGGCGGCCATGTGCCGTCTCTGAAAGAATGGGGAATTGGGCGCGTACATCATCCAACATGGCCGGGTAATGCCTTTAGCAAATAATGACGGAGGCTCTCATGCTCTACGAGCTCTACCGTCTCTAGCAAGAAAGCCTGTACGAGCATATCACGCGCCTGCGCCTCTGGCACACCGCGCGAGCGTAGGTAAAAAAGCTGCTCCTCATCCAACGCCCCCACAGTCGCCCCGTGGCTGCATTTGACATCATCAGCATAAATCTCAAGCTCTGGCTTGCTGTTCATCTGCCCTTTTTCAGAGAGAAGCAGGGCCTGATTCATCTGATACCCATCCGTCTTTTGGGCAATTTGGTCTACCAAAATCTTACCCTGAAAGACCCCTTGCCCTTGCTCGGAGAGGACTGTCCGCACCGTTTGGCGGGATGTGCAATCCGGTGCGGCATGATGAATCATAGAGGACAGGTCATTCAGCCGCTCTCCATCCACAAGCTGAATCGCATTCACATTCGTATTGCTAAACGGCCCATTAAGCTGGCTAACAACCTCTTGCCGCGCTAAGGCTCCCCCTTGATTGAGGGTAAAGCTATCATAATTGCCCCGCCCCTCAATCTTGGCCCCAGCAATCGCAAGACGTGCTGCAAGGGGGCTCTCTTTTTGATGCGTGATATGGCTGAAATGAGCCTCCTCCGCACAATGAACATCCATTTGCGGGTTTGTCAGATACCGCCCAGTCCCCAGCTGAATATCCAGCAAAGTCAACTTTGCCCCTTTTGCTAAGGTAACACTATGGTGCAAATGGGTGGAGACATCCTCGCCCTCAGTGAGGCTGACCATAATCACCAAACCCGCATCCCGCTCAGCAGGGACCTTCAACCGCGCACCCGGCTGACGCAAGGCGGCATTCAATCCCGCTGAAAAACGCCCTGTTAGCAAGCGCGGTACAGCGGCCCCATCACCATATTCTTGCACTTCCATACAAGCAGGTAGATGGGACAATGCAGGGCAGAATTGCCCATTGGCAAAAACCAAAATCCCATCATGCTGAGGGAGGTCTAGCTCTGCCACGCTCTGCTTAATGCGCGCCTCCCCCAACGCAGGAGCAGCCTGCCATGCCACCCCATTAAGCGATTGCAACGGCGTATAATGCCATGCTTCCACTCGTCTTGTCGGCAGCCCCTCCGTACCGAGCAGGGCTGCACGCTCCCCAGCACGACCCGTTAGAGCCTGCCAAGCTGCTGCCTTATTCTCACTCACGCTGCGGCCTCAAGAAACTGTTTATAGCCTTGTTTTTCCAGCAATTTGGCCACCTCTGGCCCACCGCTATGGATGATACGCCCATGGGCCATCACATGCACACGGTCTGGCACGATGTAATCCAAAAGACGCTGATGATGAGTAATCACCAAAGAAGAGAAATCCGGCCCACGCAGGGAATTAACCCCCTCTGCCACAATACGCAGCGCATCAATATCCAAGCCGCTATCTGTCTCATCCAAAATGGCTAAGGAAGGCTTCAATAAGCGCATTTGCAGCACTTCATTACGCTTCTTCTCACCACCGGAGAAGCCGACATTCACGGCCCGTTTGAGCATCTCATCCGACATGGAGAGACGCTTTGTCTCTGCCCGTACGAGTTTGAGGAAGCTTACAGCATCCAACTCCTCCTCCCCGCGGGCCTTGCGCACGGCATTAACGGCGGTCCGCAAGAAGTTAGCGTTATTTACCCCCGGCAATTCCACCGGAGCTTGAAAGGCCAAAAACACACCAAGAGCAGCGCGTTCTTCTGGCTCTAAAGCTAATAAATCTCGCCCCTTAAACTGCGCTGAGCCTGCCGTAACTTCGTAATCCTCACGCCCTGCCAGAACATAAGAGAGTGTGGATTTACCAGAGCCATTCGGCCCCATAATGGCATGAACCTCCCCTTTGGGAATCTCCAAGCTTAGGCCCTTTAGAATCTCCTTTGGGGTGCCATCAGCATCAATCTGGGCTTTCAGCCCCTCAATTTTTAGAAACTCACTCATACCTTACCCCACGCTTCCTTCTAGGCTGATTTGAAGCAATTTCTGCGCTTCCACAGCGAATTCCATTGGCAGCTCTTTAAGCACTTCCCGGCAAAAACCATTGACGATAAGCCCCACAGCTTCCTCCTCGGAAAAACCACGGGAGCGACAATAAAAGAGCTGGTCCTCAGAGATTTTGGAGGTTGTGGCCTCATGCTCGACACGCGCACTCAGAGAGCGGCTCTCGATGTAAGGCACTGTATGCGCCCCGCATTGGTCGCCAATAAGCAAGCTATCGCATTGCGTAAAGTTCCGCCCATTGCGTGCCTTTGGCTGCATCCGCACCAAACCACGATACGTGCTATCGGACTTCCCTGCCGAGATTGTCTTTGCCACAATGGTGGAGCGTGTATCGGGGGCGAGATGGATCATCTTCGTACCCGTATCAGCTTGTTGATGACCATTTGTGACGGCAACGGAGTAAAACTCCCCCACTGAGCCTTTACCGGCAAGAATACAGGAAGGGTACTTCCATGTAATGGCAGAGCCTGTTTCTACCTGCGTCCACGAGATGCGGGCGCGATCGCCTTTGCAAATCCCCCGCTTGGTTACGAAGTTATAGATACCGCCTTTGCCATCCTCATCACCGGGATACCAGTTTTGCACTGTGGAATATTTAATGGAGGCATCCTCCATCGCCACAAGCTCTACAACAGCAGCATGAAGCTGATTTTCATCACGCTGCGGGGCTGTACAGCCCTCCAGATAGGACACTGTGGCACGGTCCTCAGCGATGATTAAGGTCCGCTCAAACTGCCCAGTATTACGAGCATTAATGCGGAAGTAAGTGGATAGCTCCATCGGGCAACGTACCCCTTTAGGCACATAGACGAAAGAACCATCGGTAAAAACAGCTGAGTTTAACGCCGAGAAGAAATTATCCCCCACTGGCACAACCGTGCCGAGATACTTCTTCACCAAGTCTGGATGCTCAATAATCGCCTCAGAAATTGGGCAGAAAATCACTCCCGCTTCGGCCAATGTTTTACGGAAAGTCGTCGCAACAGAGACGCTATCAAACACCGCATCAACGGCAACGGGCGTTTTTTGCCCGGCCCCCTCAACACCAGCGAGCATCTCTTGCTCATGCAGGGGGATGCCGAGCTTCTCGTAAGTCTTCAGCAGTTCGGGATCCACCTCATCAAGGCTTTTAGGCCCCGGCTTCTTTTTAGGCTGAGCGAAATAATGGGCATCTTGATAATCAATGGGAGGGTGCTTCACCTTCGCCCAATTTGGCTCGCTCATCTCCTGCCAAGACCGAAACGCCTTTAACCGCCATTCCAACATCCATTGCGGTTCTTTCTTCCGTGCAGAGATGAGCCGGACGATGTCCTCATTCAGTCCCTTAGGGGCGAGGTCCATCTCCACATCTGTCTCAAAGCCCCATTCATAATTGGACTTTGCCAGTTTCTCTACAGCTTCACGAGTTTCCGACACAGCCGGCATGGCATCCTCCCTGTCCTTCAGCTACACGCATTGTCGCTCCCGCCGATGCGGCAGAGGACGGATCAAACTTGAGAGCGGGGTTGGCCATATCCGCAAGGCTAATACTCTCTAACGCCTGACGAACAGCCTGATTGACCATATCCCATTGGCCAGAGAGACCACAGGTCTCCCCATGGGCACACTCCCGCCCATCACAACAGGCGGTAACACGAATGGGACCATCCACAACCGTAATGACCCGCGCTACAGAAATATCCTTTAGCTCATCAACTAACCGGTACCCCCCACGCGCACCACGAAAGGAAACCACAAGCCCACCAGCGGCAAGGCCTTTTAACAGCTTTGCCACGGTTGGCTCTGGCACGCCTGTCTCCTGCGCGAGAGCCGCCGCCGTGGCCAAAGTCCCACGCTCCCCTAATCTTACGAGGACAACAGTCGCATAGTCAGCCAATTTGGATAGTCTCAGCACGGTGAAAACCCACAACCTCTGTTACGATTCTTTATTTAAGACCTGCACGGTCCGTATTTAAGGAGGTGGCCTATATTTTCCCGGGGGTCAAGCTTTATCTTGGGTTTTTTAGGCTATGGTACAAGCCAAACCAACAAAGCTTCTAACAAAGCTCCTACCACAAAACCCACCACGGTGCCATTCACACGAATATAAGCGAGGTCACGCCCAATACCGGCCTCTAACCGTGCCGAAAGGCTCTCTGCACTCCATTCTCCCATCACGCGCTCTATCATCCCTGCGGCATAATGCTGCGTAGCAGGCAGAGCCTTTATTACTGCTTGCTGAACTGCTTGGTTCATCCGATTAGACAAAACCGTCCCATGCGTTAAGCTCTCAATAAATTGCTGATAAATCGTGCGTAATGCCTGCATGCTTAGCCCATCATCACGCGCGCTATCATCCTCGACCATCATCCGCAAACGCTGCCATAAGCTCCCACTCCATTCCTTGACACTTTCATGGGCAAAAAAGGCCGTAATGCTCTCCATCACATCATGCGCACTTTGTGGGTCGTCCTCTAACTCCTGAATCTTTGTTCGTACCCACCGGGTAAAGCCATGTCTTAAATCGGAATCCATGGGGTCCACACGTCCCAACTCGGCCCGTAATGCTGTAAGCACTTGTGTTGCAATAGATGTTCCCATAGCCCAGCCAATCAGCCGTCCACCTTGCTCCTTCACCCGTTTTTCTACAAAACCTCGTAAATCCTCCTCGCGCGTTGTAACAAACTCCTTCAACTGAGCGAGAAAGAAGGAGAACACCTCCTGATGTATCTCCTCATCCACTAACGCTTTAAAGCCTCGCAACACTAGAGCTGTGACATCTTCACGCTTTAAGAGTGTGGGAAATAACGTCACCAAAAACGAACTACCGCGCCCATCGCCAATACGCTCTAAAATCGCTGGGGTCAGGTTGCGTAAATATCTTAGGATTTGATTCTCGATCTCTGACTTTTGCAAAAAGCGCGCTAACAAAACAGGGAGATCAACTTGCTCTAATAGGCGAATCACCTCCACTTTTGTGAGAAAATGCTCCACCATAAACCGCCCCAAAGCACTCCCAAGCTGTGCTTTGCGTTGCGGAAGGATAGCCGTATGCGGGATAGGCAGCCCTAGAGGATGGCGAAATAAGGCCGTCACGGCAAACCAATCAGCAACCCCACCAACCACACCAGCTTGGCTACCAGCTTGGAGCATGTCCAACCATAATGGTGTGCCATATAGATGTTGCCATAGGCTCAACCGGCTAATAATTGCCACGCCGGAGGCTCCTGCCAGCAACAATGTCGCACTCAGAGAGACCCGATTTTTCCGCTGTGGAACGGACATGATAACGGTCACCCCCTCCTAAAGCCTCGATAAAACCCACGCTTATTAAAACGGAGGGGCTTATCCTCGCTCCTTAAAGTAAGTACGCAACAGTTTTTATCAATGCTTGGCTCTCTAGCACGATTCCGCCTATACAGGAACAATCACGTTAGAAGGGGAAGTGAGCCTTCCCTACCTAATAACCACAAATGAACACAAGCGAGACTGTTCCTCATGCCAGATTGCGCCTCCCCAACTGACGCATCGCCTGCCGAACTGATTAAATCCTACGCGGCTACGCTTACACATAAGCCGCATGACCTCTCCAGCCTCATTATTACATTAGCGGAAAAAATAAGTGCTCCGGAAGAGAATGAGACAATCAAACAGGCGATCCGTCTATTACGGGACCGCAACTTCACAACACGCGCTGCCGCCCTGCGCCGTTATATCGGCTTAGAGCAAAACGGGGCGGAGGCATCCCCTACCGAACGGTTACGCCATGTAGCAGAGCAGCTTGTAGCCCATGCAAAAACGCCGGATGACCTCGCTATAACGGGTTTTTCTGCCGTTTTTACAGCCCATCCCACCTTTGCTTTAGCCAATGATGTGTACGACCTTCTCGCCCAATGTGCGGAGGACCCGGCCCATCCTCTCCCCATCCTACCGACTCATCGCCGTGCTGCCCCTCCCACATTGGATGAGGAACAGGCCCTCGCCCTTGCCGCCATCACGCGCGGACGCGATGCATTGGATGTCCTCGCCCAAAACATCTTCCAAGCAGCACGTCAGCGTTGGCCAGAGGTCAAGAACCTAAATCCCGCCCCTATCAAACTCGCAAGCTGGGTAGGATTTGATACTGATGGACGTAATGATATTGGCTGGTGGGATACAATCCGCATCCGCCTCGGCCTTAAAATCGCCCAGCTAGAACGCCTCTTAGAGGGGCTGAAAAAGATTGGACTGCACGATTCCCCTCTCGGGGAGCGCGTTCTTGCGGCCCTTATGGCCACTGTGCAGCAACGCGATGCCTGCCCACGCTCCATCCCGGGGAAAAGCTTAACGCCAGAAGAGATTGTTCAATTCTCACACAAGCTCATCTCATTGCGCGAGACGGCCTTGCTTCATGCGGAAGATTTGCTCCCGCTCTTCCAAGCAGAGCGTGCCAAGCTAGATGACGCAACGGCTCAAGAGCTTGATGTCATCCGGGCTGGCTTTCTCAATCACGGTCTTGGTATCTCCCATATCCATACCCGCCTCAATGCTGCGCAGATTTATAATGTCGCACGCACGCGTTTAGGGTTGACGGACGATCCAACACTCCCCTTCCATCGCCGGGCTTTACTCTCCCATATTGATGCCGCGATGGATAACCTCAAACCCCTCGCGATTGATTTCGGGGCCTTGTTGGTTGAACCAAGTGCCGCCTCGCGTTTGATGATGGTGATGGCACAGATCCTCAAACATATTGATTCCGGCTCGCCCATTCGCTTCCTCATTGCAGAAACGGAGAGCGGCTATACGCTGCTTGCGACTTTGTGGTTAGCGCGCCTCTTTGGGATTCGGGATGAGCAAATCGAAATCTCTCCCCTCTTTGAGACTGAAACAGCTCTCGAAAATGGGGCAGAGATTCTTGAGGAAGCCTTCCGCTCTCCCCATTGGCGGGCTTATCTCCGTGTTAATGGGCGGCTCTCGCTGCAATTTGGTTATTCCGATTCCGGCCGGTATGTCGGCCAGCTCGCAGCAGGGCCAATGGTCGAGCGGCTACGGTTACGCACCTTAGAGCTTATGAAAGAACACGGGCTGGATGACATCGCCCTCACTATGTTCGACACACATGGTGAGAGCATTGGCCGTGGGGCACATCCTTTCAGCCTTAAAGAGCGGTTGGATTATTTCTCCCCCGCTAATACCCGCCAAGCGTTAAAAAAGGCCGGTATCACCAGCCGGGTGGAAACGGCCTTCCAAGGGGGGGATGGGTATCTTCCCTTCGGCACGGCTAAGCTTGCTGCCTCTACCATCGCCACATTAGCGGAGTTTGTCGCTGCTCAACATGAGCCAATCAACCCTATTGCTTTAAAAGACCCCCTCTTTAGCAAGCCTGATTTTGCGATGGATTTCTTCTCCACCATCGCCCTAAAGATGGGGGATTTGGTGGATGATCCCGGCTATACAGCCCTCCTGAGTGCTTTTGGTCCCGCTTTGGTGGATAAAACAGGCTCCCGCCCTTCTGCTCGTCAATCTGATACAGCGCGGGTGACGCGTATTACGCACCCAAGCCAAATTCGCGCTATCCCTAATAACGCCATCCTCCAACAACTTGGCTGGTGGGCCAATGTGCTACATGGCCTTGGGGGCGCAGCACGACGTCATAGCGAGCAATTTGAGCAATTACGGCATAAATCTCCCCGTTTTCGCCAGCTTATGGATTTCGCAATCCAAGCCCTTAAACATTCGGACCTGGATGTCCTGCGTGCGACCATCCATCAGCTTGACCCCGGCACATGGCTCAACCGCGCAACAGAGTGCGATAATGCCGATGACCGTATGCACTTCCTCAGCATCGCGCGCGACTTGGAGGAGCTAGAATTCTGGAAGAGTGTGCCCGCCCTTTTCCGCCGGATTCAACGGGAGGATATTGCTCTCCGTTCCGCCTGGCCAGAAACACCCCGCATGGAGGTTGAAGAAAAGCTCCTCCATGTCATCCGTTTCGCTTTGATGGAACGGATTTGGACATTAGGCACCCAGATCCCCTATTTCGGCCCACGTGGCGGCCTCACGCGTGAGGCCATCACCACCTTGATTCTCTGCCTCGATGTCCCACGGGCCTTGCGCCTCTTGGATGATCTTTTCCCCATCTCTGCCCCCAGCATTGCCGACCTCGACTTCGGTGAGCCCGGCGGGGCGGGAGAAGCCCAAGGCTTTGCACGCGAACATCGGGAGATCTTCCAACCGCTGCAAGAGGCGTTTGACCTCCTTCGTGAGGTTGGCATCGCCATCATGCATGCAAACCATTGCTTTGGCTAACACGCTTATAATGGTCCCTTCCCTCTTGGAAGGGACCATCAAGCAAAAAAGCAGCGCGCGCGAGCGGTTAGTCCTCCTCCCGCCACACACCGTTTCTGGCACGTTTTAACAAGATACCGGGTTGGAAATCAGCCCGCCAAATCTTGGGGATACCAACCCGTTGGGAGAGATAAATCCCCGTATGGCCGGAGCATAAATACGCAATAAAACAACCCGTTGCGTAATAAACGATGTTCGTACCCCCAAAAAGCTCGACCCCCATAATGGTACAAGCTAATGGGGCATTTACTGCGCCCCCAAAGACAGCCACCATGCCTACACCGGCGAGCAAATCCCCCGGCACACCTAAAAATGGTGCGAGGGCATTGCCTAACCCAGCCCCTATGAAGAAGAGCGGCGTAACCTCCCCTCCTTTATAGCCTGTTGCCAAAGCAATGACGGTAAAGAGCAGCTTTAATAACCAACTCCACGCATAATGTGTTGAGCCGAAGAAATTGACAATGGACGCCCCGCCAAGCTCCGGTGCTGTAACGCCCAAGCCCAAATAATCCCGCGTCCCTAAAAGCCAGACCAGTGCAATCGTTGCGACACCGCCAATAGCTGGCTGCAACCATGTGTGAGGGCAAAGTTTTTTAATAAGCGGGGCAAGCCTATACACCCCCTCGGAGAACGCCTTACTCGCAAACCCAAAGGCTACCGCTGCAAGTGCCACTTTAGCCCATAACAACGCATCCACATGGAAAGCAGGCTGACCTTGTGCTGCAAACCCTTTAAAACTAACGATATAACTCGCGTGATGAATCCCCCATTGATGGCATGTCCAATCCGCTATGATGGACGTTACTGCAACGGGCAAAAGTGCTGAATAATCCAACGCCCCAAGCGTGACGACCTCCAGCCCAAACACCGCCCCGGTAATCGGTGTGCCATAAACTGCCCCTAGACCGGAGGCCATACCAGCCATGAGGAGGATACGCGTCTCTCTTTCATCAAGGCAGAAGAGTCGCGCAAAATTACTGGCAAGGCTTCCGCCCATCTGCACCGCTGTACCTTCCCGCCCGACAGATGCCCCGAATAAATGGCTCACCACCGTCCCAATGAACACAAGGGGAGCCATACGCAACGGCACGCCTTCACCGGGCTTGTTAATCTCATCAAGAATGAGGTTATTGCCCCCGCCAGCACGGCCACCCCACCAATAATAGGATAACGCTACAGCAACACCCGCCAAAGGCAGCCCATATAGAATGTTCGGATGGGTAAAGCGATAATGCGTTACCCATTCCAACATCCACAGGAACAGAGCGCAGAAGCTCCCTACAAACAGGGCAAGCGGCACTAAAAGGCAGAACCAACGGCCCAAGCGCAGCATAAAGGCTATAATTTCTTTAAAAGATACCATATCAGACTCCTACACCATGCCCCTTATCCTTAATTCATAAGGGGGTCCATTGGTAGGAATCATCAGCCTTTCCCTCGCGGGTGGCGGTTCGGCCTATCGGCCCGGTGGTAATCCATCACCGTATAACGAGGATAACATCATTCTTAGGGATAAGGTCAAGCCCAAAAAGAAAACCCTCCGCCAGATGACTGACGGAGGGCCTCCCCTAAGCAAGACTTACCTGCAAAGCGTCTTAGGTACGCTCTGCGATAATCTCATCCTGCACGTTGCGCGGCACAGCTTCATAATGATGGAACTGCATTGTAAAGGACGCACGGCCCTTTGTTGCAGACCGCAGATGAGAAATGTAACCGAACATTTCCTTCAGCGGTACCTGAGAGCGAATCAGAACAGTGGAGCCAGAGGTCTCCTGATTCTGAATGATACCACGGCGGCGGTTAAGGTCACCCACAACGTCACCAACATGATCGTTTGGTGTGGTGATCTCCACATCCATGATAGGCTCCAGAATGACCGGACCAGCCTTCTTCATCCCCTCACGGAAGCACGCCTTAGCGGCGATCTCAAAGGCCAGAGCGGAAGAGTCAACATCATGGTACTTACCGTCTTCCAGCGTGAACTGAAAGCCCACAGTCTCGAAGCCTGCTAGAACACCCGTGCTGGCCTGCATACGGATACCTTTTTCCACCGCAGGAATATATTCCTTCGGCACGGCACCACCAACAATCTTATTCTCGAAGAGAATCTCTTCTGCGCCCTTCTCTGTCAGCGGCTCGAAGGTGATCTTCACCTCAGCGAACTGACCAGACCCACCGGACTGCTTCTTATGCGTGTATGTCTCGGTGTGGGACTGTGTAATGGTCTCACGATAAGCCACCTGCGGAGCACCGATATTGGCATCCACGCCATATTCACGGCGCAAACGGTCCACGATGATGTCCAGATGCAGCTCACCCATACCGGAGAGGATGGTCTGGCCTGTCTCTTGGTCTGTACGCAGATGCAAGGATGGATCCTCAGCTGTCAGCTTTTGGAGAGCCAGCGTCATCTTCTCAACAGCGTCTTTGGTCTTTGGCTCGACAGAAATATCAATCACCGGAACCGGGAACTGCATACGCTCCAAAATGACAGGGTCAGCAGCATCAGCCAAAGTATCACCTGTTACAGTGTCCTTCAGCCCCACGAAGGCAGCAATATCACCAGCTCCAACAGACTTTACTTCCTGACGCTTATCAGCGTGCATTTGGAACATGCGGCCCACACGCTCCTTGGTGCCCTTGGTGGTGTTCAGCACGGTATCACCCGTATTCAACACACCACGATAGACACGCACGAAGGTCAATGTGCCATATTTATCGGAGATAATCTTAAAGGCCAGACCAGCAAACTTACCCTCTGGGTCAACCGGGATGATCGGCAAGAAGCTCTCATCAACTTCCTTATCTTCCGGCGGAGCAATACGGATACCCTCAACCTCATCAGGAGCAGGAAGGTAATCAATCACGGCATCAAGAAGAGGCTGCACACCCTTATTCTTAAAGGCAGTACCGCACAGGACAGGGCGGAACTCACCAGCGATTGTACCTTTTTTGATACAACGCTTCAGTGTGGCGACATCCACCTCACCTTTATCGAAATATTCTTCCATCGCAGCGGTATCGATACTCAAAGCTGTGTCGAGAAGGTTCTGGCGTGCTTCCTCAGCACGTTCCTTCATATCGGCTGGAATCTCTTCGTAATGGAACTTCGCCCCAAGCTCGCCACCTTCCCATACGATGGCGCGCATCTCCACGAGGTCCACAACACCGACCATATTCTCCTCAGAGCCAATCGGTAGCTGAAGGGGAATCGCCACGATGTCCAGCTTTTCCTTCAATGTGCTGAAAGCGTAGTCGAAGTCAGCCCCGGTGCGGTCCAGCTTATTGATGAAGATAATACGCGGCACGTTATAGCGGTCTGCCAAACGCCAATTGGTCTCAGATTGCGGCTGCACACCAGCCACACCCTCGATCACGAAAATCGCACCATCCAGCACGCGCAGGGAGCGGTTCACCTCGATGTTAAAATCGATATGGCCGGGAGTGTCGATGATGTTGATGCGGTGGTCATTCCACTCACACGTCACAGCAGCGGAGGTAATGGTAATACCGCGCTCACGCTCCTGCTCCATATAGTCAGTTGTGGTGTTCCCGTCATGCACTTCACCGATACGATGAGACATACCGGTGTAGTAGAGCATACGCTCTGTTGTGGTCGTCTTACCGGCATCAATATGTGCGGTAATACCGATGTTACGAATCTTTGAGAGAGCGGACTTCGCACCCTGGACGCTATCGTCGGTCACGGGAAACCTCCAAAATCAAGGAAAGGTGCCTCGGCTTAATACCGGGGCACCCTCATAAGCCCTGTATGAATATCATAAATCGTCCTCCAGCAGAGCCACCCCAGAGGAACCATCAAACCCTTATCAGGCTGCGGACTGTGCCGTCTTACGCTCCTGAACGCGCAGGATACGCCGCTTAATCACCAGAGCTTCTGGCGTTAGCTTACGGTTTGGCGTGCCGAGCAGGAAGGAATCCAGCCCGCCATTATGCTCAACCGTGCGGATGCCCTTGGCAGAGAGGCGCATACGCACAGGGGCCCCAAGAATATCGGAAAGAAGGGTGGCCTCCTGCAGATTCGGCAGGAAACGACGGCGGGACTTGTTATTGGCGTGGCTGACGTTATTGCCCGTCAGTACCCCTTTGCCCGTGACATGGCAACGGCGAGACATAGAACTTCCTCGATACTGTGATACGCCAAGCAACGAGGCTCGGCGTGTTCCGTAAATAAGGCGGGCTTATGACTTACTAACGACGATACGTCAAGTCTTTCCTGCCTTTCTACCGACAGAAGCAGCCCGCTATCCCTCTACAACCGAATGAGCCTTAGTGAAACCCCCTCTTACCTGTAATCTCCACATTCCTGCATAAATACCCGCTTTTCTCAGCAATTCTTCATGCGTTCCCTCCTCCACCACACGCCCGGCCTCCATAACAAGAATATGGTCAGCCGTTTGAATCGTGGAGAGGCGATGGGCAATGACAAGTGTTGCCCGCCCTTGAGAGAGCTTCAATAATTCTTGCTGAATAGCATGCTCGGTGCGCGTATCTAACGCACTGGTGGCCTCATCCAACACAAGCAGGGGCGGATTGCGCAAAATCACACGAGCAATCGCAATGCGTTGCCGCTCCCCGCCGGAGAGGCGTATCCCACGTTCACCCACTATACTCTCTAGCCCATCAGGCAACTGCGCTAATAGGGGACCAAGCTGAGCGGCTTCTGCCACGCGTTGAATCTCATCCCTACTAGCCCCAATCCGCCCATAAGCAATGTTCTCAGCAATCGTGGCGTTAAAAAGGGATGTCTCCTGTGCAACCACACCGATGTGACCACGCACAACATCCACTGCAAGCTCTGGCAAGGGCACGCCATTCATAAATACAGTACCAGAAAGCGGGTCATAAAGGCGGCTCACCAATTTCGCTAACGTAGATTTACCAGAGCCACTCCGCCCCACAATCGCTACCCTCTGCCCCGCATGAAGCTTAAAACTCACATCCTTGAGACGCAGCTTATCAGCCTCATAGCCAAAGCAGACATGCCGCATTTCTATCCCCACACTACCTGATGGCCCTTTGGGCAATGGCGTAGGATGTGCAGGCGAGCGTATCTCTGGCTCTAAAGCAAGAAGCTCAAGATAGGATTCAATATCTACACGCGCATTACGCCAGCCAGCCCCAACATAATTTAAGGCCCCCACCGCGCTATAGACACTCCGCAAATAAGTGCCCATCAATACAAACTGCGCTACACCAAGACGATGCGCTAAAATATCCCTCACTGCCAGCCCCAATAAAGCCGCACTAGCAAAGGCGATTACGCAATTACGGATAGCTTGGGAGCCCCCGACAAGCCATTGTAAATGGCTCTCGGCACGATTTAACCCCCGCCATACGACTTTTTGCCGCTCACATTCATAGGCTATATTCCCAAAAGCACGCACAATATCGGCATTGAGCAGACTATCCACTATATGCCGATGCACCATATTATTCGCCGCATTACGCGCCCGCCGCGCCCGCATACGCCAGCGTGTAAAGAGATACGATATTGCGCTATATAAAAGGAGCGTGCCGCACAGTAGAACGAGGTACTCCCCACTAAACACACGCAACACGACAAAAAAGGTTAGCCCCAATCCCAGCATATTCGGCAATAGATTGGAGAGGGCCATATCCACAATCATGCTTGCCGCGTCCGCCCCTCGGTCAATAATCCGCGTTAAGGCCCCTGTTTGCCGGCTTTGATGAAAGCGTGCGCTAAGATGATGGATATGCTCCACCCCCAACACGCTAATACGTTCTTTTAAGGTCGTCCTTACCGGCATCATCAACACGCTACGTGCTGGCCCTGCTACGGCCCCTAAGACACGCAGCACCGTATATTGTGCAAGCAAGGCTATCATGGCTGCCGCTACGACATCACGCCCTGAAAGCTGACCAACCATACGGCTAAAAAGCCATGGCGTGGCCACTGTTGTGCCACTTTCCACCACTAATAGAAGGCAGGACACACCAAAGCGCATCACCCAGCCATACAGCCTTGCTGGTCGCACCTTTTGCCATAAAACACGCAGGGATAAACGCTGTGTCGTGCTGGATGCCATGAGCCCCTATCCCTTTTAGCATTGGAATGAGCTGAATAAGAATGACAATTTTTTTACACAGATAGCCCTTTTCTGCCAGTGGTTCCCTGTTATGGCTGTTACAAGCACGCCTTCCTAAGCAGGCTATCTTTTACGCATCCGAGCCTCTATCGAGGCCTTGAGAGGGACTTATGCTATCCCCTGCCGCCGCACCATTCCTCCGCCATATAAAACGCTGCCACAATGTCACACTCCCCGCAGGGCGAATCCCACTTTTATATCAAGGCATGACAATAGGATTAGTGGACCCTAACGCCCTAGACTGGCTCACCAGTGGTCCATGTGCATCCTTGCTCCATGTGACCTCTAACGCCATTACCCTCCCCGCGGGGGAGCATCTGCGTGACATCAGCACCGCCCTCATCGCGCAAGAGCGTGTTGTACCGTTTAATGAATGGTTTGATGTACGCACACCAGAAGGCACCATCATCGGGCAAATTGACCGCGCTCTTATTCCTGTTTTTGGTGTGGAGGCCTCTGGCGTCCATATGAACGGCCTCGTACGTAAAACAGATGGTTTATATCTCTGGGTTGCCCATCGTAGCCCCCATAAACGCCTAGACCCCAGCAAGTTAGACCATCTTGTTGCTGGCGGTATGAGCAGTGGCCTTACACCTCTTGAGACCCTTGTTAAAGAAGCGGAAGAAGAAGCGGCTATCCCTGCTGACATTGCCCAACAAGCACATCATGCCAGCACACTCCATTATGCTATGACGCGCCCAGAGGGCCTCCGGCGTGATAAGCTTTATTGCTATGACCTCACTTTACCTGAAACATTCATCCCTCATGCAAATGATGGTGAGGTCGAATCCTTTCATCTCACCCCTATTCAGGAGGTTTTTCAACGCGTGCGGGAAAGTGATGACTTTAAATTTAACGTCAATCTCGTTCTCTTAGACCTTTTCCTCCGCCTTGAGATGTTCGATAAGCAGGATAGTCTATTATTGACACGCGCTCTACACGGGCAGACTAAGCCCGCTTAGTTTCTCATTCCTTCATAGCCATAGAGCGTTGTAGTATTTTTTGGAACAACATGACCGAAACACCTCCTCCCCCCACACAAAAACCCTTCCCTAAAGAAGCGCGCCAGTTGCGTCTGCCTGCGCCCTCCAAAACATTACAGCGGCGCGCACGCAGTTTTCTTGCGCTCTTCTTCATCATCGCTGCCCTTTGGACGCTAAGAAACATGCTGCCAGCCCTACTATGGGGCTGTATCTTTGCAATTGCGTTATGGCCTCTTTATAAACGGGCTACCAAACGCTTCGGGACCTCCATTTGGCTTCCCCTCTCATTCACCGCTATTCTAGCCTTGGTCTTTTTGGTACCGGTCTCCTTCATCAGCCTAAAAATCGCCGATGAGGTCAGCGGAGCTTTGTTGTGGGTCGATCAGATTCGTCATCAAGGCATCCCTACCCCAAATTGGGTGGACCGCCTTCCTATTGCCTCCGCGCAAGTGAAAGCCTTCTGGGCGCAACATCTCAATAACCCCGATACGTTAAACGAGCTTGTCCACTCCCTCAGAATGGGGCGCGGGGTTGCGTTTGGTAAACAATTTGGCTCTGAGATTCTCCATCGCGGTATCTTATTTGTCTTTTCTTTGCTTACGCTTTTCTTCCTTCTCAAAGATAGTGAGAGCATCATCCGCAAATGCCTCATCGGCTCACAGCGGCTTTTCGGCGCGCAAGGGGAAACATTAGCGCGGCAGATTATCTCCTCCATTCATGGCACTGTCTCCGGCCTTGTCCTTGTTGGGCTTGGTGAAGGGGCCATCATTGGAGTGTGTTACATCATAGCCGGAGCCCCACAGCCACTCATCTTTGGCCTCGCCACAGCCATTGCTGCCATGGTGCCACTACTGGGGTGGATTGCCGTAACGGGTGTATGCTTCCTCATCGCCTTTAAAGGTAGCATGCTCGCCGCTGTCATTGTGTGGCTTATTGGGGCGATTGTTCTCTTTATTGCCGACCACTTCATCCGCCCTATCTTAATCGGCGGTAGTACAAAAGTACCCTTCCTATGGGTTCTGCTTGGCATCCTTGGGGGGGCGGAAACATGGCATCTCATGGGCCTGTTCCTTGGCCCGGCCATTATGGCAGGCCTGCACATGCTCTGGAGCCTCTGGACCAGCAATAAAGGCCCGGGACTGCGTGTTGTGCGTTATCATAGGAGGAGATGAACCGCAGGAGATGGTCGGGCAGGCGGGATTCGAACCCACGACCCCCAGTCCCCCAGACTGATGCGCTACCAGACTGCGCTACTGCCCGTCGTCCTGCGGTGAGGAAGCTCTAGCAGCCTCGCGCCATTCCTGCAATGGGGCGAGGCTCTTTTTTAACTTTTTTTACTCTGTAATGAGCTGTTTCAACTGGTACAGCTCACCCTGTAACTCTTGTAGGAACTGCTGAATCCCTGCCTGTTTCTGCCCTACAGCGTGATGTTCTTCATCCCGGGCAGATAAGGCTTGCTGCAAAGAGGATCGCTCTGCCTTTAAGGTCGCATTAGCACTCTCTAGGGCTTGAACACGCTCTGTTAACCGTACCTGCTCCTGCCGCATCGCCTCCCCTTCCTTCAGAGAGCGTTTAAGCCGCACATTCTCATCTTCTAAAGTTTGCATGAGAAGGACAGACTGCTCAAACTTTTGAACCAACCTATGCCGCTCATTTTCTAACAACGTCTGTCGTTCTTCTCCCGCGCGAGTCTCAGCCTCATGGGTCGTTTGTCTTTTTTGCTCAGCATCGCGTAACGATTTACACTCTGCTCGACTGCGCGCAAGCTCCTCACGCAAAGCCACAAGGGCGGCAGTATGCTCACTCTCTTGCACCTGCATATGGGCTTTGTGCCCAGCTAACTCCCTCTTTAGCTGCTCTATCGTATCATGTAGGGCGGCGTTATCTTCCTCCAACGCACGCTTAGAGGCTTCATAGCTCTGACGCTCATACTCATCGCGACTCTGCGCGGCCTCTTGCTTTTGCCTTAGAAGCTCATTTTCATCCTCAAGTGTCTTGAGGGAGAGAGCAATCTGTCCAAACGCTTCCAACTGCTCCCCAAGCTGTTTATTTTCTTGCTCTAGCTGCTTCAATCTCTCTGTCAAAGAAGTCACATCATGACGTGATAAACCATGATTCTGAAACGAGTCTTCTTTGGGAAGTCGTTGCGATTCTGCAGGTTTTTCCGTCTTAATCACCCCATCTTGTCGCAAG
Source organism: Bombella sp. ESL0385 (assembly GCF_009725755.1). Classification (GTDB taxonomy): domain Bacteria; phylum Pseudomonadota; class Alphaproteobacteria; order Acetobacterales; family Acetobacteraceae; genus Bombella; species Bombella pollinis. The sequence continues at coordinate 1,230,942 of NZ_WNIJ01000001.1, forward strand.
CAAGAGATAATCTCGTGGCTTTTGGCCCCCTCTTGATAAAGCAGGCGCGCAATATGCCTTACAACTTCAACGGCATGAGCATCATAATAACTCTGCCCATCCTCACCTTGATGAGTCGCAAAAACGGGATATAAACTCTCCCACGAATGAAGACGATAAAGAGGCAGGCCTAGCTCCTCCGCCACACTCAAAGCTGAGCGTAACCTTTCCTGATGGAGGTGATGTGATGGCGTTGCTGTCATAACTGAACATCCTGCATCGGTGATGAGCTATTCACACTCTCTCGTAATAAGCGTGAAGGACGAAAGAAGGGCACACGCCGCGCAGAGATAACAGCTTCCTCCCCCGTTAGCGGGTTACGGCCTAACCGGGGGGCTTTATCCCGTACGGCGAATGTCCCAAACCCACTAATCTTCAGCGGCTCGCCTCGCTCAAGCGTTTGGACGAAAAGCTCGAACATTTCCTCCAAGAACAAGGTCGCCTGCTGACGCGAAAAACCCTGCTCCTCTTGAAGAAAATCTACCAAATCGGCGCGTGCAATGGTCTCCATAATGGATAAACCGTATCACGCGCTTCTCATTTAGCACACTGAAAAAAATGCAAAGCCGTTAATAACCGCATATCACATACGGATTAAGGCTGAACCCCATGTTAAACCACCGCCTAGAGCTTCCATCAAAACAAGATCACCTTGTTTGATGCGCCCATCGCGTACTGCCTCATCCAAAGCAAGTGGAATAGAGGCCGCAGAGGTGTTTGCATGGCGGTCTACCGTGACCACAACGCGCTCTGCAGGGAGATGAAGCTTCTTAGCCATCCCCTCAATGATTCGAAGATTAGCCTGATGTGGGACCATCCATTGGATGTCCGTCCCCTTTAAGCCGTTTGTCTCCAAAGCTTCATCCACCGCTGCTGCCAGATTTACCACGGCATGACGGAAAACCTCACGGCCTTGCATCTTCAAGGCAACCTTGCCAGACGCACAACCAACCGCACCATCCACATAAAGGAGGTCACCCAAATGGCCGTCCGCATGGAGATGAGTTGATAAAATACCCTCTCCCTCACCAGCACCTGACTCTAGCAGCACAGCCCCGGCACCATCGCCAAATAACACGCATGTGGAGCGATCTTCCCAGTCCAGCAGGCGTGAAAAAACCTCAACCCCGATGACCAAGACTCGCCCCACTTGGCCAGCACGAATCATAGAATCAGCTACCGATAGCGCATAAACAAAACCCGAGCAGGCCGCACTAACATCAAAGCCAAAACCACGCTCCATCCCCAAAGCGGCCTGCACACGCACCGCAACAGAGGGAAAAACTTGGTCAGGTGTCGAAGTCGCTACGATAACAGCATCCACATCATCTGCTGTTTTGCCTGCGTAATCTAACGCATTCTGCGCTGCTTTATGAGCTAGAGAAACGGCTGTCTCGTCACCAGAAACGAGATAACGCTGACGAATACCTGTCCGTGTCCGAATCCATTCATCTGACGTATCAATCTGTGCAGCAAGCTCATCGTTACTTACAGCACGCTTGGGAAGAGCCGCCCCAACACCTGTTAACCGACTACCAGCTCTCTTATTCTCAGAGGAAGGATTCTGCGCCATGGGAGGTCTCACTCCTGCTCTTTTGCCTCTACGGGCTGGCCGAGCATCCCAAGCTGCTCCAACCGATGACGAATCTTATCATTGAGGGTGTTTTCAACAGCATCAATCGCGACATCCACAGCAGAAGCAAATCCCTCTGCATCTGCACCACCATGAGATTTTACAACAATCCCATTCAACCCGACAAACACCGCACCATTATATCGGCTAGGGTCAATCCACTCCCGCATGCGGCGCAAACCGGGGCGCACTAACATATAGCCAAGCTTCGTCAACCAATTCGTTTGGAAGACATGCCGCAGGAGACCTAGAGCCAGCTTTAAAGCCCCTTCCCCCGTTTTTAGCGCAACATTGCCCGTAAACCCATCGGTCACAACAACATCCGTTACGCCTGCGGTAATATCATGTCCCTCTACAAAACCATGAAAACTATCGGCCAACACACTATCACGCAGTCTTTCCGCTGCTTGCCTTAGCCGCTCATCACCTTTTAGATCTTCTGAACCAACATTGAGCAAGCCAATAGTCGGGGCTTTTAATGACAGAGTCGCTTGAGCGAAAGCCTCACCCATAATCGCAAACTCGACAAGGTTACGAGCATCACACACAATGTTCGCACCAAGGTCCAACATCACAACATCACCACGCGCAGAGGGTTGAACTGCCGCCATAGCTGGGCGGGAAATACCCGGTAAAGCCTTAACGATAATCTTCGCTAAAGCGAGCATTGCCCCGCTATTACCAGCAGACACAACACCGCGCGCTTCCCCCGCGGCAACAGCTTCCATCGCAGCGCGCATAGAAGACCCACGCACACGCAGAGCCGCGGTGGGTTTCATATCCATAGGGATGCTCTCTGGTGCATGGCGCACCGTGCAAGCAGCACTCAACCGAGGATAATTTTTAAGTGATTGATTTAGAATCTCCTCATCACCGATGAGAAGAATCCGAATCTTCGGATGATGGATAAGTGCCGTCTCCAGCCCTGCTAGGACGATTTTGGGAGCGTTATCCCCCCCCATAGCATCAACAGCTAGGGTAAAAGGAACTGAAGCTTGCGCCATCCGTTTATCAGCCTCGCCCTCAGCTCTGACGACAGACGCCTCCGTCATGAGTGCAGCCCCCTGAAAGTTCTTCCATCTTCCCTGTTTGCACAAACGCAAGACAGGCGCAGCCCTAAGCCATGCTCAGGGCTTTTCCCCTTTATACAAAGGGATGATTAAGCGCGGACAGCTTTCAGCGCACGACCTTCAGCATTAACAACCTCACGCCCATCATAATGGCCGCAATGGCTGCATACATGGTGCGGACGCTTCATTTCACCGCAATTTGCACATTCTGCATGAGCCTCAATACGAAGCGCATGGTGGCTACGGCGCATACCGCGACGGGACGGTGTCGTTTTTCTCTTAGGGACGGCCATGGGTCTCTGCCTCTCACTGGGTTATATTCCGGCTCCTGCTACCGCATAGCGCGGCCTCAAGCCAGAGAAATCTCAATTACTCTCACCACCGCCATAAGCTACGGTGCTTAGGCGTGGGGCTCTAGCAGAGAGAAAGCCTCCCTGCAAGCCATCAATGCCTTACGACATCACTACTCTGCACGTTTTTCTATCAGAATCGTTACAGAAAGGCCACTCTTGGCTCTATTTTTCCTGCATTTTTTTCAAAATATCAAAAGGAGTCTTTCTCTCTGCCCCAGAGCCTGCATCAAGCTCATCATCAGAGGGCGTAACATCCACAAAGCTCTCCAGCCCTGCTCCAGCACGGCGTGGATAAGGCGTTAGGCATAAAGCTAATTGCTCCGCTGCCGCTTCACCAAGGTCAATCATCCGTCCATCATAAGGGACATCATCCGCATCTTCTTGCAGCAAGCTTTCAATATCAATTTCATCATCAGCAGGCATAGCGAATTCTGGCACAAAGCGAAGCTGGAACACTTCATTCAGCACCTCCTCTACCGGCTCGCCTGTAATGATACAGGCTTGCTCAGCCTTTGCATGAAGATGCCCACCCGCTAATACAATACCATCTTGCCCCCGTTGAAGCTGGAACTCACATTTTAGCTGGCTTAACGACACTAACCCAAAACGCTGTTTAAGGGCCTCGCGCTCCTCAGCATTAGCCTCCACACACGCCTCTAAGGGGCGACCAAGCTTTGCTAAAGGAATACGGCGTGAAAACTCCGGTGTTATACGCTCCAACGGTACGACTGCACTAGGCTCGGCTGGGTTTTTAGGGGGCATCGTAACCTCACGAATGAAAGCATTTATAGTCCTTAACTATGGCACAAATGCTACGAAAACGCATGAAAAAAGATTGACATATCTCGCTCGCTAGGGCACCGGAAAGAGCCATATAACTTGCCCGCATGCTATCAGGACAATTCGCCCTCCCATGACTACCCTTACGACAAGTTGCTTTCGCCTGTTCCGGTCCCTAATAACGCGCCCCTGCTCCATGGCAGGTCTAGCGGCTGTCGGGCTCCTCATGCTCAGCGGTTGCGAGGCTATCAGCCCGCCGCCTATCCCACGCGGAGCTTTGGTGGAGAAGATGGATTATGACCAGCTTGTCCTTAATTCCAGCACGCAGAATGATGCTCTAAGCATCCTCGGCTCCCCAACGGCGCATGCGACATTTAATGATAACACATGGATTTACATCTCCATGACGAAGGACCTCGTCCCACTGGCACATCCTGTTATTGATAAGCAGCAAGTCTTGGTACTCAACTTCGATAATTCTGGCATCCTGCGGAAGATGAATGTGCTGAATAAACGTGATGCCATTCATGTTCATATGGCAGGCGGGGTCACCCCTACACCGGGGACGCATATCTCCGTTATTCAAGAGCTGTTAGGCAATGTTGGCCGTTATAACCCGATGAACAGCATGGGCAACACCTTCGGCGGAATGGGCAATGGCATGGGCCCGATGAGTGGCCAAGGCACAGGCAATGGGGGCGTTGGCAACTCCATGCCATAACGCGACTCATACCGTTATGGATAATGTTAGGGCGTGCCTGATGATGGGTACGCCCTTTTTAATGCGAAACGCTTAAAGCCTCGACTGCCCGTAGCACACGGCGAAATCCATCAACTGCATTACCATCAACCTGTTTATAAGCCTGTATCACAACAGCCCGAATAGCCCCGAATAACTCACGCTCTAAATCCTTTCCCTTCGCTGTTAAGAAAATGGGACGGCGTCTTTTATCAGCACCATCCTCACGCTGCTCTACCAAAGCATTATCCTTCAACTCCCCCAAAGCACGGCCAAGTGATTGTTTTGTAATGCCTAGTTTTGCGCATAATGTGCTGGGCAATAAGCCTTCATGACTACCTAGCATGAATAAAATCCTATGATGTGCAGGGCCTAACCCATGATGGGCTAACCCCTCCTCACAGGCCAAAGACAGGCACCGCCACATCGTTAGCAAGCCCTCAAAAGACTGCCTGATGGAATCCTCACGCAAATATAGATGCGTCTCTACCATCGCGCGCCCTTCATCCTGCATCATACCCTCCTTTGCCACTATTAATGATGTGATTATGCCCATAATTCATAAATAATCGCTCCTCCCCTCTTTCCTTATCTAGAAACTATTGTCTCATCTTTTGGAGTATGATAGGCCCTTACGCACTGTAATCGGATCCCATCCTTTCAGTGTGCTGTGGTTATAACACATGCTGGAGGATCAGAACCCCCAAAGGAGATGACGACACCGTGCAGGTTCTCGTTCGTGATAATAATGTAGATCAGGCTCTGAAAGCCCTTAAGAAGAAAATGCAGCGCGAAGGCGTCTTCCGTGAGATGAAGCTGCGTCGCCATTTTGAGAAGCCGTCTGAGCGGCGCGCTCGTGAGGTGGCCGAGGCTGTACGCCGCGCCCGTAAGATGGAGCGTAAGCGTCTGGAGCGTGAGGGCTTCTAATCCTCTCATCTCGTACTGTTACGAATGAGAAAGCCATCCGCTACGGGTGGCTTTTTTCATAAGCGCATAAGCACTCTTACCGAATCTGCCAGCCTGTGCTCTTAGATTTTAGCTCAATACGATAAGCCCGCACACGTTGAGAGCCGCTATACCGCGTAATCTGCTCCCCCCTCGTTTGGGCAAAAGCATAATGCGCATCTTCTATCAAAAGGACAGGCTGCACATTCATCCGTGGGAGTTGCTCAATATATGCCCAACGCGAATCTAACCCGATTATCTGAAGGCCGCGCGGGTGGTAAAACGCTAAAATAGAGGCCAAGGCATAATCCCGCACAGCAATAGTTGAGATAGTCTTCTGCTGCGCCTGAGCTATAATATCCGCTGTTAATCGCCCCCATCCTGCACTAAGGCGTGTGATAGGATTCATCGAGGCGGGCAGAGCCATAAACCCCGTCAGAGCTTGGCTATAGATTAAAAACGAGCTTGCCATCCCCATCAGCACAGCCCCCTTTATGTGGCCTCCATACCCGGCACCTGCGACAATAAGAGGGGGATATAATACCCACACCCAATTTGCCTGAACGCGATCTCCTAGTGCATGACATAAGAAGACGGCCATCATCGGCAAAGCAAGCCATAAAAGCACGTTTTGCCGACTACGCGCCCGCCATAGCCCTAGCATGCACACCCCTGCTACCCACGGGGTCAGCAACGCCGCTTGCCCTAGAAAAAACTCCCCCAGAAACTGCCCTGCACGCTCTGGGTGCCATTGCATAGTGCGCCCCCCCTGCTTTAACAGCCCAGCCCAATGATGCTTCAGATTCCAATATAGAGTCGGCACTGTCATCACACAGGCAGCACAGCCCGCAACCCAGGGGCCTGCCATACGCCACAAACCGCGCTGGCTAAAGAGGATGTATCCCGCAAGCCCAAGCCCCCATAAAACCGCTGTGTATTTTGAATCCATCGCTAAGCCGAGGCATATACCGCACAGCACCCACCACCCCCAGCGGCTTTGTGGCTGCCCAACCCTTAGCGCGTGAGCCAAAGCCCATAGGGACATGGATAGAAAAAGACATAATGGTGCATCTGGCGTGGCGGGAATAAGCCCAATACTCGCCATAAGCGTAGCATTAAAGAGCCATATAGCCCGCCCCCCTGCTGATTTTTCCTCTGGGAAGAATTGCTGTGCTGTGAGAAAGATGAAAAGATTCGCCACACCGAACCCGACCAGCCCAACAAAGCGCACACCAAAGGCTGTATCACCCCATAAAGCCGTGCCCCCACGCACCCATAAGGCCACCATAAAGGGGTGATCCAGATAGCCCCACTGCATATGGCGCGACCATAGCCAATAATAGGCCTCATCCGGTACGAGCGGGATGCGTATGGCGAGCAGAAGATGCAACAGCCAAAGCAGCCCTAGAGCACCATATAAAAGACGCGGCCCGCGCCAAAAGGTGCATCTATTCCCGCCCGTGCTTGGCATATTTATCTTGACATATTTATATAGGCACACCAGCCCGCTCGCAGCTTGTCCTAATCACCTGCAAGGTCTGCACACGCACCACATGGGTAACCTCTATCAAATCCCGTGTAAGGCGATTCTGATGCTCAGCATCGCGAACCATGAGGCGTAACAGGAAGTCCTCTCCACCACGAATCATGTGACATTCCCGCGTCTCTGGCCATTGTGCAACGAGGGCTTCAAACTCCTCCAACACCACACTTTTCTGACTATCTAAACCTATGAGCGCGTAAAAACTAATCGTCCACCCTAATTGAGCCGGGGCTAAAGCAGCATGATAGCCTTGGATAAGCCCCATCTCCTCCAGGCGTCTTACCCGCCTTAGACAAGGGGGAGCGGAGATTCCGACACGGCGCGCAAGCTCCACATTAGTCACCCGCCCATCTTGCTGCAATTCAGCGAGAATGCTCCGATCAATCTCATCAAGGTCTGCAATGCTCATATACCGTCCCAAAAGGCTGCGGGAGAAGACTATACCAGCTTATATAACCTGCTCTTTTTAATGTGAAAACCATTTCCTCCTTTCTGGGCAATAATCTTTCATATTTCTTCTCTTATCATTATTTTTATCGACATCTTTCATATACTATATTTGTTACCCAACAGGCTTAGGTCAGTGCCATAATGGTCCTACCCTACGGGGGCCATCTGGTCATCCTCTTTAGAATTATGGAGCTTATCATGGCTAAACAACACCAAACCGATATGTTAATTGTTGGTGCTGGCCCCGCAGGATATACCGCTGCTATCTATGCTGCCCGCGCGGGAATGAATCCCCTCCTCGTCACCGGTATGCAACCCGGAGGGCAGCTCACCATCACAGATGAGATTGAGAACTTTCCCGGTTTTGCCAAACCTGTCCAAGGCCCTTGGCTGATGGAACAAATGCGCGAGCAAGCCGAGCATGTTGGCACGACATTACTCTACGACCTCATTACAGAAACCTCCCTTAAACAAGGCCCCGATGCGGAAGGTTATTTTCACCTCACAGGAGATTCTGGTGATCAATTCCGCGCCCGTACGGTTGTTATCGCTACAGGGGCCCAAGCGAAATGGCTCGGTTTAGAATCTGAAAAAGCCTATCAAGGGGCGGGCGTCTCGGCTTGTGCAACTTGCGATGGATTCTTCTATCGCGGCAAAGAGGTCGCCGTTATCGGTGGGGGCAATACAGCTGTGGAGGAAGCCCTTTACCTCACTCATCATGCTTCTGTTGTCCATCTTATCCATCGGCGTGATAGTTTGCGCGCAGAGCGTATCTTGCAAAAACGTCTGCACGCAAACCCCAAAATCAAGCTGCATTGGAACAAAGAGGTCCACGAGATTTGCGGCAGTGGAAGCCCTGCCGTTGTTACAAAGCTGCGCCTTGCTGATACAAAACAACCCGGCGTTATAGAGGAACTCCCCGTAGATGGCGTATTCATTGCCATTGGTCATAGCCCTAGCATTGGGCCTTTCCGTCATGAGGTCGCTTGCGATGAGGAAGGCTACATCATCACCAAAGCAGGGACGGCGAGCACCTCCATCCCCGGTGTTTTCGCGGCGGGTGATATTCAGGATAAAACCTACCGCCAAGCCATCACAGCCGCCGGGACAGGGTGCATGGCCGCATTAGAGGCGGAACGTTACATTGCCGAACTCGGCCTAAATGACGAAAAACCGCGCTAAAATACCGCTTATTCCCCTTCACAAAGAACGATACGCAAAAGAAACGCATTTGATTGCTATTCTGCCCTTGACCATTCAGTGCTTTTCAGGAAGTTTTTACCAAAGAAAACACTGAAGGTCAGGGCGTAGGGTATATGAGCAAAGCAGGCCATGATTATTGCGAAGGGGCTTACGGGAATCAAAAAATGGATTGGGATAAACTCCGCATCTTTCACACCGTAGCTGAGGCCGGGTCCTTTACCCATGCAGGGGACCGCCTTAACCTGAGCCAATCTGCTGTATCTCGACAGATTTCTGCCCTTGAGGAAGTACTCGGCGTACCACTTTTTCACCGTCATGCGCGTGGCCTCATCCTGACCGAGCAAGGTGAAGTCCTCCACCGGACGGCGCGAGAGGTCTTCTCTAAACTGGCTCTAACCCAAGCGTTTTTAAGTGAAAACCGCGAGAAAGCAGCCGGCAAGATTAAGGTCACAACAACCTCTGGCTTCGGCCTCTCTTGGCTAACACCGCGCCTTCATCGTTTTGTGGAGAAGCACCCTCATGTTGAGGTCACTCTCCTACTTGAAGATTCCGATTTGGACCTCAGCATGCGCGAAGCTGACGTAGCTATTCGCCTGCATCCCCCAACCCAGCCGGACCTTATTCAACGTCATCTCGCCAGTTTTCACATGCCTATTTATGCCAGTAAGGAATATTTAGAGCAGCACGGCACACCAACTAGCCTTAAAGAACTTGCCCAGCATAATCTTATAGGATTTGCAGGCTGGCACCTTCCCCTACCTCATGTAAATTGGCTCATAGAGCGACTTTTAAAAGATAAAATTATCCTTCACCCCAAAATCAACCTTGCTATTAATAATATAGCTGCCGTTGGTATGGCTATTGCCCAAGGTAATGGGATTGGAACCCTACCCTTTTACACAGCTTCTGCTCATCCCAATCTAGTCCGTATTCTACCAGATGTTCATGGACCATTGGCAGAAGCCTTTTTTGTCTATCCTGAGGAGCTAAAAAGCTCTAAACGCATTTCTGTCTTCCGGGACTTCTTGTTAGAAGAACTCAACGCCGCACGCACAGGGAAGGATGTGCCCTCCCATAGCGCAGAGGCCTTTATTACTTCGCACGATTGACCCGTTCGCGCAGCTCCTTCCCCGCGCGGAAGAAAGGAACGCGCTTTGCCTTAACATCAACGGCCGCCCCCGTCCGGGGGTTGCGCCCTTGGTGAGCGGTGTGTTGACGCGTCCCAAAGCTACCAATCCCCCGCAGCTCTGCCCGATTGCCAGCTTCCAACCCTTCGGCAATATGCGTAAAAATCCCATCGACAGCCTTGCTGACTTTCTCTTTAGCCATGCCATCCAGACGTGAGGCTAACAAGGCGACAAACTCCGACCGCGTCATTTCTACCCTCCGTCATTTTGTTCCCTAACAAGCAGAGTGGCAAGATGTAGGCCGGAGCGTCAAGCAAAAAGCAGTATTACAGAAAAAGCCGGGAACATGCCCGGCCTTCTCATTACTCATAGCTTCTACTTCACTCTATTAGAGGTCACTATTATGACCACGCTTATGCTCCGCAGAGACCCCAATATTCCGCCCCAGACCAATCGTTCTGGCTAATTCAGAACGGCGTGCAGCATAAGAAGGAGCCACCATAGGATAATCCGAAGGGAGGCCCCATTTCTCGCGATATTGGTCCGGTGTCATATCATAGGTGCTTTTAAGATGACGTTTGAGCATCTTCAGCTTTTTACCATCTTCCAAACAGATAATGTAATCTGGGAAAACAGATTTACGAACGGGAACAGCCGGCTGCTGCTTAGGGGATGCACCTTCCTCTCTTAGGTCGCTCTCCCCTCCTGCCAAAGCCTCATATACCTGGCGTATCAGTCCCGGTAGACTATCAGCAGGCACATCAGAGCCTGCTAACTTAGCAACGACAATATCAGCCGTTAACTCTAAGAGCTGTTTACGCTCGGCATTGGAGGAACTTTGGCCTTCTCTAGCCGGTATATTTTCTGTCATTGAATAACCTTCTTCGCTATAAATCTTCATGAGAGGATTCATGAAACTTTTACTATTTTTCCTCTAAACAAAAAAGAGAAAATATTCCTACTTACAAAAAAAAACATCTTTCCCGTCCTCCTTCCTTCCACGAACTTTTCAATTACTAAGTGTTACCCCTCGCCTAAACAGACAAACAGAAGTAGGGTCCTATACAGAAATCTTTTTGGACCAGAACATGCTTACCCGTTTCCTAACTAACTTACATTCCAGAGGGGCTTCTTTTTTACCCTGGGTACTAGCCCCCTCTCTCAATGGGTTTCTCTTTGCCCTTCGCACGACCATTGCCGCCTGCCTAGCCCTCGGAATCGCCTTATGGCTGGAGCTTGATAGCCCCATCTGGGCTCCGATGACGGTATGGTCTGTAGCACAACTTACGCGTGGGGAAAGTCTCTCTAAGGCACGCTGGCGCATCATTGGCACGTTGATCGGCGGGACGGCGGCTCTTGTCTTTATTGGTATTTATCCGCAAGCTCCATGGCTCTTTTTCCCCCTCATTGCGGTATGGATTGGCCTATGCAGTGGGTTTGCTACCTTTGTAAGTAATTTTCGCTCATATGCGCTTGTTCTCTCTGGCTATACCTGTGCTATCATTTGCATGGATATTGTCCCAGAAACCAACAACATCTTTATGTTTGCTGTCTCGCGCGCCAGCTACATCATCCTTGGTGTGTTATGCGAGGCATTTATTGGCCTCCTTTTTGCCTTTAACCAAGACCACCGCGCCCATATTAGCGTCCGCCAAAAACTAGAATCTGCTCTTACTCTTGTTTGTAATACTTTATACCACATTCTGCGGCAGGATCGTGGTGCCATAACAGAGGCCCGCAATCTCTTTGGGACCATTCTATCCATCAATGATCAAATCGAGTTTTCCGAGCTTGAGATGGGCGTGCATGGCCATGAAGGCGACCATGCCCGTGCAGCCTTGGCAGCCGTCTCCGCTTTGTTATCTCGCAGTTTTGGGATGGCCACACGCTTGGAGCTTCTCTCCTCCAACCATAAGGATTTTGATACAGTCATTGCGGCCTTCATCCAATTCTTGCAGCATTTCTCTAAGCGTCTCCCCCAGGAGAGTGAAATATCAGAGCTTCTTGCGGAACTTCAGCATCTCAGAGACCTTTGCCGCCGCTATGCGACTCCTCACCGCCTTATTCCCCTTACCCCGACCGACCCCACCACACCAACAGAAGATAGCCTCATCACCAACTCCGCCTTAGATGAACGTATTCTCTTTTCCTCTTTAGGGGACCTCATCGGTGACCTTGAAGAAGCCATTACAGAATATCACGCCAGTACCCACACAATTCGTGGTGACCATTTTCAGTTCCAACGTCATACCCACCGTGATGGGCGGCTTGCTTTTAATAATGGCTTCCGCGCTGCATTGGCTGTTCTTGTTACATCTTTTATTTATGAAGTCACCGCTTGGTCAAATGGCAATACACTCATCAGCATTACCGCTCTAATCTGCGGCCTTTTCGCTACGAAGGAAAACCCTGTCCTAGGAACGATCAAGTTCCTAAAAGGATTGGCGGTAGCATGGTGTGTTGCGTGGCTACTCTGCTTTGTCTTCATCCCGATGGTAACAACTTATGAGCCCCTTATCATCATCCTCTCTGCTGCGATGATGCTCGGCGGCCTCGCACGGGCTAACCCTGCAACGGCCCCTGCGGCAGCGGCGTATAATCTACTCATGCCTCTTATGCTGGGGATTCAAAACCATCATATTATTGATGAATCGAAGTTCTATAATACGACATTAGCGATTATGCTTTCCGGCGTTACGGCGGTTTTAATCTTCCGCAGCATTCTCCCCTTTAATCGCAAAGCAGAAGCCTTCCGCTTACGCAAGGCAACCCTACGCGAGCTACGCAACCTCGCTAGCCTGGGCAGCACACCGCATATCAGCGCATGGATTGGGCATAATACGGACCGTTTCTCCCGCTTGCTCCGCCATGCCACAACCATCACTCCACTCGTAGAAGCTGGCATACAGGGGACATTAGCTACCCTTACCTTAGGGCTAAATATCATTCGCCTTCGCGGTTTGCTCAATCGTGAATATTTACCCGAAAGCGCGCGCCGGCCTATTACGCTTGTTCTCTATTACATCGAACATTCATCCCGCCGGCATGACCGCGCCGCCCGCCTGACCCGTGCAGCCATTCGCCGCCTCCGCGAGCTTGATACACAAGACCATGAGGCCATCATTCGGCTAGAAATCACCCGCGCCTTGACCCATCTTGTCGTCATTGAATACACATTGCGTACCAATGAGAACTTTCTTGATGCGAGCGAGCCTTTCCGTGGGGAAGGTCCCATCATCACACCTCCCCCTCAACCGCCAACATTGCAAGAGTTAGAAAGTACCTAACGATTATGAAAATCCATTATCTCGTCACAAGTTTAGAGACAGGCGGGGCGGAATTTGCCATTCCTGACATCGTTCATGCCCTTAAAACCTATGGGCATCATGTTGATGTCACCGCATGTGAACCCCGCGATATGGGAGCCGCCCCGTATCTTGATCGCGCAGGCATCCCGTATCGACTACTTGGGACAAAAAGGCGGCCTTTCCTCCTCACGCTCTTGCGTATTTTACGCTTACTCCGCAAAGACCGCCCTGATATTATTTGGACCTCCCTAAGCCGCGCTACGTTACTCGGCCAACTTGCAGGGAAAATCCTCTCCATCCCCGTTGTGAGCTGGAAGAATAGTGCAAGCATCCGTTTTACCACGACAGCGGGGCGGCCCATCACACGGTTATGGGTGGCGGATTCCCCTTATGTTGCACAATTTTTACAGGATGTTATGGAGATTCCTCCAGCAAAGATAACATGCTGGCCACTTTATATTGCTGCGCCTAACAGCCATCCAGCCCCGCAATGGGATGGCACAACACCGCTGCATATTGGCACTACAGGCCGCTTACATGAGGTTAAAAATTATCCCCTCTTGATTGAAGGCCTTGCCCTCTTCCGCCAGCGTTACCCACAATGGGCCGACCATATCCGCCTCTCCTTTGCTGGAGATGGCCCCCAACGTGCCGAGTTAGAAAGCCTCATCAAAACATATGGGCTTCAACACCATGTGTTTCTTTTAGGCTTTCAAACAAATGTCACGTCTTTCCTCAAGACACTCCATCTTTATACGCAACCCTCACGCTATGAGGGCATGTGCCTTGCCGCGCATGAAGCCATGAATATGAGCCTCCCTGTCATTGCCACACCAGTGGGGGAAATGCGTCATAGCGTCCAACCCGGTAAAACGGGGTTTATCCTCCAGCCTGACCATATCCCAGAAACATTCTGTGAGACCTTAGCAGAGATATTCCAACACCCTGAAGAACTGCACCGCTATGGCATAGCCGCTAAAAGCTATATTGATGCACATTATAGCCGAGACGCCTTCATGCAGCGATGTGGAACGATTGTTGAAAGACTGGCGCAGATGACTGGCACACAGTCATTGGAGAATACTCCATCATGACAAAACTCTGCCGCTATGGCCTCCTCGGCTCTGAAAAACCCGGATTAATTGATAGCTCTGGCACAATACGAGACCTCTCCGGCCTTTGGGATGATGTAACACCAGAGCACCTCTCTCCCCACTCCCTTGCCCAACTAGCGAAGATTGATACAGCGACCTTGCCACTTGTGGAGGGCTCTCCACGGTTCGGCGTACCTGTTAGTCATGTTTCTAAATGTGTTTGCATTGGCCTAAACTATGCTGACCACGCCGAAGAAGCCGGTCTTCCCATCCCGCAAGAGCCAATCGTCTTTCTAAAAGCTCCTTCTGCCCTTTGTGGTGCTTATGATGATATTCCCATTCCCCCCCATGCCACACAGATGGATTGGGAGGTGGAGCTAGGCATCATCATCGGCAGCACGGCACGCTATGTGACAGAAGCGGACGCTTTGAACTATGTGGCAGGATACTGCATCATCAATGACGTGTCAGAACGCAGCTTCCAAATGCAATCCTCACAATGGGACAAAGGCAAAGGCTGCGATAATTTCGGACCTGTTGGTCCCTATCTCGTCACGGCTGATGAAATTGCCGAGCCACAGCAACTCCGTCTCTGGCTGGATGTGAATGGCACACGCCGGCAAGATGGCTCGACAGCGACTATGATTTTCTCCGTCAGGCAGATTATCGCCTATCTCAGCCGGTACATGACCCTCCTCCCCGGCGACATCATCGCCACTGGCACCCCACCCGGCGTGGGGATGGGGCACAAGCCACCCCTTTGGCTGCAAGAAGGTGATGAAATACGACTTGGTATTGAAGGGCTGGGCGAGCAAAAACAAACACTAATACGGTGGCGGCAATGAAAACACCGCCACCATCCTCGTGAATATGGAGCATCAGTTTCACAATACCGGGAGGAACAAGAATCATATTATATTGCTGATCCTCGGCACGTGAAGCTGAAACAATTTATGATCTTATTTTTCAACACAATATTATCTGTTTTATATCACAGCTTCTTTAACTTCTTCTGTGCATCTATATTACCCATAGACGCTGCTTTACGAAGCCAATTTGCCGCTATATGTACATCCCGCTTTGTTGAATGTTCTTCTAGATATATAAGCCCCAAAGTATAAGCCGCAACATCATCACCTTGTGCAGCGGCACTTTCCAAATAGGCTATCGCCGTATCGAGGTCTTGCCACCCCCAATAGATTGTCCCCAGTTTAGTTTGGGCAGGGGCGTAACCTGCCTCGGCGGCTTTTTTATACCACGCTAAAGCGGTATCTTCATCGCGCTTCACGCCCTGCTTATTCTCATAAGCCAAACCTATATCATAGGCTGCCGCTGCACTACCTTGCTTCTCTGCTTTTTGGAACAGAGCAAACGCCTTTGCATAATCACGCGGGACACCATGGCCATCCCTATAAAGCTCTCCAAGCTTTGCTAACGCCAAGTCATCATCTTGAGCTGCGGCCTTTTGATACCATTTTAAAGCTTCGTTATAATCTTGGGGAACGCCCTGCCCGTACTCGTATAATAACCCAATATTATATTGGGCCACTGAATCATCTTGCTCTGCGGCCTTCCGATACCATTCTAAGGCCTTGCCATAATCTTGAGGAACACCCCGCCCCAACCGGTATAACGTCCCAAGCCCCTCTTGGGCTGTAACATCATCTTCAACAGCCGCCTTCTGGTACCACATGGCAGCTTTTGCGTAATCTTGAGGCACACCTATGCCTTGGTCGTAAAACTCACCCATCTTCGATTGAGACGGCACATCACCTTGATCTGCCGCCTTTTTATACCATTCAGCCGCTCTTACTTCATCCTGTGCAACACTTATCCCAAAAAGATAAGCGTTCCCCATGACACTCTGAGCACTTGCATTGCCATGCTCTGCCTTATTAAAAATAACAAACATGCCCGGGTCTCGCGGGTCTATATTAGGATTCTGCTTAGACTTCGCACATCCAGCATGGCTTAAAGAGACCATAACCGTGGCTGATAATACCGTTAGAATGATACGCGTCTTCATCCTGCAGCTCCCTAAACTCTGCTGTATAAGCAGCAATCTGCCCGAGACTAGCATCTTCTATGATGATTCATATGTAAAAAATACGGAATCCTTGGCGGAGAGAGAGGGATTCGAACCCTCGGAACGCTTGCACGCTCAACGGTTTTCGAGACCGCCCCAATCGACCACTCTGGCACCTCTCCGGGGCTTGGGGCTAAAGCCGGGACTATGCCCGGACACCACCAAGTAATGCCGGTGTTATGGCGAGATTTTACCCACTTGGCAAGGGGTTTCCCCTCTCATCCTCTCGTCAATCCTCCCCTGCAACCCATAAATCCTACTTTATTTATTGACGATACAAGGGAAAAGCAGTACAGAACCCCACTGTTCCTATGGTTTTCTACCACTGGTAGGAAATTGTTTGAACCAATGAAAAAAAGCGAGCGGGTCTGCCAAACCTACAAAGCTAGGTGAGGCTAAGGGCCAGAGGCTTCGGTAACATAAAGAGAGTTTTGCATGTTTGCAGTCATCCGCACGGGCGGGAAACAATATCGCGTTGCTAAAGACGCTATCTTGAAGGTCGAAAAGCTAGAGGCTGAGGCTGGTAGCACAGTGACCTTCTCGGATGTTCTTATGGTTGGTGGTGAAGGCAGCACCAAGGTTGGGGCTCCGCTGGTCGAAGGGGCTAGTGTTACCGCTGAGGTTGTTGCCCAAGATCGCTTGCCAACGGTCATCATCTTCAAAAAACGCCGCCGTCAGAATAGCCGCCGTAAGAATGGCCATCGCCAGCCGGTAACTGTTCTGCGTATTACCGCAATCAACGCCGCGTAACTTCGCCCGTTCTTTAAGGAGACACAGTCATGGCACAAAAAAAAGCAGGTGGTTCCAGCCGTAACGGGCGCGATAGCGCAGGCCGCCGCCTCGGTGTGAAAAAATTTGGTGGCCAGAGCGTCATCGCTGGGAACATCATCGTCCGTCAGCGTGGCACAAAGGTGCATCCGGGTGAGAATGTCGGTATGGGCCGTGACCATACACTTTTCTCCCTCGTTGATGGCCGCGTGCGCTTCCAGCGTCGTGCTGGTGGTAAGGTCCATGTGTCCGTTGCTCTAGCAGAAGCTGCTGAGTAACACTCTCTGTTGCCCTTATAGGCGCAGAGCATGAGGAAGGGTCGGCTCCATCATGGTGCCGGCCTTTTTTCTTCTCCCCTCCTCCCTTCGTACATGCGGTCTTTCTCATGAAATTTCTTGATCAAGCTAAAATCTATGTCCGCTCCGGTGATGGGGGGGATGGTGTGGTCGCTTTCCGGCGCGAAAAATATATCGAGTTTGGCGGCCCTGATGGCGGTGATGGTGGCCGGGGTGGGCATATTTACGTCCGGGCTGTGCCGAGCCTTAATACATTAATCGACTTCCGCTACACTCAACATTTCCGCGCCCGTAAGGGAGGGAATGGGGCTGGCTCCAACAGAACGGGGGCTGGAGCGGATGATGTCATCATTGATGTGCCCATCGGTACGCAAATCTTTGATGAAGACCGTGAGACCCTTCTCGCTGACCTTGATGAAGATAATAAAACCGTTCTGCTCTGTCAGGGGGGTGATGGCGGGCTTGGTAATGCTCATTATAAAAGCAGCACCAACCGGGCCCCGCGCCGTGCGGATAAAGGCTTCCCCGGGGAGGAACGCTGGGTTTGGCTCCGGCTGAAACTCATTGCCGATGTCGGGCTTGTGGGCCTGCCCAATGCAGGTAAGTCCACTCTCCTCTCTGTTGCCTCGCGTGCCCGGCCAAAGATTGCTGATTATCCCTTCACAACCCTGCATCCTCAACTTGGCGTTGTGCGTCTTAACGCTATGGAAGAGTTCGTCATTGCCGATATTCCCGGCCTCATTGAGGGCGCAAGCGAAGGTACAGGGCTGGGTGATCGCTTTCTCGGCCATGTGGAACGCTGCGCGCTGCTCATCCACCTCATTGATGGAACAGATGAACATTTCGTCCAAAATTGGCGGATGATTCGTAAAGAGCTCAAAGCCTATGATGAAGGCCTTGCTGCTAAACCAGAGGTTTTAGTCCTTAATAAATGCGATGCACTTCTGCCAGAAGATATTGCAGAACGTAAAGCCGCTTTGGAAGCTGCCTCTGGCGCGGAGGTCCATCTCCTCTCCGGGGTCAGCAGGGATGGGCTGCCAGAATTACTCCGCTATGTACAAGACCGCGTAACAGCCTCTCGTAACGCTTAAACCTTTAAAGGGAGGGACGCCTTCATCCCAACGCCCCTCCCCTTTATCGCTACGCCCATATAATCGAAAGGCTGCGCACGCCTTGTGCGCCGCGGATTAAGACCCCTTCAATATCCGCTGTGGCAGAAGGACCGGACATTAACACGCCATACCCTGCTGTACGGAACTCCGAGCGTTCCCGATAGGCATTATGCATGTTCCCGACCAACTCATCTTTGGCGAGCAGAACAACCAAATGCTGTGCAAGATGGACATCTGCGAGATGGTCCTTCAACTCCACTTCGCTAAGGAAGATACCGCCCATCTCCGCCACGCCAAAGGCTGCACGCACCACCATAACATCCACTGTATCTGCCTCTTGGTGCGTGGTGAGGTCCTCTATTCGTAACGTGCCTTTTACTTCAGGCACAGCGGTGCAGAGATTACGCCGTTTAGGGAAAGCACGCGCAATCGCTGCCTCCACCGTCTCACCATCTTGGCGATGAATCATCTGCCCGCCCATCAAAGCAAGGTTGGATTCAAAACGCTCAGGGCTAGCATCTTGGTCACCCAGCATCACAATGGGAGGCAAAGGGTAAGCCTCCTCCGCAGGGGACTTCACCGCCCGTAAACGACCAAGAATGGCATCACGCGCGCTCATAGCCTTATCACTCATGATGATGTCCCCTCCTGCGCGGTAGTCTCTTTCTTTAAGCGGTTCTTTTTGTACCAACTATGGAATGTCTCCTTCACCGGGTGAGGGAGCTCGCGATGTTTTCCCCATGGGTTCAAATAATTATACAGCACAAAACGCGGCATGGTTTTTAAAGCCACCTCTGTCCCGCTAATGGAGAGGCGGTATAATTTAGGCTGGGATAATAACCGCCCGGCCATCTTCATAATTTCCTTTTTCACAAAAGGAATCTCATGCCGCTCGGCTAAAATACGCCGCCATTTATAAAGCTGGTCGTGAATATCAATCTTCACCGGGCATACATTCGTGCAGCTTCCATTCATCGTGGAGGCAAAGGGAAGTGTGCTAAACTTCTTCGCATTAAACGTAGGGTCGATAATCGCCCCGATAGGGCCAGAATAAACCGCACCATAAGACTGACCACCAGACCGCCGATAAACGGGACAGGTGTTCATACACGCCCCACAGCGAATACATTTGAGCGAGGACCAAAAATCCTCCATCCCCAACCGTTCTGAGCGGCCATTATCCACAAGGATGACATGCATCTCCCCTCCCTTCTTCGGCTTACGGAAATGCGTTGTATATTGCGTAATGGGTGAGCCAAGCGCGCTGCGGGATAATAAGCGTATAAACACGCCTAAATCTTCCATCCGCGGCACAAGCCGCTCAATCCCTAATGTCGCGATGTGCAGATTCGGCAGATTCGCACTTAAATCCGCATTGCCTTCATTAGTACACACCACAAAACTCCCTGTCTCTGCAACAAGGAAGTTCCCCCCCGTCATGCCTGTATCACCACTCAGCAAAACCGGGCGCGCTGCATTGCGCTGTGCCTCTGCCAAAGCGTGAGGGTCATCAATCGCAGGGTCTGTGTGGTAATGTTTGGCAAAAACCTTCGCAACATCTTTGGTGAGCTTCTGCACCGCGGGGACCACCACATGGCTAGGCAGCTGATTATCCAACTGTTGGATGCGCTCGCCGAGGTCTGTCTCCGTAACGGTAATGCCTTTAGGCTCCAAATATTCGCGCATTTCACATTCATCAGTAATCATCGACTTACTTTTGATGATGGATGAATGACCATGCGCCTTGAGGATGCCCTCTACGATGCGGTTATGCTCTGCCCCATCGCGTGCCCAATGGACGTGAATCCCATTCTTTTTGGCATTCTGCTCAAATTGCTCCAAATAATGCGGCAAATGGGCGAGTGTATGCTCTTTAAGCCGGGATGCTTGTTGGCGCAGCTCCTGCCATTCTGGCAGCTCGTGCATTTGTTCATCCCGTTTCTGCCGCATCCCCCAGAGACGTTCATCATGAAAAATGCGATGCAGATCATCCTTTAAAAACTCAGCCGCCAATGAGGCATGCGGGACTGGCTTCTCCCTCATGAGCGCGCTCCATTAAGAATATCAGCAATATGAATAAAGCGGATTGGCACGCCATTGCGCTCCGCACAGCCTTGTTGGTGCATCATGCAAGATGTATCGGCAGAGACAATATATTCCGCCCCCGCATTATGGTGATCATTCACTTTATCCAACCCCATCCGCGCTGAGACGGCTTCCTCCGTTACGGAATATGTGCCGCCAAAACCACAACATTCATCAGGGCGTTTCGGTGTTGCGAAGGAAATACCCTTCACCGCAGAAAGTAACGTCTTAGGTTTGGAGAAGAACGGCTCGCCCAACTCGGACATGCTGGCCGTACGCAAAGCGCGTAATGTTGCACAACTATTATGCAGCCCTACTTTGTGAGGAAACTCTGCCCAAGGGAACTCCCGCACCCGCAGCACATCATGAATGAACTCTACAAGCTCATACGTATTTTGCCGCACATGACGGACCTCATCAGTCTGCTCAATCGCATCAAAGTTCTCACGAATATGATGAACACAGCTCCCAGATGGAGCCACAATCATATCATATTTAGCGAAATTACGGATAAAGAGTGCTTCTGTCTCTTTCGCATCGCGATTGCACCCGGAGTTCGCCATAGGCTGACCACAACAGGTTTGGTCCATAGGATACTCAACATCCTGCCCCAATTTCTCCAGCAACTCCAACGTTGCAATGCCTGTTTTGGGAAAGAATGCATCTATATAACAAGGAATAAATAAGCCAATTTTCATAATGGCTTGTTGTATGAGGGGCTTAATGAACAATCAATAAAACAAAATGTGACTAAACTTAATAATCAATGAGATTACTAAATGATAATCACTCTCATCTATACTAATACCTCTGATGAAAAAAGGGGGCGTTCATCACGCCCCCTCTCCTCACGACCTAATAAAAGGCTACCTCTTACTTAGTAAGAGCCGGTAGCGGGTCCATTAGGCCAGGGTTATCGGCATAATCAACAGGCACAGCAATCACAACCGGGCCTTGTGTCTCCATCCCCTCACGCAGAGCAGCTTTAAAGCTCTCTACGCTATTGACGTTAATCCCCTTCGCCCCAAAAGAGCGGGCAAAGGCTGCAAAGTCAATCGGACCGAATGCTACTGCGGCATCACGGCCATATTTCTTCTCTTCCTGAATACGGACCATGTTGAAGTGCTGATCCACCCAGATGATATGGATGAGGTTGCTCTTCAGACGAACAGCCGTCTCCAGGTCCATAGAGGACATCATGAAGCTACCATCGCCAGAGACGGAAATAACCTTCTGCGCTGGGTTAAGGATGCTGGCAGACATACCCCATGGCAGAGCAACGCCCATCGTCTGCTGGCCGTTACTGATGAGCATCTGCCGTGCACGGAAGACGTCCAAGAAACGCGCATGCCAAATATGGAAGGACCCCATATCCAAACAGATTGTCATATCCTGCGCGACGATGTCTTCCATCACCTTGATGACCTCAAGCGGATGGAGCATCCCCTGCTGGGTGCTTTTTGCCTTCTCGAAAGCGAGCTTTTGAGACGCACGATACAGCTCTAAAATCTTATCCAAAGCAGCACCGTTGGAAAGGCCAGAAACCTCCCGCGTCAGATGCTTCAATGTATGAACAATGGAGCCAATCAACTCAATTTCTGGATTAAAGACATTATCCAGCTGAGCCGGAACGACATCAATATTCACAATCGGGCGATCGGGCTTCGTGTTCCAAAGGCCGGGATCATACTCGATGGGGTTATACCCAATGGCAATGACAAGGTCCGCCTCTTGCAGCAGGTAATCACCATACTGGTTGTGGAACAACCCAATCCGACCACAGAAGCGCGATTGCAAGTCTTTAGAGAGAGTACCAGCAGCCTGGTAGGTCTCCGTTACCGGTAAGTTGGTTGCCTTAATAAAAGCACGGATTGCCTCGGCATTTTCAGGCTTGCTGGCCTTCATCCCCAATAGGACGACCGGCTTTTTAGCCTTCTTAATCGCCGCAGCGGCATCCTTAATCTCATCCTCTGGGGCTGGGCCAGCTTTAGCAAAGCTGCGTTTACCCATTAGCGGATAATCTTTGGTGATTTCTGCGTTCAGCACATCCATCGGGATGCTTACAAAGGCACCGCCCTGCCGGGGGCTCTCTGCTGCACGCAACGCATTGCCGATAACCTCGGAGGCCGCAGCGGGATCACCAATCTCTGCGCTATATTTCGTCACCGGGCGCAACATGCTGACTGTATCCATGCTTTGATGGGTCAATTTCAGCAAATCAGCACGCCCAACAGCCCCGCCAATGGTGAGGACAGCATCACCCTCGGAGGTTGCTGTTGCCAAACCGGTTGTCAGGTTGGACACACCGGGGCCAGATGTGGCAATCGCTACACCAGCTTTACCCGTGATACGGCCAATCCCCCCCGCCATAAAGACGGCATTTTGCTCATGCCGCGCTACAATGGTGCGGATGGGAGAATCTTCCAATGCCTCAAAGAGACGGTCAATCTTTGCACCGGGAATCCCGACAATATGGTCAACGCCATGGGCTTCTAAATTACGGACGATAAGATCCGCTGTTGTTTTGCCCGCGTTAGGAGCTTTCTTCTGCGTCATGAGCTACGTTCCTAATCCCATATAACCCCGCCATTATCTAGGCGGTGTTATTGTAAACATATCAAACCAAGTAAAAATCAACCGCCCTCAGCCGTGCGAATAGCCTCATGCAAGCCTGCTGGCAGGAGGTCGGCCTTAGCGAATTCTTCTGTCTTTGGCAGGGAGATTTCCAAGTCGGACATACGGGCGACTTCCAGCTTGCCAGACTTCACACGGTAATCCGTCACATGCCCGCCATGCTTGCGATCATCACTCAAAACATGGAGGTGATAACCTGCAACATTAATCCCTTGCATATAAGGCGGGGTACGGAAGCCAAGCATCACACCGCTAATCTCCCCCATTTTGAAGGTCGGCTGCTTGGCCACAACCTCCAACATGCCCGGGTAAGGCTTATGCTGGCAAAAGACTGTGCGTGTATCGACTTTCTCAAACTCACCGGTAAACCGCACAGCCCCAAAGAGGTTAGGGTTATCGATAAGCTCATTTACAAGAGCCTCAAACTCTTCTTTGCTCATGGGCTTATCAATTGTGACGGTCTTTTCAGGCTCAAAATAGGTCACACAAGCGAAAGGGGTCTTCATATCCGCTGTCGTGCCAGAAGCAATCCCCTCGGAGCGGAACTGCCGTACCTCCCCTTCGGTGACGATCATCTCACCATCTAGAGCATCAAACGTACCCAGACCGAAATCACCATGCTGAACCAGCTCACCCAGCGTCATTTCACCGTCATAAACAGCGTCCAACAACGCGGCCATGGTAGATGTCTGGAAAAGCCGGTTCGGCTTTACACCTGAAGGTCGAGTCATATTGCCCCCTGTGTTGTTACTCTCTTCTTCCCTAAAGCAGGTTAGGGAAGGTCACAAATATATAGTTACCATTACCACCATATATCTTATATATGGCTCCTATGGAGATTCGTCATTTTCGCTATTTTGTGACCATTGCTGAGACTGGCAACATCACCCATGCTGCTGAAAAGCTAGGGATGGAACAACCACCCCTCAGCCAACAAATCCGCCGTTTAGAACATACACTCGGCATTGCCCTCTTTCGCCGCCAAGCACGCGGTGTCAGCCTAACAGAAGCCGGACGCGCACTCTTGCCCCATGCGCGTTTGATTCTCGACTTACGCCGTCAATTCATTGAGGATGCACACGGCCTTGCCAGAGGGGAGAAGGGCCATCTACGCATTGGCTTAGCAGGGGCTGTCCCCCTCCTCCCCAGCATTCCTTTTGCCATCCGCCAATTCAGCACCATTGCGCCGGGCGTTACCCTCTCCCTAGAAGAAAGCAATACCCCCGCCTTGTGCGAGGCCTTACTCTCCTACCGCACGGACATCACAATTTTGCGCCCGCCTGTGCCGGATCAAGCGAATGTCCATGTCATTCCTTTATTAGATGAACCGACCCTCATCGCCTTACCGAAAGGGCATCCTTTTACCGATGTAGCAGAGATTCACCTCAGCCGCTTAGCCACCGAGCCACTCATCATCTTCCCGCGGGAATTAGGGCCGGGATTCTTTGACGCTATATTAGCGGCTTATCGCGATGCCGGAGTTACGCCTGCCCTTGGCCAACAAGCCCCACAAATTGCAGGAACCATCCCCCTTGTGGCCGCAGGCTTAGGGGTGTCCATCGTCCCCCAATCACTCCACCAACTTCATACAGGTGGGGTGACATTCCATAAAATCGCACGGCCTGCCCCCCATGCAGCCCTCGCGATTGGGGTGCGCAGAGGCGAACAACCACCTCTCATCAACCATTTTATCAGCGTATTACAACAAGCCTGCAAAACACATACCGAATTGCCTGACCTACCATAACCGCCTTACATACCTAAAGCGCGCCGATAAATATCCAGCAATGTTTCTTGCTCCTCAACCTCAGCAGGCTCTTGCTTACGCAATTTGATAATCTGTTTGACCACTTTTACATCAAATCCGGCGGATTTTGCCTCGGTGAAAATATCACGAATATCCGCCCCTAATGCTTTACGTTCCTCCTCCAAACGCTCCACACGCTCGATGATAGAACGCAAGCGATCCACCGCAATACCGCCTGTTACCGTACCTTCTTCATTATGATTCATATCCATAATCTCTCTGCCTCCCTACTCAACAATTACACGCTACGATGTTTAGGCGGCTTATCGCCCCCTTTTGAAGGGGTCAATACCGCTCCCTGTGGGAAAAAAGCACACCCTCCGTCATAAAGGGGATAAAACGACTTTAAAATCGCCAAAAATACTCGCAAGGAGCAAAATAGCAGTTCTAAATAAGGCGTAACAGCATCCCTCATAATTTTGCATAGCCCCACCATACCCTCCGTCAGTGCGGCTTCCTCACCTGCGATGCGGTTATGGCTTGAATAAACAAGGCTAGAGGCTTTAAAGGTAAGAAACCAGAAATAAGAGGTCGCTTTCGCCTCACCCTAATTTCCCCTTTAGGAAAGGTACGCCCATTATGGCTTACTCTCAACAAACCGCACCGTTTGATTATGTCATCTTCGGTGGGACGGGCGACTTGACGATGCGCAAGCTCCTCCCCGCTCTGTATAATCAGCTCCGTATCGGGCATGTTCCTGAAGATGCACGCATCATCGGCACGGCACGCTCAGAACTCTCATGCGATGAGTATCGGGAGCGGGCACGGGAAGCGTTGGAGCATTTTCTGCCTCCCGCCCATAAGGATGCAGCCCTTATTGAGCGTTTCCTCAAAAAAGTGCATTACATCACGCTTGATGGCACTAAAAGCGACCATAATTGGGATGACCTCCATGCACTCTTAGAGCAATCCCCAGCAGACCGCATCCGCGTCTTTTATTTCTCCACTGCGCCACAGCTTTTTGAGGCGATTAGCGAGAATCTGCATCGCTTCAGCTTCATCACGCCACAATCCCGCGTTGTGCTGGAGAAACCCATTGGGACCGATAGTGCCTCTGCCCGCGCTATTAATGAAGGTGTAAGCCGCTTTTTTAAAGAAGAACAAATCTTCCGCATCGACCATTATCTCGGCAAAGAGACTGTACAAGACATCATCGCCCTGCGCTTTGCTAACCCTGTTTTTAACGCAGTATGGTCGGCTGAGCATATCCAAAGCATCCAAATCACTGCCGCAGAGACGGTGGGGGTCGAGGGCCGCGCTGCTTATTATGATACATCCGGTGCCCTGCGCGATATGATTCAAAACCATCTGCTGCAAGTGCTTAGCCTATGCGCGATGGAAGCCCCGGCAGACCTTGGTGCAGATTCTGTTCGCGATGCCAAGGTGAAGGTTCTCAAAGCCCTGCGCCCCATCCCAGCTGATAAGGTGGCACAGGAGACACTCCGCGCCCAATATGTTGCTGGCGAGATGGCTGGCTCGAAGGTCCCCGGTTATTTAGAGGAGCTAGGTACAGAGAGCGCAACAGAGACTTACGCCGTTATGCGCGCTTATGTCGATACCCCACGTTGGAAGGATGTCCCCTTCTATATCCGCACCGCCAAACGCTCTCATAAAAAAGTGAGCGAGGTGGTGGTGACCTTCAAAAAAACAGCTTCCTCTCTGTTTGGTAAAGACGGGGAGCATAACCGCCTTGTCATCCGCCTTCAGCCTGATGAGGGCTTTGGCCTGGCCCTGAACATCAAAAACCCCTCTGCTGCGGACTTTTCCCTCCAGCATGGTGCTATGGACGGACGCTTCGCCCCGGCTGATGGCTCTCTCATCCCCGATTCTTACGAGCGTCTCATGCTAGATGCTGTACGCGGCTACCCCGCTCTCTTTATCCGCCGCGATGAGGTAGAAGCCGCATGGGCATGGGTTGAACCTACATTGCAGACATGGGCGGCTAATAAAGTGCCCATGACACATTATCCCGCAGGTTCTTACGGACCAGAGGAGGCGCGTAAGTTCATCGCCTCAACGGGAGATGCATGGCATGAGGATATGGGAGCTTAAAAAAGCTCCCTCCCCTCGCTCCCCATGGTTATCACAACACAAGACCGTCCTGCTTTGCTTTTAGCAGGGCGGTTTTGCTATCTCACTGCTCATCCCCTTATTCAAAACATGCAGGTTCATCATCGTGACAGACAACACGCCCCCACGCCTTGGCCGCCGCCGCCCAAGGCCGCCGCGCTCTCTCAAACAGCATATCATCCGCCGACTCATTGTTATCGTCCCAGCCTTTTTCTTAATGTTCATTTTTGTGAGAACAGGGGCACTAGATAGCCTCTATGACCGTTTCACCTTTAATAAGCTAAGCTGGTTCGATAATACGGCTTTGGTAGAGCATTTACGGACGGTCATTACCCGTAAAGGCCTTACCACCATGCCACGCCGCTGCCTTGTTATGGTCGTCAACGGGGATGCGAGTACACCCGTACCCTCTATTGATGTCTTGGGACGGCATGGGAATGGCTGCCCCGGCACAACACCATCGGCTGAGCTGTTATTTCACCTTCGCGTTGATCGTGCTGGCCAAAGCATCATGACCGACGCAGGCTCCCCCGGATTATATCGCCCCCTCACCCCCTAACCTTTTCCACTAACTTGACCTCCCCCCATGAGGCAGGCATAAGCAGCCCAGTCAGATGGTCGGGCGATCGCTGTAGCTCTTTAAAAGGGCTAGGGAGGAAAGTCCGGGCTCCACAGGAAGACGGTGCCGGCTAACGGCCGGCGGGGGTGACCCTAGGGACAGTGCCACAGAAACAAAACCGTCCGCCTATCCCCCTTTTTACAAGGGTGATGCGGATAAGGGTGAAACGGTGCGGTAAGAGCGCACCGCGCGGCTGGCAACAGCAGCGGACATGGTAAACCCCACCGGGAGCAAGACCGAATAGGAATGACAAGCCACATATGGCTGGGGGTGCCTGCCCCGTCATTCGGGTTGGTTGCGTGAGGTGTATTGCAAAATACATCCCAGAGGAATGATCGCCCCATCCCCATAAGGGGATAGGACAGAACCCGGCTTACAGACCATCTGGCCCTTATCCCTCTTTCCCTAACATTCTTTTAATCACAACAAAGCTTCATCATGAGATTTGCCATCACCATGACAAGAAGGAGGCCTTTTCCTGTCATCCCACAAGCCCTTCTTTTCACAAGAGATACACTCCTAACAGCCCGATAGAATCTATTTACCCTCCATTCATCGTTCATTAATTTTAAAATAGTTTTCCCTCCCTTTGCCTCCTTTTTTCTGCCTAAAAAACGCACTTTATCGCCGTTTTTGCACAATAAAACTTTGACGACCCATAAAATCCCATGATACCCCATAAGCTCCCAATTTGTGGGACGTTGTATCCATCACTCAGGTAAAGGGGAGGAGCATTTCACAACATGACTATGTTTCTCGGTACCCATGCCAGCAAGGTGGATGCAAAAGGACGCATCTCCATCCCCTCACCCTTTCGGGCAGTCCTACGCGATAATGCCCGGCCGGGTGATGCGATGATGATTATCCGCCCCTCCCACCTCCATGATTGCTTAGAAGGTTGGACATCCTCTGCCTTCTTCGCCTTCTCCAATGCGTTGGATGAATATGATCCTTTCTCTGAGGAGCATGACGACCTCGCCACAAGCCTTTACGCTGATGCCTACCCGCTTGATTGCGATAAAGAGGGACGCGTCAACCTCCCCAAAGCGTTAAAGGAATATGCCAACCTAGAGGGGGACGTTACTTTTATAGGGCTTGGGCGTGTCTTTCAGATATGGAACCCCGCTCTTGCTGAAGACCGTAGGAAGCAGGCGCGCAGCCATGCGCGTGAGCTAGGCCGCCGCAAGGTCACCTCCCCGCGTGAGGATTCCGCACCATGAACCACGATATGTATCGCATTGCCGAAGATATGCGGCTGGAAGGGCACTTCCCCGTTATGCTGCCAGAAGTGCTAGAGACATTAGCCCCTAAACCGGGCGGGACTTATCTGGATGGCACCTTTGGCGGTGGCGGCTATAGTCGTGCCCTCCTCCGCGCCGCGCCCTGCACAGTCCATGCGATTGACCGCGACCCTGATGCGATTAAACGCGGCCAGCCTCTCATTGCCGCCTCAGAGGGGCGATTGCACCTCCATCAAGGCACCTTTAGCGCGATGGAGAAGCTTGTCGGCGCATATGGACCTTTTGATGGCATCGTCTTGGACCTCGGTGTTTCATCCTTCCAACTCGACCAAGAAGAACGCGGCTTTTCCTTCCGTCATGATGGGCCCTTAGATATGCGGATGAGCGTAACCGGCCCTAGTGCGGCCGATATCGTCAATGGGGAGAGCGAAGCTGCTCTAGCAGATATTCTGTACCATTATGGGGAGGAACGCCGCTCCCGCCGGGTTGCCCGCGCTATTGTAGATGCCCGCCAGAGCGGCCCCCTCCAGACGACAGGGCAACTTGCCGAAATCATCCGCAAGGCTGTGCCGAAAGAACGACCCAATTTCGACCCTGCAACGCGGAGCTTCCAAGCCATCCGCATCGCTGTGAATGACGAATTAGGCGAGCTAGAGCGCACCTTAAAAACGGCCCCTAACTTGCTCGCCCCGGGCGGTATTTTCTGTATTGTGACCTTCCATTCCCTAGAGGATAGAATGGTTAAGCGCGCCCTTGCCCAGCTAACGGGCCGTGTTGCAGGGCCGTCACGCCATACCCCTCTCTCCTTACAGCAGGCAGAAGCCCCCGCTTTTGCGCTGCTCCATACACGCCCTCGCTCTCCCTCCGAGACAGAGCTTACCCTTAATCCTCGTTCCCGCAGCGCACGTTTGCGCGCTCTGCGGCGCATTTCCGCCCATGGAGCTTCCGCATGATCCGTTTTGCTACTCTTCTCTGCGCCGCGATGGCCGCTGGGTCTGGCCTCTTTCTTTATACAAAGAAGCATGAAACCCTCGTGCTCAATCAGGATATTCGCAAAACAGTGGAGGAAACCCGCCGCGTCCAGCAAGAGACGGCAATACTCCGCACACAATGGGCGTTGCTCAACCAGCCAGACCGCCTCTCTGCGTTATCGCAACGTGTGCTGCCTCAACTAAGGCAGGTCGAGCCTACACAATTTGTTCAGCTTGCCAATTTACGAGAGAGACTCCCTGCAATCAGCCATCATGTCATTGCCATGACACCTGCGCGGGAGCAAGCACGGCGTACATTAGTGGCCCTCACCACGCCTGCTGCCCCCACAACAGCGACCCCGCATGATGATAGCCCCCTCACTGAACACCACACCACACACACGCACAGCCCCGCCAGCATTGCGGATAAGCAGAGCGTCACAAACCACAGTTTAGAGCAAGACCTTGCCTTACTTAGCGGGCCTGATAATACTAAAGCCACACGCCCTCACCGGCATGATACAGGTGCTACCATCCTTCACAAAAGCCATTCTGTAACGTTCCATCCCCATACAGAGGCTACGGATGATGTCGCTTGGCATCCGTCTGCTTCTCACCAAGAGGGACACCACAGCCATGAAAGGGGCATCCATACATCCGCCCTCTCTTTTGGTGATGACGACCAAGCCCCCTTACCCCCACCTACGCCTTTAACGAACTAATCAAAGCGGTAAGGCGTACCGCTCCCCTCCTCCACCTCTTTCGTAACCGAACCCCCGCCCCATGGCTGCCAAACCTTCCCATACAGCTCATAAGAAACAACGGAGGCCCTTTTTTCTCCTCCGTTGGGTAGCGGCCTGTCGGCAATGGCGCAATGACCGTAAGCAAAACCCTTTTAGCTGGTTAGAAACAAGCCATAATCGGCTCATCTATTTGGGGATGGGATTTCTCTTTCTTTATGGTGGGGTCGCGTTAAAGGCCCTCTTTGCCACCATTCTTGCCCCTATGGCCCCGCTTCCTAATCAAGTCGGGGCAATTATTCCCGACATTCCCCACCCAGACCCTAAAGCCCTCGCTGGCAGTGGGTTTGTACTGCCTAATATTCAACGCGCTACCATTACAGACCGTAACGGCCAGCCCTTGGCTCTCTCTCTGCCAGTTGTGCAAGTTTACGCCAACCCGATGGAAATTATTGAGCCTGAAGATGTTGCCAAACAACTCCATTCCATATTGCCTAATCTAAATATCCCTGAGACCATTCGCCGCTTAAAGCAGAAAAAACAGTTCGTTTATCTCGCCCGCAATATTGCCCCTGTTGATGAATTGGCAATTAATAATCTAGGCATCCCCGGCATTTATTTTGAGAATGGTGAACAACGCCATTACCCGCTTGGCACGCTTGCCGCGCAAATATTAGGGGCTGTGGATATTGATAATCACGGCATTGCAGGGGTGGAGAAATATTTTAATCAACGCCTCCTCAGCGACCGCACCCCCCTGCGCCTCTCCCTTGATGCCCGCGTGCAAGCGGCAATGCGCGATGAACTTAATGAAGCCAAAACACGCTTCCGCGCTATTGGGGCCTCGGCCATCCTCATGGATGTCCATACGGGGGAAATCATCGCTATGATTAGCTTGCCTGATTATGATGCGAATGACTTCGCCCATGCCTCAGATGATGCACGCTTTAACCGTGCGGTAACAGGTATGTATGAGCCGGGATCGACCTTTAAGCTACAAACAGCAGCTATGGCGTTACAGCTTGGGGTAGCGCATCCGTGGGACCAATTCTCTACCATTCCTATCAAGGTGGGGCGGTTTAAAATCTCCGACTTAAAGACCGACCATTTCGCCCCTTGGCTGGCTCTACCATCGGTCATGGCGTTTTCCTCCAACCCTGCTTCAGCTCATATTGCCCTAGATGTCGGGCGGGAACGCCAACATGATTGGCTTAAAAATATGGGCTTCCTCGACCGCGTCCCAGTCGAACTCCCCGAGGCGGGCCGTCCCATCGTCCCTTCCCTCAAAAATTGGGGGGAAACCACCG
Organism: Bombella sp. ESL0385; assembly: GCF_009725755.1. Lineage (GTDB taxonomy): Bacteria > Pseudomonadota > Alphaproteobacteria > Acetobacterales > Acetobacteraceae > Bombella > Bombella pollinis. The sequence goes on from NZ_WNIJ01000001.1 coordinate 1,262,962, forward strand.
TTATGACCGTAGGCTTTGGTCATGGTGTTGCGGAATCCCCTCTCGCTATCGTCCGTGGGACAGCCACAACGGGGAATGGTGGGTACCTCGTCACCCCTACACTCTTAGCCCGCGATCATCTAAATGATGATGTCGTAATGGCTGAGGAGGAGAAAGGCCCACATCTCATCTCCACCCACAATGCAGACCTATTACGGCGTATTTTACGGCTCGTTGTTACAAAAGGCATCGGTAAAAAGGCCGAAAGCCCCGGCTATCTCGTTGGTGGGAAAACCGGCACAGCAGAGAAAATCGGGGCACATGGCGGGTACCTTAAACACGTCAATATTACCGCCTTTACCGGCATGTTCCCCATGAACGCCCCACGCTATGCACTCTATGTCATGCTGGATGCCCCCCAAGGTACGGCAGAAACCCATGGCTGGACAACCGCCGGCTGGATTGCCGCACCGACATTCTCCAAAATCGTCACACGCGTTGCCCCTATGCTGGGCCTCTTTCCCGTCCCGCCGGAGAAGGCCCAGCAGCTTGATGACCAACTCGCCCTTGCTTTGACCCCACCCGTCCCGCCGGGAGTGCGTCGCCCCCTTGGCCCTGGTAATGACCCCGGCGCGGCGGCTGTTAATCGCCTCGCTGCTAAACATACCCCTCATCACGCTCATTAGGCCCTGCTCATGAAACTCTCTGCCTTACTCCATCGCTACGCTCTCTCCTCCCCCAGCACGCATGACCCCCTCATCACCGCAATCACGGCTGATAGTCGGCAGGTCAAAGCGGGGAGCCTCTTTGTCGCCCTAAGCGGCCATAAACATGATGGGCGAGACTTCATCCCCGCCGCGATTACCCAAGGGGCAGCCGCAATCATCCTTGCCCCCAAACAAGGGGAAACCCTCCCGCCGGAGCGACATGAAAACGGCCATACAGCCCCCCTCATCCCTGTAGCGGACCCAGCCCATTTCCTCGCCCAAGCGGCCGCTTACCTCGCAGGGCCACAACCAGCACATATCACCGCCATTACGGGGACAAATGGCAAAAGCAGCACGGCTGACTTCCTCCGCCAGCTTTATCAACTCCGCCATTATAAAGCTGCCAGCCTCGGTACGTTAGGCCTCATCAGCGATGTAGAGATGCCCCCTCTGCCAGCCTTAACCACGCCTGATGCTGTTAGCTTAGCAACAACACTCGCGCGCCTAAAAACCTATGGTGTTGAACATGTCGCCTTAGAGGCATCATCCCACGGGCTTCATCAAAAACGGCTTGATGGCGTGGCCATTACCGCAGCAGGTTTTTCCAACCTCACGCGTGATCATCTCGATTATCATCACACGATGGAGGACTATCGAGACGCTAAGCTCTCCCTCTTTAGCACCCTATTGCCGGAAGGGGGACTTGCGGTCATCAATGATGATATAGATGTTGAGAGCCGAAACGCCCTCCAGCATATTGCCGCAAAACGCGCTCTAAAACTCCGCACAGTCGGCACAAAGGGTGAGACAATCCGCCTTCTCGATGCGCAACCAACCCCACATGGGCAAGACCTCACCATCCAGCTTTATGGCCGTACATTACCGCCTATTCACTTCCCACTGCCGGGGCGGTTCCAAGCGGAAAATGCATTGCTTGCCGCCGCTCTTTGCTGGGAGCATGAGGAGGAAGCAGATGCCATCATCGCCCTGCTCCCCCATTTAAAAGGGGTACCGGGCCGGTGTGAACCGGTCGCAACCCTCCCTAACGGGGCCTGCGCTTATGTCGATTACGCCCATACGCCTGATGCATTAGAGCATGTTCTCCTCAGCCTCCGCCCCCACGCAGCGGGGCGGTTGGTGGTGGTCTTTGGTGCAGGAGGCGACCGCGACAAAGGCAAACGCCCTCTCATGGGGCAGATTGCCGCTCATCTCGCTGATGAGGTCATCATTACTGATGATAACCCCCGCAGCGAAGACCCCGCCACTATCCGTGCCGCCATCCGCGCGACAGCTCCCCAAGCGCAAGAGATTGGTAACCGCAAAGACGCTATCCAAACCGCTCTTGAGAGCCTCAGAGAAGGTGATGTGCTGCTCATCGCTGGGAAAGGCCATGAGACTGGCCAGATTATCAACGGGGTAACCCATCCTTTTGATGACCGTACACTCACAGCCGCCCTCGCTGCGGAGTTATCATAATGCCCACCAGCACAGCCCCACTTTGGACAAGCCAAGACCTCCGCAACGCCACACAAGGCCGGCTCACCGGTGATGTGCATGTCCGTGCTGTCTGTATTGATACGCGCAGCCTCCAACCGGGGGATCTTTTTATTGCACTCATTGGCCATAATGCAGATGGGCACCAATACCTCAAGCAGGCTTTAGAGCATGGCGCGGCCTGCGTTATGGCGCATGATGGTGCAGCCATTGCTAAAGCTGGCTTAACCGATGACCCTCGCCTCCTCCTCGTCTCGGACACGATGCAGGCCCTAGAGGCATTAGGGCGTTATCGCCGTGCTCAGTTTAAAGGCAAGGCCATTGCCATCACAGGGAGCGTAGGCAAAACCACAACCAAAAACATGCTCGCCACAGCCTTAGCCGCTTATGGGAAGGTCCATGCCTCGGTGGCCTCCTTTAACAACCATTGGGGCGTCCCCCTTACCTTAGCGCGCTTACCTCAAGACGCTGCCTTTTGCATTAGCGAAGTAGGCATGAACCACCCTGGCGAGATTACCCCTCTAGTGGCTCAAATCCGCCCCGATATTGGCCTTATTACCACCATCGGGAGCGCACATCTCGGCCATATGGGCAGCCTTAACGCCATCGCTGCGGAAAAAGCCAGCCTCTTTGCGGCTCTACCAGCGGGTGGAACGGCCCTCTGCCCAGAAGAAGCCGCGCAATTCCCCGCTGTCACCCACGCTATCCCACAAGATGTCTCCCTCTGGCAGGTGGGGACAACGTCTCATGCAACCATTCATTGTGATGAGCTGCACTGCACCGCCACGGGAAGCCAACTTCATCTCTCCACGCCGGCGGGGGAAGCACAGCTTACACTTACAGCCCCGGGGCCTCACCTCGCCCGCAATGCCGCTCTAGCTCTTGGTGCAGTGGCTGCTTTGGGCCTTCCGCCCCAGGCGGGGGCCACGGCTTTACGCCACTTCCAGCCCGAGGCGGGGCGTGGGCAACAACGGCTTTTACCCGGTGAAATCACCTTATTGGATGAAAGCTATAATGCCTCCGGCCCCAGCATACGTGCAGCACTGGAGACGCTAAGCTTAATGCCCGCCCCCCGCCATATTGCCGCCCTGGGGGATATACGCGAGCTCGGCACCTTTGCCGCAGAGGAGCATCGTGCCCTAGCCCAACCGTTAACAGAGCATAACATCCTTACTTTTTGTTGTGGCCCGCATATGAAATCCCTTTACGAGGCCCTTCCCCGATCCCTACAGGGCGGTTATGCTGAGACATCAACCCAACTTGCCCTTCTTCTACGCCCTGCTTTGCAGAAGGGGGACGTTTTGCTTGTAAAGGGCAGCTTGGGAAGCCGTATGCGTGACCTCATTGCGTTATTAGACCAACCCGAATCATCCCACAGCCCAGAGTCCACCTAATGCTGTTTAACCTCCTTGCCGCTCCCTATTCTTCCCATGGTGGCCTGCTCAACCTACTGCATTATATGACCTTTCGGGCCGGATGTGCTTGCTTAACGGCATTAATCATCTCCCTCCTCTTGGGGAAACCTTTTATTGCCCAGCTTAAACGCATTCAACGGCAAGGCCAGCCCATCCGCGCTTTAGGGCCAGAACGCCATATTTTGGAGAAAGCAGGCACCCCCACAATGGGCGGGGGCCTTATTCTTTTCTCCCTCGCTCTCTCCACCCTATTATGGGCAGATTTACGCGATGGTTTTGTGTGGGCTGTCTTACTCACCACGCTAGGCTTTGGCGCTATTGGCTTTGCAGATGATTACCTCAAACTCGCCAAAGGCAATAGCAAAGGGGTCTCTAAAAAACTCCGCCTCGGTGGGGAGTTCCTCATCTCTTGTCTTGCAGGCATTGCGATGGAGGCCCTCACCCCGCCAGAGTTCCGCAATGCGGTGGCCTTTCCCTTTACAAAAACCTTCATGTTGCATTTGGGCTATGTGTTCCCCCTCTTTGCAATGGTCACCATCACAGGTTTTGGTAATGCGGTAAACCTCACTGATGGGCTTGATGGCCTCGCTACCGTCCCCTCCATCATCGCTGCTTTGGTCTTTGCCTTAATCGCCTATCTGGTTGGTAACCACGTCTTTGCAGATTATCTTCAGCTTCATCACGTCCCTGGCACGGGGGAGCTAAGCATCTTCTGCGCGGCTCTCATTGGGGCGGGTTTGGGCTTCTTATGGTTCAATGCTCCCCCGGCAGAGGTCTTTATGGGCGATACCGGCTCCCTAGCCCTTGGTGGGGCTTTAGGCGCGGTGTCCGTAGCGGTTAAGCACGAGCTAGTCCTCTGCCTCGTAGGGGGGTTATTTGTGATGGAGACCATCTCCGTCATTCTCCAAGTCTTTTGGTTCCGCCGAACGGGAAAACGTATTTTTCTTATGGCTCCCCTCCACCATCATTTTGAGAAAATGGGCTGGCAAGAGCCAAAGATTGTCGTACGCTTTTGGATTGTCGCTATCATCTTGGGGCTATGTGGCCTCGCTACGTTGAAGATACGCTAATCATGGCCCATCCCACATCACCTCCTCCCTCATCATGGCCTAAAACCCTCCTCTCCGGGCAGCGTTATGCTGTATGCGGGCTAGGGCGTAATGGAGCTGCTGTTGTGGAAGCCCTTCTCGCTATGGGGGCGGAGGTTCATGCGTGGGATGACCATAGCCCTACCCTCTCTAAAGCCCTGACCGTCCATCCCAGCCTCACACTGGCCCCACTTGATGACCTCTCCGGCTTTACAGCCCTCATCCTCTCACCCGGCATTGCCCATCATCTACCGCAGCCACACCCTACGGCACGCCTTGCTCAAAAGCAGCACATCCCCATCCTCTCCGATGCGGAGTTGCTCTGGCAGGTCACCCGCAAAGCAGGCTCTAAAGCGCGCTTTGTCTCCATCACGGGGACCAATGGCAAGTCCACCACTACGGCTCTATTAACCCATATCCTCACCGAGACCGGTATTCCTGCTTATTGTGGCGGCAATTTCGGCACGGCCTCTCTGGCCTTACCGCCCCTTGGCGATGATGGTGTTTATGTTATCGAGATGTCCTCTTACATGCTCGAGCGTCTGGAGCATTATCACGCTTGTGCGGCTGTCCTCCTCAATTTAACACCTGACCATCTCGACCGTCATGGCTCTATGGAGGGCTATCTCACCGCCAAAGCTCATGTATTTGATAACATGACCAAAGGCGACCTCGCCCTTTTGGGAGAGGCTGCCTCATGGAGCAAACCCCTCCAAACCCGCCTGACCTCCCAGGGGCTAGACGTCCATACTCTTACTATCACCGATGCCCTTTCCCCGGAGGATGCCCCCTTCCTACCCGGCCCGCATAATGCCCAGAATATTGAAGCCTGCCGCCTCATAGCGCGTCATCTTGGCCTCTCTGATGCAAGCATTGCCCGTGGCATACGCAGCTTCCCCGGGTTAGACCATCGCCTGCAACATATCGCAGAGGCAAAGGGCATCGCTTTTATCAATGATAGCAAAGCCACCAATGCGGAAGCCAGCTTCCACGCTCTGCGGGCTTTTCCTCATCTTTTATGGATTGCTGGCGGTATAACTAAAGAGGGCGGCATTACAAATCTCGCCCCGGTTTTAGGACATGTAAGTCGCGCCTTCCTCATTGGGCAGGATGCCCCCCTCCTTGCCGAGACGCTTAAAGCCCATAATATAGCTTTTGAAATCAGCACAACGTTGGAGCAAGCCACCCGCGCCGCTTGGGCCTATGCACAAGCCAGCACCACCCCCTTACCGATTATTCTCTCCCCCGCTTGCGCGAGTTTTGACCAATTCCGTAATTTTGAGGAACGTGGCACAGCCTTTGCCACCCTCGCACGCACACTCTGCCATGCCGATTGCCCTGCTGAGGAGGAAGCCCGCTAATGGCTCTATCCGACCGCACGAACAACTCCCACCATGCCCAATGGTGGCGTAGTCTCGACCATGTAAGCCTTAGCTGCGTTGGTGCGCTCATCGCCCTTGGCTATATCCTCATGCTCGCCGCAAGCCCTGCTGTGGCCCACCGCATTGGGGCCTCACGCAATATGTTCATCCTCAAACAAGTGGTCTTTTTGGCCTTAGCCGGGGCAGTCGTCATCGTCACATCCCGCCTGACCCCGCGCATGGTGCTACGCATTGCGCTCATTGGCGGGGTCATGGCCTTGGGAGCCACCTTCATGACGCTCATTCATGGGATGGAAATTAAAGGCGCGCGCCGCTGGATTGCCCTACCCTTAATGTCTGTGCAGCCTTCGGAGTTTCTAAAGCCCTGCTTCGCCGTTGTGACGGGGTGGTTGCTTAACCTTCGTTATGAAAAAACCCTCTCTAATGGTTGGCGATTTCCGGGGCGTTTGGTCGCTTGTGGTGTTTATCTGGTCATTGCTGCACTCCTTCAAGCCCAACCAGATATCGGGATGCTATCTGTCATTAGCATGGTGTTCATCACCCAACTCTTTATTGATGGCTTGCCTATTATTGTCTTTGGTATGCTCGTCTCCGCAGCTTTAGGGGCTTTTGGTGTTGCGTATCTGGTGTTTGAGCATGTTCACTCCCGCGTGCAACGCTTCCTCCACCCCGATGTGGGGGACCATTACCAAATTGATACCTCTATGCGTGCCTTTGGTAACGGCGGGTTGCTCGGACGTGGGCCGGGGGAAGGCCGTGTTAAAGACCTCCTACCCGATGCTCATGCTGATTTTGTCTTTTCCGTCGCGGGGGAAGAATATGGCTTTGTCATGTGCCTTTTTATCATCGCGCTCTTTACTATCTTGGTCTTTTCCACGCTCAATCGCTTATTGGAGGAGAAGAACCCTTTCATCATCCTCTCCACAAGCGGGTTGATAACAGGCTTTGGCTTACAAGCTTTTGTCAATATGGGGTCATCGCTACATTTAATCCCCACTAAAGGGATGACCTTACCGTTTATCTCCTATGGGGGAAGTTCCGCTCTCTCTGTTGCTTTAACAATCGGCATAGCCCTAGCCTTAACACGCCACCGTGCAAAACCAGGCCTCTTTACACCAGCCTCTCATGAGGCCAATACACGCTTATCAGCTCCATCTAAAAAGGAAGAATAACGCATGACACACGCCCCTATCATCATCGCCGCTGGAGGAACAGGCGGGCATTTCTTCCCCGCTATTGCCTTGGGGGAAGAACTCCACCAGCGTGGCTACCCGCTCATCCTCATGACAGACCAACGCCGTAATCGCGCAGAACAAAGCATCTTTGCGCTCTACCCCCGCTATACACTCACCAGCAGCGGCGTGGCGGGTAAAAAACCACTTGATAAGCTTAAAGCAATTAGTCGCTTATTATGGAGCTGCCTTGGCGCGCGTAAACTCATCGCTATCTGCCGTCCAGCCGCCGTTATCGGCTTTGGGGGGTACCCCTCCATCCCCCCGTTACTAGGCAGCCGCTTGCTGTGCCGTAACCGCCCTGCGCTCATCATCCATGAGGGCAACGCTATTCTCGGCCAAGCCAATGTTGTTCTCTCACGCTTTGCTAATGCCATTGCCACCTCTTACCCACGGGTCATGCGCCTCCCTGTTGGGAAAAAGGTCATCCAAACAGGTATGCCCGTCCGCCCTGCGATTGAAGCCCTAGCTGATGAGCCATACAGCCCACCCACCCTCCATACAAACGAGGACCCCATCCATCTCCTCATCTGGGGCGGCTCTCTTGGTGCGCAGATTTTCAGTACGGTCGTGCCTCAAGCCCTCTGTAATTTACCCCAATATGTCCGCATCCGCTTGCATGTTACGCAGCAAGCCCATGAGGATATGATCCCCGTGCTAACCAACTTGTACAAACAAGTCGGTATCACAGCACATGTTACCCCCTTTATTGATGATGTCGCCTCCGAGCTTAAAAAGGCTCATCTCGTCATCGGGCGGGCTGGTGGCTCCTCCGTGGCAGAACTCGCCACAGCGGGGCGTCCCTCCATCATGGTGCCCCTCCCCATTGCTGCCTCTGATGAGCAAGGCGTCAATGCTCAAACGATGGAGCACGCAGGCGGGGGCTGGATGATTCGCCAGCGTGATTTCAAGTCTGAAAAGCTCTGCGACATGCTCCTCCATCTCTTTGAGCATCCTGATGAGCTAAAACATGCTGCCCATGCAGCACGGACGCTCCAACATCGCCATGCTGCTAAAAAACTGGCTGACCTTGTTGAAGCCACTCTAAAACGCTGATTATCTGCCCTCTCCCCCCTTTATTGACTGGAGTAACCCTTTATGCGCGCATTACCCCTTAACCTGGGTTTAATCCATTTTGTTGGTATTGGGGGCATTGGCATGTCCGGCATTGCAGAAGTGCTGCATCTGCTGGGCTATAAAGTGCAGGGGTCTGATATTGCCGAGAATGCGAATGTTCAACGCCTTCGCAAAGCAGGGATCACCGTCCATATCGGTCATGATGCCGCTAATTTGGGTGAAGCGCGCGTGGTGGTGACCTCCACGGCGGTTAAACGTGATAACCCAGAGGTTGTTGCCGCACGCGCCCGACTCATCCCCGTTGTAAGACGGGCCGAGATGCTCGCCGAACTCATGCGCCTACGCTGGGCTATCGCCATTGGGGGGACGCACGGCAAAACCACCACCACCAGCCTTGTGGCCTGCGTGCTAGAGCAAGCCAAGCTGGACCCGACCGTCATCAATGGCGGAATCATCGAGGCTTACGGCACCAATACCCGCATGGGTGCTGGGGATTGGATGGTCGTAGAAGCTGATGAGAGTGACGGCTCCTTCCTCCGCTTACCGGCTATCATCGCCGTTGTTACCAATATGGACCCCGAACATCTGGACCATTGGGGCTCTGATGAGGCTATGGAGGCAGGCTACCGGCAATTTGTCTCCAACATTCCCTTTTATGGTTTTGCCGTCTTATGTGTGGACCATCCACGCGTCCAACAGATGATCCCTCAACTCTCTGATCATCGCCTCATTACCTACGGCTTCAGCCCGCAAGCGGATGTCCGGGCCGAAATCACCGGGACAGATAGTGAGGGCGTCACCTTCCACGTCACCATCACAGACCGTACCGCTAACACCCAACGGCGTGCAGGGCCGTTCCATCTCCCCATGTTTGGCCATCATAATGTCCTCAATGCTGTAGCTGCCATTGCCGTAGCTTTAGAGATGGACATTCCCGATACGGTCATCGCCGATGCTCTTGGCGGCTTCCGCGGGGTGCAACGCCGCTTTACCCTCACCGGGACATGGAATAACGTAAAAATCATTGATGATTACGGCCATCATCCTGTTGAAATCGCCGCCGTGCTAAAAGCCGCGCGACAAGCTGGGGCAAAACACGTTATTGCTGTGATACAACCTCATCGTTATTCCCGCTTGCAGGCCCTCTTTAACGACTTCTGCACCTGTATGAATGATGCTGATACCGTCATCGTTGCTGATGTCTATGCCGCAGGGGAGCCCCCCCTTGAAGGCATTGGGCGTGATCAGTTGGTCGAAGGGCTACGCGATCGTGGACACCGCCATGTTCTGCCCCTCCCTTCGGAAAAAGACCTCGCTGCCTTAATTGCAGACATTGCCGTACCGGGGGATTATGTTCTCTGCTTAGGCGCAGGTTCCATCACCCATTGGGCAAAAGCCCTCCCTGCTCAGCTCGCTGCGCATAAACCGGAGAGCTTATGACCAGTACAGCAGCCCCTTTCCAGCCGCTCCGTGGCAGGCTGAAAGCCAATGTCCCCCTTGCCCCGCGCAGTTGGTTCCGCACTGGGGGGCAGGCGGACTGGCTCTTTGTCCCACAAGATGAAGAAGACCTCGCCACAGCTCTACAGCAAAGCCCGCCTAATATGCCCCTTACCGTCTTGGGGGCATGCTCTAACGTTATCATTCGCGATGGCGGGTTAGCCGGACTAACGCTACGCCTCGCCGGTGGTTTTGCCCAGATTGAAGCTGATGGTGATGGGCTCATCGCCGGGGCGGCAGCACTGGATAGCAGCGTGGCAGAAGCCGCCGCCCGCGCTGGGATGGCAGGCTTTGCCTTTCTCTCCACCATTCCCGGCTCTATTGGCGGGGCAGTACGGATGAATGCTGGGGCTTATGAGGGGGATATGGCCTCCTTGTTAGATTGGGTTGAGATTCTCACGCGTGAGGGCACATATCAACGCCTCCCCGCAGCGGATTTGCACATGGGCTACCGCCATACAACCCTGCCAGACGGTGCCATCATCCTCCGCGCTCGTCTCAAAGCCCAAGGGGCGGAAGACCCCACCCTCATCCAAGAAGCGATGCACATTATGCGGGCTAAACGCGAGGCCAGCCAGCCTTTACGCGCTCGTACTGGCGGCTCGACCTTCCGTAACCCAGAGGGGCATAAAGCGTGGGAGCTGATAGACGCCGCTGGCTGCCGTGGGTTGCGTCATGGTGGAGCACAAATAAGTGAAAAACACTGCAATTTTATGCTCAATACAGGCCACGCTACCAGCACCGAGCTAGAAGACCTTGGCGAGATGGTCCGCGCCCGCGTGCTAGCACAAAGCGGTATAGAGCTACAGTGGGAAATTAAACGGCTAGGCCGCCTCTCTCATCCAGCATGATGAAGTTTTGAGTATGACGCAGCACTTATCCTCCTCTCCGACCTCACAGTCTGTAGCCGTTCTTATGGGCGGGACCTCCAGCGAGCGCAGCGTAAGCCTCTCAAGCGGCAAAGCCGTCACAGCGGCTTTAAAAGAAGCCGGACATCACGTCCACGCGCTTGATGTCGGGCCGGACATCACCACGACCATCGCCGCGTTAAAAGCCTGCCGCCCAACAGTTGTCTTTAATGCGCTGCATGGCCCCGGTGGGGAGGATGGTGCCATTCAGGGCGTGTTAGAATGGCTAGGCCTGCCCTACACACATTCCGGCATTTTAGCCTCGGCAATAGCGATGAATAAGGCCACCACCCGCATGGCCCTCCAAGCAGCTGGCCTACCCGTAGCAGAGGGCTGCCTCATCACCCCCGCCGCCCTTATTGACCATGCCCCCCTTCCCGCGCCTTATGTCCTCAAACCAGTCGCCGAAGGCTCCTCTGTTGGGGTGCATATTCTCCATCAAGATGATGAATCAACACGCCGTACGATTGCGGAATCATGGACCTATGGCCCGCAGATTTTGGCTGAACGCTTCATCCCCGGGCGGGAACTTACCGTAGCTGTGTTGGGGGATACCCCCCTCGCTGTGACAGAGATTCTCCCCCAAGAAGGCGGGGGATTTTATGACTTCGCTGCAAAATATCAGGCGAATGGCTCCCGCCATATCATTCCCGCCCCCCTGCCCACATCCATCACTGAGCGCGCCCTCGCCCTAGCATGCCAAGCTCATCATGCCCTTGGCTGCAAGGGGGCAAGCCGGACGGATTATCGCTATGATGAACAAACTCATCAGCTCGTGATTTTGGAGGTCAATACCCAACCGGGGATGACAGCAACCTCCCTCCTGCCAGAGCAAGCCACCGCGCGTGGGGTCAGCTACCCGCAACTTTGTGATTGGTTAATCAAAGACGCGCTGGGCCAAGCAAGCCCCCTTACCCTTACATCTCTGCCTTCGACACATACAGCCTAACACCCTATGGCGTTTTTCTTCAAAAAACGGCCTCACATGCCGCTAGACCCTTACGAGGACCGCCCCTCTCGCCTCTTTCTCTTTTGGCAGCGTCAAAAGATGATTCTCCGGCGTCTAGGCATTGTCGTTCTCGTTGGGGTACTCCTCGCTGGAACAAGTTGGTTGGCATGGCTCAGCCTAGGTGGCCATGCTTTTACCAACGCCTTAACCGAACGCTTCGCCCAACTAGACCCCCTCCGCATCCGTCACATCATCATCACAGGCCGCCATTTAACTGATGAAAGCGACGTGATGGAGGCCCTCGGCACGGGCTTAGATCATTCGCTCTTCGGTTTCTCCGTAGAGGATGCCCGCAAACGCCTTGATAAACTACCCTTTATTGAGCATTCGACCGTCGAGCGTCATCTACCCGATACAGTCCTCATCACGTTGGAAGAAAAACACCCTATCGCCATCTGGCAAATTGATGGCCATTTCATCCTCATCAACCAAAAGGGCGATAATGTCTCCCAGCAAGAATTGACCGCAGGTAACCGCTCTGCCTTTCGTAAATTACCGCTTGTTGTCGGGGCTGGGGCAAACCTAGAAGCCGCCTCTATTTTAGGGTTATTAGACCATTATCCCGACATTAATAGCCATGTTCTTGCCTTCATCCGCATCGGGCAAAGACGCTGGAACATCCTCATGAAGAATGGCACAACCCTCCTCCTGCCCGAAGGAGCAGAGGCTGCCGCTTTGGAGCGTCTGCATAGCTACCAAACGACATTCCAACTCCTTGACCGTCCCTTAAAAAGCATTGACATGCGCCTGCCCGACCGTATGGTCATTCATCCTGAAGTCCCTAATACCGAGCAAGAAACCCCATCACCGCCTACCCCATCGCCCTCAGTAGAGCATTAAGCTTATGCCACACACACACCATCTTGCTCCCCTCACCCCCCATCCAGACCGTGCGGTTCTACCCATCCTCCCCTCAGAGGAGCAAAAAGGCTTCCTTTGGACCCCCGGCCTAAAGGCTGTCTTAGATATTGGCTCTACCAAAATTACATGCCTAATTGGGCAAGGGTTAAAGAATGGGGGGTTACGTGTCCTTAGTTGGGGCTGGAGACGATCCGAAGGTGTAACCTCTGGTGCGATTGTCGATACAAAACAGCTAGAGCGCGTCATCCGCGCTACAGTTGGCGATGCAGAGCGAAAAATTCACCGTCATATTAGGGATGTAACCGTCAATCTTTCCTGCGGGAAACCACGCAGCTACCATCTTGATGCCTACCTCACCCCCAATGGGCGCGAGGTTAATGACGCCGATGTCCACACACTTTACGAACAAGCACGCTATGAGGCTATGGAGCCTGACCGCCGCATCGTCCATGCCATGCCTCTCGGCTTCAACATTGATGATAGCGTCACCGTCCTCAACCCTTGTGGTCATCAATGTGAAAGATTAATGGGCAAGTTCCATATTATTGATGCCCAAACTGGCGTTCTCCATACATTAGATAACCTCCTCCAGCGGGCTGAACTCCGCGCTGTGGACATACTCTCTAGCCCCATTGCCTCTGGCATCGCGGTAACAGACCATGATGAACGCGACCTGGGTGTTACAGTCGTTGATATGGGGGCAGGCACCACAACCCTAGCCGTTTTTGCCCGTGGGCGTGTTCTTTATACACGCCATCTCCGGGTTGGAAGCCACCATATCACCAATGATATTGCCCGCGCCCTCACAATCCCTATTGATGCAGCAGAACGCCTAAAAACACTTTACGGTGTTGCCTATGCGTCTGCTGATGATGCTAGCCTCCCCATTGCTCTGCCTCTCCCCCATCATAGCGGCATCCGCCACATCACACGGGCTGATATTGTTCGTGCCATTGCTCCGCGTGTGGAAGAAACCTTAGAGATGCTCCGCCACGAGCTTAACGGCGCAGGGCTGGGCCACCCAGCAGAAGGGCCAGTCATCCTCACCGGTGGCGGGGCCTTGCTAAATGGGTTGGATAATGTTGCTGCGGAGATTCTCAACCGCCCCATCCAAGTCCGCCCCCCAACTGCTATACGCGGCTTGCCGCAATCCAGTCATCCCTCTATATGGGCCGGCTTCTCCACCGCAGCAGGGCTGTTGGCATGGTCAGCAGGGGCACGCAATAGCTTTTGCTTGGCAGACCAAAATGCGCCCCCCCGTGGGTTTGGTAAACGATTGGCAAGCTTACTGCGTAAAAAATGATAATTAGCGCAGAATACTCATATTTAAGGTTACATTTGGTACTATTAATGATAGCGTGCCAGCACTTTATAGCCGCTACACCATATCTGCGGTTCTTTTTTCTTTAACCCTAGCCGGAGCTTCATCGTTATGTCATTAACTCTGACACCCACAACCCCCGGTTTAAGTGCCGTCAGCCCGCCGCGCATTACCGTTATTGGGGTTGGGGGCGGTGGTGTTAATGCCGTCAATAACATGATCAGCGGCCAGCTCCGTGGGGTGAACTTCATCGCCGCGAATACCGATGCTCAACAACTTGCCCTCTCCAAGGCGGAGACGCGTTTGCAACTCGGCCCAACATTAACGCGCGGCCTTGGGGCGGGGGCTAAGCCGGAGATTGGTCGCCAATCTGCCGAGGAAGTGGAAGACGAAATCCGCCAACATCTTGAAGGGGTAGACCTCGTTTTCGTCACTGCCGGTATGGGTGGTGGGACTGGGACCGGTGCCGCTCCCGTTGTTGCACGCATCGCCCACGAGGCCGGGGCCCTAACCATCGGCGTTGTGTCAAAACCTTTCGAGTTTGAAGGGGCACGCCGCGGCCGTGCCGCCGCCGCTGGGATTGCTGAGCTAGAGAAATATGTTGATACTTTGCTCGTCATCCCTAACCAAAATCTCTTTGGCGCAGCATCATTTAACACCCCTTTAGTGCAGGCCTACGCTATGGCGGATGATGTCCTCTATAGTGGGGTCCGCAGCGTTACAGACCTCATGGTCGAAGCGGGCTACCAAAACCTCGATTTTGCCGATGTCCGCACAGTTATGAGCGGTATGGGCAAAGCAATGATGGGTATTGGGATAGCCTCTGCCGAAGAAGACGGCGAGGATTGGGCCATTACAGCGGCAGAGCGTGCTATCTCCAACCCTCTATTAGAAGAAACCTCTATTAAGGGGGCCCGTGCTTTGCTGGTCAATGTCACGCTAGGGCCAGATATGAGCTTGATCGCTTATAATCAAATTATGAATCTCATCCGCGAAACAGCGAATTGTGACGATGAAGAAATCAATAGTGGCTTCGTTGTTGATGAGAATATGCAAGGACGGGTCCAAGTTTCTGTCATCGCTACCGGCCTTGATGGCAGAACACACACTGCCCCTCACTCTGAGGAACCTGCTGCACCCGCTGCTCCTGTAGAGGCTGCCGCACCTACACACACACAAGATGACGCCCAACCTATCGCTGAAGAGGCCCCTCCTCCCCCCCCCATCCATGAGGAAACCCCTGCCCCAGAACCCCGCAGCGAGGATGCCCCTCACCACATAGCCGGTAGCTCCGCCGCGCCATCGGCTCCCAATTATACCCTTCCCGAACGTGAACCCTTGGAGGTCTCACGCCTACAAGAGGACGCTCCGCAAACCGGCGGCGGTTTGTTTAGCCGCTTTTTCCGCAGCCGCCCTACCCCACCGACGGAGCGCAAAACCCCTGTAGCCCCCACTATGCGTGAGGACACCCATCCCTCTCACCCTACAAATAGTGAGGAGGATGACCTCAACATCCCCACCTATCTACGGCGTGGCCCCAAATCCTAAAGGGGCCACTCCGTGCCCCCCACTAACATCGTAGATGCCCCACATTATGGGGGGCAGATACCACCCCATAAGGGTAAGCATGATCCCGCGCAACAAACCACTCTAGCTCACGCCATCCATTGCCGTGGTGTGGGGTTACATAGTGGACGGCCCGTTACATTACGGCTATCGCCTGCGCCTGCTGATACGGGTTTACATATCCAGCGGTTAGACCGCCCCGATGCGCGCCCTTTTCGGCTTACATCGGGCTGCATTATGTCTAGCCCCCTTGCCACGGTTGCAGCCTCTCCTCATCAAAGCGACCTCCATGTCGCCACTATTGAGCATCTGCTCGCAGCCCTTCATGCGTGCAAAATTGATAACCTCCTCATCCAACTTGATGGGCCAGAACTCCCCATTCTGGATGGTTGCGCAGCGCCCTTTATCTTCTTGCTAGAGGCCGCAGGGCGTACATATCTTAACGCCCCACGTCACATTATTGCTGTCCGTCAGCCTATCTCTGTCGAAGGAGAAAACGGAGCTTATGCCCGCCTCCTACCCCACCATCAAAACCAACTTCATCTCTCTTTAAGCATAGACTTCCCTGCCCCCGCTATTGGCCAACAATCCTATGCGCTCACGCTTGATAAAAAGCATTTTAAACGCGACATCGCCTTTGCCCGTACCTTCGTAAATTATGAGGATATAGGCCGCCTCCATGCTCAAGGGCTTGCCCTTGGTGGATCGTTAGAGAACGCCTTAGTCATCCAACACGACCATGCGCTCAACCCCGGCGGGATGCGCCATGTTGATGAATGTGTCCGCCATAAGATGCTTGATGCTATCGGCGACCTCTATTGCACAGGCTATAGCCTTGCCGCCCGGTTTGAGGCACATAAAACTGGCCATTCCCTCAATAATCAACTTCTCCGCGCCCTATTCGCCTCACGCGATAATTGGCAATTTGTTAAGGATTTCGCAACAATCCTTCCTTTACCTCATGAAAATATCGGGCTAAAGGACAAGAACACCCTTCCCCTAGAAAACTCCCATGCTATAAGAAAATCATGGTCAGCAGCATCCTAAACACACAGAATACCCGCTCTCGTTTCTATCTTTCGGCTTTTACAGCTCCTGTTCTGCTAGGCTTTGCCCTGCTCACGGGCTGCTCATCAGATGCCGATATTCAAGCGAAATTGCCACGCACCGCCGATGCCGAGACGCTCTATAATTACGGGATTGATGCCCTCCATGGCGGGCATTACAAACTCGCTAGTGCTGAGTTTGAGCTTCTGCAACAGAATTACCCATATTCCGGCTATACCGGTAATGCGGAGCTGATGGAGGGATACGCATATTACCTTCAAGGCGAATACGCGCTCTCTGTCCAGCAGTTAGAACGCTATCTGCAACTCCACCCCACCAGCCCAGATGCCGCCTACGCCTACTATCTGCGTGGCTTATGCTATTACGAACAAATCGGCGTTGTCTCGCGCGACCAGCTCGGCACGCTTGAGGCGATGGATGCCCTCCAAGAGGTCATTACACGCTTCCCGCAAACATCCTACGCGCGTGATGCACAATTAAAAATTGACCTCTGTCGCGACCATCTCGCTGGGAAAGAGATGTTCGTTGGTCGTTACTATCAGCGTGAGAAAGATTATCAGGCGGCTTACGGACGGTATCAGCGCGTTATCCAAGACTTCCAGACAACCAACCATGTTCCCGAGGCTTTGGAACGTCTTGTTGAGGTTAATCTGAATCTTGGCTTGCCAGATGAGGCCCGCCAAGCCGCTGCTGTGCTAGGTTATAATGCACCAGATAGCCGTTGGTACCATCTGGCTTATCGTAAGCTAAAAGCAAATCATCAACTTACACCGCAGATCCGCAAACCAGAGCCTCTGCGCAAGCAGCCGAAAGAAAAGCACCATCATGGCAAACATCATCATGATGCCGTGATGCCTGCCCCCGCAATTGCCAACCCTGCTAAGTCAGACTCTGTGATTACACAGCCTGTCTCAGCGACACAATCCACCCCTGTAGCAGCGATTGACATTCCACCAACCAATAACACTCCTGCCAACAAGGCAAAAAAAGGGAAATAAGCCTTAAAGTTAAGGCCAATAAGCCCGCAATCTTGCGAAATTGGCCTTAACGTCTCATATATCTGGCACTGCATGGTTTAAAACATCCAAGAGATGCACCATCTTTGCGAGGTTCTGGAGGCTGCATTATGCTCACACATCTCTCCATCCGTGATGTTGTCTTAATCGAGAAACTGGACCTCCCCTTCCATGCGGGGCTAACCGTCCTAACGGGGGAAACCGGGGCCGGTAAATCCATCTTGCTCGATAGTTTAGGCCTTGCTTTGGGGGAGCGGACCAATAGCCGCATCATCCGCTCTGGGGCAGAGCAAAGCAGCGTTACCGCCGTGTTTGAACTCCCCGCTGACCATCCCGCTTATGCCCTCCTCCGCCAAAAAGACATTGCCTCTATTGAGGAAGGCGAGCCTATCGTCCTCCGCCGTATTGTCACGCAAGAGGGACGCTCCCGCGCTTATATTTGTGACCAACCAGTCGGCATCACTATTTTGCGGGATGTTGCCGCCTTACTGGTGGAGATTCAAGGTCAGCATGAACAAATGGGGCTGGCGAATCAAGCGGCTCATCAATCATTATTAGATGCATTCGGCGTTCCTACCACCTTATGCCAAAAGGTCGCCAAAACGTGGGATGAATGGCAACATGCCCTCCGTTCCCTAAAGACCGCTCGCCAAGAGATAGAGGAGGCCACCCAAGAGGAGGACTGGCTCCGCCAAATTGCAGAGGATCTCACCGCCCTCGCCCCCCAAGAAGGCGAGGAGGAAGAACTCGCCGCTCTCCGCGTTAAGCTCCAACAAGATGAACGCCGGGGCGAGGCCGTAGCCGCTGCTTTGGGTGAGCTCACCCCACGGGATCGCCGCTCAGCCACGCCAGCCAATGCCCTACGTGCGGCTAATCGTGCGCTCTCTCGCCTCTTACCCTCCCCTTTAGATCGGGAACAAGCCACTGCACAGGAGATTCCCTCTGCTCAGCAAGAGCAAGCGCAAGATGCCCTCACCGCGCTAGAAAAAGCCGAAGAATATCTCGCTGAGGCCGAAACCCTCCTCTCCCGCCTTGCAGTAGATACCACTGTCGATTCACGCCTTTTAGAAGAGACGGAAGAACGCCTCTTTACCCTCCGCGCTGAGGCCCGCAAACATAAGATAAGTGTTAGCGAACTCCCCGATTTTCTGGACAATATCAATCAACGCCTCGCCTCGATTGAGTCCAGCACAGAGGCTCTCGCAAAATTAGAAGAACAAGTACACCAAAAGCGCGCCGCTTATGAGGCCGCAGCGCAAGAGCTTAGCATCGCTAGGGAAAAAGCCGCTCGCCAGATTGAAAAACGCGTTATGGCGGAATTAGCCCCCCTCAAATTAGAACGCGCCCGCTTTATTGTAGAACTCTCCTCCCTCGCACCAGAGCAATGGAACCGCCATGGGATGGAGCAGGTCGCCTTCCTCATTGCCGCTAACCCCGGCCAACCACCCGGCCCACTTGGCAAGGTCGCCTCTGGGGGGGAACTCTCCCGCCTTATGCTCGCTCTTAAAGTCGTACTCGCGGGACGGTCCTCCCTTACAACGCTCGTGTTTGATGAAGTTGATTCCGGCGTGGGCGGGGCCACGGCCTCAGCCATTGGCGAGCGACTTCATCGCGTAGCGCAGGATGTGCAGGTGTTGGCCATCACCCATAGCCCGCAAGTTGCCTCTCGTGGAGATTATCAACTCCGCATTGCCAAGCATGTAAAGCAAAACCACACGCAAACCAGCGCAACCCTCCTCAGTGAGGAAGAACGCCGGGAAGAACTCGCCCGTATGCTTGCGGGCACTACCGTTACCGATGCCGCCCGTGCGGCGGCCGATAGCCTTTTGGGACCCACAACACCATGACCACCCAAACCCCGGCCCAACGTTACGCAGAGCTTGAAGCTAAAATCGCCCGATGGAATGAGGCGTATCATGGCCATGACGCGCCGGAAGTCTCCGATGCTCTTTATGACCAAACCCGGCTAGAGCTTGTCATGCTAGAGGCTCGCCACCCCGAATTAAAACGAAAAGATGGTGCCTCTGCCCAGATCGGGGCTGCCCCTAACCCTGCCTTCGGCAAGGTCGAGCATCGCGCGCCTATGCTCTCGCTCGATAATGTTTTTAATGAGGAAGACTTCGCCCATTTCATCAGCAAGATTGGCCGTTTTTTAGGGCTTGATAATAGCCAAACTGATGCCCTCATCTTCATTGCAGAGCCTAAAATTGATGGGCTTTCCATCAACCTAACCTATGAAAATGGCCAACTTACAGTCGCCACCACCCGCGGCGATGGCACGGTTGGGGAGGATGTTACGGCCAATATCCGTACCATCAGCACAATCCCACAACAGCTTCCCGCCCCTTATCCTGCTGTTATCGAAATCCGGGGCGAAATCTTTATGAGCCGCGCGGCCTTTCTCGCCCTCAACAAACAACAAGAAGAACGCGGTGAGAAGCCCTTCGCCAACCCACGCAATGCCGCTGCTGGGTCCCTCCGCCAATTAGATGCTTCTATTACCGCGTGCCGTCCTTTAGGGCTTTTTGCTTATGGGATGGGCTATAATACGGGGCTTGATGTCACCACCCATACAGAATGGCTCGATCAGCTAAAATCGTGGGGCTTCAGCGTTAATCCCCTCTCCCGCACCATCCATCATGCCAGTGATGTCCCCGCTTATGTGGCAGAGCTTGCTACGGCACGGCCTGACCTTGATTATGATATTGATGGCATCGTTTTTAAACTTGACGATATCGCCCTCCAAACACGGCTCGGCTTTGTAGGCCGTGCGCCTCGCTGGGCGATTGCGTGGAAGTTCCCTGCCGAACAAGCCATCACCCGCCTTAATGATATTGAGGTCCAAGTCGGCCGTACAGGGGCCCTCACCCCCGTGGCGCATTTAGAGCCTATCAATGTTGGTGGGGTCATCGTCTCGCGGGCTACCTTGCATAATGAGGATGAAATCCGCCGCCTTGATGCCCGCCCCGGTGACCTCGTCCAGATTCAACGCGCAGGGGATGTTATTCCCCAAATCGTACGCGTTATGGATGCAGAGCGTCCAAACCGTGCCCCGCCTTTCCACTTCCCCGACCACTGCCCCGTCTGCCACGCCCATGCCGAACGTATAGGTGATGAAGCCGTACGCCGATGCAGCGGTGGCCTTACCTGCCCCGCTCAAACGGTCGAGCGACTCATTCACTTTGTCTCTCGCAAGGCCTTTGATATTGATGGCCTTGGCGAACGCAGCATTCGCAGCTTTTACGAGCTCGGTCTTGTTCGCCGCCCCGGGGACATCTTCCGCCTATATGAGCATAAAGACCGCCTCCAAAAGCTAGAAGGCTGGGGGCCGCAATCGGTCGAAAACCTCCTTAACGCGATTGAAGCCCGCCGCACCATCAGCTTTGCGCGGTTCATCTACGCCCTTGGCATCCGGCGTATTGGGGAACGTAACGCCCAGCTTCTGGCCCGCCATTATCACAGCTACCCCATATGGCATAAAGCTATGATGGCCGCGCAACAGCCTGATAGCGAAGAGCGCGCTCATCTTAGTGCCATTATGGGCATCGGCCCCGCCATTGCAGAAGAAATCGCCAATTTCTTTGAGGAAGAGCATAATCAAGAGGCCTTAAATGACCTCACCCCCACCCTCACCATCTCAGAGGAAACCAGCCCCACCCGCGGCGAAGGGGACGATGCCCCTTTAACAGGGGAGATTATGGTCTTTACTGGCTCCCTCACCACGATGTCCCGCCCGGAAGCCAAAGCCATTGCCGAGCGTCTTGGCGCGCAAGTAACAGATAGCGTCTCGCGCCGCACCACGCTGGTTGTTTTGGGTGAAAAAGCAGGCTCTAAAGCCAAAAAGGCCCATGAGCTTAACATCCGCACTGTTAACGAAGCCAAATGGCGCGCGATTGCCGGGTTAGCAGGAGACGTGTAGAGACAATCCATGCCCACTATATCACCAACCCACCATCCCCTCCTGATGCTCACAACCGGCCTCATCGCTATTGTGCTGCTTATTGGGGTGTCCGTCCTCATCTCCCTTTCGGAGATTTCCTTCGCTGCGGCGCGCGAGACGCGTATGCGTGCCCTAGCCGAGGCCGGGGATAAACGCGCCCGTGCCTTCCTTCGCCTCCGCCGCAATAGCGGACAAGTGATGACGGCTATCCAAATCTGCCTCAACGCGGTTGGGATTCTCGGCGGTGTGATTGGTGATGCCCTCCTTACCGACCCCTTTGCCGATGGGCTTTGCGCGTTAGGTATGGCCGCCCCTTTAGCGGAGAAAATAGGCTCCTTCAGCTCCTTTATCCTCGTCACTGGGCTATTCGTCCTCTTTGCGGACCTCCTGCCCAAACGCACAGCGATGAACGCCCCGGATAAAATCGCCCTCGCTGTTGGATGGTTCCCCGCCCTTGTCCTAAAATTGCTTTACCCGGCTGTGTGGGTCTTTTCGCATATTGCAGACCTCATCTTAAAACTCCTGCGCATCCCTGCTACCGCCACGGTAGAGCCTGTCACACCGGAGGACCTCCGCGCCATTCTGGCCGCAGGTACAGCCTCTGGCGTGTTATTAGAGCAAGAACATCAGATGATTCAAAATGTCATGGCCTTACAGACACGCTCTGTGACCTCCGCCATGACCCCGCGTGATGAAATCGTCTATCTTGATGTCAATGAAAGCTTGGAGAGCCAACGCGATAAAGTCCGTGTCCGACCTTACTCGCGCTATCCTTTATGTAATGGCTCGTTAGACCAAGTCATCGGCTCTATTCGGGCTGAAGATGTTCTCGTGGCTGTGGTAGATGAACCCGCCACTCTAACAGACCCGCAAAAAGCCCCTCCCAAACAAATCTTCAACATGCGGCGTGATGTTCTCTCCCTGCCCGATACGCTTAATCTTTGGGAGACGCTCGCGCAGTTCGATACACATGGGGCAGGTTTTGCGCTCATCTTTAACGAATATGGGCTAGTTGTTGGCCTCATCACCTATAAGGATATTATGGGTGCGCTCATGGATGGGCTTGCTAACCCATTTGAGGAACAAGCCATCGTCCGCCGTGATGATGATTCTTGGCTCATTGACGGGGCAGCCCCTGTTCTTGATGTCGTGCGGGAGCTTGATATTCCTCTCATTCTTGACCATGCCGAGTTTGATACAATCGGCGGCTTTGTCATCCACCGCCTCCGCCGTATGGCCCGCAAGGCTGATCGTATTGAGGTTGCAGGGTTCCGCTTTGAGGTAGTCGATGTCGAGCGATTCCGCATCAATCAGCTCCTCGTCACACGGATGAAGAAGGCCATTCCATGACGCCCTCTCTTGCCACACCGTACGGCACGGCCCAAGATGCGCTGCTCATTATCGATATGCAGCGGGACTTCATGCCCGGTGGGGCCTTGCCTGTCTCCGATGGGGATAGGCTCATCCCTCATATCAATCAGCTAACAAAGCTTGGCTTTCGTGCC
Source organism: Bombella sp. ESL0385 (assembly GCF_009725755.1). GTDB lineage: Bacteria > Pseudomonadota > Alphaproteobacteria > Acetobacterales > Acetobacteraceae > Bombella > Bombella pollinis. Next base: position 1,286,027 of record NZ_WNIJ01000001.1, read on the forward strand.
GTCATCGCTACGCAGGACTGGCACCCGGCAGGCCATTGCTCCTTCACCCAACAAGGCGGGTCTTGGCCTATCCATTGCCTTGCAGGCAGCCACGGTGCCGCCTTTGTGGATGGGTTAAACCACAGCCCTATAACCCATATCATCCGCAAAGGCACAGCATTGGGAGCAGACTCCAACTCCGCCTTTTACGATGATACAGGCACATCCACCGGGCTAACCGCCCTGCTCAAAGGCTTAGGCGTATCCCGCGTCTTTCTCTGCGGTGTGGCGTTAGATGTCTGCGTACTCGCAAGCGCGCGCCACGCCGTGCAGGATGGCTTTACCACCACCATCCTCCAACACGCCTCTGCGGGCATCAACATCACGCCTGAGTTTTTCGCAAAAGCCAAGCGTGAGCAGATTCATATCAGCAACCCCTAATTCACGGCATCGTCTCTTGCGGCTTCGAGAGCCATCCCCCCGTAAATCCGGCTTTCTCCAACCCTGCACGGATATAACGGTTCTTCCGCATCACCTTCCATACAAAGCCGCTGCGTAGATTCTCAATCATCAGCAAAATTGGCCCTTGATCAATACCAAGCTGCTGCTCATCCACCCAAAACCCATCCTTCGTCTCAAAACTTGGGTTAAACGCATCCAAAAAACCATATTGATTATAAATCCGCGCCCCGTAGCGTTCCTTCATCGCTTTTAGCGCAGGCAGCGTAATTTCCGGCGCAAACGCAACGGACCCACCTATGGCCGTTGGGGCAATCGTACCATCATCTAAGACATAATCGCGCCCCGCCCCACGGGCACTATAAGCCATAAAATGCCGCTTCTGCCCATCGACCTCACGCTCAGCCTCACCCGGCCCATCGGAGGCCGTTAAGCCCCAGACATTCTCGTCATATCCCCGCCAATGGCCCGGATTATGCACGGCATAATCCCGCTGCGCATAAACAGCCTCACGACTATTCTGGAAGTAATCGTACCCGCGCTCACGGCTCGCTTTATCGCGAATATCACGGAAATCGACCCACGATTCGCTATATTGATGCCCAAATAATGGCGCGAAATTAAGGAGGTGATGCCCGTAAAACTCCCCTTGCTGTCCTTTATGCGTCTCCGTCCAACGGTCCCATGTTTCCGCTGGCAGAGCATGAGATGGGGCCCCTAACGCCATAACATACAGCATCAGCCCCTCATTATAGCCTTTCCATTCCGCAGAGAGGAACTTATCAGGCGGCATCCACCCCATGCTCAACCAAGAGCTTTTACCGCCTGTCATCCAACGCCAATTCACACGGCGATAAAGCTTATCCGCTAATGCCCGAATCTCACGCTCATCAGCATTATGTCCATCATAATAGGACTGGGTGAATAACACCCCAGCCATCAATAAGGCCGTATCAATACTCGAAAGTTCCGACCAATCTGCCACGCGCAAACCGGTCTCAGAATCTAAGAAATGATAGAAAAACCCACGATACCCCGCCGTCCCATTCACCGCGCGCCCTTGCGGTAAAGAGAGAAGAAAACGCAGCGTGACCAAACTGCGCTCCACAGCCTGCGCCCGTGTGATATAGCCACGCTCCACACCAATGCCATAAGCTGTCAAACCAAAGCCAACACTGGCAATACTCGCCGCCCCATGCGGCAAAGGCGCACGGTCTGGCACCAACCCATTGCGCGGATTCGCCGTCTCCCAAAACCAATTAAAGGTCCGATGCTCTACCTCCTCAAGGAAAATATCATGAGAGGAAAGAGAGGCCCTAGAGGACTGTACTGCCGAGGATGCCGCATAAGACGTTGAGGGGATCATACACCCTCCCCCCACACATGCTGCTATCCCTACATATAAGAAACGCCACACGAATGAGCGTAAAACGACACGGGACTCCGTCATACTCTCTTATCCTCCCATCAAATCGCCTCTCTATGAAAAAACAAACCCCGCCACACCACAAGGACCAAATGGTCTCCCCCAAGGAGGAAAGGTATAAAATAAGATATATAATTATTTAATTAAATATAAACCATATATTAATGTATAATTAGACATATAATTTTTCTTCTTGAAGTTAAAAATATAGAGTATATTTTAAGTATTACGTTTTATTTATAGAAGGTTAATAATGAAGTTCTGCGTTATTGGTGCTGGCTTTAGCGGGACCATCATTAGCCGTCATCTCGCCCTACATGGTCATGACGTTCTCCTATTAGATGAACGCCCACATCTCGCAGGTAACTGCCATACATCGCGTGACCCGAGCAGCCATATTATGCTTCACCATTATGGGCCACATATCTTTCATACAGCCCATCATCATGTTTGGGAATTTATAACGCAATTTGGTACATTTCGGCCCTATATTAATCGGGTCAAAGCCATAGCTCAAAATCACGTCTTTTCTTTACCTATTAATTTGATGACCATAAATCAATTTTATAAAAAGACACTAAATCCTCAAGAAGCAGAACAATTTATCTATAATATCGCTGACAAAACAATCAAAAATCCTTCCAATTTTGAAGAACAAGCAATCTCCCTCATCGGAAAAGACTTATACAATACCTTCTTCCGAGGCTACACACGCAAACAATGGGGGATGGACCCTAAGGAGCTTCCTGCTTCCATCCTAAAAAGGCTACCAATACGGTTCAATTATGATGACAATTACTTTAACCACCCTTATCAAGGGATTCCAGAGCAAGGCTATACAGCCCTTATTAACTCTATGCTGCTCAACCTCCCTATAGACATCCAACTCAATACAAGGTTTGAAGATATTCCTTTCAAAAATCAATTTGACCATATCTTCTATACAGGACCACTTGACCGTTACTTTAACTATGCCTACGGCCGTCTACCCTATCGCACATTAGATTTTGAAAAATATGAAGGCCTTGGTGATTACCAAGGCACAGCCGTCATCAATTATTGTGATGAAGCCGTTCCCTACACACGCATCGCCGAGCATAAACATTTCACCCCATGGGAGGCACCACATCTTAAAAAGACCGTTTGGTTTCGGGAATATAGCCGCCTCGCTCAAGCTGATGATGCGCCTTATTACCCTATACGGCTTGCTCATAAGAGCCAAAACCTAGCCCATTACATCCAAAAAGCACGGGCGACCCCTCATGTGTCCTTTCTAGGACGACTCGGCACTTATAGATATTTAGATATGGATGTCACAATCAACGAAGCCCTTCAGGCCTGCCAGAAGATAGACCACGCCCTAAAGAGCGATACGCCTATCCCCAGCTTTTTTATAGACCCGTCCTAAAAGAGCTTAACTATGCAAGGTCAGGCTTCCAGCCCGCTCCATCGGAATAGTATCCAGAATATAACGCCACTCCTCCCGCAAGCGCGATGCGACATCAGCTTCCTCAATCATATCCAACAGATAATTCAGCCGCTCCTCCCACGCATAGCGGACGATATTTTCAGCATCTCGCAAGGCAGGTACACGGCGGAGACGTTCCAATTCATTCCGTGTTGCATGTTCACGCAATAAAATATTCTCATTTACCGCGGTGGATGTATCCTCAAGCTGCGTGATGTAAGAGTTCGCCCAATAATCAGCATAACGCTCAACACCGAAGGAAATCGCACCATCTAGCCCGCTATTACGCGCATATTTCCAAACCCATTCCACAATAGATTTAAAATAATAATGCGAGACATAGATTTTATCGAAATACCCGTGGTCAGAGAAAGCAGGGTCCCGCCCGATCCCCGGCGGTGGGTTGCGATATTCATGCAAACCGCCATTAGCCAACCGGTAAGTAAAGGAATCACCATGCCAAGCCAGTGGGTTATGCGGGCGTGATTGCAGCACGCTATGAGGCCGACAGACTGTCTTAACAAGACGCCATCCCTCACCAACACGCCCATGAGACACAATCACCCTATTACGCTGTGTCAGCGGGATTGTAAGGTCGGAGAAACCATTCTGATTCACTTCAGACGAGATAAACTGCCAATTAAGCGCGATAGCATCGGCATCCCATCGCTCCATGCCTTTTAAATAATCTTGTACCCTATCAAACATCGGCGATAATGTTATGAACTCATCCCCATCAAGGATAAAGCTCCATTCATAATCCAAAATATCGGGCAAAATATTCAACGCATGTCCATATGCTTTTAACTGCGCTGAATCCCCTAACGAGACCTTATTATCAATATATGTAATGATACCTTCATGATGTAAGGCTTTTAACAAAACATCAGATTGGTCATCATTATCATTACTATAGATAAAGAAATGCTCAACACCGATATTTCTATGATAGGCAATCCATTCTAATAGATAAATACCCTCATTGCGTACTGTGGAAAGCAGGCACACTTTTTTACGCGGCTGGATATGGCGGCGCATATAATGCACCAGCATTTGTAAAAAGCCTTCCGGGGCCCCAACCACACCGTAAGTCAGCCTTATATTACCCTCATCACAGACCAAAGAGGCGCGTGATGCAGGACGACCCTCATCATCCCACGCAACCAAAGCCTTAATAGCCTCGACCCAGAAGCCCTCTTTCACCTTCTGCCCCAAAGCCCCTAATAGAGCCTCATCCTTAAAGAGCAGGGCCGCAAAGGCGCGCATATCCGCCGCCCGCATGAAAGGAAAAACGGCATCCAGCACATGCTGGAGGCACGGCCCCTCATAAGTGAGAATCAATGTGCGTAATGCGTCTGGCCTCAAAGCTTGCCGGAAATGCCCCGCTAAGGCACGACCAAGCTCCAGCAAGCTCCCCTCAGGCTCTACTGGACAGAAGCGGAACTGCTCCCACCCCTTCATCTGCACGCAATCACCGAGGAGATGGTTAACACCCTTTGTATAAGACCATGCGTGCGTTGTGCAGAAACGCTCTTGTACAAAAACGCTCTCTAACCCCGCATATTCCCCACTTTCTACCGTTTTAATGCGGCGAAAAGGAATCACTGTGCCTTTATAGAGGAACTGATCCACCCATAGGACAGAAGGCATTGTACCTTCCTCCATAGGGGGCTCTGCTGTTAAGAATGCATAATCAGGCCATTGTGGGAATACCACACACAATAATGGGCGATAGAGTGACGTACCATCCTCTGCGCGCGAGACCATCTCATCACAACGCACATGGCACACCGCACCGTCTGCCTGCCTCACAGCTAGCCAGCCTCCGTGGGCAGTTTCCAAATAAAAAAAACTTCCCCGGTCTGCTTTCATGCCTGACAACCCTTCTGCATTCTTACCACACTAATCTCGCTTTTTTATCTTGGCACCTTTATCAGGTATTGGTATTGTTTGGCTATGCAGACATTACCTCTCCCATCGGCTGGCACCATTCCCATCGTTCTAGGCCTAAGCGAAAACTTCGCGCCTTACGCCTATACTACCATACAATCCGGGTTAGACAATATTCTTCCCGGGGTTCGTTTGGCCTTTTACCTATTCCATGAGGGGATGTCCGAGGCGGTGCAAAATATTGGCCGCGCCCTCTTTAACACGGACCGCTCAGAGATCCATTTCGTGGATGTCAGCGAGTGGATGAACAGGCATAATCCTTCTTACTTGGGCCATGCCTCGCGCCCTACTTTCTACCGCCTTGCAATCCCAGAGCTGCTGCATAATTTTCCGCGTGTTATCTATCTTGATTCTGACATCTTTATGCGGCGTTGCCCGAGCTTACTTTATTATTCCATCCATAAAGATGCCCAAATTGGGGCCACACGGGACCTTTTGATGATCCCTGCTCAGCATAATGGCTTCCGCCTCCCGCAAGAAGTCGCTGGGGGACCTCCTTTAATTGATTATCATCGCGGCGCGCTTGGGGTTCAAAACTCTGATGACTATTTCCAAGGTGGTGTGCTGGTTATCAATATCAACAAAATTACAGAGCATCAGGTCAAAGAATGTGGTGCATTATGTGGTACGCTCTTTTGGATGATGGACCAAGATATCCTTAATCGCATCTTCTATGGCCGTGTTTGTTTTATTCATCCCAATTGGGATGTTTGCTGGGGGCCGGGATGTGAAGAAGCAAGTGAGAATCTGCCCGACCATTGGCGCGATCTCTACCAAGAGACCTTAAAAGACCCATTTGCCATCCATTATACCGGCTTCCCTAAACCATGGAATGGATGGGATGGTCCTTACACCGATGATTACCGTAAAACGCTCGAACGCGTTATGGTACGCTTCTAAGATCTAAGACAACACCCCAGAGACATCATCTCTGGGGTGTTTTTTTTGCCCTTAACACCACCCCTTTCATAATTCCTTTAAAACTATGAAAGGGTATGTATCGCTGCAATCAGTCTTCCAACGGCACGTCAGAACGTGTCACTGTTAGCTTTATCTGGTCGCTCTCTGGGCTAAGCAACAGCACATCCACAGACTTACCCGGCGGAATCTCACCAATCTCAGCCAGCTTCTCAAGATTCCGAGAAAGAGCCACTTTATGCTCGCCGAGCCAGAAGTAGTTCCCGATATTATGGGCAACATCCGGCCATGTCAGGCCGCTCACCGGCTTACCATTAATCTTCAACTCAGCAAAAGAGCCATCAATAAAAATGGAGAAAGCATCCATCATGGGCTTTGTCAGAGGGATGAAACGTTCCCAATCCAACAGGTAGCCAGCATACCAGTGTGTATCTTCGTTGCTAGGGTTAATGGAGAGGAATGTCCCCGCAGCCCCTTGCGTTTGAAGCCCAACAATATGCTTACCAGCCTCCACAAATTGTGCCTCTGGTAAACCTTGAGGGATAGAAGATGTCCGGCGCAGCATTACACGTGACGGCGTTTGCACGGGCCAAGAAGAAATCATAAACAAATCAGGATATTCACACGGTGTCAGAAACTGACGACGCAAATCCTTCCGGTCGGCATCATAATTTAGAACATGGCCGAACCAATCCATAAGCCATACACGTTGCAAAGCATCAAAATCAGGCATAGACATTTCCTTCACTGAAGATAGGACATACGCCAACAGGCGTACACTCTCTTAACAGGCTTTACCAGAATCCTAACAAAACATCAAAAAAAGATGCGCACTACACTCCATTTATAATGCAGCGGGGTTCTGCACTATAGGTGAGATAGACGCAGAATAATGCACGCGACCTGTATGCTGCTCATGCCCGCCTCTCTCACCAACGGTTGTATATTCCACGCCGTTGCTTAAACTATGAATATGACGGACTGGTCCCTCGTGAGCATAAGCCTCAATCATACGCGAATACATAATAGGGCCTGTCAGCACCAACGTACCATGCCGCCCAGTCCCCTGCATATCCGGCTGATAAACCCGCAATAAACACATCACCTGATGGATAATACGCCGCATTAAAGGATGCCCAGACGCGCAGATGATATAATATTGCTCATACTCGCCATAGGTCATATGCTGAACTTCGGGATGTTGACGCGCCCCATGCCACCATTGCGAGACCAAGAAGCGATCCTCAGGCTTAATAATCGTACTAAGCGGTGCTGCGATAACGGATTTTAAATCCACATAAACACCACCTACCGCGTATAAACATAAGTACCGGAACAGGTCAGCTTTCGCCGCACCATAATCAGGATGAATAGCCTGATAATATTCGTAAACCTCCTCGCTATAATAATCCAAGAGGAACTTTTTTATGTCAAAAAACCCACCATCAGACCAATAAAAATACTCATATTCTGAATTTAAATGAATGAGCTGTGCGCGGTTTTCACGAAATATTTCGGGGTATTCTCCCGGATCACCCAAACCAATACCAATCTGATGAATATTCCTCTCAACCCCTCCATTAAGAGGCCGCTCGGCTACAGGGTCTGGAAGGATGGAAGGGTCAATCTCCTGAAAAATCTCATTCTTCCTTGGTGATGCAACATGCGTAACACTCATATCATGGGCAAAAGAGAGGCAACCCTTCTCTGCATGTTGAAAAACATACCGCCCATTTGCCACATACTGACGCACATAGCCTCTTGCTTCTAACTCCTCTTGCGTGAGGGGGTGTGCCTCATCCTTATCAAACCAAGAACATAAATGGCGTTGTACAATCTCCCCATCATGCAGGGCGATATAAGTCCCCAGATACCCAACGAACATGGCCTTAGCCCTCCCCCACGATAGGTTGCAGACGGGTTGCTGTGATAATGCAATGCCCTTTCCCCTCATAAAGGGGTAAAGAGAGTGTTACAGTTTCATTCACACCCAAACGTCCCAAAGCCGCAAAGGCGGCTCGGCTTTCCTTTAAATCAATCCGGGCATCACCCAGCAGTGCAGTATGGAACTCAGACGCACCCCCTACAGGAAACACTAATTCCCTTACTCTTTGTCCTGTAGAGGCTAGTCGTACTTCGCCAATATCGGGGTTTGTCATTAAAACCAACCCTTGGAACATATCATGCGTAATAGGTAAAAAACGCTCCCACCCATTAAGCCCAACGACAAGAGGCGTTTTGTTATTATGAACGTCAATAGAAAGATATTCGCCTGTTAATTTCTTACGCAAAGTTACAAAATCATCAGATGTACGTTCTAACAAAAACTCTGGCACCTCTAACGGGCTCCCTGCACTCCCCCACCATGTCGGCACAGAGGAGATTGGCAATGGATAAGGCAGAGCCACAAATCCCTTTAATAACATCCCTAATATCGGAACGCGCGCCAGCCCTTTGTAATAAGGAGCGTAACATAGAACATGCCCGTAAGCATCAAGGAACCAAATACGCTCAAAAGAGACATTAAAAGCGTTTTTTATCGACATTTAAAATCCTTATTACCCTACTATTCTAACACATAGCGATATTGTGCTTATTGCACGGCTAAATCATCAGGCGAAACATCTTTCTCTTTTACAGAGGAAGGCCCTTCATCCTGCTCTGAAACTGATGCTTCGTGCAATTCACGCAGCTTCTTTTGATACAAATCCTTGAGATACTGCCCAGCCCTTAAATAAACCACACGACCAAAATGATCATAGGTGTGAGCATCCTCAGGGGATTGGATGAATTGGTCAAAATTGACACAACGCACATTCGGGAACTCCTCAGAGACCTCATACTGCCAGAATGCCACCGTATTATGCCGCTCTAAAATCCCAGAATCTGGATATAAGTCCGGCACCTTAGACGGCAAGGTAAACAACACAACATCACAGTGAGCAGGAACTTTACGCAAAATAGCCCTTAGATTCTCCTTATGTCGCTCCTCATCAATCACACCTAGGGGCCGTAGATTCGCTTTTGCAAAGCGATAATGCCGCAACTCAGAACGTGGACCCCCCATCCTCAAGAAGTCATCTTCATAAAACTCTTGAAAGTTACCGTATGCTACCTGCGGAGGGCAATAAGTCGCCGTATGCTCACTATCGGGCAAACGGTAAATCTGGAATCCAGCATCAGCCCAAAAACTAAAAACAACAAGTCCCCAAGCGGCATCTTCTAATGGCTTTAAGGAGGGGAAGAAATCCTCCGCTTGATAACCACATTGCCGCAGAGTTGTTTTTTCCTGCTCGCAACCTTCCACACTAATACGCACCATAGAGGAATGGTCCCGCCGGATAAGGAAGCCATGGCGCACCGTATTTGTAAAAACGGTAATATCGCTAGAGCAATCCTTCACATAATGCCGAATGGAATCAACATCACATCCGCCACCCATAAGAATGGGATAATCCGCTTGCTCAAGAGGGACAGCCTCCCCGTCACTATCAAAGGATGTGAGCTGTACCCAATCCACGGGGGCTGTATCTGTAGTCGGGTCATTTGCGACCTCGCCTTGTACCTCAAGATAAGGTTTACCTAGATAACGATAAACCCATGTCTCAATATGCATCCCCAATGTACGGCAGGAAAAGCAGAAATGCACAAGGAAGTTATCCGTTGCATTTTGCACGACATGGAAAAAACCAACAATCCCATAATCGCCGTAATTATCCCGGACACGCACCACCGCCATATGGTTGAACGTGCCTGTATGCTCTACCATCCGCTCTACATCATAAAGGGCTTCCGCTTTATTCTCTGAGAGCCTCTTTTTTGTAAAGTTAAGCTGATTCGTCCGATTGAGCAGCTCGGCAACACGCTCTTTATGGTCTGTCAAATCATAGATAATTTCGACCTGTATATTACTCTTTCTAAGAAACTCATAATCATCAAGAGCAGCATCACCATTTCCTTCACGGTCTGCATATTTCTGCTCTTGCAATTTATACTGTTTAAGACGTGTTTTTTCTTTATCATCTTTGCCCTTAAAAAGGTCAGACTCTAATATCTGGGCTATAAAATGCTCATCCTCAACCTGAATACCGGGGCAGGCTTGACGCACTTCCTCACGATTAGTGGCATTATCATCAATGAACATAACCGCCTCTGGGCGAAGCTGCATTTTTTGAATAATCTCAGCAACACGTTTACCTTTGCTGGACCAATCAATACTGGGAAACACAAAGTGATCCCACACACCCATAGCCTCAAGCTGCGTTTTGACAGATTCAAAATCATTTTTTGAACAAATCGAGTTCATAATGCCGCGCTCCGTTAAAGAGACGACAATCTCCGAAGAATCACTTCCCGCAATGATGCCCTCCTCGGCTAATGTACCTTTCCAAAAGGTCTCGTCCATGTCCCATATTAGCAATCGAACTGCTTCACTCATCCCCACATCCTAACCCCGTACAGAAAGAAGGCTTTTTACAACCCTCTCACCTACGGCACACAAAGTGTAACGCTCTATCTCCGTACAGTATAAACTTTTTCTCAAGAATGAGGAAATAATCTTATAAAGAATCATAAAAAGTTCTATAGTCTTGTGATGATGCAGCATAGCTCACCTTTTTTTGAGAGAGTTTGGTTTCTGGATTGCTTTGGGCATATCATCGGCTATGCTCCCTCTCAGGGCCGCCTTATTCGTACGCCCTTCCAAGGGACGCTAACCAATGGCTTTGTACCCTCCCCCTTCCCCATTCCGCTAGAAGCGGAGCTTACATGGTGGACCCTTTATGGGGAGCAACTACCCATTGAGCCTCTGATTATGAAGAAAATCCGCAGAGGTCTGGTTAAATTGCAGAAGAAAGGGGCACAAGAATTTTTGAGCATCAATCCACGTTCTGATGACCTAGGCTTTGTAAACGCCGTAAATGCGTGGGAGCAGTTTCTCCCTGTGACAGAGCAAATATTGCAAGGGCTTTCCCTCATCAGTGACCCTGATATGAGCACTATTTGTGAGGCAACATCAGCGCAACATGTGGGGCATTTCTCTTTTTTACCCCCTAGTGAAAATAAACCAGGCTGCGGGCGCATCGGGGATCATATAATCAATATTTATAACAATCTCTCTAGCCTCTCTGCTTTATCCAGCATTCAAGAGGGTGAGATGCGCACAATCTCTTTAACAAATGATGAAGATAACGCCATCAGTCACTTCACCCTCTCCTGCCGCTCGGTCAAACCCTAAGCGAAAGGGCCTGCATCATGTTCCTTAGCCGCCTTAATACTTATATTGCCTACACCACCGAGAGGCTAACACAACAGCATGTTTGCGCTTACAGCGATGAAAACGCTCTCCCTCCTGCCTCTGAGCAAGAGATGGCAAAGCATGGCTATGTGCTTAAAAATATGGGCAATAATCAATGTGTCTTTACCCATCCTGAAAAAGGAAACCTCGTTCTCCATCCTGATATGTCCATGGCTCACCATAGCAATATGCTCAGTGCCGATAGCTATGTGCGTATCATTGACCCTAATATACTTCCCGCCCCGCCATCAGCCGTAACGCCAGCCACCCAAATTGCAAAATATATCCACCAAACAGGCAAAGAGGCTGAGTTCCCCGAATCGTTTCGGCAAAATCGTGATAATCTGATTCTTCTCAACCCAGATTATGACTTCTGCTATTGGTCCGACCAAGGCGGCCGTACTATTCATGAGTTTATAGCAGAGCACTATGGTCACGATGTTTTACAATATTATAACGCTATAAACCCTCGCTACGGAGCCGCACGAGCCGATCTTTTCCGCTATCTTTGCCTCTATCAGCTTGGCGGCGTGTATTTGGACCTTAAATCAACAATCGTTGTCCCGCTGCATACAATAATTCATCCTGACGATACAGCCTTATTATCTTTCTGGCCACGTGTCAGTACGGAATATCCTGAGATTCAGCATGTTAAATATGCGGGAGAATATCAACAATTCTTCCTTATCTACGCAGCAGGGCACCCTCTATTGCGGCGTATTATTCATCAAACATTATGTAATATTAAGCTTTATGACCCTTTCATCCATGGTGTCGGCCTGCAAGGGACGTTCCTAACCACGGGGCCTATTATATATTCCCGTATTCTCCACAGCTATCGCACACCGCACAATGCACGGCTTTTCCATGCGTTAACAAGTGGTGTTGAGTATAATATTTTCTCTCACGAGGCTCATTACGCCAAAATTGGGCCAACGCATTATACGCGCCAAGACACCCCCCTCATCCTCAACCCCGAATCACTCCCTTAAAACACTGCCCACAGCACTAAGGGAGTGCGCGGCTCCATGTTGTGCCCTTTTACGGAGAGAGGATTAACTGTCCTACTCACAGAGGCTAAGAAGGCTATCTATTGTAAAGGGTAAAATATAAGCTGGTGCGCCCTGCTGGATTCGAACCAGCGACCCACAGCTTAGAAGGCTGTTGCTCTATCCAGCTGAGCTAAGGGCGCGCTGTGCCCTACTATAAAACGTGGTCGGGGCGCCCGGACTCGAACCGGGGGCCTCCTGTACCCAAAACAGGCGCGCTACCAGGCTGCGCCACGCCCCGACGACGTGAGCTACTTCTTAAAGGGCCTTACCCTTTTAGACAAGAGGGTTTCGGCCCAAAAAGGATGTTTTTTTACAAATTATACAACACTCCCTCGGCTAAGGGGCGGTACAAATTGCGGGGCCATATCCCACGGGAACAACACCCATGTATCTTGTGCGACTTCCGTTACATAATGGTCTGTATAAGGTCGGCCATCGGGTTTGGCATAAAGGCACGCAAACACCGCCTTAGGCAGCATCTCCCGCACATAACGCGCTGTCACACCGGAATCGACAAGGTCATCAACAATGAGGAACCCCTCACCGTCCCCTGCGGCCTCTGCCGCTTTGAGCAGTTTGGGTGCCTGCTGGGTCCCTTCCTCCCCCTCATAGCTCACTACTGAGACCGTCTCGATCAACCGGCATCCCAGCTCTCGCCCTAAAATTGCGGCAGGAATCAAACCGCCCCGTGTAATAGCCACAAGACCACGGAAGGGCCTATATTGACGCATCAACTCCGTTGCAAGCAGACGCGCATCACGGTGGAGTTGATCCCATGTCACGGTTGCATATTTAATGCTCTGAGAGCCTTGTGTCTGCGCTGCGCCTGTCATGTTGTTCTCTGCCCTTCCTTATGGCTAGTCCTCATACTTCCCCCCTCATACTGCATTGTAAGAAAGGGTAGAACCGTTAGGGCAGATTATTTGCAAGGGCTATAAAAAAAGCCCGCACCTTAAAAGGTCGGACTTACTAAAAAGGCTGGCTCCCGAAGTAGGACTCGAACCTACGACCCAGCGATTAACAGTCGCTTGCTCTACCAACTGAGCTATTCGGGACCAGCGAGGCTCTATCTAGCGAAACTCCTCGGATGGGTAAAGGCTTTTTTTCACAATGATGAAAAAACTTTCCTCGCTTTAAGCACAAAAAAAGCCCGCACCTTAAAAGGTCGGACTTGCCCAAAAGGCTGGCTCCCGAAGTAGGACTCGAACCTACGACCCAGCGATTAACAGTCGCTTGCTCTACCAACTGAGCTATTCGGGACCAGCGAGGCTCTATCTAGCGAAACTTAACCGATGGGTAAAGCCCTATAATGCGCTTCTCCACAAGAAAGATGCAAAACCTTCCTTATTAAAGAGATAGCGGCGGCCCCTTACTCCAGCTCCTCCCGCCCCTCGGTTGCTAATTGGTCAACGCGCTCATTTTCCTCTAGCCCTGCGTGAGCCTTCACCCAATGCCATTCTATTTTATGGCGTTTTGCAACGTCTAAAATGCGCCGCCATAAATCCATATTCGCTACCGGGTCACCTGATGCATTACGCCAATTACGGCGTACCCACCCTGTATGCCAACGCGTTATGCCATTCTGCAAATAAGCACTATCGGTATAAAGATTCACGATACAAGGTCGCTTTAGGGCCTCCAAGGCCATAGCGGCAGCGGTAAGCTCCATACGATTATTGGTCGTCTCCGCTTCGCCGCCTTTCATTTCCTTCTCATGCCCTTGATAGCGCAAAAGTACGCCCCATCCCCCGGGGCCGGGATTAGGTTTACACCCGCCATCGGTCCAAATATCAACCTCCATAGTGGGGGTATCTTTCGCCTCAGCATTACGGGACATGCGGCACCTTTTGGAAATGATTCAACCGCCGTTGATACGCCCATGGGTCTTTACGCGTCACTAACGCCCCGGCTGGGGTATGAACCCAGTCATAAAGACGCGTGAGCAAAAACCGTAACGCCGCCCCTTGGCATAAGACCGGCAAAGCCGCCCGCTCTGCATCACTTAGGGAGCGAATCTGCTCGTAACCTTGTAAAAGGGCCGCTGCTCGGTCGGGTTGATAATCTTGCTCGGCTTTAAAGCACCACGCATTTACACAAATAGCGAGGTCATAAGCGAGAAAGTCTGTACAGGCGAAGTAGAAGTCGATAATGCCGGATAAGGTCTCTCCTTCAAAAAAGACATTATCCACGAATAAATCGGCATGAATCTGCCCACGCGGTAAATCATTCGCCTCTGGCCATGCCTTAATAGCCGCAGCGAGAGCCTCTTTTGTTTCTGTAATGAGGGCTGCTACAGCCTCATCACCGCCATCGGTGCAACTTGCGAAGACGCTTTGCCATCCCTGTGGCCCCAGAGCGTTGGGACGCTCCGCTTCATAACTTTGCCCCGCCTTGTGCAAACGCGCCAAAGCCTGCCCCACTTGCGCGCACGCCGCTGGTGTAATCTCCTCCCGTGCGTGCCCCTCAAGGAAGCTGACAATCACAGCAGGCTTACCCGCTAATTGCCGCAATACGCGGCCATCCCGCGCCATGACAGGTTGAGGGCACGCAATATCATGCTGCGCTAAATGACCCATCAACCCCAAGAACCACGGCAATTCTTGCGGGTTCATGCGTTTTTCAAAAAGGGTTAGGATAAAGCGGCCCTGCGTTGTCTTGAGCAAAAAATTGCTATTTTCAACACCTTCCGCAATTCCAACGAAGGAGTGCAAGTCCCCTATAGCGTAAAGGGAGAGGAAGTCCCGTAAGACCTCCTCATCTAACTCCGTATAAACGGCCATAAGGCTTTAGACCGCATCCGCCAGAGGCTGTGGCAAGCGGAAATTGATATTCTCCTCCTTCACAATGCGCTCCTCAATAGTGACATCATAGCGAGCGGAAAGCTCCTCTATCATCTCCTGCACCAAGCTCTCCGGTGCGGAAGCCCCGGCACTCATCCCCAATGTTTTAACGCCATTCAATTCGCTCCAATCCATATCGGAGACTTTCGGCACCAAGAGGGCACGCTTTGCAAGAGAGCGTTCTGCCACTTCGCGTAGCCGCTGCGAATTGGAGGAGTTGGGCGAGCCAATAACAATCACCAAATCACATTCCGCAGCCAGCTCCTTAACCGCCATTTGGCGATTCGTCGTGGCGTAACAAATATCTTCCCGCCGTGGCCCCTCAATATTAGGAAAACGCGTACGCAGAATATCAACAATCTCCGCTGTATCATCAACTGAGAGTGTCGTTTGGGTAATGAAGGCGAGACGATTCACATCCTTTGGCTGAACCTCAGCAGCCTCACGCGCATCATTAATCAAGGTAACGGCTCCGGGAGGGAGCTGCCCCATCGTCCCCACAACCTCGGGGTGACCTGCATGGCCAATCATCAAAATATGACGCTGCTCCGGCCCACCACCGGCAAAATGACGCTCTGCCTCCCGATGCACTTTAGAGACAAGCGGGCATGTAGCATCCAAATATAAGAGGTTACGCCGCTGCGCCTCCGCTGGCACGGATTTCGGCACACCATGGGCGGAAAACACCACATGACCATCTTCAGGAACTTCATCAAGCTCCTCTACAAAGATAGCCCCTTTTTCTTCCAGCCCCTCCACAACGGTACGGTTATGAACAATCTCATGGCGGACATAAACAGGAGCACCATAGCGGCGTAAGGCTTCCTCCACCACACGAATGGCGCGGTCCACCCCCGCACAAAAGCCACGCGGGCCGGCGAGTAGAATCTTTAATTTAGGCCGAGAGGCCGGCGAATCTGCTCCGGGGTTAGCAGAGTTGGAGGTTACAAGCGTCGTCTGTTCTGACATAATCTTCCCCAGGCAGGCGATAAACGATACAATATTGAACGGTTTGGCGATACCTCATACAAGGACATAGCGCATAAAGCATCCCCTTGGGGCCCTATATCGTCTGTATTGCCGTCTGCTGCAATGTCCTGCACCTAATTTTCTGTGGAGTTTTCTGAGTCCGATGCCTGTATTCTCCTCTCCTACCCGCATTTTCTCCCACCTGATGGGGGGACTCAGTACCCTCATGCTCGTAACATTACTCACTGGCTGTGAGGGTGAAGACACAACCCACACCTTCGCCCCCGCCTGCCCTAAGTTTGATGTACCCAGCCCCTTAGCCGACCTCATTACCTATGATGGTAAAGGGCTAGATGCCGCGCACAGGCTGACCTCAACGCATATTCTGGCCGTGCAAGGTGATTGCCGTACAGGCCCTAAGGATGAACAAAAACGCCCCCTCACCCGTGTTCGTCTTAGCTTGAACCTTCAGCTAGAGCGCGGCCCGGCGGCAAAGGGCGATACTGTGACCATTCCGTATTTTGTAGCCATCCTGCAAGATGGACAGATTGTGGATAAAAAAATCTTCACCGAGACGGTGAAATTAACGCCCTCTCTCTCGGTTATGCAGGCCAACACGCCCTTACGCTTTATTGATATTCCAACAGGGAACAACCCGCAAATTAGCCCCTACTCTATGGAAATCGGCTTCCAATTAAACCATGATGAGCTGACATATAACCGCACACATTTGCGGGCTGCGCAGTTCCAAGAGCATGTGCAGTAAGTAAGGTCCGTCCCCTATATGGCGGCTATATGCCGCCACCTATGCTCATCCTCCAAAAGCGTGCCGAGTGTCTGGCCAATCAAATAATTGGCCACGGCACGCTCATTAAACAGCTGATGATAACGCTGCCACCCCGCCCGCGCGACCGCTTGCCGCGCCTTGGGGTGGTGATGGAAGAAGCGCAGCATCTCACTTAGCTCCTCCAGCGTATTAAAAAAGCCCATTTCTTGGTCAGAAAAGAGGCGGTCATACCCTGTTTGCCGCTCCATAACCACAAGCTGGCCATTGCCAATCATCTGCGCAAGACGGTCAGAACTATAGAGGTAATAATCTGCGCGGCGGCTAATATTAAGACCCATTGCGCTCTGCTCTAGCAATGCGGCGTAAAAAGGCCCGTTCACATAAGGTTGCCCGCGTACCCCAGCATACGCATAGCGCATAGTGGGCGGCAATGTCCCCTCTAACATCTGGCAAAACCGATTCATCTCCCAGCTCTGACCACAAATGAGCCGCTCTCGCGCTGGATTGCCACAAGAATAAAAAAGGTCCGCCTTCAAAAACTGATTCGCAAACGCTCGGCCACGCTCAATGCTGGCATCTACCGGATTCGGTAAAAAATAGACGCGCCCTTCCTCTCCCACACACTCTCGCACAACAGAGCCTGCTGTGGAGATAAAGCTTGCATCCACCACCTGATGCCGCGCTGCAAAATCCCGTGCATTATCGGGAACAAATAATGCATCAATATTCCATTGAACGATGAGCATACCCGGCTGCTGGCGGCGTATCTCCGCAATAACAGCCGGGGGAATCATGTAGCCATGACCTAGTAAAAGAAGGTCCGGCGCACTAAGAGCGAGAAACGCCTTCAACGCACGCCATAAATATCGCCGCCCTAATTTGCGGCTGCCAAACCATCCCCCCGCACGCGCAATATCGCGGTAGGAGACATCAATAACGTGATGCCCGTTGCGGATTAACCCATGAGAGAGCTTTCCCCCCACGCTAAACTGGCTAGGGGCGTTCTTCTTCAAACTAAAAAAGAAATCCCCGACATGGACAATCTTTAACGGGCGCGCCGCCACCCGTTCTTGCCCATGCCGCGGCATAGGCCCTTAATCCTTCCACCATTGCACTGGCTCTTGGCCAGATTCATCCGTCTCCAATGGAGCTGTTTTCACCGTCTCCACCGCCGCAGATTTTTTGCGTTGTTGCTCCTTCAGTTGATGCAGCTCCGAACGAAGGCGTAAAATCTCCTCATCACGTTTTCGGAGTTCAGCCTTCCCTTCATCCACTTGGAGACGCAAATGCGTTATTTGCGTTGTCGCCGTACGGACACGTTCCCCCAAAAGCGCAATTTCTGCCTCTGCGTCATGAGCGCGGCGTCTTTCCCGCTGTAAACTCTGCTTGAGCCGCTCTTGCTCCTGCCCCGCTTCTGTCGTGATAGCCGCGCGGTTTGTATGCCGCTTCTGCCCGGGGCGCGTAAGAGTTTGATGCTCCACGACCACGGTATCATCCCCCGCAAAACGCCGCCGCCTTGCTGTGGTCTGCTGCCCTACCCGCGCCCTAGAGGGACCACGCCCCTCCTGATGAGCTTGCGGGCGTGATGTGCCCTCACTGCCTTGCGGGCTTGTCTTCCCTTTATTACCCATCCCCATTCTCTCCAACGCTTCACGGAGAGAATGTTCACTCAGATATGATTCATCCTGCATTGTCTATAATTTCAACAATCTTCAATAAAGTGATACAGCTAGGCCCGTTACCCTACCCCTCTCTCTACAAAATCCCCCCTCGAAGAAGAATGATGCATCACATTTAGAGAGAATAACGAACCTTTATTGTGAGCTACTACTTGCCTCTGCCACATCATCACAAAAAAGTCAAAAACAAGTTAACGATGATATAACCCATTACCTTGAGTACGGCACTGCTCCAACAAAGTTGCTACTGCAGTTGCAAGGCTTTTCACATCGGCTATACTCCCATTTTTCTGCACAGCAACTAAAGTGGCTCGCTCTTTAGCCGTGGAAGCATGGGTAATATCGTATAAGAAGGCCTTATCAAAAGGCCGCCCATACAGCTTGCCCAACGTCGCCAAACGGGCTTTCTCCACCGGCGAGGATGTATCCGCCAAAGTAAGATTAAAGTTCGTTGCAATCTTCTGCGCGGCAACATGCGTTTTATCGTAATCTTGCGCTAGCTGACTTGCAAAACCCTTAATAAGGGCATCCTCACTATGGGTTGCGGCTAAACTTGCAATAGCCTTCATATAAACGGCTTTAGAATCAATGCTCTGCACTATACCCACATCTGCCGCAGCAAGCTTAGGCGATGCTGTAGGGCCTTTTGGCAAGGGGGGAACCCTTGGAGGATTCGGCGGGAACATACATCCCCCCATCGCTAAAAATGCGATACAGGTTATAGAATAACGTCTCATACAATTTTCCCCTTCTCATCCCTCAAAACAACTGAAACAATGGGCGTCTCTTAGAATGACATCAGGTTATACTCAATATGCCACCACATAACAGGATGATTCCCCACTCTATGTGTAAGATATTACATTATCTTTTCGCACTTGGTGCTCTTTATGCTGGCCTTGCTGTGGCAACACAGGCACTTGCAACGCATCTACCTGATGCCGCCTTCTTCCCACCACAAGGGCGTAGCATGGTGCAAAAAGCCGCTGATATTGCCTTATGGCACGGTATTGCACTTTGCGCTCTTACCCTAGGCGTCACCCGCCTGCATCCGCTTCGCCTTACTATAGGATGCTTAGGACTCGCACTCGGCACCACCTTTTTTAGCATCCCCGTCGCCTTACATGGCTTTGGGTATCTCCTTCTCGCACGGCTTGCCCCTCTTGGAGGCAGTATGATCATCCTCTCATGGTTGTGCGTGGCATCATCCGCTTTAGGGCAAAAGAAGCCCTAACGCCTGCGGAGTTTATGTAAGAGCCACAACCCGATAAGCTGAATCAGCAGGGCCAATATAAAACACGCCAACACAATGCCAAGGAGCAACATTTGCTCCCGCCCCAAAGCGGTCTCGATATGGAATAAGCTATAAAGCTGCTGCCACCATCTTGTCCCAGCCACATACTGCACAAGAGGAAATACAGGGCGATAAAACCGCACGATCAGAAGGAAGCCGAATGTCAGCCCCAACAACACAAACATACGACCAAGCGTAGAAGCAACTGATACCTCTTTCCGTGAGGCTTTATAAAAAATTGGCCGTTTTCGTCTCACCGCAAACACCTATCCTCCTGATGACGTGCCCGCACCCTAGCAGGAAATCACGGCTTATCAAGAAAGGCCGACTTTTAAGAAGTATTTTCACAGTTGCGCTGTTACGCTTTTGCTAACAACTATCGTCCTAGCCCTTTATCCCCGCCACAAAATCCTTCAATCGCTCGCAGGCTTCGGCAAGCTCTGCATCGGCGGCCGCAAAGGAGAGCCGTAAATGTGGGCCATAACCAAAGGCAGAGCCGGGAACTGTAGCGATGTGCGCTTCCTCCAACAGAGCCTCAGCAAAGGCGACATCATCTTTTAACAAACGCCCCCCGGCTGAATACATTCCCATCAAAGTAGATAAGCCGGGATAAGCATAAAATGCCCCTTGCGGCATAGCGCAGCTAAGCCCGGTAATCTGCTGTAAAGCCCCGACCACAACGCCACGTCGCCGCTCATAAGTTGCCCGCATCGCCTGCACCCCGGCCATATCTTCCCGCAAAGCCGCGGCGGCCCCGCCTTGTGCCAAGGTACAAATGCCGGATGTCGCATTGCCCTGTACTTTAATCATCGCCTTAATGAGCGGCACAGGACCACAAGCGAAGCCGACACGCCAGCCAGTCATCGCATAAGCTTTGCTCATCCCATTGATGATGAGGACACGCTCTGCCAAATCCGGCGCGACATTGAGCAAAGAAAGATGCGCTTTACCATCAAAGGTGAGATGCTCGTAAATCTCGTCACTCATCACCATGACATGCGGGGCATCGCGCAACACGGCAGCAATCGCCTCCAAATCAGCGCGCTCTAGAATAGCCCCGGTCGGATTATTGGGGAAGTTCAGCACAAGCCAACGCGTGCGTGGGGTGATTGCTGAGCGAATCGCTTCTGCTTGTGGGCGAAAGCCATCTTCCTCCCGGCAAGGGACCTCCACCGGCACACCACCAAACATCCGCGCAATAAGGGGATAACTCACCCAATAAGGAGCGGGAACAACAACCTCATCCCCCTCATTTAAGGAGGCCATAAACGCATTAAAAATAGCTTGTTTGCCGCCATTACAGACCATCAACTGCTCTAGCGATACATCCAACCCATTATCCCGCTTAAACTTTGCCGCAATGGCCTCCAATAGCGGCTTCTGACCGGGAATTGGCGGATAACCAGTATGCCCCGCGCGGACTTCTGCCACCGCACCTTCCAACGCGGCGTTAGGCGATGGGAAATCCGGCTGGCCCAAGGCTAAGGAAATCACCGGCTTACCCTGCGCTTTAAGCTCACGCGCACGCGCGGCCATAGCAATGGTTGCGGGTGTGGGTAATGTCGCTAAACGCTCAGCTGGTTTAAACATTAGGCTAGCCCCTCACAAAAACGGGCAATGCGGCGACAGGCTTCCTCCAAAAGCTCCGTGCTTGTCGCGTATGACACACGGAAATAACCCGGCATCAAAAACGCAGTGCCATGCACGGCAGCAACCCCGGTTTCATCCAACAAGGCCGTGACGAAATCTTCATCATTCTTCAGCACATGCCCACTTGCTGTGCGCTTACCCAACAGATTTTGCACCGAGACGAACACATAAAAAGCCCCTTCCGGCTTAGGGCATATAAGCCCCGGCACGCGGGAAAGGGCTGCGACCACGAGGTCCCGCCGTTTTTGATAAACAGAGACCATCTCTTGAATGAAATCTTGCGGGGCAGACACAGCCGCCAAGGCCGCCGCTTGGGCGATAGAGCAGGCATTACTCGTACTTTGGCCTTGCAGCTTTATCAGCTCCTTTATCAACTGCACGGGGGCGGCAGCAAAACCAATACGCCAGCCTGTCATGGCATAGGCTTTACTGACACCATTCATCGTAAGGGTACGCTCCCGCAAGCGCGGCTCTACCTGCACGATGGTATAAGCCTGCCGCCCATCATAGGTCAGCTTGGCATAAATATCGTCCGTTAAAACCCAAATCTGCGGATGCTCTAGCAGCACATCTGTTAGGGCCTTTAACTCTTCACGAGAATACGCACTGCCTGTCGGATTACAGGGGGAGTTCAACATCAGCCAACGCGTCCGCGGTGTAATGGCTGCCCGTAACTGCTCGGCTGTTAGACGGAACCCCGTCTCGGACGTCGTGGGTACGATGACCGGCTTACCATCAGCCAGCTGTACAATATCAGGGTAAGAGACCCACGCCGGGGCCGGGATGATGACCTCATCCCCCTCATTCAATGTCGCGACCATGGCGTTATAAATGACCTGCTTACCGCCTATAGAGATGCAAATCTCCTCCGCGCGGTAATCAAGGTCGAAATCAGCATTCAACCGCGCAGCAACAGCTTGGCGTAAGGCCGGTGTTCCCGCTACGTCTGTATATTTTGTCTCGCCACGCTGGATTGCCTCTATCGCTGCCTGTTTGATGAAGTCAGGCGTATCAAAATCCGGCTCCCCGGCAGAGAGGCTAATAATATCCCGCCCCTCTGCTTTTAAAGCCCGCGCCTTTTGCGTAATGGCGATGGTCTGGCTAGGCAAAATACGCCCCATCCGCGTGGCAGCAAGTGGCATATCCACTCCTCTTTACATCTTTAACAGGGGCTTCTTAGGCCCCTTGCACTTAAGCGCGGGCGCGCAATGCTTTGAGAACAGCCGCACCCATCTCCTCAGTCCCCACGGGGGTATCGCCCGCCGCCGCAATATCTGCCGTCCGTAACCCAGAGGCCAGAACATCAGACACGGCTTGCTCAATCAACGCAGCATCCTCACCACGCTCCAGCGAATAACGCAGTAACATCGCTAAGGAGAGGATTTGCGCAAGCGGGTTCGCAATGCCCTTGCCCGCAATATCGGGTGCACTCCCATGAATGGGCTCATATAAAGCCGCGCGTTTATCACTCCCGACCGGTGTGCCTAATGTGGCAGAAGGCAACATGCCTAAAGAGCCCGTCAACATCGAGGCGAGGTCAGATAATAAATCCCCAAAGAGATTCCCCGTAACCATCACATCAAATTGCCGTGGGTCCCGCACGAGCTGCATCGCACAATTATCAGCTAACATGTGGGTCAGCGTGACATCGCTATATTCACGTTTATGTAGGTCCGTCACAACCTCACGCCAGAGCAGACCGCTCTCCATGACATTGCCCTTCTCTACCGAGCAAACACGACCACTCCGCAAACGAGCGAGGTCAAACGCTACACGGGCCACACGCTCAATCTCGGCTGTGGTGTAAACTTCGGTATTAATCCCGCGCTTTGTGCCATCGGGGAGGGTCTCAATACCGCGCGGCTCGCCAAAATACACACCGCCGACCGTCTCACGCACAATCATCAAATCCAACCCACGCACCACATCCGGCTTTAACGCAGATGCCGATAATAGCGGGTCGAACAATTTGGCAGGACGTAGGTTTGCGTAAAGATTCAAATCCTTACGCAAGCGCAGAATAGCTACCTCTGGCCGGCGGTCAAAGGGGACATCCTTCCATGCTGGGTCCCCTACCGAGCCAAATAAAACAGCATCGGCCGCTTTTGCTTTGGCAATCACCTCATCGCGGATAGGTACATCATATTTAGCCAGAGACGCCCCACCGACAAGGTCCTCCGACAAGTCAACATTAAGCCCGCGCTCGGCCTTCAACCAATCAATAATCTTGACCGCCTGAGCCATAATCTCTGGCCCGATGCCATCACCGGGCAGCAAAAGGATTTTATGTGAGGCACTCATGCTGTTTCTCCTTTTGCGCCAATGACGCTTTGCGGGCGGCTAGCTTGCTTCGTTGAAGGCACCCACGCGCGTGAAGGCCGGGCCTCAAAAGCGCGGATGGCCTCCTCATGAGTCTTCAGCGTTTGAGCCACATCATCCAGCCCTTCTAAAAGAACCTGACGGCGGAACGGGTCCATCTCAAACGTCACGACCTCACCATCAGGGCGATGAATCTCTTGCTTTTCCAAATCAACGGTTAAGCGCGCATTTTCACCATGGCTCGCATCCTCCATCAGAGCGAGGCATTGCTCACGCGGCAGGCGAATGGGCAAAATGCCATTCTTAAAGCAGTTATTATAGAAAATATCGGCAAAGCTGGGCGCGATAACGCAACGAATACCGAAATCCAACAACGCCCAAGGGGCATGCTCGCGCGAAGAACCACAGCCCAGATTATCTAGCGTGATGAGAATACCAGCCTTACGATAGGCTGGTTTATTCAGCACGAAATCCGGGTTTTCCTTCCCCTGCGCATCATAACGTTGCCCGGCGAAAAGATGCTTACCCAACCCCGTGCGATGAATGGTTTTAAGAAAACGAGCCGGGATGATTTGGTCCGTATCCACATTCTCTTGTGGGAGAGCCGCTGCAACGCTGGTTAAACGTGTAAATTTTTCCATGATTAAGCGGCTCCTTCTGCCAATTCAGGCTTTAACAAATCACGCGCATCACAGAGCGTCCCTGTCACAGCCGCCGCAGCGGCCATGGTGGGAGAGCAAAGATGCGTCCGCCCATCCGGGCCTTGCCGTCCCTCAAAATTACGATTGGAAGTAGACGCAGAACGCTGCCCCGCACTGAGCTTATCGGGATTCATACCCAAGCACATAGAGCAGCCCGCTTCGCGCCATTCAAACCCGGCTTCACGGAAGATTTTGTCCAGCCCTTCTTGCTCCGCAGCATAGCGCACAAGGCCAGAGCCCGGCACGACCATCGCGCGCACACCCTCGGCCACCTTACGCCCCTTGAGGACTGCCGCAGCGGCGCGAAGGTCCTCAATACGGCTATTCGTACAAGAGCCAATAAAGACGACATCCACCGGTGTGCCGGCAATTTTCTGCCCTGCTTCTAGCCCCATATAGGCCAGCGTGCGGCGGATGCGCTCGGCCTTGGCTGGGTCGGCAAACTCCTCAGGGCGGGGCACGGTGCCTGTAATGGGCAGGACATCTTCCGGGCTTGTCCCCCATGTGACAGACGGCGTAATTGCCGCGGCATCCAACACCACTTCTTCATCAAAATGCGCGCCATCATCGGTGGCTAACGTCTTCCAATAAGCCACGGCTTGCTCGAAAGCCTCACCCTGCGGGGCAAAAGGACGACCCTTTACATACGCAAAGGTCGTTTCATCCGGTGCGACCATGCCCGCGCGCGCTCCGGCCTCGATAGACATATTACACAGCGTCATGCGCCCAGCCATATCCAGATTACGGATGGCAGAACCTGCAAACTCAATCACATGGCCTGTCCCACCAGCTGTGCCGATACGGCCAATGATGCTGAGCATGATGTCCTTTGCCGTCACGCCCGGTGCAACATCACCCTCAACCCGCACACGCATATTCTTGCTACGCTTCTGAAGCAGCGTCTGGGTTGCCAATACATGCTCGACTTCAGACGTACCAATACCAAAAGCCAAAGAGCCAAAAGCCCCATGGGTGGAGGTATGGCTATCCCCGCACACAATCGTCATGCCGGGGAGGGAAACGCCTTGCTCTGGCCCAACCACATGCACAATGCCCTGCTGGCGGGACCGTAAAGGAAAATATGGAACGCCAAACTCTTTAACATTCGCCTCCAATGTTTCAATTTGAAGGCGGCTCTGCGGGTCTTCCACCGGTTGGGAGCGGTCAGAGGTCGGGACGTTATGGTCTGCCACAGCCATTGTGGCATCAGGACGCCGTACTGGGCGGCCCGCAGCCCGCAAACTCTCAAAAGCCTGCGGGCTGGTCACCTCATGGAGGAGGTGCCGGTCGATGTAGAGAAGGCTTGTTCCGTCATCAAGGGTTTTCACCACATGATCATCCCAGATCTTATCGTATAAAGTTCTAGGGGTTTCCGGATGTTGCATTCTCTCTCATCTCCTTTAATGAGAGCTGAAGAATCAGCCCTCCTGCTTCACATCGCGTGGACGCTCGGCAATACGAGCGGACTTACCAGAGCGACCGCGCAGATAATATAGCTTCGCACGGCGCACCTTACCACGGCGCACTACTGTAATATCAGCAATCGCAGGGGAGAAAAGAGGAAAAACACGCTCCACCCCCTCACCATTGGAGACTTTACGCACCGTAAAGCTGCTGCCAAGGCCACGGTTAGAGCGGGCAATCACGACCCCCTCAAACACCTGAACACGTTCGCGTGTGCCTTCCACAACGCGCACACCAACGCGCACTGTATCCCCTGCGGCGAACTCTGGCACGCTACGGATAGCAGCGAGACGCTCCATTTCGCGCGCCTCATATTGCTGAATGATGTTCATACTCAAACTCCTGCAAAAACAAACTCAATCGTACTGAAAGCGTTCATACACAGCCCAGAGGTCTGGGCGGCGCGTCCGCGTTACAGCAATGGATTTCTCATCACGCCAACGGGCGATCTCCCCATGATTGCCAGATAGCAGAACCGGAGGAACCTCGCGCCCCTCCCAACATGCAGGCCGTGTATATTGAGGATATTCCAACAATCCAGCAGAGAAGCTTTCTTCCTCCCCACTTAATGCGGACCCCATCACACCCGGCAGAAGCCTCACACAACCATCCAAAAGGGCTAACGCTGGGATTTCTCCCCCTGAAAGGACAAAATCCCCCATGCAGACTTGCTCGACTGCATGTTTCTCCAGCACGCGCTCATCCACCCCTTCGAACCGTCCACAAAGAATGATAACCCCATCCCCCTGAACGTAACGTGCAATATCCTTCTGCCCTAGGCGATGCCCACGCGGTGTTGGATAAATCACCGGGCGGTTATCGCCTACCTGCTTTACACTGGTTAGGGCGTCATCCAGCACATCAGGCCGCATAACCATCCCTGCTCCCCCGCCAAAAGGCGCGTCATCCAAAGCTTTATGCACCCCCCGCCCAAAGGGGCGAAGGTCGTGCGTATGGCACGCCCATAAAGCTCGCTCTAACGCACGGCCTGCTAAAGAACAGCCTAGCGGGCCGGGGAACATCTCCGGGAAAAGGGTTAAGATATCAGCCTGCCATGTCATGAGCGGACTTCTACCTCACCAGCTAAATCCCCTTCTACCTCCACAGCCTCCGGCGGAACGATCACAAGGCGTTTTGCCTTTATGTCTAGCTCCGGCACGCACGCCATGGTGAAAGGAATCAACTGCCCTGTTTCCAGCTCTAAGCTTGTGCCTGCCCCATAATCATGGACATTCACAACACGCCCAACTGCTTCCCCAGAGGTGAGAGAGGCCTCCATACCGATGAGATCAATATGGTAGAACTCATCCTCATCTGCCTCTGGCAATGCCTCACGCGCTGCATAGAGCTTACGATTCACCAGCTTTTCTGCCGCTGTACGGTCCGGTAATGGCTGGCCATCCTGCCCTAGAATGGCCGCTATGCCCGGTGCCTTCCAGCGTATATGCCACATAGCCCCTGTCTCATCATGCAGAGGGCCAAGTGCCTCCACAGTTTCGGGATGCTCTGTGGCAGGATGCAGGCGCACAAGGCCCCTTACACCATGCGGGCGGCCAATTGTGGCCACCAAAACATCCTGATGTGACGAAGATTGTGACAAGAGGAAATCTCCCGCTTAGGCCTTACTCGGCCTCGGCTGCCTTAGCGGCCTCAGCAGCGGCAGCAGCACGCTCTTGGGCTTTCTTCTTCGGTGCAGATTTCTTCGGCTGCTCATGGAAGGTCGGCTTCGGAGCCAACCCTGCATGACCGAGGAAACGTGCCACACGGTCGGTCGCTTGCGCGCCCTTCTCCAGCCAATGCTTAATGCGCTCGTCATTAAGACGGACACGCTCGGCATGGTCGGAAGGAAGCATCGGGTTATAAGCCCCGACCTTCTCTACAAAACGGCCATCACGCGGGCTACGGCTGTCGGCCACCACAATGTGATAGTACGGACGCTTCTTCGCCCCTGCGCGGGATAGACGAATCTTCAGGCTCATAATAACTCCTGCCTTATCAAAACATTACAAAAAACACACAGCCAAGCAGACACTTAGCCAAAAGGTGGTCGGCCAGCTGGACCGCCCATCCCCTTGAGCATATCACCTAGGCCACCAGCACCCCCCATGCCACGCATCAACCCTGCTAAGCCGCCCATTTTACTAAGCCGCTTCATCATCGTGGCCATCTCGCTAAATTGCTTTAATAGCCGGTTGACCTCTGGCACGCTCGTCCCAGAGCCAAGAGCGATACGCTTCTTACGTGACGCCTTGATAATCTCCGGGTTTTTGCGCTCCTGCACTGTCATGGAGGAAATAATCGCCTTGTGCCGGTTGAAGATGGAGGTATCCAAATCCTTCCCCGCGAGCTTATCCTTCAGCTTGCCCATCCCCGGCAACATACCAAGAATACCAGAGATAGACCCAAGGCGGTTAATTTGATTGATCTGTGAGACGTAATCATTCAGATCAAACTTGCCGGCGAGCATCCGCTTGGCAACACGCTCACCTTCTTCCTGATCAAGCTGCTCGGACGCTTTTTCCACCAGCCCGGCGACATCGCCTAAACCGAGGATACGCCCTGCAACACGCTCAGGATGAAACTCTTCCAGAGCGTCCATCTTCTCACCAGAGCCGGTGAATTTGATGGGCTCCCCTGTCACGGCCTTCATGGAGAGGGCGGCACCACCACGGGCATCACCATCCATACGGCTCATAATCACGCCTGTTAGCCCGACCTGCTCCTTAAAGGATTGGGCGGTATTAACGGCATCTTGCCCGGTCATGGCATCTACAACCAGCAGCGTTTCCACCGGTTTTGCCACGTCACGGACCTGACGGACCTCATCCATCAAGGCTTCATCAATCGCCAGACGCCCTGCGGTATCTAAAATAACGACATCAAAGCCTTCACGACGGCCAGCCTCTAGCGCGCGGCGGGCAATATCAACCGGCCCTTGCCCCTGCTCTATCGGCAATGAGGTGACTAACCCCTCCGTCCGTCCCCCCACTTGCTCAGCAATTTGCTGAAGCTGCAACTGCGCGGCGGGACGCTGCACGTCCAAGCTCGCCAGCAGCACCTTTTTACGCTCCCGGCTAGCAAGGCGCAAAGCCAGCTTACCGGCGGTCGTGGTTTTACCCGCCCCCTGCAAACCAACCAAAAGATACGGAATCGGTGCCGGGGCAGAGAGGTTAAGCGGAACAGCCCCCGCCCCGCCCAGAGCCTCAATCAACGCATCATTGACAATCTTCGCCACAGCCTGACCGGGGGAGACGCCATCCAGCACCTCACCACCAACAGCGCGCTCCTTTACCTTGCTGACAAAGCTGCGCACCACAGGCAGGGCGACATCGGCCTCCAGCATGGCCAAGCGAACCTCGCGCATGGCCTCGGTGACGTCACCCTCCGAAAGCTTCCCCCCACGGGAGAGACCCTCAAAGACCTTCGACATTCTGCCAGAGAGCTGCTCGAACACGATCTATCCTTAATTCCATGACAAATGCGCCACTGCGCGAACCCTCGCGGAGTGACGTGTCCGTAAACTTTTTATGCCTTTACGACCTCTACCGCCCTCCGTCAAGCATTTCCCACTCTGCCCTACCTTCTGTTGCCTCTCTTGCAGCAGAAGCGTAGCCTAAGTGGGCCTCTTTATATGATGATCGGACTCACAAAGGGTTACAGCATGAATATTCTCATCGTCCTCGCCCATCCTGAACGCCAATCCCTCAATGGGGCTTTGGTTGATATTGCCGCACGAGAACTCGGCTCCCTCGGCCATGAAGTGCGTCTATCCGACCTTTATCGCATGGAGTGGAAAGCCACGGTTGATCGTGCTGACTTCCCCCATCAAACAACGGGCGAGCCTTTTAATGTCGCAGCCTCCTCTGCCCAAGCTTATAAGAGTGGAGAACTGACCGAAGATGTTAAAGAGGAGCAAGAAAAGCTCCTCTGGGCTGATGCGGTTATCTTCCAATTCCCCCTCTGGTGGTTTTCTGCTCCGGCTATTTTAAAGGGATGGATTGAGCGCGTCTTTTCTGCTGGCTTTGCATATGGCACAGGCAAAAGCTACGGCGATGGAAGCATGAAGGGCAAACGCGCCATGCTCAGCGTGACAATCGGCGGGACAGAACATGACTACGCCGCCCGCGGCATTTGCGGCCCTATTGAGGACCTCCTCTTCCCGCTCACCCATGGCACGCTCTTTTATACGGGCTTTGCTACCTTGCCGTCCTTCCTCGTCTATAACGCCGACCGGCTAGAAGATTATGGCGAAGGCTTCCCGGCTGTTGTTGACCGCTTCCGGGATCGTCTCGCCACGTTAGAAACCACGCCGCCTATTGCGTTCCGCTCCGCAGCGAGTGGGGATTACGACCCTAAAACGCGGGAGCTTCGTCCCGGTTTGGAAGAGGCTCATGCGCATGGCTTTAACCTCCATATCAAAAAGCTATCCTAATCCCGCTCTCACACGCGTTCTCTAACCCTCTCCCCCTTCTGAAAGCTGCTCCATGACCGCACATAACATTACTTGCCCGCACTGCCATGAGACGTTCTCGCTTGATAATGCAGGCTATGCTGACATTGTTAAACAAGTGCGCGATAAGGAGTTCTCCAAGGCCCTGCATGAAAAGTTGGAAGCTGCTGCCCAGGAGGAACGTCTTGTTGCCGAGCGCGCTAAGCTGGCCTCCGAGCGTGAGATGAATCAGGCCCTTCATGAGCGTGATGCGAAAATACAAGCCCTTAAAAGCCAGCTTGAGCGACATGAAGCCGACCAGCAAGCTGCCGCCCGCCTCGCTGAAGCAGAAAAGAAGGCCCAGCTACAAGAGGCTGTGCAAGCTAAGGAGCGGGAAATCCATGCCCTCCAAGCCAAGCTATCAGCAAGCAAAACAGAGCAGGAGCTTGCTATTACGAAGGCGGTGGACGCGATTCAGAAGGAACGTGACACCCTACAAAACACCTTAAGTGAAGCTGAACTCAAAAGCCGCCTCGCCACCACGCAACTAAAAGAGCGTTACGAGTTGCAGCTAAAGGACCGTGACGACCACATCGAGCGACTAAAGGACATGAAGGCCCGTCTCTCCACCAAAATGGTTGGGGAAACGTTGGAGCAGCATTGCGAGGTGGAGTTTAACCGCTCCCGCGCTATGGCCTTCCCGCGCGCGTATTTTGAGAAAGATAATGACGCGCGCTCTGGCAGTAAGGGCGATTACATCTTCCGCGATATGGATGAAAGCGGAACGGAAATCCTCTCCATCATGTTTGAGATGAAGAACGAAAATGACAGCACAGCCACCAAAAAGAAGAATGAAGATTTCCTCAAAGAGTTAGACAAAGACCGCACGGAGAAGAAATGCGAATATGCCGTGCTGGTCTCCCTGCTAGAGCCAGAAAATGAGCTATATAACACAGGCATTGTGGATGTCTCACATCGCTACCCGAAGATGTACATCATCCGCCCGCAATTCTTCCTTCCCATTATCTCCCTCCTTCGCAATGCGTCCACCAATGCACTAACCTATAAGAGAGAGCTAGAACTCACACGCCAGCAAAGCATTGATGTCACCAATTTTGAGGAGAAGCTGGAGACATTTAAAAACGGCTTCTCCCGCAATTACGACCTCGCCCATAAGCAGTTTAACAAAGCGATTGAGGAGATTGATAAATCCATCTCCCACCTTCAGAAAATCAAAGAAAACCTGCTGAGTTCGGGCAACAACCTCCGTCTTGCCAATGACAAAGCCCAAGACGTCACCATCAAAAAACTCACACGCGGCAATGCAACAATGAAGGCGCAATTTGCGGCTCTGAAGGGAGAGTGATGGGTTTCATGAAGAAAGTAGAATATTTCATACGTTGACCTCTTTCATGGAAGGAGCTATCTTTATTCCATGGTAAAAGAACTGGTGAGCTGCAACTCACCAGTTCTATGCCTCCATACCACAGATACGGAGATTATCATGAAGTATGATGCACCGCACTCTAACATAAAAAACTGGTTACATACCAGTCTTTTCATACTAACTACCGTTCTCCCTCTTCTCATCAACCACCCCGCGGATGAGAAGCAGATCGATATTTCTGCAGTAATCGCGATATCCATCCAAAAAATGTAATCACTTTTTAGCCGTTCCTAAGTTCCTCGCCTTTGCGGGGATGAACCGATAGTCGAATATTTCATCGGTTCTATGGAAGAACGTTCCTCGCCCTCGCGGGGATATACGGAAAAAGCCACTCTATAACGGGGTGGCTTTTTCTTTACCCTTTATACCCCCATACCGCGAACACCGCTTGACGCTATTCGCGTGAGACAGTATCAACAGCCGCAGATTGGATGGGTGTCCGAGTGGTTTAAGGAACTGGTCTTGAAAACCAGCGTGCGTGGAAGCGTACCGTGGGTTCGAATCCCACCCCATCCGCCACGAGTACCTCAAAAAATGGCAGTTTCCTGCGCCTTTTGGGGTAAACCTCTTTTCCAGTCCTTACTTTAGACCATACTTCATGCAAACGCATGACAGTTTCCGATTCTGTCCCTGAAGCGTAACCGCCTCCCACATGTGAGAGCACCACGCGGGAAATGCCCTAAGCCATTCCCAGAAATACAGCCAACAGACGCGTAATCTCCACCATCTGATAATCATGAAGCCGCCCAAACGCAGGGCCTACTTTCCCGCGCTGTATGGTCGATGGCTTATCAATCATGATGCTGGACATCTTCTTCAGACCATTAACGCCATCTGGCTCTACTGTCAGCCGCAACAAGGGGGCGTCCTGTATGGTGCTTGTTACGGGCAAAATAACGACACTGGCCGTCTCATGGTAGCTGTCTGCCTGAATAATTAGAGCTGGACGAGGCTTGCCAAGGTCTCCCTGCAAGGCAACCGTGACCAGATCGCCCCGCCTCATTCCCAGCCCTCAATCTGGGCAGCGGCTAGCTCAGAGAAAGCCAGATCATCGCCCTGCTTTTCATCGCAAGCCCGTATCAACCGCGCTTGTCGCGATGCTTCGCGGGTGAAATCAGGACGCCTTGTATCAGGCACCCAAAGTTGAACAGGGCGCATACCGGCCCGCTTCATCACTTCCCGATGCTTGCGGACACGTTCATGACTTCTGGTTGTCGATGCCATAGCTTCCTCCCGTTACATGTAACAATAGAGGGGAAAGACCGCCTTTTACAAGGCCGTGAATCTATCCGCTTATCTGGACAGAATGGACACGTCCACACACGCGCAAGACCAGCCCGCCTTTTGATTGTTGATGATTTTTTATCAAGTGGCAGTGCCTACATCCGACAAAACCAACAGGCTCATGCACGCTCTGAGATGGGGCATTTAAACAGTACACGCGCGCAAGGGCAGAACGCCGGGCATCACATCACGATCAAAAAATAAGTTGGAATAAGTTCATCATATGCTTGGGTGAACAGTACGTGCGCGCACGCGCCTGCAATAAAACAGTAAGAAAGGCAAGACCTAAAATAGGACGGTTAGGGCCTTACAACGAGGAACCAAACTGAAACACTATCAAAACGCTCTTAATATATCTTTGTTTGAATCTAATTCAGAGAGGTTAGGCCAGTTGGGCCAGACAGACAAAAAGGCAGTTTTCTGCTGGCTGTAGCCCTGGCCCAACGTTGGGCCATAGTTGGGCCAACGATATGCAAATATTAAAAGGTTAGACCAGTTAGGCCAATGTTAGGCCAGCTATAAGCTAGCTTTCTCTAGGGCTGTCCTAACTGGCCTAACCGGCCTAACCTTTTTAGGTAAAATATATAAAAAAATAATCAGTTACAGAAAATTAATATTAAGGCAGCATAATAAATGCACAAAAAAAAGGACAGAACGAAGGATCGCCCTGCCCTTTAGCGGCTTGGAAGATGTGATGCTATCTTTCAGCCCGTAACCATATGGTTGAATTGCCAGACATAGAAGCGTCCTTTGCCTGTCCGTTGCCGCTGTTTCTCACCCCCTAAATTACGCAGGATATTAGAAACTCTCATTTCCATTGCACGGGTCATAGGCAACGAAAGCGCTCTGATGATGCTGGCTACCGTAAAGCCTCCTTTACCGTCTGCATCGGGCAGGGTATCGCCCTCGATGAGGTTAATGACAGATTCTTCCAGAATGTCGCTGACCATGCTTTCCCGTCTGATTTGTTCAATTTCTTCTTTCAGGTATGAGGGCTCACAAGTCTCAAAGGCGGGGTCATAACAAAAAAGCTGGTAAGCCTCTGCCCAAAGCTGGTCCCTGTTTTCTGCCAGCCAGCCAAAGTCAAGGCAGTGTGAGCCTATATTGATAGGCATGAAGCGGCGGTTACCTGTTCCGTCTGTCAGAAACTCTTCCTCATTGGTCGTGCCAATAAAGACGCATCGGCGTGGATAAGTCTGCAATGTACGCCCATAGCTAGGACGATACTTATCTACCATAGCACTCAGAAAGGCTTTGATAGCCTCATTCTCTGAACGCCTTAGAGACGTTAATTCCGATAGCTCTACCCCCCAAACGCCTTGCAGTTCCTGCTTGGCGTCCTTGTCTGCCAGATTGGCGGGCAAGCCTTCTTTGTTCCACTCTCCAAAGAGAATAGCAGAGAAAGTGCTTTTCCCGTTTCCCTGTCCGCCTATCAGAACGGGCAGCCAGTCGAACTTGTAGGGCTTATGCCCTGTAGCCAGAGCCCGGCCAATGGCTGCCACCATCCAGCGCCTGCCAATCTCTTGCAGGTAAGCTGTATTCTCCAAAGAGAAAGAACGCGCCCATAAGCTGGAAAGACGTTCTGTGCTATCCCACTGCAAGCCCTCCAGATAAGCCCTGATGGGGTTGTAGGTGTGATGGTTGGCACTCACCATCACAAGGGCTTCCAGCGTGTCCTTGTTAGCCTTCAGGCCAAAGCGGCGCATCCACGCACCGAGTAGCTGGACATGGTACTTTTCTAGCAGGATGGGAAAACTGCCCGCATGGGCAACGGGCAGAGAAACAGATGAGAGCTGTGGCAGCGCTTTGGTGATGACGTATTGCAGTGTCAGTTCATTAAAGCGAAAGACACCCTGTAAGTCTGGATGACGGTTTATGGTGTGCTCTAGGGCCTGTTCGTTTGTTAGCTCTTGATTGGCAACTTTGCGCATGAGCTCTGCCATAAAGCTATCATCTGGAAGGTATCCAGCGCTTAGAGCCTCTTCGATTATGGCACCGGCCTG
Source organism: Bombella sp. ESL0385 (assembly GCF_009725755.1). GTDB lineage: Bacteria > Pseudomonadota > Alphaproteobacteria > Acetobacterales > Acetobacteraceae > Bombella > Bombella pollinis. Next base: position 1,321,441 of record NZ_WNIJ01000001.1, read on the forward strand.
CACTAAATCATCAGGCAAATCAGCCATTATGCCGCCCTCCCTGTTACTTGCTTCTGTTCAGGGACTGGCAGGGCATCGGCAATATCCCACCCTTTAGGAAAATAATCAGGCCAACGGATAAGCTGAACCTTCCAGGCGCCTGCCTGTCTGGCTAGCTCTGCCACGGTATGAGCATAGGTCTGCCCGGCGCTGTCATTGTCAGGGGCTATCAGTACCTCTCTGCCTGCCAGCGGGCTCCAGTCGCTTTTGTGTGCCCCTTCTGCCCCACCGGATGATGTTGTCACAGCATAGCCCTGCCAGCTTGCCGCAAGAGCGGCTTTATTGGCGGCTTTCTCTCCCTCGACAACCAGAACAGGCGCACCCGCTTTTCCAAGCAGGTCAGGGAGATTGTACAGCATCCGCGGCGGTGGCGGTGCCCGGAAATGCCAGCGTGGCAGGTCTTCCCCTTCTAGCTTGCCATATGTCAGCCAGCCAAACTGCTTGCGGGCATTGGGAGGATCGTAGCGGAAGGTGGCAAAGCCTGTTAGGCCGTCACCATCATCATAGCAATAAAACCCCGTAACAGGCGCCCGCTTATACGTCCTAGGATGCGGTATAGCTGCACTATGCTCTAAAGACACCGGAACGGGCGTAAAGTTCATAGACGGCTTTCTATGAGCGTCTAAGCAACTACCACCCACTAACCGGTGGCCGTGTTTTTCTTCATCAGTGAGTGGACGGAATATGTCAGTCATGACCTGACACCTCCATCCCCATCATCCGGGCAAGATTGCGTGCCCCTTCCAGCTTACTGCCTCCAGAGAGAGCGGCGGCTAGATCAATCAGATCACCTTTCCATCCGGTGGCAAAGTCTGCCCCAATACCCTTACGGATGTTGAACTTGAAGGAACCGACATGCCTGTCAGCCCGTAAGGGAGAAAGGGCTACATATTCGCCACTTTTGACATACCCGCCGGGCGCAAGCCGGGACAATATCGCTAGGGTATGAGCTGGCAGGGCAGTTCTTACCCCCTGAAACAGACCCTTATTTTTGTTTGCGCTAAGGCACGCTTGCCGTATATGCTTCCGCATAGGCACTTCCTTTTAAATCTTTGTGTGGGTGCCCATTTGCCGAAACGATATTTACTTGGCGGTATAACTGTTCCGGCAAATAGAGCAAGAGGCCGCTGCTGGTTAGTTCTGGCAGCGGTTTCTTTTTATGACCTGTTATATTTTCCCCGTGTCTCCATCTTGGGGCAAGAGGCAAAGAAGTTCTTTGCATCCTCTAGGGAAATACGGGTCACACGGCCAATCTTGCGGGCCTCAATCTTCCCATCTGCAATCATGCGATACAGGGTAGCAGCGCTCACGCTGTACATTTCACAGAACTGCTTAGGGGAAAGATATGTAGGGAGTTGATGCATCAAGCCTTCTGCCTTTCTTGCTGTAAGTTGCAAAATGATTATTTCCCGCCCATCTCGAAAGTTCAAGGCTTGTTTTTAATCCCGTACTGTGTCTCGGAAGAATATGTGACCTACAGTCACATGTGCAGGTGTGCACATAACCTGCACAGATCGCCTTTTGTAACATTTTATGTTACGTAATATTTTACGCAATCCAGAGTGGAACGGGTCAGTATTTAACCTTCCATGTGTGACCATCACACATTTACTTTGAAAGATAGTCTTTCAGCCCACGCCTCCATCAATGCCCGGCGCTTAGCGAACATATCCCCCCGGCGATAGGCCCGCTCGACTGTACTACCTACCGTATGAGCAAGGGCTAGTTCTGCCGCTGTAGCGTCATACTCTGTTTCTTCTGCCACCCAATCCCGAAACGTGGACCGCATCCCGTGGACGGTCGCTTTCCTATCCCCTGTCAGGGGGTATGCAGCGTTCTTGAGAGCCTTACTTAAAGCCACATCAGAAAGAGCCGCACCTTTGTTATTGGGGAAAACCAAAGCATCCATGCGCCCATCATACAGAGGCTTCGCTAATTCCAGCACTGACATAGCCGCACGGGAAAGAGGCACACGGTGCTCCTTGCCAGCTTTCATACGGTGCGCCGGGATCGTCCATACGGCTTCCGTTAGGTTAATTTCCTGCCAGCGGGCCCCACGCACCTCTCCAGAACGGCAAACCGTAAAGGCACAGAAACGAACAGCCAGAGCGCCAACACTTCCCACGTGCTCAAGGTGTTTGATGGCCTGCCCCAATAGCTCAACTGTCAGGGCATAATGTGGCTGCTTACGATCCCGTATCAGCTTAGCTGGTTCTGGCAGGATATGAGCAAGGGGGCCGTTCCATCGGGCCGGATTGTCACCTTCCCGCCACTGTAGGGCAGTTGCATAATCTAAGACCTGTTCTATGCGGTTACGGATGCGCCGGGCCGTTTCCGTTTTGCTTTCCCAAATGGGAAGCAGAACGGCTAACACATCATTCTGTGAAATGGCCGTAACGGGCTTTTGGCCTATAATCGGGAAGGCGTATTGCTCTAGCGTGTTGAGAAATGCAGAGGGGCCTTTAGGGTCTCTCCATTTTACTTTTTGACGCTGAAGATAAGCCTGCACGGCATAGGCAAATGTCTGACCCACCCGGCGCAAATGCTCTGCTTGTTCGCTTTGCCGTTCTTCCAGCGGGTCCACACCATCGGCAATGAGCTTCCGGGCATGAAAGGCCTTCTGCCTAGCTTCCCGCAAACTGCATATTTCAAATGAGCCGATACCCATTTCTCTGATACGGCCTGTAGCCGGGCTTTTGTAACGAATGTTCCAGAAACGATGAACAAGATCACCTTTCACCCGGATACGGATATACAGATTCCCACCATCGCTATGATTCCCCTCTGGTAGCGATTGAATGGCTTTGTCTGTCAGCTTGTATAAACGCCGGGCCATGTATCCTTAACATCCCATTCTCTGTCCTTCCTTCACTCTTGCGCTATAGAGGGGAAAAATGAAAGAGAGAGAAAAGGACTATTCTCGTAACTGGCTGTTTTCAGGGATTTTTTTTAATTTAAGGAAAAAGAAAGGATCAGAGGTTAGGAGTTCACCCCATCCGCCACGAGCCATGTAAGGTCGTCCTTACAAAGACGGCTCATCTCCCTATAATAGAAGACGAGCCGTTGCGTTTTGTAAGGGGAGTCGGCACGTTTTCAGCCGCGATGGTCGTACTGGGCGCGCTCTCCAAGCTTGGTGATCTGTGCGGCCTCTAGCCCTTCTGGGTTATGCTGAGCCTTTTTAGCAATCTCGCGCTCTGCCTCTGTCGCATGCTCACCAGTTTTGAGAACGTGATGAGCAAGCTCCAACACTTCATCCTTTGTAAGCAGTTTTGGCGAATGAATTGCCTTGCGGGCGAGCTCATGCAGAGAGCTGCTAGCATGGGGGGCTTTATGCTCATGTGATGATGTATGTGGCATATCCCTAACCTTTCTTTCCTCTCACTTAAGACGCTTCATCGCCTCTCCTTCACGGTGGGGCCTATGCTGCCATGGCACAAGCGCAGCCCTTGCAAGACTGATATGCCCCCGCTGGTCATTCTCAGATAAGCCAGAATCGTCATTATGTGAATCTACCGTCCCTGCGTAATGGCCTATGCCATTTTGCACGCTGCTCATTACCTCCAAATGTGCCTCGGGATCAGCACTGCCCTCATAGCGTATCGTATGGGCCCGCGCGAAACTCGGCATCCCTATCGCGCCCAACCATCCTATCACCAGCAGAAGACCAATATAGTGCATCTCATCCTCCATAAGGCTCATGGCCCCTTCTTTTCATAGCTTTCTCTTGCTGCGCCTCCTCAACATGAATTACCACTTAACCCTTCGTAATTAGGAGCCCTCTATGCCACATACGCTTGACCCTCACCGCACAGCCCTTATCCTCATTGACCTCCAAGAAGGCATTGTCTCCCTGCCCACAGCACCACGCAGCGGGGCTGAAGTCGTAGCTGCGAGCAAGATAGTCGCAGAGCGTTTCCGCCACGCTGGAGCAGTGGTTGTGCTGGTTAATGTCGCCTTTGCTGCTGATGGAAAAGATGCTCTATCCGCCCCTGTCGATAAGCCTTTGCATGACCCCAATACATCTCTACCCGCTCATTGGGCGGAACTCGTCCCCGATTTGGCACGGGAGGGAGACCTCCGCGTTACAAAACATCAATGGGGCGCGTTTTATGGAACCGATTTAGACCTCCAACTACGCCGGCGAGGGATAAACACTATCGTACTGGGCGGAATCGCTACCAATATGGGCGTGGAATCCACTGCCCGCGCCGCGCATGAACATGGCTATCACGTCATTATCCTAGAGGACCTCACCGCGGGGCTGGATGAGGAGATGCATCATTTTGCTTTCCAACGGCTTTTCCCGCATCTGGCGCGCATTCGCCAAAGCAATGAGATTCAATTTCCCTAGGCTTCATCCTGGCACATAAAAAACAGCCTTCCTCACATCTTGAAGAAGGCTGCCACGCACTATGAATCAGCATAAAGGTCAGTGAGGCAGGCGATGAAACAGAATCAAAGCACCTGCCTTCCGGTCTGCGTCAGACAGTGGGGCATCCCCATCAGTCCCATCCCGCTCTATGCTTCCAAGATAGCTGCCATCCCCTCCCCTTATGGTTCCATCCCTCTCGATATTCCCAGCATAGCTACCACCGGGCCCCCGTATAACGCTGATTTGCTGTACATGCCCCAAAGGCACGGACTGACCATCATATGCGCCAGCAACACCCGGCATACCAGCAACACCCAGCCACCTCATCACCACTAAAATACCGGTGTAATTCATCACAAACCGCCTTAAATGAAAAATCTTTTCCATATGCCTCACTACACCGTATCTCGTGGCAACTGCGTTACAACGCCATGAAGACGCCGTAACCATGCTAGCTCACTTCAAAAGAGCCGCCCATTCCTCCACCGATTGCCCGCTTTGGAAACGCTCATCCAACGTGCCATTCAGCATAAAACTTGGTGAGACATGAATCTTATTGTGCCGCGCATAACGTGTATGGGCTTTAATAGCCTCCGTCACGCTTGCTAGACGGAACGGCACCGCAAGATTAAGCCGCGTATAGACCTCTAGCCGCTCTAACAATTCTTCCGGCGTGGTGTGCATATTCGCGCCCTCATAATGATGAGCGAACTCGAACTCCTCACGATGATCCCCCACACTCCGCAACGTTTGCCACGCTTTATCGCGCCCCTCTGGCAATGCAGCCGCAGCCAAAATGCAGCGCGTCACCACGCCAGAGAAGAGATGCCACGGTTGGGAATGGAGATAAATATGCAGTGTCATAGCCTCCTCCCCTACATGGGCTAAGAGGGGCATTAACTTACGTGAGGCCCGCACACAAAAGGGGCATGTTGGCTCTAAAAAGACCTCTAATTTTTTCGGCCCATGGCCCCAGATAAGCTCTGCGGGTTTATGCGTCTCTTGTGCTGGCATAATCTGATGCTCCTTAGCTTTACCCCTATGACCTCCCCCTAACGTAGGGTGCACCCCCATAGCAAAACAGCCCCGCATAAAACGGGGCTGCCACGCATAACACACATAACCACAAAGCTTTTTAGGACGACCGCCGCCCGCGTGAACGCCCTGCCCCACCACGACCAGAGGAGGATGGACGGGTAGACGCCGCCCGTGGGCTGCGACCACGGCCCCCACCGGATGGGCCACCACGGCCACGACCACCGCGCCCACGGCCTCCCCCTAAAACAGGCGGCGGCAATGTGGAGTTCTGCGCGTCATCAGAATGGTAAGGATGGTCCGTAATCACAGGCACAGCCTTGCTGATGCGCTTCTCAATCTCTTTTAACCATGCACGCTGCTCTGCCTCACAAAGGGATACAGCCCAACCCTCACGACCGGCACGCGCTGTACGGCCAATGCGATGGACGTAAGCCTCTGGCACATTCGGCAAATCGTAATTAAAGACGTGAGAAACCTCATCCACATCAATACCGCGCGCGGCAATATCTGTGGCGACTAACACGCGGACACTCCCATCCCGAAAGCCTTGCATGGCACGCTCACGTGCCCCTTGGGACTTATTGCCATGAATCGCCGCTGCGGGAATCCCATGCTTACTGAGATATTCTGCCACTTTATTGGCTTCATGCTTCATCAGCGTAAAGACAACAGCCCGCACGACACGGTCATTATTGACCAACATCATCAAAGCTTCTTTCTTTTGAGCTGAATCGACAAATAGAACCGCCTGACGAATACGATCCACCGTGCTGGATTCCGGCGTGACTTGCACCGTCTCGGGCTCATGCAGCAAAGAATGCGCTAAGTCACGAATAGAGGCTGGCATAGTCGCGGAGAAAAGGAGCGTCTGTCGTTTTTCTGGCAAGCGCGCTACAACCTTACGAATATCATGCACAAAGCCCATATCCAACATACGGTCTGCTTCATCCAGCACGACAATCTCCGGTGTGGAGAGGTCGATATGGCCTTGCCCTACAAGGTCCAACAAACGCCCCGGGGCAGCGATGAGGACATCTACGCCGCGTTTCATCGCTTCGACCTGACGATTCTGCCCAACACCACCAAAAATCACAGCGTAAGAGAACTTCATATGCCGCGCATAGGCCGCAAAATTATCGCCTATCTGCGCCACTAGCTCCCGCGTGGGGGCCAGCACCAACACACGCGCCCCGCGCGGGGTCGCTTTGCGAGGCGTCTCCAATAAATAATGCAAAATCGGCAAAGCAAATGCTGCCGTTTTGCCCGTCCCCGTCTGCGCAAGACCCAAAAGGTCCTTCCCCTTTAACAGATGAGGGATCGCCCCTGCTTGGATTGGCGTTGGCGTCTTATAGCCCTCCTCATCCAAGGCTTGCAAAATGGGGGCCGCCAAACCGAGCGCGCGAAAACTGCTCATGATGTTTCCTCAAAAAACCGGCGTTATTCCAGCATCCATCTGGCAACACCACATAAAACGAACGCCTAAAACACTTCCTTAAAGAAGGCTTATCTCGTCTCTTTCTAAATAGGACTATTTTTGTCTTATAACAAGAGAAAAATCACATCCCGCTCTATCAATCCTTATCGCGCCTGTTTTTGCAGTAAAAACAACGCTTGCTCCCCGAACATATTCGCCAAATGGGGCGATTGCTCGGCCAAGCGCGACCGCTTATCCCCATTCACAACCATCCAATTCCGCACCACATAACCGTCCTCAGCACATAAGGCGAAGAAGTCATAAATCGTACAAGGATGAATGTTAGATGTCTCATACCATGGGGTTGGCCAAACCGATGTCATAGGCATACGCCCTGTACGCATTAAATGCCAGCGTAAACGCCAATGCCCAAAATTGGGGAAGGAAACCAAAGCCGCTCGCCCAATCCGCAACATATGGTGCAAAACCTCACGCGGACGCTCCACCGCTTGGAGGGTGCGCTGTAGGACAACATAATCAAATGTATCTTCTGGATAATCCGCCAAAACTTCATCAGCATCCCCGTGCATAACGGGCAAACCATGCGCAACAGATTGGGTCACGGCCTTCATATCCAGCTCCAAGCCTTGGGCGTCACAGCCTTTTTGGCGGGAGAGATAATCAATCAAACTGCCATCCCCGCTCCCAATATCCAGCACCCGACTCTGCGGTGCGACCATAGTCGCAATCAATTCTTGATCAAACCGCATGATCATCCCTCCCCGCTGGTAAGCCCGCATGACGCGCCGCGCCGTTTAAAAAACCGCGCACTGTGCGATCAAAATCCGGCTCTTCTAACAGAAAGGCATCATGGCCACGGTCGCTCTCAATCTCCACAAAAGAGACATGTCCCCCTGCCTGATTAATCGCCCGCGTCAGCATTCTTGATTGTGCCGTGGGAAACAGCCAATCCGAGCTGAAGGACACAACACAAAAACGCGTCCGCACCTGCTGAAAAGCTGCCGCTAGATTACCCCCATGCTCGCTGCCGAGATCGAAGAAGTCCATCGCACGAGAAATTGTTAGATAAGAATGTGCATCAAACCGCCGTGTGAAATTAGAGCCTTGATATTGCAGATAACTTTCGACCTGAAACATCCCCCCAAAAGGTAACGCTGCTAAAGGCGAATTGGGGGCGGGCATCGTTCCCGGCCGTATCTCCCTCCCAAACTTCCGCGTTAGAGCTTCTTCTGAGAGATAAGTAATATGCCCCACCATACGCGCTACAGCCAAACCGCGCGCTGGGATAACATCATGGGCTTGATAATCCCCCCCATGCCAATCAGGGTCACTATAAATCGCCTGCCGACTGACCTCATTAAACGCAATATTCTGCGCCGATTGAAAGGGAGAGGTCGCAATCGGCATAGCTGCAAAAACACGCTCAGCGTAATCTGTAGCCCATGTGAGGGTTTGCATCCCCCCCATCGATCCTCCAATAACGGCAAATAATTGCTCAATGCCGAAGTGATCAATCACCTTCACCTGAGCTGCCACAATGTCGTGCATTGTGATGGGAGGAAAATCCTTCCCCCATGGCTTACCCGTCCCCGCCCGCATAGTCGTGGGGCCGGTCGTCCCCATGCAGCCCCCTAAGACATTGGCACAGATGACAAAAAAACGCTCTGTATCAATCGGCAAGCCGGGGCCAACCATACGCGACCACCAGCCCGGCTTCCCCGTAACAGGGTGCGGGCTGGCGACAAACTGGTCTCCCGTAAAAGCATGGCAAATGACAATCGCATTATCCCGCTTTGGCGAGAGTGTACCATAAGTCTGATAGGCCACCTCCAGCGGAGCGATGACCTCCCCACATTGGAGAGACATCCCTTCTGGGAAGATAATGGACTGAACTTCCACTTTAGGCTCCAGCCGTTTGTGACAAAGAACCCGTATAGAAACACCGCCATCAATTTGGATTCAAGACAGAATGAACAATCTTATCCAATTTCAGGAGGATATTTATTATTCAGCGGCTTCCATCATCGCTGGATAATTATCTTGCGCCAGGGCTGGCATTGGCATTTTTATCATGCTTTCCTCCGCCCTCTCCCGCGTAGGCAACCAATATCCATACGCCGCTAAAGCCTGACCAAGATGCATCAACGCCTCCCCTAATGACGTATGAAGAACCTGCTCCTCCGGTGCATTTTGCATCGCTGCAAGGAGGTCAAGCAGATGAGACTCCGTTGCAGAATATTCCAAAGCGGCTGTGGCGCAAACAGCATGGAGGAACAAGGACTGAAACCGCTCCTGCAAACGCTCCGCCTCTTGTCCTACCAGCCCTGCTAAAGACTTAGAACGCCGCCAGCACCGCGGTCCTAATAAATAACGCAACGCCCATAAGGCTGTTTGCTCCTCCCGCACCAATGTGGCCATGGGCATAGCATAAGTACCATGCTGTTCTGCGATTTGGACGGTCATGGGGCCTCTCCCTCTTTGCGACTTGCTTCAAGAGTGACGTTAGATGAGAACTCTTATCACTTGCAACAAGAAGATAACACTTTACCCCTTACTCTCCCCAGAGGCAGGCTAAAAAAGTGAGAAAATAGCCAATTATGGGAGTTATTAAAGTTTTTTATAAGAGCGCGAATCAGATGAATGAGACACCATATCATGTGATAAATGAGAAAAATTACTACTATATATAGTCCTATTTTAAGGCTCCCATCGCCTTTATCAGCTTGGCAGCCCCCAGATTCTAACCAACAATGAAAGAGCCCGAATCAAATTGCCCCTGTCCAAAATGTCGGAACAGGGGCAACCAAACCTCTATAAGAGAAGAACCTTCCCTTGAGTTATTTTACTGACGGAAAGGCGACTTTTGAATCCAACTATCCAGTTGATGCAAAGCAGCATTAGAGCCATCAAGCGCAAAATTGATGGTCAGCGTACCGCCTCCAACTTTGTCTGCTATGATGTGGCCTGTCTTCCCCACCCTTAACCGCGTAACCTGGTCTGCTGACAAATCAAGCGAAGCCATGCAGCCCGCCGTAGCGCAAGATTGCCACGACAATTTGATAGGAGGATTGTCGTCCAAAACAACACGTACATCCGTCTTTAAAGAAAGAGTAAGCGGCACCATAACCGTCAACCGCCACGGACGGCGTGTAAGTGGCGTTGTGGTAACATTCTCCGTTGCGCGCGCCAAAATAACCGCACCCAATGCCTCGGTTTTTCCCTTATCACCCTGCACTGTTAAGGCTTGCTGGGCTAAACATACTTGAGGACCTTGTGAAAGATTATCCGCAGGAAACACACAACGATACGTCCATGCTGCCGCTGATCCAGAAATAACAACCGGCGTCGCCTGTGTCCCATCAGCCGCCCAAGAAGAAGCAGAAGACGCTATCGCCCCTGTTGCGACACAAAACGCTAGGAACATTCCTCGTTTGATATTCATTACCCTCTCCCCGCGAAACTACGAATTTGCACTCGCTTACATATGAGTGACATAATGACTTACTAAAGGATTAAAATCAAAACTGAAAGAACATAAAATCAAAAAAATCTCATTTTTCATTTCATCCCAATATAGATTAATATAAATATTTTGAAGTCTATAATTTAGATTATTATGTATAGATATATTTAATTTTTTAATATTGGATTTTCTCCAAACAAATATGAATATTCTACAAAATAAACACCCAAATTAATATCAATTTAAGAATAATTAACTAAAGAATAATAAAATCTATCTTCATTTTTTACAACACAAAAACATCTCTTTCATTATCTAAATCTTAACTCCCCAAAGCTTCCTTTCACCGTGGAAATATATTCACCAAGAATCTTCCTTGCCTTGACACCATTCTGTCACAGAATCAACACAGTCATTGCATTGGTTAAGTTAGTCGATTTTTACAATGAAGTAGGTATCTCTTTCACAAAGAGATATTTTATCCGCTCCTAACACGTTAACTATAATCTGATTAAAATTACTATTCCAATAATCATTAAAAATGTATAGTAAGTCAATTCGTAAGATACTCGATAATATATCAAAAATAATTATAGTCTACTTATAAGTACATTCATTTGATAAACACTTATAAAGAAAGTCAACTGACTAACGTATCAAGACAGACAACCCTTTTAAATACTTCCCTGCATCATTAGGCTTTGCTGCATCAAACAGAATTGCGGCCCCGCTGCCGGATTAGTCGGGGGAAATAGACAACGATACCCCCATTCTCCTGCGGTACCGGACATCACCATCGGAGAGGTCTTGGCCCCATCACTAGCCGCCGCTGTCGCTACCGCACCAGCAGGTGCCGCATAAGTAGGGAGCGTATTAAAAGCTAACCCCCATACCATGCTTCCCAAAAACAAGAGAAAAAAGCTACAGCTAGGCTTTTTCATCTCGATTTTCATCGCATTCTGGTACATCCGTTATCCCACTTAACGCTTGACGCAAATTTGAGAGACGTCATCTACCAGAAAAGTTAATTAAATAATAATTAAAATGCACGTTGATGTAACTATTCCTACCAAAGTGATTAGCGGCATGGTGCTAATGTCGGCTTAGGTTTTTGGGATAAGCTTATCACAGAGGCAAGGCTATGTTTTAGTGGTGTGTAGGTTTAGGGATTTATCTGGGATTTGTGTGTGGTATTTATTGGATGCGGGGGTAGGATTTGAACCTACGACCTTCAGGTTATGAGCCTGACGAGCTACCGGGCTGCTCCACCCCGCGGTAGTGGGTGGTTTAAGTATGGAGTGGGTGAGCGAGGGGACCTGGCGGCGACCGACTTTTCCGCTTCTTAAGAAGCAGTATCATAGGCGCTGGAGGCTTTAACGGCCGAGTTCGGGATGGGATCGGGTATGGATCCTCCGCCATAGCCACCAGGTCTTCCCGCTCACCCTTTAGGTGATTGGGGTGTGGTTGGTGTTTTTTGGTGAGTGTGACTGATTACTGTGCATGTGTTTTAGGTGTGTGAGAGATATGGGCGATTAGGATCAGTTAGCTACACATGTTACCATGCTTATACACCTGACCTATTGACGTCCTGGTCTTGGACGGCCCTGTGAGACCTAGTTTTGAGGCTGGTTTCCCGCTTAGATGCTTTCAGCGGTTATCCATTCCGAACTTAGCTACCCGGCTGTGCCGCTGGCGCGACAACCGGTGCACCAGAGGTTCGTTCATCCCGGTCCTCTCGTACTAGGGACAAATCCTCTCAAGTCTCTTACACCCACGGCAGATAGGGACCGAACTGTCTCACGACGTTCTAAACCCAGCTCACGTACCACTTTAATCGGCGAACAGCCGAACCCTTGGGACCTGCTCCAGCCCCAGGATGTGATGAGCCGACATCGAGGTGCCAAACCTCCCCGTCGATGTGGACTCTTGGGGGAGATCAGCCTGTTATCCCTAGAGTACCTTTTATCCGTTGAGCGATGGCCCATCCACGCGGGACCACCGGATCACTATGGCCGACTTTCGTCTCTGCTTGAGCTGTCACTCTCGCAGTCAGGCGGGCTTATGCCATTGCACTCGACAGCCGGTTTCCGACCGGCCTGAGCCCACCATCGCGCGCCTCCGTTATTCTTTGGGAGGCGACCGCCCCAGTCAAACTGCCCACCATACAGGGTCCCGGACCAGGCTGACTGGTCTCGGTTAGATATCAGAAAAGTTCAGGGTGGTATTTCAAGGATGGCTCCACCGGAGCTGGCGCCCTGGTTTCAAAGCCTCCCACCTATCCTACACAAAACTTTCCTGATACCACTGTAAAGCTGCAGTAAAGGTTCATAGGGTCTTTCCGTCTGACCGCGGGTACCCCGCATCTTCACGGGGAATTCAATTTCGCTGAGCCGATGCTGGAGACAGCGGGGAAGTCGTTACGCCATTCGTGCAGGTCGGAACTTACCCGACAAGGAATTTCGCTACCTTAGGACCGTTATAGTTACGGCCGCCGTTTACCGGGGCTTCGATTTGACGCTTGCACATCTCCTCTTAACCTTCCGGCACCGGGCAGGCGTCAGACCCTATACGTCATCTTTCGATTTCGCAGAGTCCTGTGTTTTTACTAAACAGTCGCTACCCCCTGGTCTGTGCCACCCGCTAATGGTTACCCACTAACGGGTCTCGTTTCTTCCGAAGTTACACGAGCAATTTGCCTAGTTCCTTCAGCATCGTTCTCTCAAGCGCCTTGGTATACTCTACCAGTCCACCTGTGTCGGTTTCGGGTACGGTCTATATGCTAGAGCTATTTCCTGGAACGGTCCAAAAGCCAGCTCAATCCGTTAAGAGCTGACAACATATCTCGTTCGTCACTTCTAGCAGGCTTAGGACTATTAACCTAATTCCCATCGACTACGGCTTTCGCCCTCGCCTTAGGGGCCGGCTCACCCTGCGTGGATTAACCTTGCGCAGGAACCCTTGGACTTTCGGCGACAGTGTTTCTCGCACTGTTTGTCGCTACTCATGTCAGCATTCGCACTTCTGATACCTCCAGAGAGGGTCACCCCGTCTCCTTCGCAGGCTTACAGAACGCTCCGCTACCGCGCATAGTAATCTATGCACCCACAGCTTCGGCACGTGGCTTGAGCCCCGTTACATTTTCGGCGCAGGGTTTCTATTAGACCAGTGAGCTATTACGCTTTCTTTAAAGGATGGCTGCTTCTAAGCCAACCTCCTGGTTGTTTTGGAATCCCCACATCCTTTCCCACTTAGCCACGATTTAGGGGCCTTAGCTGGTGGTCTGGGCTGTTTCCCTCTCGACAATGGACCTTAGCACCCACTGTCTGTCTGCCGCACTTATACTCCTCGGTATTCGGAGTTTGGTTAGGTGTGGTAAGGCTTTGGGCCCCCCTAGCCCATCCAGTGCTCTACCCCCGAGGGTAATATGCGACGATCTACCTCAATAGATTTCGCGGAGAACCAGCTATCTCCGAGTTTGATTGGCCTTTCACCCCTAGCCACAGCTCATCCCCGACTTTTTCAACAGGCGTGGGTTCGGCCCTCCAGTGCGTGTTACCGCACCTTCAGCCTGGCCATGGCTAGATCACTCGGTTTCGGGTCTTCTACCAGTAACTTAGTCGCCCTATTCAGACTCGCTTTCGCTACGCCTACACCTATCGGCTTAAGCTCGCTACGGACAGAAACTCGCTGACCCATTATACAAAAGGTACGCCGTCACCCCATAAGAGGCTCCGACTGCTTGTAGGCACCTGGTTTCAGGTCTCTTTCACTCCCCTTATCGGGGTGCTTTTCACCTTTCCCTCACGGTACTGGTTCACTATCGGTCACCAGAGAGTATTTAGGCTTGGAAGGTGGTCCTCCCATGTTCAGACAGGGTTTCTCGTGCCCCGCCCTACTCAAGGCCTTTATAAGACATTACGCATAAGGGACTATCACCCACTATGGTCAGACTTTCCAGACTGTTCTGCTTGTTCTTACAAAGACACTGGCCTGTTCCGCGTTCGCTCGCCACTACTAGCAGAATCTCTGTTGATGTCTTTTCCTCCGGGTACTTAGATGTTTCAGTTCCCCGGGTTCGCCTCATACACCTATCTATTCAGTGTATGATCCTCTTACGAGGGGGTTGCCCCATTCGGAAATCCACGGATAAATGCTTACTCACAACTCCCCGTGGCTTATCGCAGTGTGTCACGTCCTTCTTCGCCTTCTGGTGCCAAGGCATCCACCAAGTGCCCTTCTCATTCTCACACCACATGCACAGTAACCAGTCACACAGTGACCAACTGTAATTTCTCACATTCAGACACTATAATGACAGTTCCGGACATATAATGTCAGTCACTTCATTCTCGCCATCTGAATACCCCCTGCAATGTTCCGTAGGAGACAAGGAAACATCCCCTACCAAAGGTCAGACAACCCATTGCAGAATACGCAGATAGCGCACCAACCGATTCACACCTCAAAGACCAGATACTCCTTCTAAATAGCAACACATCGCTACTTAAAAGAAGAACTCTTTCCTCTTTCCTCTACTCTCTTCCTAGTCCCACCAAATATGTGGTGGAGGCAGACGGGTTCGAACCGACGACCCCCTGCTTGCAAAGCAGGTGCTCTCCCAGCTGAGCTATGCCCCCAGCATCCTGGTGGTGGGCCAGGGAGGACTTGAACCTCCGACCCCACGCTTATCAAGCGTGTGCTCTAACCAACTGAGCTACTAGCCCAGGAAAAGTAAAGGAAGGGATATGCTGACGGCGCTTTCCGTCTCTATAACGCCTACGCTCTAAACATAGGTCTTTTTATTCAAAAAGCTTTCCAACTCGTCAGAAAACTTCCTTGAAAGGAGGTGATCCAGCCGCAGGTTCCCCTACGGCT
The DNA here is from genome assembly GCF_009725755.1 of Bombella sp. ESL0385. Taxonomy (GTDB): domain Bacteria; phylum Pseudomonadota; class Alphaproteobacteria; order Acetobacterales; family Acetobacteraceae; genus Bombella; species Bombella pollinis. The sequence goes on from NZ_WNIJ01000001.1 coordinate 1,336,663, forward strand.
ACCTTGTTACGACTTCACCCCAGTCGCTGACCCGACCGTGGTCGGCTGCGTCCTTGCGGTTCGCTCACCGGCTTAAGGTCAAACCAACTCCCATGGTGTGACGGGCGGTGTGTACAAGGCCCGGGAACGTATTCACCGCGGCATGCTGATCCGCGATTACTAGCGATTCCACCTTCATGCACTCGAGTTGCAGAGTACAATCCGAACTGAGACGGCTTTTGGAGATCAGCACAATGTCACCATCTAGCTTCCCTCTGTCACCGCCATTGTAGCACGTGTGTAGCCCAGGACATAAGGGCCATGAGGACTTGACGTCATCCCCACCTTCCTCCGGCTTGTCACCGGCAGTCTCTCTAGAGTGCCCACCCAAACATGCTGGCAACTAAAGACAAGGGTTGCGCTCGTTGCGGGACTTAACCCAACATCTCACGACACGAGCTGACGACAGCCATGCAGCACCTGTGCGGGAGGTCCGAAGAAATAGCCATCTCTGACTACAGCCTCCCCATGCAAGCCCTGGTAAGGTTCTGCGCGTTGCTTCGAATTAAACCACATGCTCCACCGCTTGTGCGGGCCCCCGTCAATTCCTTTGAGTTTCAACCTTGCGGCCGTACTCCCCAGGCGGTGTGCTTAACGCGTTAGCTCCGACACTGAATGATAAAATCACCCAACATCCAGCACACATCGTTTACAGCGTGGACTACCAGGGTATCTAATCCTGTTCGCTCCCCACGCTTTCGCGCCTCAGCGTCAGTTCCGAGCCAGGTTGCCGCCTTCGCAACCGGTGTTCTTCCCAATATCTACGAATTTCACCTCTACACTGGGAATTCCACAACCCTCTCTCGGACTCTAGTCTGCACGTATCAAATGCAGTTCCCAGGTTAAGCCCGGGGATTTCACATCTGACTGTACAAACAGCCTACGCGCCCTTTACGCCCAGTCATTCCGAGCAACGCTAGCCCCCTTCGTATTACCGCGGCTGCTGGCACGAAGTTAGCCGGGGCTTCTTCTCTAGGTACCGTCATCATCTTCCCTAGTGAAAGTGCTTTACAATCCGAAGACCTTCTTCACACACGCGGCATTGCTGGATCAGGGTTCCCCCCATTGTCCAATATTCCCCACTGCTGCCTCCCGTAGGAGTCTGGGCCGTGTCTCAGTCCCAGTGTGGCTGATCATCCTCTCAAACCAGCTATCGATCATCGCCTTGGTCAGCCTTTACCTAACCAACTAGCTAATCGAACGCAGGCCCCTCCAATGGCAGATTGCTCCTTTGGCCCTCAGGCTTCATGCGGTATTAGCACCAGTTTCCCAATGTTATCCCCCACCCCTGGATAGGTTCCTACGCGTTACTCACCCGTCCGCCACTAACCCCAAAAGGTCCGTGCGACTTGCATGTGTTAAGCATGCCGCCAGCGTTCGCTCTGAGCCAGGATCAAACTCTCAGGTTCAATCCAGACCAACAGAATCAACATCTAGCTTAATTCAACGCTCAAACTTAAAGTCAGATACATCAACAGCTAAACTTCTATCAGCCTTAACCAACAAAAAACGCCGCCAACATATCCCTTCCAGTCTCTACTTATTAACCAATATTCAATTCTCAATGACCACCCAAACAACCCCAGAACTCCCGCCCCAGCGCCGCCGGTAGAGCGCCTTATACCCACACCACAAAACCCACGCAACCC